>NZ_CP013417.1:0-1409426 GCF_001524445.2 Burkholderia savannae
TGAACATTCGCAAATTCATTGGCCCGACGAGCCGCGACGCCCTGCGCCTCGTGCGCGAAGCGATGGGCGCCGACGCGGCGGTACTGTCCAACCGGACGCTCGACGACGGCCGCGTCGAGATCGTCGCGCTGCCCGCCGCCGAGCTCGCCGAAATCTCGACGCGCCGCGCGGCGGCGGACGCCGCGCACGGCGCGGCCCAGCCGCAGGCGCAAGCGCCGCGTCAGCCCGCGTCTTCGTTGTCGACGTTCGCGTCGCCCGCCGCATCGGTGGTCGTGCCGACCACCGCGTCGGCCGCGCCGGCCGCGCGCTCGGCCGCGAACCCCTACGCATCGGGCGGTCTTCCCGACGTGTTTTCGTCGGTGTTCGGCGCGAGCGTCGACGCTTCCGGCGACGACGCTCGGCCCACCGTCGCGCCACCGCCGGCCGCCCAGCCGCCCGCCGCGCCGTCCGAGCCCGCGCCGTGGCTCGTCGAGCACGCGAAGCGGCTGACGAAGCAGCACGAAGAGCTCGTTGCGCGCCCACGCGCCGCCGTGGCGGCCGCGCAGGCGCCGCGCGAGCGCGCCGCCGCGGACGAGCCGCCCGAATGGGCGCGCGACATCGTGCGCAACGTCTCGCGCCGGCTGCCGGCCGATGATGCGGCGGCGGCCAAGCCGGCGCCGCGCTTGCCGGAAGACACCGCGGCCGTCGTCGCGGACGCGGTGAAGGCGCGCATCGAGCGCATCGTCAACGACACGGTGATGCAGGAGCTCGGCTCGCTGCGCGAGCTGATGGAAGAGCAGTTCGCGGGCCTGATGTGGAACGAGCGCCAGCGCCGCAATCCGGTGCACGGCGCGCTGACGAAATACCTGTTCGCGGCGGGCTTTTCCGCGCAGCTCGTGCGGATGGTCGTCGACAACCTGCCGGAGGGCGCCGGCTACGACACGCTCGACGCGGCGGCCGAGTGGGCGCATTCGGTGCTCGCGGCGAACCTGCCCGTGCTCGACAGCGAAGACGCGCTGATGGAGCGCGGCGGCGTGTTCGCGCTGATGGGCCCGACGGGCGTCGGCAAGACGACGACGACCGCGAAGCTCGCCGCGCGCTGCGTGATGCGCTTCGGCGCGAGCAAGGTCGCGCTGCTCACGACGGACAGTTACCGGATCGGCGGCCACGAGCAGCTGCGCATCTTCGGCAAGATCCTCGGCGTGCCGGTGCACGCGGTGAAGGACGGCGGCGATCTGCAGCTCGCGCTTGCCGAGCTGCGCAACAAGCACATGGTGCTGATCGACACGATCGGCATGAGCCAGCGCGACCGCACGGTGTCCGACCAGATCGCGATGCTGCACGGCGCGGACACGCCGGTGCAGCGCCTGCTGCTGCTGAACGCGACGAGCCACGGCGACACGCTGAACGAAGTCGTGCAGGCGTACCGCAGCGCGGCGGGCCACCCCGATCTCGCGGGCTGCATCCTGACGAAGCTCGACGAGGCGAGCAACCTCGGCGGCGCGCTCGACACGGTGATCCGCTACAAGCTGCCGGTGCACTACGTGTCGACCGGCCAGAAGGTGCCCGAGAATCTGTACGTCGCGACGAAGAAATTCCTGCTGAAGAGCGCGTTCTGCGCGCCGCGCGAGGATTCCCCGTTCGTGCCGCACGACGACGATCTGCCGGCGATGCTGTCCGCGTTGAGCACGCGCGCCGGCAACGAACTGCACGAGGTCCGCTTTGGATAAGCGCATCACCGACCAGGCCGAAGGATTGCGGCGCCTGCTCGCCGGACGCGCGTCGCGCGTCGTCGCGGTGACGGGCGGACCCTCGGGCGTCGGCTGCACGTCGACGGTCGCGAACCTCGCCGCGGCGCTCACCGCGCTCGGCAAGGACGTGCTCGTCGTCGACGAGCGCGCGAACGTCCGCTCGATCTCGGCGACGCTGTGCGGCTCATGGCTGCGCGACGGCGAGCCGGTGCGTCACGAGCTCGGATTCTCGATATGCGGGGCGTCGCGGCTCGCGCGCGGCGGCTACAGCGACGCGCAGATCGAGGCGCTCGGCGACGGCGCGGCGGACATCGTGCTGATCGACGCGCAGCTCGACGCGAACGGCGCGCTCTCCGGGCTCGCGCGCGACGCGCACGACGTGCTCGTCGTCACGCGCGTGTCGGCGTCGGCGATCACCGAGGCGTACGCGTGCATGAAGCGGCTGCACTACGCGCACGCGCTCGCGCAGTTCCGCGTGCTGACGAATCACGTGCAGAGCGCGGCCGACGCGAAGGCCGCGTACGAGAACCTCGCGGGCGTCGCGAGCCGCTATCTGCGGGTGTCGCTGTCGAACGCGGGGTGCGTCGCGGCCGATCCGCTGATCGAGCGCGCGCGCGGGCTCGCGCACACGGTGGTGGACGCGTTTGCGTCGGCGGCGGCGGCGCGCGATTACCGGCAGATCGCCGCCGATCTGCTGTATTGGCCGATGCGCCCCGGTTCTGGCGTCGGCCGGGTCCGGACGGGAAGTTCGGCGTTTGAACGAGGCGCGGCTCATGCCGCCTGAACGCCACGACGAAGAGAGGGCACGATGTACAACGCTCAAGGCAAGATTTCCCAGGACGAAGTGCTGACGCAATATGCGCCGCTCGTGCGTCGTCTCGGCCTGCAGCTCGTCGCGAAGATGCCGGCGAGCGTGGATCTCGACGACCTGATCCAGGCCGGCATGATCGGCCTGCTCGACGCGGCGAGCCGCTACAAGGAAGACCAGGGCGCGCAGTTCGAGACTTACGCGACGCAGCGGATTCGCGGCGCGATGCTCGACGAGCTGCGCAGCAACGACTGGCTGCCGCGCAGCCTGCGCAAGACGTCGCGCGAGGTCGAGCACGCGGTGCACCAGGTCGAGCAGCGGCTCGGCCGCGCGGCGAACGAGACGGAGATCGCCGAGCACCTGCAGATGCCGCTCGGCGAATTTCAGTCGATGCTGCAGGATCTGCACGGCAGCCAGCTCGTCTACTACGAGGATTTCGACCGCTCGGCCGACGACGAGCCGTTCCTCGACCGCTACCGCGCCGACCACGCCGATCCGCTGTCCGCGCTGCTCGACGAGCATCTGCGCAGCGCGCTCGTCGACGCGATCGAGCACCTGCCGGAGCGCGAGAAGCTGCTGATGTCGCTGTACTACGAGCGCGGGCTGAACCTGCGCGAGATCGGCGCGGTGCTCGAGGTGAGCGAATCGCGCGTGTGCCAGCTGCACAGCCAGGCGGTCGCGCGGCTGCGCGCGAAGCTGCGCGAGCTGGCGTGGGTCGGCACGGAGAGCTGAGCCGGCCGGGCGGCGACGGGCGCAATGCACGGGAAGCGCGCGCGCGTCGGCGAGGCCGGCAAAATGCCGCGCGAGCGCTCCGCTTGCACGATAGGAAAATTTCGTCTCGATTTGCTACAATCCCACCTCGTTTCCGAGGAGCGTTGCGACGGGCCCCGCCCGCCAGGCTCGGAAAGGGTCAACCGAGCGGTGTGTCGGCGCAGCATCGTCGCGTAGCGGCGATCGTTCCCGCCGATGACGCCCGCTTACTTGAACGGCGCTCACGTCACAATTTTCTAGAACTTTTTTAGAAAGGAGGGCGTGATGAACGCCGCTGTCATCGATTCCAATTCCGCACAAGATTACGTCGTCGCCGATATCGCGCTTGCCGGCTGGGGCCGCAAGGAGCTGAACATCGCCGAGACCGAAATGCCCGGCCTCGTGCAGATCCGCGACGAATACAAGGCGCAGCAGCCGCTCGCGGGCGCGCGCATCGCCGGTTCGCTGCACATGACGATCCAGACGGGCGTGCTGATCGAGACGCTGAAGGCGCTCGGCGCGGACGTGCGCTGGGCGTCGTGCAACATCTTCTCGACGCAGGATCACGCGGCCGCCGCGATCGTCGAGGCCGGCACGCCCGTCTTCGCGTTCAAGGGCGAATCGCTCGACGAATACTGGGAGTTCTCGCACCGCATCTTCGAATGGCCGAACGGCGAGTTCGCGAACATGATCCTCGACGACGGCGGCGACGCCACGCTGCTGCTGATCCTCGGCTCGAAGGCCGAGAAGGATCGCTCGGTGATCGCCAAGCCGACCAACGAGGAAGAAGTCGCGCTCTTCAAGTCGATCGCGCGCCACCTCGAAATCGACGGCAGCTGGTACTCGAAGCGCCTCGCGCACATCAAGGGCGTGACCGAAGAAACCACGACGGGCGTGCACCGCCTGTACCAGATGGAAAAGGACGGCCGCCTGCCGTTCCCGGCGTTCAACGTGAACGATTCGGTGACGAAGTCGAAGTTCGACAACCTGTACGGCTGCCGCGAGTCGCTCGTCGACGGCATCAAGCGCGCGACCGACGTGATGATCGCGGGCAAGATCGCGCTCGTCGCGGGCTACGGCGACGTGGGCAAGGGCTGCGCGCAATCGCTGCGCGGCCTCGGCGCGACCGTGTGGGTCACCGAAATCGATCCGATCTGCGCGCTGCAGGCGGCGATGGAAGGCTACCGCGTCGTGACGATGGAATACGCGGCCGACAAGGCCGACATCTTCGTGACGGCGACCGGCAACTACCACGTGATCGGCCACGATCACATGAAGGCGATGCGCCACAACGCGATCGTCTGCAACATCGGCCACTTCGACTCGGAAATCGACGTCGCGTCGACCCGCCAGTACCAGTGGGAAAACATCAAGCCGCAGGTCGACCACATCATCTTCCCGGACGGCAAGCGCGTGATCCTGCTGGCCGAAGGCCGCCTCGTGAACCTCGGCTGCGCGACCGGCCACCCGTCGTTCGTGATGTCGAACTCGTTCACGAACCAGACGCTCGCGCAGATCGAACTGTTCACGCGCGGCGGCGAGTACGGCAACAAGGTGTACGTGCTGCCCAAGCACCTCGACGAGAAGGTCGCGCGCCTGCACCTCGCGCGCATCGGCGCGCAGCTCTCCGAGCTGTCCGACGATCAGGCGGCCTACATCGGCGTGCCGAAGGCGGGCCCGTTCAAGCCGGATCACTATCGTTACTGATATCTTGATCCGTACCCGGCGCGCGGGCGCCGGGCGGCCGCCCGCCTGACGTCCGCCGCGCGCGGCGCGCCGGCGGGAACAATCCGCCGCCCGGCGCGCCGCACGTTCTCATCTTCCGGGGCGGCCGCGCACGGCCGGATCGTCAACGCAGAAGGAGCAACACATGACCGTCATCCTGACCTGGATCATCAACGCGCTCGCGCTCTTGATCATCACGTACCTCGTACCGTCGATCCACATCAAGAGCTTCGGCACGGCGCTCATCGTCGCGGTCGTGCTGGGCCTCATCAACGCGGTGCTCCGGCCGATCCTGATCCTGCTCACGCTGCCCGTGACGATCGTCACGCTCGGCCTGTTCATCCTCGTCGTGAACGCACTGTGCTTCTGGTTCGCGGCGTCGCTGCTGAAGGGCTTCGAAGTGTCGGGATTCTGGTCTGCGTTCTTCGGTTCGATCCTGTACAGCATCGTGTCGTGGCTGCTGTCCGCCCTGATCTTCGGTCAGCGCAACATCGGCTGACGGGGTGACACCTGAATCATGAACCCGATCGAACTTTCCTTTGAATTCTTTCCGCCGAAGACGGCGGAAGGCGTCGACAAGCTGCGCGCGACGCGCGCGCAACTCGCGCCGCTGAAGCCGAAATTCGTGTCCGTCACGTTCGGCGCGGGCGGCTCGACGCAGCAAGGCACGCTCGACACCGTGCTCGACATGCAGAAGGCGGGGCTCGAAGCCGCGCCGCACCTGTCGTGCATCGGCTCGTCGAAGGACAGCCTGCGCGCGATTCTCGATCAGTACCGCTCGCACGGCATCCGCCACATCGTCGCGCTGCGCGGCGATCTGCCGTCCGGCATGGGCGAGGTGGGCGAGCTGCGCTATGCGTCGGAACTCGTCAGCTTCATCCGCGCCGAGCACGGCGACTGGTTTCACATCGAAGTCGCCGCGTATCCGGAGTACCACCCGCAAGCCCGTTCGCCGAAGGCCGATCTCGAGAATTTCGCGCGCAAGGTGAAGGCGGGCGCGAACGCCGCGATCACGCAGTACTTCTACAATGCCGACGCGTATTTCCGTTTCGTCGAAGACGCGGCGAAGCTCGGCGTCGACGTGCCGATCGTGCCCGGCATCATGCCGATCACGAACTTCTCGCAGCTGATGCGCTTTTCCGAGATGTGCGGCGCGGAAGTGCCGCGCTGGATCGCGCGCCGGCTCGAGAGCTTCGGCGACGACAAGGATTCGATTCGCGCGTTCGGCGCGGACGTCGTCACGGGGCTTTGCCGGCGGCTCATCGACGCGGGCGTGCCCGGCCTGCACTTCTACACGCTGAACGGCGCGGCGGCGACGAAGATCGTCTGCGAGCGGCTGGGGCTCTGAGCCGGCCGGCGCGCGAGCCGCGCATCGGCCAGTACGACGAGGCGAAACCTTCGGGTTTCGCCTCTTTTTTTGCGCGAAACCGCGTGAGCGGCCAGGCGGAAGCGGCTGGCGCGGCGCGCGGCGTGTGGCGCGCAGCCGCCGTTGCGCCGGCCGCGCGGCTCACCCGTGCGCGCGCACGAGCGGCGGCCGCTTGTCGAACCACGGGCGCGCGAGCTCGAGCTGGCGCGCGAGCGTGAAGAGGCGCGCGTCGTCGCCGTGCCGCGCGACGAACTGAACGCCGACCGGCAACCCGCGCGGCGTCCAGTGCAGCGGCACCGACATCGCCGGCTGGCCGGTCAGGTTGAAAAGCTCCGTGCAGCCCGCCCACGAGAACGCCTTCTCCGACACCTCCGCGAGCATGCGCTTGAGCAGCGGTTTCATCGGCAGTACGCCGAGCAGCTCCATTTGCCGCGTCTCGAACGGCGTCGGCTGCATTTCGCCGATCTTGATCGGCGGCGCGGCGAGCGTCGCGCACAGGATCACGTCGTAGCGCGACACGAGGCCCGCGACGCGCGCGGTGATCTGCCGCTGCAGCTCGAGTGCGTGCGGCAGCCGCTCGCGCGCGAGCCGACGGCCGACCTGCGCCATCGCCCACGTCGCCGGCTCGAATTCGGCGCGCTCGGGCTTGCGTCCCGTGATGTTCTGCGCGCCGAGCACGAGCTCGGCGGCAATCGCGGCCCAGATCGTCAGGAATACTTCGCTGATCTGCGCGAAGTCGAGATTCAGCGAGGTCGGCTCGACGTTGTGCCCGAGCGACGCGGCGAGCGATGCGGCGCCGTCGAGCGCGTCGCGCACGTCGGCGGACAGCGCCGGCGCGAGCATCGGGTCCGTCACATAGCCGATCTTCAGCGAAGGCGGCGGCGCGTCGAGTGCGCCGAGATACGTGCCGGGCGCGCCGGCGCCGTCGAAGCGGCCGGGCGCGGCGCGCCCGGTGGTGATGTCGAGGAGGAGCGCGCTGTCGCGCACGCTGCGCGAGACCGCGTGCTCGACGACGATCTCGCCCGGCACCGGCCACGGCGAGAGCGCCGGATCGCGCGACGGCTTGAAGCCGAACAGGCCGCAGCACGACGCGGGAATCCGGATCGAGCCGCCGCCGTCGGACGCGTGCGCGAGCGGCACGATGCCTGCTGCGACGGCCGCCGCCGCGCCGCCGCTCGAGCCGCCCGGCGTGTGATCGAGGTTCCACGGGTTGCGGCATACGCCGAACAGCGCGGACTCGGTGTACGGCATCTGCCCGAGCTCGGACGTGTTGGTCTTGCCGAAGATGTTGAGCCCGGCCGCTTTCGTCCGCGCGATGAGCGGCGAATCGTCGGCCGGCACGTAATGGCGATAGTGGCGGCTGCCGAGCGACAGCGGCAGCCCGCCCACCGCGGAGCCGAGATCCTTGACGAGATACGGCACGCCGGCGAGCGGCCCGTCGAGCGCGCCGCTCGCGGCACGCTCGCGCGCGGCCGCGTAGTCGTTCAGCACGATCGCGTTGAGCGCCGGATTGAGCGCTTGCGCGCGGCCGATCGCGGCATCGAGCAGCTCGCGGGCGCTGACCTCGCGCTGCGCGACGAGCCGCGCGAGCCCGATTGCGTCGTGAGACAGGTAGTCGGACTGCACAGTCATCCCCCGTGGTGACGAGCGGCGAACGATTCGGAATTCGAAAGCGGTGGCACGGCGGCGCGCGCCCGCGCGGAAGGCGCGGGCGCGGCGATTGCATGCAGCTTACAGGTGTTCGGCGAGGAAAGTCAGCGAGCGCCCGTGCGCGAGCGCCGCCGCGCGCTGATCGTACGACGCGCGGTCCGAACAGTTGAAGCCGTGCTGCGCGTCCGGATACAGGTGGAATTCCGCGTTCGGGCGGCCGGCGAACGCTGCCTTCACCTTGTCGACCGCGTCGGGCGGAATCGACTGGTCGTGGCCCGCGTAATGAAAGAGGATCGGCTGCGCGACCTTCGCCGCGACGTCGACGTGATTCTGGATGCCGCCGCCGTAATACGCGACCGCGGCGTCGACCTGCTGCTGCGCCGCGGCGAGATACGCGAGGCGGCCGCCGAAACAGTAGCCGATCGCGGCGAGTTTGCCCGCGACCTCGGGCCGCGCGCGCAGCGCGGCCGCGGCCGCGCCGATATCGGCGACCGCCTGCGCGACGTCGGTCTTCTGCAGCAGCTCGATGCCCTTGTCGCGGTCCGCGCCCTCGTAGCCGAGCTCGACGCGCGGTTGCGTGCGCCAGAACACGTCGGGCGCGAGCGCGACGTAGCCGTCGGCCGCGTACTGATCGGCGACCGAGCGGATATGGCCGTTGACGCCGAAGATCTCCTGAATGATGACGACGGCCGGGCCCTTGCCGCGCTTGGGCAGCGCGAGGTAGCCGCCGAACGTGTCGTTGCCTGCGGGGATGTCGATCCATTGCGAAGCCATGCTGATCTCCTGGCAAAGCAAGACCCGTGAAGGTCCTGACGGTGAATGTGGAAGCGGCGCCCAGTGTGCCACCAAACCCGCGTCGCTGCAGTGCCGCGAAACGTCCGGGCGATGCGCGCGGCCGGCGCGTCCGTCGCGTCGATCGGGCCCGCCGAGCCTTCTCGCCGCGCGATCGGATCGATCTGGATTATTCATTTTTCAGGGGCCGTGCGCGCGGGTACAGTCGGTGCGTCGATCGTTCGATTCCGCCGGTCTTTCGCATGACCGCATCCCTGCATCCATTCGAGGATTCGCCATGATTTCCCGCATCGCCCCGACTCCGTTCGCCGCCCGTTTCGACTTGCGCCTGCCGCTCGTGCAGGCGCCGATGGTCGGCGCGACGACGCCCGCGCTCGTCGCGGCCGCGTGCAACGCCGGCGCGCTCGGCAGCCTGGGCGGCGCGTCGTTCGCGCCCGACAGGCTCGCCGCCGAGATCGCCGCGGTGCGCGCGGCGACGAGCCGCCCGTTCGCCGTGAACCTGTTCGCGCTGCCCGACGCGCATCCCGACGACGCGGCCGTGCGTCGTGCGCTCGATGCGATCGATCCGCTGCGCGCGCGCTTCGGGCTGCCGCCCGGCGCACCGCCCGCGCGCTACGCGCCTGATTTCCGGGCGCAGCTCGATGCGCTCGTCGACGCGCGCGTGCCGGTCGCGAGCTTCACGTTCGGCGTGCTCGACAAGGAAGACGTCGCGCGGTTGCAGGCCGCGGGCACGTACGTGATCGGCACCGCGACGCATGTCGCCGAAGGCCTCGCGTGGCAGGCGGCGGGCGCCGACGCGATCAGCGCGCAGGGGGCGGAGGCGGGCGGGCATCGCGGCACGTTCATCGGCCCGGCCGAAGACGCGCTCGTCGGCACGATGGCGCTCGTGCCGCAGCTCGTCGACGCGACAGGCCTGCCGGTGCTCGCGGCGGGCGGCATCATGGACGGGCGCGGGATCGCCGCGGCGCTCGCGCTCGGCGCGCAGGCCGCGCAGCTCGGCACCGCGTTTCTCACCTGCGCGGAAAGCGCGATCCCGGCGTGCTGGAAGGCGCGCCTCATCGCGAGCGACGACACGTCGACGTCCGTCACGCGCGCGATCACGGGCCGCCATGCGCGCGGCATCCGCAACGCACTGATGGCGCGGCTGACCGAGCGACTCGATTCGGTCGCGCCGTATCCGGTGCAGAACGCGCTGACGCAGGAACTGCGGCAAGCCGCCGCGCGCGCGGGCGATGCCGATTATCTGTCGCTGTGGTCCGGCCAGGGCGCGCCGCTCGGCAAGCACCGCGATGCGGCGCAAACGGTCGCGCAGTTGATCGACGCGCTCGATTCCGAATGGCGAGCGACGCTTTCTCGCCACAGTATTTCGGTTGCCTGACGAATTGGCCGGCGCGACAAAAACGCACGCCGGCCGCATTGTCGATACGCTCTGTTCACCGAATTATTTCAATTGGAAGACATTGATTGAAAACATGATTGAAATCGCTTTCCCAATCATTAATCGAGTCTTTCATTTCTTCATCTGAATTGGCGGAAACCCTTATGTTTCGGGGGTTTGCGGCTGGTCAGGCCAGGTTTGCCGCAACTGCGACATCGGTAGTCATCCCAGTTCTCTAAAAACATCCCACTAATTAATTTGATCACCTACACTTGCGCGCAAGCACGTGAAGGCCGCCCCGCATGCGGTGCATCGCGCGCTTGATTGGTGCAGGTGAATAAACCAATGCAGCCGGCGAATCGTCCAGTGATTTTTTGTCGAACACGAGGATCGGTGCGGGGCGTCGGTGAAGGTGTTTTTTCGGATTGAAACTGGAGACTTCCATGAATATCAAGATGCAAAAGCTGCTGCCGATCAGCGCGGCGGCTATGCTGATGGCTGCAGCCGCCACGAACGCTGCCGCCGACCAGGTCATCAAGATCGGCCATGTTGCACCGCTGACGGGCGGGATCGCCCACCTCGGTAAGGACAACGAAAATGGCGCGCGCCTCGCGGTTGAAGAGATCAATGCGAAGGGTCTCACGATCGGCGGCCAGAAGATCACGCTCCAGCTCGACGCACAGGACGACGCGGCCGACCCGCGCCAGGCGACGCAAGTCGCGCAGAAGCTCGTCGACGACAAGGTCGCCGCAGTCGTCGGCCACCTGAATTCGGGCACGTCGATCCCGGCGTCGAAGATCTACAGCGACGCGGGCATCGTGCAGATCTCGCCGTCGGCGACGAATCCGGCTTACACGCAGCAAGGCTTCAAGACGACGTACCGCGTCGTCGCGACCGACGCGCAGCAAGGCCCGGCGCTCGCGAACTATGCGCACTCGAAGGGCATCAAGAGCGTCGCGGTGGTCGACGATTCGACTGCGTACGGCCAGGGTCTCGCGAACGAATTCGAGAAGAAGGCGAAGGCGCTCGGCCTGAAGGTGCTGTCGCACGACGCGACGAACGACAAGGCGGTCGATTTCCGCGCGATCCTGACGAAGATCAAGGGTGAGAATCCGGACGCCGTGATGTACGGCGGCATGGACGCGACGGGCGGCCCGTTCGCGAAGCAGGCGAAGCAGCTCGGCCTGCGCTCGAAGATCCTCGCGGGCGACGGCGTCTGCACGGAAAAGCTGTCCGACCTGGCGGGCGATGCGACCGACAACGTCGTGTGCTCGGAAGCGGGTGCGTCGCTCGAGAAGATGCCGGGCGGTGGGGCGTTCAAGGCGAAGTACGAGAAGCGCTTCGGCCAGCCGATCCAGATCTATGCGCCGTTCACGTATGACGCGGTGTACATCATCGTCGACGCGATGAAGCGCGCGAACTCGACCGATCCGGCGAAGATTCTCGCCGTGATGCCGAAGACGAACTACACGGGCGTGATCGGCACGACGACCTTCGATTCGAAGGGCGACCTGCAGCACGGCGTGATTTCGCTGTACGACTACAAGAACGGCAAGAAGACGTTCCTGGACGAAGTCAAGATGTAATCGTTGGCGCGGCCGACGGAGGGGGCGAGGCGCGCATGCCGGAAGGCGTGCGCGCCTTGTTTTTTTCGACGCGAAGAAGGCGGGCGAGCGGCTCGGGCCGCCGAACGCCGGGCGCGGGCGGGCCTGCGCCGGATCAGACCTTCAACCGGGCCAGCACCTTCGGCGCGACGATCGCGACGAGCGCCGCGCACAGCGCGACGATCGACAGCCCGGCCGAAAGGTTGGCCGCCTGTGCGACCGCGCCGATCACGACCGGGCCGAACAGCAGTCCGAAGTAGGCGAGCCCGGCGACGTGCGCGAGCCCTTCGGCCGCGTGCATGCCTTCGACTCGCATGGCGGCGGCGAACAGCACGGGCATCATGTTGGCAAGGCCGAGGCCCATCAGCGTGAAACCCGCCAGCGCGACGACGGGATACGGCAGCGCGAGCGCGCCGATCATGCCGACGCACGCGAGCGTTGCGCTCGCGCAGACGAGCTGCGGCGCGCCGAAGCGCGCGCGGACCGCGTCGCCCGCGAAGCGCGCGGCGGCCATGCCGCCTGAAAACGCCGCATAGGCGGCGCTCGAGAATGCCGGCGTCGCGCGGACGACGTCGCGCATGTAAACAGTCGCCCAGTCGTACATCGCGCCTTCGGCGATCAGCGCGACGAGCGCGATCGCGCCGAGCGCCCACAGCGCGGACGAGCGCCAGCGGTTCGCGCGCGGGCCGCCGTGCGCGGCGGCGTGCGGCACGTGCGGCAGCACGGCCGGGCAGGCGACGACGAGCACGAGCGCGCTCGCGAGCGCGGCGAGCGCGAGGTGCGTGGCGCTCGCCATGCCGCCCGACAGCAGCGCGCCGCCCGCTGCGGCGCCCACCATCCCGCCGACGCTGAACATGCCGTGCAGCATCGACATGATCGGCCGCTCGAACGCGGATTCGACGGCGCTCGCCTCGGCGTTCATCGCGATGTCGAGCGTCGCCATCGAGAAGCCGAACAGCGCGAGCACCGCGAGCAGCAGCGGATAAGTCGGCACGACGAGGATCAAGGCGCTGCACGCGGACATCGCGAGGCCGCCCGTCAGGCACGCGGTGCGCGATCCGACGCGCGCGATCCAGCGCGCATTGGTCGTCATCGCGACGATCGATCCGATCGCGACCGCGAGGAGTGCGAACGACAGCCTCGCGGGCGACAGCGCGAACGCGTCGCGCACCGTCGGCACGTGCACGCCCCACGACGCATACATCATGCCGGCGACGAAGAAGAGCGCCATCGTCGCCGCCCGCGCGCGCTGGCGGGCGGATGACGGAAGCAGGCGATGAAAGGAGGCGGGCGAAGCGAGATGGGGCGACTGGTCGGACACGAAAAGCTTGGCGGACGGGGAAAATCGGGCGAGCGCGGCGCGCGAAGCTTACGCGGCGCTTAACGAAAACGGCGGCGAATCCAAAAGCAGCGGCGATTCTAGCGGAGTGCAGAGCATCCTGCTTGCGCCTGCCGGGTTGCGCGCGACGCGCCGGCGAGCGCATGCTTGGCGTGCGCTCGCCGGCTTGGCGGCGCGCGCCGTTCGGGCCCGCGGCGATCGCCGCCGCCCGCGGCGTTTCCGGCCCGCACGGCGGCGACGCCGGTCCGAACGCGCCATTCTTGCAAGCAGGGACCACGCACGTGAACATTTCCGCCGACTTACCGCTTCATCTGCTTCACCGCAACGCGCTCGGTACGCTCGCGACGCATTCGCGCGCGCCCGAAGGCTATCCGTATCCGACCGTGGTGCCGTACGCGGTCGACGCGCGGCACCGGCCGGTCGTGCTCGTGAGCGGGCTCGCCGAGCACACGCGCAATCTCGTGGCCGATCCGCGCGCCGGATTTCTCGTCGTCGACGGCCTGGGCGACGCGGCGGGCGCATCGGACGGCGTGCTCGAGGCGGAGCGCGCGACGCTCGTCGGCCGTTTCGAGCCGGTCGACGCCGATCCGCATGTCGCCGCGCGCTATCTGCGCTATCACCCGGACGGCGAGCGCTATCTCGCGCTCGGCGACTTCACGTTCTGGGCGCTCGCATGCGATCGGCTGCGCTATATAGGCGGATTCGGGCGGATGGGCTGGCTCGACGCGACCGAGCTGGACGGGCTCGCGCCCGTCGGTTATGACGAAGAGCGCGCGCTATGGGACGAATACGATGCGTCGCGAGAGCGGCGCGCGGGCCTCGAATTGCTCGGCATCGACCGCTACGGCGCGGACTGGCGTTTGAACGGCTCGAGGCGGCGCACGCCGTTCGACGCGCCGAAAATGGACGCCGAAGCGCTGTCGGCGGCGCTGCGAGAGGCTGCCGCCGTTTCGCTCGAGTAAAGCGGCGGCTCCGATTATGAGCGATTCCGCACATTGTGAGCGTATTAAACGAGATAAGGCGGCGGCCGCGCTTTCAATCTGCGGAACCTTTCGTTTCATGAAAACTTCTAATTCGATCGCCCAGGGCAATTGCGCAATTTGCGAGCTTAAAATATGTACTGAATTCAGCCAATCCAGTTGTAAGACTGGCGATAATTGCAAATGAAGCGGATGCTGGTCAATTTGAACAATCAAATCACAAAATACAACATTAATTTTCGGCGATGCGGTATTCACCGAATTCTTTTTTGTGCTAACCTTCGATCCAATTATCCGAGGCATCGTTAGTTTAGATGGCAAGCCGACCGAAGATCGGTGCCATTTGGTCAGATAAAAGGGAATTTATGTCTTCTTACAAGGACCTTCTCGCTCAGCGAGAGAAGCTGGAGAAGCAGATCGAAGAGGCCAAGTCGCGCGAATACGCGGAGGTATTGAGCGACGTCAAGCAAAAGATCGCCGATTACGGTTTCTCGCTCGTAGAACTCGGTCTCGGTCGCGGCAAAGCTGGAAAGGCGGGGCGGCCCCGCGCCGGTGTCGCGGCGAAATACCGCGATCCGGAATCCGGCGCGACCTGGTCGGGCCGTGGGAAGCCTCCTCGCTGGATTGCCGGCAAGAATCGCGAGCAATTCGCCATCTGAGCGCAACCTGCCTGCCAAACACAAAAGGCCACGCCCCCTCGAGGGGAGCGCGGCCTTTTGTGTTTTTGGTATCGGCCGCCGTGGCCGGCATTTGTCATAGAAATGTCATGTTTAGCGGTAAATGAAAATGCGTTGCGTTTTCATAAGCGGTTGATTTTGCTTGATTTTTTTGCCTTCGTGCCGAGCGCTTTCAAGTTCCGCTTGATAGAATTGCGGTGTCTTTCGCCGCATTCGATATTACATGTCTACTTTTTCAAACGACGACCTGGCCTCGGAAAAGCAGGCCGTCGCTCGCAAGAGCACGTTCGTCAGCATCGTGCTCAATGTGATTCTGGCGACACTGCAAGTGGCCGTCGGCGTAATTGCGCATTCCCAGGCTTTGATTGCGGACGGCGTCCACTCTTTGTCGGATTTGGTTTCCGATTTTGTGGTACTGCTCGCGAACCGGCATAGCGGCGCAAAACCGGACGCCGATCACAATTACGGCCATAGCCGTTATGAAACGGTTGCTTCATTCTTTCTCGGCGCGATCCTGATTGCGGTCGGCGTCGGGATGCTGTGGCGCGCGGGCGACCGGCTCGTGCATCTCGAGGATATCCCGCCCGTCCATGCGAGTGCGCTCGCGGTCGCGGTCGTCGTGCTGCTGTCGAAGGAGGGGCTGTTCCGCTACATGCTGCGCGAGGCGCAGCGCGTGCGCTCCGCGATGCTCGTCGCGAACGCGTGGCACGCGCGCTCGGACGCCGCGTCGTCGCTCGTCGTCGCGATCGGCATCGTCGGCAGCCTCGCTGGCGTGCGCCTTCTCGATCCGATCGCGGCGGCGATCGTCGGCTTCATGGTCGCGCGGATGGGTTGGACGTTCGGCTGGGATGCGCTGCAGGATCTGTCGGACCGCGCGCTCGACGAGAACGCGTCGGCCGAGATCCGCGCGCTCATCGTGTCGACGCCCGGCGTGCGCGACGTGCACGATCTGCGCACCCGCAAGATGGGCGATTCGGCGCTCGTCGACGCTCACATCCTCGTCGATCCGATGATGTCGGTCTCGGAGGGGCACTACATCGCGGAGGCGGCGCGCGCGTGCGTGCTGACCGACCGGCGCGTGCTCGACGCGCTGATCCACGTCGATCCGGAGCACGACGTCGCGCGCCGCGCGGTGCTCGATTTGCCGCCGCGCGAACAGATCGAGGGGCAGATCGAGACGGCGCTCGACAAGGCGGGGCTGCGGGCAGGCGCGATCAACCTGCACTACCTCAGCACGGGCCTCGAAATCGACATCACGCTCGCGCCGGATGCAAGCTTGGAACGCGCGGGCGGCGGCGATCCGGTTGCTCGTTTGGACGTCGAAGCATTGAAGCGCCGGTTCGGCGCGCGGCGCCTCGGCATTTCGCGCGCGCTCGCGTCGAGCGACGCGGCGGCCGCCGGCCGGCCGCACTGAGCCGGCCGGGGCGGCAAGCGGGCAAAAAGGGCTCACCGGGGCGCGCCGACACGTCGGCGCGCGCTGCTCGGCGCAAACGCAAACGGCCAACACAAACATCAAACGGCAAGCGCATGAGCGTCGCGTGAGAACGCACGCGCGACGGCGCGTCCCAACGCGTCAGAGCGGCAGTTGCGTATCGAACTTGATCTCGCGCAGCACGACGCTCGTGCGCACTTGCGACACGGCGGGAATCTTGAAGATCCGCTCGTGCAGGAAGACGTCGTAAGCCTTGATGTCGGGGGCGACGATCTTGAGGATGTAATCGGCTTCGCCCGTCGTGCTGTAGCACTCGGTCACTTCGGGGCAGGTCGCGATTTCCCGCTCGAACTGTTCGACGCCGCCTTCGTTGTGGCGGGTCAGGTGGACGTGCGCGAGCGCGCAGATATGGAGCCCGAGCTTCTCGCGATCGAGGAGGGCCGTGTACCGCTGGATCACGCCGGACTGCTCCATGTCCTTGATGCGGCGCCAGCACGGCGTGCTGGAGAGGCCGACCTGATCGGAGATCTCCTGCACGGAGCGGCGCGCGTCGAGCTGCAACAGGCGAAGGATTTTTTGCGAAAAGGTATCGAGGGTCACCTGCGCCTCCAAAGCGGCTACAACATTTGGCAATGGTAGAGGCGGGTGAAAGGAAAGGCAATCCGAAGGGCTTGAAACGAGCGAGATTCGCTAATTTCTCGGGCCGTCGGCGGCATTTTGTGCTGATTCGTCAGCTTCTTCGGTGGGCGGCGCCGACGCCTTCGCCGCCTGCATCGCGCGCAGGTCGGCGAGCATGTTGCAAAAGAGCGCGCCTTGCTCGATCGCGTCGTCGAGCGCGACGTGCGTGTGCGGATGATCGTCGAACCAATGCTTCGGGAAGCGCGGCTTGATCGCCTTGCGGTACGGCAGGCCCGTCATCGCGAACGCGAGCGTCTTGATGTCGAGCGCCGACCACGAGAACGGGCAGCGGCCGGCGAAGCGCATCATGTACCAGAACATGAACGTGAAATCGAAGCCCGCGGGCATCGCGACGAACACCGGCTTGCCGGGCAGAGCCTCGACCCATTCGACGTACGCGACGAGCGCCGTCTCGGGCGCCTGCAGGTCGCGCCGGCACGCGGCCCATGCTTCGGGCTGCGTCTTCCACCACGCATCCTGCACCGGATGCGGCGCCGCGCCCGGCAGCAACTCGAGATTCGCGGAGAACGTCGCGATCAGCTGCTTGTCCTCGGTGAACGCGGCGGACGCGAAGCTCAGCATCGAATGCGGGCCCGGGATCGGGCCGTCCGCCTCGACGTCGGTGCTGACGTAGATCTCGCGGCTCGGAACCGTCGGCGCGGCGCTCATCCCGCCACCCCGTCTGCAACGAACGGATTCGTGCGGCGCTCGTCGCCGAACGTCGACGCCGGGCCGTGGCCGGGCACGAACGTCACGTCGTCGCCGAGCGGCCAGAGCTTTTCGCGGATCGAGCGGATCAGGTCGGCGTGATTGCCGCGCGGGAAATCGGTGCGGCCGATCGAGCCGGCGAACAGCACGTCGCCGACGATCGCAAGCCGATGCGCGCGGCTGAAGAACACGACATGGCCGGGCGTGTGGCCCGGGCAGTGATAGACCTCGAGCGTTTCGTCGCCGAACGTGACGGTGTCGCCGTCGTCGAGCCAGCGGTCGGGCTCGAACGCCTCGGCGGCCGGAAAGCCGAAGCGCTCGCTTTGCATCGGCAGCTTCTCGATCCAGAAGCGCTCCTCCTCCTGCGGCCCCTCGATCGGCACGCCGTAATGCGCGGCGAGCCGCTTCGCGCCCGCGCAATGGTCGACGTGGCCGTGCGTGAGCAGCACCTTCTCGATCTGCGCGTTCTGCCGAGCGGCTTCCTGCTCGATCAGTTCGAGATCGCCGCCGGGATCGACGACGGCGGCGCGTCCCGTTTTCTCGCAGACGAGCAGCGAGCAGTTCTGCTGGAACGGCGTGACCGGAATGAGCGTGACTTTCATGGGGCGAGCGGCGGCTAAAAGCCCAGATTGTACTGGCCGGGCGGATTGCTCGCCGCGCGCGGCACCTTTATGCCGATTGTTTCGATCATAGAGAGAATCAATCGCTCACCCCCCCTGTTTTTGAGGCGGCTGTTTTCGTTTATGTATAATGCGGTCCAGTGTGCGTGGAAGACCACGCCGTCAGTGGGTGTTCGGAACCCGTTTTTGGTTTCCGTGACGCCGTCAATGCAAATGCCCGCCGGGGGTCCGGTGGTGCATCTAGTACCGATTCGTCGGTGCTCACGTCTTGTCCGGCCGGGCGCAACGCGTCCGCTGCGGCCCAGCTGCCGCGACGCCGGATGAGGCCTATGCCGCCGTTCCTGCGCGTTTGAGTCTACGACGCGCACGAACGTGGAAGCCATGTTCGATTGGCGGCATGTGGGGTCTGGTCAGGCTGCCGGGGACAGGTTGCGCCAGACGTGAAAGCTAATCAGGACCGGTTGCGGCAGAACGTGAGCCGCGCCAAATGCTGAGCCGCCCGCGCGCGAGCGCGATCGGGGCATGCATGTCCGTCCGGGTCGCATTCGTAGCAGCGCGGCCCGTACAAGCAGGCGACACGTCGATGAGATTTCGATTACCGAGGCAGCTCGGGACTCTAGTTGTATTTTTCGCGCTGACAGGCTGCGCGGTGCCGCCGAACGCACCGTCCGCCGAACAGGCGAAAAGCGCCGCGTCGAAGGACGCACTGCGCACGGCCGCAGCGGGCGCGGCCAACAATAAGGATACGGCGGGCGCACCGCTGAACTTCGACACGGCGCTCGCCTCGATGCCCGCCGCCGGCTCGCAAGATGCGTCGCGCCAATCGCTCGCCGACGCGAAGCCGATCGACGCCGCCGACGTCTCGGATTTCCGCCAGACCGGCCGGGCATCGTGGTACGGCAAGGGCTTTCATGGCCGCCGCACCGCGAACGGCGAACGCTTCAACATGAACGAACTCACGGCCGCGCATCGGACGCTGCCGCTCGCGTCGTACGTGCGCGTGACGAACCAGACGAACGGCAAGTCGGTCGTCGTGAAGATCAACGATCGCGGCCCGTTCTCGCGCGGCCGGATTCTCGATCTGTCGTACGCGGCGGCGAAGGTGATCGGCCTCGTCCATGCGGGCACCGCGCGCGTGAAGATCCAGGGCCTGTCGCCGGAAGAAGCGCGCGTCGCTCGCGACGAGATGCTCGCGTCGAACGCGGCGAAGTAACCGCGACGAACGTGCCGCATCGGCCGGACGGCCGACTATCGAACGCACGTGAAAAGGGCCGCTTCGCGCGGCCCTTTTACTTTTGCAGCGAATCCTTACTCTTCTTCGTTCTTCAGCGCGAGCGCACGCGCGTACAACGCGTTGCGCGACGCGCCCGTCAATGCCGCGGCGAGCTTCGCCGCGCTCTTCACCGGCACTTCGTCGAGCAGCAATCTGAGCAGCGCATCGTGCGCGGTTTCGTCGGCGGCGCGATCGTCCCGCGGCGCGCCTTCGACGACGAGCACGAATTCGCCGCGCTGCCGGTTTGCGTCGGCGCGCAGCCACGTCGGCCCTTCGGCCAGCGTGCCCTCGAACAACTCCTCGTGTAGCTTGGTGAGCTCGCGCGCGATCAACAGGCGCCGCTCGCCGCCCAGCGCCGCCGCGAGCGCTTCGACAGTCTCGACGATCCGGTGCGGCGCCTCGTAGAACACGAGCGCATACGGATGAGCCTTCAGCGCCTGGAGCGCCGCTTCGCGCTGCTTCGGCTTCGGCGGCAGGAAACCCGCGAACGTGAACGCGCCCGCCCAGTCGCCCGCGACGCTCACGGCCGAGGTGGCCGCGCTCGCGCCCGGCAGCGGGATCACGCCGAGGCCCGCGGCGCGCACCGCGTCGACGAGCTTCGCGCCCGGATCGGAGATGCCAGGCGTGCCGGCGTCCGACACGTAAGCGATCCGCTCGCCCGCGCGCAGATGGTCGACCAGCTTCGCCGCGGCCGCGCGCTCGTTGTGCTCGTGCACCGCGACGAGCGGCTTCGAGATCCCGTAGCGGGCGAGCAACTGGCCCGTGTTGCGGGTGTCCTCGGCGGCGATGCGATCGGCGAGCGCCAGCACGTGCAGCGCGCGCAGCGTGATGTCGGCGGCGTTGCCGATCGGCGTCGCGACGACGTAGAGGGCGCCCGTCGGATATTGCTGCGCCCGCGCGAGATCGAGGAGGGAAGTCATGACACGAAAGGCGCCCGCACGCGGCGCAAACGAAGGAAGCCCCGCATTGTGCCATGCGCGCGCGGCGGGGCAGCAAACGCGCGGCGCCGAAGCCGTGCAGCGCGACAACTTTTCCGCGGCGGCCGGGTCCAAGCGCGTCGTCGGCGCCGCGTTCGAGACGCGCGCGCTGCGCTTCCTCGAGCGCGCGGGGCTCGCGCTCGTCGCGCGCAACGTGACCGTGCGCGGCGGCGAGATCGACCTCGTGATGCGCGAGCGCGACGGCACGCTCGTGTTCGTCGAAGTGCGCGCGCGCACGAGCGCACGCTACGGCGGCGCCGCGGAGAGCGTCGGCGCGCGCAAGCGAATGCGGCTCCTGCACGCGGCGCACGTGTTCTGGGCGCGCACGGGCGGCGCGAGCGCATGCCGCCTCGATGTCGTCGCATTCGAACGCGGCCGGCTCGTGTGGCTGCGCGACGCATTTCGCGTCGACGACGCGGGCTAGCTTGTGTCGAGATGTAAAGAGATGCGGCGACGCTCGGGCGGCGAGTGCGGAGTGCGGTAAACTCGCCGCACTCACGATGCCGCGCGACGCAGACCACGCGCGCAGTACCCGATTAGGAATCGATGTCAGTCGAACGTATTCAGCAACATATCCGCGACAGCGCGGCGCTCGCTCACGAAGCGCTCGATGCGCTGTCGCTGCCGATCGCGGCGGCCGTCGACGCGATGTTCATGGCGCTCGCGAACGGCAACAAGATCGTCGCGTGCGGCGACGGCCCGTCGGCCGCCGCGGCCGAGCGGCTCGCCGCCGCGCTGATCGGCGGATTCGAGCGCGAACGGCCCGGCCTGCCGGGACTCGCGCTCCACAACGAGGCGGGCCGCCCGGGCTCCACGGCCGATGCCGATCAGATCTTCGCGCAACAAGTGCGCGCGCTCGGCCAGACGGGCGACGTGCTGCTCGTGCTCGATCCGCTTGGCGAATCGCCGCGCGTGCGGGCGGCGGTCGAGGAGGCGCGCGAGCGCGAGATGATCGTCGTCGCGCTGACGGGCCACGGCGGCGGGCGCCTCGGCGCGTCGCTCGCCGACACCGATATTCAGATCTGCGTGCCGTCCGAGCGGGCGGTGCGCATTCAGGAAGTCCATCTGCTGACCATCCACTGCCTGTGCGACGGCATCGACGCGATGCTGCTGGGCGAGGATTGATTCGAAGGAGAGCCGTCGATGAGTAACAGCCGCGTCAGACAGACGCTAGTCAGAACCACGCTCGTGATCGGCCTGTCGGCCGGCCTCGCCGCGACGCTGCAGGGCTGCGTGCTCGC
This sequence comes from Burkholderia savannae, assembly GCF_001524445.2. Classification (NCBI taxonomy): domain Bacteria; kingdom Pseudomonadati; phylum Pseudomonadota; class Betaproteobacteria; order Burkholderiales; family Burkholderiaceae; genus Burkholderia; species Burkholderia savannae. The sequence continues at coordinate 21,729 of NZ_CP013417.1, forward strand.
GGTCGCGGGCGCGGCGGCGGGCGGCGGCGCGCTCGTCGCGACCGATCGCCGCACGCTCGGCGCGCAGACCGAGGATCGCGAGATCCAGGTGAAGGCGCTGACGCAGATGAACAACGGGCTGCCGGACGGCTCGCACACGAACGTGACGGTGTTCAACCGCCGCGTGCTGCTGACGGGCGAAGTGCCGAGCGACGCCGCGAAGCAGCGCGCCGAAGAGATCGTCCGCGGGATCAACAACGTGAACGCGATCGTCAACGAGCTCGCGGTCGGGCCGGCGAGCTCGCTGTCGGACCGGGCGAACGACTCGTACCTCGAAGGCCGCGTGAAGACCGCGATGATCGCCGAGAAGGGCATCTCCGCGAACAACTACAAGGTCGTGTGCGAGCGCGGCAACGTGTATTTGATGGGCCTCGTGACGAGCGACGAAGGCAATCGCGGCGCGGACGTCGCGAGCCGCGTGCCGGGCGTCGAGAAGGTCGTCAAGGTGTTCCAGTACATCAAGCCGCAGGAAGCGGAGGCGCTGACGGCGGCGACGCCCGCGAGCGGCGCGTCGGCCGCCGCCGCGCCCGCGACGGCGGCCGAAGGCGCGACGGTCGGCGCGGTGCCGGATTCGAGCGTCACCGCGACGCCGCTGCAAGCGCCCGCGCCGGTCTCCAATTCGACGAACGTGCATCCGGGCAATCCGAAGGCGGGGACGCCTTAATGGTTGCGAAGTATGCGAAACGGGTGATGGGCGGCGCGGCAGCAGTCGTCGCGGCGTTCGGTTGCGCGATGGCGAGCTTGCCGGCGCATGCGGATGTCGGCGACGGCCTGAAGGTTGCGCGCAGCAATGCGTGCATGGGGTGCCACGCGGTGGATCGCAAGCTCGTCGGGCCGTCGTTCCAGCAGATCGCCGAGCGGTACAAGAACGACAAGCAGGCGGAGCCGAAGCTCGCGAAGAAGGTGAAGGACGGCGGCTCCGGCGTCTGGGGCGCGATCCCGATGCCAGCGCACCCGCGGATGAGCGACGCCGACGTACGCTCGGTTGTCCAATGGGTGCTGGCCGGTGCGCCGTCGAAATAATCGGTGCAAACCTGTTGCCAAGATCAGATGGCGTGATGTATGATCGTCGGCTGTTGGTGAGGGGCGGTAGCTCAGCTGGGAGAGCGTCGCGTTCGCAATGCGAAGGTCGGGAGTTCGATCCTCCTCCGCTCCACCATAAATTCCAGTAAAAACAACGCGCTACGTCTTGCGATGTAGTGCGTTGTTTTGCATTTGGAAGCAGGTTTTGGCACACCATGTGTGCCAAATTTGTGCCATCACTCCGCCGCCGCGTCCTTTCCCATCTGCATGACACTGCCGCACACTGCTGGTAGACTCATACTGCCTGAGAAATTTGGGTTTGCCGCGCGCTGAAGACGTACAGAACGGCTACGAGACAAAAGCAAAGGGTGGATGCGGGTAGCGCCGCTCAAATCCCAAGAAGCGTGGAGCCACGGACTGTTCAGCAGCACCTACCATAAGCGGAATTGGTAGGAGAGCAAGAAAGGATGCCCTTTGGGCCATCGCCCGGCACGTGTCCCGCCTATTCCGGATGAGAAGGTTGGCAAAGAGCGACGCGTGCTAGGAAAGCGGGCAAGGAAGCGAGGGGGAAACCCCGCCGAAGTTTTGAGACCGATGCGATGTCGGCCCTCTGCTGCTCAGTTGAGCAACGCAAGGTCGTCTAGGCCAAGACTCGGTTCCGCGGACCTCATCCAACTTGACTGATCGCAGATCAGTCGGGCTTGGAGGCGTTCGCCCGTGAAATCACTCCTGACCGTAGAAGAACTTTCCAACTATCTCCATAAGTCTGTCGCAAGCATCCGCAGCGACGCTACTCGCAATCCGCAGTCCCTTCCGCCGATTTGCCGCCTGCCGAACACCAAGCGGCTGCTTTGGCGCCTCGAAGACGTAGAACGCTGGTTGGCTGCTCATGTTGAGGGCATGCCTCGCCCGGCGACCTTGGCCTGTTCCGACGACCTTCGACCACGCCGAGGCCGTCCTACCAAAGCCGAGCAGGTTGCGCGGCAGCGGAGCTTGCGCCGCAAACAGGTCGGTGCACATCCTACTGAAGCTGCGGCCGAGGCGTGAGCCATGCAGCCTTTCATCGTCGAGGCGACGCCGCCGGCGTCGCCAGGCGAGGCTCGTGATGCGTCCGCATCGACGCATTCGCGCCTTGCACCGTTCAGACACCGGCAGTGTGATTTCTTCGTCGCCGACATTCTCGACGCGTCACCGAAAGACGACGTAGCTAGCATGGAGCACCCGCTGTTTGCCTTGCGTGCCGGCGACCGACGCATACGTGTGTACGAGCGCAAAGGAACCAAAGTAACTGTAAAGCCTGGAGTCGATGGCTGCGCGACGATTCACGACAAAGACCTATGGATCTATTGCATCAGCCAACTGGTTGAGGCGAAGAACCGAGGCCGTGAGATCACGCGTACGGTTCGCTTCACTGCCTACGATTTCCTGCACTCGACCAACCGTGACACCAGTGGCCGCGCCTACATCCGTATGGGAGGGATGCTGGCTCGGCTCACCGGCACGCGCATCGAAACCAACATCGAGACAGCGGGTAAGCGTGAGCGCGGGTTCTTCGGCTTGGTTGATTCAGCCAAGGTCATCGAGCGCGACGGCGACAATCGCATGGTGGCCGTGGAAGTGACCTTGCCTGATTGGCTGTTTCGCAACATTGAGGCCATGCAGGTACTTACCCTTTCACCAGACTACTTCCGCTTGCGCAGGCCGCTGGATCGGCGCATCTACGAGCTGGCCCGCAAGCACTGCGGCAAGCAGCCAACCTGGAAGCTGGGTATCGCGACATTACACGAGAAGAGTGGCAGCGCTGACAAGCTATTCAAGTTCCGTAAGCGCGAATTTAACCCCACCTAGAATCGAAAGCTGAACGAGCGCAGGCTTGCGTCCGCAACTACAACTTGCGGACGCAACCGATGACACAGAACGAAGTTGATTTCCTGCCACTGCGGGTGACCGGCGTGACCGCGACGGGCAAGCGCAGGTTTGACGCCGAGGGTAAGCGCAAGCTGATTGAAGCCTGCCTGCAGCCGGGCGCGTCAATTGCCGGACTGGCGTTGAAGGCGGGTGTGAACGCGAACCAGCTGCATAAGTGGATTCAATTGCGCGAACGCGCGAATGCTGCTGTGACGGCGTGCGTCGAGCCCTTGCCATCGGCATTCGTGCCGGTCGTTCCGATCAACGAGGTGGCACCGGTGCGCACGAACCCCGAGCCGGTGAACGTACGGCGAACGTCACACAGGTACGAAGCGGCGAAGGCAATGACGCCGGCGCGACTATCAGCGCAGTTGCCCAACGGCGTAACGCTACAGCTCGAATGCGCCGCACACGATGGCGCTCTCGTGAAGGCGATGATCGAAGCGTTGGGGGCACGCTGATGTTCCGCTTCGACGCGGACCTGCAGATCTACCTGCACCGCGAGCCCATCGACTTCCGCGCCGGCATCAACAGCCTCGTCGCGCTGGTCGAGCAGTCGATGCTGCTCGATCCGCTTGCGCGAGCCGTCTTCGCGTTCCACAACCGCAAACGCGATCGCGTGAAGCTTCTGCTGTATGACCGGGCCGGATTCTGGCTCCTATTGAAACGCCTCGAGGCCGACCGTTTCGTTTGGCCCCGCCGTCAGCAAGCCGTGATCGAACTGACGGCCGAGCAGCTTCACCTGCTGCTCGACGGCGTCGATATCGACGCCGTGCGCCGCCACCCAGCGCGGCAGTACTGCCACACGAACTGAAGCAGGGTATCGCCGCTGTTGCCAGTAAACAACGGCGGCTTTAGCTGTTACAAATTCGCGTAAACCTATTTGGCTCTGCGTTTCGCTATCGTTGAGCGCATGTCCCCTCCCAATCTCCCCCGACTTCCGCGCACCGCCAAGGCCTATATCCACAAGCTGGAGGAGCGGGTGGCGGCCGATGCTCAGGTCATTGCCGAGCGTGACGCCAGGATCGACGAATTGACCAAGCGCCTGGATGCGCTGGAAGAGCAATATCGTCTCGCGTTGGCCCGACAGTACGCGCCGAAGAGCGAGAAGCGCCGCGACCGCGTGTTCAACGAGGCCGAAGAGGCAGCCCACGCTGAGCCGGCCGAGGAGGACGACGGCGAGCCGCTGACGTTGCCCGATACCGGGTTGCCGGAACCCGGCCAGCCTGAACCGCGCAAGCGTGGCCGCAAACCGCTGCCCGCGGACCTGCCGCGCGAGCGAATCGAGTACGACCTGCCCGAAGACCAGAAGATCTGCCCGTGCTGCAGCAAGGCAATGCATCGGATGGGCGAGGAAATCAGCGAACAGTTGCACATGCAGGTCAAGGTCTCGGTGCTGCAGCACGCGCGTTTCAAGTACGCGTGTCGGCACTGCGAGCGTCACGGCACGCACACACCGATCGTGGTCGCGCCGATGCCGGCGCAGCCCTTGCCGGGTAGTCACGCCAGTGCATCGATGATCGCCGCCGTCACGGCCGGCAAGTATGTCGACGGCACGCCGCTGTACCGGATGGAAGACGTGCTCGCACGCTCGAATATCGCAGTCAGCCGCGGTACGCTGGCGAACTGGATCATCCGCCCCGCCGAGCTTCACTACACGCGCCTGTTCAAGGCGCTCAAGAAGATTCTGCTCAGCCAGTGGCTGATTCACGGCGACGAGACCACCGTCCAGGTCCTGAAGGAGAACGGCCGAAACGCGCAGGACAAGTCATACATGTGGGTCTACCGAAGCGCGGAGGATAGCGAGCAGCCGGTGGTGCTGTTTGAGTACCAGCCGGGGCGTGGCCAGCAGTACCCGAAGGAGTTCCTCGGAGACTACGCGGGCACGCTGATGACGGACGGCTGGCCTGCGTGGCGGACGGTCAAATCGGCCACGCACCTCGGATGCCTTGCGCATGGACGCCGGATGTTCACGGATGCGCTCAAGGGGCAGAAGAACAAACCGAGCCCCCGCATCACGAAGGCGCTCGAATTCTTCCAGGCGCTGTACCAGGTCGAGACGCTCGCCAAACAGACGTTGCCCGAAGGCGAGACGCTGGCCGATTACCGGTACCGCTTGCGCCAACAGCACAGCGTGCCGTTGCTAAACGCCTTCAAGAGTTGGCTCGACGAGCTCGCGCCGAAGGTTCTGCCCAAGAGCCTGCTAGGCGAGGCGATCGGCTACTGTCTCCGGCAATGGCCTTACCTGAGTCGCTATGTGGACGATGGCCGGTTTGCAATAGACAACAACGTCATCGAACGCGACATCAGGCCGTTTGCCACGGCGAGAAAGTCGTGGCTCTTCAGCGATACGGTCGACGGCGCGAAAGCGAGCGCGATGGTCTACAGCCTGATGCTCACGTGTCGAGCCTGTGGCGTCGATCCCCATGCCTATCTGCTGCACGTGCTGACCGAATTGCCGCAGCGCGCACCGGATGCCGATATTAGCGACCTGCTACCGTTCAACTTCGCTCGACAGCAAGCCGTTACCGGGTAACTCCGATCGCTACCGCGCTGGGCCGAAGTATTGGTCCCACTGTTCCGAATCGGGATCGAGTCGGCGCACAATCGCGTCGTCTGCCCGCGCGATCAACCGTTCCAGCATCTGGCGCTTCGTTACCGAGTAACGGCGAGCTAACCGCGTCAGAGCAAGATACGCTTCCGTGCTCATCCACATATCCAGACGTCGATCACCGTTGCCGTCCTTGCCTGCCGTCTCGCGCCTTGCCCGATAAGCCGCCTGCCGCTGCGCCGTCGTTTGCGTCATCTCGCATCTCCTTCGTTACCCGGTAACTATCGATTCGAAACATGTTACCCGGTAACACGTCACCTAACGACGTGTGGCGGATTTAGCGCTTACCAAGTTCCGGGCAGCCATCAAGGCGCTGGCGGCATCAGGCGAGCTACCGGACTACCGCATGGCCTATGATCCGGGGGCCGACGTTGTAACGTTTTATGCCAACGGCCCGAAAGGCTATCAAGCTGAGATCGCGGCCATGATGAAGGGTTTGCCTCATACGTCGGCCAAGGCTCGCGAGAGGGTACATGCCCGCAGAAGCGGCAGGCTCAAATGATGCTGGAATCGCGCGCCTGACACTGTGGATAACTTGGCCCCGCTTGTGAATTGCCACGTGCTTTTAGGGATGCAGAACTGTGGGTTGCCACGTGCTTTCAGGGATGAGCCCCTTCGTGCCTTTACGGATGGGAACATCCCGAGAAGCCTTGCGCAGCAAGGGTTTCAAGAATCGTAACGCGCGCGCGCGATTTAACTCTCTAAACCTTAACGTCTCAGTTGTGTGCCACGGTAGCCAGAGCGTGGTTCGAACTTGTCGACCACGCGCGGTTCGCGCGCCGGGGCGGCCGGCGCCGATCATTGGAGTCCGCGACTCAAGGAACTGTGCGCAGCGTGGTCAGCTTAGCGGACTTGATCGCCTCGAAAAAACCACCGCTCTTAAAGCGTGCGGTCTCGCCAGGGCCAAGGTGATCGAAGCTCACGGTGGCCCCGCCCTGGCTCACGTGGCCGTCTGCCGCATAACCGTTGAACGCCGCCGAGACATAAACGGTGCGATCCGCGTTGTTGGTGATTTGCCCGACAACGGAGTTGTTCTCGCCCACCTGATATGTGATGCCTATCTTCCGAGCATATTGCCCGTCGTAGTCTGCTTCGGCATGCGCCGTCAGGCTATATGTCGCGGCGATAGCAAGCAATCCGTACACGAGTTTGCGGCGGTTGAATTTCATAGCTTCCTCTCAGGTTTATAGCGTTGTTGTGGCAAGTCGCGCCCCTGGCGGGTTCAACGTGTCCTCCATCTGTCAAGAGAGGTGGCCGCGCAAATTCGGACAGTCGGGTAAGTGGAATGCCCGGGGCCTGAGCCAGCGATAATGCAGGCAAAGGAACCGGAAAGATGACGAAGAGAACCCGACGGACGCACTCAGCGGCGTTCAAAGCGAAAGTGGCCCTGGCGGCGGTCAAGGGCGAGCGCACGCTGGCCGAACTGGCGCAGCAGTTCGATGTGCACCCGAACCAGATCACGGAGTGGAAGCGGCAACTGCAGGAGCGTGCGGCGGATGTGTTCGGCGCGGCCGCTCCACCGTCGAACGAGCCGCCGGTGGACGTGAAAACGCTGCACGCGAAAATCGGACAGTTGACGCTGGAGAACGATTTTTTGTCAGGAGCGCTCGGCAAAGCCGGACTGCTGAGCGCAAAGCGATGATTGACCGTACGCATGCGCTGCCGGTTTCGCGACAGACGCGACTGGTTGGCATCGCGAGATCGAGCGCGTATTACCGGGCGCAGCCAGTGAGCGAGGCGGACCAGTTGCTGATGCGGCGGATCGACGAACTGCACATGGAGTTTCCGTTTGCCGGAGCGCGGATGCTGGCGCGTCTGTTGCGCCGGGAAGGCTATGAGGTCGGCCGCCGCCGCGTGCGCACGCTGATGAAACGCATGGGCGTGGAAGCGCTGTACTGCAAGCCGAACACGAGCCGACGCAATGCGCAGCACAAGATCTGGCCGTACCTGCTGCGCGGCATGAAAATCGCCCGGGCCAATCAGGCGTGGGCACTGGACACGACATACATTCCGATGGCGCGAGGCTTCGTGTACCTGACGGCAGTAGTGGATTGGTCAAGTCGCAAGGTGCTCTCGCACCGGGTGGCGATCACGCTGGAAGCAGTGCACGCCGTCGAGGCGCTCGAGGAAGCGTTCGCGCGCTACGGGCTGCCGGACATTGTGAACACCGATCAGGGCAGCCAGTTCACGGCGGGCGCGTTCACCGAGGCCGTACTGGGTCGAGGCGTGCGGCTGTCGATGGACGGTAAAGGGGCCTGGCGCGACAACGTGTTCGTCGAACGCGTGTGGCGCAGCGTCAAGTACGAAGAGGTTTACCTGCGAGCTTACGAGTCGGTCAGCCATGCCCGGCGCTCCATCGGCGACTACATCGAGCTGTACAACCGAAAACGGCCCCATTCGAGCCTGGCGGATCGGACGCCGGATGAGGCATACTTCGCGACGCTGCCTGCGATCAAATCGGCAGCATGATTGCCTCGGACGTTCCACTTAAAAATCTCAGAAAACTGTCCGAACGAGTGAGGCCACCTCTCTCAACTCGTCCGCCATCTTTACGAAGTCAATGTCGACCCCACCGGGAAGCGTCAGGAGACCGTTCGTGAGACGCGGTAATACGTCCGGATGGTAATAATTGTCCATGCTGCGTTTACGTGTCAGGAACGCTGTTACGCGCGGCCGAGCATTCATTTCTTCGAGCCAATCGATCTTTCCTTGGGCTAAAGGCAGAGCCGCAGCGGTTCGGTCGGAGTCCTGCAGCATGACTTGCGGGACATCGAGTTTGTCGAGGTATCGTCGCTCGACCCAATCTTTGAGTGTGTGATCGCCGCCACCGATCGTCCAAAATATCCCTGTCTCATCGATTGCCGGTATTTCGCCGGCAGCTACCATCACGCCGATCAAGGAGCGGAGAGCGTCGATATCCGTTTTCCCTTCGACAAGTACGGCCACTTTGAGGCCCGGCTTGGCAACTGGATCGGGGAGTACGCCGAGCGCGTCAGCGATTTCGCTGAAAATCGAGTTATCGATATGCCCGCTGCGTACACGAATGACCTTTGTATCTGGGTCTCGGTCGACGAAAAGTAGACTGTCGAGCGGGATAAGGCCGGCGAGCCCGGGAACATGGGTAGTGAGAATCACTTGATCGCCCGCGTCAGCTAACGCGCGTAGAGCCTCAATGATCTGCTGTTGATTGTCGGGGTGTTGTGAAGTTTCCGGCTCTTCGATTGCGTAGACAACGCGACGCTGGGGGGCGTTACCGGCTACTGCATCAGCACGGCGCTTTTCAGCCTCGGCTTGAAAGAAACTCAGAAGCACAAGCCGCCTGACACCTGATCCGCGCTTGTTGAGGGGAATCCCGTCATCGGCTTCGAGGTCGAGTTTGAAAACGTTCTTCCAGGGGGGGCGCTTGAATTTCGGCTGGAGGGTCGAAGCGATGTCGGGGTAGGTCTCCTTCAGTTTCGCAACGGTGCGATCGGCAGTCTCTTGCGCCTTCTGTTGAACTTGGCTCGTGATTTCTTCTAGTTTCTGCTCAAGCGCCTCAAGAGCTTGCTCGATGGCCAGCTTCATTGGGTTTTGTACCTCGGGATCCTGATCGTTACTTGGGCGGTCCGATTGGAACAACGCGAAGATTGGCATGTAGGATTGCAGGCTCTTCCACACCTCCTTCCCGTTCTCGTCGTTAAGCGGCACCTCACGCAGTCGAGTCTGAAGGTCGCCGATCGACTGGTAGATTGCCAATCGCATAGACGGATTCTCAGCTTGATTGCAATTGTTCTGCAAACCGCGTTCCCGGATTAGCGTGCGGAGATCTCGCTGGCTCTTCTGAAGGATGTCGGACGCTTCCGGGGCCGTGGGGTGTACGGCCTTCGCGAAGATAGTCGCCTTGGGCGCTTGGTTCGCACAGTTGAATACCTTTACTACTTCAAGGTCTCCAGCGTCGTTGAGCAGGTATTCATTTTGGAGCGTGGTCGGTGCGTTAGAGTCCAGCACGAGCCGATCGGGCAAGTCCCCGAAGACAACGCCAATTCGCACATTCCTAGAGTCGCCGCCTTTGCTTGCATCGGCCGAGTCGATCTTGACAGTGCCGCCCTCGAAGAAGATATCGAGAGCCTCTAGGATGGACGACTTCCCAGCATCATTCCGGCCAATTAGGCCAGTAAGCTGCGATATAGGGATAACCGTGGGGGCCCTGTAGGCTCGGAAATTTTCAAGAACAACGGCCTTGATAAGCATAGGGTCCCCTCCCCCAAACTGGTTATCTGCGAACGGTATGGTCTATGTGGCTATTGAAGGCTAATGTCCGAAAGCTTCTTTGGCGTGCCGTCACGAAGATCAATGATGTGGTCTGGCTCAGAAGCGCACCATGCGTACGATCCCCATGCCAGTTCGGACACGCTCTTCTTGAATGCTGCATGCCCGCGATCGTGGTAAGCGGTCAGGAAGGCGAGGTGATGTTCGTTGAATCCGGCGTCAAGCGCTAGCGAAGTGAGTGCGACTTTGCGCTCGCGATCAATGGGGCCGTCCGAAGCAACGACTTCCGCAAAGACAACGATCATGTCCGCGCCGGCGGCATCAGTGCCGAGATCGACGAGGATGATGTCGGGAAGCGCCTTTGATGCGTCGATCTTGAGGCCGAGAGCAATTGCCAACGCCTCGTCGCGGGCGACCACCTTATTGCCCGACTCCGAAAGCCAAAGCACGGCCGGATTTTTCAAGAACTTTGGCGCGAACACCTCAATGACTGCCTTGGCAATGACACTCGAGGGGCCGGGCTTCAGCAGCCGAATTTCACCGCCAGGGAAGGTCACGGATACGGCGTCGCGTGCAACTGCTGCACCCTGCTTGACCAGACGGACACGAGCGATTGCAGCTTTCGAGAGGTGCTTGTTCTGCCAATCAGAGATGGCCGCCTGCAGGTCGTCACCGGTCAGATTGGGATTGAAGAGGGCTGCCAATGCAGCATTGAGCGCATATTTCGGTTTGGAAGAGGTTGTTGGCACGCCCTCGCGCTCGACCACTGCGCGGCAAGGCACGAAGCCCGAACGAATCGTTTCGTCTCGAACTGGCTCACGGCTATTCACCGCATACCAAGTATTTGCCGGTCGCTGCTTTTTGTTCGACAAGGAAAACTTAATCCAAGCCTCTCGATCGGAGTCATTGAGCAAGGCGGACTGCGCATCCGTCATATCCGTTACTTGACTTGGTCTGATCCAGTGGCCGCTGCCCTCGATAGCGCCTGCGTAAAACATGACGTATACGGTTCGAGCCGCCATCTCGCGGATGACGTAGTTTCGGTGCTCCGTTCCTTCTGGAAATATGATGGGCAAACGATCTGCAATGATATGCAGAGGAGGGACGGCGGGTAACGGCACTTTATGCAACTCCATAGCAGGCGGCAATGGCGCGTTCTATCGCGGTCTTGGCGGCTCCGCGATGCACTAGCGCTTCGATTTCTTGTAACTGATTTGTTGACGGCAAGGGCAGTGCATTTAGTTCGTAGGCCGAGACAGCCACGCTGCCGCTGATGCAACGGAAGGCGCGATCCACCGCTTCACTATTGAGTAACGCCGTAATGGTTCTCGGCGATACGCGGGCCGTGAGCGGTGATGCCTGAACCATATTCAAATGGTTTTCGATGACGGCGCCACCATGTTCGTCCAGAAACTGCTGCGGCAGAAGCGCGGCCAGCAAACGACGGTTTTGTTCCTTCGAGGTCGTTCGTTGCACAAGCACACAAGACTCGCGCGCTACCAAATGAGGCTGGTCGTGATTGACCGCGATGAAGGGGACGTGATTCCGTCGCTCAGAGCTGAATACAAATCCGTCCGGTACAACCGATTCCGCCCAGATGAGTGGCAGTGTGTCAGTCGCTCGTTCGGTGCGGAGTTGGGTCTTGTGGCGATTCCATACAAGTGGCCCGGTGGACACGGTGTAGCCGAGGTCGGCGAGGCGCGTCGGCATTGCAGTAATAGTCTGCAAGAAGGCGGCATCCGCGGGTGTTCGCGGTAACAACCACGGATCACCGGTGGTAGTGATGGCCACGTGACCAACTGGCTCGACGCGTGCGGCATTCAAGCCTTGTGGTATCACGACGGACACTGCAGCGGGCACTTGCCGCCGATCGCGAGTGTACGTGGTCAACATGGTTTCCTGCAGGACGTCGTCGAACACCCCATTCCGGTCGGTAACGAAGTCGAATGCGGCTGGCGACATCTCAGCAGTCAGCAGCTCGCGCAAAGCTTTGAAATACTGCCCGCCAAGGAACGAGGTAGGGGTTAGATAGGCCACTACTCCAGTTGGTTTGACGAGGCGCAGCGCGAGATCCGTGAACAAGCCGTAGAGATTCGCGTGACCATAAAGCGAGCGGGCGTAGTGCTGCCGCATCGGTTCATCAAGGGTCACTCGGCCGTATGGCGGGTTGCCGATGACCAGGTCGAATGTACCGATTTCTTGTGGACGCAGGGCGTCACCAACTGTGACTACGTCGGGCAAGCGGCGCTTAGCTTCGACACAAATTGGCATCACGGCCGCTTCTAGCAGCACGCGGGTCATCCATGCTGCAAAGGGATCAATTTCGAGGCCACGGAGTCGTTTGCCGAGTCGGCGAATTGTCCAGTCGGCTGAGGCGTTTCCTGATCTTGCGATCATCCGCAGCGCCACCGGGGCTAAGAACGCGCCCCCTCCGCAAGCTGGATCAATCACCGTTCCATGTGTGAAGTCGAACCCTGCGGCTTCGGCCTGGTCCAGGAGCCGACTGACCAAGGGAGGGGGAGTGTAATAGGCCCCCATCTCAGATCGCAGTGACGCGGGTAGCATCACGGTGTAGATCGAACCAATCAGATAGCCAGCATCTTCGACAGGGAACTCTGCCACCAGACGACCGGTATTCTCGGCCATCTTCTGCACATCCATCGCTACGGTCGGCAGCGAGAGAGGTACAGGACGAACTTTCATGGTCGTGTTGAGGCGTTGAGCGAGTTCAACCCAGTAGGCACCAATCACCGCCGCGCAAAAGGCTCGGGCGTGAGCCAGGCGGCTCTTCTCGGTTTTACGCGCATCAGCGTAGCCGCGCGCCATAGCTTTGCACGCGTGATATCGGTGCAGTGGGTCCAGTGCGAGGTCAGTCGTAACGGCAAGGGCTCGCATGTTCATTTGGAGGGCTCTTGATGGGCAGTAAAAAGACTTCGTTGACCATGCTGCTGCGTCTCGGTGAAAGTGCGCATGAATTCGCGCAGCACTTCTGCTGCGATGCGATTTTGATCGCGACAGGCCTGCACGAACGCGTCGCGCAGTTCCTTCTCGACTCGAATTCGCATTCCGGAGTCTTTCGTTGGCATGGCCGGAAGGTAACATATGGATACACATTCGTGTATCCAGATTGCGTGACCTACGTCAGTCGCTTGGCGAGGTCCTCAGCTCGAGGATGGTAGTAGCGCATCAACATGCGAGGGTCCTTGTGGCCCGTGATTTTTGTCAACTCGTGCATGGGAAATATGGACGCGAGGCGCGAAGTCGCTTCATGCCTCAGATCGTGAAAGCGGAGATCGAGCAGGAGCCGATCATCAGGCCGGCGCGCGATCGTTTGGCATTCGTCGACGTACCTCTTTCGAGCTCGAGCTACGGCTCGCTCGAAAGCGCGGGTTACCGCATCGCCTCGGATGGCAAAAACCGGCCCAGTGCCGTTTGTTCGATTGGTATCACGATGTTCCGTGGGGACGGCACGTTTGTCGTTCAACGTTTGAAGGACAGAAACCGCAAGCGTGGACAGAGGAACGTCGCGTGCGCTGCCGTTTTTTGTTGCAGGCAAATGGGCGACTCGGCGCTTCAAGTCGATGTGCTCCCACCGCAAGGCTACAATTTCACCTCGGCGCATGGCGGTCTCAACTGCGAGCCAGATGATGGCCGGTAGGAGTGGGGATTCGCTAGCTGCCACGATCCGTTCAAGCTCACCATCCTGGGTGTTCCGGTCAGACTGGTCGTCATCACGCCCGGCTGCATTGAGGGGCGGATCATCAATGGCAATGCGGCGAGTGCGCGCGTTGTTCGGCTGCGGCTTGCGAACCAACTCTACAGGGTTGGACAAGCTTTCCATGCCCCATTCCTTTCGCGCCACATTGAAAACATGGGACAGGACAGCCAAGCGTCGTAGCACGGTGGCTGGTCTGTAATCCTTTAACCACTCGTCGCGAATTTTCGCAAGGTCGGCGCTTCGAATCGAAGCGAGGGGCCGTTTGGCCAAATCGGTAGCCATGCAGGCCTTTAGAACCGACGTCTCTTGGGCCAAGCCTTTCTTCGCTGCAGAGACTTCCCTTTCATAGCGCAACAGGGCTTCGTGCAGCGTGGTTGTCTCGGCTTCGCTGCGACTAACCCACACACCGCGCGACATTTCGGACTCGATCATGTTGGCCCAAGCTTCTGCTTCGGCCTTCGTATCGAAAGTCTTACTTTGCGCTGGGTAGCCATGTCGGCGCACTTGCGCGCGCCACTGATATGGGCCTCGTTTTGTGATGGTAGCCATCGGCTGAAACGGTCATCTCGATCTCTGTGTGCCAAAATTGTGCCATAAAAGGCTTGAATCTCGTGGAATCACTGACACTAAAGGGGACGTTTTTACATTCGCAATGCGAAGGTCGGGAGTTCGATCCTCCTCCGCTCCACCAAACGGATTCAAGGGCTTAGCCGTAAGGCTAGGCCCTTTTTATTTGCTCAATCTATTGATTCGATCGGGATCATCAGATCGGGAATTCCTCGGGGCGAGCAGCGGCGAGCCGAATCGCACATCGGCTCGCGCATCCGGATGCCGTCAATCCGTCGCGCGCCGCTCACCGCGAGTCAATTACCCCTGGCCATACCTCCGCTCCAGCGCAGCCGACTTCCCGCCCTCCGGCTCGAGTTTCAGCACGTAATACAGCACGACCAGCAACACGAGCCAGGCCGGCCCGACATAAAGCGCAATCCGCGTATCCGGAAAATAGGCCATCAACCCGACGACGAGCACGAGAAACGCCAGCGCTACCCAAGACCCATACGGCCAGAACGGCATCCGGAACCGCAGCGCACGCTCCTCCGCCGGCGCGAGGGTTGCGCGAAACTTCATCTGCGTGACGAGAATGACGCCCCACGTCCAGATCGCCCCGAACGTCGAAATCGACGTCACCCACACGAACACCTTCTCCGGCACCAGGTAGTTGAGCAGCACGCCCACGAGCAGCGCCGCCATCGAAACGAGAATTGCCCGGCGCGGTACGCCGCTTGCCGTCGTCTCGCCGAACTCGCGCGGCGCGTGGCCTTGCTGCGCGAGGTTGTACAGCATGCGCCCGGTGCTGAAGATGCCGCCGTTGCACGACGAAAGCGCCGTCAGCACGACGAAGTTGATGATGCCCGCGGCCGTCCTGATGCCGAGCCGCTCGAACGTCATCACGAACGGGCTGCCTTGCGTGCCGATCTCGTTCCACGGGTAGATCGACAGAATCACGAAGAGCGCGCCGCCGTAGAACAGCAGGATGCGCCAGAACACCGAGTTGATCGCGCCCGGAATCGTCTTCTGCGGATTCTCCGCTTCGCCCGCCGTCAGTCCGATCATCTCGACGCCGAGGTACGCGAACATCACCATCTGCATCGACATCAGCACGCCTTGCGCGCCGTTCGGGAAGAAGCCGCCGTGCGCCCAGAGGTTCGAGACGCCCATCGGCACGCCGT
This sequence comes from Burkholderia savannae, assembly GCF_001524445.2. Lineage (NCBI taxonomy): Bacteria > Pseudomonadati > Pseudomonadota > Betaproteobacteria > Burkholderiales > Burkholderiaceae > Burkholderia > Burkholderia savannae. Next base: position 37,006 of record NZ_CP013417.1, read on the forward strand.
GATTGCCGATGCCGAATGCGATCATCGCGATGCCCGCCGCGATCATCAGGACGATCGTCACCACCTTGATCAGCGCGAACCAGAATTCGAACTCGCCGTACGCCTTCACGGTGAGCAGATTCACGGAGCCCATCGCGGCCAGCGCCGCGAGCGCCCAGATCCAGCGCGGCACGTCCGGAAACCAGATGCCCATGTAGATGCCGACCGCCGTGATTTCGGCGATGCAGGTGACGAGCCAGAGGAACCAGTAGTTCCAGCCCGTCAGGTAGCCGGCGAGCGGCCCGAGGTAGTTGCGCGCGTAGCGGCTGAACGAGCCGGCGACCGGTTCGTGCACGGCCATCTCGCCGAGCGCGCGCATGATCACGAAGATCACGGCGCCGCCGATGATGTACGACAGGATGATGCCGGGGCCCGCCATCTTGATCGCGTTGGCCGAACCGAGGAAAAGGCCGACGCCGATCGCCGCGCCGAGCGCGATCAGGCGCATCTGCCGTTGCCCGAGCCCTCGGTGTAGGTCGGCTTCGTGACTTCGTTTCTGCATCGTGATGTCTCCTTTGGGGGTTTGTGATGAAATCGATCACGCGCGCGTCGGCATCGTGCGGCGCGCGCACGCGTCTCGCATCGTCGCGACGACGGCGAACAGATGTGGATCGGCTGAGCGAAGGCGTGCGTGCGCCGCTTCAGGCGCGCGCGGTGCCCGCGTCTCGCTTGCGTGAGCCGGCGTGACTCAAATGGAAGAAGGAACGGACGACGCGGGGCGCATCGCAGCGCGATGCCGGCGGGCGCGATCGGCGCTCGGGCGCGAGGGTGGGCGTGATGCGCGCGTCTCGGTTCGCGCGGCAAATCGTCGGATGCATCGAGCGGTGTCTCCAGCATGCATGAACAGATGCTCCTCGGTCGGAGTCTGGTATTTGGCGCTATGCTAGTGGCTGTTCGCGAGTGGATGTTCCTGTATTTGTCTTAATTTTAGAAAAAGAAACTATGGCCGCGTGGCCGCGCATCGCCGTGCACGATGCGCCCCGGTCGCGTGTCCCGTTCGAACGACGACATTCACGGAGTCCGATCATGCCGATCGACAGCGGTTGGGTTGCGTCTACAGGAGTGCCCGCGGCCATCTACTTGTTCTGTCTGGGCTATGCGCTTTTTCGCGCGTTCGGGCCGCGCCGCTCGCGTTATCCGAAACTGATGCGCTTCTATTCGATTGTTTGTGCGTGCGCGATGCTTTTCGGAATGCTCGTGACGATCGGCGTCACGATTCGTGCGAGCGACGCATCCGCGCTTGCGTCGCTCGGAGCCACGATTACGTTCATCGGGATCGTCGGCGTGTTGATCGGTGGCATGTGCGAAGCGACCGTGTCGTTCGGCAAGCGTTGGGAGCGCTGAGCCGGCCGCGCGTTTCACGCGCGTTCGACGGAGCGGGCGGGGCTGGATGTCGTTTGTTCTGGCCAGTCGAGAAACGAATGTCGGCCAACATTCGCAACTAACGAGCAGGGCATTTAAGACCCGCCCAGTGTCGCGATTTCCCCGTTGTCGCTACCTGCAAATGTCATTCGTCCGCAAAGGCATGCCGCATGTTCAACAGAAGACGATTCGATTGAATCGAACTTGCAACACGGGAAGCGGCGGGCCTGCGCCGAAAGAGTTATCCACCCCAAGCTCTGGAAATCCTCGGGATAACTCGTCACCCTGCCTGTGGACCATATCTTGATAAGGCGAGCCGTGCTTAAAAGCGCGTCGAAGTTATCCTTCGCTCGTGGCGGATATTCACGCTCAGTCGATATGGTTATGGAATCGATGTCGCTCTGATGTATCAGGGAAAACCCCGGTTTTCCACAGGAATGAGTCGCCTTTGTTAACTCTTACTACGTATACATACATAAATTAAAAGAATTGAAGACGCAATGCACAGCGAAGCCCGTGTCGATCTCGAAAGCAGTCCACAAGCCACGTTGAACAAGCGCATGAAGGAAGGCATGCAAAAGACTGTGCCCAAGCGAATCCGCGAATCAAGGAAAGTGAATCGACGCGTCGTGGCGCGGCGCGCGGAATTCAGGCGAGTTCGCCCCGCTTTGCGGCTGGGTTTGGGAAAACCGCGAGCCGGAGCGGTGGTTTTGTGCGATGGCTTGCGCTGCCCCGGTCCGCCGCCGCGACTTACGCGCGGACCGGCGCAAATTCGGAAGAGGGAGAATTCGACGCGAACGGACCCGGCATGCGCGAGCACGTACGCCGGGCGCATGGCGATCGACATCGCGTCGTGAACGGAAATTGCGCTTATCGGTGCGCCATCCGGGCGCCGGCATCCGGAACGGCCCGCTCGACGAGCACGATGTGTTCGCCGTCGGCCGTGCGTTCGACTCGCGCATCGACTCCATACGCGCGCCGCAGGCTCGCCGGCTCCAGCACGTCGGACGGCAAGCCGTCCGCCAGCACGCCGTCGGGCCCGAGCAGCGCCATACGATCGCAGAAGCGCGACGCGAGATTCAGGTCGTGCATCGCGACGACGACGATCGCCGCCCGGCGGCCAGCCGCGTCGCGCATCGCTTCGAGCGCGAGCAATTGCCAGCGCAGATCGAGCGCGCTCGTCGGCTCGTCGAGCAGCAGAAGCGGCGTGTGCCGCACCAGCACCTGCGCGAGGCCGACCATCTGGCGCTGGCCGCCCGACAGGCTGTCGAGCGGCTTCATCGCAAGCGGATGCAGCCGCAGTTGCTCGAACACCGCATGCAGCCGCGCATCGTGCTCGGCGCTCGACAGCCCGCCGCACGTCGCGCGCAGCGCGCCGCTCACCGCCTCGTAGACGAGGAGCGTCGACGCTTGCGGCAGCGTCTGCGGCAGATAGCCGACGCGCCGCATGTGCTCTCGGCGCGAGCCGCGCAGCAGATCGACGCGGCCGAGCGACACCGCGCCGCGCGCCCGCACGAGCCGCGCGATCGCGCGCAGCAGCGTCGATTTCCCGACGCCGTTCGGCCCGAGCACGGCCACCACGCAGCCCGGCTCGATCGGCCGCAGCGCGAGCGAATCGAGGATCTCGCGGCGGCCGTACGCGACGCTCAGGTTGTCGATGCGCAGCTCAGCCATCGCGTCTGCGCCGACTGATCAGCGTCATGAAAAGCGGCACGCCGACGAGCGCGGTGATGATGCCGATCGGCAGCACGAGGCCGCTGACGAGCGTCTTGCTGAGGATCGACGCGCCCGAGAGCATGATCGCGCCGGCGAGCATGCCGCCCGGCAGGTAATAGCGGTGATCGTCGCCGACGAGCAGCCGCGCGATGTGCGGCCCGACGAGCCCGACGAAGCCGATCGTGCCGACGAACGACAGCGCGGTGGCCGACAGCAGGCTGATGCGCACGAGCGTGACGAGCCGCAGCCGCTCGACGGCGATGCCCATGCTGCGCGCCTGCTCTTCGCCCGAGCGCAGCGCGGTCATCGACCACACGTGCGTGCTCGCCCGCAGCGCGCACGCGGCGAGCACGCCCGCGAGGAGCGCGATCTTGCTCCAGCTCGCGCGCGCGAGGCTGCCCATGCTCCAGAACACGATCTGCTCGAGCGCGTTGCTGTCGGCGATGAATTGCAGCAGCCACAGCAGCGCCTCGAAGCTGAACATCAGGCCGATGCCGAACAGCACGACCGTTTCGGTCGTCGCGCCGTGTCGCCACGCGAGCCAGACGATGAGCAGCGTCGCGGCCGTCGCGCTCGCGAACGCCCCGAGCGACAGCGCGAGGTTCTCGTTCCACACGACGAGCTGCCAGCCGGCGAGCACGACGACCGACGCGCCCACGCTCGCGGCGGCCGACAGGCCGAGCGTGAACGGGCTGGCGAGCGGATTGTTGAGCACGGTCTGCATTTCGGCGCCGGCGAGGCCGAGCGCGGCGCCGACGAGAATCGCCATCAACGCGTACGGCAGGCGTACGTTCCAGAGGATCACGCGCTGCTCGAGCGGCAGGCTGTCGGGCGACAGAAGGCCGGCGACGATGTCGGCGGGCGCGAACGTCGACGGGCCGGTGGCGACGTCGATCACGACGAGCGTCGCGAGCAGGCCTGCGAGCAGCATGAGCGCGACGAGGCGGCGCGCGGCGATCGCGCGGTAGCGCGTCCTGAGCGAGAGCCGGGAGGCGGGCAGCGTGCTCATCCGCGCGAGCCGTCGGAGGCTGCCGTGGCGGGCGCGGTCGACGTTTCGGGCGCCGACGCGATGCGCACCGCGAGCGCCGCGCTCGGCAGCACGACGCTGCCGTGATCCTCGCCGGCGATCACGCGGCATTCGGCGTGCAAGCCGCGCACCGGCTGCACGCCGTGCACGAACTCGCGCGCGGAGCTGACCTGCTTGCGCGCCTGCTGACGGCGCGCGCGTTCGGGATCGGGATTCGGCGCGCCTTCCTCGAGGCTGCCCACGGTGACGAGCAGGTCGACGGGCGTATCGAGCGCCGCCGTGCGTTCGACGAAGCGGTCGCGAAACGGCACGAGCGCGCGATCGCCCCACCAGATCGACGGGCTTGCCGCGACGTAGCGCCGGAACACGTGCGTGCGCGTGAGCATCGCGTACAGCGTGAGCAGCCCGCCGTACGAATGGCCGAACAGTGTTTGGCGGCGCGCGTCGACGGCGAATTGCCCTGCGAGCCACGGCTGCAGGTCGTGCTCGACGAAATCGAGGAAGCGGTCGGCGCCGGTGCGGATCGCGCCCGCCGATGGAAGCGCATCCGCGTCATTCGCTCGATCGTCCGCGTTGCCTTCCGACGCGTGCGCGTCGTGCGCGCTGCACGGGATCGGCGCCGGCGCCGCCGCTTCGCCCGCGAGCGGCGCGAGCGTGTAATCGGCGGCGCGCGCCTGCATGTCGTACGACGCGTCCGTCGCATAGCCGAGCGCGACGATCGCCGGCACGTCCGCCGGATCGACGCCGGGCCGCGCTGCGTGATTACGCGCGAGCTGCGCGAACAGATGGAATGCCGCGTTGCCGTCGAGCGCGTACAGCACGGGATGGCCAGCGGGCGGCGCGGGCGGCGGCGGCAGCGCGACGAAAATGCGCCGCCGTTGACCCGCGATCGATACGTCGATCCGGCGGCTTCGCGGCGTCTCGACCGCGGGCGCGTCGGCGAGGCCGGGCAACGCAACGGTGCCGCGGGTGCCGCCGCGAGCCGCGTTCGCCGGCGCCGCGCAACAAGGCAGCGGGGACAGCGAAGACAGCGCTGTGCCGAGCCCGGCGGCCAGCAGCGAGCGGCGCGCCGCGAAAGCGGGTCCGGGCATGTCAGCGCGCCTCGCTGATCCAGTACTCGCCGTTCAACGCGACCGGCTGAAAGCGCGCATACAGTTGCTCGAGCGTGCGCCGCGGATCGAGATCGGCGAACAGTTCGGGATGCAGCCATTTGGCCATCGCCTGCACCGCGACGACGTTGAACGGCGAGTTGTAGAAGTGATGCCAGATCGCGTGCGCGCGGCCTTGCCGGACCGCACGCAGCGGCGCGAACTGGGGGCGCCGCAGCGCTCGCTCGAGCGAGCGCCGCGCAACGTCGGCCGGCACGCCCGCGCCGAGCGCGATCCGTTGCGGCGTGCTTTGCAGCGTTTGCGCCGAGCCGATCGCCGTGCCGATGTAGACGGACGGCTGGCGGCTCAGCAGGTATTCGGGATTGAGCATCCCATGCTCGCCGGGGACGATGCCCTTCGCGACGTTGGCGCCGCCCGCCGCGTCGAGCAGGCGGCCCATCATGCCTGTCATCGTGTCGCAGCAGTCGGTCGCGAGCCCGACGCGGCTTTCGAGAAACACGGTCGGCGCGGCGGGCCGCGCGGCCTTCAGCCGCTGCCGGACGACGTCGAGCTGCCGCTGCCACTCGGCGTTGAACGCGGCCGCGCGCTCGGGCGAGCCGAACACCTGGCCGAGCACCGCGATGCTGCGCGGCGTGTTGCCGAGCGGATCGTGACGGAAATCGACGAACACGATCGCGACGCCGGCCGCTTCGAGCCGCGCGAGCGTTTCGCGATCGCGCTCGCCGGGGCCGTGGCCGCCGCCCAGTCCGAAGATCGCGACTTGCGGGCGCAGCGCGAGCGCGCGCTCGTCGCTGAAGCTGCCTGCCTGCGACCGGCCGATGCGCGGCACGTTGTCCAGATGCGGAAATTTGCCGCGCCACTGCGCGTAGCTCGCCGGATCGAGCTGCTCGAAGTCGCCCATCATGCCGACGAGCCGGCGGCTCGGATCGCCTTGCTCGGCGATCGCGACCGCGGGCAGCAGGCGTCCTTCGCCGAGCAGCACGCGCTCGACGTTCGCCGGCAGGCGGACGGTGCGGCCCGCAAGATCGGTGACGGTCTGCTGCGCGTGCGCGGAATGAATCAACGAAACGGTCAACCATGCGCAAAGCAGTGACCAAAATCTGCTTGTGTTTCTCACGCTATTCCCGATACGATATAAATGATAATTATTCTCATTTGATTCTAACCGAGATTGCGCCCCCGTAGCCGCGCCCGATGTTTGGCCGAGCAACGGATTGGTTTGCGTGAGCGGCGACGTGCGTCGCCGGGCCGCGGCGTCGAGGGCGCGCGAAGTGCGGGCGGGGCTGAAGAAATTGGATGCGCGCGTAGAAAACCTGTTTCCTTCCGGTCGCCGGGACCATGCGGCGCACATCGCCAAGGTCCGCGAAGTGCGGCCGGGCCTGCGCGTTCATGCGGACGACGCAATCGACGAATTCGACGCGGTCATGTCCGGCCAATGCACGGCGGGGCTGCATCTCGTGCTGCTGCTCGAAGGCGAGCTCGACGTGTCGTACGGCGATCGCCGCATCGTGCTGACGACCGCTGCCCGGCCGCACGTGTGCCCGGCGCCGCCGAGCGGCGGCCGCAAGCCGGCCGGCGAGATGCAGGCGTTCCTCGTCAATGCGGTCGAGCCGGACACGTTCAGCCGGCGCGTCAGCAAGGGCGGCTACGCACGCCGCTTGAGCCTCGGCATCTCGGGCGAATGGCTGCGTCATCTGCAGGCGGCGAGTCGCGCGGCGATGCCCGAGCGGCTCGATTCGCTGCTGTCCGCGCATCTGTCGGTGCGCTTCTGGCAACCGACGCCGCGCGCGATCGCGCTCGCCGAGCAGATCGTGCGGCCGCCCGCGTATCAGCCGATGCTGCAGGCGATCTATCTCGAAAGCCGCGTGCTCGACCTGCTCGCCGAGGCGCTCGCGCCGCTGCAGACCGAGCAGCCTGCGATGGCGGCGGGCGCGGCGCAGGAGGCCGCGAATCTCGGTTCGCGCGGCTATCGCCGGATGGCCGAATTGCGCGCGTTCCTCGGCAGCGAGGCGGCGCAACAGCTTTCGCTCGACGACATCGCCCGCCAGATGGGCATGAACGCGAACGCGATGCAGCGCCAGTTCCGCAGCGTCTACGGCACCACGATCTTCGATTTCCTGCGCGAAAGCTGCTTGCAGCGTGCGCGGCTCGCGCTCGAGCGCGACGCGATCAGCGTCAAGCAGGCGGCCGCGCTCGCCGGTTACACGAGCGCGGCGAACTTCGCGACCGCATACAAGCGCCGCTTCGGCTTGACGCCGAAGCTCGCGCGCCGCAGCGGTCAGCACTGAGCGTCGCGCCGCGCCCCGCGGCCGGCACGCGGAGTGCGGCGTGCGAGGTACGAAGTGCGGTGACGCATGCACTCGCGTCACGCAAACAACTTCGTACCTTTCACAAATCTATCAACGCCTTTCGTCATTGATAATGGAAATGAGAATCAATTCCATTTGTCGATCAAGAAAGCCGTTATGTCGAGTCATGTTCCAGGCCTTGCGTTGAAGCCGGCGGTCGCCGCCGCCTTGTATTTGATGGGGACGTCCGCCGGATGGGCGCAGCCGGCCGCCGAGCCCGCGCCCGCCGAGGATGCGGCCGCGCTGAAGGCGATCGTCGTCACCGCCAGCCAGCGCGAGCAGGCGATCAAAGAGGCGCCCGCCAGCATCTCCGTCATCACCCGCGAAGACATCGAGGCGAAGCCGTACACGTCGTTCGCCGACATCGTCGGCAAAGTGGAGGGCGTGAGCGTCGTCGGCGCGTCGCCGAACGATCAGGACATCTCGATTCGCGGCATGCCCGGCGAATACACGCTGATCCTCGTCGACGGCCGCCGCCAGAACACGCGCGAGACGATGAACCGGGGTACGGGCGGCGTGCAGAGCAATCTGCTGCCGCCGCTTTCCGCGATCGAGCGGATCGAGGTCGTGCGCGGGCCGATGTCGTCGCTGTACGGCGCCGACGCGATGGGCGGCGTGATCAACGTGATCACGCGCAAGGTGCCGAAGCGCTGGGGCGGCACCGTCACCGCGAGCGGCGTGTTCCAGCTCGAGTCGAATCAGGGCGACACGCAAAGCGTCGATTTCTGGATCGGCGGCCCGCTGAAGAGCGACGTGCTCGGCTTGCAGGTGTCGGGGCGAGGGCTGCATCGGAGCGAGGACGACATCTACTATCCGAAAAGCGCAACGAGCGGCGCGAACGGGCAGCGCGCCGCGAGCTTCGACGTGAAGCTGACCGCGAAGCCCGCGAGCAACCAGGACCTCACGCTGAACGCGGGCCACGATCAGTTCAGCTACCTGAGCACGCCGGGCAAAAGCCTCGCGCCTGCGAAGCCGGGCACGGCCGGGACGACGATCGTCGAGACGCGGCACGTGCGCGACTACTGGGGCATTACGCACAACGGCCGCTGGGGCTTCGGCAACTCGACGCTGTCGCTGTATGGCGAGCGCGGCACGCAGGAACAGTGGACGGCCGTCGCGCCGTCGCCCGTGAAACCCGCGATCACCGACACCGTGCTCGAAGGCAAGGTCGAGGTGCCGTGGTGGGGTGAGCGCAACATCCTGACGGCGGGCGCGCAGCACATCTGGTCGCGGCTGTCCGGCGCGGGGCGGCAGGATGCGGTGCCGAAGGGCTACGCCGTCAACTCGGACAGCATCCAGCGCAATTCGTGGGCGCTCTTCGCCGAGAACGATTACTTCTTCAACAGCCGTTTCACGCTGACGACGGGCGTGCGGCTCGATCACGACGAGCGCTACGGCAGCCACGTGAGCCCGCGCGCGTACGGCGTCTACAAGCTGAGCCCGACGCTCACGCTGCGAGGCGGCGTGTCCGCCGGCTTCAAGCCGCCGTCGCTGCGTCAGAGCACGGCGGGCTACTGCATGACGTCGGGCGGAGCGGCGGGCGCGGTGCCCGGCACGCTCTGCGGCAATCCGAGCCTCAAGCCCGAGACGAGCCTCAGCGAAGAGCTCGGCATCCGCTATGACCGCGGCGAGAGCCATGTGAGCCTCACGTTGTTCAACAACCTGTTCAAGAACAAGGTCGCGAGCTACGACTCCGGCGTGGCCGACCCGAGTTCGCCCGGCCGCAACATCTACGTGTACGACAACGTCGACCGCGTGAAGCTGTACGGGCTCGAAATCGGCGCGGGCGCGCGCGTGGCCAAGCAAGTGAAGATTTCGGGCGCGTACACGTTCACGCAATCTCGCCGCGAGGGCAGCGGCGAGAAAGCGTTCGACGGCAGCTCGCTCGACGGCTTCCCGCTCGACAAGACGCCGAAGCACAAATTCAACGTGCAGGTCGACTGGACGCCGACGCCGCGTCTCGATCTCTACGCGAACGTCAACTACACCGGCACCGAATACTGGGCCGCGTTCCGCAACGGCGCGCAAGGCGTGCGCGAACGGCCGTCGACGACGACCTTCGACATCGGCGGCCGCTACCGGATCGACAAGCATTTCTCGGTCAATTTCGCGGTGCTGAACCTGACGAACCGGATGGTGCCGATCGACGACCGCACGCGGGCGACCGGCCTGAGCGGCAACTGGCTCGTCGACCAGGGCCGCCGCGTCGCGGTGAGCCTGACCGCGGAGATGTAACGCGCACGCGCCGCGCGACGCGGCGCGTCGATCCAGACGATTCGAATTCGGAGGTCACAACGTGAACGCGATTCCCAAGCCGGAATTTTTATCAGTTATCCAAAATGTGCTCGACGCGTACGAGCCCGACGCGCCGTTTCTCTTCGCGACGCCAAGCCATACGCTGCTCGCGCGAGACGTCGTCGAACGCGTGCCGCATGGCGACGAGCCGCTCGGCGCGCGCGTGCAGCGTGCGCTCGCGCGCGCCCGCGAGCAAGGGCACGGCGATGCGGCGGTTGTCGGTGCGGTGCCGTTCGATGTCGAGCGGCCCACCGCGCTCAGCGTCGTGCGCGCGATGCGGCGCGGCGGCCCGCTCGCCGACGTAGCGCCGCCGCTCGCCACGCATCGTGGCGGCCACGACGCCTACGACTACGACGCGCGCGCGGTGCCGCCGGGCGCCGAATATGCGGCGGCCGTCGCGCAAGCAGTCGCGAGCATCCGCGCCGGGCATCTCGACAAGGTCGTGCTCGCGCGTACGCTCGAGCTGACGGGCGCGCGACCGGTCGACGTGCGCGCGCTGATCGAACGGCTCGCCGCGCGCAATCCGCATGGCTACACGTTCTCGGTCGACGTCGGCGATGGGCGCACGCTGCTCGGCGCGAGCCCCGAGCTGCTCGTCAGCCGCTTTCAGGGCGTGCTGCGTGCGAATCCGCTCGCCGGGTCCGCGCCGCGCAGCAGCGATCCCGTCGAAGACCGCAGGCGAGCGGACGCACTGCTCGAATCGGCGAAGGATCTCGACGAACATCGCGTCGTCGTCGATGCGGTGAAGGAAAGCCTCGCGCCGTTCTGCAAGAAACTCGCCGTGCCCGCGCGGCCGTCGCTCGTCCATACGCAGACGATGTGGCATCTGTCGACCGAAGTCGCCGGCGAGACGAGCGCCGACGCGCTGACGCTCGCCCTCGCGCTGCATCCGACGCCCGCCGTCTGCGGTTATCCGCGCAGCGAAGCGCGCGAGGCGATCCTGCGCGCCGAGCCGTTCGATCGCGGCTTCTATGCGGGCACGCTCGGCTGGGTCGATGCGCGCGGCGACGGCGAGTGGATCGTCACGATCCGCTGTGCGCAAGCGCGCGGCGCGACGCTGCGGCTTTTCGCGGGCGCGGGCATCGTCGGCGATTCGGTGCCCGAAGCGGAACTCGCTGAAACGGCCGCGAAGTTCCGGACGATGCTCGATGCGATGGGCGTCGATCGCTCGGCGGCGACCGACGCGATCGCGAGGGCCGCCGCATGACGCTCGCGCATTGGACGCCGTGGCCCGACGACGTCGCGGCCGAATACCGGCGCAAGGGCTATTGGCAGGGGCAATCGTTCGGACAACTGCTCGACGCGCTTGCGCAACGGCACGGCGAGCGCATCGCGCTCGTCGAAGGCGAGACGCGCTGGTCGTACGGCCGGCTCGCCAGCGAAGCGACGCGCGTCGCGCGTGGGCTCGTCGCGCTCGGCATTCGCCCGCGCGACCGCGTCGTCGTGCAACTGCCGAATTGCGTCGAATTCTTCGCGGTCGTCTTCGCGCTGTTCAGGATCGGCGCGCTGCCCGTCTTCGCGTTGCCCGCGCATCGCAAGCAGGAGATCGGACACTTCTGCCGGCACGCGGAAGCGGTCGCGTATGTCGCGGCGGATCGGCGCGGCGGGTTCGACTACTGCGCGCTCGCGAAAACCGTGCGGGCGGAAGCGCCGACGCTCGAGCACGTATTGATCGTCGGCGACGCGGGCGAGCACGTCGCGCTCGCGGATCTGCGCGACGACGAAACGATCGCGCTGCCCGAAGGCCCCGCCGCGCACGATGTCGCGTTTTTACAGCTATCGGGCGGCAGCACCGGCACGCCGAAGCTGATTCCGCGCACGCACGACGATTACCTGTACAGCATCCGCGAGAGCGCGCGCATTTGCGGGCTCGACGAAACCGGCGTCTATCTCTGCGCGCTTCCCGTCGCGCACAACTACGCGCTGAGCTCGCCCGGCACGTTCGGCGTGCTGTACGCGGGCGGCACCGTCGTGTTGTGCGACGGCGGCAGCCCCGACATCGCGTTTGCGCTGATCGAGCGCGAGCGCGCGACGATCGCCGCGCTCGTGCCGTCGCTCGTTCCCGTGTGGCTCGCCGCGTCGGCGGCGCGACGCGCGGCGCTCGGGAGCCTGCGCGTCGTGCAGGTCGGCGGCGCGCGATTCGACGTGACGCTCGCGCGGCGCATCGAGCCGGAACTCGGCGCGAAGCTGCAACAGGTGTTCGGGATGGCTGAAGGTCTCGTCAACTACACGCGTCTCGACGATCCGCTCGACGTCGTCGTGCAGACGCAGGGCCGGCCGATTTCGCCGGACGACGAGATCCGCATCGTCGACGACGACGATCGTCCCGTCGCGCCGGGCGAAGTGGGCCATCTGCTGACGCGCGGGCCGTACACGATTCGCGGCTACTACAACGCCGATGCGCACAACGCGCGCGCGTTCACGCCGGACGGCTTCTACCGGACGGGCGACCGCGTGCGGATGACGGCTGCGGGGCATCTCGTCGTCGAAGGGCGCGCGAAGGATCAGATCAACCGAGGCGGCGAGAAGATCGCGGCCGAGGAGGTCGAGCATCTGCTGCTCGCGCATCCGGGCGTCGTCGACGCGGCGCTCGTCGCGATGCCCGATCCGTACCTCGGCGAAAGGAGCTGCGCGTACGTGATCGGCGGCGAGCCCGCGCCGCGCGCGGCGGATCTGCTGCGCTTCCTTCGCGAGCAAGGCATCGCCGCCTACAAGGTTCCCGACCGGATCGAATTCGTCGACGCGTTTCCGAAGACGCCTGTCGGCAAGACCGACAAGAAAGCGCTGCGCAGCGACATCGCGAACCGGCTGGCCGCGGCCGAAGCGGCTGTCGGCTGACTGCGCGCGCCGAATTCCTCGACGTTCCCAAACAACTTCACCAGCGACATGGCCATTCCGAAAATCCCTTCCTATCCGATGCCGGCGGACATTCCCGAGAGTCGCGCCGCATGGCGTTTCGACGCCGCGCGCGCGGCGCTCCTCGTGCACGACATGCAGGACTACTTTCTCGACTTCTACGATCGCGACGCGGCGCCGATTCCCGATGCGATCGCAAACGTGCGCGGCCTGATCGGTTTCGCGCGCGCGAACGGCATGCCGGTGTACTACACCGCGCAGCTGCCGCGACAGGCGGCCGCCGAACGCGGGCTGCTGACCGACATGTGGGGGCCGGGGCTCACCGCGCAGCCCGAGCGCGCGTCGATCTGCGCGGCGCTCGCGCCCGCGCCGGGCGACATCGTGCTCGACAAGTGGCGCTATAGCGCCTTTCAACGTTCGGATTTCGAATCGATGCTGCGCGGCGCGCGGCGCGACCAGCTCGTGATCTGCGGCGTCTATGCGCACATCGGCTGCCTGATGACGGCGTGCGAAGCATTCATGAAGGATATCGAACCGTTCTTCGTCGCCGATGCGCTCGCCGATTTCTCCGCGCGCGAGCATCGGATGGCGCTCGATTACGTCGCGCGGCGCTGCGGCAAGGTCGCGCTCGCGCGTGAGATCGCCGACGACCGGCGGGCCGAGGCCGAGCCGGATTCGATCGAGGCCGTCTCGACGCAGGTTGCGCGGATGCTGCGGATCGCCGCGGCGGATCTGCAGCCGCACGACAATCTGCTCGACCACGGGCTCGACTCGGTGCGGATCATGACGCTCGTCGAGACGTGGCGTCAGGCGGGGCGCGACGTATCGTTCGTGCAGCTCGCCGAAGCGCCGACGCTCGCCGCATGGTCGCAACTGCTGCAACGCGCGGACCGAGTGGCCGCATGACGAGGAGGACGACGATGCGACAACCCGATACGAACGCGCCGTCGGACGCGCTGCTCGTCAGCACCGCCGAAGTCTCGGTGCCGCAGGCCGATCGCGTGCTGTTCAAGATGTGCAAGCACTACGCGATCAAGATTCCGGTCGCGTTCGACGAACATCGCGCGGCGATCGATTTTCCGTACGGCAAGTGCCACGTGCTGCGCACGGACGACGTGCTCAGCATCCGCTGCGAGGCCGATTCGATCGAGAAGCTCGAACAGATCCAGTACGTGATGGACGAGCATCTCGCGTTGATGGCGCGCAACAAGCAACTGGCCGTCGACTGGCGGCGCGCCTGACGCGCGCCGCGTTCCTTTTCTCTTTCCGCACAACGCTCCATGCAGCAAACGAGTCAACGGATGCGCGCGACGTCCGCGCAATACGGCATTTGGGTCGCGCAGCAGGTCGACCCGGAAGATCCCGGCTATCTGACGGCCGAGACGATCGAGCTCGTCGGCGCGCTCGACGTCGACGCGCTCGCCGCCAGCGTCGAAGCCGTGCTCGATCGCGCGGATACGCTGCACATGCGCTTCGAGTGGGCCGACGACGCGCTGTGGCAGCACCGTCGCCCCGAGCGCGCGCAACTGCGCGTCGTCGATTTCGCCGCGCACGACGACCCCGAGGCGGCCGCGCGCGCGTGGATGCAGGCGTCGCTGTCCGTGTGCTGCGACGTGACGTCGGACGCGCTGTATCGCACCGCGCTGCTTCGGCTGTCGCCGCAGCGCCATTGGTGGTATCTGCAGATCCATCACATCGCGATCGACGGGTTCGGCTTCAGCCTGATCGAGCAGGCGGTCGCGGCGCGCTACAACGCGCGCGTTGCGGGAGCGCCGCCGCCCGCGCTGCCCGATTGGAACGTCGAGCGCGTCGTCGCGGCCGAAGCGGCGAATCGAGAGACAGGCGGCTTCGAGCGCGACCAGACATTCTGGATCGAACATCTGCGCAATGTGCCCGCGCCCGCCGAGATCGCGCCGAAGCGGGATGTCGGCGCTACGGCGCTGCGCCGCGTGCTGACGCTTGCGCCGGAGCAGGTCCGCGCGCTTTGCGCGGCCGCCGAGCGTGCGGGCGCCGAATGGACCGCGTGGATGCTGGCCGCGATCGGCGTGTGGCTCGGCAAGCAGAGCGGGCAGCGCGATTTGACCTTCGGCCTGCCGGTGATGAACCGGCTCGGCACGCCCGCGCTCAACGTGCCGTGCATGGCGATGAACATCGTGCCGTTCGGCGTGCACGTGCGCGCGGATGCGACGCCGCGCACGCTCGCGGCCGACGCCGTTCGCCGTCTGCGCGCGATCCGGCCGCACCTGTACTACCGCTATGGCTGGATTCGCGGCGATCTCGGGCTGCTCGAGCACAACACGTTCCTGTTCAATCAGGCGGTGAATCTGATGCCGTTCGAGCGGCGGATCGCGTTCGCCGGATTGAAGAGCGATACGCAGGCGGTCAGCGGCGGTCCCGTCAAGGATCTGAACGTGACGCTCGTCGTGCGCGACGGCGCATGGCGCGTCACGCTCGAAGCGAATCCGAACGCGTATGACGACGCGCGCATGTCGGCGCTCGCCGACAGCCTCTCCGCCTGGCTCTTCGCGTTCGCCGCGCACGAGCCCGATGCGCCGCTCATGCCGCTGCTGCACGATTTGCCGCCGCCGTCGATCTGTCGCGGCGAGCCGCTCGCCGAGCCCGTCGCCGACGTGCTCGCGCTCGTGCGGCGAGCGGTCGAGCGCGCGCCGAGCCAGCTTGCGATCGAAGCGGGCGACGCGCGAATCGATTACCGGATGCTGCTCGCGCGCGTCGATGCGATCGCCGCCGCGCTCGTGCGGCACGGCGCGAACGCGCGCAGCCGGATCGCGATACTCGCGCCGCGCTCGCCGGATGCGATCGCGTCGATGCTCGCGGTGTTGCAGACCGGCGGTGCGTTCGTTCCGATCGATCCCGACGGCCCCGCGCGACGCACGGCGAGCGTGCTCGCGGACGCCGCGCCCGATCTCGTGCTGACGCATGCGCGATGGCGGCAAGACGCAGGTGCGGCGACGGCGGTCGATCTCGACGAGATCGATGCAGCCGATGCAGCCGGCGCATGCGAAGCATCCGCGGCGTCGGACGCCGACGCCGACGCCGCGCGCATCGCGCATTCGGCCGCGGCATCGGGCGTCGAACCCGATCCGCGGCATCCGGCCTATCTGCTCTATACGTCCGGCTCGACCGGCAAGCCGAACGGCGTGCTGGTCGGCCGCCGCGCGCTCGCGCAGTTCGTCGCGAGCACGCGCGCGCTGTACGGCGTCGGCCCGGCCGATCGCGTGCTGCAGTTCGCGCCGCTGCATTTCGACGCGAGCCTCGAAGAAATCTTCGTCACGCTCTGTCGCGGCGCGACGCTCGTGTTGCGCGACGACGCGATGCTTGATTCGGTCGCGACGTTCGCCGCCGCGGTCGAGCGTCTCGGCGTGACCGTGCTCGATTTGCCGACCGCGTACTGGCACGTGCTCGCGCACGCGCTCGACGCCGAATCCGCGCGCCGGCTGGGCGGCGTGCGGCTGACGATCGTCGGCGGCGAGGCCGCGCTGCCCGAGCGGATCGCGCGCTGGCGCGAGCTGCTGCCGCGGCAAATCCTGCTGAATACGTACGGGCCGACCGAGGCGACGATCATCGCGACGGCCGCGCGCGTCGGCGGCCCGGGAGCGGTCTGGCGCGCGGGCGAGGCCGTGCCGATCGGCCTGCCGCGTCCGGGCGTCGACGCGCGCATCGTCGACGCGCGGCTGTATCCGGTCGCGGTGGGGCGCGTCGGCGAGCTGGTGCTCGTCGGCGATGCGCTCGCGCTCGGCTATCTGAACGATTCCGAGCTGACCGCCGCGCGTTTCGTCGCGCTGCCGGATACGGGCGAGCGAGCATATCGAACGGGCGATCTCGCGCAATGGCGCGACGCTCAGTTGCGCTTCGCAGGCCGCGTCGACCATCAAGTGAAGATCAGCGGCTTGCGCATCGAGCCGCTCGAAATCGAAAACCTGTTGCTTCGGATGCCGAACGTGCGCGAGGCGGCTGTCGTGCCTGTCGCGCGCGGCGCGGGCGTCTGCACGCTGACGGCGTTCGTCGTCGGCGAACGCGACGTGGACGCATTGCGCGCGCTGCTCGCGCAATCGCTGCCCGCGCCGGCGATTCCCGATGGGTGGCATGTGCTCGACGCGCTGCCGCGCAATCCGAACGGCAAGACCGATCGCAAGGCGCTGCTGGCGCGTGCGGCGCCGCGCCGCGCGGATGCCGCCGGCGGCGATGCCGGCGCGAGCGAGCTGGAGCGGCAGGTGATGCAGGTCTGGCGGCAAGTGCTCGGCGACGTGTCGCTCACGGGCGCGTCGAACTTCTTCGATCTGGGCGGCAAGTCGCTGCAGGCGATCCAGGCGGCCGCGCAGCTCGCGATCGAGCTGCGCCGCGACGTGCCGGTGTCGATGCTGTTCCGCCACGCGACCGTGCGTTCGCTCGCGCAGGCGCTGACGGCGCCGCTCGCCTACCACCGCCCGCAAACCGCTCATGATGCGTTCGCGCCTTCGCTTGCGATCCAGGCAGGGCGGGCCGACGCGCCGGCGTTGATCTGCTTGCACCCGGCCGACGGCCTCGCATGGGGTTATCTGCGCGTCGCGCGCCATCTGCCGGACGTGACCGTGCACGGCTTGCAATTGTCGGTCGACGAGACGCGCGGCGCGCAGGACTTCGATGCGCTGATCGAGCGCTACGCGGCCCGCGTGCGCGCGCTGCAACCCGACGGGCCGTATCACCTGCTCGGCTGGTCGCTGGGCGGCGCGCTCGCGCACGGCGTGGCCGCGAAGCTGCGCGGCACCGGGCACGCGGTCGGCCTGCTCGCGCTGATGGACAGCTATCCCGCGTCCGCGTGGGCCGCGCATCCGATGCCGACGCTGCGCGACGCACTGCAGATCCTGCTCACGGTGAACGGCGATTTCGACACCGAAGGCGTCGCGCACGACGTGCTGCGCCAGCGGCTGCTGCGCGCGAACAGCGCGTTCGCCGCGCTCGGCGCGCCTGGGCTCGACGCGCATGCAGATCAGGTGTTGCGGCAGATGCGGCTCTTCCGCGCAAGCGAGACGCCGCGCTACGACGGCGACGTGCTGCTGTTTCGCGCCGCGCGCAATCCGGCGCACGTGCCGACTCCCGCCGCGTGGAGCGCGCATCTGCGGCCGGGCGCGCTCGCATGCCGCGTGCTCGCGTGCTCGCACGAGGGGATGTCCGATCCCGCGCCGATGGCCGAGATCGGCGCGGCGCTTGCCGAGCGCCTTCACGCGAACGCGCACAAATTCGACGATTTTTCAGGAGCTTGATCCGATGAGCAGCACCTTCACCGAATTTCCCGGGGGCGTCGCCGTCGTGAGCGGCGCCGCGCAAGGAATCGGCGCGGCGGTCGCCCGCGCGCTCGCCGCGCGCGGCATCGTCGTCGCGGCGCTCGACGTGCGCGCGGACGCGCTCGCGCAACTCGCGTCCGACGCGGAATCGGCCGGCGCACGCATTCATCCGTTCGACGTCGACGTTGCGAATGCCGACGCGGTGCGCGCGGCCGTCGATCGCATCGACGCGACGCTCGGCCCCATCGGCATGCTCGCGAACGTCGCGGGCATCCTGCGTCTTGCCGATTTCCGCACGCTCGGCGAC
Source organism: Burkholderia savannae (assembly GCF_001524445.2). NCBI lineage: Bacteria > Pseudomonadati > Pseudomonadota > Betaproteobacteria > Burkholderiales > Burkholderiaceae > Burkholderia > Burkholderia savannae. Next base: position 55,347 of record NZ_CP013417.1, read on the forward strand.
GACGACTGGGCGCACAGCTTCGCCGTCAACACGCACGGCGTGTTCCATCTGTCGCGCTCGGTCGCGCAGCGGATGATCCCGCGCCGCGCGGGCAGCATCGTCACGGTCGGCTCGAACGCGGCGCTCGTGCCGCGCATGCGGATGGCGGCCTATGCGGCGTCGAAGGCGGCCGCGCATCAGTTCACGAAATGCCTCGGGCTCGAGCTCGCCGAATACGGGATTCGCTGCAACGTCGTCGCGCCCGGCTCGACCGATACGCAGATGCAGCGTCAGCTCTGGACCGACGAGCGCAGCGTCGACGCGGTGATCGACGGCTCGCTGCCCGCGTATCGCACGGGCATTCCGCTGCGCCGGATCGCCGATCCGGACGATGTCGCGTCGGCCGTGCTGTTCCTGCTGTCGAACGCGTCGCGCCACGTGACGCTGCACAGCCTGTGCGTCGACGGCGGCGCGACGCTCGGCGCGTGATGCGCGAGGCGCCGCGCGGCGAACACGCGCGCGACGGCTCCTTCACTTCTCTGGCTATCCGCTTATGAAAAACATCACCCTGTACCCGAACGGCGGCGTGGCCGGATCGCTCGCGGGCGTCGCGCGGCAGCGGGTCGGCATGCGGCTGCCGACGCCCGCCGCGCTGCGCCGCCGCTATCCGCTTTCGCCGACGATCCAGACGACCGTCGACGCGGGCCGGCGGCAAGTGCAGGCGATTCTCGAGCAGCGCGATCCGCGCTGGCTCGCGATCGTCGGGCCGTGCTCGATCCACGATCCGCAGGCGGCGCTCGATTACGCGCTGCGTCTCGCGCGTCTCGCGGACGCGGTGCGCGACGTGTTTTGCGTCGTCATGCGCGTGTACTTCGAGAAGCCGCGCACGACGGTCGGCTGGAAAGGGCTCATCAACGATCCGCGCCTCGACGGCAGCCACCGCATCGACGAAGGGCTCGCGACCGCGCGCCGGCTGCTGTGCGAGGTGAACGCGCTCGGGCTGCCGGCCGCGATCGAGGCGCTCGATCTCGTCACGCCGCACTACCTCGGCGACCTCGTGAGCTGGGCCGCGATCGGCGCGCGCACGACCGAATCGCAGGTGCACCGCGAGATGGCGTCGGGGCTGCTGATGCCGGTCGGATTCAAGAACGGCACGGACGGCGGCGTCGAGATCGCGATTCACGCGATGCAAAGCAGCATGCGGCCGCATGCGTTCATCGGCATGCACGACGAAGGTTATCCCGTCGTGCTGCACACCGACGGCAATCCGTATGCGCACCTCGTGCTGCGCGGCGGCCGCGACGGGCCGAACTACGACGCCGCGAGCGTCGCGGCGGCCGAGCGTGCGTTGCGCGTGAGCCGGCTGCCGACGAACGTCGTCGTCGATTGCTCGCATGCGAACTGCGACAAGCGGCATGCGCGGCAGGTTGCGGTGCTCGACGACGTCGTCGAGCAGATCTGCGCGGGCAACCGCTCGATTCGCGGCGTGATGCTCGAGAGCTTTCTCGAGGAAGGCCGGCAGTCGCTCGACAACGGCGTCGACGCGCTGCGCTACGGCTGCTCGATCACCGATCCCTGCCTCGGCTGGAACGCGACGGAAGCGGCGCTCCTCGCCGCGCGCGCGCGTCTTGCCGCTCACGTCGCACGCCGCTGACGCATTCGGCGCGCGTTGCGCATTCATTCATCGAACCAACAGGAGCCACATGTCCACGACTTCCGCTGAAACTCCGGCCGCCGCCGCCGATCGCGCCGGCTTGCCGCTGATGCCGCTTCTTGTCGCGAACTTCACGATGATGGCGGGCAACTACGCGTTCGTCGCGATCGCGGCGCCGCTCGCGCGGATGCTGCATCTGCAGGCGTCGCACATCGGCGCGGCGATCGCCGTCGTCGGTGTCGTCTGGATCGCGACCGCGCGCCGCTGGGGGCGCGCCGCCGACGTTCGCGGCCGCGTGCCGGTGATGCGCGCGGCGATCACGGGCTTCGTCGCGTTTTATCTGCTGCTCGCGTGCTACGTGTGGTGGGCGTTGCGCGACGGCGCGCACGCGGTGCCGGCGCTCGCGCTGAACCTGGCCGCGCTCTTCGTCGCGCGCGCGGCGATGGGCGGGTGCTTCGCGGGGCTGCCCGTCGCGGCGACCGCGTGGATCGCGGACCGCACCGCGCCGCAGCGGCGCGCCGCGACGATGGCGCGCTTCGGCGCGGCGGGCGCGATCGGCATGGTGATCGCGCCGCCGCTCGCCGGCTGGATCGGACGTTTCGATCTTGCCGCGATGCTCGCCGTGTTCGCGCTGTTGCCGCTCATGGGCTTGCCGGGGCTGGGCCGCCTCGACGACGCACGTCCGCGCGAGGTGCGCGGTGCGCCGCCGCGGCTCAGGATGACCGACGCGCGAATCCGGATGCCGTGGCTCAGCGCGATGGCGCTGTACAGCGTCATCGCGATCGCGAACAGCGCGCTCGGGTTTTACGTGATCGATCAGTTGCGCGTCGATGCGCAGCGCGCGGCCGTCGTCGTCGGCTATGCGCTCGGCTGCGCGGGGCTCGGCCTGATCGCGATGCAATCGGCGGTCGCACGGCTGCCGCGCGTCGCGCCGCTGCAATGGCTGCGCTGGGGCGCGCTCGCGAGCGCGGCGGGATTCGCGTCGGTGCTGCTCGTCGAGCCTGCGCAGCCGATGGTCGTCTGCGCGGGGTATCTCGTTGCGGCGTTCGGGATGGGGGCGTCGTTTCCGGCGGTCTCCGCGCTCGCGAGCGCGGCCGTCGACGCGCGCGAACAGGGCGCGTGCGCGGGCACGATGTCGGCCGCGCAGGGGCTCAGCATGATCGTCGCGCCGCTCGTCGGCACGGCGCTGTACGACTGGCGCCCGCAGGCGCCGTTCGCGCTGATCGGCGTGCTGCTGCTGCTCGTGTTCTGCGCGACGTGGCGGCGCGCGGCTGCGAAGCGATGAAGCGGTGAGGACGTGGATCGCGCGGTGCGAGGCTGCGGCGGCGCGCGATCGATGATTCATGATGCGCTTACGCGCAAGACGCGCAAGACGCGCAAGACGCGCAAGACGCGCAAGACGCGCAAGACGCGAAAGACGCGAAAGACGCGAAAGACGCGAAAGACGCGAAAGACGCGAAAGACGCGAAAGACGCGAAAGACGCGAAAGACGCGAAAGACGCGTTGCGCGCCGCGCGTCAGACCGCGCAGCGCGCGATATGGAAGCGCAATTCGGACTCTTCCGGATCGCCGTCGCCGCTGCGCGGGCGATAGACGCCGATGTTCGTGCCGGCCGACGCGGTCGGCGAGAGCGTGACGGTCCAATCGGCATCGGCCGAGTACGGACCGATCAGAACGGTGGTCGGGTTCTGCTGCGCGACGCGCGCCTGCGGCACGCGGCTCGTCAGGCAGCGCTCGACGTCGCGCGGGCTGCGCGGCGACGCGACGTAGATGATCCGGCCGCTCGGCGATTCGGCTTGCGGGCCGTTCGCGGGCGAGCCGGCGCAACCGGCGAGCGCCGCCACGGCGCCGACGAGCGCGCAACTGGCGAGAATCTGAGTCGATTTCATGGGCGATCCAAGGTGAGTCATTCGGCAAGAACGCGTCCGGATTCTATGCGTTTCGCGTCGGTCCGATGCGCGACATCGCGCGAGCGGCGGCGCGCCGAAGAGATTGAGGAAAATCCGATCGTGTGGCGAGCCTAACAAGGCAGGCGCATCGATTGTGTTAAAAATTGTTTTCGGTCGAACGTCTCGTGCCGGTTCGAGCGTTCGCGGCGGCGTGCTCGTGGCCGCATGCATCGAATGCGAATCGAACGTCGAGCGAACGCAGCCGCGTTGCGCGGCGGCCCGCCGGCGCGCGCGTTCGGGCCGATTTCGAGCGCGCTGATTGCGAGCGCGCCGATGCGCGAGCGCGGGATGGCGCTGCGCGATATTCGGTGACGACCGATTCGTTTGTCCGAGCGCGCGTGCGTGTCCGATCCGCGCGCCGAACGAATCGCAAAGCGCGCAGCGATTCACGTCACGCGATCGCCGCGCATTTGCCTGTCGACGCGAATCATTTTCGAGCGATCGCGCCGCGTCGCGATGTTCGTCGATTGCGCGGCGCTCTGCCGCATTGCATCGCACGTACCGCACTGCGCTCGCCCGCCGCCCGCCATTCGACGCAATGCCATGCGCGCGCCGTCCGCGATGCGGCTCGCTCGCCTGCCGAATGCGCCGCGATGCAACGCAATGCCTCCACTCGTCGAATCGAGTCGAATTCGTCCGGAACTTGATCGAACCGATTGAATCGCGAGATTCGCATGTCGCGAGAAATCCCGGCGCGCCGCATTTGATCGAGATCCACGCATTTCTCGACGATCGTGCTATCTATTCGATCCTTCGGGCCGGATTCGCATCGGCGCGAAAACATGCGCGGTGTGTCAACGCGGCGTGCATTCGCTGCGTTATACAACCGGCGCACGAGCGTTCACGCTGACGGAAACCTTTCGTTTCGTAAGGTGTGCGTCGTGAATCTCGACTGATACCGGCGCCGGATGCGCTCCAACGCATCGTGATTAACCGGATATTTCCGTTTGGATATTCAAGGAAAAACAATGAAGAAGATCATCGCTTCGGTGGCAACCGCCGCTATCGCATTCGCTTCGGCTTCCGTGTTCGCACAAGCGTCGGCACCGGCAGCTTCGGCGCCGGCGGCGGCTTCCGCCGTCAAGCACGACAAGAGCAAGCCGAAGCACGAGCTGAAGAAGCACGGCTCGGCGAAGGCCAAGGCGAAGGCGGACGCCGCGTCGGCAGCCGGCACGAACGACAAGGGCGCGCAGCAGTAAGCGCTTGCCCGGGGCGGCGCATGCGCCGCCGTCGGCGTGTCACGACGAACCCCGCGTTCTCGCGAACGCGGGGTTTGTTTTTCGTGCGCGCTTCATGCGCGCATCAGGCGTGCGGCGGCTTCGGCTGCGACACGTGATCGATCAGCGTGCGCATGCGTTGCCAGTGCGAGCCTTCCCAGAACACGCGGCGGCAGACGTCGCAGGTGACGAAGCGCGTGTGGCGCTGAAGCACGCCTTGCGGCGCGCGGCCTTCGGCTTCGGCGGGCGCGATGCGCCGCAGCGGCGCGTTGCACGACAGGCACAGCCGGAACGGCTGCGCGCTGCCCGCGAGATCGAGCCGGTCGAACAGTTCGCGCAATTGCGCCTGCGGCTTGAGCGCGCGCACGTAGCAGCCGTGCGTGATCGTGCGGCGCTTGAGCAGCTCGCGATCGCGCGTGAGCACGATCCGCGCGTCGCGCGCGGCGATCGCCTCGATCAGTTCGTCCGGGTAGTGGTTGTCGTACAGCGTGTCGAAGCCCGCGAGCCGCAGCAATTGCGCGAGCCCGCCGAGATGCGCGTCCGCGATGAAGCGTGTGATGCGCAGCGGCGCGGCGCGCACGCGCAGGAGCGGGCGGATGTCGATCGTCTCGAAGGTCGGGTAGACGGCGACGCGGTCGCCGTGCTCGAGCATGCGGCTGAACAGCGACGATTCGCCGTTCACGAGAATCAGCTCGACTTCGGTGTGCGGGACGCCGAGCGCCTCGATCACATGCTTGACGCTCGCGCCGCGCATGCAGGCGTGCTCGAATTCGCGGCGGCGCAGCGGCCGCGCGAGGAAATCGTTCAGCTCCTCGTAGAAGCGGAAAGTCACGGTGACCATTGGGCCAGTATCGCACCGCCGCGCGCTTCCCGCACATCGCGCCGCGTGCCGCGAGACGCGAGACGCGAGACGGCAAATGTCGCGCGCCTGTGCTTTACTCGTGGTTTCGACGGATATGACGAATACAAGGAGCGCGACATGGACATCGGCTTTATCGGCGTGGGCGAGATGGGCAGCGCCATTGCGGGCAATCTGCTGAAGGCGGGGCATCGCGTGCGGGTGTGGAACCGCTCGGCCGAACGCGTCGCGCCGCTCGTCGCGCTGGGCGCGCAGCACGTCGCGACGCTCGCCGAGGCGTTCGCGGGCGACGCGGTGTTCTCGATGCTCGCCGACGACGCGGCCGCGCGCGGCGTGTTCGACGCGGCGCTCCTCGAGCATGCGCCGCGCGGCCTCATTCACGTGAACATGGCGACGATCTCGGTCGCGCTCGCCGAGCAGCTCGCGCACGCACACGCGGAGCGCGGGATTCACTACGTCGCGGCGCCCGTGATGGGGCGCCCGCACGTTGCCGCCGCCGCGCGGCTCACGATCATCGCGGCCGGGCCCGCGGAGGCGATCGACCGGATGCAGCCCGCGTTCGACGCGATCGGGCAGAAGACCTGGCGGCTCGGCTCGCTACCGCAACACGCGAACGTGGTGAAGATCGCGGCGAACTTCGCGCTTGCGTCGGCGATCGAGACGATGGGCGAGGCGGCGGCGCTGCTCGCCGCGCACGGCGTCGCGATGAACGACTATCTCGACGTGATCACCAACAGCGTGTTCCCCGGCCCGGTCTATCAGGGCTACGGCGCGATGATCGCCGAGGCGCGCTACGAGCCGGCGCTCTTCAAGGCGCGGCTCGGCCTGAAGGACGTGCGGCTCGCGCTCGAGGCGGGCGATGCGCAGTCGGTGCCGCTGCCCATCGCGAGCGTGGTGCGCGACAGCCTGATCGAAGCGATCGCGCACGGCGACGGCGACAAGGATTTTGCGGTGCTCGGGCAGGTCGCGGCGCGCCGGGCGGGGCAGTGACGCGCCCGCGAGCGCCGGGCGCACCGCGCGCTGCCGCCTGCCGCCTGCCATCGGACGATCGCCCGGCGGCAGGCAACTTCGCACGATCCCCGGCATAATCAACGTTTCCATTTCAGTTTCGAAAGTGGGGCGGCAATGAATCTGCATACGTGGTGGCTGTTCGTCGCGACGGTGTTCGTCGTGTCGGCGATTCCCGGTCCGAACATGCTGCTCGTGATGACGCACGGCGCGCGTCACGGGCTGCGGCGTTCAACGGCGACGATGGCGGGCTGCATGACGGCGCTCGTCGCGATGCTGTCGGTGTCCGCCGCGGGGCTCGGTGTGTTCCTCGAGGCTTGGCCCGCGATGTTCGATGCGCTGCGCTTCGCGGGCGCCGCGTATCTGATCTATCTCGGCGTGAAGGCGTGGCGCGCGCGCGTCGACGCGGAATCGGCGGCGGATGTCGCCGACGCCGCGCCGCCCTCGGGCCGCACGGCCGCCCCCGCGTCGCGCTGGGCGCTGTTTCGCAACGGCTTTCTCGTCGCGGGCAGCAATCCGAAGGCGATCCTGTTCGCCGCCGCGCTGCTGCCTCAGTTCATCGACGCGTCCGCACCGACGCTGCCGCAGTTCGGCATCCTCGTCGCGACGTTCGCGGTGATCGAGGTGAGCTGGTATCTCGTCTATGCGTCGTTCGGCACGCGGATCGGCGTGACGCTGCGCAGCGCGAACGTCGCAAAGGCGTTCAACCGGCTGACGGGCGGCCTGTTCGTCGGCTTCGGCGCGATGATGGCGCTCGTGCGGCACTGAGCGGGCGCATACACCGGCGAAACACGGCGCGCCGCTCACGCGCCGCATGAAAGAACGAAACGCTCCGCATCGGCGACGACGCGGAGCGTTGTCGTTTCAGCGCGCCGCCTGCCCGCGCGCGCCGATCCAGTCGAGCGCGAACGCGAACGCGAACGCGGCGCCCGCGAACGCGAGGCCCACCGCGCACACCGCGCACACCGCGCACACTGCGCACACTGCGCACACTGCGCCCACTGCGCCCACTGCGCCCACTGCGCCCACTGCGCCCACCGCGCCCACCGCGCCCACCGCGCCCACCGCGCCCACCGCGCCCCAGCCGGCCCACGCCCATGCCGCGCCCGCAAGCAGCGCGCCGAGCGATCCGCCGACGAAGAACAAGCCCACGAACAAGCCGACGAACAGGCCGTTGAGCCGCCCGTGCGTGGCGGGATTCAGCAGGTTGACCGCGCGGCGGCCGAGCGTTTGGTCGGCGACGACGCCTGCATCGAGCGCCGCCGCGCCGGCGACGAGCAGCGCGAGCGCAAGCGTCGGATGCGCGGCCGCGTCGAAGCCGCCCCAGCCCGCGCCCGCCATGCCGAGCACCATCCCCGCGGCGAGCATTGCCGCATGCGCGCCGCGCAATGCGCCGCGCTCCCAGCCGCGGTCGCCGGCCAGGCCCGCGAACGGCGTGACGATCGCGCCCGTCGCGCCCGCGAACGCGAACATCGCGATGCCGTGCAGCCCGAGATCGGCTCGTGTCGACGCTGCTCGGCGTGCAGCCGACGGCGCTTGTCGTCGCGCGCGATTTCGCGCTACCGCCGGGGCCGCTGCCGCTCGACGCGCTCGCGCGCTACCCATGGGTGCCGAGCCAGGACGGCTGCGGAATGCGCTCGGCGCTGAGCCGCGCGTTCAGCGCGGCGGGGCTGCCGTTCGACGTCGCGGTCGAGGCGTTCGGCTCGGACCTGCAACTGTCGCTCGTCGCGCGCGGCGCGGCGCTCGGCGTCGCGTCGGCGGCGGCGCTCGCGCGCAGCCCGCATCGCGGCGCGCTGCGGGTCGTCGAAACGGAGGACGTCGAGCCGGGAGTCAACGTGTGGCTCGTGCGCGGCGTGCTGCCGGGGCGGCTGATGCGGCCGGTCGAGCTGCTGCGCGAGCGGCTCGGCGCGGTGCTGGAGGAGGAAAGAAGCAGGCGATGGGGCGGCGAAGCGACAATGCCGGCAAATTAGAACCGGCATTCAAGGGAAAATCCGTATTTTCTGGATGGAAATGTTGCATTGCGTCAAACAAACGGGTATAGTTCGAACCGTCTCCTCCATGTCTCCTCTGATATGGATTCAGCCCGCCTCTTCAGGCGGGCTTTTTTTTGCCCGCTTTTTACCCGCGTGTTGTTTGCGTGTTGCCCGCGCGAACCCGAGGCCGCGTCCGCGCGGGCGGCCCCCCCGACTCAGAACTTGTAGGTCACGGCGACGAAGCTGACGATCGGGTCCGCCTTCAGCTCGTTTTTCGATTCCGCCAGCACCGTGCCGTCGGCGGCCTTGATCGTCACGGTCGACGTCGTCTTCAGCGGAATGTACGTGACCGACGCGAGCAGGCCCCAGTGGTCGGTGAAGTTGTACGTGATGCCCGCGTTGAACACCGGCTGCCATGACGACGACGCCTTCGCCGACACCTGCGTCGGCCCCGGCTTGCCTGCGCCCGCGGCGAGCACCGCGCCGAGATTGTCCTGCGTCGACTTCACGAAGTTGCGGTTCAACTGAAGGTCGCTGAACCAGTTGTACGACACGCCGATGCCGACGAAGGGCCGCACCTTCGACGTCGCCTGCAGGAAGTAGTACTGGAACAGTACGGCCGGGCTCCACTGGCGCACGCTCTTGACGATCGGGTTGATCTGCGGATCGCCGAGGTTCTGCGACGCGAGCGCGCCCGCCGGGCCGGGCGGGCGGATCGTGCCTTGCCCCGTGATCTTGAAGACGGGCGGCACGCCCGCCACCGTCGTGACCGCGATGTTGTCCGTGAGGAAGTGGCTCGTCGTCAGGCCGACCGTGTCCGCGCCGCTCGTGCGCGTGCCGGTGCCCGGCGACGTGAACGACCCCGTCAGCCCGAGCGGCGTGTTGATCGGCGTCGGCGCGACGCTCGTCGTGAGCGGGGTCGTGCTTTGCTGCGGCATCACATGGAACCAGCCGAGCGTGACGACATTGCTGCCCGCGCTTTGCGCGTGAGCGGCGAGCGGCGTCAGCGCGGCGGCGCCGAGCGCCGCGCACAGTGCTTTTTTCATAAGGCCTCCCGAGCGCCGCTTATTGCACGAACGCGCCGACCGTGAAGTACGGCGACGACGAGTTGGACATGTCGAGGAAGCCGAATGCCCCGCCCGCGCCCGTGAAGATGAACTTGCCGGTCGGCGCCGAGCTGCTCGCGCCTACGTGCGACGACGTGATCGTGCCCGGCACCGTCTGCGTGTAGTCGAGATTGAGCGCGGTGGCGAGCGACGCCTGCGACGCATTGAACGGATCGAGAATCGTCGCCTGCTTGTCGACGAGCACCGTCGAGCGGTAGTCGAACTGGCTGTCGACGCCGATGTATTCGCCGTTGACGAAACCGACGTTGATCGCCGTCTGCGGCGCGAGGAGCGAGATGCTCGATTCGTCGTCGGCGGTGAGGCCCGGCACGCCGTTCGCATCGGGCGTCGGGTTCGGGTTCGCGACGCCCGTGCGGATCAACACCGGCACGAGCTGCTTGTTCACCTTGCCGACGATGAGGAAGCCCTTCGCTTGCGGCACCGTCGCGAGCGTCGGCTTCAACTGGCTCTGGAAGTGGTCCGTTTCGAACGCGCCGGTGCCGTTCGACGATTGCGCGAGGTTCGTGCCGGGCTGGCGGCAGGTGCCCGCATAGATGCCCGTCGAATCGCAGCGGGTCCAGGTGCCGTCGGGGTTGATCGTCACCTTCGCGTCGATCGTCGCGGGCGCGAAGCTTTGCGAGGCCACCTGGCCGTAGCCGAGCTCGCTGTACGTGCCGGCGATGTTGGCGATGTTCGTTTCGAGCGACGAGAACGCGATGAACGGATAGTACGGGAACTTGGTGTCCGGAATCGCGCCCTGGCCGAGCAGGCCGCCGTACTGAAGCTCCGCGCCGGGAATCGTGCCGCCGACGATGCCCATGCCGAGGAAGATGCGCGCCGGCCGGTTCGGATCGAGGCTCGCGCCGTTCAGACGGAACGAGCAGTTGTTGAGCTTTTGCGTCGGCAGCAAGGTTTCCTGCGTGAGCGTGCCGCTTTGGGTCGTGCCCGCGCGCGACGGCGCCGCGGTGCCCGTCGTTTGCGGAATCGGCGACGCGACGAAGGTGATCTGCCAGGTCATCTTCGTCGTGTCGATCTGCAGTTTGACGAGTTCGCCGTCGCCGCCGCCGCCCGTGTAGACCGTGCCGTAGTCGACCGTCGACGGGCACAGCGCGGTTTCGACGAGCGGCTGCGAATCGCTGCCGCCGCCACCGCCGCTGCACGCCGAGATGAAGGGCGCGGCGCATGCCATCGCCAGGATCAGATTCCGCTGCTTCATGTTGCTCCTCCAAACTCCAGAATTGTCTTTATCCGGCGGCCGGCTCCCTTGCGGCCGCTCTCGATATCGCCCGCTGCGGCGCGGCCCGGCGCGATGCGTGTCGCCGGGCCGCGCGTGCGGGTCTCGTTACTTGCTGACTTGCGCGCCGACGCCGAAGTAAGGCGCGGACGGCGTCTGGCCGGCGATCGCCGAGCTCTGCGTGATCCCGCCGTTGACGGTGCCCTGGATCAGCGTCGCGAACAGCCCGCCGTTCGCGATCACGAAGCCCGACGCCGACGTGTCGGTCGTCGTCGCGCCGAGCAGGCCCGGCGTCGACTGGCCGTAGTCGAGGTTGAAGCCGGTTTCCGCCTGCTGCGTGCTCGGATTGACGAACGTGCCCGTCGTCCCCTTGACCACCGTCGCCGTGTACTTGAAGTTCGAGTCCGCGCCCGCGTAGCCGCCGTCGACGCTGCCGAGCGCGAGCGCCGTCGCCGGCCCGAGCACCGCGATGCCCGATTCGTCGTCGACTTGCGCGTCGGTGTGCAGCGGCGGCGTGCCGAGGTTCACGTTGCCCGTGCGCACGACGACGGGCACGGTCGCGCCGTTCAGCTGGCCGAGCACCATGTGCGCGACCGCCGACTTGCCCGTCGCGCCGATGAGCGGCAGCTGCGTCTGCGGCAGGATCTGCGGCGCCTGCGTGCTGTTGAAGTAGCCGCTGCCGCTCGACGCCCACGGGTTGCCCGTCGTCATGCAGCCCGACGCGCTCGTCGACGTGCACGCGCCGTTCGAATCGAACGTCTCGTTCGCGTTGACGCCCTTCGTCGCGTAGTTGCTCGACGGCACCGAGTGGTACAGCAGCGCGTTGTACGTGCCCGCGAGCTTCGTCACGTCGGTCGTCGTGTTCGAGAAGGCGAGGAACGGATAGAAATCGAAGTGACGCTGCGGCACCTGGCCGATGTTCTGCAGCACGCCCGGGATGATCGTGAGGCCGCTGTACTGGACCGTCGCGCCCGGGATGCCGCCGCCCGCGACGCCGAAGCCGACGAGGATCATTGGCGGGTTCGCCTGGTTGAAGTCGGCTGCGGTGGAGTAGGTCGAGTTCGTCGCGGGGGAGGTGCCGCTGCCCGGCAGCAGCACGAACGCGCAGCGCGTCTGCTCGGCGGTCGGCAGCGTGCCCGCGGGCGGATGCGCGACGCTGCCCGTGATCGTCGTGCCGGCGCGAGTGGGCGTGACGGTGCCGGTCGCGAGCGGAATCGGGGATTCGAGCCACTTGAGCGTGTACGTCATCGTGGTCGCGTTGATGTTCAGGCTCACGATCTCGCCGCTGCCAGCGCCGCCGAGATACGTGCTGCCGGCGATGTCCGCGGTGGCGGGGCAGAGCGACGTGTTGCCGGCCGCCGAACCGGGCGCGCCTTGGGCGCCGCAGCTTGCGCCCGAGCATTGCGGAACGGCGATGGGGGCAGGGGTGCCGCCGCCCCCTCCACTACAAGCGGCAAACAAAGGGGCGACGGCTATGGCCATTGCCACCCCTTTCGAAAAGGCGTCCGACATGCCTCTGTCTCCAATGTGTTTAATTGTGTGGGCTAATTTGGCCGTGTCGTTTTCAGCTGTCAATCGACGGAACCGTCTAACCAACACGATTTAAACAATTCACCGTATTCGGGATGCCGAAACAACGGGCTGGGGAGGGGGAATTAAAACGAGATTAGCGTTTGAAATTGGTTGCGGCGGATGCGGTGTCCCTTGTTTTTACAGGGTTTTGTTCGCGGGATACGGCGTTGGATCAACCGTTTAAAGCACGCGCATCGGGTGAATCCCTATCCGGGATAATCATGACGTTTTGAAGTTTTCGAGATTTATTTTCGAGTGGGAATGAAAGTTTGTAAATATCTGTGAGCGCCGCGACATTATTTAAAGAACTTTCGGTTTCCATTCGATGCAATGAAAAAGCCGGCCACTCGGGCCGGCTTTTCTCGTGTTGCAAGCTTTGCGCCGTTCAGCGCTCGAGTCCCGTGTCCTCGGCTGCGCCGACGTTGAGGTTCATGCACTGGATCGCGGCGCCCGACGCGCCCTTGCCGAGGTTGTCGAGCCGTGCGAGCGTGACGAAGCGCTCCGCCGTGCCGAACACGAAGAGGTCGACGCGGTTCGTGCCGTTGTTCGCCTGCACGTCGAAGAAGCCGTCGTCGAGATTTTCGGCCGCGTCGTACGGCGCGACGCGCACGAACGCCTCGCCCGCGTAATGCTCGGCGAGCACGCGCTGCACGTCCTGCGGCGTCACGCGCTTGGCGAGCTGGCTCGGCGTGAAGTACGTGGTGACGGCGAGCCCCTTGTAGAACGGCCCGACGATCGGCGTGAAGATCGGCGCGCTCGCGAGGCCCGTGTGCGCGGCCATCTCCGGCAGGTGCTTGTGCGCGAGGCCGAGCGCGTATGCACGCGGGGCCGCGAGCTTCGCGCCGCCCGCTTCGTAATCGGCGATCATCTTCTTGCCGCCGCCGCTGTAGCCCGTGATCGAGTAGCTGTGCGCGGCGAAGCCCGGCGCGACGACGCCCGCATCGACGAGCGGGCGCATCGCGAGCACGAACGCCGACGCGTGGCAGCCCGGCACCGCGATGCGCTTCGCGGTGCGGATGCGCTCGCGCTGCGCGCGGTTCAGCTCGGGCAGGCCGTACGCCCAGTCGGCGCTCGTGCGGAACGCGGTGCTCGCGTCGATCAGCGTCGTGTTCGGATTTTCGACGAGCGCCGCCGACTCGCGCGACGCGACGTCGGGCAGGCACAGGAACGTGACGTCCGATGCGTTGATGAGGCGGCGGCGCTCGTCGACGTCCTTGCGCAACGCTTCGTCGATGCGCAGGATTTCGATGTCGTCGCGCGCGGACAGATATTCGAAGATCTTCAGGCCGGTCGTGCCTTCCTGGCCGTCGACAAAAACTTTCGTGCTCATCTCGCTCTCGCTGGATCGGGGCGGGCGGCGCGCTGCCGCCGTGAAAACCGCCATTTTAAGGCGTGATGCGCGGCATCGTAACCGGCCGGCCGAAAAAAGCCGGCCGGGCCGCGCTTGCGATCCGGCCCCTTGGCGGATCGCCGCGCGTCACTTGCCGGCGAGCCAGCGGGCGGTTGCCGCCGCGACGCGCGCGCCGAACGCCTTCGCGGTGTCGAGATCGCCGCTCGCGGGCGCCTCGTCCGGCGACGCGTCGGACGGCGATTGCGCGAGCAGGCCGGTGAAGCCGCCCGCGTAGTTGATGTCGTTGCGCGTCGACGCCTTCGTGTTCGCGGGCAGCAGGCCCGTGCCGACCCACACCATCCCATGCTGCATCGCGAGCGTGACGAAGTATTGAATCGTCGAGAACTTGTCGCCGTTCATCGACGCGGAGTTCGTGAAGCCCGCCGCGATCTTGTCCTTCCATTTCTGGCCGAACCATGCTTTCGACGTCGCGTCGGCGAATTTCTTGAAGTCGGCCGACGGGCCGCCCATGTAGGTCGGCGCGCCGAAGACGATCGCGTCGGCCGCGTCGAGCGCGGCCCAGCCGGCGTCGTCGAGATCGCCGACGGCGACGAGCCGCGCGTTCGCGCCCGCGTCCTGCGCGCCCGCGAGCACCGATTCGGCGAGCTTCTTCGTGTGGCCGTAGCCGCTGTGATAGACGATGACGATGTTCGACATTCCCGTTTCTCCATGATGAGACGACGAAGCCGCGCGCCCCGTGACGGGCCGCGCGGCGGACGATGGCCGACCTCGGCGACGCGCGCGGACGGCCGGCGCAAAAAGTCTAGCGGTGCGAAGCATCTCGCACGATCGCTGTCGCGCACGACTGAATTTCGCGAACGGCGCGAATCGCGCCGCGCTTCGCCGCAGACTAGCGGCCGTATGTGACGACGAGCTGCGCGGAGCCGATCGACTCGGTGCCGATCTCGTGGTCGAACATCTGAGCGGGGCGGCCCGTCGCGACGCGCAGGTCGGTGGCCTTCAGCGCGTGGACGGTGATCACGTAGCGGTGCGGTTTGCCGGGCGGCGGACATGGGCCGCCGTAGCCGTCGATGCCGAAATCGTTGCGCGCCTCGGTCGCGCCGAGCTTGCGCAGGAAGCCGGACGCGCTCGCGTCGGCGGGCAGGCTCGAGACGCTCGCCGGGATGCCGGCGACCGCCCAGTGCCACCAGCCGCGGCCGGGCGCGTCGGGATCGAACATCGTGACGGCGAAGCCCTTCGTGCCGGGCGGCGGATTGCGCCACGCGAGCTGCGGCGAGCGGTTGCCGCCCTTGCAGTCGCCCTGATTGAAGACGTGCGACGCGCCGACGCGGCCGCCGGGGCGCAGGTCGTCGCTCGTGAGCACGAACGCGTCTTCGGCGCGCGCACGCGGGCCGCCGAGGATGCCGAAGAAGGAAGCGCAGGCGAAGGCGAGCGCGAGCAGACGACGGGGCGAACCTGGCGGAACGACTCGGCGACCCACACGCATATGGCCCTTCTCCCGTCACTGGTGCCGGGGCGGCCCGGCGCTGATCGTTGTCGAGATGTGATGCTCGAACCCGAATATGAGGGCAAGTCTAGCATTAGGGGACGCATGGCGGACGTCGTCGCGTCAACTTCGCGTGAGCGGGCCGGCGCGGCGGGTGCAGGCGGGCGCAGGCGGCGGGAAACGCGAAGAGACGGCGCAGGAAGGGCGGCCGTCGCCACCGGCGAGCGCGCGCATAAAAAACGCCGGCCGTCGTCGACGGCCGGCGTTTTTCGGCATCTTCGCGGGCGCGGGCGGACGGGCCGCCGCCGGCGATGCGGGCTCGCGTTACTCCTGCGCGCCCGTCGCGCCGCCGTGCGCGGCCGACCATTCGGCCGGCGAGTGCAGGAATTTCTCGACTTCGTCGAGCGTCTTCGTCTCGAAGTAGCCCGACGCCTTCGCGACGCGCAGCACGTCCCACCAGGTCGCGAGCGCGTGCAGGTCGACGTCGATGTCCTTCAGCACCGACACGCTTTCCTTGAAGATGTTGTAGTGGAACAGCACGAAGCAGTGGTTCACCGTCGCGCCCGCCGTGCGCAGCGCGTTGATGAAGTTGATCTTGCTGCGGCTGTCGGTCGTCAGGTCCTCGACGAGCAGCACGCGCGAGCCTTCCTCCAGATAGCCCTCGATCTGCGCGTTGCGGCCGAAACCCTTCGGCTTTTTACGCACGTACTGCATCGGCAGCATCATCCGGTCGGCGATCCACGCGGCGAACGGGATGCCGGCGGTTTCGCCGCCCGCCACCGCGTCGATCTGCTCGAAGCCGACGTCGCGCAGGATCGTCGCCTCGGCCATCTCCATCAGGCCGCGGCGCACGCGCGGAAACGAGATCAGCTTGCGGCAGTCGATGTAGACCGGGCTCGCCCATCCGGACGTGAAGATGAAGGGCTTGTCGGCGTTGAAGTGCACCGCTTGCACTTCGAGCAGCATTTTGGCGGTCGTGTCGGAGATCGTCTGACGATCGAAGCCTGTCATGGGCGTTCCTTGGTGATGAGCGAGGGGCGGGCGCGGGCCCGGTGGCGCAGCTCGCGTGATTCCTGCCGTGAGGGCCGGGCTGCGGGCCGACGTGGGCGATGGCCGCCGGCGTCGAGCCGCTTCGCTGCGCGCGTAGCCCGCTATTTTACCCGATTTGCGCCCTTTTCGAGACGCCCGGCGGCGGCGGATTATCCGCGCCCGGACGGCGGTCCCGGGCGCGGGGCGGGCGTTGCGGCGCGCGGATGCTCCGCCGCCTTGCGGCATTGAAAGGAAGTACGCCGAAACGATGGCCTTGCGCGGCGCAGCAACTGGCGCGCGTGCGCGAGGTGTACACTAAGCGACCCTCTAAGTATTTGCTCGGTGCTTTGTACTCCCCGCTTGCCACCCGCCAAGGTTCGAAGCCGCGCCGATCCGGCGCGCGACGGACGCCGCAGTCGACCATCCCCTCGATTTCCGCATCCGCGGCTCCCGGTGCTCGGTACTGAGTCTTCAAAATTTCGCATGTCTCTCGCAGGTCAACCATGGACGAACAACTGAAGCAAAGCGCTCTCGCTTATCACCAGAATCCGAAACCCGGCAAGATTTCGGTCACGCCCACGAAGCCGCTGTCGAACCAGCTCGATCTGTCGCTCGCATATTCGCCCGGCGTCGCGGCCGCGTGCGAGGCGATCCACGCGGACCCGCTCGACGCGCAGAAGTACACGTCGCGCGGCAACCTCGTCGGCGTCGTGACGAACGGCACCGCGGTGCTCGGCCTCGGCAACATCGGCCCGCTCGCCGCGAAGCCGGTGATGGAGGGCAAGGGGTGCCTGTTCAAGAAATTCGCGGGCATCGACGTGTTCGACATCGAACTCTCCGAGTCCGATCCGGACAAGCTCGTCGATGCGATCGCGATGCTCGAGCCGACGCTCGGCGGCATCAATCTCGAAGACATCAAGGCGCCCGAGTGCTTCTACATCGAGCAGAAGCTGCGCGAGCGGATGAAGATTCCCGTCTTCCACGACGATCAGCACGGCACCGCGATCATCGCGTCGGCGGCGATCCTGAACGGCCTGAAGGTGGTCGGCAAGGATCTGTCGAGCGTGAAGCTCGTGTGCTCGGGTGCGGGCGCGGCGGCGATCGCGTGTCTCGACCTGCTCGTGAAGCTCGGCCTGTCCAAGTCGAACGTGCTCGTTTGCGACTCGAAAGGCGTGATCTACGAAGGCCGCGGCAATCTCGATCCGTCGAAGCAGCGCTACGCGGTGACGACCGACGCGCGCACGCTCGCCGACGCGATTCGCGATGCGGACGTGTTCCTCGGCTGCTCGAGCGCGGGCGTGCTGAAGCAGGACATGGTGAAGACGATGGCGGACAAGCCGCTCATCCTCGCGCTCGCGAACCCGGAGCCGGAAATCCGCCCGGAAGACGCGAAGGCGGTGCGCCCGGACGCGATCGTCGCGACGGGCCGCTCCGATTATCCGAACCAGGTCAACAACGTCCTGTGCTTCCCGTTCATCTTCCGCGGCGCGCTCGACGTCGGCGCGACGACGATCACCGAGGAGATGAAGCTCGCGTGCGTGCGCGCGATCGCCGAGCTCGCGCAGGAAACCGATCAGAGCGAGGAAGTCGCGAAGGCGTATGAAGGCCATTCGCTCGAATTCGGCCCGGAATACCTGATTCCGAAGCCGTTCGATCCGCGCCTCATCATCAAGATCGCGCCCGCCGTCGCGCAGGCCGCGATGGATTCGGGCGTGGCCACCCGCCCGATCGCCGACATGGACGCGTACCGCGAGCAACTCGGCGCGACCGTCTACCGCACCGGCATGGTGATGCGCCCCGTGTTCGCCACCGCGAAGACGAAGACCGCGCGCATCGTGTTCGCCGAGGGCGAGGACGAGCGCGTGCTGCGCGCCGCGCAGTTCGTGCTGCAGGAGAAGATCGCGAAGCCGATCATCGTCGGCCGTCCGTCCGTCGTCGAGATGCGTCTGAAGAAGATCGGCTCGAAGCTCGTGGGCGGAGCCGATTTCGAGATCGTCAATCCGGAAGACGATCCGCGCTACCAGCAATGCTGGCAGGCGTACCACGAGATGGGCGCGCGCGACGGCGTGACGCCGGAAGTCGCGAAGGCCGCGCTGCGCAAGTTCAACACGCTGATCGGCGCGATCCTCGTGCACCTCGGCGACGCGGACGGCATGATCTGCGGGATGATCGACACGTACCACAGCCACCTGAAGTTCATCGAGCAGGTGCTCGGCCGCGCGAAGGGCGCCGAGCACTTCGCGGCGATGAACCTGCTGATGCTGCCGGGCCGCAACCTGTTCATGTGCGATACCTACGTGAACGAGCAGCCGAGCGCGGAGCAGCTCGCCGACATGACGATCCAGGCGGCGGCCGAGATCGAGCGTTTCGGCATCACGCCGAAGGCGGCGCTGCTGTCGAACTCGAACTTCGGCAGCGCGCCGTCGGCGTCGTCGCGCCGAATGGCGGACGCGCGCAAGCTGATTGTCGAGCGCGCGCCGAACCTTGAGGTCGACGGCGAAATGCACGGCGACGCGGCGCTGTCCGAAGTGGTTCGCAAGGCCGCGTTCCCCGGCACGACGCTCACGGGCGAGGCGAACCTCCTGATCATGCCGAACGTCGAGGCGGCGAACATCGCGTACAACCTGCTGAAGATGGTGGGCGGCGAAGGCGTGACGGTCGGCCCGTTCCTGCTCGGCGCGGCGAAGCCCGTGCACATCCTGACGCCGGCTGCGACGGTGCGCCGGATCATCAACATGACGGCCGTCGCGGCGGCGAACGTGCAGGTGAAGTAACGCGCGCGGAGGCGAGCGCCGCGAGCCGTGACGGCCTGCGGCGCGCCGAGACGAACAGGAAGGCGGCCGCCCGGCCGCACCGCACCTCGGAAGGTGTGCATCCAGCTTTGAGGTCGGTTCAGTCGGGCGGCCGCCTTTTTCTTTGCGTCGGCGCGCGGGACGTCATTGCGATGCCGGCGCAACCGCGTCGCGCGCGCGATCCGTCGTCACGCGACGTTGCGCGTCTGCCCGCCCTCCGGCGAGCGCCACCGCGCGAGCAGCCGCGTCCACTTCGCGCGCACCGCGTGCACGTTGTTCTCCTTCACGTGCCCATATCCACGAATGCCGTCGGGCAGGCTCGCGAGCTCGATCGCGAGCGGCAGCGTGTCGCGCGTGAGCCGGCCGTCGATCAGCTCGCTCACGAGCGCCTCGTATTCGCCGATCAGCGCGCGCTCGGTGCGCCGTTCGTCGGTGCGGCCGAACACGTCGAGCGCCGTTCCGCGCAGAAACTTCAGCTTCGCGAGCACGCGGAACGCCTGCATCAACCACGGGCCGTATTGCTGCTTCACGAGACGGCCGTGCGCATCCTTCTTCGCGAACAGCGGCGGCGCGAGGTGGAACCTGAGCTTCCAGTCGCCTTCGAACTGCTCGGCGAGCTTCGCGACGAACGCCGGATCGGCGTGCAGCCGCGCGACTTCGTACTCGTCCTTGTACGCCATCAGCTTGTACAGATTGCGCGCGACGGCCTCGGTGAGCGGCTCCTGCGCGGCCTCGCCGCCGAGCGCCCGCTCGGCTTCGCGCACCTTGTCGACGACGGCCGAGAAGCGCGTCGCGTACGCGGCGTTCTGATACGCGCGCAGATGCTCGGCGCGCGTCGCGATCAGCGCGTCGATCGCCTTTTTCGTGTGCAGCGCGATCACCGTCGCGCCGGCCTGCGCACCGCCCGCCGCCGCCGCGCGCACGCTCGCCGGATCGAACGCGGCGCGGCGGCCCCATTCGAACGCCGCGCGGTTCTGCTCGATCTGCACGCCGTTCAGCTCGATCGCGCGCACGAGCGACGCATGCGTGAGCGGCAGCCAGCCGCGCTGCCACGCGTAGCCGAGCACGAACGGGTTCGTGTAGATCGCGTCGCCGAGCAGCGCGACCGCGAAGTGGTTCGCGTCGACGAGGTCGACCGCGTCGCCCGCCGCCGCGCGAATGTCGAGCTCGGCGCTCGCGCCCGGGAACGACCACAACGGATTCTTGATGAACTCGGCGGTCGGCGTCTTCGCGCTGTTGACGACGACGCGCGTCGCGCCATGGCGCATTCGCGACGTGCATTCGTCGCCGGCCGTGACGATCGCGTCGCAGCCGATCACGAGATCGGCCTCGCCCATCGCGATGCGGGTGGCGTGGATGTCGGCGGGCGCGTGCGAGATCTGGACGTGGCTCATCACAGCGCCGCCCTTTTGCGCGAGGCCCGTCACGTCGAGCACCGTCACGCCCTTGCTTTCGAGGTGCGCGGCCATTCCGAGCAGCGCGCCGATCGTCACGACGCCCGTGCCGCCGACGCCCGTGACGAGCACGCCGTACGCGCGATCGATCGCAGGCAGCGCGGGCTCGGGGATCGGCGGCAGCGCGCTCGCGTCCACCGACACGGCCTTCGGCTTGCGCAGCTTGCCGCCCTCGACGGTCACGAAGCTCGGGCAGAAGCCCTTCACGCACGAGAAGTCCTTGTTGCAGGTCGACTGGTTGATCTGCCGCTTCGTGCCGAATTCGGTGTCGAGCGGCTCGACCGACAGGCAGTTCGACTGCACCGAGCAGTCGCCGCAGCCTTCGCAGACCGCCTCGTTGATCACGACGCGCTTGGCCGGGTCCGGGTACGCGCCGCGCTTGCGGCGCCGGCGCTTCTCGGTCGCGCAGGTCTGGTCGTAGATCAGGATCGTCGTGCCTTCGATCTCGCGCAGCGTGCGCTGGACGTCGTCGAGCTGGTCGCGATGGTGGATCGTCACGCCCGGCGCGAGCAGCGACGCGTGGCCGTCGTATTTCTGCGGCTCGTCGGTGACGATCACGATCTTCCTCGCGCCTTCGGACGCGAGCTGGTGCGTGATCTGCGGCACCGTCAGCACGCCGTCGACGGGCTGGCCGCCCGTCATCGCGACCGCGTCGTTATAGAGAATCTTGTACGTGATGTTCGCCTTCGACGCGATCGCCGCGCGAATCGCGAGGAGGCCGGAGTGGAAGTAGGTGCCGTCGCCCAGATTCGCGAACACGTGCTTTTCGTCGGTAAACGGCGCCTGGCCGATCCACGGCACGCCTTCGCCGCCCATCTGGCTGAACGTGCTCGTGTTGCGGTCCATCCACACGGTCATGTAATGGCAGCCGATGCCCGCGATCGCGCGAGAGCCTTCCGGCACGTTCGTCGACGTGTTGTGCGGGCACCCGGAGCAGAACCACGGCTTGCGCTCGGCGCTCACGTGCGGCTTCGCGAGCGCGGTTTCCTTCGCGTGAATCACCGCGATCCGCGCGGCGACGCGTGCGCGCACGTCGGGCGGCAGCTCGAACTTTTCTAGGCGCGTCGCGATCGCCTTCGCGATGATCGCGGGCGACAGCTCGTAATGCGCGGGCAGCAGCCAGTTGCCCATCGGCACCGACCATTCGCCGCCCGCGCCGTCCTTTTCGTCGAACTTGCCGAACACGCGCGGACGTTGGCCGTCCGGCCAGTTGTACAGTTCTTCCTTGATCGCGTATTCGAGAATCTGGCGCTTTTCCTCGACGACGAGAATTTCGTCGAGCCCGCGCGCGAATGCCTGCGCGCCTTGCGCTTCGAGCGGCCATACGCAGCCGACCTTGTAGAGGCGAATGCCGATCCGCGCGCAGGTTTCGTCGTCGAGGCCGAGGTCGACGAGCGCCTGACGCACGTCGAGATACGCCTTGCCGCCCGTGATGATGCCGAAGCGCGCGTTCGGCGAATCGATCTCGATGCGGTCGAGCTTGTTCGCGCGCACGTACGCGAGCGCCGCGTACCACTTGTAGTCGAGGAGGCGCGCTTCCTGCACGAGAGGCGGATCGGGCCAGCGGATGTTCAGGCCGCCGTCGGGCATCGCGAAGTCGGTGGGCAGCACGATCTCGGTGCGATGCGGGTCGATGTCGACGGAGGCCGACGATTCGACGACGTCCGTCACGCACTTGAGCGCGACCCAAAGGCCCGAATAGCGGCTCATCGCCCAGCCGTGCAACCCGAAGTCCAGATATTCCTGCACGTTCGACGGGAACAGCACGGGCAGCCCGCACGCCTTGAAGATGTGCTCGGATTGATGGGCGAGCGTCGACGACTTCGCCGCGTGATCGTCGCCCGCGAGCACGAGCACGCCGCCGTGCGGTGCGGAGCCGGCCGAGTTCGCGTGCTTGAACACGTCGCCCGTGCGGTCGACGCCCGGGCCCTTGCCGTACCACATCGCGAACACGCCGTCGTGCTTCGCGCCCGGATACAGGTTGACTTGCTGCGATCCCCAGACGGCCGTCGCCGCGAGGTCTTCGTTGAGGCCGGGCTGGAACACGATCCGGTGCGCGGCGAGGTGCTGCTTCGCCTTCCACAACGACAAATCGAGCCCGCCGAGCGGCGAGCCGCGGTAGCCGGAAATGAAGCCGGCGGTGTTCAGGCCCGCGGCGCGATCGCGCTCCTGCTGGAGCATCGGCAGGCGCACGAGCGCCTGGATGCCGCTCATGTACGCGCGGCCGCGTTCGAGCGTGTATTTGTCGTCTAGCGTGACGGATTGCAGCGCGGCTTCGAGCGATGCGCGCTGGCCTGCGTCTAGCGGGGCATTCATGCAGTGTCTCCTCACCCGGTTCGGGATCGCCAAAACTATCGGCGCGTCGGCGTCTTGTGGACGCGTTGGTCGGCCCGAATATTGGCGGGTTTCGTTCGATGGTAGCACTGGGAAAAACCCGCCGCATTGTTTCAATAATGAGTGCCGAGTGACCCGAAATCGAGAGGAATCAATGCGTTACAGGCTGTAAAAGCATGTAAAACGGCGGGCCTCGCGCGGCGATTGCCGTTAGTCTCTAGGGCCCTGTCCGGTTGTGACGGCGGCGCGGGCTCGCGTCGGCGCCGCGAACGCACACGGACGGTTGCAATGGAGGTGCAATGAAGACTCGAAATATCCAGAATTTCCTGATGGTGTCGGCGGCGTTTTTCGCGATGAGCGGCACCGCGCGCTCGGAAGGCGCAAGCGTGCTGGCGACGGCGAGCACCCAGATGCTGCAGCTCGCGGCAGCCGGTGCGCCGGCGCCGGCGCTCGCGAGCGCCGTGACGAACGAACGCGGCGCGGCGCAGAAGTAGGCCGCGGCGGCGCAGCGGCGGGCGATTGCCGGCCTCGTCGCGCGATGATCGGCCATGCAAAAGGGCGGGAATCCCGGGATTCCCGCCCTTTCCATTTAGACGTTCCGATTTGACGCCTCGATGTTTCGAGGCCTCTATGTCTTGACGCCCCGTCGCGAACAGGCCGCGCGCGGCGCCGCCTCGCTTACGCCTTGTCCTGCACGACGCCGCGGCGGATCTGGTCGAGCTCGATCGATTCGAACAGCGCCTTGAAGTTGCCCTCGCCGAAGCCCTGATTGCCCTTGCGCTGGATGATCTCGAAGAAGATCGGCCCGATCTGGTTCTCGGTGAAGATCTGCAGCAGCAGATCGTCGTGCGCGCCGTCGATCAGGATCTTGCGCTTCCTGAGCTCGTCGAGCGGCTCGCCGTGGTTCGGCACGCGGCGATCGACGAGCTCGTAGTACGTGTCGATCGTGTCGAGCAGCGTCACGCCCTTCGCGCGCAGGCCGTCGACCGCCTTGTAGATGTCGGCCGCGCCGAGCGCGATGTGCTGGATGCCTTCGCCGTGATATGCGTCGAGGTATTCCTGGATCTGGCCGGCCGTGTCCGAGCCTTCCTCGTTGATCGGAATCCGGATCTTGCCGCACGGCGACGTCATCGCCTTCGATTTCACGCCCGTCACCTTGCCTTCGATGTCGAAATAGCGCACCTCGCGGAAGTTGAACAGGCGCTCGTAGAACTCCGCCCATTCCTGCATGCGGCCGCGGTGGACGTTGTGCGTAAGGTGGTCGATGTAGGTGAGGCCGTGGCCGGCCGGGTTCGGATCGGCGCCCGGAATCGGCTCGAAGTCGACGTCGTAGATGCTGATGTCGCCGATCGCGCCCGGCTGCGCGCCGTTCTTGCCCTTCCAGCGGTCGACGAAATAGATCAGCGAATCGCCGATGCCCTTGATCGCCGGGATGTTCAGCTCCATCGGGCCCGTCTTGTTGTCGAAGCCCCATGCGCCCAGCTCGAGCGCGTGCTTGTACGCCTTCGCGGCGTCCTGCACGCGGAACGCGATCGCGCAGATCGACGGCCCGTGCAGCCGGGCGAAGCGCTGCGCGAACGAATCGGCTTCGGCGTTGATGATGAAGTTGATGTCGCCCTGGCGGTACAGCGTCACGTTCTTGTGGCGGTGCCGGGCGACGGCGGTGAAGCCCATGCGCTCGAACAGCTGGCCGAGCGCTTTCGGATCGGGCGCGGTGTATTCGATGAATTCGAAGCCGTCGGTGCCGACGGGGTTGTCCCAGGTGGGGATTTGCATGGCGTCTCCTAGCCCTCGACGGGGCACGCGTCTTGGTGAATGTCTGCGGCAAAGTGTAGCGGGCCGGGCCGGGTGGAAACTTGCGAACTTAGTCGCGTAACGCTACGCTTGCGCAATTTCTCGTCCGCACGAACAGGCAGGGAGGCAGGAAATGGCGCACGTAGAATTGGATGCGATCGATCGGCGCATTCTTGCGATTCTTCAGGAGAACGGGCGTTTGTCGAATCAGGACATCGCCGAGCGGGTGAATCTGTCGCCGAGCCCTTGCCTGCGTCGGATTCGCCGGCTCGAGGAGCTGGGCGTGATCACCGGCTACGTCGCGCTGCTCGACCCGCAGAAGCTCGGGCTCGACCTGCTCGCGTACGTGAGCGTGCGGCTGGAAAAGCGCGGCGGCGCCGTGCCGGCGCGCGGCGACGAAACGCCCGCGCGCGCGGGCGCGACGCACGCCGAGCTGTTTCGCGCGGCCGTGCAGGCGTGGCCGGAGGTCGTCGCGTGTCACGCGATGACGGGCGATATGGACTATCTGTTGCGCGTGCAGGTCGAGGACATGGCGCATTTCTCGCGTTTCATGCAGGAGCAACTGC
The DNA here is from genome assembly GCF_001524445.2 of Burkholderia savannae. Lineage (NCBI taxonomy): Bacteria > Pseudomonadati > Pseudomonadota > Betaproteobacteria > Burkholderiales > Burkholderiaceae > Burkholderia > Burkholderia savannae. The sequence goes on from NZ_CP013417.1 coordinate 80,704, forward strand.
TGCACCATCCGTCGGTGATCGACGTGAAGACGAGTTTCTCGCTCGAGCGCTTCAAGGAGACCACCGCGTTGCCGATCCGCTGAATGCCGGAGCGCGGTCGGCCGAACGGCCGATATCGGCTGAGCGGCGCAAAAAAACGGGCGGCCCATGACGGGCCGCCCGTTTTTGTTCGCGCATCGGCGGATGCGATGCGCCGCGCGTTACGCGGTGAGGCCCGCGGGCAGCAGCGATTCGAAGATCTGCGTCGCGCGGCGCGCCTGGCGCTTGAGCGCGTAGTCGAACACGGCCGCCTGCTCCTGCATCATCTCGGCGATGATCGTCGAGTGGTCGGCGGGCGGCAGCGACAGGTACGCATCGGCTTCGCCGTATGCGTACTCGATGCGCATCCCCGATTTCTTCGCGATGTGCATCATCGTCGCGTTGCGCGACAGGCAGTGCATGTACAGCGTCGTGACGTGCGTGTTGCGGCTGCGGATCGCGGCGCGCTCGAAGAGCTTCGTGCCGACGCCTTGGCCGCGTGCGCTTTCGAGCACCGACACGCCGAACTCGGCGGTGCGCTTGTCGCCTTCGGCGGGCAGGTACGCGAGGTGGCCGACGCCGATCATCGCGAGTTCGTGATCGAACACGCCGAACACGGTGTCGCGGCCGAAGTCGATCGTGCGGACGTAGTTCTCGATCACGTGATCGGGCACCGCTTGGCCGAAGCGCAACAGGCGATCGTCGTCGTCGAGCGCGAGAAAATGGGTGAGCAGTTGTTGACGGTCGCCGGAAGCCAGTTCCCGAACGAGAACTGGCGCGGGACCGGCGATGCCGACCGCATCGGCAGGGCGAAGGTCTGGCTTGTTCATCGTGGGTTCCTCAAAAAAGACCGTACAGCTATTTGTGCAACGCAGCGCAATTTTAGCTGAATGGCCGTGCGGAGATTGGGGAAAACCCGGATGTTCGTGTCGAGCTTGGCCTCTAAATTCACCGATTGGTAAATATAAGCTTTTGTTTTTATTGATATTTTAAGGATTTTTGACGGAGGTGTGGGCAAAGCGTCGCACTGTTACGCTCACGCAACGCTTGCTGCTCCGCAATAAATCAGACGATTCAGCCGCCGAGGCCGTGCTCGATCATGCCGATCACCTGCTCGGCGAAATCGCGATAGCCGAGGCGCCCGCCCGGCTTCAGCCACGTGAACGTCCAGTTGATCATCCCGAACACCATCATCGTCACGGGCGTCTGGTTGTCCGTCGAGATCCGCTCCGGATACGCGCGCGCGAGCTGGCGCGCGAACGCGGCGACGATGTCGCGCTGGCGGTCGAGAATGATCCGGCGTTGCGCTTCCTCGAGATACTTCACGTCGTTCAGCAGCGCGACATGGCGGCTGTGCGACGTCTCGTATTCGGCGAGGAACGCGCGCACGAGTTCGGCGAACGCCTCGCGCTCGGTGAGCCCGCGCCGCTGGCTCGCGCCTTCGACCTCGGCGATGATCAGCATCAGCCGCTTCGTGTAGCGGTCGAGCAGATCGAACAGGATCGCTTCCTTGCCTTCGTAATAGTGATAGAGGCGCGCCTTCGACGTGCCGCTCGCGTTCGCGAGATCGGTCATCGACGTGCTCGGGTAGCTCGTCTGCGCGAACTTGGCGGCGGCGAGATCGAGGATCTGCTCGCGCTGGGATTCGTGATCGGGGGCTCGGGTGCGGGCCATGTGATTCGACGCGTGATGCGGGTTCGGGTTAGCGGGGAACGGCGACGGCGGGCGTGACGCGCAGCGTCGCCGTTTTCAGGTCTTCGATCGAGCGCGCGTCGCCCTGCAGTTCGACGCGGCCGGCCGCCGCGAGCTCGCGGCAGCGCCAGAACGCGATCACGTCGCCGACGAACAGGTGGCCGCGGTCGGCGAACGCCATCACCGCGCCGACCGTGCGCGCGGCGGGCCCCCATTCGTCGGGCGCGTGTTCGAGCACGAGCGCGTCGATGTCGGCGTAATGGCCGCTCTTGAACGTGTTGCAGATCCAGTAGCGCAGCTCGGCGTTCGTCTGCTTCGCTTCCTGCCATTCGAGCGCGAGCCGGCTGATCCGCAGCACCGAGATCGGCGCCGCCTCCGGCAGCTTCGCGGCGAGCTGCGCGGGCGAGAAGATGCCGGCGGCTGTCGCCTGGTCGGCGCGCAGCCGCACCCACGACTGCGGATCGTCGATGTCCGTGCTCGACAGCCGCACCTCGTTCAGGCGCTGCGGCGCGTTGCGCAGATGGTAGGCGACGCGCCGCAGCATCAGTTGATCGGCCACGCTGTGCGCGTGCCACACGACGATCTGGCCCGTGCCGGCCGCGAGCGCCTCGAGCTTCGCGAAATCGTCGCCGAGCCCCGCCGCCCAGTCCTGCTGCACGTCGCCGATCGCGCGTTCCCAGAACGCGGCGCGCACGTCCGGCGTGTCGTCGGCGCCGCGCAGCGGGCCGACGGACAGATCGTCGAACAGCTCGACGACGCTTTCGTCGCGGCCCGCGTCGGCGAGCGCGATGCGCAGGGAAGCGGCGGCGGAGCCGCCCATGGTCACGTGGATGGTGCTCATTGGCCTGTCGTCAACATGAGAAAAGCCGCCCGGGTGCCGGCGCTTCGCGCGTCCGGCCCGCAGGCGGCCCCTAGTGTAAGCGAGATGGGGGGCGGCGCGTAACCGCGCGGCAAGACGCCGCTTACCGTTCGTCGTAACTGACGACCACCTTGCCGCTGACGGGATGGCACTGGCAGGTGAGCACGAAGCCGTCGGCGATTTCCCGCGGCTCGAGCGTGTAGTTCTTTTCCATCCGCACCTCGCCTTCGAGCACCTTCGCGCGGCACGTGCAGCACACGCCGCCCTTGCACGCGTACGGCAGCGCGAGGCCCGCGCGCAGCCCGACGTCGAGGAGGCTCACGCCTTCGTACGGCAGGCGCAGCTTGCGTTTCTTGCCGTCGAGCACGATTTCGAGATCGGCGGCGGGCGTGTCGTCGGTAATCTCGACGGCGGGCACGCCCGCCTGCGGCAGCGGCGTGCCGAAGCGCTCGACGTGCACCCGCTCGTGCGGCACGCCGGCCGCGGCGAGCGCGGCCTCGGCGGCGTCCATCATCGGCGCGGGGCCGCAGATGAACGCTTCGTCGATCGTCTCGGCCGGCACGAGCGAATCGATGAACGCCGCGCACTTCGCCTGATCGAGCACGCCGTTGAAGAGCTCGACGTCCTGCACGTCGTCCGACAGCACGTGATACAGCGCGAATCGCTGCATGAAGCGGTTCTTCAGATCCTCGAGCTCCTCGGCGAACATGATCGAATCGACGCTGCGGTTGCCGTAGATCAGCGTGAACGCGCTCCGCGGCTCGAGCTCGAGCGTCGTCTTGATGATCGCGAGCACGGGCGTGATCCCCGAGCCGCCCGCGAACGCGACGTACTGCTTGCCGTGCTCGGCGTTCAGGTGCGTGAAGAAGCGGCCGTCCGGCGTCATCACGTCGATCGTGTGGCCGGGCTCGAGCGTATCGAACGCGAAGTTCGAGAAGCGGCCGCCGCGCACGCGCTTGATGCCGATGCGCAACTCGCCGTCGCGGTCGTAGTCGGTCGTGCCGACGCAGATCGAGTACGAGCGGCGGGTCTCCTCGCCGTCGATATGCGCCTTCAGCGTGACGAACTGGCCTTGCGTGAAGCGGTACGCGTCGCGCAGCTCGGGCGGCACCTCGAACGACACCGTGACGGCGTCGGCGGTCTCGGGCCGCACGTCGCGGATGCGCAGCGGATGGAATTGCGGAGTCGCCATATTCAATAAGGTTTGAAGTAGTCGAAGGGTTCGCGGCAGTCGACGCAGCGGTAGAGCGCCTTGCACGCGGTCGACGCGAACTGCGCGAGCCGCTCGGTGTGCGCTGAGCCGCAGCGCGGGCAGACGGGCGCGGCGAGCGGCTTCGGCATGAAGCGGACGGCGCGGCGGTGGGCAGGGCCGCCGCGCGCATCGCCGTCGCCGCCGTCGCCGCCGCCATCGCCGCCGCACTGGCCGGCGGGCGGCGCGATGCCGTACGCGCGGAGTTTTTCGCGGGCGTCGGCGGTGATCCAGTCGGTCGTCCACGCGGGCGCGAGCACGGTCGCGATCCGGTGCGGCGCGACGCCGGCTTGCCGCAGCGCGGCGTCGATGTCCTCGGCGATCTGCTGCATCGCCGGGCAGCCGGAGTAGGTCGGCGTGATCACGACTTCGACGACGCCGTCGGCGGCGCGGCGCACGTCGCGCAGGATGCCGAGCTCGCGGATCGACACGACCGGGATTTCCGGATCGGGCACGGCTTCGAGCGCGTCCCATGCGCGGGCGACGAGCGGATCGCCGCCGCGGGCGGCGGCGCGGCCGTCGCGCGGGCGGTCGACGGCGGCGGCCGTCGAGGCGAGGGCGGATGCGGGGAGGGCGGACATCGTCTGGCTCCGTCGTTCGTCATTCGTCGCGCGCGGCTTCACCAGGTCGCGCCCGGATGCTGGCGCGCGACGCTCTGCAACTCGGCGAGCAGATAACCCATGTGCTCCGAGTGCTCGCCGCGCTTGCCGGTCGACACGTACTGGCCGGCCGCGGGCGGCGCGAGCGTCGCCTCGGCGAGGGTCGCGTCGACGTCCGCGCGCCACGCCGGCTCGATCGACGCGATGGCGGGCCCGATGCCGGCCGCGGCCGCCGCGTCGTCGATCGCGTCCGCCGCGAAGAATTCGCGCGTATACGGCATCAGATAGTCGAGCGCGGCCTGCGCGCGGCGATGCGATTCGTCGGTGCCGTCGCCGAAGCGGATCAGCCATTCGCGCGCGTGGTGCTCGTGGTAGCGCGTCTCCTTCACCGATTTCGCCGCGATCGCCGCGAGCTGAGCGTCGCTCGACGTCTCGAGCGCAGTCCACACGTGCAGCATCAGCGCCGCGTAGAGGAAGTTGCGCGCGACGGTCACCGCATAGTCGAGCTCCGCGTGCGCGGTGCCGCTGAGCGGGCCGTAGTGCGGCAGCTCGACGAACGTGTAGTTCGCGAATTCGCGCTCGGTGCGCGAGTACGCATAGTCGTCCTCGGTCCGCGCGGCGCCGCTGAGCTGCCGTTCGAGCTCGGCCGCGTGCGTATACAGCAGGCGCGCCTGGCCGATCAGGTCGAGGCTCATGTTCGTGAGCGCGATGTCTTCCTCGAGGACCGGGCCGTGCCCGCACCATTCGGCGTTGCGCTGACCGAGGATCAGCGCGTTGTCGGCGAGGCGCAGCACGTAGGCGAGATGTTGTGGGGTCGTCGTCATGGCCTGCCGCTCACATGTGGTTGACTTCGTCGGGCAGCGTGTAGAAGGTCGGATGGCGATAGATCTTGTCGCCCGCCGGCTCGAACATCTCGGCCTTCTCGTTCGGATCGGACGCGGTGATCGCCGCCGACGGCACGACCCAGATGCTCACGCCTTCCTGGCGGCGCGTGTAGACGTCGCGCGCCATGTGCAGCGCCATCGACGCGTCGGCCGCGTGCAGGCTTCCGCAGTGCTTGTGGTCGAGCCCTTGCTTGCTGCGCACGAAGACTTCCCAGATTGGCCATTCTTGGTTCATCGCTTTCTCCTGAATCTCCTGAATACGGAAGGCGGCGCCGCGCTTCGCGCGCGTCATGCCGCTTGCTGTTGCGCGCGGCGGCGGCGCTTTTCCTCGTGCGCGAGCGCGGCCTCGCGGACCCACGCGCCGTTCTCGTGCGCCTTCACGCGGGTCGCGAGGCGCTCCTTGTTGCACGGGCCGTCGCCGTTGACGACGCGCCGGAATTCGTCCCAGTCGAGCGCGCCGTAGTCGAAATGGCCGCGCGCGTCGTTCCACTTGAGGTCGGGGTCGGGCAGCGTGACGCCGAGCACTTTCGCCTGCTCGACCGTCGCGTCGACGAACTTCTGCCGCAGATCGTCATTCGAGATGCGCTTGATTCCCCATTTGGCCGACTGGTTGCTGTGGACGGAATCGGCATCGGGCGGACCGAACATCATCAGCACGGGCGCCCACCAGCGGTTCACCGCGTCCTGCACCATCGCGCGCTGCGCATCGGTGCCCTTCATCATCGCGAGCAGCGCGTCGAAGCCTTGCCGCTGATGGAACGATTCCTCCTTGCAGACGCGGATCATCGCGCGCGCGTACGGGCCGTACGTGCAGCGGCAGAGCGGAATCTGGTTCATGATCGCGGCGCCGTCGACGAGCCAGCCGATCACGCCGACGTCCGCCCACGTGAGGGTCGGGTAATTGAAGATGCTCGAATACTTGGCCTTGCCTGCGTGCAGCGCGTCGATCAGCGCGTCGCGCGACACGCCGAGCGTTTCCGCGGCGCTATATAGATAGAGGCCGTGACCGGCTTCGTCCTGGACCTTCGCGAGCAGGATCGCCTTGCGCTTGAGGCTCGGCGCGCGCGTGATCCAGTTGCCTTCCGGCAGCATGCCGACGACCTCCGAGTGCGCGTGCTGCGAAATCTGCCGCACGAGGGTCTTGCGGTACGCGTCGGGCATCCAGTCCTGCGGTTCGATCTTGCCGTCGGCGGCGACGACGGCATCGAATCTGGCCTGTTCGGGCGAATCGGCGGCGGCATCGAGCGGCGCGACGTTGCCGGGGATGTCGAGGGATTGCGTGTACATGGCGATGTTCTCGTCCAGGTGGAATGTTCACGCAGTATAAATCAACCGACCGGTCGGTTAATAGATCATTTTAGCGGATCGCCGAGATTCGCGGACCGGGCGACGGCGATTTGCCGCGGGCGGGCCGCTGCTTCGCGTGTGAACTGCATCGGGCCGCGGCGCGGGTGGCGGATTTTCATTCCAGCGAGGCCGGTCAACCATCGTGCGGGTTCATTGGTCTGCCGAAGTGGCCGAAGTGGCCGAAGTGGCCGAAGTCGCCGAAGTCGCCGAAGTCGCCGAAGTCGCCGAAGTCGCCGAAGTCGCCGAAGTCGCCGAAGTCCGGGGTCGGGCTCTACTAAACTGAACGGGGGATCGATAGACTGCAGACCGGCGACCGGCGACCGGCGACCGGCGACCGGCGACCGGCGACCGGCGACCGGCGACCGGCGACCGGCGACCGGCGACCGGCGACCGGCGACCGGCAACCGGCAACCGGCAACCGGCAACCGGCAACCGGAAACGAAGCCCGCGAAACGCAGCGCCGCAGCTGACAAGCGCCGCCGCAGCCGACTTCCCCGCAACCAACGGAGCGCGCAACCCGAGTTCAGGCAAAATTCGAAGCTTTGCCGTGAGGAGTATCGAATGACGTCTCGCCGCTGGCTTTCCGCTCTTTCGTGCTTTTCGTGCTGTCTCGCGCTCGCTGCATCGCAGACGGCAAGCGCCGCGCAAGCCGACGCGCCCGCGCAGCCGGCGCGCTGGGTCGCGTCCTGGGCGACGGCGCTGCAGCCGATCCCGGATCTCGCGGCGCCGCCGCCGTTGTATCGCGCGCCGGACGTCGCGGGGCGCACGATCCGCCAGATCGTTTATCCGACGCTCGCGGGGCGAGCGGTCCGCATTCGTGTGAGCAACGCATACGGCAAGACGCCGCTCGTGATCGGCGAGGCGAGCATCGCTCGCTCGTCGGGCGGCGCGGCGATCGCGGCCGGCAGTTCGACGACGATGACGTTCGGCGGTCGGCGCGCGATCGAAGTGCCGCCCGGCGAGGAGCGGGAAAGCGATCCGGCCGCATTCGACGTGACGGCGGGCGCGCCATACGCACTCAGCCTGTATATGGGCAGTCGCCAGACGATGGCGGTTTGGCACCGCGTCTCGAATCAGGTCAATTACGTGTCGACGCCGGGTAATCACGCGAGCGACGCCGCGCCCGACGCCTACCTGACGCGCTTCACGCAATCCGCGTGGGTGGCCGAGCTTGCGGTCGAGGCGTCGCGGCCGGGCGCCGCGACGATCGTGGCGATCGGCGATTCGATCACGGACGGCATGCGCTCGAGCCTGAACCGCAATCGGCGCTGGCCGGACGCGTTCGCGGCGCGGCTCGAGCGCTCGGGCGAGCACGACATCGGCGTGGTGAATCTCGGCATCAGCGGAAACCGGCTGCTGAGCGACTCCCGCTGCTACGGCGTCGCGCTCGAGCGCCGCTTCGAGCGCGACGCGCTGGCGCGCGCCAGCGTGAAGGCCGCAGTGCTGCTGATCGGCATCAACGACATCAATTTTGCGGCGATGCCGGCGCGGTCGGGGCTCGATTGCGATGCGCCGCACACGCAGGTCGACGCGCAGTCGCTGATCGCAGGCTACCGCCGGGTGATTGCCGCCGCGCACGCGCGCGGCGTCGCGGTGTTCGGCGCAACGCTGACGCCCGCGTCGCTGCCGCCGGCGCGCGAAGCGATCCGCCGTGAAGTCAACGAGTGGATTCGGACGTCGGGCGCATTTGACGGTGTCGTGGATTTCGACGTCGCGTTGCGCGACCCCGCGAAGCCGTCGGCACTCCAGCGCCGCTACAACAGCGGCGACGACATTCATCCGAGCGATGCGGGGTACGCGGCGATGGCCGACGCGGTGCCGCTGGAGCGGCTGGCGGCGGCGGCTCGGCGCCGTTGAGCGTGCTGCGCCGACACGGTAAGCCGCGGCGACACAAGAATTTTGATGAAACCCTTAAAAAGGGCTTGCGTGAAAGCCGAGTGCTGCCTACAATCACGCCTCTTTCGCGCCAAGCCGAACGCGGCGCGAGAGGGGAAGCGGGAAGTTCCGATGCCGAGGTGGTACGGTCGAAGCGGTAGCCGGCCGGCGGCACGGAAAGGTGATCAGGGCGGAGCGCGACGCGGTAGTAAAAAAGTTGTTGACGCGCTGCGAATAAGTGATCATAATCTCGCTTCTCTGCTGCAGACAACGCAGCGCTGCTGAGAAGGCGGCAGAAAGTAGTGAAGTCTTCTCGCAGATGTGCTCTTTAACAATGAACAGCCGATAAGTGTGGGCGCTTGATGGAAGCGGGCGATCCTTGGATCGCAAGCAAAAGTATCAAGAGTCTCACACTAAAGTAAGTCAGGTTTATGAAGCAATTCATATACCTGTCAGCTTTGAGTGAGCGACCGGTTGGAAACAACCGAAAACAGTAACAGGAATTGAACTGAAGAGTTTGATCCTGGCTCAGATTGAACGCTGGCGGCATGCCTTACACATGCAAGTCGAACGGCAGCACGGGTGCTTGCACCTGGTGGCGAGTGGCGAACGGGTGAGTAAAACATCGGAACATGTCCTGTAGTGGGGGATAGCCCGGCGAAAGCCGGATTAATACCGCATACGATCTACGGATGAAAGCGGGGGACCTTCGGGCCTCGCGCTATAGGGTTGGCCGATGGCTGATTAGCTAGTTGGTGGGGTAAAGGCCTACCAAGGCGACGATCAGTAGCTGGTCTGAGAGGACGACCAGCCACACTGGGACTGAGACACGGCCCAGACTCCTACGGGAGGCAGCAGTGGGGAATTTTGGACAATGGGGGCAACCCTGATCCAGCAATGCCGCGTGTGTGAAGAAGGCCTTCGGGTTGTAAAGCACTTTTGTCCGGAAAGAAAACCTTTGGGCTAATACCCTAGGGGGATGACGGTACCGGAAGAATAAGCACCGGCTAACTACGTGCCAGCAGCCGCGGTAATACGTAGGGTGCGAGCGTTAATCGGAATTACTGGGCGTAAAGCGTGCGCAGGCGGTTTGCTAAGACCGATGTGAAATCCCCGGGCTCAACCTGGGAACTGCATTGGTGACTGGCAGGCTAGAGTATGGCAGAGGGGGGTAGAATTCCACGTGTAGCAGTGAAATGCGTAGAGATGTGGAGGAATACCGATGGCGAAGGCAGCCCCCTGGGCCAATACTGACGCTCATGCACGAAAGCGTGGGGAGCAAACAGGATTAGATACCCTGGTAGTCCACGCCCTAAACGATGTCAACTAGTTGTTGGGGATTCATTTCCTTAGTAACGTAGCTAACGCGTGAAGTTGACCGCCTGGGGAGTACGGTCGCAAGATTAAAACTCAAAGGAATTGACGGGGACCCGCACAAGCGGTGGATGATGTGGATTAATTCGATGCAACGCGAAAAACCTTACCTACCCTTGACATGGTCGGAATCCTGCTGAGAGGCGGGAGTGCTCGAAAGAGAACCGGCGCACAGGTGCTGCATGGCTGTCGTCAGCTCGTGTCGTGAGATGTTGGGTTAAGTCCCGCAACGAGCGCAACCCTTGTCCTTAGTTGCTACGCAAGAGCACTCTAAGGAGACTGCCGGTGACAAACCGGAGGAAGGTGGGGATGACGTCAAGTCCTCATGGCCCTTATGGGTAGGGCTTCACACGTCATACAATGGTCGGAACAGAGGGTCGCCAACCCGCGAGGGGGAGCCAATCCCAGAAAACCGATCGTAGTCCGGATTGCACTCTGCAACTCGAGTGCATGAAGCTGGAATCGCTAGTAATCGCGGATCAGCATGCCGCGGTGAATACGTTCCCGGGTCTTGTACACACCGCCCGTCACACCATGGGAGTGGGTTTTACCAGAAGTGGCTAGTCTAACCGCAAGGAGGACGGTCACCACGGTAGGATTCATGACTGGGGTGAAGTCGTAACAAGGTAGCCGTATCGGAAGGTGCGGCTGGATCACCTCCTTTCTCGAGCTTATTTCCGCGAAGTTGAGCGCTCACGCTTATCGGCTGTAATCAAGACAGACTCAGGGGTCTGTAGCTCAGTCGGTTAGAGCACCGTCTTGATAAGGCGGGGGTCGTTGGTTCGAATCCAACCAGACCCACCAAGTTGTCTGGCGCAGGAAACCTGGGTGAAGTCTCTGTAGGGGGCATAGCTCAGCTGGGAGAGCACCTGCTTTGCAAGCAGGGGGTCGTCGGTTCGATCCCGTCTGCCTCCACCAATTGCGGTGCTCGTTAGTGCTTCAGCGCTTACGAGCATCTCACTCCCGAAGGGAGTCCCAATGGAGAATATTTGATTGGGTTCGAGAGAACGAATCGAGTATTCCCCATTGGCGATTGAGCCAGTCAGAGTGATACGTAGTATGTATCGGCTGTCGTTCTTTAACAATCTGGAAGAAGTAAGTAATTTGGATAGCGGAAGCGTCTAATGAGATGGACGTGGAAACTATCCGGGTTGTGATTGTATCGATGTATCTCAAGATGATTCGGGTCTACTCCCTTCGGGAGTGGGGCCGGCGTAAGCGCTAAAGCGCTAACGCCGGACCGACATCAATTTTGGAATACGGCACAACGCGAGAACTCAACCTGTAGCGACTGTCGTCCCCCATGCGGGGATGGGGCCCTCGTAAGCGCTAAAGCGCTAACGATGGCCGACATGAGACAGACTCGTTATAGGGTCAAGCGAACAAGTGCATGTGGTGGATGCCTTGGCGATCACAGGCGATGAAGGACGCGGTAGCCTGCGAAAAGCTACGGGGAGCTGGCAAACGAGCTTTGATCCGTAGATGTCCGAATGGGGAAACCCACTCCTTTTGGAGTATCCATGGCTGAATACATAGGTCATGTGAGGCGAACGCGGTGAACTGAAACATCTAAGTAACCGCAGGAAAAGAAATCAACCGAGATTCCCAAAGTAGTGGCGAGCGAAATGGGAAGAGCCTGTACTCTTTATCTGTATTGTTAGTCGAACGCTCTGGAAAGTGCGGCCATAGCAGGTGATAGCCCTGTAGACGAAAACAGTATGGAAGAACTAGGTGTACGACAAGTAGGGCGGGACACGTGAAATCCTGTCTGAAGATGGGGGGACCATCCTCCAAGGCTAAATACTCGTGATCGACCGATAGTGAACCAGTACCGTGAGGGAAAGGCGAAAAGAACCCCGGGAGGGGAGTGAAATAGATCCTGAAACCGCATGCATACAAACAGTCGGAGCCTCGTAAGGGGTGACGGCGTACCTTTTGTATAATGGGTCAGCGACTTACGTTCAGTAGCAAGCTTAACCGAATAGGGCAGGCGTAGCGAAAGCGAGTCCGAATAGGGCGTTCAGTTGCTGGGCGTAGACCCGAAACCAAGTGATCTATCCATGGCCAGGATGAAGGTGCGGTAACACGTACTGGAGGTCCGAACCCACTAACGTTGAAAAGTTAGGGGATGAGCTGTGGATAGGGGTGAAAGGCTAAACAAACTTGGAAATAGCTGGTTCTCTCCGAAAACTATTTAGGTAGTGCCTCGTGTCTCACCTTCGGGGGTAGAGCACTGTCATGGTTGGGGGGTCTATTGCAGATTACCCCGCCATAGCAAACTCCGAATACCGAAGAGTGCAATCACGGGAGACAGACATCGGGTGCTAACGTCCGGTGTCAAGAGGGAAACAACCCAGACCGCCAGCTAAGGTCCCCAAATATGGCTAAGTGGGAAACGAAGTGGGAAGGCTAAAACAGTCAGGAGGTTGGCTTAGAAGCAGCCACCCTTTAAAGAAAGCGTAATAGCTCACTGATCGAGTCGTCCTGCGCGGAAGATGTAACGGGGCTAAGCCATATACCGAAGCTGCGGATGCGTGCTTTGCACGCATGGTAGGAGAGCGTTCCGTAAGCCTGCGAAGGTGCGTTGAAAAGCGTGCTGGAGGTATCGGAAGTGCGAATGCTGACATGAGTAGCGATAAAGGGGGTGAAAGGCCCCCTCGCCGTAAGCCCAAGGTTTCCTACGCAACGTTCATCGGCGTAGGGTGAGTCGGCCCCTAAGGCGAGGCAGAAATGCGTAGCTGATGGGAAGCAGGTCAATATTCCTGCACCATTGTTAAATGCGATGGGGGGACGGATCGCGGAAGGTTGTCCGGGTGTTGGAAGTCCCGGTCGCTGCATTGGAGAAGGCGCTTAGGCAAATCCGGGCGCGGAATTCAAGGGTGTGGCGCGAGCTTCTTAGGAAGCGAAGCAATTGGAAGTGGTTCCAAGAAAAGCCTCTAAGCTTCAGTTTAACGATGACCGTACCGCAAACCGACACAGGTGGGCGAGATGAGTATTCTAAGGCGCTTGAGAGAACTCGGGAGAAGGAACTCGGCAAATTGGTACCGTAACTTCGGGATAAGGTACGCCCTGGTAGCTTGATGCGCCTGCGCGCAAAGGGTGAAGGGGTTGCAATAAACTGGTGGCTGCGACTGTTTAATAAAAACACAGCACTCTGCAAACACGAAAGTGGACGTATAGGGTGTGACGCCTGCCCGGTGCCGGAAGATTAAATGATGGGGTGCAAGCTCTTGATTGAAGTCCCGGTAAACGGCGGCCGTAACTATAACGGTCCTAAGGTAGCGAAATTCCTTGTCGGGTAAGTTCCGACCTGCACGAATGGCGTAACGATGGCCACACTGTCTCCTCCCGAGACTCAGCGAAGTTGAAGTGTTTGTGATGATGCAATCTACCCGCGGCTAGACGGAAAGACCCCATGAACCTTTACTGTAGCTTTGCATTGGACTTTGAACCGATCTGTGTAGGATAGGTGGGAGGCTATGAAACCGGAACGCTAGTTTCGGTGGAGCCGTCCTTGAAATACCACCCTGGTTTGTTTGAGGTTCTAACCTTGGCCCGTGATCCGGGTCGGGGACAGTGCATGGTAGGCAGTTTGACTGGGGCGGTCTCCTCCCAAAGCGTAACGGAGGAGTACGAAGGTACGCTAGGTACGGTCGGAAATCGTGCTGATAGTGCAATGGCATAAGCGTGCTTAACTGCGAGACCGACAAGTCGAGCAGGTGCGAAAGCAGGTCATAGTGATCCGGTGGTTCTGTATGGAAGGGCCATCGCTCAACGGATAAAAGGTACTCTGGGGATAACAGGCTGATACCGCCCAAGAGTTCATATCGACGGCGGTGTTTGGCACCTCGATGTCGGCTCATCTCATCCTGGGGCTGTAGCCGGTCCCAAGGGTATGGCTGTTCGCCATTTAAAGAGGTACGTGAGCTGGGTTTAAAACGTCGTGAGACAGTTTGGTCCCTATCTGCCGTGGGCGTTGGAAGTTTGAAGGGGGCTGCTCCTAGTACGAGAGGACCGGAGTGGACGAACCTCTGGTGTACCGGTTGTGACGCCAGTCGCATCGCCGGGTAGCTATGTTCGGAAGAGATAACCGCTGAAAGCATCTAAGCGGGAAACTCGCCTTAAGATGAGACTTCCCCGGGGACTTGATCCCCTTGAAGGGTCGTTCGAGACCAGGACGTTGATAGGTCGGGTGTGTAAGCGCAGTAATGCGTTCAGCTAACCGATACTAATTGCCCGTAAGGCTTGATCCTATAACAAGTCTGTCTCGGTAGTCGTTGGCGCGTCAGCGCTCACGGATATCGAGTGTCGAGTGCAAGGCGCTCGACGTACTGCGGTTGAAGTACCGCGTATGTGTGAGATACAACCTCACAACCCACCCAAGATTACTGCTTCTTCCCAGATTGGTTCTGTTGGCCGCGCCAGCAGAACAACCCTCTTTGCCTGATGACCATAGCGAGTCGGTCCCACCCCTTCCCATCCCGAACAGGACCGTGAAACGACTCCACGCCGATGATAGTGCGGATTGCCCGTGTGAAAGTAGGTAATCGTCAGGCTCCCCTCTGAAAACCCCCGCCCTCGCCGGCGGGGGTTTTGCTTTTTACGCCTTCGCCAATCCCCTGAACGCCCTCGGCAGGAGCCTCGCGCTCCAACTCCCGCCTCGACTCCCTTCTCGCTCGAGCGCGGGCGGGCCTCTCGGACGGTACGCACGCGCTCTTGGGATTCGACCAGCCCTCGCGTCTAGTCCAATCCGGTGCGTGAGTCCGAGGTTAAAGCTGGTGCTGCGTATGCGGACATCATAGGCCCAGGCATCCAGTGCTTCGCCGCGAACTCCGAGCCGCTATCAACGGTGATCGAGGTAGGCAACCCACGCATCTTGTCCAAGCGCTGCAAACCTGTACCGCGCGAAGTCAGGACAACGGGGTGTTGACCTCGATAACCCGGCATTTGCGCGTGTAGTCGTCGACCACATTCAGGCAGTGCAAGCGCTGCTCATGAGCTCACCCGTCAGCGACAAAGTCCATCCGCCAGCTCTGGCTCGGGCCAGTTGGCAACAGCAGTGACATGCGCTCGACAGCGGCAATGCGCTTGTGTCGACGCTTGCGCACGCCTAACCCTGCAAGCGGAGATTCATATTCGGGGCCAGATTATTGATTCTACTTTTACATCCGTGACGATTTCTTTTCGAGCCCAATCGCCGTTTGGCACTTGGCGGCGTTCTTCCAACGCCGTATGATTCAGGTCTTCCGTTTTCCGGCGCGTTTTTTGCCGGGCAGACGGGGGGGCGACGACAGGCGGTACCAGACGTCCCGTTGGATTCAGTAGTCCGCAAGCTCGGTCCTGTTGCCGATGCAATGACAACTGAAAAACGGCGGCGCAGGTTGAACGACATCGGTGCGCTCGAAGAAGATGCAAATAATCTCAACGACGCGCTTGACACGAATTCGATGTACCCCCATAATCGTCAGTTCTCTACGGAGGGGTGCCCGAGTGGCTAAAGGGGGCAGACTGTAAATCTGTTGGCTTACGCCTACGTTGGTTCGAATCCAACCTCCTCCACCAAGACATAAGCACAGAGCGGTATAGGGAATCGTTGCTGGCCCTTGCGGGTGTAGCTCAATGGTAGAGCAGAAGCCTTCCAAGCTTACGACGAGGGTTCGATTCCCTTCACCCGCTCCAGTTCAGGCAGTTGAAACGTAAAGCGCCCATGTGGCTCAGTGGTAGAGCACTCCCTTGGTAAGGGAGAGGTCGGCAGTTCGATCCTGCCCATGGGCACCAGCAGGTAGTCGGTGTCTGTTTGCGCGCGGCGCAACATGTGAAATTCCTTTCGGGAGTTGAAAATGGCCAAGGAAAAGTTTGAGCGGACCAAGCCGCACGTGAACGTTGGTACGATTGGTCACGTTGACCACGGCAAGACGACGCTGACGGCGGCGATCGCGACGGTTCTGTCGGCGAAGTTCGGCGGCGAAGCGAAGAAGTACGACGAAATCGACGCGGCGCCGGAAGAAAAGGCGCGCGGCATCACGATCAACACGGCGCACATCGAGTACGAAACGGCGAACCGCCACTACGCACACGTCGACTGCCCGGGCCACGCCGACTACGTGAAGAACATGATCACGGGCGCGGCGCAGATGGACGGCGCGATCCTGGTGTGCTCGGCAGCAGACGGCCCGATGCCGCAAACGCGTGAGCACATCCTGCTGGCGCGTCAGGTCGGCGTGCCGTACATCATCGTGTTCCTGAACAAGTGCGACATGGTGGACGACGCCGAGCTGCTCGAGCTGGTCGAGATGGAAGTGCGCGAACTGCTGTCGAAGTACGACTTCCCGGGCGACGACACGCCGATCATCAAGGGTTCGGCGAAGCTGGCGCTGGAAGGCGACAAGGGCGAGCTGGGCGAAGTGGCGATCATGAACCTGGCGGACGCGCTGGACACGTACATCCCGACGCCGGAACGCGCGGTGGATGGTGCGTTCCTGATGCCGGTGGAAGATGTGTTCTCGATCTCGGGCCGCGGTACGGTGGTGACGGGTCGTGTCGAGCGTGGCGTGGTCAAGGTCGGCGAGGAAATCGAAATCGTCGGTATCAAGGCGACGGCGAAGACGACCTGCACGGGCGTGGAAATGTTCCGCAAGCTGCTGGACCAAGGTCAGGCAGGCGACAACGTCGGTATCCTGCTGCGCGGCACGAAGCGTGAAGACGTGGAGCGCGGCCAGGTTCTGGCGAAGCCGGGTTCGATCACGCCGCACACGCACTTCACGGCTGAAGTGTACGTGCTGAGCAAGGACGAAGGCGGCCGTCACACGCCGTTCTTCAACAACTACCGTCCGCAGTTCTACTTCCGTACGACGGACGTGACGGGCTCGATCGAGCTGCCGAAGGACAAGGAAATGGTGATGCCGGGCGACAACGTGTCGATCACGGTGAAGCTGATCGCGCCGATCGCGATGGAAGAAGGTCTGCGCTTCGCGATCCGCGAAGGCGGCCGCACCGTCGGCGCCGGCGTCGTCGCCAAGATCATCGAGTAAGCCAGTTACTCGCTGATCGACAGTTTGGGGGCCGGCGCCAGCCGGTCCCAGCATGGTCTAGGGGTATAGCTCAACTGGCAGAGCGTCGGTCTCCAAAACCGAAGGTTGGGGGTTCGATTCCCTCTGCCCCTGCCACATAAGCCACGTTTCTTTGCGTGGCGTTTGTTTTAGAGTGTTATGGCGAATCCTTCCGTCGAAACTGTTAATACCTCCGGCGATAAGCTGATGCTGGCCCTGGGTGTATTGTTGGTCTTGGCCGGATTTGCGGGCTTCTTCTTGCTTGGCGGCAAGGAGTGGTATGTCCGCGGCGCTGCTTTGGCAGTGGGGGTGGTCGCCGGTGTGGGCGTCGCGCTGATATCGCTTCCTGGTAAGAGCTTCATCGCTTTTGCGAAGGATTCGTATCGCGAAGTGCGTAAAGTCGTTTGGCCCACGCGCAAAGAAGCCACGCAAACCACGCTCGTCGTCTTCGGTTTTGTGCTGGTCATGGCGCTCTTTCTTTGGCTAAGCGATAAGTCCATCGAATGGGTGATTTTCTCGGCGATTCTGGGTTGGAAATGATATGAGCGATACTCCGGCATCCCCGAGCGGAAAACGTTGGTACGTCGTGCACGCCTACTCCGGCATGGAGAAGAGCGTGCAACGCGCGCTTCAGGAGCGCATCGAGCGTGCCGGCATGCAGGACAAGTTCGGCCAGATCCTGGTTCCGACCGAGGAAGTGGTTGAAGTCAAGGGTGGTCACAAGGCGGTGACCGAGCGTCGTTTCTTCCCCGGCTACGTGCTGGTCGAAATGGAAATGACGGACGAAACGTGGCACCTCGTGAAAAACACCGCGAAGGTCACCGGTTTCGTCGGCGGGGCGCGCAATCGCCCGAGCCCGATTTCCCCGCGGGAAGTCGAAAAAATCATGTCGCAAATGCAGGAAGGCGTGGAAAAGCCGCGCCCGAAGACCCTGTTCGAAGTCGGCGAGATGGTGCGCGTGAAGGAAGGCCCGTTCACGGACTTCAACGGCACGGTCGAAGAAGTGAACTACGAAAAATCGCGAGTTCGGGTGTCCGTCACCATCTTCGGCCGAGCAACGCCGGTCGAGCTGGAATTCGGGCAGGTCGAAAAGGTTTGAGCAAGTTCAGGTGGGCAGCTCCGGGAGCTGCCCACCTTCGCGCTTACGGCCCGCGTCAATGGCCGTTGAGGAGCGCAAGTAGTCGCACGACGAACCCGCGTTATCACTCACCGAACGCTTGCATGCGTTCCAACGAGGTTTTCAAATGGCAAAGAAGATTGTCGGCTTTATCAAGCTGCAGATCCCTGCAGGTAAAGCCAACCCGTCGCCGCCGGTCGGTCCGGCGCTGGGCCAGCGCGGCCTGAACATCATGGAGTTCTGCAAGGCGTTCAACGCGCAGACTCAAGGCATGGAGCCGGGCCTGCCGGTGCCGGTCGTCATCACGGCATACGCGGACAAGAGCTTCACGTTCGTGATGAAGACCCCGCCCGCGACGGTTCTGATCAAGAAGGCGGCGAAGGTCGACAAGGGCTCGAGCAAACCCCACACCGACAAGGTCGGCAAGATCACCCGCGCACAAGCGGAAGAAATCGCGAAGACCAAGATGCCGGATCTTACGGCAGCTGATCTCGACGCGGCCGTTCGCACCATCGCTGGTAGCGCACGCTCGATGGGCATCACTGTGGAGGGCGTGTAAATGGCCAAGATCTCGAAGCGCCGTCAGGCATTTGCCGCTAAGGTCGATCGTCAGAAGCTGTACGCGATCGACGAGGCCCTCGCTCTCGTGAAGGAATGCGCGAGCGCGAAGTTCAACGAATCGATCGACGTCGCGGTTCAACTCGGCATCGACGCGAAGAAGTCGGACCAGGTCGTTCGTGGTTCGGTCGTGCTGCCGGCCGGTACCGGCAAGTCGGTTCGCGTTGCCGTGTTCGCGCAAGGCGAGAAGGCAGAGCAAGCGCGCGCCGCCGGCGCCGAAGTGGTCGGCATGGAAGATCTGGCTGAGCAGATCAAGGCCGGTCAAATGGACTTCGACATCGTGATCGCTTCGCCGGACACGATGCGTATCGTCGGTACGCTGGGCCAGATCCTCGGCCCGCGCGGCCTGATGCCGAACCCGAAGGTCGGCACGGTCACGCCGGATGTCGCGACCGCAGTGAAGAACGCGAAGGCGGGTCAGGTGCAGTTCCGCGTCGACAAGGCCGGTATCATCCATGCGACGATCGGCCGTGCATCGTTCGAGTCGACCGCGCTGCGCACGAACCTGTCGGCGCTGATCGAAGCGCTGCAGAAGGCGAAGCCGGCGACGAGCAAGGGCGTGTACCTGCGCAAGATCGCGCTGTCGAGCACGATGGGTGTCGGCGTTCGCGTCGACCAAGGCTCGCTGGCCGCGCAGTAAGCGAAGTATTCGAGCCGCGTCCGGGAGAGGCGGCTCAAAAGGGCTTTGGGCGGTCGTTCGAAGGAGCACCATCGAGCGACCGGTTATCAAAGACCGTTGGTGGGAATGCAGCAGTCGGGCGCTCCCTTAATTCAAGCCAACGCAGATGGCGAACCCGAAAGAGTTTTGCAGTGGTGAAGCGAGAGATCGACGAGAGATCGGCGATCTTCAGCGGAAATACTCCTAACGAGTCGGACGCCGTTGTTGAACGAGGTGCGCGACGCGTCATGCGAAGCGTATCGTTTCTGGAGGCTAACCGTGCCGCTTAATAGAGAAGACAAGCAAGCCGTCGTCGCTGAGGTTGCCGCGCAAGTTGCGAAGGCCCAGACCGTTGTGCTCGCTGAGTATCGTGGAATTGCGGTTGGCGATCTGACCACGCTGCGCGCGAAAGCGCGCGAGCAAAAGGTTTACCTGCGCGTTCTGAAGAACACGCTGGCGCGCCGCGCCGTCGAAGGTACGCCGTTTGCTCCGCTGGCAGAGCAGATGACTGGTCCCCTGATCTACGGCATCTCGGAAGATGCAATTGCCGCTGCTAAGGTCGTCAACGACTTCAGCAAGAGCAATGACAAGTTGGTCATCAAGGCCGGTTCGTTCGATGGCAAGGTGATGGACAAGGCAGGCGTGCAAGCGCTCGCCAGCATCCCGAGCCGCGAAGAACTGCTCTCGAAGCTGCTGTTCGTCATGCAAGCGCCTGTTTCCGGCTTTGCGCGCGCTCTGGCCGCGCTCGCCGAGAAGAAGCAAGCCGAAGCTGCGTAATTGCTACGCGCGAACGCACATCAGCGTCACTGATCGCTGGCTGTATCCGAATTCAATTTAGGAGTATTTCAAATGGCAATCGCAAAAGAAGACATCCTGGCCGCAGTCGAAGGGATGACCGTTCTGGAACTGAACGAGCTGGTCAAGGCGTTCGAAGAGAAGTTTGGCGTGTCGGCTGCTGCTGTCGCCGTTGCTGGCCCGGCTGCCGGCGGCGCGGCTGCTGCTGCTGAAGAAAAGACCGAATTCACGGTCGTTCTGGCTGAAACCGGCGCCAACAAGGTTTCCGTCATCAAGGCCGTTCGCGAACTCACGGGCCTGGGCCTGAAGGAAGCGAAGGACCTCGTCGACGGCGCGCCGAAGCCCGTCAAGGAAGGCGTGGACAAGGCCGCTGCCGACGATGCGAAGAAGAAGTTGGAAGAAGCTGGCGCGAAGGTCGAAATCAAGTAAGTTTCGACGCGCTGTGCGAAGGCTGGCGGTTTTTCACCGCCGGCCTTTTTGTGCTTTGTGGGGGCAGTGTTTTGACACTCTTTGAAGAGGTTGGACGAGCCCCCTTAGAAGCCAAAGAAAAACGCCTATCCACGATCGATCGGCGATTCTCTTTGTCTTCTGAAGCGACTGCAGAAGGCAAGTTTGGTCGGGCAGCGGGCAACACAGGCATCCGCTGCCGTCAGCCAGCGGTTGGTAGCGGCCAACCACCAAGCTTCTCGGCTCGTGCCGTCGGACGGCCATCGGGTCTCAGTCGGTGAACACTCGGGTTTGACACGTCAAGGTATCCCGCCTCGATAGCGCCCGTCGTGATTCGGAGATCGTATGCAATATTCCTTCACCGAGAAGAAGCGCATTCGCAAGAGTTTCGCGAAGCGTTCCATCGTTCACCAAGTGCCTTTTCTGCTGGCCACCCAGCTTGAATCATTCAGCACATTTCTGCAAGCCGATGTGCTCACCGCGCAACGCAAGTCCGAAGGGTTGCAGGCGGCCTTCACGTCGGTGTTTCCCATCGTCTCGCATAACGGCTTTGCTCGTCTCGAGTTCGTGAGCTATGCGTTGTCGTCGCCGGCGTTCAACATCAAGGAATGCCAGCAGCGCGGCCTGACCTATTGCTCGGCGCTGCGCGCGAAGGTGCGCCTCGTGCTCCTCGACAAGGAGTCGCCGAGCAAGCCCGTCGTCAAGGAAGTGAAGGAACAGGAAGTGTACATGGGCGAAATTCCGCTCATGACGCCGACCGGTTCGTTCGTCATCAACGGCACCGAGCGCGTGATCGTGTCGCAGCTGCACCGGTCGCCCGGCGTGTTCTTCGAACACGATAAGGGCAAGACGCATAGCTCGGGCAAGCTGCTGTTCTCCGCGCGGATCATTCCGTACCGCGGCTCTTGGCTCGACTTCGAATTCGATCCGAAGGACGTGCTGTTCTTCCGCGTCGACCGTCGTCGCAAGATGCCGGTCACGATTCTGTTGAAGGCGATCGGCCTCACGCCGGAACAGATCCTCGCGAACTTCTTCGTCTTCGACAACTTCACGCTGATGGACGAAGGCGCGCAGATGGAGTTCGTGCCCGAGCGCCTGCGCGGCGAAGTCGCGCGCTTCGACATCACTGATCGCGAAGGCAAGGTCATCGTCCAGAAGGACAAGCGGATCAACGCGAAGCACATTCGCGATCTCGAAGCCGCGAAGACCAAGTACATCTCGGTGCCCGAAGACTATCTGCTCGGCCGCGTGCTGGCGAAGAACGTTGTCGACGGCGACACGGGCGAAGTGATCGCGAACGCGAACGACGAGATCACGGAAGGTGTGCTCGAGAAGCTGCGCGAAGCGAAGATCAACGAAATCCAGACGCTCTACACGAACGATCTGGACCAGGGCCCGTACATCTCGTCGACGCTGCGTGTCGACGAAACCGTCGACAAGACGGCCGCGCGCATCGCGATTTACCGGATGATGCGCCCGGGCGAGCCGCCCACGGAAGAAGCCGTCGAGGCGCTGTTCAACCGCCTGTTCTACAGCGAAGACGCGTACGACCTGTCGAAGGTCGGCCGCATGAAGTTCAACCGCCGCGTCGGCCGTGACGAGATCATCGGCCCGATGACGCTGCAGGACGACGACATCCTCGCGACGATCAAGATCCTCGTCGAGCTGCGCAACGGCAAGGGCGAAGTGGACGATATCGACCACCTCGGCAACCGGCGCGTGCGCTGCGTCGGCGAACTGGCGGAAAACCAGTTCCGCGCGGGCCTCGTGCGCGTCGAGCGCGCGGTGAAGGAACGCCTCGGCCAGGCCGAGAGCGAAAACCTGATGCCGCACGACCTGATCAACTCGAAGCCGATTTCGTCGGCGATCCGCGAGTTCTTCGGTTCGTCGCAGCTGTCGCAGTTCATGGACCAGACCAACCCGCTGTCGGAAATCACGCACAAGCGCCGTGTTTCCGCACTGGGCCCGGGCGGCCTGACGCGCGAGCGCGCGGGCTTCGAAGTGCGCGACGTGCACCCGACCCACTACGGCCGCGTGTGCCCGATCGAAACGCCGGAAGGTCCGAACATCGGTCTTATCAACTCGCTCGCGCTGTACGCGCACCTGAACGAGTACGGCTTCCTCGAGACGCCGTACCGCAAGGTCGTCGACAGCAAGGTGACCGACCAGATCGATTATCTGTCGGCGATCGAGGAAGGCCGTTACATGATCGCGCAGGCGAACGCGGCGATCAGCGACGACGGCTCGCTCGTCGACGAACTGGTGTCGTCGCGTGAAGCCGGCGAAACGATGATGGTCACGCCGGACCGCATCCAATACATGGACGTGGCGCCGTCGCAGATCGTGTCGGTTGCAGCGTCGCTGATTCCGTTCCTCGAGCACGACGATGCGAACCGCGCGCTGATGGGCTCGAACATGCAGCGCCAGGCCGTGCCGTGTCTGCGTCCGGAGAAGCCCGTCGTCGGTACCGGCATCGAGCGCACCGTGGCGGTCGACTCGGGCACGACGGTGCAGGCGTTGCGCGGCGGCGTCGTCGACTATGTCGACGCGGGCCGTATCGTGATTCGCGTGAACGACGACGAAGCGGTCGCGGGTGAAGTCGGCGTCGACATCTACAACCTGATGAAGTACACGCGTTCGAACCAGAACACGAACATCAATCAGCGTCCGATCGTGAAGATGGGCGACAAGGTTGCGCGCGGCGACGTGCTGGCCGACGGCGCGTCGACCGACCTGGGCGAGCTCGCGCTCGGCCAGAACATGCTGATCGCGTTCATGCCGTGGAACGGCTACAACTTCGAGGATTCGATCCTGATCTCGGAGCGGGTCGTGGCCGACGATCGCTACACGTCGATCCACATCGAAGAGCTGAGCGTCGTTGCACGCGACACGAAGCTCGGGCCGGAAGAAATCACGCGCGACATCTCGAACCTGGCGGAAGTCCAGCTCGGCCGTCTCGACGAATCGGGCATCGTGTACATCGGTGCGGAAGTCGAAGCGGGCGACGTGCTGGTCGGCAAGGTCACGCCGAAGGGCGAGACCCAGCTGACGCCGGAAGAGAAGCTGCTGCGCGCGATCTTCGGCGAGAAGGCGTCGGACGTGAAGGACACGTCGCTGCGCGTGCCGTCGGGCATGAGCGGCACCGTGATCGACGTCCAGGTGTTCACGCGTGAAGGCATCCAGCGCGACAAGCGTGCGCAACAGATCATCGACGACGAACTGAAGCGCTACCGTCTCGACCTGAACGACCAGCTGCGCATCGTGGAAGGCGACGCGTTCCAGCGTCTCGCGCGCATGCTCGTGGGCAAGGTCGCGAACGGTGGTCCGAAGAAGCTCGCGAAGGGCACGAAGATCGACCAGGCTTACCTGGAAGACCTCGACCACTACCACTGGTTCGACATCCGTCTCGCGGACGACGAAGCGGCGGCGCAGCTCGAAGCGATCAAGAACTCGATCGAAGAAAAGCGTCACCAGTTCGACCTCGCGTTCGAAGAGAAGCGCAAGAAGCTCACGCAAGGCGACGAACTGCCGCCGGGCGTGCTGAAGATGGTCAAGGTGTACCTCGCGGTCAAGCGTCGCCTGCAGCCTGGCGACAAGATGGCAGGCCGTCACGGTAACAAGGGTGTCGTGTCGAAGATCGTTCCGGTTGAAGACATGCCGTACATGGCCGACGGCCGTCCGGCGGACGTCGTGCTGAACCCGCTCGGCGTGCCGTCGCGGATGAACGTGGGTCAGGTTCTGGAAGTGCATCTCGGCTGGGCCGCGAAGGGCCTCGGCTGGCGTATCGGCGAAATGCTCGCGCGCCAGACGAAGATCGAGGAACTGCGCGTGTTCCTGACGAAGATCTACAACGAGTCGGGCCGCGCGGAAGAGCTGGACAGCTTCAGCGACGACGAAATCCTCGAGCTCGCGAAGAACCTGCGCGAAGGCGTGCCGTTCGCGACGCCGGTGTTCGACGGTGCGACCGAGGAAGAGATGTCGAAGATGCTCGATCTCGCGTTCCCGGACAACATCGCCGAGCAGCTCGACATGAACCCGTCGAAGAACCAGGTGCGCCTGTACGACGGCCGCACGGGCGAGCCGTTCGAGCGCCGCGTGACGGTGGGCTACATGCACTACCTGAAGCTGCACCACTTGGTCGACGACAAGATGCACGCGCGTTCGACGGGCCCGTACTCGCTCGTTACGCAGCAGCCGCTCGGCGGTAAGGCGCAGTTCGGTGGCCAGCGTTTCGGTGAAATGGAAGTGTGGGCGCTCGAAGCGTATGGCGCGTCCTACGTGCTGCAGGAAATGCTGACGGTGAAGTCGGACGACGTGACCGGCCGGACCAAGGTTTATGAAAACCTGGTCAAGGGCGACCACGTGATCGACGCCGGCATGCCGGAATCCTTCAATGTGCTGGTGAAGGAAATCCGCTCGCTCGGTATCGATATCGATCTCGACCGCAATTAATCGGACTACGGAGAGAAAGCAATGAAAGCTCTGCTCGATCTATTCAAGCAAGTCCAACAAGAAGAAGTTTTTGACGCGATCAAGATCGGTCTGGCCTCGCCGGACAAGATCCGTTCGTGGTCGTTCGGCGAAGTGAAGAAGCCGGAGACCATCAACTACCGTACGTTCAAGCCGGAACGCGATGGTCTCTTCTGCGCGAAGATCTTCGGGCCGATCAAGGACTACGAGTGCCTGTGCGGCAAGTACAAGCGCCTGAAGCACCGCGGCGTGATCTGCGAGAAGTGCGGCGTCGAAGTGACGCTGGCGAAGGTGCGCCGCGAGCGGATGGGCCACATCGAGCTGGCCTCGCCGGTCGCGCACATCTGGTTCCTGAAGTCGCTGCCGTCGCGTCTGGGCATGGTGCTCGACATGACGCTGCGCGACATCGAGCGCGTGCTGTACTTCGAAGCGTACGTGGTGATCGAACCGGGCATGACGCCGCTGAAGGCGCGGCAGATCATGACCGAAGAGGATTACTACAACAAGGTCGAGGAATACGGCGACGAATTCCGTGCCGAGATGGGCGCGGAAGGCGTGCGCGAGCTGCTGCGCGCGATCAACATCGACGAGCAGGTCGAGACGCTGCGCACCGAGCTGAAGAACACCGGCTCGGAAGCGAAGATCAAGAAGTACGCGAAGCGCCTGAAGGTCCTCGAGGCATTCCAGCGCTCGGGCATCAAGCCCGAGTGGATGATCCTCGAAGTGCTGCCGGTGCTGCCGCCGGAACTGCGTCCGCTCGTGCCGCTGGACGGCGGCCGTTTCGCGACGTCGGACCTGAACGACCTGTACCGCCGCGTGATCAACCGTAACAACCGGTTGAAGCGTCTGCTCGAGCTGAAGGCCCCGGAAATCATCGTTCGCAACGAAAAGCGGATGCTGCAGGAAGCTGTCGACTCGCTGCTCGACAACGGCCGCCGCGGCAAGGCGATGACGGGCGCGAACAAGCGTCCGCTGAAGTCGCTCGCCGACATGATCAAGGGCAAGGGCGGTCGTTTCCGTCAGAACCTGCTGGGCAAGCGCGTCGACTACTCGGGCCGTTCGGTCATCGTGGTCGGCCCGAC
Source organism: Burkholderia savannae (assembly GCF_001524445.2). Classification (NCBI taxonomy): domain Bacteria; kingdom Pseudomonadati; phylum Pseudomonadota; class Betaproteobacteria; order Burkholderiales; family Burkholderiaceae; genus Burkholderia; species Burkholderia savannae. The sequence goes on from NZ_CP013417.1 coordinate 106,837, forward strand.
GCTGAAGCTGCACCAGTGCGGCCTGCCGAAGCTGATGGCGCTCGAGCTGTTCAAGCCGTTCATCTTCAACAAGCTGGAAGTGATGGGGGTAGCTACGACCATCAAGGCTGCGAAGAAGGAAGTCGAGAACCAGACGCCGGTGGTGTGGGACATCCTCGAAGAGGTGATCCGCGAGCACCCGGTGATGCTGAACCGTGCGCCGACGCTGCACCGTCTCGGTATCCAGGCGTTCGAGCCGGTGCTGATCGAAGGCAAGGCGATCCAGCTGCACCCGCTCGTCTGCGCGGCGTTCAACGCCGACTTCGACGGTGACCAGATGGCCGTTCACGTGCCGCTGTCGCTCGAAGCGCAGATGGAAGCGCGCACGCTGATGCTCGCGTCGAACAACGTGCTGTTCCCGGCCAACGGCGATCCGTCGATCGTGCCGTCGCAGGATATCGTGCTGGGTCTGTACTACGCGACCCGCGAAGCGATCAACGCGAAGGGTGAAGGCCTGTCGTTCACCGGCGTGTCGGAAGTGATCCGCGCGTACGAGAACAAGGAAGTCGAGCTCGCGTCGCGCGTCAACGTGCGGATCACCGAAATGGTCCGCAACGAGGACACCTCCGAAGGCGCGCCGCAGTTCGTGCCGAAGATCTCGCTGTACGCGACGACCGTCGGCCGCGCGATCCTGTCGGAAATTCTGCCGGCCGGCCTGCCGTTCTCGGTGCTGAACAAGCCGCTGAAGAAAAAGGAAATCTCGCGCCTGATCAACACGGCGTTCCGCAAGTGCGGCCTGCGCGCGACGGTGGTGTTCGCCGATCAACTGATGCAGTCGGGTTTCCGTCTCGCGACGCGCGCCGGCATTTCGATCTGCGTGGACGACATGCTCGTGCCGCCGCAGAAGGAAACGATCGTCGGCGACGCCGCGAAGAAGGTGAAGGAGTACGACCGCCAGTACATGTCGGGTCTCGTCACCGCGCAGGAACGCTACAACAACGTGGTCGACATCTGGTCGGCGACGTCGGAAGCGGTCGGCAAGGCGATGATGGAGCAGCTGTCGACGGAGCCGGTGACGGACCGCGACGGCAACGCGACGCGCCAGGAGTCGTTCAACTCGATCTACATGATGGCCGACTCGGGCGCCCGGGGTTCGGCGGTGCAGATTCGTCAGCTGGCCGGTATGCGCGGCCTGATGGCGAAGCCGGACGGCTCGATTATCGAGACGCCGATTACCGCGAACTTCCGCGAAGGCCTGAACGTGTTGCAGTACTTCATCTCGACCCACGGTGCACGTAAGGGTCTGGCTGATACGGCACTGAAGACCGCGAACTCGGGTTATCTGACGCGTCGTCTCGTCGACGTGACGCAGGATCTCGTCGTGGTCGAGGACGATTGCGGCACGAGCAACGGCGTCGCGATGAAGGCGCTCGTCGAAGGCGGTGAAGTCGTCGAAGCGCTGCGCGACCGTATCCTCGGCCGCGTCGCCGCGTCGGACGTCGTCAATCCGGAAACGCAGGAAACGCTGTACGAAGCGGGCACGCTGCTCGACGAAACGGCGGTGGAAGACATCGAGCGTCTCGGCATCGACGAAGTGCGCGTGCGCACGGCGCTGACCTGCGAAACGCGCTACGGCCTGTGCGCGTCGTGCTACGGCCGCGATCTCGGCCGCGGCTCGCTCGTGAACGTCGGCGAAGCGGTCGGCGTGATCGCCGCGCAGTCGATCGGCGAACCGGGCACGCAGCTGACGATGCGTACGTTCCACATCGGTGGTGCGGCATCGCGTGCGGCAGTGGCCTCGTCGGTGGAAGCGAAGAGCAACGGCACGGTGCGCTTCACGGCGTCGATGCGCTACGTGACGAACGCGAAGGGCGAGCAGATCGTCATCTCGCGTTCGGGCGAGGCGCTGATCACCGACGACATCGGCCGCGAGCGCGAGCGTCACAAGATCCCGTACGGCGCGACGCTGTTGCAGCTCGACGGCGCGGCGATCAAGGCGGGCACGCAACTCGCGACGTGGGACCCGTTGACGCGCCCGATCATCACCGAGTACGGCGGTACGGTGAAGTTCGAAAACGTCGAGGAAGGCGTGACGGTCGCGAAGCAGATCGACGACGTGACCGGCCTGTCGACCCTCGTCGTGATCGACGTGAAGCGCCGCGGCTCGCAGGCTGCGAAGAGCGTGCGTCCGCAGGTGAAGCTGCTCGACGCGAACGGCGACGAAGTGAAGATCCCGGGCACGGAGCACTCGGTGCAGATCGGCTTCCAGGTCGGCGCGCTGATCACCGTGAAGGACGGTCAGCAGGTGCAGGTCGGTGAAGTGCTCGCACGTATCCCGACCGAATCGCAGAAGACCCGTGACATTACCGGTGGTCTGCCGCGAGTCGCCGAGCTGTTCGAAGCGCGTTCGCCGAAGGATGCGGGCATCCTCGCGGAAGTCACCGGCACGGTGTCGTTCGGCAAGGACACGAAGGGCAAGCAGCGTCTCGTCATCACGGACCTCGAGGGCAGCCAGCACGAGTTCCTGATCGCAAAGGAAAAGCAGGTGCTCGTCCACGACGGTCAGGTCGTCAACAAGGGCGAAATGATCGTGGACGGCCCGGCCGATCCGCACGACATCCTGCGCCTGCAGGGTATCGAGGCGCTGTCGCGCTACATCGTCGACGAAGTGCAGGACGTGTACCGTCTGCAGGGTGTGAAGATCAACGACAAGCACATCGAAGTGATCGTGCGTCAGATGCTGCGCCGTGTGCAGATCGTGGACAACGGCGACACGCGCTTCATCCCCGGCGAGCAGGTCGAGCGTTCGGACATGCTGGACGAGAACGATCGCATGATCGCCGAGGACAAGCGCCCGGCAACGTACGACAACATCCTGTTGGGTATCACGAAGGCGTCGCTGTCGACCGACTCGTTCATCTCCGCGGCATCGTTCCAGGAAACGACCCGCGTGCTGACGGAAGCGGCGATCATGGGCAAGCGCGACGATCTGCGCGGTCTGAAGGAAAACGTGATCGTCGGCCGTCTGATTCCGGCCGGTACCGGCCTCGCGTTCCACAAGGCGCGCAAGGCGAAGGAGCTGTCTGATCGCGAGCGTTTCGACCAGATCGCAGCGGAAGAAGCGTTCGAGTTCGGCACGCCGGCGGCGCCCGCCGAAGAGCCGCAACACCCGGCGGAGTGAGCGAGGCGGCGCGAGCCGCTTTGCCAGCCTGCTGATGAAGCCGCCCGGTTTCGACCGGGCGGCTTTTTTTATGCGCGAACCGTGCGGCGGCGAGTCGGCCGAACGGACAACGTGTGACCGCCGTCCTCCTTTCGCCGCGGGGACGTTGGTAAAATCCCACCCACCGGCTCTTTTCGCTGTCCATCATCCGATCCATGTCCCGCGCGCTCGAAATTCTCAACGAAGTCTTTGGCTACCCCGCCTTCCGCGGTCAACAGGGCGAGATCGTCGAGCACGTTGCGGCGGGCGGCGACTGTCTCGTGCTGATGCCGACGGGCGGCGGCAAGTCGCTCTGCTATCAGATTCCGGCGCTCGTGCGCAGCGAGTCGGGCCGCGGCGCGGGCATCGTCGTGTCGCCGCTGATCGCGCTGATGCAGGATCAGGTCGCCGCGCTGTCCGAAGTCGGCGTGCGCGCCGCGTATCTGAATTCGACGCTCTCCGGCGCCGAAGCGGCCGCGACCGAGCGCGCGCTGCGCGACGGCGACATCGATCTGCTCTACGTCGCGCCCGAGCGTCTGATGACGCCGCGCTTCCTCGATCTGCTCGAGCGCGCGCGCATCGGCCTTTTCGCGATCGACGAGGCGCATTGCGTATCACAGTGGGGGCACGATTTCCGGCCCGAATACATCCAGTTGTCGGTGCTGCACGAGCGCTTCCCGGACGTGCCGCGGATCGCGCTCACGGCGACCGCCGACGCGATCACGCGCGACGAGATCGTCCAGCGCCTCGCGCTCGACGACGCACGGATCTTCGTGTCGAGCTTCGATCGGCCGAACATCCGTTACCGGATCGTCGAAAAGGACAACGCGCGCTCGCAACTGCTCGACTTCATCCGCGCGGAGCACACGAACGCGGACGGCACGACCGACGCGGGGGTCGTCTACTGCCTGTCGCGTCGCAAGGTCGAGGAGACGGCCGAGTGGCTGAAGGCGCAGGGGGTACGCGCGCTGCCGTATCACGCGGGAATGGAGTTCGGAATCCGGCAGAAGCACCAGGAGATGTTCCAGCGCGAGGAAGGGGTCGTGATGTGCGCGACGATCGCGTTCGGGATGGGCATCGACAAGCCGGACGTGCGCTTCGTCGCGCACCTGGATTTGCCGAAGAGCGTCGAGGGCTACTACCAGGAGACGGGGCGCGCCGGCCGCGACGGCATGCCGGCGAACGCATGGATGGCGTACGGGCTCGGCGATGTCGTCCAGCAGCGCAAGATGATCGACGAATCGGACGCGGACGATACGCACAAGCGCGTCCAGACGTCGAAGCTCGACGCGCTGCTCGGGCTGTGCGAGACGGCGTCGTGCCGCCGCGTGCGGCTCCTCGCGTATTTCGGCGAGACGAGCGGGCCGTGCGGCAATTGCGACACCTGCCTCGAGCCGCCGGCGACATGGGACGCGACGCGCGAGGCGCAGATGGCGCTGTCGTGCGTGTTTCGCGCGCAGCGCGCGAGCGGCTTCAATTTCGGCGCGAGCCACCTGATCGAAGTGCTGCGCGGCGCGCGCACCGAAAAGGTGTTGCAGCGCGGCCACGAGAGTCTCAGCACGTTCGGCATCGGCGCCGAGCTGTCCGAGGCCGAATGGCGCGCGATCTTCCGGCAACTGGTCGCGTTCGGCTATTTGGCCGTCGATCACGGCGGCTTCGGCGCGCTCGTGCTGACCGAGGCGAGCAAGCCGGTGCTCAAGGGCGAGGAGACGGTCACGCTGCGCCGCTACGTGAAGCCCGCGCGCACCCGACAGTCGTCGGGCCGCAGCGGCGCGCGCGTCGATCCGACGGCGGGCATGAACGCGCGCGAGCGCGCGTGCTGGGAGCGGCTGCGCACGTGGCGCGCCGAAACCGCAAAGAGCGACGGCGTGCCGGCGTACGTGATCTTTCACGACGCGACGCTCGCGGAGATCGCGCGCAACGCGCCGGAATCGATCGACGATCTGCGCCATATTCCGGGCATCGGCGCGCGCAAGCTCGACCGCTTCGGCGACGAGCTCCTCGAGGTCGTCGAAGCGGCCTGATGACGCGGGGCGCTCGCCTTCGCATTCTGGCACCAAAAATCACGCAAGCTGTTGACTCGCTTGGGATTTTCGGAATATCATGCCGGGTTCCGGTTCTTGGTGGGTTGATTCCTGGGCGCAAGCCTGGGGGCCGCGCACGCGTTCCGGAGCGTCACGCGCGTCGGATTTCGCTTTGCCCGAGGCCGACGTGCCGATTTTGGTCAATTTCAGGAATAAACAATGCCAACCATCAATCAACTGGTTCGCAAAGGCCGCGCGTCGGAAACGACGAAGAGCAAGAGCCCGGCCCTGCAGGACTGCCCCCAGCGTCGCGGCGTGTGCACCCGTGTGTACACGACGACGCCGAAGAAGCCGAACTCGGCACTCCGTAAGGTCGCCAAGGTTCGTCTGACGAACGGCTTCGAAGTGATTTCGTACATCGGCGGTGAAGGCCACAACCTGCAGGAGCACTCGGTTGTGCTGATCCGCGGCGGCCGTGTGAAGGACTTGCCGGGTGTGCGTTACCACATGGTTCGCGGCTCGCTGGATACGCAGGGCGTCAAGGACCGTAAGCAGGCTCGCTCGAAGTACGGCGCGAAGCGTGCGAAGGCTGCGAAGTAAGCTGCGTCTGAATGGAGATCGCCTCCGGGCGGTTAAGGCGGTGGTGCCGGATTGCCGGTGCTGTCGAGTAAGTGGTCACCCGGCCAAGCTGGTTAGTCGAGCAGATGTGATCGGGTTAGTTGGTGGCCGCGGGGCTTTCGAGCTCCAACTGAACAGGTAAAGGAAGAAACATGCCGCGTCGTCGCGAAGTCCCCAAGCGGGAAGTGTTGCCGGATCCGAAGTACGGCAACGTAGATGTAGCCAAGTTCATGAACATGCTGATGCTGTCCGGCAAGAAGTCGGTGGCTGAGCGCATCGTTTATGGCGCTTTCGAACAAATCCAGACCAAGGGTGGCAAGGACCCGCTGGAAGTGTTCACGGTTGCGCTCAACAACGTGAAGCCGGTGGTCGAAGTGAAGAGCCGTCGCGTTGGTGGTGCGAACTATCAGGTTCCGGTCGAAGTGCGCCCGTCGCGTCGTATGGCATTGGCGATGCGCTGGTTGCGCGAGGCTGCGAAGAAGCGTAGCGAGAAGTCGATGGCTCTGCGCCTTGCAGGTGAACTCTCCGAAGCGGCTGAAGGCCGCGGCGGCGCGATGAAGAAGCGCGACGAAGTTCACCGGATGGCGGAAGCCAACCGTGCGTTCTCGCACTTCCGTTTCTAAGCGCCGGACTGGGCTTTTAGCGGAAAAATTCCGGGCGGGTGCGCTTTTTCGAGCGCCTCGCCCGTTTGTGTTGAGGCGCGCTGCGACAAGGGTCGCATCGCGCCAACCCAATAGAGGATCAAAGTGGCTCGTAAGACTCCTATCGAGCGCTACCGCAACATCGGTATTAGCGCTCACATCGACGCCGGCAAGACGACGACGACCGAGCGCATTCTGTTTTACACCGGCGTGAACCACAAGATCGGTGAAGTTCACGACGGCGCAGCCACGATGGACTGGATGGAGCAGGAACAGGAGCGTGGCATCACGATCACGTCCGCTGCTACCACGGCGTTCTGGAAGGGCATGGGCGGCAACTATCCGGAACACCGCATCAACATCATCGACACCCCGGGGCACGTCGACTTCACGATTGAAGTGGAGCGCTCGATGCGCGTGCTCGACGGCGCGTGCATGGTGTACTGCGCGGTGGGCGGCGTGCAGCCGCAGTCGGAAACGGTGTGGCGCCAGGCGAACAAGTACAAGGTGCCGCGTCTCGCGTTCGTCAACAAGATGGACCGTACCGGCGCGAACTTCTTCAAGGTCTACGACCAGCTCAAGCTGCGCCTGAAGGCGAACCCGGTTCCGGTCGTGGTGCCGATCGGCTCGGAAGAGAACTTCAAGGGCGTGGTCGACCTGCTGAAGATGAAGGCGATCATTTGGGACGAAGCGTCGCAAGGCACGAAGTTCGACTACGTCGACATCCCGGCCGAGCTCGCAGAGACCTGCAAGGAATGGCGCGAAAAGATGGTCGAAGTGGCTGCTGAAGCCAGCGAAGACCTGATGAACAAGTACCTGGAAGAAGGCGATCTGCCGGAAGCCGACATCGTCAAGGCGCTGCGCGACCGTACGATCGCGTGCGAAATCCAGCCGATGCTGTGCGGTACCGCGTTCAAGAACAAGGGCGTGCAGCGCATGCTCGACGCCGTGATCGACTTCCTGCCGTCGCCGGTCGACATTCCGCCGGTCAAGGGCGAGCTGGAGAGCGGCGAAGCAGCCGAGCGCAAGGCGTCCGACGAAGAGAAGTTCTCGTCGCTCGCGTTCAAGATCATGACCGACCCGTTCGTCGGCCAGCTGATCTTCTTCCGCGTGTACTCGGGCGTCGTCAATTCGGGCGACACGCTGCTGAACTCGACCAAGGGCAAGAAGGAACGCCTCGGCCGTATTCTGCAGATGCACGCGAACCAGCGCGAAGAAATCAAGGAAGTCCGCGCAGGCGACATCGCCGCTGCGGTCGGCCTGAAGGAAGCGACCACGGGCGACACGCTGTGCGATCCGCAGCACCCGATCGTGCTCGAGCGCATGGTGTTCCCGGAGCCGGTGATCTCGCAGGCCGTCGAGCCGAAGACGAAGGCTGACCAGGAAAAGATGGGTCTCGCGCTGAACCGTCTGGCGCAGGAAGATCCGTCGTTCCGCGTGCAGACCGACGAAGAATCGGGCCAGACCATCATTTCGGGCATGGGCGAGCTCCACCTCGAAATTCTGGTCGACCGGATGAAGCGTGAATTCGGCGTGGAAGCGACCGTCGGCAAGCCGCAGGTTGCGTACCGCGAAACGATCCGCTCGACGGCGAAGGACGTCGACGGCAAGTTCGTCAAGCAGTCGGGCGGTCGCGGCCAATACGGTCACGCGGTCATCACGCTCGAGCCGAACGAGCAGGGCAAGGGCTACGAGTTCTTCGACGAGATCAAGGGCGGCGTGATTCCGCGCGAGTACATCCCGGCGGTCGACAAGGGTATCCAGGACACGCTGAAGTCGGGCGTGCTGGCGGGCTTCCCGGTCGTCGACGTGAAGGTTCGCCTGACGTTCGGTTCGTACCACGACGTCGACTCGAACGAAAACGCGTTCCGCATGGCCGGTTCGATGGCGTTCAAGGAAGCAATGCGCCGCGCGAACCCGGTCGTGCTCGAGCCGATGATGGCCGTCGAAGTCGAGACGCCGGAAGACTACATGGGCAACGTGATGGGCGACCTGTCGGGCCGTCGCGGTATCGTCCAGGGCATGGAAGACATGATCGGCGGCGGCAAGATCGTTCGCGCCGAAGTGCCGCTGTCGGAAATGTTCGGCTACTCGACGTCGCTGCGCTCGCTGACGCAAGGCCGCGCGACGTACACGATGGAGTTCAAGCACTACGCCGAAGCTCCGAAGAACGTCGCCGACGCGATCATCAGCGCGAAGTCGAAATAAGCTGCATCTACCAACTGATTATTTTTTGAAAGAAGAGAATCATGGCAAAAGAGAAGTTTGAGCGGACCAAGCCGCACGTGAACGTTGGTACGATTGGTCACGTTGACCACGGCAAGACGACGCTGACGGCGGCGATCGCGACGGTTCTGTCGGCGAAGTTCGGCGGCGAAGCGAAGAAGTACGACGAAATCGACGCGGCGCCGGAAGAAAAGGCGCGCGGCATCACGATCAACACGGCGCACATCGAGTACGAAACGGCGAACCGCCACTACGCACACGTCGACTGCCCGGGCCACGCCGACTACGTGAAGAACATGATCACGGGCGCGGCGCAGATGGACGGCGCGATCCTGGTGTGCTCGGCAGCAGACGGCCCGATGCCGCAAACGCGTGAGCACATCCTGCTGGCGCGTCAGGTCGGCGTGCCGTACATCATCGTGTTCCTGAACAAGTGCGACATGGTGGACGACGCCGAGCTGCTCGAGCTGGTCGAGATGGAAGTGCGCGAACTGCTGTCGAAGTACGACTTCCCGGGCGACGACACGCCGATCATCAAGGGTTCGGCGAAGCTGGCGCTGGAAGGCGACAAGGGCGAGCTGGGCGAAGTGGCGATCATGAACCTGGCGGACGCGCTGGACACGTACATCCCGACGCCGGAACGCGCGGTGGATGGTGCGTTCCTGATGCCGGTGGAAGATGTGTTCTCGATCTCGGGCCGCGGTACGGTGGTGACGGGTCGTGTCGAGCGTGGCGTGGTCAAGGTCGGCGAGGAAATCGAAATCGTCGGTATCAAGGCGACGGCGAAGACGACCTGCACGGGCGTGGAAATGTTCCGCAAGCTGCTGGACCAAGGTCAGGCAGGCGACAACGTCGGTATCCTGCTGCGCGGCACGAAGCGTGAAGACGTGGAGCGCGGCCAGGTTCTGGCGAAGCCGGGTTCGATCACGCCGCACACGCACTTCACGGCTGAAGTGTACGTGCTGAGCAAGGACGAAGGCGGCCGTCACACGCCGTTCTTCAACAACTACCGTCCGCAGTTCTACTTCCGTACGACGGACGTGACGGGCTCGATCGAGCTGCCGAAGGACAAGGAAATGGTGATGCCGGGCGACAACGTGTCGATCACGGTGAAGCTGATCGCGCCGATCGCGATGGAAGAAGGTCTGCGCTTCGCGATCCGCGAAGGCGGCCGCACCGTCGGCGCCGGCGTCGTCGCCAAGATCATCGAGTAATATCGGCGATCCGCGATTCCGCGGTACGTAGTTGTACCGTCCGAAACCGGGCGTCCAGTTTGTGCTGGCGCCCGGTTTGTCTTTTTGGGGAGCCCCGTTGCGTCGTCGACAAACTCGCCCCATCGCTGCGCAAATTCGTGTAGAATCGCGGGCTTAGCAGTGGAAGTACCGTTCGGAACGTGGCGCTTCGCTCCCCGCAGGCTCCGGGTTTCGCGTTCTTTTGGTGTCTGGCGATGCAATATCGCCTCGCTCTTTTCAAGGAATCGTCATGCAGCAACAGAAAATCCGCATTCGCCTGAAGGCTTTCGATTATCGTCTGATCGATCAATCGGCGGCCGAGATCGTCGATACGGCGAAGCGGACTGGCGCAATCGTCCGTGGCCCGGTGCCGCTGCCGACGCGCATCCAGCGTTTTGACATCCTGCGTTCGCCGCACGTCAACAAGACGTCGCGCGATCAGCTCGAAATCCGCACCCACCAGCGCCTGATGGACATCGTCGATCCGACCGACAAGACGGTCGACGCGCTGATGAAGCTCGACCTGCCGGCTGGCGTCGACGTGGAAATCAAGCTGCAGTAAGGCTGATCGAAGGCTTTCGGCGCCGCGCGGCTCGCCGGATGGCGCTAAGTCTTTGATTGCTTGCGAAAAACGATGAGCCTCGCTATAATGTTGGGCTTTTCGCGTATTTGCGTAAAAAGCCGGTGACCTGAGCCTCTTCGGGTTGCGGCGTTTTGTAAATTAGCCCCGACCAATCGCAGTCGGGAATGGAGAAAACGATGAGCCTTGGACTCGTAGGTCGCAAGGTTGGCATGACCCGTATCTTCACGGCGGAAGGGGATTCGATTCCCGTCACCGTGCTCGACGTGTCGGACAACCGCGTGACGCAGATCAAGACTGTTGAAACCGACGGCTACACGGCCGTGCAGGTTGCATTCGGCTCCCGCCGCGCATCGCGCGTGACGAAGCCGCTGGCAGGTCATCTCGCCAAAGCCGGTGTCCAAGCCGGTGAAATCCTCAAGGAATTCCGCATCGAAGCCGACAAGGCCGCCGAGTTGTCGAACGGCGCCGTGATCGGTCCGGATCTGTTCGAAGTGGGCCAGAAGGTCGACGTGCAGGGCGTGTCGATCGGTAAGGGCTACGCGGGCACGATCAAGCGCTACAACTTCGGTTCCGGCCGTGCATCGCACGGTAACTCGCGCTCGCACAACGTGCCGGGCTCGATCGGTATGGCGCAAGATCCGGGCCGTGTGTTCCCGGGCAAGCGCATGACGGGTCACATGGGTGACGTGACGGTGACGGTGCAGAACCTCGAAATCGCTCGTATCGACGCAGAGCGCAAGCTGCTGCTCGTCAAGGGCGCGATTCCGGGTGCGAAGGGCGGCAAGGTTTTCGTGACGCCGGCCGTGAAGACGCGTGCTGTGAAGGGGGCGAAATAATGGAACTCAAGCTCCTGAATGCGAATGGTCAGGAAGGTGCGGCGGTCAATGCGTCGGACGTCGTGTTCGGCCGTGACTACAACGAAGCGCTGATCCACCAGGTCGTCGTTGCATACCAGGCGAACGCTCGCCAGGGCAACCGCGCTCAGAAGGATCGCGAGCAAGTCAAGCACACGACCAAGAAGCCGTGGCGCCAGAAGGGCACGGGCCGCGCTCGTGCCGGTATGTCGTCGAGCCCGCTGTGGCGTGGCGGCGGTCGGATCTTCCCGAACTCGCCCGACGAAAACTTCTCGCACAAGGTCAACAAGAAGATGCATCGCGCAGGCCTCTGCTCGATCTTCTCGCAGCTGGCCCGCGAAGGCCGTCTGTCGGTCGTCGAGGATATCGTCCTCGAAGCGCCGAAGACCAAGCTGCTGGCCGACAAGTTCAAGGCCATGGGTCTCGATTCCGTGCTGGTCATCACCGACACGGTCGACGAAAACCTGTACCTCGCGTCGCGCAATCTGCCCCACGTGGCGATTGTCGAGCCGCGCTACGCTGACCCGCTGTCGCTGATCTACTTCAAGAAAGTGCTGGTCACGAAGGCTGCGGTCGCCCAGATCGAGGAGTTGCTGTCATGAGCGAGATTCGCAAGAACGATCATCGTTTGATGCAGGTCCTGCTCGCACCGGTGATTTCCGAAAAGGCGACGCTGGTTGCCGACAAGAACGAGCAAGTCGTGTTCGAAGTCGCGCCGGATGCCACGAAGCAGGAAGTGAAGGCGGCTGTCGAGCTGCTGTTCAAGGTTGAAGTTGATTCCGTCAACGTGCTGGTTCAGAAGGGCAAGCAAAAGCGCTTCGGCCGTTCGATGGGCCGCCGCAAGGACGTGAAGAAGGCATACGTGTGCCTGAAGCCCGGCCAGGAAATCAACTTTGAAGCGGAGGCCAAGTAATCATGGCAATCGTCAAAGTCAAGCCGACGTCGCCGGGTCGCCGCGCGATGGTCAAGGTGGTCAACAAGGAACTGCACAAGGGCAAGCCGCACGCGGCGCTGCTCGACACGCAGAGCTCCAAGGCTGGCCGCAACAACAATGGCCGCATCACGACGCGTCACCAGGGCGGTGGTCACAAGCAGCACTACCGCATGATCGATTTCCGTCGCACGAAGGACGGCATTCCGGCGAAGGTCGAGCGTTTCGAGTACGACCCGAACCGCAGCGCGAACATCGCGCTCGTGCTGTACGCAGACGGCGAGCGCCGCTACATCATCGCGCCGAAGGGCGTGACGGTGGGCCAGCAACTGATGTCGGGCTCGGAAGCGCCGATTCGCGTGGGCAACACGCTGCCGATCCGCAACATTCCGGTCGGTACGACGATTCACTGCATCGAAATGCTGCCGGGCAAGGGCGCGCAGATGGCGCGTTCGGCCGGTACGTCGGCGATGCTGCTCGCACGCGAAGGCGTGTACGCGCAGGTTCGTCTGCGTTCGGGCGAAATCCGCCGCGTGCACATCGAGTGTCGCGCGACGATCGGTGAAGTCGGCAACGAAGAGCACAGCCTGCGCCAGATCGGCAAGGCCGGTGCGAACCGTTGGCGCGGTATCCGTCCGACGGTGCGTGGCGTCGCAATGAACCCGATCGACCACCCGCACGGTGGTGGTGAGGGCCGTACCGCTGCGGGCCGCGACCCGGTGAGCCCGTGGGGCACGCCGACGAAGGGCTTCCGTACGCGTCGCAACAAGCGCACGACGACGATGATCGTCCAGCGCCGTCACAAGCGTTAAGGAGTAGGCAATGGCACGTTCTGTTAAAAAAGGTCCGTTCTGCGACGCCCATTTGCTGAAGAAAGTTGAGGCGGCTGCAGCTTCGCGCGACAAGAAGCCGATCAAGACCTGGTCGCGTCGCTCGACGATCCTTCCGGACTTCATCGGTCTGACGATCGCCGTCCACAACGGCCGTCAACACGTTCCGGTGTACATCTCGGAAAACATGGTCGGCCACAAGCTTGGCGAGTTCGCACTGACCCGTACGTTCAAGGGTCACGCGGCCGACAAGAAGGCCAAGAAATAAGGGGCTATCAAGATGGAAGTGAAAGCAATTCATCGCGGTGCCCGCATCTCGGCGCAGAAGACGCGCCTTGTGGCTGACCAGATCCGCGGTTTGCCGGTCGACAAGGCGCTGAACGTTCTGACGTTCTCGCCGAAGAAGGCGGCTGGCATCGTGAAGAAGGTCGTGCTGTCGGCGATCGCGAATGCGGAGCACAACGAAGGCGCCGACATCGACGAGCTCAAGATCAAGAGCATTTACGTCGACAAGGCTGCGTCGCTCAAGCGTTTCACCGCGCGCGCAAAGGGCCGCGGCAACCGCATTGAGAAGCAATCCTGTCACATCACTGTGACGGTCGGGAATTAAGGAGCCATACGATGGGACAGAAAATTCATCCGACTGGCTTCCGCCTGGCTGTCAGCCGCAATTGGGCTTCGCGCTGGTACGCGAACAACAACAATTTCGCGGCGATGCTGCAGGAAGACATCGGTGTTCGTGAGTACCTGAAGAAGAAGCTGAAGAATGCTTCGGTCGGTCGGGTCATCATCGAGCGTCCGGCGAAGAACGCGCGCATCACGATTTTCAGCTCGCGTCCGGGCGTCGTCATCGGCAAGAAGGGCGAGGATATCGAACTGCTGAAGACGGAACTGCAACGCCGCATGGGCGTGCCGGTTCACGTCAACATCGAAGAGATCCGCAAGCCGGAAACCGATGCGCAACTGATCGCCGATTCGATCACGCAGCAGCTCGAGCGCCGGATCATGTTCCGCCGCGCGATGAAGCGCGCGATGCAGAACGCGATGCGTCTGGGTGCCCAAGGCATCAAGATCATGAGCGCCGGTCGTCTGAACGGCATCGAAATCGCGCGTACCGAGTGGTACCGCGAAGGCCGCGTGCCCCTGCACACGCTGCGCGCCGACATCGACTACGCAACGTCGGAAGCAAAGACGACGTACGGTGTCATCGGCGTCAAGGTGTGGGTCTACAAGGGCGACACGCTCGGCCGCAACGACGCGCCGGTGGTCGAAGAAGTGACCGAAGACAAGCGTCCGCGTCGCAACGCGCGTCCGGGCGACCGTCGTCCGCGCCGTGACGGTGAAGGCGGCGCTCCGGGTGCTCGCCGTGGCGCACCGCGCCGTGGCGCCGGCAAGCCGGAAGACGGCAAGACTGGAGAATAACGATGCTGCAACCGAAACGCAGGAAGTATCGCAAAGAGCAGAAGGGCCGTAACACCGGTATCGCCACGCGCGGCAACGCCGTGTCGTTCGGTGAGTTCGGCCTGAAGGCTGTCGGTCGCGGCCGTCTGACCGCGCGTCAGATCGAGGCGGCGCGTCGTGCAATGACGCGTCACATCAAGCGCGGCGGCCGCATCTGGATTCGCATCTTCCCGGACAAGCCGATTTCGCAGAAGCCGGCCGAAGTGCGGATGGGTAACGGTAAGGGTAACCCTGAGTACTACGTCGCCGAGATTCAGCCGGGCAAGATGCTGTATGAAATGGATGGCGTATCCGAAGAACTGGCGCGTGAAGCGTTCCGTCTGGCCGCAGCGAAGCTGCCGCTGAAGACGACGTTCATCGTGCGTCAGCTCGGCGCCTAAGGAGAAAACATGAAGGCTTCCGAACTTCTCCAGAAAGATCAGGCCGCGCTCAACAAGGAGCTGTCGGACCTGTTGAAGGCGCAATTCGGCCTGCGCATGCAACTCGCGACCCAGCAGCTCACGAACACGAGCCAGCTGAAGAAGGTTCGTCGCGACATCGCACGTGTGCGGACCGTCCTGACTCAGAAGGCGAACCAGAAATGAACGATAGCGTGAAAACCTCGCTGAAGCGGACGCTCGTCGGTAAGGTCGTCAGCAACAAGATGGACAAGACCGTCACCGTGCTGGTCGAGCACCGCGTCAAGCACCCGATCTACGGCAAGTATGTCGTGCGCTCGAAGAAGTACCACGCGCACGATGAAGCGAACACCTACAACGAAGGCGATCTCGTCGAAATCCAGGAAACCCGTCCTGTTTCGAAGACGAAGGCCTGGGCGGTTTCGCGTCTCGTCGAGGCGGCCCGCGTGATCTAAGCGGGAAAGGCAGTAAAAAGTGCTTCAGCAGTAGAAGTGCTTGAAATCGCAAAGTTTTTGCTTGCGTGGCCGGGATTATTTGTTATAATCCCGGTCTTCCCTCTTTATGGGAGCCCCGTCGCGGGCGAAGTGACTGGTGGGGGAAGCGGACTGGCGTCAGGCCTGCTCCGAAGGATTCACCGATTGCGATGGCGGGTTTCGTTTGCCGTCGCTGCTGTTCCAACCCAAGCAGCCTCGGCTGACGGGACCAAGACTGACCGTATGCGCCATGGTGGCGTATCCGGATTAAGTTGGGAAAGACAAACCATGATCCAGACCGAATCTCGGCTTGAAGTGGCCGACAACACGGGTGCGCGTGAAGTCATGTGCATCAAGGTGCTCGGCGGCTCGAAGCGTCGTTATGCCAGCATTGGCGACATCATCAAGGTGAGCGTCAAAGAGGCAACGCCGCGCGGGCGCGTGAAGAAAGGCGAAATCTACAACGCCGTGGTGGTCCGCACCGCCAAGGGCGTTCGCCGTCAAGACGGCTCGCTGATCAAGTTCGACGGCAACGCCGCTGTGCTTTTGAATAACAAGCTCGAGCCGATCGGCACCCGTATCTTCGGGCCGGTCACGCGTGAGCTGCGTAGCGAACGATTCATGAAGATCGTGTCGCTGGCGCCGGAAGTGCTGTAAGGAGTCGCGATGAACAAGATTCGCAAGGGTGACGAAGTGATCGTCATCACCGGCAAGGACAAAGGCAAGCGCGGTGTCGTGCTGGCCGTGGGCGCCGAGCATGTGACGGTCGAGGGTATCAACCTCGTCAAGAAGCATGTGAAGCCGAACCCGATGAAGGGTACGACGGGCGGCGTGGAAGCGAAGACGATGCCGCTGCATATTTCGAACGTCGCACTGGTCGACGCGAACGGCAAGGCTTCGCGTGTTGGCATCAAGGTCGAGGATGGCAAGAAGGTTCGCTTCCTGAAGACGACCGGTGCCGTGCTGAGCGCCTGACGCTGCGGAGTAGAGAAATGGCACGTTTTCAAGAGTTTTACAAAGAGAAGGTTGTTCCCGGCCTGATCGAGAAGTTCGGCTACAAGTCGGTCATGGAAGTGCCGCGCATCACCAAGATCACGCTGAACATGGGTCTTGGCGAAGCGGTCGCCGACAAGAAGATCATCGAGAACGCCGTCGGCGATCTGACGAAGATCGCGGGTCAGAAGCCTGTCGTGACGAAGGCTCGCAAGGCAATCGCGGGCTTCAAGATTCGTCAAGGCTACCCGATCGGCGCGATGGTCACGCTGCGCGGCCGCGCGATGTACGAATTCCTCGATCGTTTCGTGACGGTTGCCCTGCCCCGCGTGCGCGATTTCCGCGGCGTGTCGGGCCGTGCATTCGATGGTCGCGGCAACTACAACATCGGTGTGAAAGAGCAGATCATTTTCCCCGAAATCGATTACGACAAGATCGACGCGCTGCGTGGGCTGAACATCAGCATCACGACGACCGCGAAGACCGACGACGAAGCGAAGGCTCTGCTCGCCAGCTTCAAGTTCCCGTTCAGAAACTGAGGTTACCGTGGCTAAACTGGCACTGATCGAACGTGAAAAGAAGCGCGCTCGCCTTGCGCAAAAGTACGCTCCGAAGCGTGCTGAACTGAAGGCGATCATCGACGACGCGAGCAAGTCCGAAGAAGAGCGCTACGCCGCTCGCCTGGAACTGCAGCAACTGCCCCGCAACGCGAACCCGACCCGCAAGCGTAACCGCTGCGCGATCACGGGCCGTCCGCGCGGCACGTTCCGCAAGTTCGGCCTCGCGCGCAACAAGATTCGTGAAATCGCATTCCGTGGCGAGATTCCTGGCCTGACCAAGGCGAGCTGGTAATAGGAGAAACATAAATGAGCATGAGTGATCCTATCGCCGATATGCTGACTCGCATCCGCAACGCGCAGATGGTCGAGAAGGTTTCGGTGTCGATGCCCTCGTCGAAGGTCAAGGTTGCGATCGCGCAGGTCCTGAAGGACGAAGGTTATATCGACGATTTCGCCGTGAAGGCGGAAGGCGCGAAGGCCGAGCTGAACATCGCGCTGAAGTACTACGCGGGCCGTCCGGTCATCGAGCGCCTCGAGCGCGTGTCGAAGCCGGGTCTGCGCGTGTACCGCGGCCGTAACGAGATTCCGCAGGTCATGAATGGCCTCGGTGTGGCAATCGTGTCGACGCCGAAGGGCGTGATGACCGACCGCAAGGCGCGCGCTACCGGCGTCGGCGGCGAAGTCATCTGCTACGTCGCTTAAAGCCGAAAGGAGAGAGGAACATGTCTCGAGTAGGTAAGAGCCCGATCGCGCTGCAAGGCGCGGAAGTCAAGCTGGCCGACGGTGCGATCATCGTCAAGGGTCCGCTGGGCACCATCACGCAAGCGGTCAATCCGCTCGTGAACGTGGCGAACAACGACGGCACGCTGAACCTGTCGCCGGTCGACGACAGCCGCGAAGCAAATGCACTGTCGGGCACGATGCGCGCGATCATCGCGAATGCCGTGCACGGCGTGACCAAGGGTTTCGAGCGCAAGCTGACGCTGGTTGGCGTCGGTTATCGTGCGCAGGCGCAAGGCGACAAGCTGAACCTGTCGCTGGGTTTCTCGCACCCGGTGGTGCACCAGATGCCGGAAGGCGTCAAGGCTGAAACCCCGACGCAAACCGAAATCGTGATCAAGGGGATCGACAAGCAGAAAGTCGGCCAAGTCGCTGCCGAAGTGCGCGGCTACCGTCCGCCCGAGCCGTACAAGGGCAAGGGCGTGCGCTATGCCGACGAGGTTGTGATCCTCAAAGAAACGAAGAAGAAGTAAGGGTGCGCAATCATGGATAAGACTCAATCTCGCCTGCGCCGCGCTCGCCAGACGCGTATCAAGATCGCTGAGTTGCAGGTCGCGCGTCTCGCCGTGCATCGCACGAACACGCACATCTACGCTCAGGTGTTCTCGCCCTGCGGCACCAAGGTGCTGGCCAGCGCGTCGACGCTCGAAGCCGAAGTGCGCGCTCAGCTCGCCGACAAGTCGGGCAAGGGCGGCAACGTCGCCGCTGCCACGCTGATCGGCAAGCGTATCGCCGAAAAGGCCAAGGCCGCCGGCATCGAATCCGTCGCCTTCGACCGCTCGGGCTTCCGCTACCACGGCCGCGTGAAGGCGCTGGCCGAGGCAGCTCGCGAAGCTGGGCTCAAGTTCTAAGGAAGGAATCGTCATGGCAAAGATGCAAGCGAAAGTTCAGGCTGACGAGCGCGACGACGGCCTTCGCGAAAAGATGATCTCGGTCAATCGCGTGACCAAGGTCGTGAAGGGTGGCCGTATTCTCGGCTTCGCCGCACTGACCGTGGTTGGCGATGGCGATGGCCGCGTCGGCATGGGCAAGGGCAAGGCGAAGGAAGTGCCGGTTGCCGTCCAGAAGGCGATGGAGCAGGCCCGCCGCAACATGTTCAAGGTGCCGCTGAAGAACGGCACGCTGCAGCACGAAGTGCACGGCAAGCACGGTGCGTCGACGGTTCTCCTCGCTCCGGCGAAGGACGGTACCGGCGTGATCGCCGGCGGCCCGATGCGCGCGGTGTTCGACGTGATGGGCGTGCAGAACGTCGTCGCGAAGAGCCACGGCTCGACGAACCCGTACAACCTCGTTCGTGCGACGCTGGACGGCCTGCGCAAGCAGTCGACCCCGGCCGACATCGCGGCGAAGCGCGGCAAGTCCGTCGAAGAAATTTTGGGCTAAGCCCAGGTGGTCACCATGTCTGAAAAAACTGTCAAGGTTCAGCTCGTGAAGAGCCTGATTGGGACCCGCGAATCGCACCGCGCCACCGTGCGCGGTCTGGGTCTGCGCCGTCTCAACTCGGTCAGCGAACTGCAGGATACGCCGGCGGTGCGCGGGATGATCAACAAGGTCTCGTACCTTGTGAAGGTCATCGGTTAAGCGGCCGACTACGGATCAAGGAGTTGATATGGAATTGAATAACCTGAAGCCGGCGGCAGGCGCTAAGCATGCGAAGCGTCGCGTTGGCCGCGGCATCGGTTCCGGCCTCGGTAAGACGGCCGGCCGTGGTCACAAGGGGCAGAAATCGCGTTCGGGCGGCTTTCACAAGGTCGGCTTCGAAGGCGGTCAGATGCCGCTGCAGCGTCGTCTGCCGAAGCGCGGCTTCACGTCCCTGACGAAGGAATTCGTCGGTGAAGTGCGCCTCTCCGACCTCGAAAAGCTGCCGGTCGACGAAGTCGATCTGCTCGCTCTGAAGCAAGCCGGCCTCGTCGGCGAGCTGACCAAGAGCGCGAAGATCATCGCGACGGGCGAGCTGAAGCGCAAGATCGTCGTCAAGGGTCTCGGTGCGACGAAGGGTGCGCGCGCCGCGATCGAGGCGGCCGGCGGTTCGTTTGCCGAGTGACACGCAACGCGTGCCGTCACTAGCATTTGCATCGGAGAAGATACTTGGCTAACAGCCCGAGTCTCGCAAAACCCGGTCGAAGCACGGCGAAGTTCGGCGATCTGCGTCGGCGTGCAATGTTCTTGCTGCTGGCGCTGATCGTCTATCGCATCGGCGCGCACATCCCGGTGCCGGGCATCGACCCGGATCAACTGGCGAAGCTGTTCCAGAGCCAGGCGGGCGGCATCCTGGGCATGTTCAACATGTTCTCGGGTGGCGCGCTGTCTCGCTTTACGATCTTCGCGCTGGGGATCATGCCGTATATCTCGGCGTCGATCATCATGCAGCTGATGGCGATCGTGTCGCCGCAGCTCGAGGCGCTGAAGAAGGAAGGGCAGGCCGGACAGCGGAAGATCACGCAGTACACGCGGTACTTCACCGTGGTGCTCGCGACGTTCCAGGCTTTCGGCATCGCGGCCGCGCTGGAGAATCAGCCGGGGCTCGTGACCGATCCGGGCGCGGTGTTCCGTCTGACGACGGTCGTCACGCTGGTGACGGGAACGATGTTCCTGATGTGGCTCGGCGAGCAGATCACCGAGCGTGGTCTCGGCAACGGCATCTCGATCATCATCTTCGGCGGGATCGCAGCAGGGTTCCCGAATGCCGTCGGTGGGTTGTTCGAGCTGGTGCGCACGGGTTCGATGAGCATCATTTCGGCGATCATCATCGTCGTTCTGATCGCCGCGGTGACTTACCTGGTCGTGTTCATCGAACGCGGTCAGCGCAAGATCCTCGTGAACTACGCGAAGCGCCAGGTCGGCAACAAGATTTACGGCGGGCAGTCGTCGCACCTGCCGCTGAAGCTGAACATGTCGGGCGTGATTCCGCCGATCTTCGCATCGTCGATCATCCTGTTCCCGGCGACGATCCTGAGCTGGTTCAGCTCGGGCGAGCGCAAGGGCTGGCTGTCCGACACGCTGCACAACGTCGCGGAAGCGCTGAAGCCGGGCCAGCCGGTCTATGTGCTGCTTTACACGCTGGCAATCGTGTTTTTCTGCTTCTTCTACACCGCGCTGGTGTTCAACAGCAGGGAAACCGCGGACAACCTGAAGAAGAGTGGCGCGTTCGTGCCGGGCATCCGTCCGGGCGACCAGACCGCGCGATACATCGACCGGATTCTCACGCGTCTCACGCTGGCCGGTGCGATCTACATCGTCTTCGTGTGTCTGCTGCCGGAGTTCCTGGTGTTGCGCTGGAACGTGCCGTTTTATTTTGGTGGAACGTCGCTGCTGATCATTGTCGTCGTCACGATGGACTTCATGGCGCAGGTGCAGTCGTACGTTATGTCGCAACAGTATGAGTCGCTGCTCAAGAAAGCCAATTTCAAGGGCGGCAACATCCCAATGCGTTAAAAAGGACTTATGGCCAAAGACGATGTAATCCAGATGCAGGGTGAGGTGATCGAAAACCTTCCGAATGCGACCTTCCGGGTGAAGCTGGAAAACGGCCATGTCGTATTGGGACATATCTCCGGAAAGATGCGGATGCACTATATCCGTATCCTTCCCGGCGACAAGGTGACGGTTGAATTGACGCCTTACGATCTGTCTCGTGCGCGGATCGTGTTCCGGGCGAAGTGATTTAGAAAAAGGGTAATATCATGAAAGTGATGGCATCGGTTAAGCGCATTTGCCGCAATTGCAAGATCATCAAGCGCAAGGGCGTGGTTCGCGTGATCTGCAGCTCGGATCCGCGTCACAAGCAGCGTCAAGGCTGACTGCGCGTTTGTTTGCGCTTTTTGTTTGAGGAAAAACAATGGCTCGTATCGCAGGGGTTAACATCCCGAACCACCAGCATACCGAAATCGGTCTGACGGCGATTTTTGGTATCGGCCGCACGCGCTCGCGCAGCATCTGCGTGGCTTCTGGTGTGGCTTTCTCGAAGAAGGTCAAGGACCTGACCGACGCAGACCTCGAAAAGCTGCGTGAAGAAGTGGGCAAGTTTGTCGTCGAAGGCGATCTGCGCCGTGAAGTGACGATGAACATCAAGCGCCTGATGGACCTCGGCTGCTACCGCGGCGTGCGCCATCGCAAGGGCTTGCCCATGCGCGGCCAGCGTACGCGTACGAACGCCCGTACTCGCAAGGGTCCGCGTCGTGCAGCGCAAGCGCTGAAGAAGTAAGCGGAACTGACAGTTACAGGAAAACGTAATGGCTAAGGCTTCGAACACCGCGGCGCAACGCGTTCGCAAGAAAGTCAAGAAGAACGTCGCTGAAGGCGTGGTTCACGTTCACGCGTCGTTCAACAACACGATCATCACGATCACCGATCGCCAGGGCAATGCGCTGGCGTGGGCGACGTCGGGCGGCCAGGGCTTCAAGGGCTCGCGCAAATCGACGCCGTTCGCCGCACAGGTGGCTGCCGAGTCGGCCGGCCGCGTGGCGATGGAATATGGCGTGAAGAATCTGGAAGTGCGGATCAAGGGCCCCGGCCCGGGCCGCGAGTCGGCAGTGCGCGCACTGCACGGTCTCGGCATCAAGATCACCGCGATTTCGGACGTGACGCCGATTCCGCACAACGGCTGCCGTCCGCCGAAGCGTCGCCGCATCTAACGATGCGTTGGCGCCTTGCCTGTCGCCGCTTTGCGTCGACGGGCTGCGCTTTTTTGATTGCGCATTTGATTGATTAAGCCCACCGTTCGCCCCAAAGGGCGCGAACTAGCGCGGATTCCGGTTCGCGTCATAGATAGATAGAGGAATGCAAAGTGGCACGTTATATCGGCCCTAAAGCCAAGCTGTCTCGCCGTGAAGGCACCGATCTGTTCCTGAAGAGCGCGCGCCGCTCGCTCGCCGATAAGTGCAAGCTCGACAGCAAGCCCGGTCAGCACGGCCGCACCTCGGGTGCGCGCACGTCGGACTACGGCACGCAGCTCCGCGAAAAGCAGAAGGTCAAGCGCATTTACGGCGTGCTGGAGCGTCAGTTCCGCCGCTACTTCGCAGAAGCCGACCGCCGCAAGGGCAACACGGGTGAAAACCTGCTGCAACTGCTCGAGTCGCGTCTCGACAACGTCGTGTACCGCATGGGCTTCGGCTCGACCCGCGCTGAAGCGCGTCAGCTCGTGAGCCACAAGGCGATCACCGTCAACGGCATCGTCGCGAACATCCCGTCGCTGCAAGTGAAGTCGGGCGACGTGATCTCGATCCGTGAAAAGGCAAAGAAGCAGGCGCGTATCGTCGAAGCGCTGTCGCTGGCCGAGCAAGGCGGCATGCCGAGCTGGGTTGCGGTCGATGCGAAGAAGTTCGAAGGCACGTTCAAGCAAATGCCGGAGCGCGCCGACATCGCGGGCGACATCAACGAAAGCCTGATCGTCGAATTGTATTCGCGTTAATCCGATTGATGGCCGAGGAATCCTGTTCATTGCGTCGCGCAAGGCAGGGCCTCGGCTGTTCATTTTCAGGTTGTTACCGGTCAGCCTTATCGGTGTAACGAGCCGAGGGTATTGAAAAGGAAAACCTATGCAAACCAGTTTGTTGAAACCCAAGATCATCGCCGTGGAATCGCTGGGCGAGAACCACGCGAAGGTGGTGATGGAACCGTTCGAACGCGGTTACGGCCACACCTTGGGCAATGCGCTTCGCCGCGTGCTGTTGTCGTCGATGGTCGGTTACGCGCCGACCGAAGTGACGATCGCCGGCGTCGTGCACGAGTATTCGACGCTTGATGGTGTGCAAGAGGACGTCGTCAACCTGCTGCTGAACCTGAAGGGCGTGGTGTTCAAGCTGCATAACCGCGACGAAGTCACGGTGACGCTGCGCAAGGAAGGCGAAGGCGTCGTGACGGCCGGCGATATCGAACTGGCTCACGACTGCGAAGTCATCAACCCGAATCACGTGATCGCGCATCTGTCGAAGGGCGGCAAGCTCGACGTGCAGATCAAGGTCGAGAAGGGCCGCGGCTACGTGCCGGGCAACGTGCGCCGTTACGGCGACGAGACGGCGAAGATCATCGGCCGCATCGTCCTGGACGCGTCGTTCTCGCCGGTTCGCCGCGTGAGCTATGCGGTCGAGAGCGCGCGCGTCGAGCAGCGTACCGACCTCGACAAGCTCGTGATGAACATCGAAACGAGCGGCGTTATCACGCCGGAAGAAGCGATCCGCCAATCGGCACGCATCCTCGTCGACCAGCTGTCCGTGTTCGCCGCGCTGGAAGGCACGGAAACGGCCGCGGAAGCGCCGTCGCGCGCGCCGCAGATCGACCCGATCCTGCTGCGCCCGGTCGATGACCTCGAGCTGACCGTCCGTTCGGCGAACTGCCTGAAGGCCGAGAACATCTACTACATCGGCGACCTGATCCAGCGCACGGAAAACGAGCTGCTGAAGACGCCGAACCTCGGCCGCAAGTCGCTCAACGAGATCAAGGAAGTGCTCGCTTCGCGCGGTCTCACGCTGGGCATGAAGCTCGAGAACTGGCCGCCGGCCGGCCTCGACAAGTAATCCCGGTTGCCGCGGTAACTGGTCAAGATGCGGATTTTCTTTTAAAATCCGCATCTTGCTTTTTTTCATACCGGCCCGTGCGCCTGATTTTCTCGCGCGATAGAAGAGCTGGATCAAAACTTTGAATCAAGGAAACTGAAATGCGTCACCGTCATGGTCTGCGGAAACTGAACCGCACGAGCAGCCACCGTCTGGCTATGCTCCGCAACATGTCCAACTCGCTGATCGAGCACGAAGTCATCAAGACGACGCTGCCGAAGGCGAAGGAACTTCGTAAGGTGGTCGAGCCCCTCATCACGCTCGGCAAGAAGCCGTCGCTCGCGAACCGCCGGCTGGCGTTCAACCGCCTGCGCGATCGCGATTCCGTCGCGAAGCTGTTCGACGTGCTCGGCCCGCGCTTCGCGAACCGTCCGGGCGGCTATCTGCGCATCCTGAAGTTCGGTTTCCGCGTCGGCGACAACGCGCCGATGGCGCTCGTCGAGCTGCTCGACCGTCCGGAAGTCGGCGAGACCGAAAACGTCCAGGAAGCCGAATAAGCGTCTTCCCGCACGTAGCACGAAGGGCCAAGCAATGCTTGGCCCTTTTTGTTTTCGTTGACCGATTTCGTGCGTCGGATTGACGCGCACGCGCGGCCCACGCGCTCACCCGACGTGCGATACGATATGACGTTTCAACGAGCACACGGAGGCGCGAATGGTGATCGTGATGATGTTGACGACCGTGCCCGACGCCGCCGTCGCCCGCGCGCTCGCCGACGGCGCGCTGTCGGCCCGGCTCGCCGCGTGCGTATCCGAGCTCGGCGCGATCCGTTCGAGCTACCATTGGCAGGGCAAGGTCGAGATGGCCGACGAGATCCAGTTGCTGTTCAAGACGAGCGCCGTGCGGGCGCTCGAGCTCGAACGCTATATCCAGTCGCACCACCCGTACGACGTCCCGGAAATCGTCTCGTGGCAGGCGACGGCGTCCGCCGCCTACGGCCAGTGGGTGGCTACCGAAACTCAGCGTCTATTTCATGTTTAACCGTATTCCGCTTTACGCGCAGTCCCGCCTTTGCTTCCTGCTCGCCGTCGTCGCGCTGCTCGGTGCGCTGCTCGGTGCGTCGTTCGCGGCGCGCGCCGCGGACGACTTCCTCGACCCTTCCGTCGCGTTCAAATTCAGCGCGAGCGAGGCGCCGGGGCAGGTCGACATTCATTTCAAGATTGCCGACGGCTATTACATGTATCGCGAGCGCTTCGCGTTCGCCGTGAAAAGCGGCTCGGCGACGCTCGGCGAGCCGCAACTGCCCGCCGGGCACGTGAAGTTCGATCCGACGTTCCAGAAGAACGTCGAGACCTACCGCGGCGACCTGACGATCCATCTGCCCGTCAAGCAGGCGGCGGGGCCGTTCGAGCTGGCGGTGACGTCGCAGGGCTGTGCGGACGAGGGGATCTGCTATCCGCCCGCCGAGCACGTCGCGCGGATCGACGGCGCGGCGCTCGGCGCAGCCGGCGCGCGCCCCGTCGCGGCGGCGGCCGGAGCCGATCCGGCCGCCGCCGACGGCGGCAGCTGGTACGAGCGCGTGACGAGTGCCGACTACGCACGTTCGTTGCTCGAAGGCCACGGATTCCTGACGATCGTCGCGCTCTATTTCGTGGCCGGCATGGTGCTGAGCCTGTTGCCGTGCTCGTATCCGATGATCCCGATCTTGTCGGCGATCATCGTCGGCGAAGGCGCGCATGCGACGCGCACGCGCGCGTTTGCGCTATCGCTCACCTATGTGATCGGCATGGCGCTCATCTATACGGCGCTCGGCGTCGCGGCGGCGCTCGTCGGGCAGAGCCTCGGCGCGTGGCTGCAGAATCCGTGGGTGCTCGGCGCGTTCGCGCTGCTCCTCACGGTGTTCGCGCTGCTGCTGATCGGCGGAATCGACATCACGTTGCCGCAGCGCTGGCAGAGCGGCGCCGCGCAGACGACCGGGCCGCGCAAGGGCGGACGCTTCGCGGCCGTCGCGACGATGGGCGCGCTGTCGGCGCTCGTCGTCGGCGCGTGCATGACCGCGCCGCTTTTCGCCGTGCTCGCGTTCATCGCGCACACCGGCAGCGCGTTCCTCGGCGGCGCCGCGCTCTTCTCGATGGGCGTCGGCCTCGGCGTTCCGCTCCTCGTCATCGGGATCGGCGCGGGCACACTGTTGCCGCGCGCCGGCGCGTGGATGGACGGCGTGAAGGTGTTCTTCGGCGTCGTGCTGCTCGCCGCTGCGCTGTGGATCGTCTGGCCGGCGCTGAACGCCGCGTCGCAGCTCGGTCTGGGCGCGTTGTGGCTGCTGATCGCCGCCGCCGCGCTCGGGCTCTTCACGCCGCATTCGGGCTCGTCGTCGATCTGGCGTCGCCTTGGGCGCGGGCTCGGTGCGGCGCTCGCGATCTGGGCCGCGACGCTCCTCGTCGGACTCGCGGCGGGCTCGACCGATCCGCTGCGCCCGCTCGCGGTGCTCGCGGCGCGCGCGGCGCCGGTCGGCGCGGCCGCCGCGAGTGCCGGCTCGGTTGCGCATGAAGGGCCGGCGTTCGCGCCGGTGCGCTCGCTCGCCGAGCTCGACGAGATCGTGAAGACGTCGACGCAGCCGGTAATGCTCGACTTTTATGCGGACTGGTGCGTGAGCTGCAAGGAGATGGAGCATCTGACGTTCAGCGACGCGCGCGTCGGCGCGCGGCTCGCACAAATGCGTCTCGTGCGCGCGGACGTGACGGCGAACACGCCGGACGATCAGGCGCTCTTGAAGCGCTTCGGCCTGTTCGGACCGCCGGGCATCATCGTGTTCGAGCGGAACGGGCAGGAGCGCGGTCGCGTCGTCGGCTATCAATCCGCCGATCGGTTCCTGCGCAGTCTCGATCGGATGTCGCTGCCGGCTGCGTTGTCGGCGTCGTGACGGAATCGAAGCGGGCCCTGCGAGCGAATGCGCGGCGCGCGCCGCCATCGCCGCCGAAGTCGATCGGGCGCAAATAAAAATGGCGAGGCATCGAGCCTCGCCATTTTCGATTTCGCTATTCGCGCGTTCCGCTTCGCTTGCGCAAACGCCCGCGTCTGACGCCTACTTCTGCGCGCGCAGCAGCCGCGCCGCGTCGAGCGCGAAGTACGTGAGGATGCCGTCCGCGCCCGCTCGCTTGAACGCAAGCAGCGATTCGAGCACGACCTTGTCGTGATCGAGCCAGCCGTTCTGCGCGGCGGCCTTCAGCATCGCGTACTCGCCGCTCACCTGATAGACGTAGGTCGGAAAGCGGAATTCGTCCTTCACGCGGCGCACGATGTCGAGATACGGCATGCCGGGCTTCACCATTACCATGTCCGCGCCTTCGTCGATGTCGAGGCGCACTTCGCGCAACGCTTCGTCGCTGTTGGCGGGGTCCATCTGGTAGGTCATCTTGTTGCTCTTGCCGAGATTCGACGCGGAGCCGACGGCGTCGCGGAACGGGCCGTAGAACGCGGACGCATACTTTGCCGAGTACGCCATGATTCGCGTGTAGATGTGGCCGTCGCTCTCGAGCATCTCGCGCACGGCGCCGATGCGGCCGTCCATCATGTCCGACGGCGCGACGATGTCGACACCCGCTTCCGCCTGCGCGCGCGCCTGCTCGACGAGGATCTCGAGCGTTTCGTCGTTGAGCACGTAACCGGATTCGTCGAGCACGCCGTCCTGGCCGTGGCTCGTATACGGATCGAGCGCGACGTCGGTCAGCACGCCGAGCTCGGGGAAGCGGCGCTTCAGCTCGCGCACCGCGCGCGGGATCAGCCCTTCGGGATTGGTTGCCTCGCGGCCGTCGGGCGTCTTCAACGACGGCTCGATCGCCGGGAAGAGCGACAGGACCGGCACGCCGAGTTCGACGCATTGCTCGGCGACGCCCATCAGCAGATCCACCGACACGCGCTCGACGCCCGGCATCGACGGCACCGGCTGGCGCACGTTCGTGCCTTCGACGACGAACACGGGGTAGATCAGATCGTTCGTGGTGAGGATGTTCTCGCGCATCAGGCGGCGCGAGAAATCGTCGCGGCGCATGCGGCGAGGGCGGTGCAGGGGATGGATGCTCATGGCGGAATGGCTGGGATCTGTGCCCGACGGAACCTTACAGTTCCCTTCGGTAAACTTTTGAGACAATGGTATATGATAGCGATCGAGCAACGCGCACTGCGCAATGCTCCCCGCTTCTCCTCCCTGAGCGGGTGCCTGTCGTTTTTCGATTAGGCTGTTTAACCCGCCGTCAAACGGCGGGTTTTTTTATGGGCCGCACGAATCGAGACATCCGTCAGGTGGGACGTGCGTCACGCAGCACGTCGCGCGATCGTCATTCTGCTACAGCCGCGCGATCTTCGTCGGCGGCCGCGGGCCGCACCCAGCTCTCGATCAGCGCGTGCGCGTCGTCGAGCCCCGTGCGCTTGAGCGCCGAGAAAAGCTGCACCGTTAGCTTGCCTGCGTAACCCGCGTCCCGATACGCGTCGAGCCCCTTTTGCGTCGCACGCAGCGCGTTGATGCTCTCCTGCCGCGTCAATTTGTCGCACTTCGTCAGAAGCGTGTGAATCGGCTTGCCGGTCGGCGCGAACCATTCGATCATCCGGCGATCGAGTTCGGTGAGCGGCCGGCGCGAGTCCATCATCAGGATCATCCCGCGCAACTGCGGGCGCGATTGCAGGTACGTCGACAGCAATTGCTCCCAGTGCGCCTTCGCCGCGCCCGGCACCTCCGCGTAGCCGTAGCCCGGCAGATCGACGAGGTGCGCGACGGGCTCCGCGGCCGGGCCGACCGAGAAATAGTTGATGTGCTGCGTGCGCCCGGGCGTCTTCGACGCGAAAGCGAGCCGCTTCTGATTGCAAAGCACGTTGATCGCCGTCGATTTGCCGGCATTCGAGCGGCCTGCGAACGCGATTTCGGGCTGCGCGGTCGGCGGCAGGTCGCGCAGATGATTGACGGTCGTGAAGAAGCGGGCTTGATGGAGCAAGAAGGCCATGGGACAGGAGGCGACGGGCGGCGTGGGCCGCGCGGTGGAAGGCGGGGAGCCCCGAAGTAGCCCTGATGGGCATCGGGGCTTTCATCGGGGTATTGTACAATACGGCGCATTTGCCGCAGCCGGCGGAAGCTGATGAGCGCGCTTCTACGGTAGACTGGGCGCCGTCGTTTTTTTCAGAACCTCACTACTCCCACAAGACGAAACAAGGTGTGCGAATGAATCGACTGAGCAAGTCTTCGGTGGTGCTTCAGTTCGCAGTAGCAGGGCTCGTTGGTTTCATGGCGGAGGCAAAGGCGGCGGATGCGGCGAAGCCGGATCTCGACCGGGGCAAGGCGATCGCGACGCAGGTGTGCGCGGCGTGCCACGGTGCCGACGGCAACAGCGCGACGGGTTCGTTCCCGAAGCTCGCCGGCCAGCATCCCGATTACCTCGTCAAGCAGTTGCACGATTTCAAGACGCAGCCGGGCGCGAAGGGGCCGGTGCGCGTCAACGCCGTGATGGTCGGATTCGCGAGCGCGCTGAACGATCAGGACGCGCGCAATGTCGCCGCCTATTACGGGTCGCAGTCGGCCAAGCTCGGCGCCGCGCGCGACGCGGCCACCGTGCCCGCCGGGCAGAAAATCTATCGCGGCGGCATCACCGAGAAGGGCGTGCCCGCCTGCGCGAGCTGCCATGGGCCGACGGGACAAGGGATTCCGATCCAGTATCCCCGGTTGTCGGGGCAGTGGGCCGACTACACGGTCGCGCAGCTGACCGCGTTCCAGCAGGGCACGCGCAGCAACGAGGCGATGCATCAGATCGCGCTGCGGCTGACGGACGGCGAGGTCAAGGCCGTCGCCGATTACATCGCCGGCCTGCACTGAGCCGATTTCGGTTCGCGAGCCGAATGAACGAGCCGTCCGCGTGCGCGGCGGCCGCTAGAACAAGAAAAGGGTGGGGCGCCGTCGAAGCACGGCCGCCTTGCCCTTTTTTGCTGTGAGTTGGAGTTTGAATGAGCGTTACCACGTCGGGGTTGCAGTCGAGAGCGGGACAGTCCGCAGTCAAGCGCGCGGTCGAGCTGCTGAGCTCGATGCGTTTTGCGATCGCGCTGCTCGTCGTGCTGTCGATCGCGAGCATCATCGGCACGGTCCTCACGCAGGACGATCCGTACCCTAACTACGTCAACCAGTTCGGCCCGTTCTGGGCGGACATCTTCCGCGCGCTCAGCCTCTACACGGTCTACAGCGCGTGGTGGTTCATGCTGATCCTGATCTTCCTCGTCGCGTCGATCTCGCTGTGCGTGATCCGCAACGCGCCGAAGATGCTCGCCGACGTGAAGAGCTGGAAGGACAAGGTCCGCGAAGGCAGCCTGCGCGCGTTCCACCACAAGGCCGAATTCGCGGTTTCGGGGGATCGCGCGCGCGCGACGCAGACCGTCGCAGCGTTCGTCGCGAAGGCGGGCTACAGGCACGTCGTGCGCGAGTCGGACGGCGCGACGCTCGTCGCCGCGAAGCGCGGCGCGCTGACGAAGTTCGGCTACATCGCCGCGCACCTCGCGATCGTCGTGATCTGCATCGGCGGCCTGCTCGACAGCAACCTGCCGATCAAATTCCAGATGTGGATGTTCGGCAAGAGCCCCGTCAACTCGAGCGCGACGATCAGCGAGATCGGGCCCGAGCACCGGCTGTCCGCGTCTAACCCGACGTTCCGCGGCTACGCATGGGTGCCGGAGGGCCAGTACGTGTCGACCGCGATCCTCAATCAGCCGACCGGCTCGCTGATCCAGGATCTGCCGTTCTCGATCCAGCTCGAGAAATTCATCGTCGACTACTACTCGACCGGCATGCCGAAGCTCTTCGCGAGCGACATCGTCGTCGTCGATCGCGAGACCGGCAAGCGGATTCCCGTGCGCGTCGAGGTCAACAAGCCGTTCACGTACAAGGGCGTGTCGATCTATCAGTCGAGCTTCCAGGACGGCGGCTCGCTGATGGAAATGACCGCGTATCCGATGGCCGGCTCGAGCGCCGCGACGTTCCCGTTCAAGGGCACGATCGGCAATTCGGCGCCGCTGCCGATGGCGGGCGCCGACGGCGAGACCGTCGAGTTCTCCGATTTCCGCGCGATCAACGTCGAGAACGTTACCGACGCGAACGGCAAGACCGACGCGCGCGGCGTCGCGGCGAACCGCTCGATCAAGGAGATCTTCGACGAGCGGCTCGGCTCCGGCGCGAAGACGTCGAAGCCGCTCGAACTGCACAACATCGGGCCGTCGGTCCAGTACAAGGTGCGCGGCAAGGACGGCCAGGCGCGCGAGTTCAACAATTACATGCTGCCCGTCGACATGGGCGGCGATCGCGTGTTCCTCGCCGGCGTGCGCGCGAGCCCGAACGATCCGTTCCGCTATCTGCGGATTCCGGCCGACAGCCGCGACACCGTCGGCGAATGGATGCGGCTGCGCGCGACGCTCGAGGACCCGGCGGCGCGCACCGAGGCGGCGCGGCGCTTCGCGCAGCATTCGCTGAGCGCCGGCGATGCCGCGTTGCGCGACCGGCTCGAAGACAGCGCGCAGCGCGTCCTGACCCTTTTCGCCGGCGCGGACGGCGGCATCGGCCGCGGCGCCGACGGCAATCCGGTGGGCGGCTTCCAGGCGGTCGCGACCTTCATCGACCGTTCGGTGCCGAAAGACGAGAAGGAGAAGGCCGCCGCGCTGCTGTTGCGGATGCTCGAGGGCTCGATGTGGGAAGTGTGGCAAATCGCGCGCGAGCGCGCGAGCGAGCCGCCCGTTCAGCAGACGCAGGACACGGTGCGCTTCGTGCAGAACGCGATCAACGCGCTGTCGGACAGTTTCCTGTACGGCGCGCCCGTCTATCTGCAGCTCGATTCGTTCAAGCAGGTGCAGGCGTCGGTGTTCCAGCTGACGCGCGCGCCGGGCAAGAATCTGGTGTATCTTGGCAGCCTGCTGCTCGTCGCCGGCATCTTCGCGATGTTCTACGTGCGCGAGCGACGCCTCTGGTTCTGGCTCAAGGATACGGGCGCGGGCGTCAGCGTGCTGATGGCGATGTCCTCCGCGCGCAAGACATTCGACTTCGAAAAGGAATTCGTGCAGACGCGCGACGCGGCCGGCGCCGCACTCGGCGCGCCGCCTGCCTCCCGCGCGCCCGACAGCGCCGGTTCCAAGGACTCGACTCGGTAACATCATGGATCTGACCCAAGTTTCGCCATCCCGCGCGCCGCGCGCTTCCGACGCGGCCGGGCGGGCGCTCTTCGACGATCGGCCGTTCCTGCGCCGCCTGTCGCTCGTCGACTGGCTGTTCGCACTGGCGCTCGTGGCGGGCGCGGGCTTCGCGCTCGCGCAGTACCACGCGCACATGGATTACTACGACAAGGCCGTGCTGATCGGCACCGTGCCCGCGCTCGTCGCGCTCGGCTGGCGCTGGAAGCCCGCGCGGCTTCTGATGGCCGCGATCGCCGCGCTGTCGCTGCTGTCGTTGCAGATCTATCACGGCGATCTCGCGCGCGCCGATTCGGCATTCCTGCTCAAGTACTTCCTGTCGAGCCAGTCGGCGATCCTCTGGATGAGCGCGCTCTTCGTGCTCGCGACCCTCTTCTACTGGATCGGCATGCTGTCGCGCTCCGAATCGGGCGGCGCGATCGGCCAGAAGCTCACGTGGGTCGCCGTGCTGATGGGCTTCACGGGCTTGATGGTGCGCTGGTACGAGTCGTATCTGATCGGCTCGGACGTCGGCCACATTCCGGTGTCGAACCTGTACGAAGTCTTCGTGCTGTTCAGCCTCATCACCGCGCTCCTCTATCTGTACTACGAAGGGCACTACGGCACGCGCGCGTTGGGCGCGTTCGTGCTGCTCGTGATCAGCGCGGCCGTCGGCTTCCTGATGTGGTACTCGATCGCGCGCGACGCGCAGCAGATTCAGCCGCTCGTTCCCGCGCTGCAGAGCTGGTGGATGAAGATTCACGTGCCCGCGAACTTCATCGGCTACGGCAGCTTCGCGCTGTCCGCGATGGTCGCGGTCGCGTATCTGGTGAAGGAGCGCGGCGTGCTCGCCGATCGGCTGCCGGCGCTCGAGGTGCTCGACGACGTGATGTACAAGTCGATCGCGGTGGGCTTCGCGTTCTTCACGATCGCGACGATTCTCGGCGCGCTGTGGGCGGCCGAGGCTTGGGGCGGCTACTGGAGCTGGGACCCGAAGGAAACCTGGGCGCTCATCGTGTGGCTGAATTACGCAGCGTGGCTGCACATGCGTCTGATGAAAGGGCTGCGCGGCACGGTCGCCGCGTGGTGGGCGCTGACGGGCCTGCTCGTCACGACGTTCGCGTTCCTCGGCGTCAACATGTTCCT
Organism: Burkholderia savannae; assembly: GCF_001524445.2. Lineage (NCBI taxonomy): Bacteria > Pseudomonadati > Pseudomonadota > Betaproteobacteria > Burkholderiales > Burkholderiaceae > Burkholderia > Burkholderia savannae. Next base: position 140,443 of record NZ_CP013417.1, read on the forward strand.
GTCCGGCCTGCACAGTTACGGCAAGCTGTAAGATCCGCGCCGCTCGAACGACTAATAACCGCCGACGCACTGCGTGCTCGGCGGTTTTTTCTTGTACCGTCCGTTTGGCGCTAAGCTGTCGAAACGGTCGGTGCGGAACTGGGTCCAAGGTTTGTCGGGGCGCGCGCTCCGACTGGCAGAACGGAGCATCGACATGTTGATCAAGAAGACGCTGCGCGCCATGCTTGCGGGCGACGACATCCCGCGCAGCGAAATCACGCCGCAAGCGGTGTTCGAGAACCGCCGGCGCATCCTGCAGGCGGCGGGCGCCGCCGCGGCGGGCGGGCTGGTCGGCGCGCACCGGCTCGCGCTCGCCGCGTACACGTCCCCGGAGCCGAAGGCGCGCAAGCTCGCCGCGCCGACCAATCCGAAGTTCGTCGTCCCGGAGAAGGTGACGTCGTTCAAGGACATCACGACCTACAACAACTTCTACGAATTCGGTACCGACAAGGGCGATCCGTCGCGCTACGCCGGCACGCTGCGGCCGCGTCCGTGGCGCGTGTCGGTCGAGGGCGAGATCAGGAATCCGAAGGTGTACGACATCGACGAGCTGCTGAAGCTCGCGCCGCTCGAAGAGCGCGTGTACCGGCTGCGCTGCGTCGAAGGCTGGTCGATGGTGATTCCGTGGATCGGCTTTCCGCTCGCCGAGCTCATCAAGCGCGTCGAGCCGACCGGCAACGCGAAATACGTGCAGTTCGTCACGCTCGCGGACCCGTCGCAGATGCCGGGGCTGTCCGCGCCGATCCTCGACTGGCCGTATTCGGAAGGACTGCGGATGGACGAGGCGATGAACCCGCTGACGCTGCTCACGATGGGCGTCTACGGCCAGGTGCTGCCGAATCAGAACGGCGCGCCCGTGCGGGTGATCGTGCCGTGGAAATACGGCTTCAAGAGCGCGAAGTCGATCGTGAAGATCCGTTTCGTCGACCGGCAGCCGCCGACGAGCTGGAACACGTACGCGCCGAACGAATACGGCTTCTATTCGAACGTCAATCCGAATGTCGACCACCCGCGCTGGAGCCAGGCGAGCGAGCGGCGCATCGGCGAGGACGGCTTCTTCACGCCGAAGCGCAAGACGCTGATGTTCAACGGCTACGGCGATTGGGTCGCGTCGATGTATCGCGGCATGGATCTGAAGAAATATTTCTGAGTACGGCGAATGGAGAACGACATGCAACCCACGACATTCGCCGGGACGACCGCGAACGCCGGCGCGCCGGGGCGCGCGCCGCGCCGTGACGCCGGCCGCGCGGGCGGCGCGCCGCGCTGGCTTGCGCCCGTGAAGATCGCCGTATTCGTCGCATCGCTGTACCCGCTCGCGCGCATCGTGTTCTTCGGGATGACCGACCGGCTCGGCGCGAATCCGATCGAATTCATCACGCGCTCGACGGGGCTCTGGACGCTCGTGTTCCTGTGCATCACGCTCGCCGTCACGCCGCTGCGGCGTCTGACGGGCGTCAACGCGCTGCTGCGGCTGCGGCGCATGCTCGGGCTTTACGCGTTCTTCTACGCAGTGCTGCACTTTACGACCTACGTTTGGTTCGACAAGTGGTTCGACGTGATGGACATCGCGAAGGACGTCGTCAAGCGCCCGTTCGTCACGGTCGGCTTCGCCGCGTTCATGCTGCTGATTCCGCTTGCCGCGACATCTCCGCGCGCGATCGCGAGGCGGCTCGGCCGGCACTGGCAGACGCTGCACAAGGCGATTTACGCGATCGCCGCGTTCGGCATCCTGCATTTCTGGTGGATGAAGGCGGGCAAGCACGATCTCGTGCTGCCGAAGCTGTACGGCGCGATCGTGCTCGTGCTGCTCGGCTGGCGCGTGGCCGTGTGGGCGCGGCAGCGGTGGCGTGGGGCCCGGGTGGGCGGGCGCGTGTCGTAAGCGAGACTTGCTCGGCGCGCGGGATTCGCGATTCGCGCGAGCGCCGTGGGCGGGATCGCGCGGCGCGCAAAAAGAAAGGCGATGTCCGGTTGGACATCGCCTTTTCCGATCGGGCCCGACAGGCCGCGGGCTTGGCGATTCAGCGAAGCGCCGAAGCTACGATTGGCCGAAGTGCCGAAGTGCCGAAGTGCCGAAGTGCCGAAGTGCCGAAGTGCCGAAGTGCCGAAGTGCCGAAGTGCCGAAGCGCCGAAGTGTCGAAGTGTCGAAGTGCCGCGCGAGCGAGCCGGTTCTCGATTACTGGCCGTCGGGCAAGACCGCCTCGCGCTCGAACAGGCTTTCGATCGTTTCGCGCGGACGCACCAGATAGGCGTTCACGCCGTCGACGATCACTTCGGCCGCGCGCGGCCGCGTGTTGTAGTTCGAGCTCATCGTGAAGCCGTACGCGCCCGCCGAGCGGATCGCGAGCAGATCGCCCGGCGCGATCGCGAGCGAGCGCTCGCGCCCGAGCCAGTCGCCGCTTTCGCAGACGGGGCCGACGATGTCGTACACCGCCGCCGCTACGTCCGTGCGCGGCTTCACCGGCTCGATCGCGTGAAACGCCTCGTACATCGCCGGACGCGCGAGATCGTTCATCGCCGCGTCGACGATCGCGAAGTTCTTCTCTTCGCCTTGCTTCAGGAATTCGACACGCGTGAGCAGAATGCCGGCGTTGCCGGTCAGCGAGCGGCCCGGCTCGAACCAGATTTCGCGATGGCCGTGGCCGCGCGCGTCGATGCGCTCGAGCACCGCGCGCACGTAAGCGCCGATGTCGGGCGGCGTTTCGGCGTCGTACGTGATGCCGAGCCCGCCGCCGACGTCGACGTGACGGATCTTCACGCCGTCCGCCTCGATCTGCTCCACGAGGTCGAGCAGCTTGTCGATCGCGTCGAGGTACGGGCTCAGTTCGGTGATCTGCGAGCCGATGTGGCAATCGATGCCGACGACGTCGAGGTTCGGCAGCGCGGCCGCCGCGCGGTACGTCGCGCGCGCGTCGTCGAACGCGATGCCGAACTTGTTCGCCTTGAGCCCTGTCGAGATGTACGGATGCGTCTTCGGATCGACGTCCGGATTCACGCGCAGCGACACGGGCGCGCGCTTGCCGAGCGACGCCGCGACCGCGTTCAGCCGGTCGAGCTCCGGAATCGATTCGACGTTGAAGCACTTGACGCCCGCTTCGAGCGCAGCGCGCATCTCGTCCGCGCTCTTGCCGACGCCCGAGAACACGACATCCTGTGCGCGGCCGCCTGCGGCGAGCACGCGGGCGAGTTCGCCGCCCGACACGATGTCGAAGCCCGCGCCGAGCCGCGCGAACACGTTCAGCACGCCGAGATTGCTGTTCGCCTTCACGGCGACGTGAATCGACGCGCGGCGGCCCGCGCAGGCTTTCGCGTAAGCCTCGTAGGCGGCCGTCAGCGCGGCGCGCGAATAGACGAAGAGCGGGGTGCCGAAACGCTCGGCGAGGTCGGCGGCGCGGACGCGCTCGGCGTGGAGCGCGCCGTCGACATAGTCAAATGCAGCTTGAGTCATTTAGGATCGATCATTGGACGGAAGAAGCGCTCGGCGCGGGGGCCGCCTTCGGTGCGCGCTGCGTCGACAGGCCGGGCGACAGCGTGAGCGGCGCATCGGCGGCGCCGGATGCGCCGTTCTCGCGCGCCGAAGCCGTTTCCGCATCGGGCGTCACGTCCGACGGCGGCTGCGTCTGTTCAGTCGGCTTGGGCGGCAGCGGCGGCACGACCGGCATGTAGAGCGGGCCGCGCTGGCCGCAGCCCGCGAGCGCCAAAGCCGCTACAATCGCGCTCATCTGGAAAACGATACGCATGACCGTCCCTAAACAATTGAATCGATAGAGTTTAGCATGTCCGATACCGATTACCTGACCCTGGCCGAGGCCGTGCTGGCGGCCGTCGAGCGGTCGGTCGACGAAGCCAACGAAGGCGACGCCGACATCGATCTCGAGCGCAACGGCAGCGTGCTCACGCTCACGTTCGAGAACGGCTCGAAGATCATCGTGAACCTGCAGCCGCCGATGCAGGAAGTCTGGATCGCCGCGAAGGCGGGCGGTTTCCATTACCGGTTTGTCGACGGCGCGTGGCGCGATACGCGCAGCGGCCAGGAGTTATTCGCGGCGCTGACGGGCTACGCGACCCAGCAGGCCGGGATGCCGGTCACGTTCAGCGCGTGACGCGCGCGTCGGCGGGAGGGCGAAGGCGGCGCATCGAGCGCGAGCGCGGCCGAGCCGAGCCCATTTGGCAAGAAAAAAGCGGCCCGAAGGCCGCTTTTTCCTTTGGGGCGAACGGCGCTCAGTTGCCGCCGCGGAACAGGTTCATGATGTCCTGCTTCTCCTGCTCGTCGACGTGCCCGGGCACGACGCTGGCGGAATCGGGCGGCGCGGCCGGCATGTTCACGCCGACCGTCGAGACGAAGCCGTGGCCCGGCGTGAACTGACTGAAATACAGCTCGCCGCCGAGCGTCGCGACGCCGTCGGGCATCGGCATCTTGTATTCCGGCACGTTCTTCAGCGCGGGGCCCATGTAGTCGATCCACACGGGCAGCGCGAGGCCGCCGCCGGTTTCGCGATCGCCGAGGCTGCGCGGGCTGTCGTAGCCCATCCACGCGATCGCCGCGAGCGTGTGCTGATAGCCGCCGAACCACGCGTCGCGCGAATCGTTCGTCGTGCCTGTCTTGCCCGCGAGATCGGTGCGCTTCAGCACGTTCGAGCGCGCGCCCGTGCCGCGCTGCGCGACGCTCTGCAACAGGCTGTTCATCACGTACGCGTTGCGCGGGTCGATCGCGCGCGGCGCATTCTGCTCGGCGACGAGCGGCTGCGCGCGCGCGACCATGTTGCCGCTCGGATCGGTCACTTCGGCGATCAGATACGGATTGATCCGGAAGCCGCCGTTCGCGAACACCGAGAACGCGCCCGCCATCTGCAACGGCGTGACGAGGCCCGCGCCGAGCGCCATCGGCAGATAGGCCGGGTGGCGATCCGCGTCGAAGCCGAAGTGCGTGATGTATTGCTGCGCGTACTTGGGGCCGATGTGGTTCAGGATGCGGATCGACACCAGGTTGCGCGAGCGCTGCAGCGCGACGCGCATCGACATCGGGCCGTCGAAGCCGCCGCCGTAGTTTTTCGGTTCCCACGGCTGGCCGCCCGTTTCGGCGGCACTGAAGTAGAGCGGGCCGTCGTTGATGATCGTTGCGGGGCCGAGCCCCTTGTCGAGCGACGCCGAATAGATGAACGGCTTGAACGACGAGCCCGGCTGCCGCCAGGCCTGCGTCACGTGGTTGAACTTGTTCTTGTTGAAGTCGAAGCCGCCGATCAGCGAGCGGATCGCGCCGTCCTGCGGGACGATCGAAATGAACGCGCCTTCGACCTGCGGCAACTGGCCGATCGCCCACGAGCCGTCGTCGTTCTTGAACACGCGCACGATCGCGCCGGGGCGGATTCGCTTGTTCGGCTGCGCGTTCGCGGACAGCGAGCTCGCGGCGAAGCGGAGGTCGTCGCCGCTCACCGTCGCGTCGCTGCCGTTCGAGAACACGACGCGAATCTGTCGAGGGCTCGCTTCGGTGACGACGGCCGCGATCAGCTCGCCGTTGTCCGGATGGTCGACGAGCGCGTCGTCGATCGCCTGCTCGCGGTCGTCCGCGTTCGCGGGCAGCTCGATGAAGCCCTCCGGCCCGCGATAACCGTGACGACGGTCGTACGTCATCAGGCCCTTGCGCAGCGCGCGGTACGCGAGGGTCTGGTCTGCGGAATCGATCGTCGTGACGACGTTCAGCCCGCGCGTGTATGCCTCGTCCTTGTACTGCGCGTACATCATCTGCCGCACCATTTCCGCGACGTATTCCGCGTGCACGCTGTATTCGCGGCTCGCGCTCTTGATGACGAGCGGCTCGGCGATCGCCTCGTCGTACTGCTCGCGTGTGATGAAGTTCAGCTCGAGCATCCGTTGCAGGATGTATTGCTGCCGGACCTTCGCGCGCTTCGGATTCGCAACCGGGTTGTACGCGGACGGCGCCTTCGGCAGGCCCGCGAGCATCGCGGCCTCGGCGAGCGTCACGTCCTTCAGGTCCTTGTTGAAGTACGCGTGCGCGGCGGCCGCGAAGCCGTATGCGCGCTGCCCCAGATAGATCTGATTCATGTAGACCTCGAGAATCTGATCTTTCGTGAGCGCGCGCTCGATCCGGTAGGCGAGCAGCATCTCGTAGATCTTGCGCGTGTACGTCTTCTCGCTCGACAGGAAGAAATTGCGCGCGACCTGCATCGTGATCGTGCTTGCGCCCTGGGTCGCGTGGCCGTTCGTCAGTGCGACGATGCCGGCGCGGATGATGCCTGTCAGGTCTACGCCGCCGTGTTCGTAGAAGCGTGCGTCCTCGATCGCGAGCACCGCTTTCTTGAGCGAATCGGGCACGTCCTGCAGGCGGACGATGTCGCGGCGCTCCTCGCCGAATTCTCCGATGAGCACGTGATCGGCCGTGTAGATGCGCAGCGGCACCTTCGGGCGGTAGTCGGTCAGCGCGTCGAGCGACGGCATGTTCGGCGACGCGACGACGAGCGCGTAGCCGAGCACGAGCCCGGCGCAGACTGCGAGCGCCACGCACACGCCTGCGACGCCGAGCACGAGCGTCAGCCACAGTGGGCGGCGGCGCGGTTCGGGCGGGGGAGGCGGGGACGTAGGATTCGTAGATTGCATAGGCATACCAGAAAAACAGTCCCGCGATTATAGCCGCCCGGTTTTACCGGACTCCGGAAGGGTTCCGGATGGGAACCGGCGCGCCGCGGCCGGGCGGCGTGCCGACGATTCATCGTAGCGCGCTTGCGGCCCGACGGCGCACGCGTTGGCCGTTCGGCAGACTCCCGGCGCGCCGGCCGGCTTCGCAAAATGGCTCCGTAACGTGCCTCGACGGGAGGCGCGCTCATGGAGGACTGGGATGCAACAACGTTCGTGGTGGTCGATCGGCCGGCGCTTCGCGGCGGGGATCGACGTGAACCGGCGCGCGGTGCGGATCGCGGTGTTGAGCCGGCGCGCTCGCGGCGGCACGGTGCGGCTCGAGGCGCTCGACGCGGAGCCGTTGCCGGCCGGCGTGTTCGACGAGTCGGCCGACGCCGATTGGACGGCCGTCGCCGCCGCGATGACCGCGGCGTTCGACCGGGCGCCGCAGGTGCGGCGGGCGGGCGTCGCGCAGCGAACGATCGCGGGCGTGATGGCGCTGCCGGACGGCGCATTCTCGACCGCGACGCTCGCGTGGCCGCGCGAAGAAGCCGGGGCGGCCGTCGAGCCTGCCGTGCGTGCGGCGGCCGAGCGGCTCACCGGGCTCGCGCGCGACGCGCTCGCGGTCGACTGGTGCGTCAACGACGCCGCCGCGACGCGCGAGGTGGCGTTCGCGACCGCGGCGCACGTGCATCTCGACGTGCGGATCGAGGCGGCCGCGTCGGCCGGCATCGAACTCGTCGCGATCGACGGCGAGCCGCTCGCCGCATTGCGGGCGATGCGCCATGTTGCCGCGCGCGAGATCGACGAAGGCGAGCCGTATCTCGGTGTCTGGATCGGTGAGAGCGGTGTGCATGGCTGGCTCGTGTCGGCTGGCGCGGTCACCGCGCAGATTCGCTATCCCGCGCCCGAGCACGCGGATCTCGCGGATGCGCTGCGCGAGCTTGCCCGGGCCGGTGCTCCGCGCTGCGCATTCGTCGCCGGCGATCCGGAATGGCTCGGCGGCGCGCGGATCTCGCTTGCCGACGTCGGCGATCTGCTCGGCTGCATCGTGTTGCCGTTCGAATGCGCGGCCTGCGGGCCGCTCGGCGCGGTCGACGACGGGTTTGCACGCTCGCCGGGTTTCGCCGTGGCGTTCGGGCTTGCGTTGCGCGGGGTGTTCGAATGACGCCGAGCACCGCGAGCGGCGCGGTGCCGCGTGATCCGAGGATGCGGCGCGCGTGGCTGGGCGGCTTCAATCTGCTGCCGTACCGGGCGCGCGATGTCCGCCGGGCGCGGCGGCGCGTGCTCGGCGAATTGACGGCTGCGGCATGCGCGGGGCTCGCGGGCGCCGCGCTTTGGCGCGTCGGCCGCACGTTCGAGCGCGCGCGTTTCGATGCGCAGCGTGCGCTGATGGAGCGTCGGCTCGCCGCTTGGGCGCCGCAACTGAAAGAAGCGGAGCAGGCGGCGCGCTTGCGCGACGCCGAGCGCGAACGCGCGGCGCTGGCTGCCGAGCGGGCCGGGCCGCGCGCGCGCACGGTCGAGCTGTTCGATGCGCTTCGGCAACTGCGTTACGACGGCGTGCGGCTGCGCTCGATCCGCTGCGACGGGCGCGGTGCGTTGCTCGAAGCGAGCGCGCTCGATCCCGCATCGGCCGAACGATGGCTGACGGAGCTCGACGCAGCACGGCGCGGCTGGACGATGGAGGTCGCGGGGCTGCAGGCAGTGAGAACTGCGTGGGGGCGCGATGCGGACGGTGGCCGGTCGCTCTCTTTCTCGGTGCGAATTCGCTGGCCCGGCGTGACGCATGGCCGTGTCGCGAGCGTTGCGGCACGTCTACGGGCGGCGGCACGGGAGGGCGCGTGAGCATGTCGGCTGAACGATCGGCGGCGTGGCTCGCCTGGCGGCGATTGGCCGATTCGCACGTGCTGTCGGGTTTCGCGTGGCGCGCTTCGGCGGGCGCGGCGCTCGCCTGCGGCGTGTTGGCGTGGGGTGTTTACGTCGGCCGAGACGCGGACTGGGGCGGCGTGGAACGAAGCCGGACGGCGCTTGAAGCGGTCGCGTCGCGTGAAGCCCGCGCGCGGCGGCTCCTGGCCGAGCCGTCCGCGCGACCTGCGTCGCCGGCGCGCGCCGGCCGCCTGCCGGGCGAACGGCAGACGCCTGCGGATTTCGCGTTGCGGCTCGCCGGCCATGCGGACGCGAGCGGGCTGCGGGTGCGCAAGCTCGAACGGCTCGAAGGCGCGCGCGCGGGCGAGGGCGAGGGGCGTGACGACAGCGGCGTCTACGCATTTGCGATCAGCGCGGAAGGCGACTTCGGCGCGCTGTGCCGCTTTCTGTCGGGGCTCGCTGCGCTGCCCGCGCTCGCGGTGCCGGTCGCGTCGAGCGTCAAGCGCGACGGCGGCGCCACGATGCTGGACGCAACGCTCGACGTGTGGCCGGCATTGCCGGGCGGTGGCGACGAGCGGCCTGCCGATGCGCGCGAGGCGCCGCTCGCTGATCCTTTTGCCGCGATGCCGATGCTGGCGGCCGAAGACGCAGCCGACGCCGCGCGGCTCGTCGGCGTGATGCGCGATCGGCGCAGCGGGCTTGCGCTATTCGAGCGCGGCGATGCCGCGTGGTCCGTCGCGCCAGGGCAGTTGATCGGCGGCGGGCGTCTCGCCCGGCTTCGCGCCGACGGCGTCACGCTTGCGACGCACGGCGGCGGGCGTCGCGAGATGACGGTAGGCGGAGCGACGGGATGATGCGCGGATTCGCTCTACTTTTGGTGGGGTGTGCGATCGGAGCGGCGGATGCGGCCGCCGCGTCGTTGCCGCCTCTGCCCGCAGGCGGGCCTGTCGGGTGGTCGGCGAGCATGCCGGGTGGTGCTGCCGGCCGTGCGCCGTTGCCGGAGGTTGCCGTGTCGACATGGCGAAACGACTTCGCGAGCACGTCCGCGGCGGCATCGCTGCCGGACATGGGCGGCGAGGGCGAGCCAACGGGCGAATTCGCCGACGATGCGCCGCGGGCCGGCACGTCCGCAGCCGGAGCGGAGGCGCCGGCTGATTCGGCCGCGGCCGGCGTCGCATCGGCAAGCGGACGGGCGCCGGGTTCTGCACGAGCGGCGGACGCCGCGCTGGAAGGGCCGCCCATCCCGCTCTCGCCCGAGCAGCGAATGAGCGACGAGCGCCGTTCGCCGTCGCCGCCGCCGCCGCCGCCGAGCGCCGATGCCGCGACGGTTCCTCACGATGTCGCTGCCGAATCAGACGACGATCGCCCGATTTCCCTCAATCTGCAACAGGCGAGCCTCGCCGCGGTCTTCGACGCGTTCGCGCGATTCACGGGCCTCAATATAGTCGTCAGCGAGCGCGTGCGCGGAACAGTGTCGTTGCGTTTGAACGATGTGCGCTGGCGCAGCGCGTTCGACGCGCTCCTGGATGCGCACGGTCTCGCGATGGCGCGGCGCGGCAGCGTGATATGGATTGCGCCTGTCGCGGAGCTCGCCGAGCGTGAGCGCCTGCGTTTCGATGCGCACGCGCGCGCCGCGGAGCTGGAGCCGCTTTCGAGCCGCAGCTTCGTGCTCCGTTATGCGCGAGCGGCCGATGTGCAGCGCCTGCTTGCCGGCTCGGCCGGGCAGCGGATTTTGTCGAAGCGCGGCTCGGTGCTGGCCGATCCTCGGACGAATCTGCTGTTCGTCACCGATATGTCCGGGCGTCTCGCGCAAATCGCCGATCTGATCGGCCAGCTCGATACGCCGTCGCGACAGGTGTTGATCGAAGCGCGGATCGTCGAGGGCGACCGCGGGTTCTCGCGCAATCTCGGCGCGCGCCTCGCGCTGCGTGCGCCCGACGCGGGCGACCGCGCGACGGGTGTCGTCGCCGGCCGAGGCGGCACGTTGGCCGACCTCACGGCAAGGCCGATCGGCGGATTCGACGCCGCCACTGCCGGCCTCACGCTGTTCGCCGCGCGCGCGAGCCGCCTGCTCGATGTCGAGCTGAGCGCGCTCGAGTCGCAGGGGCGGGGACAGATCGTGTCGAGCCCGCGCGTCGTGACGGCGGACCGGACCAAGGCCGTCGTCGAGCAGGGCGCCGAGCTGCCGTACCAGGCGAAGGTCGGCAACGGCGTGTCGGGCGTTCAGTTCCGGCGTGCGACGCTCAAGCTCGAAGTCGAGCCGCAGATCACGCCCGACGGGCGTGTGATTCTCGATCTTGACGTGGCGAAGGACAGCATCGGCGAGGAGACCGCATCCGGCCCCGCGATTCATACGAAGCACGTGCAGACGCGTGTCGAGGTCGAAAACGGCGGAACCGTGTCGATCGGGGGGATTTTCGAGAGCGACGACCGCGACGATGTGACTCGGGTGCCGCTCTTGGGCAAAATACCGGTGTTGGGCGCGCTTTTCAGGCACCGAGCACAGCGCGCGCAGCGCAGCGAACTCGTCGTCTACATTACGCCGACCGTCGTGATCGGGCCCTGAACCCCATGGGAGCCAGGCTCGACAAGGCAGGCGCTTTGCCAGTAAGCTGCGCGACACACTCATTGAAGCAGAGGACGCCGTTGCAAGCGCGGGACCCACACGTGAACGTAATTTTCGTCGGGCTCATGGGGGCGGGTAAAACCACCGTGGGCCGGGCGGTCGCGCGCCGGCTCGACAGGCCATTCTTTGATTCGGATCACGAGATCGAGGCGCGCACGGGTGCGCGCATACCGGTCATCTTCGAGCTCGAAGGCGAGACGGGCTTTCGCGAGCGCGAGGCGCAGATGATCGCCGAGCTCACGCAGCGCGAGAACATCGTGCTTGCGACGGGCGGCGGCGCGATCCTGCGTGCCGAGAACCGCAAGCTGCTTCGCGAGCGCGGCCTCGTCGTCTATCTGCGCGCGAATCCGCACGACCTCTGGCTGCGCACGCGCAAGGACAAGAACCGCCCGCTGTTGCAAACCGACGATCCGAAAGCCAAGCTCGAAGCGCTGTACGAGGCGCGCGATCCGCTCTATCGCGAATGCGCGCACTTCGTCATCGAAACCGGCCGTCCATCCGTCAACGGGCTCGTCAACATGGTGCTGATGCAGCTCGAGATGGCGGGCATCGTCGCCAAGCCAATACAAGCATGATTACCGTCAACGTCGACCTGGGCGAGCGCGCCTATCCGATTCACATCGGCGCCGATCTGATCGGCCGTACCGAACTCTTCGCGCCGCATATCGCCGGCGCGTCGGTCACGATCGTCACGAACGCGACCGTCGATCCGCTCTATGGCGACAAGTTGCGCGCGGCGCTCGCGCCGCTCGGCAAGCGCGTGTCGACCGTCGTGCTGCCCGACGGCGAGGCGTACAAGAACTGGGAAACCCTCAATCTGATCTTCGACGGCCTGCTCGAGCAGCACGCGGACCGCAAGACGACGCTGATCGCGTTGGGCGGCGGCGTGATCGGCGACATGACGGGCTTCGCGGCCGCGTGTTACATGCGTGGCGTGCCGTTCATCCAGGTGCCGACGACGCTCCTGTCGCAGGTCGATTCGTCGGTCGGCGGCAAGACGGGCATCAATCACCCGCTCGGCAAGAACATGATCGGCGCGTTCTATCAGCCGCAGGCGGTGATCGCCGACATCGGCGCGCTGTCGACGCTGCCCGATCGCGAGCTCGCGGCGGGCGTGGCCGAGATCATCAAGACAGGCGCGATCGCCGACGCGGAATTCTTCGATTGGATCGAAGCGAAAGTCGATGCGCTCAATCGGCGCGATCCGGATGCGCTCGCGCACGCGGTCAAGCGCTCGTGCGAGATCAAGGCGAGCGTCGTCGCCGCGGACGAGCGCGAGGGCGGCTTGCGCGCGATCCTCAATTTCGGCCACACGTTCGGGCACGCGATCGAGGCGGGGCTCGGCTACGGCGAGTGGCTGCACGGCGAGGCGGTCGGCTGCGGGATGGTGATGGCGGCCGATCTGTCGGTGCGCACCGGCCATCTCGACGAAGCGTCGCGCGCGCGGCTGCGCAAGGTCGTCGAGGCCGCGCACCTGCCCACGCGCGCGCCCGATCTCGGCGACGCGCGCTACGTCGAGCTGATGCGCGTCGACAAGAAGGCGGAGGCGGGCGCGATCAAGTTCATCCTGCTCTCGCGCTTTGGCGAGACGATCATTACCCAGGCGTCGGACGACGCCGTATTCGCGACACTGGCGGCCGCTACCCAGTAACGCGAAGCGGGCCGATCCGGCGCATTTGACGTGGAGGACACGACACGGTGAGCGAAATACCCGGCGGCATCCCGCGCGACACCCGCGACGCGCCGCCCTCGCAAGCGGGCGGCGAGCAGGCGATTCCCGTCGCCGCGCCGACCACCGCCGCGCTCGAAGCGCATCTCGCGCCGTATGCGGCGCACGCGTCGCAGTCGCGCGGCCGGCGCCATCCCGAACCGCCGCCCGCCGCGCGCACCGAGTTCCAGCGCGATCGCGACCGCATCGTGCACTCCACCGCGTTCAGGCGCCTCGAATACAAGACGCAAGTGTTCGTGAACCACGAAGGCGACTTGTTCCGCACGCGTCTCACGCATAGTCTCGAAGTCGCGCAGATCGCTCGTTCCGTCGCGCGCAACCTGCGCCTGAATGAAGACCTCGTCGAAGCGATCTCGCTCGCGCACGATCTCGGCCACACGCCGTTCGGCCATGCGGGGCAGGACGCGCTCAACGCGTGCATGCGCGACTACGGCGGCTTCGAGCACAACTTGCAGAGCCTTGCCGTCGTCGACGAGCTCGAAGAGCATTACGGCGCGTTCAACGGCCTGAATCTGTGCTTCGAGACGCGCGAAGGGATTCTCAAGCATTGCTCGCGCGAGAACGCGCGCAGGCTCGGCGAACTCGGCGAGCGATTTCTGCAGGGCCGGCAGCCGTCGCTCGAGGCGCAACTCGCGAACATCGCGGACGAAATCGCTTACAACAATCACGACGTCGACGACGGCCTGCGCTCGGGCCTCATCACGATCGAGCAGCTTGCCGAAGTCGAGCTGTGGCAGGGGCATTACGAAGCCGCGCTCGCCGAGTATCCGCATCTCGAAGGCCGCCGTCTCGTGCACGAGACGGTGCGCCGGATCATCAACACGCTGATCGTCGATCTGATCGACGCGACCACGCGCAATCTCGTGCGGCACGCGCCGTCGTCGCTCGACGACGTGCGCGCGGCGCCGCCCCTCGTCGCGCACGGCGAGCGGATCGCCGCGCAGGCGGCGGCGCTCAAGCGCTTCCTGTTCAAGAACCTGTACCGCCACTATCGCGTGATGCGGATGGCGAGCAAGGCGCAGCGGGTCGTCACCGGCCTCTTCAACGCGTTCACGAGCGACCCGCGCCTGCTGCCGCCCGATTACCAAGCGGCCGACGCCGCGCAGCAACCGCGCCTCGTCGCGCATTACATCGCCGGCATGACCGATCGTTTCGCCCTGAAAGAGTATCAACGCTTGTTTGTCATAGACGAAAACTAGACTGTCCGGCTTGCCGGGTCCGGCGCGGGCGCAGCTGTGGTGCGGCGCGCGTTGTCCGGACTGAGGAGAAAAGGAGAGAGGTCCATGAAATACAAGACGCTGGTTCGTTCGCTCGCGTGCGGGGGCGTGCTTTGGTTCGGCGCGCAGCAGGCGGCGTGCGCCGCCACCGAAATCCAGTTCTGGCATGCGATGGAGGCGGCGCTCGGCGAGCGCGTGAACGAGATCGCCTCGCAGTTCAACGCGTCGCAAAGCGATTACAAGATCGTGCCGGTCTTCAAGGGAACCTACGACCAGGCGCTCGCGGCTGGCATCGCCGCGTACCGCAGCGGCAACGCGCCGGCGATCCTGCAGGTGTACGAAGTGGGCACGGCGACGATGATGCAGGCGAAGAAGGCGGTGCTGCCCGTGTCCGACGTGTTCCGTCAGGCGGGCGTGCCGCTCGACGAGAAGGCGTTCGTGCCGACGATCGCGAGCTACTACAGCGACGCGAAGACGGGGCGCCTCGTGTCGATGCCGTTCAACAGCTCGACGCCCGTGCTGTACTACAACAAGGACGCATTCAAGAAGGCGGGCCTCGATCCGAACCAGCCGCCGAAGACGTGGGCCGACGTGAAGGCCGACGCGGAAAAGCTGAAGAAGGCGGGCTACGCGTGCGGCTACACGACGGGCTGGCAAGGCTGGATTCAGCTCGAGAATTACAGCGCGTGGCACGGCCTGCCGTTCGCGACGCGCAACAACGGCTTCGACGGCGCCGACGCGACGCTCGATTTCAACAAGCCGCAGCAGATCGCGCACATCCAGTTCCTGCAGGACATGGCGAAGGACGGCACGTTCACGTACGTCGGCCGCAAGGACGAGGCGACCGCGAAGTTCTACAGCGGCGACTGCGCGATCATGACGACCTCGTCCGGCGCGCTGGCGACAGTCCACAAGTACGCGAAGTTCGACTTCGGCACCGGGATGATGCCGTACGACGCGAACGTGAAGGGCGCGCCGCAGAACGCGATCATCGGCGGCGCGAGCCTGTGGGTGCTCGCGGGCAAGGACCCGGGCACGTACAAGGGCGTCGCGAAGTTCCTCGCGTATCTAAGCTCGCCCGCCGTCGCCGCGAAGTGGCACGAGGACACGGGCTATCTGCCCGTGACCACGGCCGCGTACGATCTCGCGCGCGAGCAGGGCTTCTACGCGAAGCATCCGGGCGCGGACACGGCCATCAAGCAGATGATGAACAAGCCGCCGCTGCCGTACACGAAGGGGTTGCGGCTCGGCAACATGCCGCAGATCCGCACGATCGTGGACGAGGAGCTCGAACAGGTGTGGGCGCAGAAGAAGACGCCGAAGGCGGCGCTCGATTCGGCCGCCGCGCGCGGCGACGAGTTGCTGCGCCGCTTCGAGAAGTCGGGCGGTTGAGCCTGCGCCGCCGGCGTGCGTCGTCGCCGGCGCGGCCCTTTCGCGCGTGCGGTTTCGCGAGCGAACGGGTTGCGCCGGCGGCCGCGCCCGGCGGCATTCGTCTGACTTCCGTCCGTTCGGAATCCTGCTGATGACACCCCATTCCCGTTTTGGCGCGAGCGCGCTGCCGTACCTGCTCGTCGCGCCGCAGCTCGCGATTACCGCGATCTTTTTCCTCTGGCCGGCGGGCGTCGCGCTCTGGCAGTCGACTCAGATGCAGGACGCGTTCGGCACGTCGAGCGAGTTCGTCGGCTTCGCCAATTTCGCACACCTGTTCGCCGATCCGCTCTATGTCGAATCGTTCAAGACGACGCTCGTGTTCAGCGCGAGCGTGACCGTCTGCGGGCTCGTCGTGTCGCTCTTGCTCGCCGCGTGCGCCGATCGCGTGATCCGCGGCGCTCGCGCGTACCGCACGCTCCTCATCTGGCCGTACGCGGTCGCGCCGACGATCGCCGCCGTGCTGTGGGCGTTCCTGTTCAACCCGAGCATCGGCGTGATCACGTATGTGCTCGCGCGCGCCGGCATCGTCTGGAATCACGCGCTGAACGGCGGCGAGGCGATGCTGCTCGTCGTGATCGCGTCGGTGTGGAAGCAGGTCAGCTACAACTTCCTGTTCTTCTATGCGGGGCTGCAGGCGATTCCGCGCTCGCTGATCGAGGCGGCCGCGATCGACGGCGCGGGCCCCGTGCGGCGCTTCTTCCACATCGCGCTGCCGCTGCTGTCGCCGACGAGTTTCTTCCTGCTCGTCGTCAATCTCGTCTATGCGTTCTTCGACACGTTCCCGGTGATCGACGCCGCGACCGCGGGCGGCCCGGGCCAGAGCACGAAGACGCTGATCTACAAGATCTACGCGGAAGGCTTCCAGGGGCTCGACATCGGTAGCTCGGGCGCGCAATCGGTGGTGCTGATGGCGATCGTCGTCGCGCTGACGGTGGTCCAGTTCCGCTTCGTCGAACGCAGGGTGCAATACGCATGATCGAAAATCGCAAGGGCTTCGACCTGTTCTGCCATGCGGTGCTGATCGCCGGAATCGTCGTGATCGTGTTTCCGGTGTACGTCGGCTTTTGCGCGGCGACGATGAACGCGCGCGAGGTGTTCACGGTGCCGCTCTCGCTCGTGCCGAGCACGCATCTTGTCGAGAACGTCACGTCGATCTGGCAGCGCGGCAGCGGCGGCATGACGACGCCGTTCGGCACGCTGCTCGTCAACAGCATCGTGATGGCGCTCGTGATCGCGGCGGGCAAGATCGCGGTGTCGATCCTGTCCGCGTACGCGATCGTCTATTTCCGCTTTCCGCTGCGCAACGCCGCGTTCTGGCTGATCTTCGTCACGCTGATGCTGCCCGTCGAGGTGCGGATCTTCCCGACCGTGCAGGTGGTGTCGACGCTGCATCTGACGAACAGCTACGCGGGCCTCACGTTGCCCCTCATCGCGTCGGCGACGGCGACCTTCCTGTTCCGGCAGTTCTTCATGACGCTGCCCGACGAGCTCGTCGACGCCGCGCGCATCGACGGCGCGGGGCCGCTGCGCTTCTTCTGGGACGTCGTGCTGCCGCTGTCGAAGACGAGCATCGCCGCGCTGTTCGTGATCACCTTCATCTACGGCTGGAACCAGTATCTGTGGCCGATCCTGATCACGACCGACGCGTCGCTCACGACGGCCGTCGTCGGCATCAAGTCGATGATCGCGAGCGGCGACGCCGCGACCGAATGGCATCTCGTGATGGCGGCGACGCTCGTCGCGATGCTGCCGCCCCTCGTCGTCGTGCTCGCGATGCAGCGCTGGTTCGTGCGCGGTCTCGTCGATTCGGAAAAATGAAACGCAATCTGGAGGATGTCGGAGCATGGCCGCGCTGAGCTTGAAGGGCGTCAGGAAAAGTTACGACGGCGCGCAATACGTGCTGCACGGGATCGACGTCGACATCGCCGACGGCGAGTTCGTCGTGCTCGTCGGGCCGTCGGGTTGCGGGAAATCGACGCTGTTGCGGATGATCGCCGGCCTCGAGACGGTGACGGAGGGCGAGATCGCGATCGGCGGGCGCGTCGTCAACGCGCTCGAGCCGAAGGATCGCGACATCGCGATGGTGTTTCAGAACTACGCGCTGTATCCGCACATGACGGTCGCGCAGAACATGGGCTACGGGCTCAAGATTCGCGGCGTCGAGCGCGCGCTGATCGACGCGCGCGTGCAGGCGGCCGCGCAGATCCTCGAGCTCGGGCCGCTGCTTGCGCGGCGGCCGCGCGAGCTGTCGGGCGGGCAGCGGCAGCGGGTCGCGATGGGGCGGGCGATCGTTCGCGAGCCGGCGGTGTTCCTGTTCGACGAGCCGCTGTCGAACCTCGACGCGAAGCTGCGCGTGCAGATGCGCCTCGAGATCCAGCGGCTGCACGCGCGGCTCGCGACGACGAGCGTCTACGTGACGCACGACCAGATCGAGGCGATGACGCTCGCGCAGCGCGTGATCGTGATGAATCGCGGCTACGCGGAGCAGATCGGCGCGCCCGTCGACGTGTACGAGAAGCCGGCGACGACGTTCGTCGCGAGCTTCATCGGCTCGCCCGCGATGAACCTGCTGCACGGGCGGCTGTCGGAAGACGGCGCGACGTTCGAGGTTGCGGACGGCGGCCCCCGGCTGCCGGTAGCGGGCGCCGCGGGCGTGGGCGGCGAGGTCGCGCCGGGGCGCGAATGGATACTCGGCGTGCGGCCCGAGCACATGACGCCGCAGCCGGGCGCCGCGCCCGCGACGCTCGCGGTCGATTCGTGCGAGCTGCTCGGCGCGGACAATCTCGCGCACGGCCGCTGGGGCGCGCGCGACGTCGCGGTGCGGCTGCCGCACGCGCTGCGTCCGGCGCGCGGCGAGACGCTGCCCGTCGCGTTGCCTGCGCAGCATCTGCATTTCTTCGATCCGGCGACGGGCAAGCGCGCCGGCTGATTCGATCGGCCGAGTTCACAATCCACTGGTCCACCGGTCCACCGCTTCCGACGAGACTGCGATGACGATCCTGCAAGCCTGGCCTTATCCGCGCGTGGTCGCGCACCGCGGCGGCGGCGCGCTGGCTCCCGAGAACACGCTCGCCGCGCTCGACACGGGCGCGCGCTACGGACACTCGATGGTCGAATTCGACGCGAAGTTGTCGGCGGACGGCGTCGCGTTCCTGCTGCACGACGACACGGTCGAGCGCACGTCGAACGGCGCCGGGGCCGCGTGCGAGCTGCGCTACGCGGCGCTCGAGGCGCTCGACGCGGGCGCGTGGTTCGACGCGCGTTTTTCCGGCGAGCGGATGCCGACGCTCGCGCAGGCGGCAGCACGGTGCGCCGCGCTCGGCCTCATGGCGAACGTCGAGATCAAGCCGTGCCCGGCGCGCGACGAAGAGACGGGCCGCGTCGTCGCGGCGGAGGCGGCCGCGCTGTGGCGCGACGCCGCCGTGCCGCCGCTGCTGTCGTCGTTTTCGGCGCAGGCGCTCGGCGCGGCGCGCGCGGCCGCGCCGGAGCTGCCGCGCGGGATGCTGTATGAGGAGATCCCGGCCGATTGGCTGGAGCAGACGCATCGGCTCGGCTGCGTCTCGCTGCACGCGCATCACGCGCAATTCAACGAGGCGCTCGTGCGCGACGTGAAAGCGGCGGGGTTGCGCATTCTCGCGTACACGGTGAACGATCCCGTGCGGGCGCGCGAACTTGCGGATTGGGGCGTGGATCTCGTCTGCACGGACCGGATCGACCTGATCGGCCCGGGCCTCGCCGGCCGGGAAGGATGAAACCGACGGTTTGCGCGCAACGCGCGAACGAAACTGCTCCGGCGGGGCCCCGCCGGAGCAAGAGGTGATGGCCGCCTCGTAACCTCAAGAAAATTCCGCTACAAATTGCAGCGGAATTAACCATTCCCCAAATATTCGACTACGCTTAGAAACGGTAGCCGATGTTCAGGTAGGTCACGATCGGATTCAGCGTGATCTTCGCTTG
Source organism: Burkholderia savannae (assembly GCF_001524445.2). Taxonomy (NCBI): domain Bacteria; kingdom Pseudomonadati; phylum Pseudomonadota; class Betaproteobacteria; order Burkholderiales; family Burkholderiaceae; genus Burkholderia; species Burkholderia savannae. Next base: position 159,941 of record NZ_CP013417.1, read on the forward strand.
CGAGGTCTGCGTGAGCGTGCCGATCGGCGTCGGGCGCTGCGTCGTCAGCGTGGCCGTCAGGCTGACGGGGATGTACGACACCGACAGCCCGCCGAACCAGTGATCGGTGAAGTTGTAAGTGAAGCCTGCATTGAAAACGGGCGCCCACTGATTGCTGGTCTGCACGCTGGTCGGGCCGCCGAGCGCGCCGCGCTCGAATGCGCTGTTGGTGATCTTCGCGCCGGTGAACCAGATGTACGACGCGCCGATGCCGACGTAAGGCCGGAACTTCGCCTTCGCGTCGTTGAAGTAGTACTTGAGGAGGAGCGCCGGGCTCCATTGGTAAGCATGGCCGAGCACGCCGAACTGTTCGAGCGAGCCTTTGCCGTTCAGATTGAACCTTGGCGGGATCCCGGCGACCAATTCAGTGGCGATGTGATCCGTCACGAAGTAGCCGGCGGCGAAGCCGATGGTGTCCGCATTGTCGATGCCCGCGCCCGTGTTGGGCACCTCGTGATTGACCGGCGTGCCGCCGACGTTCATGACCTTGAGCGGATCGCTGCTGTCTTGAGGCGCGAGATGGAACCAGCCGGTCGTGACGTAGAAGCTGCCTGCGGATTGCGCGTGCGCCGTGCTCGCGGCTGCCGCGAAAGCGAGCGCGACGGCCCCCGTAATGGCCATTTTTTGTTTCATCCTTTGTCTCCTCCGATAAAAGGCGTGCTCATTATGACGACGGTGTTTCAAACAGGACAGAGTTGTAAGCTAGAGCGTTTTCCCTAGAATTCGCACGACCGTACGTATTCCCGCACCGCGGCGGGCTTTGGCGCGGACGCACTTATACGAGCCTTCGGGTATTTCCTAACGCGATCAAATGGACATTCAGCATGGCACGGCTAGCACGACTTTACGTACCTGATCAGCCGCAGCACGTGATTCTACGCGGCCTTGATCAGCAACCGGCGTTCGTCGACGACCAGGATTACGAATTATTCATCGATTGCCTGAAGGCGGCGGCGCGCGATCATCATCTGGCGGTGCACGCATACGTGCTGCTGCCGCGCCAGGTCCAGCTCCTCGTGACGCCGAGCGACGAGGCGAGCCTGCCGAAGGCGATGCAGGCCGTCGGCCGTCGCTACGTCGCGCATTTCAACCGGCGCTATTCGCGGCGCGGCACGTTGTGGGAAGGGCGCTATCGCGCGACCGTCATCGAGGGCGAGCGCTACTTCCTGCTCGCGAGCCGCGTCGTCGAGATGAGCCCGGTGCGCGCGCAGCTCGTGACGAGCGCGGACGCGTACCGCTGGTCGAGCTATCGGCATCACGTCGGCCTTACCGTCGACAGCCTGATCACCGACCACCCACTCTACTGGGCGCTCGGCAACACGCCGTTCGAGCGACAGCGCGCGTACAAGGAGCTGTGCGAGCAGCCGCTCGACGAGCGTCAGGCCGATCAGCTCCAGCAGGCGACGTTGAAGGGCTGGGTGCTCGGCGGCGAAACCTACCGCGAATGGGCGGCGCGCACCGCGAACCGGCGCGTGTCGCCGCTGCCGCGCGGACGGCCCCGCAAGGTGCGCGAGAACACGCCGCCCATCCAGCAGTGAGCGCGCGGGCGGCGCGGCGCGAGGCGGCATCCGTGGATGCCGCTCATTTTTGCCCCATTTTGATGCAGCCCCAATAAAATGATGTGATCGTGCACCAAGTTTGTAATTGGGGATCGAACATCGGGATTTAGTTGCTATTCCTTTGATTCGTCGCGTATATTCCGAATTCCGGCAATCGCAGCCCCACCCATTCCTGCACCGGCCGGCCGCGTCGCGATCCACACGAAGGGGGACGACGGGCAACAAGTACATGGTTCAACGGCCGCGAGGCCCCTTTCCGACGGTGTCCCCATGATCGACCATCAGCAGTCGAAGAGCGCGCTTCCCGCCGCGCAAGGTCTGTACGACCCGCAAAACGAGCACGACGCCTGCGGCGTCGGCTTCGTCGCTCACATCAAGGGCAAGAAAAGCCACGAAATCATCGAGCAGGGTCTGAAGATCCTCGAGAATCTCGATCACCGCGGCGCGGTCGGCGCCGATCCGCTGATGGGCGACGGCGCGGGCATCCTGATCCAGATCCCGGACGCGTTCTACCGCGAGGAAATGGCGAAGCAGGACGTGACGCTGCCGCCCGCCGGCGAATATGGGGTTGGGATGATCTTCCTGCCGAAGGAGAGCGCGTCGCGGATCGCGTGCGAGCAGGAGCTCGAGCGCACCGTGAAGGCGGAAGGCCAGGTCGTGCTCGGCTGGCGCGACGTGCCGGTCGACCATGCGATGCCGATCTCGCCCGCGGTGAAGGCGAGCGAGCCCGTGATCCGCCAGATCTTCATCGGCCGCGGCAAGGACGTGATGGTGACGGACGCGCTCGAGCGCAAGCTCTACGTGATCCGCAAGACCGCAAGCCACCGGATTCAGGCGCTCAAGCTGAAGCACGGCAAGGAATACTTCGTGCCGTCGATGTCGGCGCGCACGGTCGTCTACAAGGGGCTGCTGCTCGCGGGCCAGGTCGGTGTCTACTATCGCGATCTGCAGGACGAGCGCGTCGTGTCGGCGCTCGCGCTCGTGCACCAGCGCTTCTCGACGAACACCTTCCCGGCGTGGGAGCTCGCGCACCCGTACCGGATGATCGCGCACAACGGCGAGATCAACACGGTGAAGGGCAACGTCAACTGGCTGAACGCGCGCACCGGCGCGATCGCGTCGCACGTGCTCGGCGACGATCTGCCGAAGCTCTGGCCGCTCATCTATCCCGGCCAGTCCGATACGGCCTCGTTCGACAACTGCCTCGAGCTGCTCGTGATGGCGGGCTATCCGCTCGTGCACGCGGTGATGATGATGATTCCGGAGGCGTGGGAGCAGCACACGCTGATGGACGACAACCGCCGCGCGTTCTACGAATACCACGCCGCGATGATGGAGCCGTGGGACGGCCCCGCCGCGATCGCGTTCACCGACGGCCGCCAGATCGGCGCGACGCTCGACCGCAACGGCCTGCGCCCGGCGCGCTACATCATCACCGACGACGATCTCGTGATCATGGCGTCGGAAGCGGGCGTGCTGCCGATCCCCGAATCGAGGATCGTCAAGAAGTGGCGCCTGCAGCCGGGCAAGATGTTCCTGATCGACATGGAGCACGGCCGGATCATCGACGACAAGGAACTGAAGGACAACCTCGCGAACGCGAAGCCGTACAAGAGCTGGATCGACGCGGTGCGCATCAAGCTCGACGAGATCGAGCCGCAGGACGAGGACGTGGCCGCCGCGCGCCGCTCGTCGGCCGTGCTGCTCGACCGCCAGCAGGCGTTCGGCTACACGCAGGAGGACCTGAAGTTCCTGATGGCGCCGATGGCGCAGCAGGGCGAGGAAGCGGTCGGCTCGATGGGCAACGATTCGCCGTTGGCCGTCATGTCGAACAAGAACAAGACGCTCTACCACTACTTCAAGCAGCTGTTCGCGCAGGTCACGAACCCGCCGATCGATCCGATCCGCGAAAACATGGTGATGTCGCTCGTGTCGTTCATCGGCCCGAAGCCGAACCTGCTCGACACGAACAACATCAACCCGCCGATGCGCCTCGAAGTGTCGCAGCCCGTGCTCGACTTCAAGGACATCGCGAAGATCCGCTTGATCGATCGCTACACGGGCGGCAAGTTCAGCGCGTACGAGCTGAACATCTGCTATCCGGTCGCGTGGGGCAAGGAAGGCATCGAGGCGCGCCTCGCGTCGCTGTGCGCGGAAGCCGTCGACGCGGTGAAGTCGGGCTACAACATCCTGATCGTGTCCGATCGCAAGACGGATGCGGAGAACGTCGCGATTCCGGCGCTTCTCGCGACGTCGGCGATCCACACGCACCTCGTGCAGCAGGGCCTGCGCACGAGCACGGGCCTCGTCGTCGAGACGGGTTCCGCGCGCGAGACGCACCACTTCGCGCTGCTCGCCGGATACGGCGCGGAGGCCGTGCATCCGTACCTCGCGATGGAAACGCTCGCGAAGATGGCGCAAGGCCTGCCGGGCGACCTGTCGCCGGAGAAGGCGGTCTACAACTTCACGAAGGCGGTCGGCAAGGGCCTGCAGAAGGTGATGTCGAAGATGGGCATCTCCACGTACATGTCGTACACCGGCGCGCAGATCTTCGAGGCGCTCGGCCTGTCGACCGAGCTCGTCGACAAGTACTTCAGGGGCACGGCGTCGAAGGTGGGCGGCATCGGCCTGTTCGACGTGGCCGACGAAGCGATCCGCCTGCACCGCGACGCGTTCGGCGACAACCCGGTTCTCGCCGACATGCTCGACGCGGGCGGCGAATATGCGTTCCGCGTGCGCGGCGAGGATCACATGTGGACGCCCGATTCGATCGCGAAGCTGCAGCACGCGACGCGCGGCAACTCGTACCAGACGTACAAGGAATACGCACACCTGATCAACGATCAGACGAAGCGCCACATGACGCTGCGCGGCCTGTTCGAGTTCAAGGTCGATCCGATGAAGGCGATTCCGATCGACGAGGTCGAGCCGGCCAAGGAGATCGTCAAGCGCTTCGCGACGGGCGCGATGTCGCTCGGCTCGATCAGCACGGAAGCGCACACGACGCTCGCGATCGCGATGAACCGGATCGGCGGCAAGTCGAACACCGGCGAAGGCGGCGAGGACGAGAACCGCTATCGCAACGAGCTGCGCGGCATTCCGATCAAGGTCGGCGACACGCTGAAATCGGTGATCGGCGACGAAATCGTCCGCGACATTCCGCTGAAGGAAGGCGATTCGCTGCGCTCGAAGATCAAGCAGGTCGCGTCGGGCCGCTTCGGCGTGACGGCCGAGTATCTCGCGTCGGCGGACCAGATCCAGATCAAGATGGCGCAGGGCGCGAAGCCGGGCGAGGGCGGCCAGCTGCCGGGCCACAAGGTGTCCGAATACATCGGCAAGCTGCGCTATTCGGTGCCGGGCGTCGGCCTCATCTCGCCGCCGCCGCACCACGACATCTATTCGATCGAGGATCTCGCGCAACTGATCCACGACCTGAAGAACGTCAATCCGGTCGCGAGCATCTCGGTGAAGCTCGTGTCGGAAGTGGGCGTCGGCACGGTCGCGGCGGGCGTCGCGAAGGCGAAGGCCGATCACGTCGTGATCGCGGGCCACGACGGCGGCACGGGCGCTTCGCCGCTGTCGTCGGTCAAGCACGCGGGCACGCCGTGGGAGCTCGGCCTCGCCGAGACGCAGCAGACGCTCGTGCTGAACCGCCTGCGCGGGCGCATCCGCGTGCAGGCCGACGGCCAGATGAAGACGGGCCGCGACATCGTGATCGGCGCGTTGCTCGGCGCGGACGAATTCGGCTTCGCGACGGCGCCGCTCGTCGTCGAAGGCTGCATCATGATGCGCAAGTGCCATCTGAACACGTGCCCGGTCGGCGTCGCGACGCAAGACCCGGTGCTGCGCGCGAAGTTCTCGGGCCAGCCCGAGCACGTCGTCAACTACTTCTTCTTCGTCGCCGAGGAAGCGCGCGAGATCATGGCGCAGCTCGGCATCGCGAAGTTCGACGATCTCGTCGGCCGCGCCGATCTGCTCGACATGCGCCGCGGCGTCGAGCACTGGAAGGCGAAGGGCCTCGACTTCTCGCGCGTGTTCTACCAGCCGGAAGGCTGCGAAGGCATCGCGCGCCGCCACCTCGAATCGCAGGACCACGGCCTCGAGCGCGCGCTCGATCACACGCTGATCGAGAAGGCGAAGGCCGCGATCGACAAGGGCGAGCACGTGTCGTTCATCCAGCCGGTGCGCAACGTGAACCGCACGGTCGGCGCGATGCTGTCCGGCGCGATCGCGAAGAAGCACGGCCACGACGGCCTCGCCGACGACGCGGTCCACATCCAGCTGAAGGGCACGGCGGGCCAGAGCTTCGGCGCGTTCCTCGCGAAGGGCGTGACGCTCGACCTCGTCGGCGACGGCAACGACTACGTCGGCAAGGGGCTGTCGGGCGGCCGGATCATCATCCGTCCGACCAACGACTTCCGCGGCAAGTCCGAGGAAAACATCATCTGCGGCAACACGGTGATGTACGGCGCGCTCGAGGGCGAGGCGTTCTTCCGCGGCGTCGCGGGCGAGCGCTTCTGCGTGCGCAACTCGGGGGCGACGGCCGTCGTCGAGGGCACGGGCGACCACGGCTGCGAATACATGACGGGCGGCACGGTCGTCGTGCTCGGCGAGACGGGCCGCAACTTCGCGGCCGGCATGTCGGGCGGCGTCGCGTACGTGTACGACCCGGACGGCACGTTCGCCGCGAAGTGCAACAAGTCGATGGTCGCGCTCGATCCGGTGCTGCAGCAGGCCGAGCAGGAGCGCACGATCGATCCCGCGCTCTGGCATGCGGGCGCGACGGACGAAGCGCTGCTCAAGGGGCTCGTCGAGCGCCACTTTCAGTTCACCGGCTCGCCGCGCGCGAAGTCGCTGCTCGAAAACTGGGATGCGGCGCGCCGCCAGTTCGTGAAGGTGTTCCCGCACGAATACAAGCGCGCGCTCGGCGAAATCGGCGCGAAAAAGAAAGCGGGCGAGGTGCTCGCCGCCTGACGCAAAGCAGCTCGACGACATAGCGAACGCGCCCGTCCGATGGGCGGGCGCGGGTCCCCCTTACTCGATTCAACAGATTCAGAAGAGAACCTCATGGGCAAGATCACCGGTTTTCTGGAGTACGAGCGCCGTCACGAGGCGTACGAAGCGCCGCTCACGCGCGTGAAGCACTACAAGGAATTCGTCGCGGCGCTGACCGACGAGGACGCGAAGATCCAGGGCGCGCGCTGCATGGACTGCGGCATCCCGTTTTGCAACAACGGCTGCCCCGTCAACAACGTCATTCCGGACTTCAACGATCTCGTGTACCGCCAGGACTGGCGGCAGGCGATCGACGTGCTGCACTCGACCAACAACTTCCCCGAGTTCACGGGCCGCATCTGCCCGGCGCCGTGCGAAGCGGCGTGCACGCTCGGGATCAACGACGACGCCGTCGGCATCAAGTCGATCGAGCACGCGATCATCGACAAGGCGTGGGCGCAAGGCTGGGTCGAGCCGCAGCCGGCCGCGCACAAGACGGGCAAGAAGGTCGCGGTCGTCGGCTCCGGCCCCGCGGGCCTCGCCGCCGCGCAGCAGCTCGCGCGCGCGGGCCACGACGTGACGGTGTTCGAGAAGAACGACCGGATCGGCGGCCTGTTGCGCTACGGGATTCCCGACTTCAAGCTCGAGAAGTGGCTGATCGACCGCCGGATGCGCCAGATGGAAGCGGAAGGCGTGACGTTCCGCACGAGCGTGTTCATCGGCCGCGATCCGCTGCCCGAGTCGATCGGCAACATGGCGAAGGAGACGATTTCGCCGCAGACGCTGAAGGACGAATTCGACGCGGTCGTGATCGCGGGCGGCTCGGAGACGCCGCGCGATCTGCCGGTGCCGGGCCGCGAGCTCGCCGGCATTCATTACGCGATGGAGTTCCTGCCGCAGCAGAACCGCGTGAACGCGGGCGACAAGGTGGCCGATCAACTGCTCGCGAAGGGCAAGCATGTCGTCGTGATCGGCGGCGGCGACACGGGCTCGGACTGCGTCGGCACGTCCAACCGCCACGGCGCGAAGCAGGTCACGCAGTTCGAGTTGCTGCCGCAGCCGCCCGAAGCGGAGGACAAGCCGCTCGTGTGGCCGTACTGGCCGATCAAGCTGCGCACGTCGTCGTCGCACGAGGAAGGCTGCGAGCGCGACTGGGCGGTCGCGACGAAGCGCTTCGAAGGCAGGAACGGCAAGGTCGAGAAGCTGATCGCGGTGCGCGTCGCGTGGGTCGACGGCAAGATGCAGGAGGTGCCGAATTCCGAGTTCGAGATCAAGGCCGATCTCGTGCTGCTCGCGATGGGCTTCACGCAGCCGGTTGCGCCCGTGCTCGAGGCGTTCGGCGTTGCGAAGGACGCACGCGGCAACGCGCGCGCGGGCACCGAAGGCGACCGCGCGTACTACACGTCGGTCGACAAGGTGTTCGCCGCGGGCGACATGCGCCGCGGCCAGTCGCTCGTCGTCTGGGCGATCCGCGAAGGCCGCCAGTGCGCGCGCTCGGTCGACGCGTACCTGATGGGCAGCTCGGAACTGCCGCGCTGAACGCGCCGGCGTTCGCCGCAGCGCCGCTTCGACGAACAGGGCGTCCGCATGGACGCCCGTTTTTTTTGCGCGATCGCTTCGCCGTGCGCGCTTTGCAGGCATCGCGCGGCTCGCGGCGGCGGAGCCGGCGGCGCGCGCCGCACCCGGCGCGCGGCCTTTCATCTTCCTCTACAAAAATTTCATTTTGTAAGAGTCGGCGAAACCTGTCATATCATGTCGGCCCTCGGCCGGCTAAGACCGGAATCAAGACAAAATCCGACCCCAAATCAGGAGATGATGGATGGAAGGCTTCGTGCATGCGTTGATCGACGGCATCAACGGCATTCTCTGGAACTACGTGCTGATTGCGCTGCTGCTGGGCGCGGGCGTGTGGTTCACGCTGCGCTTCAGGATGATCCAACTGCGCGCGCTGTTTCTCAGCATGCGCCTCGTCGGCAGCAAGGGCGAGCCGGGCAGTATCTCGTCGTTCCAGGCGTTCGCGACCGGGCTCGCGAGCCGCGTCGGCACGGGCAACATCGCGGGCGTCGCGGTCGCGATGACGGTAGGCGGCCCGGGCGCGATCTTCTGGATGTGGGTGACGGCGCTCGTCGGGATGTCGTCGGCGTTCGTCGAGGCGACGCTCGCGCAAATCTTCAAGGTGTCGCATCATGACGGCACGTATCGCGGCGGCCCCGCGTACTACATCCAGATCGGGCTGCGCTCGCGCGGCTTCGGCGTGCTGTTCTCGCTGTCGCTGATTCTCGCGTTCGGCTTCGTGTTCAACGCGGTGCAGGCGAATGCGATCGCCGAGGCGTTCAACACGTCGTTCGGCGTGAGCCGCGCCGCGGTCGGGCTCGGGCTCGTCGTGCTGACGGCGCCGATCATCTTCGGCGGCATTCGCCGGATCGCGCATGTCGCGCAGGTGATCGTGCCCGTGATGGCGATCGGCTATCTCGCGCTTGCCGTCTATGCGGTCGCGACGCACGTCGCGCTCGTGCCGGACATGATCGTGCTCATCGTGAAGAGCGCGTTTGGCTTCGAGCAGGCGGCGGGCGGCTTCGCCGGCTACGCGGTGAGCCAGGCGGTGTCGATCGGCGTGAAGCGGGGCCTCTTCTCGAACGAGGCCGGGATGGGCAGCGCGCCGAACGCGGCCGCGACCGCCAGCACGCGGCATCCGGTCACGCAGGGCCTGATTCAGATGCTCGGCGTGTTCGTCGACACGATCGTGATCTGCAGCGCGACCGCGTTCGTGATCCTGTTGTCGGGGCAGTACGAGGCGGGCACGTCGATGGAAGGCGCGGCGCTCACGCAGCGCGCGATCTCGAGCCACGTCGGCGATTGGGGAGGCATCTATATGGCGGTGGCGATCTTCTTCCTCGCGTTTTCTTCGGTGATCGGCAACTACGCGTATGCGGAAGGCAACGTCGAATTCGTCACGAGCCGGCGCGGCGCGCTGCTGGTGTTCCGCCTCGCGGTGCTCGGGATGGTGATGTTCGGCAGCGTCGGCCAACTGCCGCTCGTGTGGGCGATGGCCGATACCAGCATGGGCCTGATGGCGCTCATCAACCTGCTCGCGATCCTCATGCTCGGCAAGTACGCGCTCGCCGCGTGGCGCGATTACCAGCGCCAGCGCGCGGCGGGCGTGACCGATCCGGTGTTCACGCGCAGGACGATTCCCGAGCTCGCGAAGGTGCTCCCGGACGACGTGTGGGGCGAGCACGGGCCGCTGCCGCAGGGCGACAAGCTCGCGGCGGGACGCGGCGCGGGCGCGGCCGGGGCAACGGGGGTCGCGGAGCCGTTCGGCTCCGCACGGTAAAGATGGCGGGCGACCGGCTGCGCTGCTTCGTCGCGCTGACGCTCGATCCGGCGTCGCGCGACGCGCTCGCGGCGTTCCCTGTCGCCGCCGGCGCGCGGCGCACGCCGCGCGATCAGCTGCACGTGACGATCGCGTTCCTCGGCGCGATCGAGCGGACGAAGAGCGAGCGGCTCGGCGCGCGCCTCGCCGGGCTCGCGGCCGTCGACGCGGTGCCGCCCGTCGGCGTCGAGCGCGTCGTCTGCTGGCCGAGCACCGCGCATGCGCGGCTCGTCGTCGCGGAGCTCGCGCCGCAGTCCCGGTTGCTCGCGCTCGGCGAGCGCGTGGCCGGCGCGCTCGCCGAGCTCGGCTTGCCGCCCGACAGCCGCGCGTTCAAGCCGCACGTGACGATCGCGCGATTCCCGCGCGACGCGCATCGCGTGGCGCCCGACGGCGCGAACGATGGTGCGAGCCGCATGCCGCTCGCGTTGCGGTTCGAAACGCTCACGCTCTACGAGAGCGTCCTCACGCGCGCGGGCGCCGAGCATCGGGTGCTCGCGGCGGCGGCGCTGCCGGAGTGACGGCGGCGCGTCTACGCAGCTACGCAGGCGGGCTTGCGTAGCTGCGCGGGCTTAGCATGCTGTCCGACGGCGGCTCGGCCATCGTCCTTGCATCGTTCGACGTCATGCTTCGACTCGGCCGGGGAACAGGTCCTAGCCGAATGCGTTTGCGTTAGGCGCTTGCCAACGCCAACGCCAACGCCAACGCCAACGCGGCCGTTCGAACCGTTTCGTTAATCCGCCGGCACGTTCAGCCGAGCGTCAACCCGCCGTCGATGTGAATCACCTGCCCGGTGATGTGGCGCGCTTCATCGGAGAGTAGAAACGCGATCAGCGCCGCGACGTCGTCCGGCTCGGCGATGCGGCCAAGCGGCGTCGCCTGCGCCGCGCGCGTGCAGCATCATCGCGACGCCGGGCGCGGCGAGCCTGGCTGCGAGCGCCGCGCCGATCCCCGAGCCCGCGCCCGTGATCAGCACGACGCGCTCGCGCGCGCCGCTCACGCGGCGACTCTCGCTTCGTCGCGGCGCACGTCGAGCGTCTGCTCGTGGAACGACGCAACCGATTCGCGGTGCGCGATGCTGACGATCGCCGCCTTCGGCAGCCGCTCGTCGAAGAGCCGGTAGAGGCGCGCTTCGTTGTCGGCGTCGAGCGCGCTCGTCGCCTCGTCGAGGAACAGGTAATCGGGCTTGTGCAGCAGCACGCGCGCGCCCGCGAGGCGTTGCTGCTCGCCGGGCGACAGGATGCGCGTCCAGTGGCCCGTCTCGGCGAGCCGCTCGACGTAGTCGCCGAGGCCGCACGCGCGCAGCGCGTCGCGGCACGCGTCGTCGCTGAACGTGTCGACGGCCGACGGATACGCGAGCGCCGCCTTCAGCGTGCCGATCGGCAAATAGCTCTGCTGCGGAACGAACATCATCCGCGCGTCGACGGGCGCGTCGATCGCGCCGTCGCCGAACGGCCAGAGCCCCGCGAGCGCGCGCATCAGCGTGCTCTTGCCGGAGCCGGACGGCCCGCGCACGAGCCAGCGCGAGCCGGGCTCGATCGCGACGTCGCCGATCGACGCGAGCGCGGCGCCGTTCGGCAGCGCGAGCTTCAGGCCCGACGTCGTGATCTGCGGCGCGTCGACGTAGTGCAGGTTGATGCCGCCGCGCTCGGTCGCGGGCGACATCGCTTCCTTCAGATGCGACGCGCCCATCACGCGCTTGAATTCGCGCAGACGGTTGACGGTCGCGCGCCACTCGGCGAGCGTGCCGTAACTGTTGATGAACCACGAGAACGAGTCGCTGACGGTGCTGAACGCGCGGCTGATCTGGATCAGCACGCCGAACGTGAACGCGCCCGCGAAGTAGCGGGGCGCGGCGACCGCGATCGGAAAGAGGCTCGCGAGCTGCGCATAGAAGTTCAGCACGAACGTGAGGCGCTTCGTGTAGCGCATCACGCGCCACCAGTTTTCGCGGATTCGCTGAAACAGGTTCTGCTCGTGCGCGGTTTCGACGGGCTCGCCGTTGTAGAACGCGATCTGCTCGGCGTTCTCGCGGATGCGGATCAGGCTGAAGCGGAAGTCCGCCTCGACGCGCTGCTGCTGGTAGTTGATCGACACGAGCGGATGGCCGAAGCGGTGCATCACGTAGGAGCCCGCGATCGCGTAGATCATCGCGACCCACACCATGTAGCCGGGAATCGTGATCGCGTGGCCGCCGAGCGAGATCGTCGCCGCGCCGGCGATCGACCAGAGGATCGTCGCGAACGAGACCAGCGTGACGACCGTCGACAGCAGATCGAGCGATAGCGACAGCGTCGTCGACGCGAGCGATTGCAGGTCGTCCGCGATCCGCTGATCGGGGTTGTCGGCGAGCCGGTCGCGCTCGATCCGGTAGAAGTTGCGCTCGCCGAGCCATTCGTGCAGGAAGCGCGTCGTCAGCCACTGGCGCCAGCGGAAGCCGAGCATCTGGCGCAGATAGAGGCCGTACACCGCGAGGATGATGAACGCGAACGCGAGCACGGCGAACGTGATCAGCAGGCTCGGGAAGTCGCGCACGTCCTTCGATTGCAGCGCGTTGTAGAACGATGCGCTCCACGAGTTGATCCGCACGTTGATCCACACGAGCGTCAGGTTGATCGCGACGATCGTGACGAGCAGGCCCCACGCGACTTTCCACTCCTCGGAAACCCAATAGGGCTTGATGAGGCTCCACGTGGATACGGGAGGCGGGGATTGCGTCGGGCCGTCCGGGACGGGGGCGAGGACTTGCATCGATTGAGTCATGAGCTTCCTGATGTGAGGCCGGCGACGCCGGGCGGACAACCGGGCCGCGCCCGGCGCGTCCGTTCGGCGCCGCGCGCGGCGTGCGTGCCGCGGATTCTGGCGAGCGCGCCTTAAACGGCGCTTAATGCCGCGAACGGCACTGGCTCGGCGCCGCGGCGATGCTCGCTCGCGCGCCGTGCCCAGCGGGCATTGTGCCAGCGCCGCCGCGCGGCAGGCGAATTTGCCGCAGCGCGAGGTTTGCGGCCGTTTCCGCTTTTATGGTCTAATGACCGCCGACGAAACAGGGGTGCTTCGCGTGCCTCGGCCCTGCCGAATCGGCGTGGCCGGATGCGCGGCGAGGCTGAGAGAGACCCTTCGCACCCGATCCGGGTAATACCGGCGCGGGAAGTTTCCGATCCCGCCGGGCCATGCCCGCGCCGTCGCTTCGGCGAGCCGCGCGCATCGCGAGTCCCGGCCGGCCTCAGTCGCCGGTTTCGTCCTTTTGGGTGCGCATCTTCGCGCGTGACGGAAGGTATCGATGACCGTGCAATCTTCAGTTCTTTTGCTTCGCTGCGAGCCGTCGGCCGCGGCGGATTTCCCGGCTCCCGCTTCGAGCCGCTTTCATGTGACGAACACGACGGGCGGATGCGATGAACCTGCGTGCGTCTGAGCCCGATTTCGCGGTGCTGGGCGGCGGCCTCGTCGGCCGCCTGATCGCATGGCGTCTCGCGGGCGCGGGGCACCGCGTCGCGCTGTACGAGCGCGGCGACGCGGCAGGCTCGGGCTCCGCCGCGTGGGTCGCGGCGGCGATGCTCGCGCCGCTCGCCGAAGCGGCGAGCGCCGAGCGCTTCGTCACCGATCTCGGCGTCGCGTCGTTCGATCTCTGGCCGCGCTGGCTCGCGGAGCTGCCCGAACCCGTGTTCTTCCAGCGCAACGGCACGCTCGTCGTCTGGCATCACGCGGACCGCGCGGAAGCGCCGCTCTTCGAGCGTCGCGTGCGCGCGAACGCGAGCGCCGAGTTGCTCGACGGCGGCCTCGTCGCGCTCGCGGGCGCGCAGGTCGACGCGGCCGAGCCGGCGCTCGCCGGGCGCTTCGCGCACGGCCTGCTGCTGCCGCGCGAGGGCCAGCTCGACAATCGACAGGTGCTGCGCGCGCTCGCCGCGGGCCTTGCGGAGCGCGGCGTCGATGCGCACTGGAATACGGCGATCGAGCCGCAGGCGGCGCCCGCCGCGCGCATCACGATCGACTGCCGCGGGCTCGGCGCGAAGGCGCAGATGCCGACGCTGCGCGGCATCCGCGGAGAGGTCGCGCGCGTGCATGCGCCGGGCATCGGCCTCACGCGCCCCGTGCGGCTGCTGCACCCGCGCTATCCGCTCTATGTCGCGCCGAAGGAGAACGATCTTTACGTGATCGGCGCGACCGAGATCGAAGGCGAGGACATGTCGCCCGTCAGCGTGCGCTCCGCGCTCGAGCTGCTGAGCGCCGCGTTCTCGGTGCACCCGGCGTTCGGCGAGGCGCGCATTCTCGAACTGAATTCGCAATGCCGGCCGACGCTGCCGGACCATCGCCCGGCGCTCGTCTGGGACGGCGGCGCGACGCTCGCGGTCAACGGCCTGTATCGGCACGGCTTCATGATCGCGCCGGAAGTCGCCGATACGGCGGCGCGCTTCGCGCAGGCGCTCGTCGAACGCACGGTGAGGGACGCCGACACGTTCGCCGCGTGGCGGTGCGACGCGCGCTGGCCGGCGCTGCTGCAGCACGGCGCCGCGCACCACGCGCCTGCCTGAGCGCGGCCCGACGAACCGATCAACCGACATCGACAGCCATCATGGACATCCAGATCAATCAACAGACGCTCTCGCTGCCCGACGGCGCGACGGTCGCCGACGCGCTCGCGGCGTACGGCGTGCAGCCGCCGTTCGCGGTCGCGGTCAACGGCGCGTTCGTCGCGCGCACGCAGCACGCGGCGCGCGCGCTCGCCGCGGGCGACAAGCTCGACGTCGTGCATCCGGTCGCGGGCGGCTGATGCGCCGGCGCGCCGGCATCGCCTCCGCACCCCGTTCCCACAGGATCTTCCGATGACGCCTCTTTCCTCCGCCGACACGCTCACGCTGCACGGCAAAACCTTCGCGAGCCGCGTGCTGCTCGGCACGTCGCGCTATCCGTCGCTGCAGTCGCTGTCCGATTCGATCGCGGCCGCGCGGCCGGGCATGGTGACGGTCGCGCTGCGGCGCCAGATGAACGCCGGCGCGGCCGAGGCCGGCTTCTTCGATCTGCTCAAGCGCCACGACGTGCCGCTGTTGCCGAACACCGCGGGCTGCCAGACGGTGGCCGAGGCAGTGACGACCGCGCAGATGGCGCGCGAGGTGTTCGAGACCGACTGGATCAAGCTCGAGCTGATCGGCGACGACTACACGCTGCAGCCGGACCCCGTCGGCCTCATCGAAGCGGCGACGCTGCTGGTCAAGGAAGGCTTCAAGGTGCTGCCGTACTGCACCGAGGATCTCGTGATCGGCCGGCGCCTGCTCGACGCCGGCTGCGAGGTGCTGATGCCGTGGGGCGCGCCGATCGGCACCGGCAAGGGCGTCGTGAATCCGTACGGGCTGCGCGTGCTGCGCGAGCGGCTGCCGGATGTGCCGCTCATCGTCGACGCGGGGCTCGGCGTGCCGTCGCACGCGTGCCAGGTGATGGAGTGGGGCTTCGACGGCGTGCTGCTCAACACGGCCGTGTCGCAGGCGACGCATCCGGAGATCATGGCGCGCGCGTTCGCGCAGGGCGTCGAGGCCGGGCGCGCCGCGTATCTCGCGGGGGCGATGGAGGCGCGCGAGACCGCGCACGCGAGCACGCCCGTCGTCGGGATGCCGTTCTGGCACCAGGACGGGAGCCACGCATGAGCCCGGCGCTCCCCAACGCATTCTGGCCGCCCGCCGACGAGCTCACCGAGACCGCCGAGCGGATTCGCGCGACGCTCGGCGTATGGCCGTCGCCCGACATGCGCACGCGCATTTGCCTCGCGCCGCCCGAGCATCCGCGCGCGGGCGACCTGTGGGTCGAGATCGCGGGCGACGCCGATGCGCACGCCGCGCACATCGCGCGGCTGACGGCGGCGGGCGCGCAGGCGATCGTGATCGATGACGTATCGGCGACGCTCCACACGGGTGCGGCGCGCCATGCGCTCGCCGCGCGCGGGCCGCTCGCCGACGACTGGATCGCGGCGCTCGCCGCGTTTCTCGATTGCGGTTTTCCGGCGTCCGACGCGCTCGTGCTCGCGCTCGCGTGGCGCGACGGCGACGATGCGCGCGGCGACGATCCGTGGCCCGTCGATGCCGCGCGCTTTCCCCGCGCGCTCGGCGTGCCCGCCGCGCCGAAGCCCGCGTTCCCGCCGTGTCCGCAGCGGCTCGGCCTGTATCCGGTGCTGCCGAGCGCCGAGTGGATCGAGCGCGTGCTCGACTGCGGCGTGAAGACCGTGCAACTGCGCGTGAAGGACGCGTCGCCCGATGCGCTGCGCGCGGAGGTCGAGCGGGCCGTGGCCGCGGGCCGCCGCCATCCGGACGCGCGCGTGTTCATCAACGATCACTGGCGGCTCGCGCTCGACGCGGGCGCGTACGGCGTGCACCTCGGCCAGGAGGATCTCGAGACCGCCGATCTGGCGGCGATCGCGCGAGCGGGCGTGCGCCTCGGCCTGTCGAGCCATGGGTACTACGAAATGCTGGTCGCGCTGCAGTTGAAGCCGAGCTACCTCGCGCTCGGCCCGATATTCGCGACCGCGACGAAGGCGGTCGCCGCGCCGCCGCAGGGGCTCGCGCGGCTCGCGCGCTATACGCGCTTCGCCGGGCCGCAGGCGCCGCTCGTCGCGATCGGCGGAATCGCCGTCGACACCCTCGGCGCGGTGCTGGCGGCGGGCGTCGGCAGCGCGGCCGTCGTCAGCGCGATCACGGGCGCGGCCGACTACCGGGCGGCGATTGTTGCGTTGCAGCAAAAATTCGGACGATAATTTGACAATCTCTGACTGGAACGCTTGAGAAGCCTTCACGACATCATTCCGAGGCAGGCCCTATAATTCGGCGTTCTGCGTATAAGGATTGTCAGCTCCGTGAGCTCCTCCTCCGAGTCCCTGCTAGAGCTTCGCGACGTCGCTTTCGGCTACGGCGAGCGTCTCGTCCTGTCGAACTTGAACATGCGTTTCGCGCGCGGCCAGGTGGTCGCGGTGATGGGCGGTTCGGGCTGCGGCAAGACCACCGTGCTGCGCCTGATCGGCGGGCTCGTGCGCGCACGTCGCGGCCAGGTGTTGTTCGACGGCGCCGATGTCGGCGCGCAGACGCGCGAGGGTCTCTACGCGCTGCGCCGCAAGATGGGCATGCTGTTCCAGTTCGGTGCGCTCTTCACCGACATGTCGGTGTTCGACAACGTCGCGTTCGCGCTGCGCGAGCACACGGATCTGCCGGAAGAGCTGATCCGCGATCTCGTGCTGATGAAGCTCAACGCGGTCGGCCTGCGCGGCGCGCGCAACCTGATGCCGTCCGAGGTGTCGGGCGGGATGGCGCGGCGCATCGCGCTCGCGCGCGCGATCGCGCTCGATCCGCAGCTCATCATGTACGACGAGCCGTTCGCGGGCCTCGACCCGATTTCGCTCGGCATCACGGCGAACCTGATCCGCACGCTGAACCACGCGCTCGGCGCGACGTCGATCCTCGTCACGCACGACGTGCCGGAATCGTTCGCGATCGCCGACTACGTCTACTTCCTCGCGAACGGCGGCGTTCTCGCCGAGGGCACGCCCGACGCGCTGCGCGCGTCGACCGATCCGAGCGTGCGCCAGTTCATCGACGGCGCGCCGGACGGCCCGTTCAAATTTCACTACATGAGCCAGCCGCTCGCGGCGGATTTCGGCCTTGGCGGAGGGCGCAGATGATCAGCGCGATCGGACGTTTCGTGCTCGGCGGACTCGAGCGCACGGGCTACGCGACCCGGATGTTCGTGCGCGTCGTGCTCGAGTTCTTCTCGCTCCTGAGGCGGCCGCGGCTCGTCACGAAGCAGATCCATTTCCTCGGCAATTACTCGTTCGTGATCATCGCCGTGTCGGGGCTGTTCGTCGGTTTCGTGCTCGGCCTGCAGGGCTACTACACGCTGAACCGCTACGGCTCCGAGCAGGCGCTCGGCTTGCTCGTCGCGCTGTCGCTCGTGCGCGAGCTCGGCCCCGTCGTGTCGGCGCTCCTGTTCGCGGGGCGCGCGGGCACGTCGCTCACGGCCGAGATCGGCCTCATGAAGGCGGGCGAGCAACTGACCGCGCTCGAGATGATGGCGGTCGATCCGCTGAAGAACGTGATCGCGCCGCGGATGTGGGCGGGCGTCATCGCGATGCCGCTCCTCGCCGCGATCTTCAGCGCGGTCGGCGTGCTCGGCGGCTACGTCGTCGGCGTGCTGTTGATCGGCGTCGATCCCGGCGCGTTCTGGTCGCAGATGCAAGGCGGCGTCGAAGTGTGGGCCGACGTCGGCAACGGCGTGATCAAGAGCGTCGTGTTCGGCTTCGCCGTCACGTTTATCGCGCTGTTTCAGGGTTACGAAGCGAAGCCGACGCCCGAGGGCGTGTCGCACGCGACGACCAAGACTGTCGTGTACGCGTCGCTCGCCGTACTCGGCCTCGATTTCCTGCTGACCGCGTTGATGTTCAGCTAAGCCTTTTCTGGGATGACGATGAAAAAGACTGCTCTCGACTTCTGGGTCGGCCTCTTCGTGGTGTTGGGCTTTCTCGCGCTGCTGTTCCTCGCGCTGAAGGTCGGCAACATGAGCTCGCTGTCGTTTCAGCCGACCTACGCGGTGAAGATGAAGTTCGACAACATCGGCGGCCTGAAGCCGCGCGCGGCCGTGAAGAGCGCGGGCGTCGTGGTCGGCCGCGTGAAGGCGATCGGCTTCGACTCGAACACCTACCAGGCGCTCGTCACGGTCGATCTCGACAAGCAATACCCGTTTCCGAAGGATTCGTCGGCGAAGATCCTCACGTCGGGCCTGCTCGGCGAGCAGTACATCGGCCTCGATCCGGGCGGCGACACGGAAATGCTGAAGGCGGGCGACACGATTACGATGACGCAGTCGGCGATCGTGCTCGAGAACCTGATCGGGCAGTTCCTGTACAGCAAGGCCGCGGACGCGGGCGGCGCGAAGCCGGCCGCCGCGGCGCCGGGCGCGCCTGCGCCCGCGGCATCGGGCGCGGCCGCGCAGTGAGCGTCGCGCAAGCGGAATCCGAGAGAAGAACCGAGGGGAAGAACATCATGCAGACGATCCGCATCAGACACGCGGTGCTGGCGATCACGGCCGCCGCGGCATTGAGCGGTTGCGCGACGGTCCAGACGCCGACGAAGGGCGATCCGTTCGAAGGCTTCAACCGGACGATGTATACGTTCAACGACAAGGTCGACCAGTACGCGCTCAAGCCGGTCGCGCGCGGCTACCAGTGGGCGGTGCCGCAGCCGGTGCGCGACAGCGTGACGAACTTCTTCTCGAACATCGGCGACGTGTACGTCGCCGCGAACAACATCGTGCAGCTGAAGATCGCCGACGGCGTCGGCGACATCATGCGGGTCGTGATCAACACCGTGTTCGGCGTCGGCGGCCTGTTCGACGTCGCGACGCTCGCGAAGCTGCCGAAGCATACGAGCGACTTCGGCGTGACGCTCGGCCACTACGGCGTGCCGAGCGGTCCGTATCTCGTGCTGCCGTTGCTCGGCCCGAGCACGATTCGCGACACGGCTGGCCTCGCCGTCGATTACGCGGGCAATCCGCTCACCTACGTGCGGCCCGACAGCGTGAGCTGGGGGCTGTTCGGCCTGAACCTCGTCAACACGCGCGCGAACCTGCTCGGCGCGGGCGACGTGCTCGAGGCGGCCGCGATCGACAAATATTCGTTCGTGCGCAACGCGTACCTGCAGCGCCGCCAGGCGCTGATCGGCGGCGGCGCGAGCGCGCAGTCGAACCTGCCGGATTACGGCAACGAAGCGCCGCCGCCGAATTACGAAATGCCGGAAGAGGGCGCCGCGGCGCCGGCGAGCGGCGCGGCTGCCGCGTCGGCGCCGGCGGCCGCGTCCGTGCCTTCGGCGGCGTCGGGCGCGGCGCCGGCCGTGGCGGCGCCCGCATCGGCCGCGGCGCCGAACCCGAGCAGCGCGACCAACGTGCCTGCTCAACAGGTCGTGCCGCCGTCGCCGGGCGGCATCCGTTTCCCGAGCATCCGGCTGCATTGACCCCGGCACTTACATTCGTTACAGCCGGAAACGATTCTGGCGGCGGCCGGCGCGAACTTGCGCCGCCGCCGACGGTTCAAAGTTTGGCATTGACCCACATAAGCAGGGCATACCTATGAAGAAACTGTTTCTGATCCCCGTCTTTGCCGCGCTGTTTTCGTTTGGCGCGGCCGCCGCGCACGCGGAAGTCGACCAGTCGAATCCGCAGGCGCTGATCAAGTCCGCGACGCAGCAGGTGCTCGACGAAGTGCGCGCGCAGACGATCAGGCAGGGCGATACCGCCCGCATCATCACGATCGTCAACAAGGACATCCTGCCGTACACCGATTTCCGCCGCACGACGCAGCTCGCGATGGGCCGCAACTGGCGCACCGCGACGCCCGCCCAGCAGCAGCAGGTGATCGAGCAGTTCAAGCAGCTGCTGATCCGCACTTATTCGGGCGCGCTCGCGCAGCTGAAGCCGGACCAGCAGATCCAGTACCCGCCGTTCCGCGCGGATTCGGACGCGACGGATGTAGTCGTGCGCACGGTCGCGATGAACAACGGCCAACCGGTGCAGATCGACTATCGGCTGTACAAGACGGCGCAGGGCTGGCGCGTCTATGACCTGAACGTGCTGGGCGCCTGGCTGATCCAGACCTACCAGCAGCAGTTCAACGAGAAGATCCAGCAAAGCGGCGTCGACGGCCTGATCCAGTTCCTGACCGAGCGCAACCAGCAGCTTGCCTCGGGCAAGCAGGCATCGTGAGCCGCTTCGACTCCGGCGCGACGTTGACCCACGCGAGCGCGAAGGCCGCGCTCGCGCAAGGGCTCGCGCGCATCGACGCGGGCGCGACGGCCGTCGATTGCGGGGCGCTCGCGCAATTCGATTCGTCGGCGCTCTCGGTGCTGCTCGCCTGGCAGCGCGCCGCGCGTGCGCGCGGCGTGACGCTCGACATCCTCAATCTGCCGCCGAAGCTCGCGAGTCTCGCGCAGGCGTACGGCATCGACACGCTTCTCTCCGGGCGACATTGACGCCCGCGTCCGGGTTCGCCGGCGGCCGTTGCGCCGTTCGCGAGCCCGTCTTCGTTCCGCTGATCGATGAGGCAGGGCCCGCCGCCCGCCCGGGCCGGGCGCGGCGAATGCGCCGAAGCGAGCGCGCGACGCGTTTGCGACGCGCATCATGCGCCCGGGCTCCGGCTACGGGTTCCCACGACGATCGGCTTCGCCGGTTTGCCCTATAATCAACCGTTTTGCGGGGCTGCCGAACGGTCCCCAATTCCCCCTTTCGCATCGAGCATAAAGAAGGCGTCGCGGCCGTCGTGCCGCGCTCAGTCATGTCAGCCATAGAAATCCGTCACGTCAAGAAGCGCTACAAGTCGCTTCAGGCGCTCAAGGGCGTCAGCCTGTCGGTCGAGGAAGGCGAGTTTTTCGGTTTGCTCGGCCCGAACGGCGCAGGCAAGACCACACTCATCAGCATTCTCGCCGGCCTCGCGCGCGCCGACGAAGGCACCGTCACCGTGCGCGGCCACGACGTCGTCAAGGATTTCCGGGCGGCGCGGCGCGCGCTCGGCGTCGTGCCGCAAGAGCTCGTGTTCGATCCGTTCTTCACGGTGCGCGAGACGCTGCGCATCCAGTCCGGCTACTTCGGCCTGCACCGCAACGACGACTGGATCGACGAAGTGATGGCGAACCTCGACCTCACCGAAAAGGCCGACGCGAACATGCGCGCGCTGTCGGGCGGGATGAAGCGGCGCGTGCTCGTCGCGCAGGCGCTCGTGCACCGGCCGCCCGTGATCGTGCTCGACGAGCCGACCGCGGGCGTCGACGTCGAGCTGCGCCAGACGCTGTGGAAGTTCATCTCGCGGCTCAATCGCGAAGGCCACACGATCGTGCTGACCACCCACTATCTCGAGGAAGCGGAGTCGCTCTGCGACCGCATCGCGATGCTCAGGCGCGGCGAAGTCGTCGCGCTCGACCGCACACGCGCGCTGCTGCAGCGTTTCTCGGGGCTGCAGCTGTTCCTGCGGCTGTCGCACGGCGTGCTGCCCGCCGAGTTGCGCGCGCTCGAAGCGGAGGCCGCGCCCGCCACGGCGCCCGAGCATCTGCTGCGGATCGCCGATTACGACGAGGTCGAGCGGATCTTGTCGCTCTGCCGCGCGGCCGGCTGCGGCTTCGACGAGATCGAAATCCGCAAGGCCGATCTGGAGGATGTGTTCGTGCAGGTGATGAACGGCGCCGATGTGATCGAGGGGTTGGCATGAGCGGGTTTCGCACGCTGTTCTACAAGGAAATTCTGCGGTTCTGGAAGGTGTCGTTCCAGACGGTGCTCGCGCCCGTCGTCACTGCGCTGCTCTATCTGACGATCTTCGGCCATGCGTTGACGGGGCGCGTCGAGGTGTATCCGGGCGTCGAGTACGTGAGCTTCCTCGTGCCCGGCCTCGTGATGATGAGCGTGCTGCAGAATGCGTTCGCGAACAGCTCGTCGTCGCTGATCCAGTCGAAGATCACGGGCAACCTCGTGTTCATGCTGCTGCCGCCGCTGTCGTACGCGGACATCTTCGGCGCGTACGTGCTCGCGTCCGTCGTGCGCGGGCTCGCGGTCGGCGCGGGCGTGTTCGTCGTCACGGTCTGGTTCATTCCGATGAGCTTCGCCGCGCCGTTCTACATCGTCGCGTTCGCGCTGTTCGGCTCGGCGATTCTCGGCACGCTCGGGCTGATCGCCGGCATCTGGGCCGAGAAGTTCGACCAGCTCGCCGCGTTCCAGAACTTCCTCATCATGCCGCTCACGTTCCTGTCGGGCGTGTTCTATTCGACGCACTCGCTGCCGTCCGTGTGGCGCGAGGTGTCGCGGCTCAATCCGTTCTTCTACATGATCGACGGCTTCCGCTACGGGTTCTTCGGCGTCGCCGACGTGAATCCGCTCGCGAGCCTCGCGATCGTCGCCGGCTTCTTCGCGCTGCTCGCGCTGATCGCGATGCGGCTGCTCGCCACCGGCTACAAACTGCGTCATTGATATGAATCGACGGCCGCGCGCCGCGTTCGCCGCCGCCCCGCCGCGCGCGCCGAATCGCGCCGGGCGGCCCAGCGCGTACTGACAGGAGCATTTCATGTTGCCGACTCCCGAACTGGTCAAGCAATACATCGCGGCGGGCCTTGCCTGCACGCATCTGGAAGTCGAAGGCGACGGCCAGCATTTCTTCGCGACGATCGTGTCGCCCGCCTTCGAGGGCAAGCGGCCGATTCAGCGGCATCAGCTCGTCTACGCGGCGCTTGGCGATCGCATGAAGCAGGAAATCCACGCGCTCAGCATGAAGACGCTGACGCCCGCCGAATGGCAGAATGCATAAACGGAAACAGTCAGTGCAAGTCACCGTCAACGAACGCGACGCCGTCGAGCGCGTCGCCACGGAAACCCCGGCCGGCAATCGGCAAGCGCATGCGCACGGAACGGACAAGCTCGTGATCGAGGGCGGCCGGCGCCTTGCCGGCGAGATCGCCGTGTCGGGCGCGAAGAACGCCGCGCTGCCGATCCTCTGCGCGGGCCTGCTGAGCGCCGAGCCCGTGCGCCTCGAGAACGTGCCGAACCTGAAGGACGTGCGCACGACGCTCGCGCTGCTCGGCCAGATGGGCATGCGCGAGGAGACGGACGGCGCGCGGGTGTTGCTCGATGCGTCGCGCGTCGACAACCCGGTCGCGCCTTACGAGCTCGTGAAGACGATGCGTGCGTCGATCCTCGTGCTCGGCCCGCTGCTCGCGCGCTTCGGCTACGCGAAGGTGTCGCTGCCGGGCGGCTGCGCGATCGGCGCGCGCCCAGTCGACCAGCACATCAAGGGCCTGCAGGCGATGGGCGCCGAGATCCGCATCGAGCACGGCTACGTCGAGGCGCGCGCGAAGCGCCTGAAGGGCGCGCGGATCGTCACCGACATGATCACCGTCACGGGCACCGAGAACCTGCTGATGGCGGCGACGCTCGCCGACGGCGAGACGGTGATCGAGAACGCCGCGCGCGAGCCGGAAGTGACGGACCTCGCGCATCTGCTCGTCGAAATGGGCGCGAAGATCGACGGGATCGGCACCGACCGGCTCGTGATCCAGGGCGTCGAGCGCCTGCACGGCGCGACGCATGCGGTGATCCCGGACCGGATCGAGGCGGGCACGTTCCTTTGCGCGGTCGCGGCGGCGGGCGGCGACGTGACGCTCACCGGCATGCGTGCACACATCCTCGACGCGGTGATCGACAAGCTGCGCGAAGCGGGCGCGACGATCGAAGAGGGCGCCGACACGCTGCGCGTGAAGATGGATCGCCGGCCGAGCGCGGTCGCGATCCGCACGTCCGAGTATCCGGCGTTCCCGACCGACATGCAGGCGCAGTTCATGGCGCTGAACGCGGTCGCGGACGGCTCCGCGCAAGTGATCGAGACGATCTTCGAGAACCGCTTCATGCACGTGCAGGAGCTGAACCGCCTCGGCGCGAGCATCGCGGTCGACGGCAACACGGCGCTCGTCACGGGCGTGCCGAGGCTCTCGGGCGCGAGCGTGATGGCGACCGACCTGCGCGCGTCGGCGAGTCTCGTGATCGCCGGCCTCTGCGCGCAAGGCGAGACGCTCGTCGACCGCATCTATCATTTGGACCGCGGCTACGACCGGATGGAGACGAAGCTGACGGCCGTCGGCGCGAGCGTGCGCCGCATTTCAGGGAGCGAAGCATGACTGCACCGCTGACGCTGGCGCTGTCGAAAGGGCGTATCTTCGAGGAAACCGTGCCGCTTCTTGCGGCGGCGGGCGTGACGGTCGCCGAGGACCCGGAAACCTCGCGCAAGCTGATCCTGCCGACCACCGATCCGAACCTGCGCGTGATCGTCGTGCGGGCGACCGACGTGCCGACCTACGTCGAGTACGGCGCGGCCGATTTCGGCGTCGCCGGCAAGGACGTGCTGCTGGAGCACGGCGGCGGCGGGCTGTATCAGCCGATCGATCTGAACATCGCGCGCTGCCGGATGTCGGTGGCCGTGCCGGCGGGCTTCGATTACGCGAACGCGGTGCGCCAGGGTGCGCGGCTGCGCGTCGCGACGAAGTATGTCGAGACCGCCCGCGAGCACTTCGCCGCGAAGGGCGTGCACGTCGACCTGATCAAGCTGTACGGCTCGATGGAGCTCGCGCCGCTCGTGGGCCTCGCCGACGCGATCGTCGATCTCGTCAGCTCGGGCGGCACGCTGAAGGCGAACAATCTGGTCGAGGTCGAGGAGATCATGCCGATCTCGTCGCGCCTCGTCGTGAACCAGGCCGCGCTCAAACTGAAGCGCGCCGCGCTGAAGCCGTTCCTCGACGCGTTCGAACGCGCGTCGCAGCGGAGCGGAGCCTGACCCTCGCGGCTTTCGGCGCATTACCGGAACGGATGACAGCATGGCTATCAAGATTCGCAAACTCGATTCGGCAAGCGAAGGCTTCGCGGCCGAATTGCGCGCGGTGCTCGCGTTCGAGGCGAGCGAAGACGAAGCGATCGAGCGCTCGGTCGCGCAGATCCTCGCGGACGTGAAGGCGCGCGGCGACGCCGCGGTGCTCGACTACACGAACCGCTTCGACCGGCTGAACGCCCGGAGCGTCGCGGCGCTCGAGTTGCCGCAGGACGCGCTCGAGGCGGCGCTCGAGGGCCTCGAGCCGAAGCGCCGCGCGGCGCTCGAGGCGGCGGCCGCGCGCGTGCGCGGCTACCACGAGAAGCAGAAGATCGAATGCGGCAGCCATAGCTGGCAATACACGGAAGCCGACGGCACCGTGCTCGGCCAGAAGGTGACGCCGCTCGACCGCGCCGGCCTGTACGTGCCGGGCGGCAAGGCCGCGTACCCGTCGTCGGTGCTGATGAACGCGATTCCCGCGCGCGTCGCGGGCGTCGGCGAGATCGTGATGGTCGTGCCGACGCCGGACGGCGTGAAGAACGACCTCGTGCTCGCCGCGGCGCTGTTGGGCGGCGTCGACCGCGTGTTCACGATCGGCGGCGCGCAGGCGGTGGCCGCGCTCGCGTACGGCACGGCAACGGTGCCCGCCGTCGACAAGATCTGCGGCCCCGGCAACGCGTACGTCGCGTCGGCGAAGCGCCGCGTGTTCGGCACGGTCGGCATCGACATGATCGCCGGGCCGTCCGAGATCCTCGTGCTGTGCGACGGCACGACCGATCCGTCGTGGGTCGCGATGGACCTCTTCTCGCAGGCCGAGCACGACGAGCTCGCGCAATCGATCCTGCTGTGCCCGGACGACGGGTTCATCGAGCGCGTCGAGAAGGCGATCGACGAGCTGTTGCCGACGATGCCGCGCCGGGACGTGATCCGCGCGTCGCTCGAGGGCCGCGGCGCGCTTGTCAAGGTGCGCGACATGGCCGAGGCGTGCAAGATCGCCAACGACATCGCGCCCGAGCACCTCGAAATCTCCGCGCTCGAGCCGCAGCAATGGGGCAAGCAGATCCGCCATGCGGGCGCGATCTTTCTCGGCCGCTACACGAGCGAAAGCCTCGGCGACTACTGCGCGGGCCCGAACCACGTGCTGCCGACGTCGCGCACCGCGCGTTTCTCGTCGCCGCTCGGCGTCTACGATTTCTTCAAGCGCTCGAGCGTGATCGAAGTGAGCGCCGAAGGCGCGCACACGCTCGGCGAGATCGCATCGGAGCTCGCGTACGGCGAAGGATTGCAGGCGCACGCGAAGAGCGCCGAGTACCGGATGAAAGGGGCGGGCGACCGCCAGAAAGGCTAAAGGTAAGCCGGGCGCACCGGAAGCGCGATACGAGACCAGCCAACAACGACGACAACCCGAGACCGCCCGGCGAGGCGGCCCGCCGCGCGGCGCAGGCGTCGCGCGAGGGCGCTTCGGCCGGGGCCACGCCGGCGCCTGCGCGCCGCTGCCGACATGACTACGCCAGAAGACATCATCCGCCGCGACGTGCTCGCGATGACGAGCTACCCGGTGCCGGACGCCACGGGCTTCGTGAAGCTCGACGCGATGGAGAACCCGTATTCGCTGCCCGCGCCGCTTGCGGCGGAGCTCGGCGAGCGGCTCGCGCACGTCGCGCTGAACCGCTATCCGGCGCCGCGTCCCGCCGCGCTGATCGACAAGCTGCGCGCGGCGATGGGCGTGCCCGCCGCGTGCGACGTGCTGCTCGGCAACGGTTCCGACGAGATCATCAGCATGCTCGCGATGGCGTGCGCGAAGCCGGGCGCGAAAGTGCTCGCGCCGCTGCCGGGCTTCGTGATGTACGAGCTGTCGGCGAAGTTCGCGCAGCTCGAGTTCGTCGGCGTGCCGCTCGCGGCGGATCTGACGCTCGACGTCGACGCGATGCTCGCGGCGATCGCCGAGCACCGGCCGGCGCTCGTCTATCTCGCCTATCCGAACAACCCGACGGGCACGCTGTATCCGGACGAGGACATCGAGCGGATCATCGCGGCGGCGAGCGCGAGCCTCGTCGTGATCGACGAGGCTTACCAGCCGTTCGCGCAGCGCAGCTGGCTGCCGCGCGCGGCGGCGTTCGACAACGTCGTCGTGATGCGCACGATGTCGAAGCTCGGCCTCGCGGGCATTCGCCTCGGCTATCTGGTCGGGTTGCCCGCGTGGCTCGCGCAGTTCGACAAGGTGCGCCCGCCGTACAACGTGAACGTGCTGACGCAGGCGGCGGCCGAATTCCTGCTCGAGCGCCTCGACGTGCTCGACGCGCAGGCCGCGCAACTGCGCGACGCGCGCGCGGCGCTCGCGCACGCGATCGGTGCGCTGCCGGGCGCGACGGTGTTCCCGAGCGCGGGCAATTTCCTGCTCGTGCGGGTGCCGGACGCGGCCGCCGTGTTCGACGTACTTTTGACCGAGCGGGTGCTGATCAAAAACGTGAGTAAAATGCACCCATTGCTCGCCAATTGCGTGCGCGTAACGGTTGGGTCTCCCGAAGAAAACGCGCGCCTGCTGGCCGCATTGAAGTTGGCGCTGCCCTGACGGGCCACCCCGGGGCGCCGCCTTTCCCGTCCCCCATTTACACCAGTCAATTCAAGGAATCACCATGCGCGTGGCGGAAGTCGTTCGCAATACCAGCGAAACGCAGATCCGTGTGAAGCTCGACCTCGACGGCACCGGCAAGCAGAAGCTCGCGACGGGCGTCCCGTTCCTCGACCATATGCTCGATCAGATCGCGCGCCATGGTCTCGTCGATCTCGACATCGAAGCGCATGGCGATACGCACATCGACGACCACCATACGGTCGAGGACGTCGGCATCACGCTCGGCCAGGCGGTCGCGAAGGCGATCGGCGACAAGAAGGGCATTCGCCGCTACGGCCATTCGTACGTGCCGCTCGACGAGGCGCTGTCGCGCGTCGTGATCGACTTCTCCGGGCGTCCGGGCCTCGAATTCCACGTGCCGTTCACGCGCGCGCGGATCGGCACGTTCGACGTCGACCTGTCGATCGAATTCTTTCGCGGCTTCGTCAATCATGCGGGCGTGACGCTGCATATCGACAACCTGCGCGGCGTCAATGCGCACCATCAGCTCGAGACGGTGTTCAAGGCGTTCGGCCGCGCGCTCAGGATGGCGGTGGAGCTCGACGAGCGTGCGGCGGGGCAGATCCCGTCGACGAAGGGCAGCCTCTGATTCCCGGCCGGAGCGAACACGACCCCACTGGCCGCGGCGGCTGCGCCGGCTTGCGATGGATCTGCTCAAATCGTTCATCTCCCTGCTCGCGCTGATCAATCCGCTCGGCGCGGTGCCGTTTTTCCTGAGCCTGACGGCGCAGCAGACGGAAGCCGAGCGGCGGCACACGATCCGCGTCGCGACGGTCTCCGTGTTCTGCGTGATCGCGGTGACGACGCTGCTCGGCCAGCAGATCATCGATTTCTTCGGGATCTCGGTGGGCTCGCTCGAGGCCGGCGGCGGGATCATCATGCTGCTGATGGCGATTTCGATGCTGAACGCGCAGATCGGCAACACCCGGTCGACGCCCGAGGAGCGCGACGAGGCGGAGTCGAAGAACAGCATCGCCGTCGTGCCGCTCGCGATTCCGCTGCTGACGGGGCCGGGCTCGATCAGCACGGTGATCGTCTACGCGGCGAACGCCCGGCACTGGTACGACCGGCTCGGGCTCGTCGCGATCGGCGCGGCGCTCGCGCTCATCTGTTTTTTCGCGATGCGGCTCGCCGAGCCGATCGCGCACTGGATCGGCCGCACCGGCATCAACATCGTCACGCGTCTGATGGGATTGATGCTGTCGGCGCTGGCGGTGGAATTCATCGTCGACGGACTGAAGGCATTGTTACCTGCACTGACATGAAAACTTCGATTGCGATTGTGGATTATGGAATGGGCAACCTGCGCTCGGTCGCGCAGGCGCTCATGAAGGCGGAACCCGCCGCCGACGTGAAGATCGTCGACCGGCCCGAGGCGATCCGCGCGGCGGACCGCGTCGTGCTGCCGGGCCAGGGCGCGATGCCCGACTGCATGCGGTGCCTCGGCGAGTCCGGCCTGCAGGATGCGGTGATCGAGGCGTCGCGCGCGAAGCCGCTGCTCGGCGTGTGCGTGGGCGAGCAGATGCTGTTCGACTGGAGCGCCGAAGGCGACACGGAGGGCCTCGGCCTGTTGCCGGGCAAGGTGCTGCGCTTCGAGCTCGAAGGCCGGCTGCAGGACGACGGCTCCCGCTTCAAGGTGCCGCAGATGGGCTGGAACCGGGTGCATCAGACGCAGCCGCACCCGTTATGGGAAGGCGTGCCGGACGACGCGTACTTCTATTTCGTGCACAGCTACTACGTGGTGCCGGACAACCCGGCGCACGTCGCGGGCGAGACCCCGTACGGCGAGGTCTTTACGTCCGCGGTCGCGCGTGACAATCTCTTCGCGACCCAATTTCACCCGGAGAAGAGCGCCGAAGTGGGGCTGCGGCTATACCGGAATTTTGTCCACTGGAACCCCTGAACGTGGCGCGAGAGCCACACCCGGCGGGTGCAAAACGCCCGCCGCACGGGCTTCGCGAGCGGATACGCAGAAAGAGTTGTACTAAACTAGCGAGACGGCGTCGCGCCGGATGGGCGGCGCACGTCTTTTGTGATCTCTTCATTTTTCCCTGACAACACCCGATTGCTATGCTGCTGATTCCGGCCATCGATCTTAAAGACGGTCAGTGTGTGCGCCTCAAACAAGGCGATATGGACCAAGCGACGATTTTTTCCGAGGATCCTGCGGCGATGGCCCGTAAATGGGTCGATCTCGGCGCGCGGCGTCTGCATCTCGTCGACCTGAACGGCGCGTTCGCCGGCAAGCCGAAAAATCTCGAGGCGATCGAGGCGATCCTCGGCGAAGTGGGCGACGAAGTCCCCGTGCAACTGGGCGGCGGCATCCGCAGCCTCGAGACGATCGAGAAGTACCTGGACGCCGGGCTGTCGTACGTGATCATCGGCACGGCGGCGGTGAAGGACCCGGGCTTCCTGCAGGACGCGTGCAGCGCGTTCGCGGGCAACATCATCGTCGGCCTCGACGCGAAGGACGGCAAGGTCGCCACCGACGGCTGGAGCAAGCTCACGGGCCATGAAGTGATCGATCTCGCGCGCAAGTTCGAGGATTACGGCGTCGAGTCGATCGTCTACACGGACATCGGCCGCGACGGGATGCTGCAAGGCATCAACATCGAGGCGACGGTGAAGCTCGCGCAGGCGGTCGGCATTCCGGTGATCGCGAGCGGCGGCCTGTCGAACATCGGCGACATCGAGAAGCTCTGCGAAGTGGAAGTCGAAGGTATCGAAGGCGTGATCTGCGGCCGCGCGATCTACTCGGGCGACCTCGATTTCGCCGCCGCGCAAAAGCGCGCGGACGAACTGAACGGCGAGCTCGACGACGCCTGACGCGCCGCCTCGGCGCCACGCCTTTTCGCCCAGCCGTCCGCCGCGCGCGGACGGCATTACCCGCGGCATGCCGCGTAACATCATGGCTCTAGCTAAACGCATCATCCCCTGTCTCGACGTGACCGCCGGGCGCGTCGTCAAGGGCGTCAATTTCGTCGAGCTGCGCGACGCGGGAGACCCCGTCGAGATCGCGCGGCGCTACGACGAGCAGGGCGCCGACGAACTCACGTTCCTCGACATCACCGCGACGTCGGACGGGCGCGACCTGATCCTGCCGATCATCGAGGCGGTCGCGTCGCAGGTGTTCATTCCGCTCACGGTGGGCGGCGGCGTGCGCGCGGTCGAGGACGTACGGCGCCTGCTGAACGCCGGCGCGGACAAGGTCAGCATGAACTCGTCGGCGGTCGCGAACCCGCAGCTCGTGCGCGACGCGGCCGACAAGTACGGCTCGCAGTGCATCGTCGTCGCGATCGACGCGAAGCGCGTGTCGGCCGAGGGCGAGCCGCCGCGCTGGGAGGTCTTCACGCACGGCGGCCGCAAGGGCACGGGCCTCGACGCGGTCGAGTGGGCGCGCAAGATGGCCGAGCTCGGCGCGGGCGAGATCCTGCTCACGAGCATGGACCGCGACGGCACGAAGGCGGGCTTCGATCTCGCGCTCACGCGCGCGGTGTCGGACGCGGTGCCCGTGCCCGTGATCGCGTCGGGCGGCGTCGGCTCGCTCGAGCACCTCGCGGCGGGCATCGTCGAAGGCCACGCGGACGCCGTGCTGGCCGCGAGCATTTTCCACTACGGCGAGCACACGGTCGGCGAGGCGAAGCGCTACATGGCCGAGCGTGGCATTGCGGTGAGGTTGTGATGAACGAAGCAGTGAAGCCGGGCGACTGGCTCGACAAGGTCCGCTGGGACGCGAACGGCCTCGTGCCGGTGATCGCGCAGGACGCGGCGACGAACGACGTGCTGATGTTCGCGTGGATGAACCGCGACGCGTTGGCGAAGACGATCGAACTGAAGCGAGCGGTGTACTACTCGCGCTCGCGGCAGCGCCTGTGGTTCAAGGGCGAGGAGTCGGGCCACGTGCAGCACGTGCACGAAGTGCGGCTCGATTGCGACGAGGACGTCGTGCTGCTGAAGGTCGAGCAGGTCGCGGGCATCGCGTGCCACACGGGCCGGCGCTCGTGCTTTTTCCAGAAATTCGAGGGCACCGTCGACGGCGGCGAATGGGTCGCGGTCGATCCGGTGCTCAAAGATCCCGAACATATCTACAAATGACGCAATCGACGATCGAAGACACGCTGCTGCGCTTGGCCGCCGTGATCGACAGCCGCAAGGGCGGCGATCCCGAGCAATCGTACGTGTCGCGCCTCTTTCACAAGGGCGACGACGCGGTCCTGAAGAAGATCGGCGAGGAAGCGACCGAGGTCGTGCTCGCCGCGAAGGACGTCCGCCAGGGCGGCGCGCCTTCCGCGCTCGTCGGCGAGATCGCGGACCTGTGGTTTCACTGCCTCGTCGCGCTGTCTCATTTCGACCTGAGCCCCGCCGACGTGATCGCCGAGCTCGAGCGCCGCGAAGGGATGTCGGGCATCGAGGAAAAGGCGCTGCGCAAGCGTCGCGAGCGCGAAGAAAATGGCGGGTGAGCCGATGCGGCCACACGCCGCGTGAGATTTGTCATCAAAGGGGAATAGCATCATGCCAGAGTCGCCGAACCAATATCCGCCGTCGTTCCAGGGTGCGACCGAGGGCGAACGCCAGCAATCGTTGCGCACGCTGACGCACATCCTCTATCTGCTGTACGCGATTCACTGGTTGACGGGCGGCATCACGGGCATCGTCGCGATCATCATCAACTACGTGAAACGCGACGATGCGCTGGGCACCGCATACCAGGCCCATTTCGAATGGCAGATCCGTACGTTCTGGCGCGCGCTGATCGCGTATCTGATCGGTTTCGCGCTGCTGTTCGTCGGGATCGGCTTCATCGTGCTGGGCGCGGTGTGGATCTGGACGCTGTACCGTATCATTAAAGGCTGGCTGTACTTGAACGACAACAAGACGCTCGATCCACAGGCGTGGTTCTGACGCGTTGCGGGACGCGTCGAGGAACACGATGAGTCACGACCCGAATTGCCTGTTCTGCAAGATCGCGGCAGGCGAGATTCCGAGCACGAAGGTGCACGAGGACGACGAGTTCGTCGCCTTCCGGGACATCCGGCCCGCGGCCGACACGCACGTGCTCGTGATACCGCGCAAGCACGTGCCGACGCTGTCTTCCGTCACCGCGGACGACGCGCCGCTGCTTGGTAGAATGATGGTTCTCGTCGCGCGGCTCGCCGAGCAGTTGGGTTGCGCGTACACGGGCGGCGAAACCGGGTTCCGGACGGTAATCAACACCGGGCCGGGCGGCGGGCAGGAGGTCTATCACCTGCACGCGCATATTCTGGCCGGGCCGCGTCCGTGGCGCCGGATGGGATGAGATGGCGGGCGGCCCGCCATCCGAACGAAGCCGGCACGGGGCCGGTGATTTGCGCCGCGAAACCGGCGAGGTTTAGGAGAGTTTCATCATGGGCGGATTGAGTATTTGGCACTGGCTGATCGTGTTGCTGATCGTCGCGCTGGTGTTCGGCACGAAGAAGCTGCGCAATATCGGCAACGATCTCGGCAGTGCGGTCAAGGGTTTCAAGGATGGCATGAAGGAGAGCGAAACCCCCGCTGACGCGCAGCAACTGCCGCGCTCGGGCTCGGTGAACGTCGACGCGAAGGACGCGGCGCGTTCGTCGGATTCGAACAAGGCGTGACGCGCGGACACTGACGGGGCGTCGCGATGCTCGATCTCGGTCTTTCGAAGATGGCGCTCATCGGCGTCGTCGCGCTCGTCGTGCTCGGCCCCGAGCGGCTGCCGCGCGTCGCGCGGACGGCGGGCGCGCTGTTCGGGCGCGCGCAGCGCTACATCAACGACGTGAAGGCGGAAGTCTCGCGCGAGATCGAGCTCGATGCGCTGCGCACGATGAAGACCGATTTCGAGCAGGCGGCGCGCAACGTCGAGAACACGATCCACGACAACCTGCGCGAGCACGAGCGCGATCTGAACGCCGCGTGGAATTCGGCCGTGTCGTCGGGCGATTCGGCGGCCGCGGACGCATCGGGCGGCGCGCCCGCGTCGTTCGACGAGCCGTCGTGGCGCACCTTCGCCGCCGCGTCGGCGAAGCGCCGCAACTGGCGCGTGAAGAAGACGGTGACGCCCGTCTGGTACAAGCGCGCGACGATGCGCCGTACGCAGGTGCAGTCGGGCGCCGCGCGCGTCGCGCGACACCAGCCGGCGAGCCTGCGCCGTCCGGCGCGTTTCTTCTGATCGATGATCGGCGCTAGACACTTCAACCGAGGGCCGGCGTGAGCGACCCCCAGCACAATCCGGACGAAGGTCCGGAAGAAACCTTCATCTCCCATCTCGTCGAGCTGCGCGACCGCATCATCAAGGCGGGCGCGGCCGTGATCGTCGTGTTCCTCGGGCTCGTCTACTGGGCGCCCGACATCTTCCGGCTGCTTGCGCGGCCGCTGATGGAGAACCTGCCGAAGGGCGGCAAGATGATCGTGACCGACGTCACCGGCTCGTTCTTCGTGCCGATGAAGGTGACGATGCTCGTCGCGCTCGTGATCGCGCTGCCGTTCGTGCTGTACCAGATCTGGGCCTTCGTGGCTCCCGGGCTCTACCAGCACGAGAAGAAGCTCGTCTTGCCGCTCGTCGGCAGCAGCTACTTCCTGTTTCTGTGCGGCATGGCGTTCGCGTACTTCCTCGTGTTTCCGACGATCTTCCGCGTGATGGCGCACTACAACGCGCCGCTCGGCGCCGAGATGTCGACCGACATCGACAATTACCTGAGTTTCGTGCTCGGGATGTTCATCGCGTTCGGGGTGACGTTCGAGGTGCCGATCGTCGTCGTCTTGCTCGTGCGGATGGGCGTGCTGACCGTGCAGAAGCTCAAGGAGATCCGGCCGTACGTGATCGTCGGCGCGTTCGTCGTCGCGGCCGTCGTGACGCCGCCCGACGTGTTCTCGCAGCTGATGCTCGCGCTGCCGCTCGTGCTGCTGTACGAGGCGGGGATCATCGCGGCGCGGCTCTTCGTCAAGCCGCCGCCGAAGGAAGAGGACAAGGGCAAGGCCGCGGCGAGCTGAACGGGCCGACTCGGGGTGATCGAGAGGGGGGGGCGCCGGTTTCGCCCGGGGGAGGAGGCGCTGCCCAGGCGTGCTTCGGCGCGAATCCGGTACGCTGAAGAATCTTGCGGGGCGCGATCGGCGGCGTCGGGGGCCGCACAGGCACCGTTTCAAGGTCCGCCCCGTTCCGCCGGTCGCGGCAGTCGGCGGGATCGGCGCATCGGAACGAAAAAGGCAACCCATCGGGTTGCCTTTTTGTTTGCCGCCGCGCTACCGTAGGCGGATGCCACCGTCGACGCCACCCGGCCCGCGCCGGCATCGTCGCTCGGCCGCGCCGGGGGGCCAGGGCCGCTCCGAAGCGCGCGCCGCGCCGGCGCTCACTGTTCCTCGTCGCTGTTCTGGTCGTCGAGCGCCTGTTTCGGCGGCGGCGGCCGCTTGCCGATCACGACCGTCACGTCGAGTTCCTTGCCCTTGCGCACGACATGCACCTTCGCCGGCGTGCCCGGCTTGATCTGCGCGACCACGTTTAGCAGCTTCGTCGTATCGGTGATTTCCTCGCCGTCGATCGACACGAGGATATCGCCCGGCTTGATCCCCGCCTTGTCGGCCGGGCCGCCTTGCAGCACGCCCGCCACGATCGCGCCCGATTTTTGCGCGAGGCTGAACGATTCGGCGATCTCGGGCGTCACGTCCTGCGGCTCGACGCCGATCCAGCCGCGCGTGACGGCGCCCGTCGTGATGATGCTCTCGAGCACGTTGCGCGCGGTCGACACGGGAATCGCGAAGCCGATGCCGAGCGAGCCGCCCGAGCGCGAGTAGATCGCCGTGTTGATGCCGAGCAGGTTGCCGTTCACGTCGACGAGCGCACCGCCCGAGTTGCCCGGATTGATCGGCGCGTCGGTCTGGATGAAATTCTCGAACGTGTTGATGCCGAGGTGGTTGCGCCCGAGCGCGCTGATGATCCCCATCGTCACCGTCTGGCCCACGCCGAACGGGTTGCCGATCGCGAGCACGACGTCGCCGACGCGCGCCTGGTCCGAGCGGCCGAGCGTGATCGTCGGCAGGTTCGTCATGTTGATCTTGAGCACCGCGAGATCGGTTTCCGGATCGCTGCCGATCACCTTCGCGGTGGCCGTGCGGCCGTCGGCGAGCGCGACTTCGATCTGGTCCGCGCCGTCGACGACGTGCTGGTTCGTTAGAATGTAACCCTCCGAGCTTACGATGACGCCCGACCCCAGATTGGCAGCGGGCTCCTCCTGCTGCCGGCGCGCGTTGCGATCGCCGAAGAAATAGCGAAAGAGCGGGTCCTTCGCGCGCGGATCGGGCGGCAGCGAACCGTCCTTGCTGGAGAATACGTTGACGACCGCGGGCATCGCCTTCTGCGCGGCGTCCGCATACGAGGATTGAGCCGGGGCGCCTCCGACGCCGGGTGCGACTTCCCGCAGCGCGACGATCGGCGCCGCCAGCTGTTTGCCGAGTTGTCCCTGCCGTTGCAGCCATTGCGGCTTGAGCGTCGCCACGATGAACATCAGTGCCAGCAGCACCGTCACCGCTTGGGCGAAGAACAGCCAGAAGCGTCTAAGCATTTGAAGATACTAGAGGTTTATATGGATCGGATCGAACTCGAATTGTACTTGAACAATACCCTCGAAATTGAGCGGTTCAAGGACTACAGCCCGAACGGCCTCCAGGTGGAAGGCCGTCGCAAGATCGAAAAAATCGCCACCGGCGTGACGGCGTCGCTCGCGTTTCTCGATCGCGCCCTCGAATGGGGCGCGGACGCGGTGCTCGTCCATCACGGCTACTTCTGGCGCAACGAGGCGCCGCAGATCACCGGTCGCAAGTATCAGCGCCTGAAGCGCCTGCTCGCGAACGACCTGAACCTGTTCGCGTTCCACCTGCCGCTCGACGCGCACCCCGAACTCGGCAACAACGCGCAGCTCGGCGAGCGTCTTGGCCTGATCGCCGACGCCCGCTTCGGCGATCAGGATCTCGGCTGGCTCGCGACGTTGCCGATGTCCGTCTCGCTCGAACATTTCGCCGCGAAGGTCGAGAACACGCTCGGCCGCACGCCGCTCGTGCTGGGCGACCAGGACCAGCAACTGCGCCGCGTCGCGTGGTGCACGGGCGGCGCGCAAAGCTTCTTCGACGCGGCGATCGACGCGGGCGCCGACGTGTTCCTGACGGGCGAAGTATCCGAGTACGTGACGCACGC
This sequence comes from Burkholderia savannae, assembly GCF_001524445.2. Lineage (NCBI taxonomy): Bacteria > Pseudomonadati > Pseudomonadota > Betaproteobacteria > Burkholderiales > Burkholderiaceae > Burkholderia > Burkholderia savannae. Next base: position 197,078 of record NZ_CP013417.1, read on the forward strand.
GGCGGCCGAGAGCGGCGTCGCATTCGTTGCGGCGGGGCACCATGCGACCGAGCGATTCGGCATCCAGGCGCTCGGCCAGCATTTATCGGAGCGATTTGATCTCGAGCATATTTTTATCGATATTCATAACCCGGTTTAACTGCGCGAATTGCCGCACCGCATCCAAACGGAAATGCCTTGCGGTGCGGATTTCGTCGATTATCGGACCTGGAATTTCGATAGCTCGGGGAAACCCTTGATTAATAATAGCTTCAGGAGGTATTTAACGTCCGGGTCTTGTAAATGCCGACTCCATTCGAGCAAACTAGCGGCGGTGTGAAATGTCGTGACGGAAATCCAACTCAGAATTGGGGCGTGTGATGCGAGACAAAGAAGAGGAACACGTCGACAGCGGCCGCCGGACTTGGCTGATTGCGACATCGGTTGCGGGCGGCGTCGGTGGCGTCGCAACCGTGGTACCTTTCGCGGCGTCGTTGGCGCCGTCCACCAAGGCTAAGGCGGCCGGCGCGCCCGTCGAAGTCGATATCGGCGCGCTCAAGCCGGGCGAAATGCTCACGGTTCCCTGGCGCGGCAAGCCGGTCTGGGTGCTGAACCGCACCGACGACATGCTCGCCGATGTCGTGAAGGCCGACAAGGAAGTCGCCGATCCGCAGTCGAAATCCCCGTACTCGATGCCGTTGCCGTCGTATTGCGCGAACGAGTACCGGTCGAGGACCGACCGCAAGAACATTCTCGTCGTCATGGCGGTGTGCACGCATCTCGGCTGCACGCCGAGCCAGCGTTTCACGCCGGGGCCGCAGCCGAACCTGCCCGACGATTGGCCGGGCGGCTTTCTCTGTCCGTGCCACGGCTCGACCTACGACCTCGCCGGCAGGGTCTTCAAGAACAAGCCGGCGCCGCAGAATCTGGACGTCCCGCCTTACATGTTCACGTCGGCCACGACGCTCGTGATCGGCAAGGACGAGAAAGGAGAAGCGTAAATGGCGACCGACAATAAAGAGATCTCCACAACAGGCCTGCTCGGCTGGGTCGACCGGCGCTTTCCCCTCACTTCCACCTGGAAGCAACATCTTTCCGAGTACTACGCGCCGAAGAACTTCAACGTCTGGTATTTCTTCGGTTCGCTCGCGCTCCTCGTGCTCGTGAACCAGATCGTCACCGGCATCTTCCTGACGATGAACTACAAGCCCGACTCGACGCTCGCGTTCGCGTCGGTCGAGTACATCATGCGCGAAGTGCCGTGGGGCTGGCTCATTCGCTACATGCACTCGACGGGCGCGTCGATGTTCTTCGTCGTCGTCTACCTGCACATGTTCCGCGGCCTGCTGTACGGCTCGTACCGCAAGCCGCGCGAGCTCGTGTGGATCTTCGGCTGCGCGATCTTCCTGTGCCTGATGGCCGAGGCGTTCTTCGGCTACCTGCTGCCGTGGGGGCAGATGTCGTTCTGGGGCGCGCAGGTGATCGTGAACCTGTTCTCGGCGATCCCGTTCATCGGCCCGGACCTGTCGCTCTGGATTCGCGGCGATTACGTCGTGTCCGACGTCACGCTGAACCGCTTCTTCGCGTTCCACGTGATCGCGATTCCGCTCGTGCTGCTGCTGCTTGTCGTCGCGCACCTGATCGCGCTGCACGAAGTGGGGTCGAATAACCCGGACGGCATCGAGATCAAGGAGAAGAAGGACGACAAGGGCGTGCCGCTCGACGGCATTCCGTTCCACCCGTACTACTCGGTGCACGACTTCTTCGGCGTTTGCGTGTTCCTGATGGTGTTCGCGGTGATCGTGTTCTTCATGCCGGAGATGGGCGGCTACTTCCTCGAGGCGAACAACTTCATTCCGGCGAACCCGCTGCAGACGCCGCCGGAAATCGCGCCCGTCTGGTACTTCACCGCGTTCTACGCGATGCTGCGCGCGACGACCGACCCGTTCAAGATCGTGCTGATGATCGTGATCGCGGCGCTCGGCCTTCTCGCGCTCGTGCGCGCGCGCGGCAAGTGGAAGATCGCGCTGCCCGCGCTCGCCGCGGCGCTCGTCGTCTTCATGTACCTCACCGAATCGAAGTTCTGGGGCGTCGTCGTGATGGGCGCGGCCGTCGTCACGCTGTTCTTCCTGCCGTGGCTCGACCGCAGCCCGGTCAAATCGATCCGCTACCGGCCGTTCTTCCACAAGGTGTTCTTCGGGATCTTCGTCGCCGTGTTCATGACCCTCGCGTTCCTCGGCACGCGGCCGCCGTCGCCTGCCGCGACGCTGATCGCGCAGGTGTGCGCGCTCGTGTACTTCGCGTTCTTCCTCGGCATGCCGTTCTGGTCGCGGCTCGGCACATTCAAGCAGCCGCCCGAACGCGTGCGGTTCAAACCCCATTGACGTGAGCGAGGAGGTATTCGTATGAAGAAATTGCTTTCGGCGCTCGCAATGTTTATTGTGTCGGCATGTCTGCTGACGAGCGCATCCGCGCGGGCCGAGGAGGGCGAATTTCCGCTCGACCGGGCGCCCGATAACACGGAGAATCTCGTCTCTTTGCAGCATGGCGCGCAATTGTTTGTAAACTATTGCCTGAATTGCCATAGTGCGAACCTGATGCGCTACAACCGGCTGACGGATCTCGGCATCTCGCAGAAGGAGATCGAGAAGAATCTCCTGTTCGCGACCGATAAGGTCGGCAGCACGATGTCCGTCGCGATGCGGCCGGAAGACGCGAAGAACTGGCTCGGCGTTGCGCCGCCGGATCTGTCCGTCGAGGCGCGCGCCCGCAGCCGTGATTGGCTCTACACGTATCTGCGCACTTTCTACCGCGACGATACGCGGCCGACGGGCTGGAACAACGTCGTGTTCCCGAACGTCGGCATGCCTCACGTGCTGTGGCAGCTTCAAGGGGAGCGCATTGCGAAATTCGAGGAAAAGAAGGACGAGGAAACGGGCGAGAAAGTGCGCAAGCTCGCCGGGTTCCAGCAGGTGACGCCCGGAACGCTTTCGCCGGTGGATTACGATGCCGCCGTCGGCGATCTGGTCGCGTACCTGAGCTGGATGTCCGAGCCGGCGCAGCAGACCCGCAAACGCCTTGGCGTGTGGGTGCTGCTGTTCCTCGGTGTCCTGACTTTCTTCGCATGGCGGCTCAATGCCGCCTACTGGAAAGATATCAAGTAATCACGCCGTGACTGGCGTGGGGCCAGCGCGCGGAAAAGCCCGCCAAGCGGCTTTTCCGCGCGCTGGCCCTCAGCTTTTTGAGGAAACGCAAACATGATGGTTCTGTATTCCGGCACGACTTGTCCGTTCTCCCAGCGTTGCCGGCTGGTGCTGTTCGAAAAGGGCATGGATTTCGAGATCCGCGACGTCGACCTGTTCAACAAGCCAGAAGACATCGCGGTGATGAACCCGTACGGACAGGTGCCGATTCTCGTCGAACGCGATCTGATCCTGTACGAATCGAACATCATCAACGAGTACATCGACGAGCGTTTCCCGCATCCGCAACTGATGCCGGCCGATCCGGTGCAGCGCGCGCGCGCGCGCCTGTTCCTGCTCAACTTCGAGAAGGAACTGTTCGTGCACGTGAGCACGCTCGAGAACGAGAAGGGCAAGGCGGCGGAAAAGAGCCACGAGAAGGCGCGTCTCGCGATTCGCGATCGCCTGACGCAGCTCGCGCCGATCTTTCTGAAAAACAAGTACATGCTCGGCGAAGAATTCTCGATGCTCGACGTCGCGATCGCGCCGCTCTTGTGGCGCCTCGACCATTACGGGATCGAGCTGTCGAAGAACGCCGCGCCGCTGATGAAGTATGCAGAGCGGATCTTCAGCCGTCCTGCCTATATCGAAGCGCTGACGCCGTCCGAAAAGGTCATGCGTCGTTAAGAGCGGTATGTGACTGGGGAGCAGATGCGGCGGCGAGGCGCCGCCGTGTCCGTTTCCGTTCGAGGATGGCGATGCAAGAGATTTCCACGAAGCCGTATTTGCTGCGCGCGCTCTACGAGTGGTGCACCGACAACGGATATACACCCCACATCGCGGTGCGGGTCGACAAGTCGACCCGCGTGCCGCGCCAGTTCGTGCGCGACGGCGAGATCGTGTTGAACATCAGCTTCGAGGCGACGAGCCAGCTGCAGATGGGCAACGAATGGATCGAGTTCACCGCGCGGTTCTCGGGCAAGGCGCACAAGATCGAGGTGCAAATCGCGAACGTGCTTGCGATCTACGCGCGCGAGAATGGGCAGGGGATGGCGTTTCAGGTCGACGCCGCGGCGGACTCCGGCGATGCTGACGGCGGCGAGGCGCTTGCCGCGGCGGAAGACGGCGGCGATGCCGGCGGGCAGGTTGCGGGCATCGGTGCGCGGGGCGAGGACGAGGCGGTGCCGGAACCCGGCGATCGCGCGGACGACGCGCCGAAGTCGGACGGCGACGGTGATGGCGATGACGATGGCGCGAAAGGCAACCGGCCTCGCCTCAAGATCGTGAAATGAGGTAGAATTTTCGATTCCACGCCGGCTTAGCTCATCAGGTAGAGCAGTTGATTTGTAATCATCAGGTGGCGGGTTCGAGTCCTGCAGCCGGCACCAATACCGAAGCGGGTCCCAGAGATGGGGCCCGTTTTTTTTGTTCTACAAAATCACGCACGTTCTACAAAACGACAAAAAGCACATCGGGATTGTAACGTCGCGCGCGATTTGTCACTAGTTTGCGCCGAAATTGACACCGCCTTGAAAGTACACTTCGCGCGCGATTTGTCACCACCTTACAGTCCGAGCCGCTCCAGCTCACGCGGATGCTTCCGCCGGTATTCCGGGTAGTACTTCAAGCTCCCGGCAAGGCTGAGGTGGTGGTAATCGCTGTACCGATAGATCGGCAGCCCGTCGAAATCGAGCCGGCACTTCCCGGCCGTGCAAGGCACGTCGTAGGTGTGGATGATCTTCAGATCCGGAAATCGCGCCTGAAGGCGTACCTGCATCGCGGCGATCGGGGCGTGCTGGTCGACGGCGATCTTGCTGTCGAATTCGCAAACGCGTTGCGGGTACGGAAACAGCAACCCGTTGTAGAACGCGCAATTCACCATGTTCTCCGGAATCATCGGCACGTCGTCGAGCATCACGACGCGCTTTCCGGCCGCTTGCAGCTTTTCGATGGTATTGCCGAGTTCCCGTTCGAGCTGTCCGGGCATGAACCCGTGCAGCGTCGGCTTGACGTCCGGCCCGACGCCGTCGTTCAGATAGTTCTGCCACGCGGCGGACATGATGACCGTCCGGACGTCCTGCCGTGCCTGCGCATACGCCATCACCGCCTTGTCATGTTCGACGCATTGACGATGCGTGTCCTCAATGGCCGGGTCGGTCGCATGTGCCGCCATCGCCTCGATCGGCGGGCAAAGCGTGAAGGCGACGTCGTGGACCGCCATGCCGCGATCCTTGCCAAGCACGTCAAAGAAATGGATCAGGTGATAGGCGTGCGAGTCTCCCCACAGAATCGCCTTGTTCGCTGCCGATGTCGCACCGAGCGTACACGCCGCTTCGTTCGAGATGCCCACCTGGGACCAGCAGGTCTTCGCACGCGGCATGTCGAAGAGCGCCGTGCCCGACCAGTACACGTTGCTGCGAATTGCCGCAGGATAGGCGAACAGGAATCCGTTCGTCAGTTTGCCGACGCCGGCGAGCACGCCGGTGGCGAGCAGCGGGGCCAGGACGACGCCGAGCAGCGACTGTCGTGTCGTCCAGTTTGCCCGCTGCACTCTCAGTTCGAGCCGGTGCGTCGCCGCTGCCAACGCGATTGCTCCGACGATCGCGGCCGCAAAGGCGGCTGGATCGGTCAGGCTCAAGCGTCGCAGCGCGAAAAAGATCGGCCAGTGCCAGAGATAGATCGGGTAGGAGATCCGACCGAGGAACACGCACACCGGGTTAGCAAGGATCGGGCTGGAGAATCGTGCTCGCCGGCCGGCGAAGATGATCAGCGACGCGGCTACGCACGGCAACAGCGCCCCAAGCCCAGGGAATTGCGCTTCGCGGCTGGCACCGAGCACGCCCGCCGCGACGATCGCAAGGCCAGCGATCAGCAGCGTGTCATATAACGCATGTGGCTTCGTTTGCCGCTTACACCCGACAACGGCAAGCAGCACGCCGACAAGGAATTCGAACGCGCGATACTGCGCGAAATAATAGGCACCGGGTGAATCCAGGTGATGGAACGTGACGGCCAGCGCCAGGGACGCCAGTGCGCTGCCCGCCAGCACGCCGATCAGCGTTGCCCGGCTGCGTCGGCGCAACAGGAAGAGTAGGACGGGCAGCACGAGATAGAACTGTTCTTCGACCGACAGCGACCACGTATGCAACAGCGGCTGATCAGCAGCCCGCCCGTCGAAGTACCCGGTCTGCTTCGACAGGTAGATGTTCGACGTCATGGTAGCCACCGCGAGGATATTCTTCGCGAGCTTGAAGGTATCTTCCGGAAAGACAAACAGGATGCTGAAGCAGAACGTGGCTATCAACATCAGGTACAACGCTGGGGCGAGACGCCTGGCGCGACGCGCATAGAACGCGCTGAACGAAAATTGCCCGCGTGATAGGTCGCCTAGGATCGAATTGGCGACGACGAACCCCGAAATCACAAAGAAGATATCGACGCCGATGAAACCACCGGAGAACCCGGCGAAGCCGGCATGTGCGAGCACGACGGCCATGACCGCAATCGCACGAAGCCCGTCGATGTCCGGTCGATACTGCTGCTGTACGTGTGTGGTCCCGATTGTTCTTGTGTCTTGAAGCATTGCCCGTTCTTGTCAAAAAGCGCGAGCCCGAAGGATATCAACCTTCAGGCATTGGTTCGATTTTTTAACAGCTCAGCTCTAAGCGGTCCGGCACAAATGTGCCAACTTGTGTGCCGGTCGCCTTGTTTTATTGCTTTAGCGTTACCTTCAGTGCCAGATAGCGTCAGTGTTGTTAGATATGGATCACCGCCGGTGTACGTCGTTGCTTGGAGGCACCGGCCACTCGATGTTCATTGGAAACTCCGGCTGTTGTGGTATCTCGCGCAGCGCTTGTCGGTAAGCTGCCCACGTTTCCTTGGTATCAGTCGGCGCATCGGAAGCCTGTGTCCAATCGGATGCCGCGAGCAGCGTGTCCCGCTTCTCCCGCGCTTTGCTAGCGGCCTGTATCGGGCGTAATTGCTCTGCTCGAGTGAGAAGGTCGCCCACATACGGCGGGACAACCGAGCACTTCCACTCTGCAATGAATGCATCGCTGGACTGCTCGCCGGTAGCCGGATCGAGCGGATGCGCAACCCAGAAGTCTCGCCCATGAACCAAGTCTGGCCACCGTTCCTGGATAGCCAGAATCAGAAGTTCGTGCTCTACCATTCTTATTGGTTCCTCAATCGAACGCAGCGGATGTACAACGCGCCAATCGAGTCTCCCGCTGGCCCCACCCACCCACCACATCGCACACCTTTCATTATCCAGGTGTCCGGAGCATCCACCTGATGTGGTCCATTACCGCCGTTACTCTTGATCGGCCCGAATTCCGCAAAGTCATACGGCTGGCACGTAGCGCCCGCATTAGCCTTTCCATTATCGCGGTTGTAGAGATCGTCTAGGATGCCGGACATCCACGAACCGCGATAAGCACACCAAAGGTTGCCGTCCGTGTTGAGCATTTGCTGACCCCGCATGAACATCGTGCCATAGTCATCGACCGACCACGTTACGAAGTTATAGGCGTTGTTGATGATCTCCAGGCCGCCACCATCGCGCGCTCGAAAGTACGTGCTAACGTCTTGGCCCTCTCGCCAGTTTCTGAGCTGGAAGTCCGCCTGCCAGCCTTGCTTACTGAGCGCCAAGCGGCCACCAACGGTACCGCCGGACGTGTTCAGCTTCGAGTCAGGATCGAAGCTCATATCCGTCCACAGTTTTCCGTGATTTTGACCATTGATTGAAAGCCATGCGGCATTACGCTCGTTGTTCGTCGTGAGCATGTACGGCACACCATCGCCGCTTTTTACGGCGAACCCTTGCACCCATTGCTGCGTCGCGTAGGTTCCCGATAGCGCTTGTACGAATGCCGTCGTCGCGAGTCGTGTCGAGTTATCCTTTGCATCCGGTGTCGGGGCTGTCGGCGCTCCAGTCAGCGCTGGCGAATCGAGTAGCGCGACGCGCTGAAAATCGACCTCGGTCGAATACAGCGACGAAGCTGATCCCCCTTCCAACTTGATGCGACGGCAAGCGATCAGTCCGCGTGTGCCTTTCGGGTTTCCGTCCAGCACCTTGCGGATGCGCAGTTTTCGCGTGCCACGCGGAACGGCAGACGATGCACTCAAATACGTCCAACCCGCATCGGGAGGAGCCTTTAACTGCAGAGATTGCCCGAGAATCTTCGGCGGAGATGCGTCATCGTAGAATTCCGCATCGATATAGAAGCTTCCCCCGGTCAGTCCGCCAGCGAACAGTTCTGCTTGAAGACTGATCGTGACTCCATCGCCAAGCCCGACGAAGTCCGAGTAATCGACAAAGTAAACGACCTTACCGTCGAGATCACGATCAAGCGCCCAAAACGTACCTTCGCCGTAGCTGCCAATGGCTGGTTTGAGCACAAGGCCGTTCGTATCGATGTTGGACGAGTTCCCGGAAAACCACGATGCGCTTCCGAATTCAGCCGACCCATTGAACAGCAGGTTCGGACTGTTGACTCCGTTGACCCGGCCACCCGTTTGGATGCCCCCCGCAATACTGTCCGTGTAAATTTTTCGGATGCCCTTCAGAAGCTGCTTGTTGTCGTTTGGATCAAGTTTCATCCCGACGCTTTCGGGTACGGCGGCAAGCTCTTCTTGAACGGTTTGCATGAAGTGGCGAGTAACAACAGTCCCTTTGATCCCTTGCGAGGGATCGCCCGGATACCAGTTGCCATCAGGCGTGTTGATTCGTTGCATGGTTACTCTTCCTGGTAGATGAAGTAGACGAACGTGTCGGCTGGCTTCAGGTCTTGGAACACGGATTCGAGAATCGGGTCGGCAAACGTCAGCAGCGGCTCGCCAACCGCGCTTTCGTCAACACGGAAGTAGATTTCCAGTGAAGGCGAGCCGTGTACGGTTACACCCCATTGATAGACGATGTCCTCGATCCAGATCGCATCGCCGATCGCACCTTCGTCAACGCGAAATGGCTCCAGCTCGACGATTTCGATCCGGTAGCCCAGAGCGTTTGCCAGTCGCTTGAAGTACGCAATTGACATGCCGCCAGTCTCATTGACCTTGGCGACGACGGTCGATATGCGCTGTTGCAACGTCGCATCCACAGCCGGCGTGATGCCACACACACGCTCCCAATCTGGCAAGAGCTGGTGCGCAAAGAACGGCGTGATGCCGTTCACGATCGTTTCGGCGTCGGCGAGCGCGCGATCCAGCACCTTTCCTTCGGCAGTCAGCTCGGCCGCGAGACGCGGCTCACGCGGATCGTATGAGACGGCAGGAATAAGCCGCCCGAGCAGTTCGGCGTGTTCGTTCATGTCATCGTCCTCAACGTCACCTTGCCGAGCCGGCACCACTCGATCACCTGCGCATCGACCACTGGGACGACATTGGCCGTTGGGCTTTCAAGCACATAGTCTTCGATGCCAAGCGTATCGTTGATGACGCCGCCGATGCGGTTTCGAATGACCATGTCGCCAGGAGACACGATCGCGTTATAGGCTGCGAGACCGGATTCGACAGCCGATTGAGCCGCGTCGAGCGTGATGCCGTTCAGCTTGACGGCCGCCGTGACGTCGTAGGGCTTGATCGACGGCACGACAACGCGTGCATCCTTGGCCCGCACCGGCCGCTGATCGTCAATGTGCGCCTGCACGGCTTTTAATACGTCATCCGAAGGTAGGCCATCTTCGGTCACGATAACGACGTCGACCGTGCCGAGCCCCCGACGCAACGGATAGACAAACGCGGCCGTTACGCCGGCCACCTCCATCGCCCATTGCCAGTAATCATATTTGTTGCCACCGGCCGGTGGACGACGAATGCGCTGCAGCAGACGTGCGAGCAAGCTGTCGAGCGTTTCGATTGCCGTGCCGCCACGAAGATTGACGATTGCCAGCGTCGCGTCGACGTTGACCGGAGGCACGGTGAGCGTGAGCGCATCGCCATCCTGGCGGTTTCCGTCGACACCGGCGTCGACGGCCACCACACTGACGACGAGATTGCCCGTCGCGTCGAATGTGCCATCGCTCGTCGTTACATACGCCGTGCCGTCCTGGTACTTCGCGCTCAAACCGCTAGCGAGCTGGACACCGGGCTTGCCTGTTACGCGCACCGTGCCGCTGGCGACAACGGCTGGTTTGCGCTCGATGCCGCGCAGGCGTGCATGCAGGATGAGATTGTCCTCGTCGGCCGTGTCCGGGAATATCTGCTTCGCCGTCCAGACCTGGTGCGCATACAGCCCTTCGATCACGCTGGCCACGCCGCTCGCGCGCACATAGTGGTCGGAATCCGGGCCGATGTCGGCGTCGGAACGCTGGTTCTTGATCTCGCGCAGAATGTTCGCGCGGACCTGGTCGAGCGTCAGAACAGTCGCCGGCATTACGACACCTTGACCGGATGCTGGAAGTGCTGAACGTCGCCTGTCGCGTCATGCACGTCGATGAGAAGAGCGAGCCAGCTTTTTTCGCCCGATGCGGACGACACCGATACCTTGCTCGCTCGCCCATCCTTGACCAGGGGCGCGAGCGCCTGCTCGGCATACTGGACTGCAAGGCGACGCACGCGAGGCGTATCCTTCTCTCGCGCAAGCGTGTGCAGCAGCGAGCCGACGTCCGGCGCGGCCCACCAGGAGCCGAGCGGTGTGGCGAGGCGGATATACACGGCGTTCGCGAGCGTCGTGGTCCGCGTGCCGGTATATCCGCCTGTTTGCGGGTTCAGAAGTGCGTCCATGCCGCGATTGTGATCGCGCGCGCGTGGACAATTCAGATGATGGAGGTCAGTGAGTGCCGCTGATGTCAGGCGACAGGGGTGCCCGTGATGCTGCCCGTTTCCGGATGCTTGTGGCCGTTGAAGCTCTTGCCGCTGATCACGGCATCCTTGTCGACGTTCAGGCTGTCGATGCGCGCGCCGTCGCCACCCGACATCGACATGCCGCCCTTGCCGGTGATCTGCTCGGCCACGTTGAGCGCGTGATCCATATTGACGGTCGGCGTCTTGAAGTTGACCGATTCTTCGGCTTCGATGTTCAGCGTCTTCGTCTTGATGTCGATGACGCGGCCGCGAGCGAGGACGATGGAATCACCTTCGTCCGTGTACAGCGCCACCTCGCCAGCCTTCAACGCCTTCAACCGATACTGACCATGCTCGGTCGCGATGACGATTCCATGACTCGTCTTGCCGCCGACCGGCACCACGACCATCATCGTGCCGGCCGGCGGCGAACTGGTGTAGCCGTAGTGTTGGAATAGTTCGAGGTCGACCATGTTCTCGCCAGCGAGACCTTCGCCGCGAACGGTCGCGGTCGGGCCGTTTGTCTGCACGCCACCGATCATTCCTCGGAAGGCTTGCCGAATGCCGGAAACCGCACGCTGGATGCGCTTGTCGATGTCCTTGATCATTTCATGATGCTCGCGTCGATGGTGGCGTCCGTGACTTCGATCGATGGTCCGCCGCGTTTCTTCTTCCGATGCTTGCGGCCCGAATGCGGATGCGCGTCGAGAATCCACACGCCATCTTCCTTCAGGGTCAGCGTCGTGTGCGTGCCGCCTGGACGGCCACCCGTGAATCGACGCGCCATCAGGAAGTAGATGGCGTCGATCCCGTATTCCTCCCATACGACGTGCACCCGTTGGCCCGGCTTCCACAGCACGCCGTCCGAGGTTCGGTGTCCCTTGACGCTCGCGCGCAGCGTGTGCGCGGCGAGTGCCGAGTCGGAAATGATCTTGCGCGCACGCGCTTCGGCCGCTGCCAGATTGGGCGCGTCGTGGTCGACGACTATCTTGGGGCGGTACACCGGCACATCCTTGTCTTTCACGGTCGCCTTGATGGCGTGCTTGCCGGCCTTCGATCCGGTGCCGTGCGCCTGGCCGAGCACCGTGACTTCCGAGTGTCGCTCGGCGATCGACAAATCCTCGTCGAACCACTCGACGTTGTTGCCCTTACCATCCTCGCGCAGGATCAGGCTCGCGACGGGCGGGGCATTGTAGTCCGGCCCGCCGACCACGAGCGTGCCGTCCGGATCGAACCACGGCCACAAACCTTCACCCTCGGCCGCGTGAACGAGCGCGTCCCATGCCGTGTCACCCGGGTCGACGCTGATCTTGTCCCACGTCGACTGCGCGCGCGCCGTGTCGATACGAATCTTCCTGATCCCGAGCGGTTTAACGATGTTCGCGACCACCTCCGCTAACGTGACCTGTTTAGCCGTGAAAATCGGTGCCGAGCAGTCGCGCAGGATCGCGGCATAGTCCCGGCCGCTGATCGACAGCGTCTTCTCGGTCTTGCTGGTGCGGCGACGCACCTGGTCGACGTAGCCGACGAGCACCGTGTCGTCGCCGACCTTCACCTGGACATGCGCGCCGGATTTGACCGTGTCCGGCATCTTGCCGGCCGGGCGCGTGAGGCGCACGTCCCACGCGTCGGCCGGCGTCAGCAGATCGGAATCGATCGAATACGACGACCAGGCGCTGTGCGCCTTGCCACCGATCAGCAGCGTCACGTCGTCATTGGGCGAAGCCACGGACAATGTCTCCTCGCTGAATGAAGTTCGGATTGCGGATCTGTGAATTCAGGCGCAGCAGCTCCGTCGAGCGCAAATAGTCTCCGTACCAGAGATGCGCCAGCAACGTGAGATTCGACGGCGCATCAACCGTGCGCGAAATGATCGGCGGCAGGACGTCGATCACCTTGATCGCCAGCTCCTGCACCGACAGTGCCGTCTCTTTTAACGGCTCGATAACGGGCCGAGCCTGTTCGACCGGCACGGCCGCGCGTACGGCGTCGATCGCGGCCTGGATCAATCCACGCGTATCGTTCGCGATCTGCTCGACCTGATCCGGCGTCAGCGTCGGGGTGTCGGCCTCATTCGCCAGGATGTCGGATGCAACGCTGGCCGTCACCGTGGCAACGACAACCGCCGTGACGGCCGTGACGAGCTGGATGTCCGATGCGTCAGCGGCAACGGTGCTAGGACGTGCCGGTGCATACGGCGTGGCGGGGTCGGTCGAGCTGCTGGGTGCGGCCGTCGTGGCCTGCGTGCCAGGAATGACGAGCGGCTGGCCAGCGGCCGACGCTGCAGGCAGCTTCACGACCGTCTTCATCTGGTCGCGCATGTCGTTCCAGTCAGACATGACGAGTCCTGGATCGAACGAACGGAAATCCGCGATACCGCTGACCAGGCCGATCAGGTCCGACGCGAACGCGCCCGGCCAGGACAGATAATCGACCGTCGCACGTCGAAAGCCGACGACAAGCGCCGTGATCGGACCGAGCGCCTCGCTCAGGACATCGCGCAAAGCATTGAGTCGGCGCAGGCCAGCCTTCATCGTCTTGAGCAGGCCGACTGCTCGCTCGAACATGCTGGTGCCGGCATCCTGCGCGGTGGTCGCGAGCTGCGCGGCGGCGTCAGCGGTTTGCGTCGGCCGCTGCTCAATGAAGAACGGATTGGCCGGCGTCGAGCGCTTGAACCGCATCTCGATCACACACGCGTCGACGTTCTCGGCATCATGGGACACGTGCGCGCCAATGAGCTGCATGCTTGGCATCGACCCGAACACCGGATGGATCAGTTCGCCCGGCCCCTTGATCGCGAGTGCGCCGAGCAGCGCCTGCATCCGATCCTCGTAATCGTCGCCGAAGAAGATCGCGGTAATACTGGTGGTGTGCGCCTTCAGGCCGAGATCTTCAACGTCTTCGCCGTCGACGTGCGGCACCGCGTATTCAGCGGTATCGCGGTCGATCGTATCGTCCGTGTGCTGCGCGTCGAACGGAACGCCGCGAAACGAAGCATCGAGCAGGCTATCTTTCCATGCCATATCAGAATCTCCGAGCCGCCTTTTGGCCAGCCATCGTGACGAAGTCGTAGAGGTGCTGGCCATCGAGGTTGATGGTGAAGTGTCCCTCGACAACAGGCGGCTTCTCGTCCTTCTTCTGCGCGAAGATCGCGTCGCCGATCATTTTGCCGAGCTTCTCCCCCCATTCGTGGCCGAAGTATCCGGCGACGGCCCCGACGCCCGCGCCGACGATGTTGCCTGCGACGGGAACGACCGAGCCAAGCGCCGCGCCGGTCGCCGCACCAGCAGCCATCCCGGCAAGACCACCAACAGCACCGCCGGCAACACCGACGTAAGCGGCTTTCTTCTCGTCAGCCGTCTTCGACTGATCGCCCGCGATCGAAAACGCCTCGAGGCCGCTTGCGATCGCCAGCAATGGGCCACCACGCGTGCCGATGGCTTTCGCCATGCCTGCGAACCGTGCGCCGAATCCCGCCGCGCTGGCCGCGCCTGCGACACCTGCGCTCGCCAGCCCGGCATCGGCTGCCGCCACGGCGCCGGCAGCGCGGCCGCCGGTCACAAACCGCATCAGACCCGCGCCCAGGAGGATGGCCGTCAGCCCTTCGAATGCGAGCGTGGTGCCGGCAATTGCTTTCGCGAGGCCCGGGTATTCCTTCGCATAGTTCGCGAGCTTCGACGCCGCGTCGCCGAGCTGGTGATTCAATCCGCGCAGGGCGTCCATCTCCGCGATCTCGGCCTCGTTCTTGAGCTGCTGCGCCTTGAACCCGTCCATCGCTTTCACGACGTCGAAGTCGCCTGCGATCGTGCCGCCTCCGCGATCCCATTCGTGCATGGCGGCTTCATACACCTCCTGCCGCTTGTGCTTCTGCGTGATGTAGCCGGTCAGCGCCATCACTGACTGCTGGTTGCCGAACAGCTTGCCGATCGCCGAACCCTGCAGCAGGTTCGCCATGTCCGTCAGCAATTCCTTGTCCTCGCCCGGTTTGGCGGTTTTCAGTTTGCGCTGGATTTCCTGGTACTTCTTGTCGCTCTTGAAGATCGTCTCGATCGTCGCCTCTATCGCGTCGAGCATGTCGCCGCCGCGCGCCAGGGTCCGCATTTTGACGCCCTCGAAATCCTTGATGCCGGCGCGTTTCGCCGCGTGGGCCAGCTCCCGGCTCGACATCTGGTTGAGCAGGTCGGTCACGTTCGTGCCGGCCTGACCGGCAGTGCCAGCCGTGGACATTGCCGTTTCGTTCAGCGCCAGAATCTTCGCGTAGCCGCGCGCGCCCGAGAAACCCGCATTGCCTGCGGCCGCCATCTGCGCCGGAAGGTAATGGCTCAGGTCCGGGAACTTGAATTCACCCATGTGGCTGGCGACCGCCCCCATGTCCAGAACACGCCCGGTATCGTGCTCTTCAAAGCGCAAGTTCTGCACGGCCTTGACCGCGACGTTGCCCAGGTCGACCGGGTCGGCTCCCTCGGCTTGCGCACCTCGCTGCAGTTTCGGCAGAAGCTCGAACGCGGCTTTGTGTCCAAGCGCGTCGTGAGCCATCAGTTTTTCGAGGGATTCCATCGCTTGGTCGAGCGTCCCGCCACCCTCCTGAACAGCCGCGTAAACAACTGCTCGCAGCTCATCGGTGGCCTTCACGCGATCCTTCGGTGCAAGGTTGCGATAGCTGGTGTTCGCGATCATCGCCAGATGCTGATCGAACCGCATTGCCTGGCCCACCGGGCCGGACAGCACGCGCGCGCCCGCATAGGCTCCGGCAATCCCTTCACCGACACGCAGCATGCCGTGCGAGCCGCGAGCCAGTAGGCTTTCCCGTTCGACCGTCTTGCCAAGTTCCTTGTTCAGCTCAGCGACCTTGCGCTGAACGGCTGCGAATGCACGAGCTTGTTCGTTCGACGACGAGAAGCCGGCCCGCGCGAGTCGGTTGTACGACGCGACCGTCTGATCGATTTCGCGCCGGATCGTCTGTTCCGATCGAATGTCGAGCTGCTGACGGGCATTGGCGAGCCGTTGCGACCCGGTCAGCACGTTACGGTTCGCGCGCTGATACGCAGCCTCGGTCTGCGCGACATTGCGTTGCACGGCTTGCTCGGCCTGCGCGCTCTGCGTCATGCGGACGTTGTACAGCATCCGGCTCGTCGACACGGCGACGCGCGACGCGTCGGTATAGGTCTGCGTCGTCTGGCGCACGCTGCGCTGGACATTGCGTTCGGATTGCTGCGCCGGTGCGGACACCTGGTCGCGCATCCGAATGGTCATGCCGACGGCGAGATCGCGAGACATTCCTATTTACCCTTGCGGCGTTTGCGCCGCATGCTTTTAACGGTCGGCCCGGTCTTCCCGGGGCGACCGTTCGAACCCTGTCCGCGCAGCGTGGCGAACGCGGACAGGTAACCCTCCAGCTCCGGTTCGCTCAGGTTCCGGACTCGCTCTTCGCTGAACCCGCAGGGTCCGAGGATGAGGACGGCGAGTCGGAAGTTGCGAAGGTGGGTTTCCTTTCCTTTCGCTTTTTTTTGAGCAGTTCCTGCTTGGCGTACAACTGGTCATAGTCGACGTCGATCGCCGTGCCGATCAGCTCCGGCGTGATCTCTTCCTTCGGGACGGTGCCGAGCGACAGCAGGCATGACGAGATGATCGCCGCGTTGACGCGCATGTTCGACACGCCGCCGCCGAGGATCGACGGATGCTCATAGGCCGAGATGTTGTCGTCGACCGTCGCGAGACGCAGCTCGAAGTCGTAGTGATACTGGCCACTGCCGGCCGGATATTCGATGCCGTAGTCCAGCGAACCCTTTTCCGTCATGATGCTCATTCCGTCACCCGTCGAGTCGAGAAGATGGTGAGGTCGCGGCGCGCCTCGTTTTCCACGCTGTACTGATCGCCCATGTCGAGCGTGACGCAGTCGTAATAGCTCACGCGCTGGCCGCCGGGCGACACCGGGAACATGGTCAGCTTGCCGCCCTCCATGTTGAACCAGTCGATCTCGTCGCCGTCGAGCGGGATCACGACCGTCATCTTCAGCTCGTGTTCCTCGACGCCACGCGCGAAGCCCTTGACGCGGCCCGTGCGATTCATCGTCTTGACCGGCTTCTTGCCGGTCTTCGACGTTGGCGACACGCTCACGACCTCGGCCTCCTGGCCGTCGACCTCGAGCACGATCGCGCCAACGTATTCTTCCAATGCCATGGCTGGCTCCTATAGTGTTGCGAAGGGTGTTACAGGATCAGGTCGATCCGGCCGGCGAACACGTGCAACCCGTTCACGACGTCGCACGGGATCGCAGCATTGAGCTGGTTGACGTCCTGCAGATCGCGCTCGACGATCAGCTTGTCCTTGTTCGCGTCGACGTTCTCGATGATTTCCAGCTCTTCCAGCTTGTAGAGCACATCGAGCAGTTCGCTGCGCACCTTCGGCGGCGTCTTCTCCGACTGCTTCTCGCGCGGAAACCGCAGCGCAATGCGCTGCTGACACGCCTTGCGAACGTAGTCAAGCGTGCGGATCGTCGTGATGTCGAGCAGCGCCGGATCGTCGATGCCCTGTGCATCCTTTGTGTACGTCGTGATTGACCGGACGATCTGCACAGCGTTGCCCGGGCCGATCTCGAACGGCGTCACGCCGTTGTGCAGCGCTTTCTCCTGCTCGGTGCGCCCGGGCTGCGACGGGATCGGCGTCACGTCGAGACCGGTCAGCGCGAGCGTGTTCAGCGGCCGAGCCGGGTCCGTCTCGCTGGCAATGACAGCCGCATAGGCGGCGGCGATCTCGGCCGGCAAGCACACCGAACCCGGGTGCCAGCCGATCGTGATCCGGCCCGCGTCGAGGTCGCCGGCCAGCGTGGTCGCGGTGGCGAGCGTCGCGGGCGTGCCAGCGACGCTCACTGCCGGACGCTGTTCGAGCGGCCCCGAGATGCTGTCCAGGTGCGTGCGCAGCTTCGTCAGTGATTCCTTCGTCGGCCAGCACGTCACATACACGTTGTACTTCGCGCCGTACACGGCCGCGAGCGCCAGGGCGATGTCGGGATCGTTCAGGCCGCCCGTGAACGCCGTGATCGTCGCCGTGACGCCGGCTGCCTGGTTGAGCTGCGACAGGACCATGTCATTGCCGAACGCGCCCTTGTTCTTCGTCGTCAACGTCACCTTGCCGTTGACCGAATCCGCCGTGACTGGCAGCGCCGTCTTCTGCGCGATCTGAGCCGCGAGACGCGTGGCAATCGCCGTTTCCGTGTCGGTCGCGTACACGGCGATGTCGACCCGGGTGTTGCCGATGATCAGCGCGAACGCGCCATCGGCCGTCGCTGGCCCCTTGAACTCGACCGATCCCTTGGCCGGTTGGCCGGCCTGCGCGTCGTCGACGGCGATGACCGTCAGGCTGACGTATTTGTTCGCCGTGATCGCCGCGACGGCCGCGATGTGCGCGAGCGAGCCTGCGCCGAAGTACAGCGCCGCCTGGTCGCCGGAGAACACATCGACCGGCTTCAGCGCCGGGACAGTGCCGTCAGCGGTACGCTGCCCGACGATGATCACGGTCTGGTCGTTCGCCGGCAGCGTACGCACGGCGAGTTTCGTGTTGTATTCGAAGTACTTGCCCGGCTTGCGGATGCCCGACGGGATCGTATCGAAAGCGATGTTTTGGCTTGCCATCAGTTAGGTTCCTTTCGCGGCCTTTTTGGCACTCGATTCAACCGCGGGACTCGGCGCGACGTCGACGCTCGACTCCACGGCCGGCGCAGCTTCCACAACCAGATCGCCGTCGGCGACGCGGCGGTGGTAATAGGCGGTATCCGGCACATCGACGGCTTCAGCGTCCGTGATGTACTGGCGCGATGCGTGTTCCTTCGGGACACGCAACCCGGAACGGGCTTTCACTTTCATGGTTGCTCCTTCATCTCAATGTGATCCACCGCATCGGCCGGGCGATCGGTGCCGGGTTGCAGGTAGTAGCGCAGCAGCGTCGACTTCCAGTCCGGCGTCGGTGGATCGAGCTGACCTTCGTATTGCTCGAACACCTCGCCGAGCGGCCCTTCGACGCTGCCTTGCGGAAATGCACCGACGAACAGCGTGTCTTCGACCCACGCGGTATGAAATTCGAGCGCGTAGACCGACATGGCGTCGTTACGGACCTTCGTGTTGAACAGCGTGCGAATCGCGCCCGGCGCGAAATGCCGGATCGGCAGGCCCATGTCCTGCTCGTTCAGGAGGTAGCGGACGGCCGAGATCAGCAGGTTCGTGCCGACCTCGATCTGCGCCGGCCCGCCGTGCCGACTGGTTTCTTCGTTCCGAACGCTGCGTGCGCCGACCATCACGACGAAGGTCGCCTCGGCCTTCCACTTCGAGCGACTCGTCGCGACGGGATCGGTGCGCTTCACGCCGCCAAACGTCACCCACGCAGCCGGGAAGCGCCGCACGACGGTGTCCAAT
The DNA here is from genome assembly GCF_001524445.2 of Burkholderia savannae. NCBI lineage: Bacteria > Pseudomonadati > Pseudomonadota > Betaproteobacteria > Burkholderiales > Burkholderiaceae > Burkholderia > Burkholderia savannae. The sequence goes on from NZ_CP013417.1 coordinate 216,432, forward strand.
TCTTCGTCGTCGAATTCCCCGCCGTAGGTCTTGACCTCGGCGACCATCTTGCCGAGGCCGCGCGTGAGGCGGTCGACGACGCCAAGCTCAACTGCAGTGACGATCGGGACGTAGGGCATGGCGTTATCGGTTCTCGCGAGCGAACACGCGCGTGCCTGTCACGAACTGGACAGAGTTGTCGGGTTGCGGAATCGAACCCGTCGTCGTCGAGCCGAGCGTGACGTCGCCGGTCGCGACGAGCTTCAGGAATGCGATCGCGGCCTTGTAACGCTTGTCGATTTCGTCGGTCATGACGGTTTCGCCGCCGCACAGGCGATAGCGCGCGATGTCGCAACACACGCCCGCGAGCATCTTCGGTTGCGGATCGAGCGGCAGCGCGTACCGGCCCGCCAGATACGTATCGATCTCGGCGGATGCCTCGTCGAGCGCATCGGCCAGCACGACGGCGTTCACGTCGCCGGTGCGTTCGCGATCGGACAGCGAGATCGCCTCGCGCTGTCCGAAGCGACCGATCATGAATTCGACGGTGGCGTACATGGCGCGTTAGCTCTTCTTGCCGGCCGACTGCGTGGACTTGCCGCCGGATTTCGCGGCTTCCTGCTCGGCCTCGAATGCCTGGATGCGCGCGAGCAGATCGTTTTCGCGCGTGACGAGGCCCGCGTGGCGCTCGTCGAATTCGGCAATGCGGCGTTTCAGGTCCGCTTCGGCAGCTTCGAATTCGTCTTCGGCGGCCTTCAGATCGCCCTCGCGCAGCTTGATCGACGCTTCGCGCTGCGCCAGCTCCGCTTCGATGTCGGCCAGCGCCAGCGCACGCTTCGCGTCGTCTTCGCTCACGTCGAGCGTCAGCGTGTCTGCATTTGCGAGCGCGGCGATCACGTGGTCGGCGTCGTGGTGCGGGAGCGCCGCCGCTTCTTCGTCGCTGAGATGGATCGCCGTGTCGACCACGACCAGGGACTTGTCGGCGACGATTGCGGCGTGTGCGTCCGGATGAAGCGCAGCCAGCGCGATCGTTTTCGGCACGATCCCGAACACATGGCCAGCGCGGCGAAACCCTTCCTTGGCCGACGCCACCTTGATCGCCGGATGTTTCTTGCTCATGAACCTCTCCTGTGAATTCGAACCCAACCGGAGCCCACCATTGCGCCGCAGCTCCGGGACGGTCTTCCTCCGCGCTTATCGGCGTCGCGCGGCCGTCTCTCGCGGGGGTGTTATCCCGGTGTGTCCTGCTATGCCAGCCAGGGCGTCGCCAATAGATCGGCCGAACCCTTCCAGACGTTGGTCGCGCCGTAGTTGTTCGCATCGGCGTTGAGGATCTTCCGGCCGCGCCCCTCATACATCGGCGGCACGACCAGGAGCGACGGTCGGATGCCGAGCGGGCGGCCGTTGTCGCCCTTCATGCTGGTCATTGCCTGGCGAGCGGCCTCGTAGCTGTCTTCGTTCAGCTCGTCCTGCGATGCATACGCGAGTTGCCAAAGTGCGAAGCCGACGTTGCAACGTGCGTCGACGCCGTAGCGGAGCGCGTTCGCCGAGAACACGACTTCGTCGGTTTCCTGGTCCATAGCCACGAAGTTGTACGGCTTGCGCTGCTGCAAGATGATCGGCTTGACGACGCGCGTCATATCAAGCAAATACCAGGTCGGGCCAGTGCCTGCCTTGAAGTTCGAGACGGAACCGACCGTGCCGTTTTCCTGCACGACCGGATGATCGGTATCGAAAAAATATTGACCGTCGTAGCAGGTTTTCGTCGCACCTTGCTTGAGCAAGCCGAACACCAGCTCGTCCGGATGCTGCTTCGCGTCGAGGCCGAGCTGCGCCATAGCCGGCTTGTAAATGCCGTAGGTATCGTCCTCGACCGTGGTGCGGCCGACTGTGACTGTGTTCTCAAACGATTTGTTCTTGATCGAGAAATCGTGGGACGTCAGGTTCTGAAGAACACGGTCGCCGATCCACTCGCGAAAGCGTGTGGTCTGGCCGAGCCACGGATAGACTTCCTGCGAAGTGGTCGACGGCACTGGCATCGCCACGCGATTCCAGTCGGACGGCGCGCCGTCGAAGGCTTGCTGGAATACGGTGTTGTATCCCGTGAACAGGGCGCGCAAGTTGGCGCGATTGATTTCCATGTGCGTTCCTTATGGAGTAGTCGATTGGGGTGTAGCGGATCGCGTTAGAACGCTATCCAGACGCCGCCCGGGTCGATGTCGACCACGGTGCCGGCGACCGAGCGCTTGCCGCCGCCGTCCGTCTTCGCGACGGTCTGGTCGTCGACGATGTACGCGGTCGAGCCGATGTCCTTCAGCGTGAGTTGATCAGCGCCGGCCGAATTCGCGACACGCCACTGGCCGCGCCGGATCGTCACGTTCGTCGCGCCGTCCGCGCCGGCCGTGTTGTCGATCTGCTCCTGGACGATGCCCGCGCCCTTGAGCGTGGTCGATTCCGCGCCCTTGGTCGCGAAGCCGGTCGCCGTGTCGATCGCGGCGATCGCGCCGACAAAGAACAGCACGCCGCTCTTGGCCGGGTAGCTGAACAGCAGGCCGGCGCGATGGACGGTGTCGCGGTCGGCAGTCAATGCAGTCATGTGAATCTCCTGGTGGAAGTGAAACGAGCGGCCACGCGACCGTCAGGCGGCCGGCTGCGACGTCTTGTAGGTCGCAGGGTCGAGGCCGAGCGCCTTACACACGGCGAGTTCTTCGGCCGACAGCGCGGCAGCGCCCGTTTTGTCATCGGCCGGCGGGTTGCCGCCCGTCTGCGTGCCGCCGAGCGCTTGGATCGGTTGAGCGGTCGAGATGAATTGCTTCAGCGCGGCGACGTTGCTCTTGCCCAGGTCGCGCGCCCAGCCTTCCTGCGCAGGCAGCAGGCGGCCGTTCTTCAGCGCGGCCGTCACCAGTTCCTCGACTTCGTTGCCGGCGAGCTTCGCGTTGGCCGCGTCGAGCTGCGTGCGCAGGTCGGTCATGACCGCGATCGGCACGAAGCGCGCCGGGTCGGCCTGGTTTGCCGTGAGCGTGGCGATCTGGCTGCGCTGCGCGTCGAGCAACGCCGGCAGGTTGGCGCTCGCGGCCGCGACGCCCTGGCCGCCGGACAGCGATTCGATCAGCTTCTTGAGCTGGGCCGTGACGTCATCGGCGGTCGCGCCGACCGGCATGTTCAGCAGCCAGCGCAGTTGTTCCAGGAGTTCTTCCATATTGGGAACCTCGGTAGGTAGGACAGTGGAAAGCGCCGCGTGCGCGGCGGAGTCGAATGCGTGCATCGCCGCCGAGCAGGCAGCCGTGAGCTGCACCTCGTCGAGACAGTCGAGCGCGGGGTCGTTGGTCAGCGCCGCATTGAGCAGCGCGGTCACGTTGCCCGCCTTGTCAAAGGCGAACACGGGAGAGATGTAGGCGTATTCGTCGGCGTCGAGCATCAAGGAAGCGCGAGCGGTCCATTTGACGTCGGTCGCGTACAGACCATCGCCTTCACGCCATTCCAGCGTCTTGAACCACGCGGCGGCCGGCGCGGGCTGGCCGTTCGTCGCCGCGTTCAGCGTCTGGTGCTCATAGTCGATCACATAGCGGGTCTGGCGCGCGCTGGCCGCCGCGATGAGGCGTTCCGCGCCAGCCGCATCGAGCCGCCACGCTGCGCATTGGGTCGGCCGGCCGTCCCGCGCACGGAACTCGCCGGCCGGCAGCAGCTTGAGCGTCGTGCCGGTGGATTGGATTTGCGCCGAAAGCGCCGCGATGAAGAAAGTAGCCATGCCGCCATGGTGGCGGCCAGTAGCGGGCCTGACGAGCTGGCAGAGGTCAGTTGGGCCTGCCGTCATCCGCCACGAGGGGGCCGCTATACTGCGCGCATGGAAAAAATCTCATGCGCCGGGCGTATCTCGCACTGGCGATTTTCGGTTTTCCCGAGCCCGAACAGTTTTTCTCAACACCCTCCCGATAAGAAATCGTTTTTAACGGGGGGTTTAAACAACGTGGCGGGCTTCGCCAGTCCTGACCTATACCTCGGCAACCCCACAGTATCCCAGCGGCTTCTAGGCCCTAATTTTCCATTTCGGCCTTTTGCCGCCACTCAAGCATCGAATAGGCGGCGCAGGTAGGTGGAAACCTCCGACTCGATCCCGATATTGTCCGCCTCGGTCAGCACGAAGAACGGACGCGCCGGAATCTTGATCGTCCAGCCCTGGCTGCGGGTCCATTTCACGATCTTGACCTGCTTGTGGCCGTTCTTCGCGAACACGGCCAGGTGCGGGTGGTTCGCTTGGCGCATGATCATGCCGTCGCGGCCCTTGCGCAATCTAACGTAGCCGGACATGGGATGGCGCTGGATCGTGCCGCCGAACTGGTGGATCGCCGCGTATACGACATTAGTGCCGACGCGGGCGGACGTGGCGTCGTGCGTCGACGTGACGCTCGACGCGAGTCGGCCCGAGCGCTGCAGAATCTTGCCAGTGCCGGCTTCCTCGCGGCGGCGCTTGAGCGTCTTCGGACTCAACCCGAGCCACTTCGGCCGCCCCTGTTGCGCGAAATTCTCTTCGACTGCGTCGAGCATCAGCGCGGCGATCAGCGACGTGATCGGCGAGGCATCCTGCATCAGCGCGTACACCCGCGCCATCGCCGCCTCGTACTGCGTGTCATCGACCTGGGTTTCAATCATCGGCTATACTCTGTTGATACCGATTGCAGTCGCACAAGCTTCCGACTGACGCGACCAAAGGAACTGCACGGTGGCCCGCGACGAGTCGGCGTCGCGGGCTTTTCTATTTGCGGTACGCCAGAAAGCCGTCACGCTGCTTCTCTATATAGCGACGGCGCGCTTCCTCGCCGCGCTCGACGTTCGCCATCATGGCCGTCGACCCGGCCCAGCCGTCCTGGCCCAGCTCGAACACGCTCAGACCGTATTGCGCGCCAGCCTGGCCGTCGATCAACCAGGACTTGATGTAGCGCCGTTTGAGCAACCACGCCCCGGGCTGCGCGCGACTCTCTTCCCACCGCAGCCATACCTCGTCCGGTTCCTGGATCGCCCGCGCGAGCAGCGACATATACGCGCCGCGCCCATCCTTGTCCGCCTTCCAGCTTCCGTCGCCGGCCTGGAACAGATCCTCCGAGATCGTGACGGCCGAGCGCGTGACGTCCTTGAATACCTTCGACTCGCCGAGCTGCAGGCCGAACTCCCGCAGGAACGCCTGCGCGTATTGCTGCGGGGGAAGGCCGGCCGGCAGCATGGTCGACGCCGGCACCGGGGTCGGCGTCGGCAACGTCGGCAGCTCGACGCCGGACGGGAAGGTGCGCGGCAAGCTGTCGGACGGCGGCGGTGTGAACGGCTTCATCCACTGCGCGCCGGGGTTCGAGCTGAAACCCGGGTCCGGCAGCAGCTTCTGACCGGTGGCCGGGTCTTTATAGGCGAGCGCGGGCTGCTTCACGCCCGAGCGATCGACAATCTCGACCTCGACGATGTTCCCCGTGCTGTCGCGTACCGGGATACCGTTCTGTTCGACATACGCGCGCGTGCGGGTCCGCACGCGGCATCGGCACCGGTAGCCGTTCGGCGGATAGAACGTCAGCCAGAACGGATCGTCGTACCGGTAGATCGCGCCGGCGAGCGCGCGGTGCGCCGGCCGCGTGCGGCTATCGAGCACCGCGACGTACTCCCAATACGGATGCGTGTCGACCTGCTCGAGCTGCGTTGCGTAGCGGCCGGCCATGTAGGCCGACTGCATGTTGGTCTGGAAGATCGTCTGCAGGCGACGGGGCGTGAGCCGCTTGCCCTCGATCTCGCCAGTGTCCGGGTCGACTATTACGCCCTGGCCGAGCCAGCCCTTACGCTCCAGGACCGGCGAGAGCTGCCGTTTAAACTCGTCGAACGTCGTGCCCTTTTTTAACGACGTCGTGAGCGCCTGGCGAATGTCCTGCAGCACGTCGACCTTCATCACGCCGGCAACCGTGAACGCCTTCGCGTGCGCCTCGGCGGCGACGTCCTGCCAGCGGAATCCGATCTGGTAGCCCTTCGACTCGAAGTAGGCGATCGCTTTCTCCGGTTCGAGGCCGATCGCGTAGGCCAGATCAACCGCCATTCAGCCGCCCCCACACGTCGGCCACGAAGATGCAGTGCGCGAGCAGCTCCTGCATCGCCGTATCGTCCATGTCCGGCTGCGCTTCGAGCAGCATCTCGATCGCCTCGTCAGGCGTCGCGCCCCGACGTAGCGCCGCGATCGCCGGTCCGAGCGTGGCGCGCAGCGCCTCGGTGATCGCGTCGGCCGGCAGCGCGGCGATCGTCTGATCCAGTTCGTCCTGATCGGGATAGACGATCTCGCCGGCTGCGTTGCGCAGCACGGCGCGATACCGCATCTTCGCGGTACGCGGCAGCTCGTCGACACGTTCCTCGGGCGGCAGCGCCATCTGCGGCTTCGGCACCGTGAGGATGTCCTCGCCGTCCTTCGGCTCCGGGATCATGAGCTTGTCCTGCGCCCACTGGCGGCCGATTTTCATTCCGGCTCCGACGAACTTCGGAATCGCATCGGCATACAGCGCCAAGTCCGCAGGGTCGCGGGTGTCGAATTCGAAACGCGGGCAGCGGCGTGGGTCGGATGCGCCGAAGTTCAGCGCCGACAGCATGTAACAGAGGCTCGTGAGCGTGCGCTGCGCCTGGCGGGCATCCGACGTCAACAGATCCTGCCGCACCTCGTTGTGCGTCTTGCCGAGCGCGTTCGTCGACGTCTTGCCGTCGGCCTGCGACGTAAGCGTGCCACCGAGGATCGCCTTCGACACGCTCTTCTCGCACCAGTTGATCATCGCCTCGAACGGGTCTTTCGTGCCGTCGGACGCTTCCTGGAACTCGATCATCATCCCCTCCGGGATGATGCCGGCCGCGTTGTGGCCGATCTCGGCGACCGCACGCAGCAGCGTGGCTTTCTCTTCCTTCGTCGAGCCCGGCGGATACTTGCCGACACGCAGCGGCAAGCCGTAGATTTCGAGGAACTCGGCCAGGTCCGATACGGCATAGGTCTTGAACAGGTACGGCCACGCCAACACGCGGTGCAGACCTGCACGGGTCAGATAGCCACTCTTCGCGCGATGCTTGTGCACGAGCCATCCGAACGGCCAGAGCGGTTGGCCGTCCGACGAGTTGTCACGCAGACGCAGATCGTTGCCGTCGTACAGCGGCGTGCGGAACCAGCGCTGCGGCCGGTGAGTAAGCGTTTTCGGGAGCCATACCTTCTCGACCTGGTGCCACTCGATCTCCTGCGCCGAGAAACCGTGGCCGACCGCGTCCATCAGATCGAATAGCACGTCGTCGAAGTTGGCGATGTCGGTGAACCACTCATCCAACTGCGCGGTTTGCTTTTTCTCTTCGGCGCTGGCATTCGCGGGTGCGACGATGTTCCAGTCGAGCGTGAGCAGCGCGCGCTTGCGCTTGCTCATCTCGGCGAACAGGTGCGCGTCGCGTTCCTCCATGTCGACGAACAGATCAGACTGCGCCATCAGGTCGCCATACTCGGCGGCTTCCAGAATCGAATGCAGCTTCTTCGGCGTGAGGCCCCGCGACGGATGCTGCGCGAAATCGCGCGTGATCCAGCCGAGCTTCGACGTCTGCGGTTCGGACAGCACTTCGCGCTGGATCGGCTGTCCGTACATATCAAGAATTTGAGCCATGTTCAGTTTCCTCAATAGCCGCGCCGGCTCGACAGCGGATAGTCATAGTCGTCGTCATCGTGATCGGCACCGCGCTCGATCGGCCGGGACGTGACCGCCTCGTAACCGTCCGTGATGCCGTAGCCGCGCGACTGCGCGATCATCCAAAGAATGTGCAGCGCGGTCAGGCCGTCAAAGTGGTGATGGCCCTGCGGCTCCGGCCATTCATCCAGCTCGGCGAGCAGCGCAGTTTGCGTCGCGTGGAACAAAATCGATGGCGTAATGCGATCCGTGACGAACGGCTCCAATGAATCGATCCGCAACTCGGGTGCGACGCTCGCCGTGACGCCGACGAGCGGTAACGGCACGCCGGCCCGCAATGCGGCCTTGATCAGATCCTGTCGCGCCCATTCATACGCATTGTTGTTTTCGAAGCCGAACGCGCGGCACCGGAATTCACGTTGAACCTTGATCAGGTCAGCTTCGAGCTTCGACGGCACGCGGCGCTTGATCTCCGCGTGGATGACATGCAGCTTGCGACTGACGATGTCCAGACCGCCGACCAAGATCGCGGACGGGTCCGACTTCCTGCCTTGCCCCATCGATGGATCGCACGCGCCGAACATCAACCAGGACTGCAATCGCTGCACCCAGAACGTGATGTGACCGAACACCTTGTCTTCTTCGGTGCGCGGATCGCCCTGCATCTCGGTCGCGAACGCGCGCGGCGATTTCGCACGCTGACGCATCAGATAGAACAGCGTGCGCACCGATGGCCACGACGTGACGGCGCCGGCGTCCATCTCGGCCCGGTGCTCCAGGTAGAACTGATACGACGGGAGATCGGTGTCGGCGATCGCCTCACCACGCGCGGCGGCCTCTTCGATCGCCGGCTTGTCGTCGTTGAGCATCAGCGCTTCGCACTGCTGCCACAGATCCATGTTCGTCGGCATCTGCGCGATCGCGCGGAAGTGGTGGACGATATGCCCGATCGTGCGCTTCGCGCGCGAGATCGGATCATCCTTGTCCAGCACCGTGCCGACGCCGATGTATTTCACGCTGCCGTCCGGCGGGCCGAGGTAGTCGATCGCCTTTTCCAGCCACGTCCAGCGGTTCTGGCGCTCGGTCGGACTCTTCGCCTCGGCGTCGGTGATCAGATCATCGCCCATCAGCACCTTCGGCCGGCTGGCACCGTGGAACGTCCCGCGAATCGCTTGCTCGGCACCGAACGGCTCGACCTTGACGCCGTTCTTCGTGACGAACTCGCCGACCTTCCACATTGGTCCCTTGCCGCACACCTCGGGGAAGTCGAGCTGAAGCGCTGCGTTAGCGGTCAGCTCGGTTTTAACCACTTCGAGCAGCTTCGTCGGCAGCGATGTTTCCGCGCCGAGCAGGATGACGTAGTCGAGGAACGGCGGCAGCTCGCCGGTCCAGCCGATCTCGCGTCGGACTTCCTCGCGCTGCAGCAGCCCCTGCACGATGATGTACACCGGGCCGATCTTCGTGCACATCGACGACTTCGCCTCGCCGCGCGGCGCGACCCACCATTCACGCGTGCCGCCGGCCTGGCGCAGCAGCTTCGGAAACCGGCCACAGAAGTGCGCCTGGAACAACGACGGCGTACCGCGAATGTGGTGCGGGAAGTACGTGTAGGCGAAGAACTGGTAATCGCCGTCGACGAGCACGCGGCGGCGGCGCTCCGCGCGCGCAGCCGGCGACGGATCGAGGCCCGTTGCATGGGCCTCGATATCGCGCCGCAGCTCGGCCTGCAGCTCGGCGATTTCCTTGTGGAAATCCTTCTCAGTGAACTTCTGGACCATGTCAGTCCGCCTTCGCGTCGAGCAGCGCCTGATAGACCTTGTACACATCGACGCCGTCATACAGATTGTGCGTCACATAGATCACGTTGCCGGTCACCGTCTCAACAACGAGGCGCGTATCGCGATCACGGTGTTCGATACGGGCACTAACGACGTGAACAGGATTCACCGCGTTGTCGCGGGTCAGTTTAATCAGCATGTCATCACCTCAACCATAGGCGGTGGCCAACTCGTCGCCGAACGGGCCGAGGACATCGGCGAACGCGCCGACGTGTTCCGGATGCCGATCCTTGATGAATGTAGCCAGGCGCTGCACGACGCCCATCGCGATCGCCAGCTCGTTCGTCTCCGGCAGGATGCGTTTCGATGCGTTGATCGTCTTGTTGTACGCATCGGCGAGACTCGCGAGCAGCGCGACCTTGTCGGCCGGCTTCATCTCCGCACCGTCCAGTTCGTCCATCGTCGCTTGATATTGCGTGACCAGGCCGGCCAGCATCTGACGGGCCGCGCCTTCAATGCCACCGCCCGCGATGAGCTGCGCTGCCTGGGCCTTGTCCCAATCGTCACCGGCCGCGCGCGCATCGTCCTTCCAGCGCCGAGCCGTCGACGAATTGACGCCGCTCTTTAGCGCGGCGACTTCGAGCGACAGACGATCGAACACGAAAGCTCGACGCACCTTGTCGCGCACTTCCTTCGGGTAGGCCATGCGCGTTAAATTCCCAGCTTCGCGCGGGCAAACGAGATACCCATCGCGACGATGCCACCGGCCACGGCACCCGCGCCAGCACCGGCGACCGCCCCGTATTTGATCGAGCGCTTCTCGACGTTGGCGAACTGATTCTTCAGCTCACTCATCCCTGCATCGATCTTCTTCAGCAGCAGCATTTCAGGGCTGTCGCTCGGCTTCACGTCCTCGGTCATGGTTTGTCCTGTTTTCTGTCCAGCTTGGTGTTGATGTCAGTCAGCTTTTGATCGATGCTGCGCAGACCGTCTCGGAATTCGTCGCGCATGGCCTGATTCTCGGAGCGAGGGACGTATTCACGCGCCACCATCTCGCGGAACGCAGCGATGTCGCGCTGGATGTTGGCGTCCCTGGCCTCGTTGTCTTCCAACTTCTTCAGGACGCTCCGGATCACAACGCCGCCGAAGAGGTTGACCGCTCCGAGTAGAAGCGTGATGACGCCCATAAAAATCGCGGCCGGATCGAATGTCACTTGCACGCATACCTCCGGTTGATAACCTGCTCACGACGCTCCTGGCATTCAATGCAGAATCGGCAGCCCGGTACCGCGCGTCGACGTTCCTCGGGAATTGGTTCGCCGCATGCATCGTTCTGGCAGAACGCTTCCGAACTGGCAGTGCTGCGAGTGGGTCGCGTTGCCGCCGCGATCGCGAGCGCGCGGTACTGTTCTTCGATGTCGCTCGCGTGGTCAAAGTCATCCATCTATTGCTTGTCCTCTTGCTCCGGAAGCGCGGCCTTCACCGCCTTCAATTTCGATTCGGTGTTTCGGGCGCGGGTCGCGTAGTCGACGACCCAGTCGAGGACGTCGGCTTGTGATACCCCGGAGTCAGCGGCGGCATCGGCGTCGGGTCCGACAACAGCAGAGGCGGTATCGGTGCTTGTCGGCACTGCGGAATCACCAGCGTCGGCGATGCCTGCGGCGTCGTTCCACACGCGGACAAAGCCACGGCTGAACACACAGCCAACGACAGGCGACGCAGTTTGCAGGGCAGTGGCCGGCGTGCTACGGCGAGGTTGCGCGACATGATCGATTCGCTCCTTCAGCGCCGTCGCGGTCTGTGCGACGGCGGTTTGAACAGTGAGATAGCCGGACTCCACGGCTGACGCACGTGTCACGTCGGCCGCGTACTTGCCGAATGCGTCGCTCGCGGCCGACGTGGATGCATGCTCGACGGACGCACGGTAGTCGGCCAACGCCTTGTCACCATGTGCAGTCGCAACGCTGTAGCCGTGCTGGTAGGTTTTCGCGAAGGCGGACGCGAGCAGTGCGGCAATGACGATGCCTGCGGCCAGCTTCCCGTACTTACAGATTGCTATCGTCATTTGCCCTTTCCTTGGAGGGACGGCCGCGCCATGCGGCGAGCGCCTGGATGACTGCGGAATAGCCGCCAACGCAACCGAGATAGATCAACCAAGTATCGAACGTGAGCTGATTACGGATGCCCTGATAGATGAACATGCCAGTCGCGACGGCCGACGCGATGTTCGGCCAGAGCTTCGCGTGCGAAAGCTTGCCGTCGTGGCCAGTGATGAGATCGGTGAGACTCATGGAGTCAGCTTGCCGTCAGGAACAGCGTGCGCTCGGCGCGACGACGGCGCGTCAGTCCGGCCATCGGCTTTCCACCTGCCTTGTCCCACAGCAGGAACTGTTCGGCCGCGCCTGCATAATCCTTCGCGCGCAGCTTCCGGAGAAGCGTCGACGAGCCACCGGAACGCAGATACACCAGGCCGTCCTTGACGCCCGGCTTGCCAGGACCGATGTTGAATACAAACGACACCAGCGCATCGAACTGACTTTGCGTCAGTTCGAGATCGAAGTCATTGATGATGTCCTCTCCGCGTGTACGGATGTCTTGTGCGAAGAGCATGTCGGACACTGCCTGCGTGATCTTCAACCCCTTGTAGACGTCCGGTCCGGTGTGGCCGCGCCCGATCGTCCAGGGTGCGCCACCCGTCGCAGGATCGGGGTACGCTTCGAGACGATCGCTCTCGAAATCCTCGATCAGATTGCAGCCGGCGGGGGACAGTCGTTGTTGCTTCATTGCCATCTCCGATTGAATGGCACGACTGTAGGCTGCGTGTAGCGGACACCTTAGTGGATCAGTGTCAGTGCAAACAAAAAGCCCCGCACGCGGCGGGGCTTCGTTTAATCATGGCGGGATTCTAACGCTAGAACAACTCCGCCTGGGGAACGGTGCGTTCAGATGCGTCGGCGCGCTTGAGGATGCGCCAAACATGTCGGTCGGCCATCTGATAGCGAAGTGCGAGCTGCGCGACAGCGTGGTTTGCAGCATGGTCGCGGGTCAGCATGTCGAACTCTGCCCGAATGCTCCGATACATCAGTTCACGCATGGCTTTCACGCAACGCGGAATGTACAACACGTCACCTCCGAAATGCGCCGTAAGCTGATCGGCCGCTTCCGGGCCTACGATCTCGGCAAGCGCCTCGTAACGGATTTCGCCGAGACGCGAGCGGCGCAGCGCGACCGGGAACGTCGTGCCGCCGAGCTGCTCGACCAGGCGTACCGTCGTCGGCAGACCGATCAGCTTGACGATCGTCTTCACGACGTCGGGCAACAGGTGTTCGACACCATCGAACTTCATGCCGACCTCCGCTTCGCATCGTATTGCAGCGCGGCGATGAGCTTGCCGAGCATCACGTCGTCACAGAACTCGATCGCGTCGACCTTGCAGATTCGCTTCACCATGCCGCCGACGTAATCCCACGGACGGCCAGCGTCAGCTAGCAGCGCTTCAATCTTGCGAATCTGAGCGGCACGCGGCTGCGCAACGTGCGGTCGACGGCCGGCATCGCGCTTCGGTTTGAAGCCGCAGCGCTCGAAGTGCTTCAGCAGCTTGTGCGCCCCCTCCGGAGTCAGGTCTTTCGACGAGCCGACGCCGGCGATGCTGCGAAGCACCGTGCGGTATTCGTCGTCGGTCATCGCGAGCTGTTGTTTGGCGATGTGGATTTTGGCTATCGTTGTTTTCGCGATCAGCATCACGACCTCCACCAGCGCCGCAGTTCCTTGCGGCAAAGACAGACCAGGAAGACGATCCCGGCCAGGATGACGGCGATGTCAGACATGGGCCGCATCCGATTCAGTCACATCGACCGACGTGTTAACCACCACCCCAACCGAGACGAGCGAAACCGACTGGTTGACACGAGCGAAGTGGCGCAGCATCGCTCCCGGTGCGCTCCATGTAGGCATGAAGATCGTCGCGGTCTTGTCCAGGTCCGGGAAGTACTTCCGGGCCTTCCGCTTGCCGAATTGCTTCTCGATGTTCGCGCGCTGCGATGGTGTGTACGCGCAGATCTTCGTAGGCCGATAGAACCGATGTTCGGGCGCATCTGCCTTCAGATAGCTTCCCCGGAACCAGCCGTTCACGTAGACCATCAAGTCATAGCGACGCGGCTTCGTTCGCTGCACCTGAATCGTGACCGTGTCACCATCGCAGCGAAGCACGACGCACCCATACGGAAACGACAGTTCCGTGTCGATTTTCTCGATGTCTTCTCGCGAGAGTTTTGACATGGCTCCTCCCTATACCGGTTTCGCCGCCTGTGCGGGAGCGCGAGATTCGAGCGCTTCGATCGCGGCGAGGATCGGATTGTTAGCGCTCGACCATTCGCCAACATCCACCTCGAGGAGCTTTCCGACCGATTCGGCTAGGCGCGTGCCGTCCTCTTCCATCTGGTCGCGCTCGTCGATCGTCCGCGAAAGAACGCGCTCGAGCGCCTCTTCCGCCCCCGACTCGTTGGCGGACGCGGCGCGGGCATTCATCGCCGCAGCGATTTCCGTGGCAATAGAATCAGTGATCGCAACAGCAAGCTTGGCGTCTCCGCTCCAAATCTCGCGCGCGTGCGCAACAACTTTGATGTGACGTGGTGACCGCTCGTTCGCCGGCGCTGCCGGTGCGGGACGTGACAGCATCGGGTTGAGGCGCAGAACTGCATTCCAGAACTCGCGAGCCGCGTCGTCGACGGTCAGGTGGTCGGCAATAGTCACACGGCCGTCGTCGGCGATCGTGATGATCGGTTGGACCGATTGATCTAGCGACGTGAAGGCGATGCTAACGGTGCAATCGTCTTTGTAGGACATGGCTATGTACCTCTCAGATTGCCGCGAGATCGAGACTGATCGCGCGATATTCTTCCGTCTCGTCGACGCGCTCGTACAGCCGAATATATGGCTTGCTGCCCGTCACTCGAATGCTGTCGACGATCGCACGCATCGCCTTGGTCCACTTCGGATCGTCGATCGCGAGGCGGCGCAACGCGAGAATGCGCCCGGTGTTCACGTTGCCTTCCTTGTCGACCTGGAACGCTTCGTTGATCAGCACCTTGACCTTGTCGTTACTGCCTTCGGTCCATTCGCGCAGGCACTCGTCGATCAGTTCCTTCGCCGCCTGCAGGCGCTCGTCGAACTGAAGGTGTTCGGCGATCTGGCGCACGATCTTGTAGCGACCGTCGAACGTGATGAGCGAAATGTTGCCCTTCGCGCCACCGACCTTGACGCCGTATTGCTCATGGCTAGTTGCGACGAACGCAGCGATGTCGCCGAATGCACGCGTCTTGAACTCAGCCATCTCCGACTGAAGACGCCTGGCTTCGGCCACCAACGACGTGATCGTTTGATCACGCAACTGGTCGATCGGCTCGACCAGCGATTCCGGAATGAGGCGGCCACGTGCGTCTTTTACGTAGCCGACCGGGATTTGATTCTTCGTCATAGCGTGTTCCTGGTAGGAAAATGGATTGACCGGTCAGTGCATGCGCCAGAGGTTCTTGCTCTCGATCGCCTCTTCGATCTTCTCTCGCACGCGCGGCCGCTCCGACAGATACTCATCTAGACATTCGGCGAGGCCAGTGATATCTCCCTGAACGTGCAGCGTCAGGAGGTGATTCACTGCACCAACCATTTGCGAACCAATCTCGTCGTACTGTGCGATCTTGGTCAGAAGTTGCTGCACCGTTGCGTTCGCGCGGCGCAACTCGCATCGCAGTTCGGCCACACTGCTTAATGCCTCGGGGTTGGTCAGGGTTTGGCCTTGGGTGATATGGATAGTCATGCTTGTGCTCCCGCGATCGCTTCGATGTTGATGCAGTCGACGAACTTGAGCAGACGAGACGTTTCCTCGCGCGTCAGCTCGATCGTCTTCCGTCCCTTGGTTACCGTGAGGCGGCCGGCCGTCGAGAAGCCGCAGACGAAATCACCAGGCGCGGCATCGGTCGGAGTAAATGCCGGTGCTTTTCGCGCGGCTTTTGTCACGGTCTGTTTCGTGCCGTCGAACTCGCGCACAAGATCGTCGCTCGGGTAGTACAGATTGATCGGGGACGAGCCATCCATGACCTTCTTGTCGCGGATCACGCGCCCCTGGCGGATGTACGGATCGATGCGCGGCTGGATGTCCTTCGCATCCACGTCGAGCTGCTCGGCGAGCTGCGCGCCGGACGAACCCGGGTGGTCGATGATGGCCTGGAGAATCTGCTGTACGGATGCCATGTTCATTCCTTTCAAGAGAGGGTTTGATATGCCTTGATGAGCTTGCGAGCGGCAGAAACTCCCTGCCAGAACTCTTCCGTTGACTTCTCTTTGATGAGACGTTTCGCCATCGAAATCGCAGCGGCTTGCGTCTTGCCACTTGCAATACGAAAGCCTGTGCCAACGTGCGTCACGACAAATGCCGGCTCGCCCGCCGTTGTTGCAACCGGATTGGCATGAGCAGCAAACAGCTCCGTCGGATATTCGGGAAAATCGATGCGGTCGCCATCGACCGCAATACGACGGGCACGACGCCCTTCGTCAGAGCATGTGAAAACGTGTAGCTTCATAAAAGGACTCCTAATATAGTTTGATGATCTTCGGGAAAGGCGCTGCTTCTGTTTTTAGTGTCCTCGCTCCGTCCATAGCACACGGATCTCGCCGACCTTGAACTGGCCGGTGCGGTAACGTGAGACGCCCGAGCCACCCGTGCGGTAGTACGTGGCTTCACCTTTCGCGATCATGTCGGCGCAGACCTCGCAGTTCTGCACCTGGATCGTCGGCTTCGAGCCGTTCGAGAACTCGATGCCGATGACCGTGAAGCCCTGCGTGGTGAGCGTCTCGATCGTCGCTGCAAGACGCAGTGCCGTGAGCTGCATGAGCTGATTGATCGGTGGCACGGGCGAATTGAGGGCGTTACAGTTCGTCGTCACTTGGACTCTCCTTTAACGGGGCGCAGCGGGCAGTTGCGGCACGTGCGCCAGTGGCTCAGTTCCATCGGGTTATTGATCGGGGCGCGGCGATTGGCGAAGGACACGCATACCGTCAGCGAGATCGGCTGCCCGGTATGCGTGCACTGCACCTGTCCGAACGTCTTCAGGACGCGGGCGGCGACGCGATCGGTGTTGCCGGGGTATTTGCCCGACAGGACAAGCGAAACGGTCGTTCGTGAGACGTCGAGCAGCTTGGCCACGTTGGTTTGCGACGTCGCGGCGACAGCCTCGCGAAGCATGGCGAGCCAGTCCGGATCAGCATGCGTCATGGTCCGGCTCCTCTTGCCATACGACCTTCCCAAGGTTCGGGTCGTAGACCGATTTCGTGCGCTGGATCATCGGCGGGCGCGGGCCGGTGTACTTCGATGCGATCAGGCGATACCGAGCCTGTTTCGCGCCCTTGCCACGGATGTATGCGTGACCCGAATCAACGAGTGTCAGGTAGCCGGCATGCGACAGGCATTTGACGTAGGACTGCGCCGTCGAGTCGGTGATCGCGACGTCGGGCGTCGACGCACGCATAGCCAGCTCGCGCGGCGTGAAGTCGCCCATGATGCGCATCGTGCGCCACATATGTTCGTTGCCACGCGACTGCATGACGGGCTGGCCCTTGCGATCGAGACGCGGGGCTTCGACACCGACGTCGCGGACGAGGCGATAGTGCTTCCGATCACTGATCGCCTTGCGCTCGCCGATCTGCTCGACGTACTCGCCGCGTTCCAGCGCTTGCAAATACGTCTGAACGGTCGCCTTGTCGATGTCGGCAGCACGGACGATGCTGTGCGGGGTGAAGTCGTCTCGCTGGCTGCGAATCGCTTCCCATACACGCTGTCGCGGACCCTTGCCGCCGGTCAGTTCGAGGTGGGCGGGTTTTCTAGCCATGTTTGCCTCCCTTCACAACAGCCAGAGCAGCGAGCGCGATGCAAGTCAGCGCAGCGAACAGCACGACGACCGTCCAGGTAGCCAGATCGATCCAGGTCGACGGGATCAGCAATCCGGCCAGGAGTGCAGCGAGTGCCACTGCGGACACGCGAGCGACGAACTGAATCGCTCGACCGGCATCGGCGGCGGCATTCGCTTCGGGTGTGATGTGGTGGTCGATCATGTCGACCTCACACGCGGCGCTTCGGCGCTTCGCCGGTGTACAGCTCGCGCTTGCCCCACTGCGCGAGGTCGATCGCATCCTTGCCGGCCATCAACGCTTCCTCCTGGATGCGTTCGAGATTCACGCAGACGCGACGCACGGACCCGTGCGCCAGTTCGACGAGCCGCGTGAGCAGATCGTCCGCAACCGTGATGTGTCGGCAATACAGCGTCGCGAGCTGGCGAGCGTCGTCGATCGTGACGGGCTGTGCCGGCACCCAGGCCAGCACGCGGCCGTGCATACGCTCCCACTTCTTGAGTTTGATCGGCAGCGCTTCCTCGCCGATCATCAAGATCGGTGCCTGGCTCGACTCGTACAGATCGCGGACCAGCTCGACCGCGTTGCGGTCGACCAGGTGATCCATCTCGTCGATGATCAGCGGCCGGCCGGACGCGGCCAGTTCTTCGGCGACCTGATCGGCCATCTCGGGGATCGTGCCGCCGGGTTTGATACCCATCTCGAACAGGATCGCTTTCAGGAAATGCTTCTTCGTCCAGACCGACTTCGCCTGCACGTAGCGCGCGCGGCGAGCGTTCGCCACGTAGTTCGCGGCCATGCTCTTGCCGTAGCCGGACGGGCCGTAAAAGCACACGAGACCGGGCAGGTTCGCGCTGCGCGAGACAGCTCGCTCGATCGCGATGTCGCACAGGTTCAGGTTGGTGATTTGAGCGACGCCGCCTACAATCGGTTTGAGCGTGGATTCGAGTTGTGTCATGCTTGCTCCTGTTGGTGTTACTGATGGCTGGCGAGCTGCAACTCTTCAGCCTGTTCCGCGCGGCGCTTTTGCGCCGCAAATTCTTTGCTCAACGCGTATCTGCCGTACCACTGCAATTCGTCCTGGTCCGGAATGCCTCCTGTTTCGATGTGTTCGTTCAGGGTCTGCCACCGGGCAAATCGCAGTTCGGGTGTTTCCGGAAGCTGAAACACGGTGGCGGTTTCAGTGACGGCTTCCGGTTCCGATTGCGGTTCAAGGACCATGGGCGCGGCCGGTTCGATGTCGATCACTGGCTCGACGTCCACAAAGCGCCGACTCAGCGCGTCGCGCGTGATGTCGCCGAACCCTGGGATCGTGATGACCTCGGGCGTTTCGAGGGTGAGTGCCGGTTGGCCACGACGTTCCGCCTCGACCTCGTCGAGCTTCACTTGCAGGCGATTCGCTCGCGCATCGGCACGCTTCTCGCGAGCCTGTTCGACAGCGGACTGCGGCATGTAGGCCCGTTCGTTCGCGCCGGCCTCGGCCTGGCAGATGTAGCGACCGTCGAGCGCGTAAATCCAGACGAACCGCGCATCGTTGATGTCGTAAGCGACTTGAACTTCTTCGTCGTGGAATTCGAGCAGCTCCTGCGGATTCGAATACCGGTGATTCAGGAACCGAACCTCGCCGCGCGCGACGGTGCGCTTGATACGCGGCCGGAATACCATGCGCGCATCGTGTTCGTCGAGCGTGTCGGCCTGCCAACCTTGCGCGCCATGTGCCGCCCACGCTTCATTGGGTGACATGTGCCGACGCTTGCCGGTGTTTGGATCACGGATGACGGGTAGCGTGCTATGGGGACGGTCGTTGTACGCGTCGACCTGTTCCTGGCAAAACTGGATGAACGCGTCCCATCCCATCAGCGAGATCGCGCCGCCGTGCTTGAGAGCGTCGCGCGTGATCTTGAACATCACGTGCTTGGCCTGGCGGTCCATGTCCACGCCCATGTACGACGGCAGCGTCTTCGCGGCGGCGACCCACAGCGTCTGGTGAAGGCGCTCGACGACACCTCGTGCCTGCGAGTTGTACGGAATCGAGTGCGTGACGACGAAGCCCAGGCGACCCTGGACGCCGACGCCTTCGTCTTTCAGCAATGCGTTCTTGTAGCCGGACCCGTTGTCGACGTAGAACATGCTCGGCACGCCGCACTTGAGTACTGCGGTACTCAGCGCGTCGAGCACGGCGAACGACGACTCGGCCAGGTCGAGCGAGATGCCGACCGCGCGTCGCGTGGCGACGTCGATAATCGACGTGATCTCCGGCCGGAACGGCCGACCGTGCAGCGGGTGCTGTACCTCCGCGTCGAACGTATGACCGTCGGCCGACCAGATGTCGTTCGGCAGCAGCTTGTCGAACGTGCGGCGGATAAACGGCAGCATGGTCTTCAGTTCGCGCGATCCCATACGCCCGGTCTGCAACGTCACGCTGCCGAGCTTGTCGAGGAAGCGTCGGACCTGATGGACGCTCGGCACGTCGTAGGTGACCCGCTGCACCGCGCATGCCGTCGTGAAGTCACGATAGGCTTGCTCGACCGACGGCTTCTGCGGCTGCTGATAGTGTTCGAGGAAGAGCTTCGCCCACGCCGGGATCACGAAGCTCGACTTCGGAATCTTCGGCGCGAGAGAGCCTTGTTTCGCGAGGCCGAGATAGCGCTTCAGCGTGCGGATGCTCGGGAATTCGTCACCCTTGCGACCGCGCGCATCTTTGGCCGCGCGCAACATGGCTGTCAGGTGATCGTCGAGCGTGCCGAGGCGCGCCTGCGTGAGCAGCGTGTGCATCGCCGCCTCGCGCGAGACACGGCATTGCGTCATGATGCGATCGAGCATCGACAAGATGCCCTTGCGCGCATCGGCGCGCAGGCGCTGCACATCGGTCTCGACGAGCTGCAGTTGCTGCTCGCGGCGGATGATCGCCTGCGGCTTCGCTTCGGGCATCGTCCCGACGAGCGCGGTTGACGCTCGGCGGCGGATTTCTGCTTGTGCGTCGACGGGCAGGCTTTCGAGCGCATATTCGAGGCCGCCACCGCGACCCTCGCGTTTCCGAAACGACCAAGCCGCCGATTTCGCGCGCAGTTTGACACCTTGCATCGTGGTCGGAAGGCTCGGCAAGTTCATGCCCGCCAGTTCTGCGGCGGCGTAGTGCGATTTGACGACGGCCTGCATCACTCGGCCTCCGCATCATCGAACCGCAGCTCAGGCGCGCGATCCTTCGTGACGTTCTCGCGGTGGTAGCCGGCCTGGGTCATCGCGCAGGTCAGTGCCGCGATTGCTTCGGCCTGTTCGTGGCCGGATGCGTAGTAGCGGCAAAGCACAGCCGCCGCGTCGGCAAACGCGCTTTGCAAGGATGCGAGATCGGAGACGCCGGGGCGACGGCCGGTCGGAATCTCGATGACGACGCGGCGGCCGTCCGCAACGCACAGGTATTCGCTGACGAAGCGTGCGCCGCAGAATTCTTCGAATTGACGCACGCGGTTCAGCGGCATCGACGTCTCGGCGAGCCAGCGATACAGCGTTTTTACTTCGACGCCCATCAGATCGGCCAGCACCTTCGCCGGCCGGCGGCGCTCGTCAGCATGTTGAACGCACAACTCGAAAGCCTCACTCAGGCTTGTCGCGTGCAGGGATTTCCAGGTCCGTTTTCTCATCGTCGTGTCGTCCAGGTCGGGAATCGCGCCGATAGCGCGTCGGGATCGGGGTGCGTACGATTCAATCCATTGCAACGGCGGCCGAACGCACAGTGCGGGGCGCACAAACAGGGGAGGACGGTGACAAAACGGGCGTAAAATTTCGTTTCTCGTATCGGCTCGGCCAGATTGCCTCTGGCGGAACGCCGATCGTTTCAGCAATTAGCTTCTCGGCGTTCGGATACGCCGTGCGAAGCGCGTTGCGCAAGGTTCCAGGCGCATATCCGTGATGGATTGAAAGAGCGCGAAGGGACCAGCCGGCCTTTTTCACGGCGGCGATGATGTCCGCCTGATGCCAATCGGATCGTTGGGCGGTCTTTTTTGGGACATTTTCATGCCTCATGGCGTACTCCATGCGGTTCGTCATGAAGCAATTAAACCCGAACGGAACGCGAAAATCAACCCTTTCGGGTTGTTTATTGTTCCGATCGGACTTGTCATCACCCCGATTGGGTGATTTTCCCTTGTAAATCAACCATTTGTACGGAAGATGAAAGCAACAATGGAGCGAGATGCCCCTCTTTCAAGTTCCGATCGGGATGTTGAAACCTTCAACAAGCAGGTCGGCGAGAGGCTGCGTCGTGTCCGAACGGACGTGTTGAAGACGTCGATCGCCGAGATGGCAGCTACCTTCGGCATTGGCACCAGCACAATTCAACGGTACGAGAACGGGGAGCGGACTCCCGACGCGTTCTTTCTTCGGCAAGTCGCCGAGCGAGCCGGGGTTCCGATCAACTCGCTGTTTGGCCAGGAGCCTGAGGTAGCTCCCACCGCCTTCACCGAGGGGCGATCTGACGACGCGCAGCCCCAAAGCGCATGTTTCGATACGATGGGAAACCCGGTCGACATCGCCGAGTTCGTGTTTATCCCGCGTTACAACGTGAAAGCCGCCGCTGGGCACGGGGCGTCGTTGGGCGACGGCAAACCTCCGCTGGCGATGGCTTTCCGGCGATATTGGGTCGACAATTACCTACGGATCAACCCGAAAGATTTGGCTGTGATCGCAGTAAAGGGCGACTCCATGGAAGGGGTGCTGAGTGATCGGGACGTAATCTTGGTCAACCAAGCGGATACCCGACCAGGCGCAGGTTTGTACGTGCTGAGAATGGACGGGGAGCTGTTTGTGAAACGTCTTCAGCGGCTTCCGGAGGGGAGGCTCGAAGTAAGTAGCGCCAACGAGGCGTACCGGCCGTTTACGGTTGATATGGCGTCGCCGCCAAGCGACTTCGAGATCATCGGCCGCGTTGTCTGGGTGGGCCGGCAAATATAGGTGGTGTGGATAACTTCCACTCCCCGCCTATTCTGGTGTCAAAATCTTTGCGAAATCCGCGCATTTCGCAGTCATTTCTCGCAGAATCCTTCGCGCACCGCCGCGACCGCCGAAATTGCCCGACGCCTTGTGCGGCGGGCGTTCGAGCGCTTTTCTAGTCCGGATTCTGGCGGTGTCAAATCGAGCACCTCCCCACAGGGATGGCATACTGCCCATGTAAGTGACCGACCAACAATTGATAAGCGTCATCGATATGGCAGAGACCTACAACATCGGGGAAATCGCGACGCGCGTATCCGAAGATATCTTCGAGTACTTCAGGTGGAATATTCACCCCGCCACCAACCACAATTTTGCCTGCCTGAACGACGACCATAAGACCGCGGGTGGATCAAAGAAGCAGACGCACCCGACCGATGTCGTCTTCTATTACGACGATCCGTATCTGGGCCGAAAGGTCTATCTGAACACCGATCTCAAAAGCTACGGACAGTCATCTATCAACCAGAGCACATTGCGTAATGCACTGCGTTCTTTAGCGATTTCCGTCCAGTGTGCGTGCGCTTCGGACGAGTGGCGAACGAGGCATGTGGTGGATGTCTCGGAACCCTATGAGGTTCGCGGGTTGCTTTTTCTGCATAACCACGATCATGACTTCAAGCATGACCTAGCGGAAACCATGCGCAAGATCGATGTTTCCGCCCTGCCCATCGCGGAAAACACATACCTGCATGTGCTTGGGCCACTGGATATCAATCGCCTGTACTCAGTTGCAAACGACCTGAGTCGTCTGTTGCAGCGCAAGGAAATATCCGACGACTACACGTTCTATTATCCAGACCTCGTTCTATGGCGTCGGCACGGCGAGGTTTGGGGGCAAGCCGCGACAGTTGAAACCCTGAACGCACCGTACTGCGTAATTAAACACAATGGTACGGATAAGGGAAAGCCTGGCTACGTGATCTATTACAACCGGCCGGGTGATTCGGCCATGGAGTTCGAGTATTTTCTCGACAGTCTGTCTCGACTGCAATTGCTGGACAAAGACGCACAGGTGCGCGTTCGCGTGAGTCATAAGCAGCCGAGCGATCAGATTCAAAGTAATTTTTTGGTAGCCAAGCACCGATACAGCAAGGCATGGGGTTTCGAGGCGACAAGGGCGGCAACACTGGACGCCATTAAGCTCGAACACGTTGTCGCCGTCACGGACAATTATTCTCCTGCAAAGCTCGGTTGGCGCGATGGAGAAAATGGATGAAAAAGCCGCCTCATGGACCCTCGATTTATTACGCAACGGACAAGAATGTGTTCGATGCGTTGAATCAACATCGGGTTGATCAAGCGACGATACGTCAATTGTTTGCCGACAGAAATGTTTTGGTTTCGAAGTATACCGATAAGTCGGAACTCGCGAAATACTTCAGCAGGCTGGTGCATGATTATCAGGATCATCAGCGAATAGCAGCTCGCCTCGGCGTTGCTAATCGCCGAGAAAAGGTGACTGCGGTAGAGATTACAACGCCCATTGATGTGAATCAGATCGAAACGGCTATTTCTGCAATCAAGGTCGAACTAGAGAAGGAAGGCGACGTTGTTTTGATCACCAGAGACGGAGATGACATCGCATTGGTTGTCCAGTATTCCGAGGTGGATTACGCTAAAACTGAATTCAAGCAGGTTCAGCATAAGGACGGTGTAATTCAGTTCAAGAAAGAGGATGGTGCGTATGTTGTTAGAAATTCGCAAAATGAATACATAAACAAAGTTCGAGAGGCTGTTTTTTCTTCGGTCGAAAAGAGAAATTCCATAAAGCTGGATCGCCGCGTCGTTTCATTGTATGACGTGGTGTTGCCTAGCTTGAGAAGTGAATTTTTCTATAATTTGATTCACGGCATCGAAGGAATGGGTAAGTACGATGTAACCGAGCTGTACGTATACCGCAATACTCCAGAAGAGTCAGACGAAGACGATGAGCAGGAGCTTTCCGACGATGACATCGGTAACAATGAGGTGCAGGACAGCCGAATCGAGCGGATTGCATTGCGCGGAAAAGGGGTGGAGCAGTCGCAGGAACTGAAGGACATCATTAGCAAGTCCGCAGATTTCTACACGATTCGAACCGTGTGGAAGGTTAGGGAAGCAATGGGCGAGGGACACGTTTTCGAACTTGATGCACATTTTGCAAATGCGCGAGACTGCACTGGATTCTCATATCTTGTTCGCGGCGTTTACCCGTGCGAAGACGGGATGGTCAGCAAAAAACGCCGCAGTCCGAGACCAGACGAGGTTGAGCGGTTATCGTCACTCATCGAGAAAGCGTCCAAGAAGTGCGCTGAAGATATTTGGACTAAATCGACCCCTCCGAAGACTTGACATCATGACCTTGCGATTCAAATGGTATAGGCTCGCGCTTCCTTTCGGAGTATCGAACTTGGTTCGTGAGCTTCTCAATTTTCCGCTCACATCCGAATCGGATTGCGGGTTTCGCCCGAGAAAATCAGACGAGACCGGCGATTGCCTTCGTTTCGCATGGCGCTCGACAGTATCTGCGATTGCGTTCGATGAAGATGGCAATCCCCGTGCCGAGTCCGTATCTACGATTAATTTTGTAGACATCAAATTTTTTTCGAGAGGCGAAGCAGTGTTTCTGCGGGTGGACAACCCGGGGAAATCGGTGAAGACGCTTATGAACGAATTGGGGCGAATCGCGGGATATGGATTTTCAATTCAACCCATGGTTTTCGGTGATTCTACGACGCCGCCATTCTTTGATAAGTTTGATCAAATTCGCTTGGTGGGTTTGAAGCTAATCAACGTAGTATTTGACCGGCACGTGGTCGGGCGGGTCGAACTCGCCTCCAAGGAGGGAATCGACCTCAAGGCAATTTGGGAAACCACGGGCAAGACCTATGTGGTCGACACGGCGACGTACGAAGTGACGGCCCGTATGATCAAAGGTCAATTGTCGTTTAGCAAAGGAGGGTTGGTAAAAGTGACGGACCGACTTGCTCCGCAATTCCTCGATTTCTTTGAAGGCGCGATAGAGGAAATCGCCGAGTCCCGCTAAAGTGACGAGCTAGCGGGTCTCACAGGCAGCCAAGCTTGCAAGTGGTTCACCTAGTTGGCGTGATCTTAGCGCCGCGCTTTCGCACATAGTGCTCGGTCATCGCTACGCTCCCATGCCCGAGCAGGGCCTGTGCGCTTCGCAGGTCGGTTGCGCTTTCTTTGTCAGTGCCCGCCTTGGCCCGCAGGTCCCGAAACTGAAACGCTTCTTTCGCGATACCGGCTGCATCCCGTGCGCGGTCAAATCGAAATCGTAACGCTGAGCGTCCCAGTGGCCGCCCATGTTCGTCGACGATAAGGCGTGTTGACCTAGGGTTGTGTGCGGTTTTTCTACTAGCAAGTTGTGCAAGTAGCTCGGCACGTTCGCCGACAACTTCAATGCGCAGACGCGCCCCGGTTTTATTCTGTCGGACCCAGACCACGCCGTCGCGAACGTCTCGCTTATCCATCTTCAATACGTCGGCCGGCCGTTGCCCCTCGTACACTGTTGTGTGATAACGGCTCGGAATTTACGAGTCAGGTGATGGACCTGTGAGCTTACCATCAAAAGGTCGAGATTGCCTTCAGTCGGCCCGGCAAGCCAACGGACAACGCATTCGTGGAGTCGTTCAACGGCACGCTGCGCGATGAATGCCTGAACGCGCACTGGTTTACATCGTTGGCCGATGCCAGGGCGCAGATTGAGCGATGGCGGGTCGAGTACAACGAGAGTCGGCCTCACAGGGCTCTCGGTGAAGTGGCGCCTGCCGAATACGCCCGTCAGTTGGGCCTGCAGGCCCAACTGACGGACCAACAGAAAGCCGAAGACTAACATTGCTGCTGGCACTGAAAGCCGGTACCGCTCAGGGGAAACAAACTCTTCGACGGCGGCGGCCTGTTTCCGGATCTGCGTCCCGGCGGTTCAAAGAAGTGGCGGCTTGGGTATCAATTCAACGGCAACGAAAACCAGCTGACGTTCGGCGACTAACCGCAGCTGCTTGCATTCGAAACCGGACCAGGCGAATGGCCGGATGCGAGCGACTGCCGACGGGAACCCAATCATGTGGGGGAGACCCGCGAAACCTTGTTTCGGCCGGTCGCCTTGGCGTTGTACAGCGCCTCGTCCGCGGCCTTGATCACCGCGCTCACATCGCCGTCCTGCTCCGGCGCCCAACTGGCCGCACCGATGCTGGCGGTGACACGTCCGTATTCGCTGCCTGCGTGCTCGATCGCCAGTTCGCTGATCGCCGTGCGGATTTGCTCGGCGATCAGCGCGGCACCCGCAGGAGGGGTGTCGGGCAGCACCACCACGAACTCCTCTCCACCGTACCGTGCTGCGGTGTCCGCCGGGCGCCGGATGTTCTCCCCGATGCATCGTGCCACCGCAGCCAGCGCGTCATCGCCCGCTTGATGCCCGTAGGTGTCGTTGAAGGCTTTGAACCAGTCAATATCGACGAACAGCAGCGAAAACACGCTGCGAGTGCGGCAGGCGCGGCGCCACTCGTGATCAAGAATCTCGCCTAGCGTGCGGCGGTTATGGAGTCCGGTCAGTCCGTCCATCCGTGCGAGGAGCTGCAGCTCGGATTCCGCGAGCATCCGGCGTCGCAACTGGGCGCCCATCAGGAAGGACAGCGCGACGAAGCTCAGGCCGAATGCAACCATCAGCGAGCCGATCGTCAGAGCGCGCTTGCGCCAGGCTGCGAAGATGTCTTGCTCGGCTTCGGCCACCATGATGATCAGCGGCAAATGCGGGAAATTTCGGAAGAAGTACAGGCGGCGCACGCCGTCGATCGACGCCGTGTCCAAGAAGCTGCCTTCTGGTGCCGACCTGAAACGCTGGAACGTGCTGGCCTTGCTGATGTCGCGCCCTATCGTGTGTACGTCGTACGGCTGGCGCATCACCATGATGCCGTCCGTGCCGATCAGGGACACGGCTCCGTGCGGCCCGAGCGACAGCCCGGCGAACAGCGCGTGGAAGTACTCGAGATTGACCGCGATCAGTACGATACCGGCGAACGACCCGTCCGGATGCGACAGGCGCCGGCTCAGCGCGATGCTTGGCGAGCCGCCGCGCAACCGTGAATGATAGGGAGCGCTAACGTACAAGCCAGCATCCGGATTGTCGCGCTGGATGATGAAATACTTGCGATCGGCAAAGTTGCCCTTGCGCGGTACGTCGCTGCCCGAGTCGATCGTGATGTTGCCCGCCGCATCCAGCACCAGCACGGAGCCGAGATATTTCGCGGTTGCAGCCCGATCGAACAGCAGCTCGCGGCGCAGACGAGGCGGCAACGCCAGCATGTCCGGGTCGCGCATGCCGTCGACCACCGCCTCTAGGGACAGGGCATACAACTCGAAATTGCGTTCGATATCCCGCTCGGCAATCAGCGCGAGGTTGCGCGACGTTTCGCGGGCGCGCTCCATTGCGTCGAGCCGACCTTGGTACAGTACCGTTGCGCTTAAGGCGGTCATGACCAACGCGAAGAACATCCCGCCACAAAGAATCGCCAGCGGCGCCAGCCGGCCGCGCTGCAAGCGACCGGAAAAGGACGGAGGCCCCCAGTTCTCTTTCGTTATGGTCTCCAATATCCCCTCGAAGCCTTCACGCAAATCGGTCTGCACGGACGCGACGCTTGCCGGAACAAGAAGCCTTGCGTCGATTGGAAGACGCTGAACGGCCTTTCAGTCCCTCCTTGGAAAGAGCCGCGGATCGGATTGGTTCCCGCGGCATTATCGGCAATTGGGTCTGCTTGGTTTATTCATATTATATGTGCGATGAGTTTGCCTTCCAGCACCTGCCGTGGCCGTCTCTTGAAGCCGTTCCGCCGGTGCCTTGCAACCTGTAGTCCTCGATAATTCAACAGACGAAGGTTTGGTGGACGCAGGACGAACAGAAATCGGATATCTCCCGACGGTTCGGAATCGCCCTCGTCTTCCCTGTCAGACTATGGACCAGGCAGAGCAAACAATCCCGACTCCCTGAAGTGGAATTCAGGGGCGTAACGCCATATGAATAACGCGAGTCGGCGGCGATGGAATCGAAATCACGGTCGGCTGAATGCAAGCAAGGTTACAGACCGTAACCGTGCGCCCTTAATTCCGGTTTCTCAACCAGTGGCCGATGCGAGCGGTTAAACGGTTCAGCGGTTCACGGAGCGTAACGGCCGATTGCGCACGAACTCGCGATCGGCGTCGGCGAGACCAAGCACGACGCGACCCGGATGCTGCGCGAGCGGGCCGCCCGGCTCGGCGGGCGTTTTCTGGCCTTCCTGGCGGACACGCGCGATGCGCGACAGTCGCTCGTCGAAGCCGATCGCGAGCCCCGCGTCGTCTACGTCGATGCACAGATACCGCGCCGTGCGCAGCTTCCGAAACTTCGCCTCGTACTTCACGCGGCCGGCTTTGTCGCGCGAGTGCTTGCCGCCGAGCTTCACCTTCCGAGGCGCATACGCTGATGCTCGACGGCGTGCCGAAGTCCGTCTTGCGCCAGCGCTTGTGCATCAATTATCGGCGATTACACATTCTGGTGGAGTGCGAGGGCATCCACGCGAACCACAAGCGCGTGCATTGCCGCCTATACCGTGAAGCGGGACTGGCCGTGCGGCGTCGTCGCCTGCGCCACGGCGTGATGATTGAACGCGCGCAGCCGGCTTTGCCGAATAGATCCAACGAGGTTGGGCCAATCGATTTCGTGATGGACGCACTTCGAACGGGTGGCGTGTGAAGTGTTTGACCATCGTCGACGATTTCATAAAGGAGGCTGTCGATATCGTCGTGGACGACGGCATCTCGGGCTTGTATATCGCTCGAGTGCTGGGCAGTGCAGTGCGTTTCCGAGGCTATCCCAAAGCGCTGCGAACGAGCCTGGGACCCGAGTTTACGAGCCGTGCGCTCGCCCAATGGGCCTACCCAACGGCGTGACGTTGAAATTGATTCAAGCTGGCAAGCCGACGCAGAATGCGTACATCGAATCGTTCAATGGCAAGTTCCGCGATGAATGCCTAAACAAGCACTGGTTCACGAGCCTCGCGCATGCTCGCGACGGTCATCGCGGCATGACGCCTGGACTACAACGAGGAACGCACCGAATTACCTTTCGCCTGCGGCGTTTGCGGCGAAGCATCGGGCAGCGGATGCTCCTGCCGTGTTCCAGGGGCTGGTAAAGGAGCTTTACTAGAAGACCGTTGGCCCTAATGAAGCGGGCAGGTCAGGGGGGATGGTTTCGCAATTTGCGCGTATGGCATACCCCCGATTCGGAACGAAAGCTGGACCTCTTACCGACGCCAAGTACCGCAATGCGAGGTTCAATGAGATCGGGGGAAGCAAAATCTCCGATAGCAGTCGTCAATGAAATCAAGAAATGAGCGGCAATCAAGACTTCGAATGTCGCCCGAGTTTTGAACGAGCGATCGTTTCAATTGATCGGCATGCCGATGGGCGCAGCCTTATTACCATTCACTGCATAGAGACGGACCTGGGGATGCGTAAAGTCATTAGGAATCTCGAAGGAAAAGCCCGATCGCAGAAGCAAGTCGGAATCGTAGTGAGTGGCGACGTCGCGGCGCTCGAACTGCTGTGAGGGTGCGACGTTGATGACGCGATTTCCCGAGGTGGCGACGATGAACTCGGCGGCTAGCCCACCGTCTCGAAGTGCCGCCCAGCCGGAGTATGTGATGCCTGTTGCCGTTGTGGTCACGGCGTCAATGTTGCCGCCGGCCCCTTGAGTGCCGGAAGCCGACGCTAGCATTCGGCCCCCGGCCAGGAATTTGATCGATCCTCCATTCGAGACGACGCGGACGTCGGCTCCGAGGAATTCGTTGCTTCGGCGATGTGTATCCCTTTCCGTGGTGGTGAACTTTCGGTCGTGATGAATTCTGTCGATCGTTTCGTATAAGTCGGGCTTGGGGACTGCGTACATCGATCGCTCGACGCGTTCTTCAATGACGAGTTCAGGTTTTTCCTGAGCCACCATTTTTGCGAGGATGTCGGAGTTCGGTATGGTCCATGCGTACACGACTCGTCCATAATTCTGCGAAAAATACGGAATGACGGAGTTGAAGTACGAATCTCTGAATACCAGCACAGTTCCACTTTTGCCGGGGCAGGTTGTCGCGAAAAGGCTCGTCGGATAGTTCGGCATCGAGAAGCCCAACGGCCATTGAGCTTGGCGATGGATCGTGCATTCGGGCGAAAGGAGCTTCTTCGGCTGATACGTCGTTTCCACGACAGGAATCCGGATCATTCGCGACATATCCGTGCTTCCAATGTCCGATTGAGCCGAGGGCGCCACAGTCATAAAAGTCGTGTTTTCGTACGCATAGGGATGGGGTGATCCGATGGACTGCATGAGATCACGGTATCCAATATAAGCGCCGTACGGGGTCCAATGGGTATCGGTATGGAAGAAGAG
The DNA here is from genome assembly GCF_001524445.2 of Burkholderia savannae. Taxonomy (NCBI): domain Bacteria; kingdom Pseudomonadati; phylum Pseudomonadota; class Betaproteobacteria; order Burkholderiales; family Burkholderiaceae; genus Burkholderia; species Burkholderia savannae. The sequence goes on from NZ_CP013417.1 coordinate 247,160, forward strand.
ATCTGGGTTTCCATCCGATTTGTGGGCAATCAGTGACTGGCTTGGATTGATGAAATAAGGTGTCTCTCCAAGATAGCCTTCGAGTTCTTGCAGTCTGGACGGCCCTTTCCCTTGCACCTGTCGTGGCAGGTATTCCGGATAGATCGTGTTCTTGTCAGGGCCGACCATGAAGCGATAGCCGATACCTTGATCTTTGAGCCACGTGTAACGCTGCTCAAGAGCCAGCTTCCAATCACGGAGCTCAGTGCCCGAAAATCGAGCCGTACGCTCGATATCCGGGCGGCTTCCCACGTCGGAGATAAAAAGCCAGTCGCCGTGGCCGGCGATCACCTGCTGTGTTCCAGACAGATGGAACACCTTATACATCAAGTAGCTGTGCAGGCTGAGGAAGACATTTCGGAACCCGAAGCGATCATTAACGTATGCGTCGAGGTCTTTGGGGAAGCTTTCAAGCCCGTGAGTGCTGAACTCCATGGAAGGAAACGTCGCTAGCCTCCGTTCCTCCGAGTTCTTTCCGTCGCTGAACCACATGGTAACGAACGGGACGGAAATGGCCGCTACGAAGGCGGCGGCCATGATCAGATTGACCAGTCTCTTGCGGCGCATACTCAAGTCAAAAGCGGAAATAGATGAACGGGTTATACGTTCCGGCGGCCATCTCGGCGGCGCAGATCGTCAATATAGCAAGCACCGCGATCAAGCGAATGTAAACGTAATTCGGATTCTGTGCGAATGCCGATAACGCCAGAATGTTCGCCGGCAGCGGTTCATTCGAATGCGAAGGAAATCTTCGTTCGCGCCAATCTCTCGCAAGCGAAATTGCAAGCGGAGTCGACAGGATGGCACCCAGGGCGATGGTTGCAAAAACCTGTGCATTCAAATAGAAGCCAATTTGCGGAGTGAACCAACTGGCTTTGGTAAATCCGAACATGGCGGCCACGTAAGAGCATGCGTAAGAGAAACTGTCCGCCCGAAAGAACACCCAGCCAATCATTACCATCATGATCGTGTAAATCCAGCCGACAAATTTCGGCATCGCATCCAGCCATTTACCGATTCGGGTGCGTTCCAGCACAAGCAATGATCCGTGGAACGCGCCCCAGAAGACAAAGTTCCAGCTTGCTCCATGCCACAGCCCGCACAGCAGAAAAACCGTGAACAAATTGATTCGCATGCGCAATGGAGATGTGCGGTTACCGCCAAGCGGGATGTAAAGGTAGTCGCGAAACCACGTGGATAGCGAGATATGCCACCGGCGCCAGAATTCTCGTACCGAGGTTGAGATATAGGGGTAATTGAAGTTCTCGGTGAGTTCGAATCCGAACATTCGGGCGAGCCCGATTGCCATATCGGAATATCCTGAAAAATCAAAGTAGATCTGAAGCGTGTAGCAGACGATGCCGAACCATGCCATGGGCGTTGAGATGCCCTCCGGCGGAAGGGCGAAGATGCTGTCCGCAGCCTGCCCCAGGACGTTTGCGATCAATACCTTTTTGCCCAGTCCGAACGCGAAACGCTCGACTCCCGAACTGAAGCGCTCGAGTGTGTTGCGTCGATGCAAAATCTGCTCGGCTATATCGTGATAGCGAATGATCGGCCCGGCAACCAGTTGAGGAAATAGGGAGATATAAAGCCCCATGTCAAGAGGGTTGCGTAGCGCGTCTGCTTCCTTCCGATATATGTCTACAATGTATGAAATCGAGTGAAAGGTGAAAAAAGAAATGCCGATGGGCAATACGGTTTCGACGATGCTGGTATGCTTTCCGAGTAGGAAATTGATTAGGCTATCTAAATTGCTTGTTAAAAAGAATGCATACTTATAGTAGATGAGTGCGAGAAGATTGATCGTGACGCCGAATGTCAATATCACGAACTGTAGCTTGCGTGAACTAGCGCGGGCGATAAGGAGGCCGATGATCCAGTTGAAGATGATGGATGCCGCCATCAACAGCAGATATTTTGGCTCGCCCCATGCGTAAAAAGTCAGGCTTGCAATCAGCAGCCAGATGTTGCGAAGCCGGTATGTCAGTGCCCAATAGAGCCCCAGCGTGATGGGCAGAAACACGTAGAGAAATATTGCCGAGCTAAAAACCACGTGGTCCCCGTATTTCTGAGCTAGGCGAGCGGGCCTCGTTGCCGGACGCCAGCGGTTGAAAATGTTGGCGGATTATAATACACGGCTGGTTCCTGCGACTCGAGCCAGGCAGCGACGTATCCGGCAGGCTGTCCCGGACGTGCGATCAAGCGTTTGCCGTCGAGTCTTTTGATTTCCAATAATTGTCGGATTAATGGTGTCCGCTCGAGGTTGCGGCATCATGCATGTCGCTTGATGCGTCGATGCTTGGGACTCCGGTGGTGTTGGACGGAGCGAAGCGCAGTTCAACACAGCAGGAAGTGCAAAAAGCACTCCGTGACCGCCGCACGTACTTTCGCGACCGCCGCGTTTCGCATCGAACTGTTCCGCCAATCCAATTCGATCGGATATTAGGAAAGACTCACCGGACTCGCAACGAGCCGAAGCCCCGTCACGGCCGCGATTGCCGCCGCGGCATGCGCCGGAATGGTCGCGAAGGTCCGCGGTCCTTTGAGCAGAAAGGGCAGCGCGGCAAAGTGCGCCGTCGGCGCGATCGCATTTCGCTTGAGCCCGAGCGCGGCGAGCGCTTCGTCGACGATGCCGACCACGCCGCCGGGCGACACGAGAACATGTCCCGGCGAAACGTATTCGTCGAGCGTCAGTGCCTGGCCGACGCTCGAGAGCATGTCGCCGTCGAGCGGGCACGCATAGCCGCCGTACGCCAGAGCCTGATCGCCGAGCAAGCGTGAGCCGAGGCCGCCGTCAAGGACATGGGCGGATACTTTATGCGTGCGGCCCCATGCGGCTTCTGGAAAATCGGGGATTCGGCGGGAAGTGGAAAGGCTCGATGCCGTCGGGGTAGTGTCGACTGCGAGCTATCGTTCAATCATAGACGACGACACGTTAGCGCGCGTCGAACGGCGATTCACGGAGTACGAGCCTTGGTGGTAGCGGTTGCTTTCGAAGACGCGTTCAGTATCGATGGTCGAGAACTTGCGTCGACAGAATGAAAAGCCCGGCATCCCCCGGGCTCCCCACGATCAAGGCAACGAAATCGTCAAATTAGCGGACTCCGGCCCGACCTTGATGACCTGCGAATAAGGCGCGAGCGCTCGCACCGTGCTGCCCTTCAGGTACGTATTGAGCCCGACGAACGCGAGCAATCCGACGAGCGTGAACACCGCTCCGATCGCCCACAGCGGCACCTCGCGCTTGAGCCGATGCGAGATCTGGTCCGGCAGCGGCCAATGCGGCGCGAACGGCGCGCGCTTGCCCTTCATGTTCGCGATTTCGTCGCCGAGCCGCGCGGTCAGATACGCGAGCTTCTCCGGTCCTTCGAGCAGGTACTTGCCCTGAAACCCGAGCAGCAGGCACATGTGGAACACCTCGAGCGATTGCAGCCGCGCCGCGCCCTGCGCACGACATTCTTCGAGGTACTGATAGAACTTCTCTCCCGCGAGCTGCTCGCCGAACAGCACGAGCTGAAGCGGCCGGCGTTCCCAGTCCGCGCGGATCTTGAACTGCGACGACAACACCGATTCGTCGATCGCCGCGCAAAACGCGAACTTCGCCGCATACACGTCGTCGGCGGCGATGTTGAGCTTCTTCGCGCCGCGCTCGAAATCGCCGAGGAATTCCTGGATGCGCGTGCCGAACTCCGACGCGTTGCCGGGCTCGCGGCCGTTCTTCAGCAAGAACAGCATGAAGAAGCCGTCGTACAGCAGATCGAGGAGCGAGCGCGCCTGGAAGCCGGCGTCGGTCGACGACACCGTTTGCGGCGCGGGAGGCGGCGTGTTGCCGCCGAAGAGGGAGGGCGCGTAGCTCATGACGTGACGGCGATCAGTTCAAATTTGAGATCGTTGATTCCGGACGGCGCGTAGATCATCGCCGACTGGGCCTGCAGCATCCGCTCATAGAGCGGGCTGCGCGCATCGAGTGCGAAATAGCATGCGCCCGGGCGCACGGGAATCGCGGGCGGCACCTGCGGCGTGTACGAAAGGCGCACGCCCGGCATCGCGGACAGCACGAGCTTGTCGACGTCGTCCGGCGCGCCCACCTTGAAGCGCGCGGGCACGGCCTCGACGAGCTCGACCGACGGCATGTCGGCCGACACCGCGAGATAGAACGCGGTCTTGTCGTCGATCTTGCCGGAATCGAGCCGCCCGACGTGGAACGACGGCCGCACTTCCTCGAGCGTGATCGCGAAGTAGCGCGTCGAGATCACGGTTTCGAGCAGGTCGCGCAGGATCGTGTCGAGGCGCGCGAAGCCGGGGCCCGGATCGTCGTGCCGATAGGCGGGCAGATCGGCGAGCACGTAGCCCTTCGAAAACGTCATCAGTTGGCCGGCGAGGCGCAACAGCTCCTGGAACAGCCGCTCCGGATGCAGCGCCGAATGCTGATGCAGGTGCGCGAGCGCGGCGAACGCGGCGCTCGCCGTGTGCAGCAGCCAGAACGAGGCGATGTCGCCCGAGCGGAATTCGATGATGTTCTTCGTCGGCTCGCGATGAAAGCCGTACAGCGCGTTCACCTTCGCCTGCAGCGCGTCGATCAGTTGGCGCAGGCGCTGATGCAGGATCGGCGACGCCTCGATCGCGAGGCACGGCGGCACGAAGCTGTCGTCGATCTCGAAGCCGGACGTCGCGGTGCGGCGCACGCGCACGAGCGGAATCGACAGCAACTGATCGCGCGGCTCGCTGTGCGCAATCAGCTTGACGTTGGTCTTCAGGAACGTGATGTCGGCTTCGGCTGCATCGGTGAAGTGGTCTGCGACGCTCGCGCGATCGCTGACGAAGCGCGACACGAAGCCCGCGTCGCGGCTCTCCGCGTAGTTCGAGCCCGTCTCGCGCAGCGGGTGCAGCGCCAGGTAGAACGTGAATTCGTTGATGCCCTCGGGTAGCGTGTCGAGCGCGATGGGCGGCGGCAGCTCGTCGGCTTGCGGCGCCGAGTAGAGCGCGCCGTCCGGGAACACGAGCGACAGTTCGCTTGCGCGCAGTACGTTGCTGCCGAGCGCGTCGCGATCGAACCGCACCGAACGCACGCCCCAGTTGTACGGCTGGATCGCCTGAATCGATTCGAAGAGGCGCGCCTCGTGATACGCGTCCTGCCGCTGAAAGTGCTGCGGCCTCAGAAAGAGGCCTTCCCCCCAGAGCACCTTGGCCGAATAACTCATGTCAAATCCGCTTAAATGTGATTGGGCCGTTGGTCGGTTAATTCGCGCCGCATTCGGCGAGCGAATCGTTAATCTTTGTCAAATGACTTTTAAATGCCATCTCGAATTTCACCCGCAGTTCACCGACGAGAGCAAGTCGAGCCGCTCGGTCGGCATGCCTTGCTGCGAAGGAATGACGGTGCCGCCCGTCACGGTCATCGCGCAGTTGTGCAGGCCGATGATTATGCCGGATTTCTCGGATTTCGCAGGATCGAAAGTCAGCTTCCAGCGCTGCAGCGCCGGGTCGCGAAAGAGTGCGACGACGCCGAACGCCTGCGCTTCGCGCGACACCTTTTCGGTCGCGTTATAGCGCTGTCCGGGAATCAGCGTGATTTCGCGCACGCTCAGCAGATCGGCGCCGAGCGCGGTCTTTTCCTTCGCCGGATCGGTGAAGCTGTCGAACGGCGCCTGCTGGAACGACGTCGGATCTTTCAGCGCATAGAGGCGCACGACGAGCGCGAGCGGGCGGCTGTCGTTCGCGGCGTTGAGGTTCGGCGCCGCGTAGAGCGTCAGGCCGAGATTGCGCGGCGGCTTCTGCGAATCGGGCACGTCGGGCTTGCCGACGCCCACCATCTGCAGCGCGGCGCTGCCCGCCGAGCCGAGGAGCGGCACGGCGGCCGCGCAGCCGCCGAGCAGGATGCAGGCGGCGAGCGGCAGCGCGTAACGAGTCACAAGCGGATTCATCGATTTTTCCGGGCGCGGCGCCCTTTGTTCCCTGTCAAAACTATCAGTTGCTTTGCCGATTTGGCGGCACAAAAATTCTGCCTCTTCAAATGCCCGACGGATCGCGATCAATGCCGCGACATTCGGAAAAATTTTCCACTGAATGGGCGAAATAGAATTGCTTTGCGGCAATAATTGCATTGGAAGCGGTACACGTGCGATTCCCCGAGCGTGCGCGGCCGTGTCGGGCGGCGCGCTGCGCGGCTTTTAAAACGGCCGCCCTTCACGCGAACATTGAATTATGAAAAATTGATCGGTACTATACCCGCGCGCTTGTAGCAAAGCAAAATCACGAATTCTCAACGATTTAAAACTCCCGCGCCGGGGATATAAACGATGAAAGACCGTCTCTTCGCAAAATTTTCTGGGGTAGTGTTGGCCTGCGGCATCATCGCCGGTTGCGTATCGCAGCCGACGCCGCCGACGGCCGAAGCGTTCAACAAGTCGTTGGCGGATGCCGACGCGGTGGCGAAGGCAGGCGATCAGGACCGCGCGATCGGTCTCTACCAGCAACTCGCGAAATCCGATCCGACGCGCGAAGAGCCGTGGTCGCGGATCGCGCAGATCCAGTTCCAGCAGGGTCACTACGGTCAGGCGATCGTCGCCGCACAGGAAGCGTTGCAGCGCGACAAGACCGACCGTCAGGCGAAGAGCGTGCTCGCCGTTGCGGGCCTGCGCATCGCGACCGAATCGCTCGGCGAGCTGCGTCAGGATTCGTCGCTCGCGGGCGACGCGAAGTCGGACGCGCAAGCGCTCGCGAAGCAGTTGCGCGATACGCTCGGCGAGGCCGCGCTGTTCCCGCCCGAGCAGCAGCTGACGAAGCCCGTCGTGAAAAAGCGCCGTATCGTGCGCCGCGCGAAGCCCGTGCACGAGGCCGCGCCGGTCGAGAACGCGACGGCGGCAGCGCCCACGGCGCCCGCCGCCCCCGCCGCGCCCGTCGCGCCTCCTGCCACCACGTCGGCGCCCGCCAAGGCGGCGGGCGGCGATCCGTTCAGCGCGCTGCGTTAAGCCGCCGCGCTCGATCCACACACCAAACGGGAGCCGTCGATGGCGAAGAAAGAAAGCATTCAAAAGCGCTTGCAGAAAGTGCGGCCGCCCCGCGTCCAACTGACGTACGAAGTCGAACGGGGCGACGCGATCGAGATCAAGGAACTGCCGTTCGTCGTCGGGGTCGTCGGCGATCTGGCCGGGCAGTCGGAAGTCGAGCAGCCGAAGCTGCGCGATCGCAAGTTCGTCAACATCGACCGCGACAACTTCGACGACGTGATGAAGGCGATCGAGCCGCGCGCGACGTTCCAGGTGGAGAACCGCCTGAGCGACGCGGGCGGCAAGTTCGCGGTCGATCTGAAGTTTCGATCGATCAATGATTTCAATCCGGACGAGGTCGTCGGGCAGGTCGAGCCGCTGCGCCGCCTGCTCGAGGCGCGCTCGAAGCTCGCCGACTTGCGCAACAAGCTCGCCGGCAACGACAAGCTCGAAGATCTGCTGAGCGAGGTGCTGTCGAACACGCAGCAGCTCGAAGCGCTGAAGAAGAGCGCGGACGGCGGCGATAAGCAGGGCGAATGAGTAACGGGGTGGCGATATGAACCAGCAAACGGCTGCGGCCCAATCGACCGGCGCTCAAGCCGGCACGGAATCCACGCTGCTCGACGAGATCGTCGAGAAGAGCAAGGTTGCGAAATCCGAATCCGAGCATGCGCGCGCGAAGGACCTGATCGGCGAGCTCGTCAATCAGGTGCTCGACGGCACGGTGGTCGTATCGGACAACCTGTCGGCGACGATCGACGCGCGCGTCGCGGAGCTCGACCGCCTGATCTCGTCGCAGCTCTCGGCCGTGATGCATGCGGCCGAGTTCCAGCGTCTCGAGAGCACGTGGCGCGGGCTCGATTATCTGGTGAAGGAAAGCAACACCGGCTCGACGATCAAGATCAAGGCACTGCACGCGCCGAAGCGCGATCTCGTGCGCGACTTCAAGAACGCGACCGAGTTCGATCAGAGCGCGCTCTTCAAGAAGGTGTACGAAGAAGAGTTCGGCACGTTCGGCGGCTCGCCGTTCGGCGTGCTGGTGGGCGACTACGAGATCTCGCGCCAGCCGGAAGACCAGTATTTCATCGAGCAGATGTCGCACGTCGCGGCGGCCGCGCACGCGCCGTTCGTCGCGTCGGCGGCGCCCGAGCTGCTCGGCCTCGAGTCGTTCGCGGATCTCGGCAAGCCGCGCGATCTCGGCAAGGTGTTCGACACCGTCGAGTACGCGAAGTGGAAGTCGTTCCGCGATTCCGAGGATTCGCGCTACGTCGGCCTCACGCTGCCGCGTTTCCTCGGCCGCCTGCCGTTCAATCCGAAGGACGGCGCGATCGCGGAGAGCTTCAACTTCGTCGAGGACGTCGACGGCACCGATCACGACAAGTACCTGTGGTGCAACGCCTCCTGGGCGTTCGCGGCGCGCCTGACGGCCGCGTTCGACGACTTCGGCTGGTGCGCGGCGATTCGCGGCGTCGAGGGCGGCGGCCTGGTCGAGGATCTGCCGACGCATACGTTCAAGACGGACGACGGCGAAATCGCGCTCAAGTGCCCGACCGAAATCGCGATCACCGACCGCCGCGAGAAGGAGCTGAGCGACCTCGGCTTCATCCCGCTCGTGCATTGCAAGAATTCCGATTACGCCGCGTTCTTCGCCGCGCAGTCGGTGCAGAAACCAAAGAAATACAGCACCGACAGCGCCAATGCGAACGCCGTCCTGTCCGCTCAGCTGCAGTACATCTTCTCGGTATCGCGCATCGCGCATTATCTGAAGGCGATGATGCGCGACAAGATCGGCAGCTTCGCGTCCGCGCAGAACGTCGAGACGTTCCTCAATCGCTGGATCTCGCAGTACGTGTTGCTCGACGACGACGCGACCCAGGAACAGAAGGCGCAGTTCCCGCTGCGCGAAGCCTCCGTACAAGTGTCAGAGATTCCGGGCAAGCCGGGTGCGTATCGTTCGGTCGCGTTTCTGCGTCCGCACTTCCAGCTCGACGAATTGTCGATTTCTCTGCGCCTTGTCGCTGACTTGCCCAAACCGGCAAATTCATAAGCGAGCTGAGATCGCCCGGGCGGGCCGCCTGGGTAGGACGTTAAAACCACCTCTTTGGGGAGTCGAAAGACCATGTTACACATGCATCTGAAGTTCGGTAATCCGGCCATCAAGGGCGAGTCCGCGGACAAGGACCACGCCGGCTGGATCGAACTGAAATCCTGGGATCACTCGATCGTTCAGCCGCGTTCGGCAACCGCTTCGACCGCGGGCGGCCACACGTCGACGCGCTGCGAGCACGGCGACATGGTGTTCACGAAGGAAATCGATTCGTCGAGCCCGCTGCTGTATCAGCACGCGTCGGGCGGCACGACGTTCGACGAAGTGACGATCGATTTTCTGCGCGCGGACGGCGAGGGCGAGCGCGTGAAGTATCTCGAGATCAAGCTGAAGTACGTGATCATCTCGAGCATCGCGCCGAGCGTGCATAACGAGGGCCTGCCGATCGAGACCTTCTCGCTGAAGTATGCGGCGGTGCAGTGGAAGCAGACCCAGCAGAAGATCGGCGGCAACCAGGGCGGCAACACGCAGGGCGCCTGGAGCCTCACGAAGAACGACAAGACCTACGCGGTCTAAGTTCGATGCGGGAACGGGGCACGGCGCGTGCCCCGTTCCCGTTTTGCGTGGAGCCCGATGAAACGCTTCGAACCGAGCTTCCTCGACAAGCTGTTCGACGACGAACCGCATGTGCCGGCACCCGCCGCAATGCGGCAATTGTCGCTGGAAGAACTGAAGAACACGGTCGCGCGCGACGTCGAGGCGATCCTCAACACGCGCATCGCGCTGACCGAAGAAGACCTCGCCACGCTGCCGGAATGCCAGCGTTCGGTGTTGACCTACGGGCTGAACGATTTCGCCGGCCTGAGCCTCGCGAGCCACTACGACCGCACGTTCATCTGCAAGTCGATTCAGCAGGCGATCGCGCGGCACGAGCCGAGGCTGCAGCAGGTGTCGGTGACGTTCGAGCTGAACGAGCAGTCGACGAACGCGCTCTACTTCGCGATCCAGGCGCTGCTCGTCGTGCATCCCGCCGAGGAGCCGGTGACCTTCGATGCGATGCTGCAGCCGTCGACGTTGCAATATTCGGTGACGCGTTCGCGCGCCGCCAAGGTTTGAGCCGTGTCGCGTGAGCCGCCGGGCGCCGCGCGGCAGTGAGCCGCCCGGCAAGAGGGCGTCAGGTTTCGGGGATCGTCGATGGAAGAGTTGTTGCCGTATTACGAGCGCGAACTGTCGTTTTTGCGGCGCTATTCGCTCGAATTCGCGAACCGGTACCCGAAGATCGCCGCGCACCTGTCGCAGACAGGCGAGCATTGCGAGGACCCGCACGTCGAGCGGATGATCGAATCGTTCGCGCTCCTCGGCGCGCGGATCAACAAGAAGCTCGACGATGAGTATCCCGAATTCACCGAAGCGCTCGTCGAAGTCCTCTATCCGCATTATCTGCGGCCGTTCCCGTCGTGCTCGATCGCGCAGTTCGGTGCGCCGCAGTCGTTCGCCGAACTGGCCGGGCCGCATGTCGTCGAGCGCGGCACCGAGCTGAGGAGCCGCGCGATTCGCGGCGTGCAATGCCGCTTTCGCACCGCGTACGACGTAACGCTTGCGCCGATCAGGCTCGCCGACGCGCGCTACGGATCGATCGCCGCGGCGCCCGTCACGACGCTGCTGCCCGGCAACGCGACGGGCGTGATCTCGATTGCGTTCGAATCGACGTCGCCGCAGCTCGATCTCGCCGCGCTGAAGCTCGGCACGCTGCGCGCGCATCTGCACGGCGAGCAGTCGTTCGTCGCCGCGCTTGCCGATTGCCTGTTCGCGCACGCGCTCGCGTTCTACGTCGAGCCCGAGCGCAGCGGCCGCTGGATTGCGCTCGACAAGGCGCCGTACGAGCACGCGGGTTTCGACGAGGCCGACGCGCTGATCGACTATCCGGCACGTTCGCATCCGGCGTATCGTCTGCTGACCGAATACTTCGCATTCCCGGACAAATTCAATTTCGTCGACTTCGACCTGGGCGCGCTGACGCGCCGCGCGGGCGGTTGCCGGCAACTGACGCTGCATGTCGTGCTGCGCGACGTGCGCAGCGATTCGCATGTCGCGCGGCTGCTCGATCTGCTGACCGCGAGCCACTTGCGGCTGTTTTGCACGCCGGTCGTCAACCTGTTCCGGCAGCACGGAGAGCCGATCCGGATCAGCCATCAGGCGGTGTCGTATCCGGTGATCGGCGATGCGCGCCGCGCGTTCGCGTATGAGGTGTATTCGATCGATTCCGTGCATCTCGTGCGGCAGCGCGCGGATCGCGAAACGGTTGTCGAATTCCGGCCGTTCTATTCGCTGCATCACGGCGAGGCCGCGCAGGCCGGCCACTACTGGTTCGCGCGCCGCAACGACGGCGTCGCGCGCAAGAGCCCCGGCTATGAGACCGAGATTTCGGTCGTCGACATCGATTTCGAGCCCGGCGCGCCGCAGACCGACACGCTGAGCCTCGAGCTCACCTGCACGAACCGCGACTTGCCGGCCTCGCTCGCGACGGGGCTCGACGGCGGCGATCTCTTCATCGACGGCGGCGAGCAGCCGGGCCCGGTCGCGCTGCTGCGACGGCCCACGCCGAGCGCGCGCTTCGAGCGCGGCCGCGCCGCGCACTGGCGTCTCGTGTCGCATCTGGCGCTCAATCACGTGTCGCTCGCCGACGAAGGGCTCGCCGCGTTGAAGGAAGTGCTCGTGCTGTACGATCTGAGGCGATCCGCGGTGTCGACGCGCCACATCGACGGGATCGTCGGCATTGAGCAGAAGAGCGCCGTGCAGTGGCTGCCCGGCAAGCCGTTCGCGACGTTCGTGCGCGGCGTCGAGATTCGGCTCACGATCGACGACGAGCATTTCGTCGGCTCGAGCCTCGCGACGTTCGTGCGGATGATCGATGCATTCTTCGGGCTGTACGTGCACCTCAACAGCTTTGTTCAACTGATCGTCGTGTCGAAGCGCACCGGCGAGGAGATCATGCGATGCGAACCGCGCAGCGGCGAATCGATCCTGGCGTAGTCGAGCGGCTGCTCGACGAGCCGCATCGCTTCGAGTTTTTTCAGGCGGTGCGGCTGCTCGAGACCTGGTTCGCGAAGCGCGATCCGCAGCGCCATGCGGCGAGCCGGCCGGGCGAGATCGTCGCGCGCCGGATCGGTTTTCGAAACACGCTGTCGCTCGGTTTTCCGCCAAGCGAGATCGAGCGCGCGCAGTCGTACGACGAAGCGGGCGACGCGCTGAAGGACGATGCGCAGCGCAACGCGGCGCTCGCGGCGGGCGCGCTGTCGCGCGTCGAACTCACGCCGGCGTTCTTCGGGCTGCTGGGCGGCCAGGGCGCGCTGCCGCTGCATTACACCGAGCAGATCATCGCGCGCGAGCAGTTGAAGCGCGATCACGCGGCGCGTGCGTTCTTCGACGTCTTCTCGAACCGCGCGACCGCGTTGTTCTATGCGGCCTGGAAGAAATACCGGCTGCCGCTGCATTACGAGCTCGACCGCGACGAGCGCTATTTGCCGCTGCTGCTCGCGCTCGCGGGCGTCGCGAACGACGATGCGCGCTCGACCGTGCAGGACGGCCGCGGCGCGCTGCTCGACGAGGCGATCGCGGGCTATGCGCTCGCCGCGCGGCATCGGCCCGTGTCGGCCGCGTATCTGCAGCGCACGCTGTCCGAGTATTTCCGCGTGCCGATCCGCATCGAGCAGTTCGTCGGCAAGTGGTACGACGTGCCGCACGATCAGTTGAGCGTGCTCGGCGACGTGAACGTGACGCTCGGCGCGACGGCGCTCGTCGGCGAACGCGTGTGGCAGCGCGACATGCGCGCGCGGCTCGTCGTCGGCCCGCTGTCGAAACGCGACTACGAAGCGTTCCTGCCCGGCGAGGAGCGCGCGGTCGCGCTCGAGCGGATGCTGACGCTGCTCGCCGGCGTGACGCTCGAATACGAGGTGTCGCTCGTGCTGCGCCGCACGGAAGTCGGCGCGAGCATCCTCGGCGCGGGCGCGCGGCTCGGCTGGGACGCGTTCCTCTGCACGCGAGAAGCCGAGCGCGATCGCGCCGACGCGCGCTACGAGCTGCACGTTATTCATTGATAACAACGATCGAACCTGAGTGGACCGTAACCGATGAGCACGCCCCTGAAGACCCTGATCGCGAAACTGAATCCGGTGTGCCGGAAGGCCGCCGAGCGTGCCGCCAGCCACTGTTTCGCGCGCGGTCACTATGAAGTGGATCTCGAACACCTGTTTCTCGCGCTGCTCGACGAATCGATCGGCGACGTGCCGCTCGTGCTGCGCGCGAGCGGCGTCGATCCGCACGCGCTGCGCGCGGATCTCGAGCGCGAGCTCGACGGACTGAAGACAGGCAACACGCGTACGCCGGTGTTCTCGGTGCATCTGACGGAGCTGTTCGAGCAGGCGTGGCTGATCGCGTCGCTCGATTCGCAGATCGGCCGGATTCGTTCGGCCCACCTGCTGCTCGCGCTGCTGACGGGGCCCGATCTCGCGCAGTTCGCGCAGCGGATGTCGTCCCAGTTCGCGCGCGTGCGCGTCGACGACCTGAAGCACAAGTTCGACGAGATCACGGCGGGCTCGCCCGAAGCCGAGCCGCGGCACGCGGAGGCCGACGTCGCGGTGCCCGACGGCGCGGCGGCGAACGCGCCGCGCGGCCCGTCGAAGACGCCGGCGCTCGACACGTACACGACGAACCTCACGCAGCGCGCGCGCGAAGGCAAGATCGACCCCGTGATCGGCCGCGATGCGGAAATCCGCCAGGCGATCGACATCCTGATGCGCCGCCGGCAGAACAATCCGATCATGACGGGCGAGGCGGGTGTCGGCAAGACGGCCGTGGTCGAAGGGCTCGCGCTGCGCATCGCGGCCGACGACGTGCCGCCGCCGCTCTCCGGCGTCGCGCTGCACGTGCTCGACATGGGCCTGCTGCAGGCGGGCGCGAGCGTGAAGGGCGAGTTCGAGAATCGCCTGAAGAGCGTGATCGACGAGGTGAAGAAGAGCGCGCACCCGATCATCCTCTTCATCGACGAAGCGCACACGATCATCGGCGCGGGCGGGCAGGCAGGCCAGAACGACGCGGCGAATCTCCTGAAGCCGGCGCTTGCGCGCGGCGAGCTGCGCACGATCGCGGCGACGACATGGAGCGAATACAAGAAGTACTTCGAAAAGGATGCGGCGCTCGCGCGGCGATTCCAGGTCGTGAAGATCGAGGAGCCGAGCGAGCCGCTCGCCGCCGCGATGCTGCGCGGGATGGCGGGGCTGATGGAGAAGCACTTCAACGTGCGCATTCTCGACGACGCGATCACCGAGGCGGTGCGGTTGTCGCATCGCTACATCAGCGGCCGCCAGTTGCCGGACAAGGCGATCAGCGTGCTCGACACCGCATGCGCGAAGGTCGCGCTCGCGCACAGCGCGACGCCCGCCGCGATCGACGACACGAAGAAGCGCATCGAGCGGATCGATGCGGAGATCGCGGCGCTCGAGCGCGAAGCCGCGAGCGGCGCCGCGCACGACGAGCGCCTCGCCGCGCTGCGCGACGAGCGCGACGCCGATTCGACGGCGCTCGCCGATGACGAGGCGCGCTACGAAGAGGAGCGCGCGCTCGTCGCCGAAATCGGCGCATTGCGCGCCGAGCTCGACGCCGCGCGCGAGCCGTCCGCCGACGGCAAGCCGGCGGACGCCGACGCGACGCGCGCGAAGCTCGCCGGGCGCGTCGATGCGTTGCGCGCGCTGCAGGGCAACCAGCCGATGGTGCCGCTGCAGGTCGATGGGCATGTCGTCGCGGAAATCGTCGCGTCTTGGACGGGCGTTCCGCTCGGCCGGATGGTGAAGGACGAAATCGAGACCGTGCTCAATCTGCGCGATCTGATCGGCGCGCGCGTGATCGGCCAGGACCACGCGCTCGACGCGATCGCGCAGCGCGTGCGCACCGCGACCGCGAACCTCGAGGACCCGAACAAGCCGCGCGGCGTGTTCCTGTTCGTCGGGCCGTCGGGCGTCGGCAAGACCGAGACCGCGCTCGCGCTCGCCGACGTGCTGTACGGCGGCGAGCGCAAGATGATCACGATCAACATGAGCGAGTATCAGGAGGCGCACAGCGTGTCGGGCCTGAAGGGCTCGCCGCCCGGTTACGTCGGCTATGGCGAGGGCGGCGTGCTGACGGAAGCGGTGCGCCGCAATCCGTATTCGGTCGTGCTGCTCGACGAAGTCGAGAAGGCGCATCCGGACGTGCTCGAAATGTTCTTCCAGGTGTTCGACAAGGGCGCGATGGACGACGCCGAAGGGCGCGAGATCGACTTCCGCAACACGCTGATCATCCTGACGTCGAACGTCGGCTCGTCGGCGGTGATGCAGGCGTGCCTGAACAAGACGCCGGAGGAGTTGCCCGACGCCGAGGCGCTCGCCGAGACGCTGCGCCCGCAGCTCTACAAGACGTTCAAGCCCGCGTTCCTTGGCCGGATGAAGGTGATTCCGTACTATCCGATTTCCGACGACGTGCTCGCCGAGATCATCGAGCTGAAGCTCGAACGCATCCGCGGCCGGATCGAGGCGAACCACAAGGCCGCGTTCGAGTGGGACGAGTCGCTCGTCGACGCCGTGCTCGCGCGCTGCACCGAAGTCGATTCGGGCGCGCGCAACGTCGATCACATTCTGAACGGCACGCTGCTGCCGGAGATCGCCGAGCACGTGCTGTCGCGGATCGCCGACGGCGAAGCGATCGCGCGCATCGCCGCGCGCGCGGCCGAGACGGGCGAATTCGAGTACGCGGTCGAGTAAGGCCGCCGCGCGGCGCGCGCGTCACGCGCCGCGCGTGTCTTCAAGCAACGATGGACGCCGCAACGCACTGACATAGCATTCGACCATGCCGATCAACCTCACCGAGCTGCTGACGCCGATCAGCGAAGCGTCGCCGTGCGGCGACGATCTCCTGTTCTCCGCCGAATTCGACGCGATCCAGCACGCGCGCAAGTTCGACGATCCGTCGCTCGACCAGGGCGAGTGGATCACCGACATCAAGGAAGCGGACTGGGGCTTCGTCGTCGAGCAATCGAGCGCGCTGTTGCGCGAACGCACCAAGGACCTGCGGCTCGCGGTGTGGCTGACCGAGGCGCTCGCGCTCGAGGACGGCATCGGCGGGCTCACGCAGGGCTACGAGCTGCTGGCGAGCCTTTGCCGGCAATTCTGGGATCACGTGCATCCGCTGCCGGACGGCGACGACGCCGAATACCGGCTCGGCAACGTCGCGTGGCTCGCCGGGCGCACCGCCGATCTGCTGCGCGCGGTGCCGCTCACCGACGGCGCGTCGAACGCGTTCAGCGAGCTCGACTGGGACGTCGCGCAGCACGTCGTGCAGGCGATCCGGCGCGACCCCGAGCAGGCGGACGAGATCGCGCGCGGCAAGCCGTCGGTCGAGCAGATCGAGGCGTCCAAGCGGATGACGTCCGTCGCGTTCTATGCGCGCCTGCTCGGCGAGCTGAACGCGTTCCGGACGGCGCTCGACGCGCTCGAGCAGGAGCTCGACCAGCGCGCGGGCGAGGCGGCGCCGAGCTTCAGGCAGGCGCGCGACGCGTACGAAACGGTCTACCGGCTCGCCGAGCGCTTCGCGAAAGAGCAGGGCTACTCGGCCGACGCGCAGCCGCAGGCCGGCGCGCAGAATGCGCCGGGCGCGCCGCCCGAGCGCGCGGAGCCGAGCTTCAGGACGCCGCTTTCCCAGGAGGAGCACGTGCAGAGACATGCGCCGTCAGCGCCCGCGCCGATCGTGATCGCCGGCATTCAGAATCGCGCGCAGGCGGTCGAGCAACTGCGCGCGGTCGCGAAGTATTTCCGTGGGACGGAGCCGCACAGCCCGGTTGCGTATCTCGCCGACAAGGCCGCCGAGTGGGCGGACATGCCGCTGCATCAGTGGCTCGCGTCGGTCGTCAAGGACGACGGCTCGCTCGCGCACATTCGCGAGCTGCTCGGGCTGAAGCCGGACGACAACGCGTGAGCGCGGGCCGGCGCGCGAAAAGCCGGCCCGCAAAAGAAAAAGCGACGGGAGGCTCGAAAGGGCCGTCCGTCGCTTTTTCATTGTGCCGTGCCGCGTGCCGCGTGCCGCGTGCTGCCGTAACGCCCGTACCATCACATGGATCACATGGCGAGCGCTTCGCCCGCCGCCGTTCGCGCCCGCGCCGCTTACTGCCCCGCGCGGAATTCGATCCGGCGGTTGCGCGCGCGGCCGTCGCTCGTGTCGTTCGACGCGATCGGCTGATCGGGGCCGACGCCCGTCGTCGTCAGTTGCTGCGACGCGATGCCCTTCGTCACCAGGTAGCCCTTCACCGCGTCCGCGCGCGCCTGGCTGAGCGCGATGTTCGACGCGCGGTTGCCCGAGTTGTCGGTGTGGCCGATGATCTCGACCGTGCGGTTCGTCATCTTCGCGAGCGCGCTCGCCATCTGATCGAGGATCGCACGGCCCTGCGGCGTGAGCGTCGCGCTGCCGGTCTCGAACTCGATCGTGCGGTTCGCGAGCGTCTGGTCGAGCAGGCCCTGCTCGGATGCGCTCACGCGCAGCCCGTTCTTGATCGTGTAGGTCGGGTTCAGCGCGTTCGCCATGTCGCTCGCGAGCTGCTGACGCTGCGCCTCGTTGTGGACTTCGCCCTTCACGTCGATCTGCGTGCCGTCGATCTTCAGCTGTCCTTTGCTGATCTGTTTCAGTTGCGGGCCGATCAGCTTCTGCACGTTCGCGGACCAGTTCGGCGGCGTTGCGACGTCGCCGACTTCGATCTGGTCGACGACGTTCGCGGCGCCGTAGGCGTCGCGCAGGCGCTGCAGCACGGCGGCCTTCGTCGCTTCGTCGGCGACCTTGCCGCCCGCGACGACCTGACCCGGCGCCGCGTTCGCGGGCGGCGGCGACGACACGGTCGCGCCGCCGCCCGCGCCGCTTGCCGCGGCGATAGCGGGTGCGGCGAGCGGCGTCGATCGTACGGGCACGCCGCCCGCGTCGATCGGCGTGACGGTCGCGGGGCCGACGTTGTCGGCGAGCGCCGCGCCGTTGAGCGCGCCGCCGAGCATGAGCGCGGCGAGCGCGAGCCTGAAGCGGGAGGAGGCGAGCGGCTTCGTCATTGCGTCACGCTCCGATGAACGCTTCATGGAACGTGTCGATGCACACGCGCAGCGACAGTTGCGATTGTTCGAGATAACTGACGAGCTTGCTGATCCCATGGTCGTTTTGCGCATGTGCGTCGATCCATTCCGGATCGTCGATGTCGATGTTGTGTTCGGCGTAAGTCTGCGGATCGACCACGCTGTGCAGGGTTTTCGCGGATGCGCCGTTGAAGCCGATGATGAGCCGTTCGCGCTCGGCGATCGTGCCGATGAAGATCGCGAGCTCGAAGTCGGCGCGCGACACGAACGGCGCGACGAGCTCGAGCCAGAACGCGGCGACGAGGCTCCGGTAGAACGGATCGGTCGGCAGCGGCAGCGTGAGCCCGCGCTCGATGTGCGACGTGCCGCTTTGCATCACCGGGCGCAGCAGCGAGCCGAGCGCGAGCATCGCGCCGCGCAGCTTCACCGGGTGGCCGCTCGCGAGCAGCATCTGCTCGAGGCCGTACAGGGTCTGGTGCTCGACGAAATCGTTGAACGTGCCGTCGTGCGCGCTGCCGGGGCCGCCCGTGTCGATCGGAACCTGCGTGTCGCCGAGCACCTGCAGCGCGCCGGGCGGCTCCTGCGGGCCGAGGAGCGACTGCATCTGCGCGGCGGCGCGCGACCAGAGCCGCGCGAACGCGAGCGGGCTGCGCGCGAGGAACGTGAGCGGCCGCTCGACTTCGAGCGCCGTTGCCGCGAGGAACGGGAAGCGCCGGTTCGACGCGTCGTGACTCGCGATCATGTGGCCCGCGATCGCGAGCCGGCTCTTCGAGCCGAGGAACGCGAAGTGCATCGGCTTCGCGCTTTCGTAGACGATCTTCCAGCGCGGGTCGTCGGCGAGGAGTTCCATCGCGCGCGCGATCCAGTGGTCGAGCGTCTGCAGAAGCTGCGGATTGTGCGCGCTCTTGACGAAGTCGCCGCGCGACGGGATCTTGCCGAAGTACGCGATCTGAGCCTGGACCGTTTGCGTCATTGCGCCCCCTGTGCGTTCGATGCGGAAGCCGCCGCGACGGCGGCCTGCGGCGCCGCGGCCACGACGCCCGGGCCCGGCTGCGCGGCCGCGTTGGGCGCGCCGCCCGCGCTCGCGTCGGCGACCGACGACGGCAGGCGCAGGCCGCGCAGGCTCTGCTGCTGCGGCTGGTCGCCGCCGCCGCCCGTCGGCTGCGACGTGCTGATGATGCGCATCGTCACCGACACGCTGACGTTGCCTTGCGTCCACGTCAGATCGAACGTGCCGTCCGGGCGGCGCTTGCGCTGCGCCGAGTTGATCAGCTTCTCGAGGCCGTAGCGGCCCGGCTCGTTGACGAGCTGCACCGTGCGGCCGTCGAACGTCGTCGCGGACAGCGTCGCGCCGGGCGAGCCCTGCGGGTTCGGCCACACGAAGTTCGTCCATTGCGGCGGCGTGTTGCGGTAGCGCAGCTGCTGGCCGTCGATCGCGATCGTGTACTCGGTCGTGCCGCTGCTCGGCTGCGGCAACACCTGGAACACGGTCTGCGGCTCGGACGACGCGGCGGCGCTTGTTGCCGCGCCGCCCGCGAGCGGTGCGACCCAGCGCGCGAAGCCGTTCGTGAAGTCCGGCGTGAGCGCGAGGCCCATGTCGCCCCAGGTGCGCGCGGACAGCGTGTCGCCGCGGCGCACCGCGAGCGGTCCGAGCGTCGTGCCGACGAACTTCGCGATCGAGCCGTCGGGGCCGAACACCTGCGCGATTTCGCTCGCGCCCGCCTCGACCTTGGCGCCAGCGGCGAACGGATACTTGCTCGCGAGCGAGCCCTGGAACGGCTGGTAGACCTGCGCGTTCCACACCTTGTTCACCTCGACGCTCGCCGGCTGGATCACGACCGCGAACGCCTGCATCAGCGGGCGCACGAGCAGCGGGCGCAGCGACTTGCGTTGCGAATCGGTCAGGCCCGTCAGCATCTGCTCGTCGACGAACTTCAGCGAATCGGCGAGCTCCGAGCCGTTGCCGTCGAGCGTCTGCTGCATCAGCTGGCGCGCGCCGGGGCCGGGGTCGCCCTGGTTCTTGATCACGTTGAAGCGCGTGCGGACCTTCGACAGCGTATCCATGTAGCCCTTGAGCATCGACGTGCCGTCGTGCGTGGCGACGATCCGGCCGAGCCCGACGAACTCCTGGCCGATCGGGCCCATCGGCGCGTCGGCGGGATTGCCGTTGATGTCGACGTTCGCCGCGATCTGCCCGCCCGGTTGACGCGTGAACCACTGCTTGACCCAGTTCACGACGCCCGTCTGCGCCTTCTTGATCGTCGCGTTCGCGAGCGACGGGTTGTCCCACGACGTCTGGTCGTACGCGGTCTCGAGCACCTTGCGGATCGGCGAATCCTGCGGGTCGCCGAGCTTGTTCATCGCGTCCACCGCCTGCGTGAAGTTGCCGAAGCCCTGCACCGCGATGCCCTGCATGAACTTCTGCCAGTGCTGCGCGTACTCGGTCTTGTACATCGCCACGAGCGTCTTCTGAATCTGCTCGGGGCTGCCCTCGAGCGTGAGGTCGTCGGCCGTCGCGGTGTTCAGCACCCAGTCCTTCGCTTGCAGTTCCTTCGTCGCGGCGTCGCGGATCGCGGGCTGCACGTACTGGAACCACGCCTCGCGCGTGAACGTGCCGGGAATCGCGTAGCTGCCCGCGACGAGGCCCGTGTTGCCTTCGCCGACGATGCGCGCGATCGTCATCGGCGCGAAGCGGGTCGACGCGCGCGCCTTGATCTCTTCATACACGCGCTGGCGGGCCGGCATGCCGCGCACGACGCGGCGCAGGTTCTCGCGGGTCTGGTCGACGAGCGCGAGGTTCGCCTCGATCATCGGCCAGTCGTTGTCGGACACGCGCGACAGGTAGAACGTGATCATCCGCTCCGCGCTCTTGATCATCTCGTCGCGCGGCATGTTGCCGCGATTCGTCTCGAGCCAGCCGCGCCAGAAGCGCGCGACCTGGTCGGTCAGGTGCGCCTGCTCGACGTGCCGCTTGTCGGACAGCATCAGGTAGGTCTTCAGCGCGTTGTATGCGTCCTCGACGTTGGTCGGCGACGCGTCGTTGTAGAGCCCGCCTTGCTGCCGATTCTGCGCGACGGCGGAGGAGGGCGCCGCGCCCGGCGCGGCGGCGTTCGCCGACACCGCCATCGGGCCCGCCGGTGCCGCCCCCGCTCCCGCCTGAACGGCGCCGGATTCCGGCGCGCGCGTCATCGGCGCGAGCTGGTCCGGATGCGTATTCACGTCCTTCAGGAACGATGCGAGGTTGTCCGACACCGGGTTCAGCAGGATTTGCCGCACGCCGTTGTAGTACTCGGTCAGCAGGTGTTGCTCGAGCCGGTCGCCCTGATACAGGCCGAGCGATACGGACAATGGCTTGTCGCGGCGGAACTGCTCGAGCTGCTCGATCCGGTCTTCGAGAATGTCCATCGCCTGAAGGCGCGATTGCAGATCGTTGCGGTTCTGCTGCAAGCGGGTCACGTTGTCGAGATCGGCCTGCACGTTCGACACGAGCTGCTGGTTGCCGATCGTCGACCACGTCCAGCCGCCGAGCGCGAGCGCGAGCGCCGCGACGAAGCCGAAGAACGTCGCGTAGCGCATGCGCGTCTTCGTCGGGCTCGCGAATTGGCGCACCGTCTGGCGGTCCGCGAAGATCACCTTCGAGAACAGATCGCGCAGGAAGAAGCCGTTCTTCGAGAACGCGCTGTGCGGCTTCGGCAGGCTTTGCGCATCGAGGCCGAAGCGATTCGCGATCCGCTGCGCGGCGGCGCTGTTCGTTTCGCCTTCCTGCAACGCGCTCGTGAAGTAGAAGCCGCGGAAGATCGGCTTGTACTGGAACGGATTGTCCTCGAACAGCGTCGCGAGGAACGAGCGCAGCGCGGGCTTGATCGTCGAGAATTCGAGCGGGAAGCTCAGTTGGCCGGGCGAAAGCTTGTTGCCGCGGCTGAGCGACAGTTGCGCGACGCTGATCTCCTTGAGCCCTTCGTACAGTTCTTCGAAACGCTCGTCGAACAGCGCGACCACGTCGCGCTTCTCGTCGGGCTCGTACGGCAGGGTCGCGCCCCACACGCGGTCGTATTCCTGGCGGTCGCTGCTGCTGAAGAATTCGGTGAAGCCCGTGATCAGATCGGCCTTCGTGAACATCACGTAGACGGGCGCGAACACTTCGAGCTTCTCGGTGAGCTCCTGCACGCGCTGGCGCAGGTTCTTCGCGAGGTTGATCGCGAACTCGGGACGGTTGCCGGTCAGCTCGGCGATGCTCGCCGTCACGATGATCCCGTTGATCGGCGCCTTCGGACGATGGCGCTTCAGCAGATCGAGGAAACCGAGCCATTCGCTGCGGTCTTCCTCGTGCACCGAATAGCGGCCCGCTGTGTCGAGCAGAATGCCTTCCGTCGTGAAGAACCAGTCGCAGTTGCGCGTGCCGCCGATCCCGTGGATCACCGCGCTGTTCTTGTCCGCGAACGGAAACTGCAGCCCCGAATTGATGACGGCGCTGCTCTTGCCGGCGGCCGGATTGCCGATCACGATGTACCACGGCAGCTCGTACAGCGCCGAGCCGCCCGACACCTGGCCGATCTTCGACGTCTTGATCGTCTTCACCGTGTCGGAGAGGCGCAGGCGCAGCACGTCGAGATCGGCCGGCTTCGAGGGCTCGGCCGCGGCGGCGGACACCTTGCCCGTTTCGGCCTGCTGCTCGAGGATGTCGCCGAGCTGGCGGTTCGCGCGGCGCACGCGCGAGCGGCGCCAGAGCTTCGTCGCGAGCCACAGCGCGAGCGCGGCGGCGAACGCGGCGGCCGCCCACACGAAGCCGGTCTGTAGCGCATCGGCCGCGATGAACAGAACCGCCGCGAGCGCGGCGAAGCCGACGATCGTGAGCGTGCGAGGGTGAGTCAACACGTTGAGGAAGCGTTGCATAGGACGTTCAGGTTCCGGTGCGATTCAGATTCAATAAGGCGAATTAGGCGACGACGCGGTCCGCGTGCGCGCGCGGTGGGCGCATGCCGCGGCGACAAGCGTGACGGCTTCGAGTGACGTCACGTTGTCGCGAATGCATGTGGGGAGAGGAAAGGCCGCCGCAGCGAGGCCGGCGACGGCGCGTTCGTGCGCGGTGCGATCGTCGGCCGGCGCGCGCCGATCGAATGAATGCAGGATTGTGTTCCTGTCGCGATGTTCGGTTGCCCCATGCCGCCCTCATTATTTCCTGCTCGTCCTTTATCGAGCGGACGAGCGCCCGAGCTTGAAGCCGGGCTTATGGTATTCGACGTGTCCGAGGTCCATCATTTTCCATCGGCCACCCCAGGTCAAGCCAACCTCTTCGGCGACTTGTCCGTACAACTGATAGCCTCGCATGGCCCACGGATCTTTTTCCGAGATGACGAGCTTGCCGTCGCGCAGGAACGCGTTGTCGGCCGCCAGACCGTATTGGTGATAACTCTGGAACGCCGCCGCATTGGTGACGTTGCCGCCCATTTGCGCCAATCGGTTTTGCCGCTCGGGGCTGCGATAGCCTTCGAGCAGCGCCATTTCATAGCCGTATCGCTCGTGCATGATCTTGTAGGCGAGCAACAGGCGCGTTCTGAAATCGGTATCGAGCAAATTCCAATCGCGGCTTGCGTCCTTCAGCGCGGGCCGGACCTGCTCGACCTCGCGAGTGGCGAAGACTTCGGGCGGCAGCGGCAACGGCGGAACGAGCTGCTCGCCTTTTAAAAGCGCGGCAATTTTCTCGTCCGGCGCGCGTAAAGTGTCGTCGTATTGGAATAGTTGCCGACCGCGTAACGCGATAGCAATCAATGGAGGCGTCGCAAGAATACCTGTCGTGGTCGCAATCAGCAAGCGCCGCCGCACTAGTAAATTTTGCATGCCGCTTAAAGTCGAGCGCGACATTTTTGCCGATTGCTCGAGACGCGCGCGTGCACGGGCGGCGCGATCGGATGCGCGCCGGCTGATTCGGCCGTGGAATTGGGCGACCGAATCGAATACCGTTGCGCGCACTGCCGGTAATAACAGCAGCGCAGCGGCGAGGACGGCGACGGCGAAATATGCGACTAGAACGACGGCAATCAAAGAAAACCCCGGAATATGGAATCGATTGTAATTTGCAATGCTTGATCTTAGAATCAGGCCTGCTTCCGCGAAGGCCGGGACAATATTATTGCGGCGAATTAAACCAGGATTCAACGAGACACTGAATGAGCGCGCCGGACGATTCGAATTCGAAAGCCCCGCCTAGCCTGCTTTCCTCCGATGCCGGCAAAGAAAGCGGTGCGAACAACTCGCGTATTCTCGCGAATCTTGAAGGTCGCGTCTCCCCCCAGCCCGAAAACGCATCGCGTTCGCGCAAAGGCCCGATCGCGCTCGTCGCGCTCGCAGTCGTCGCCGTAGCCGGGTGGGGTGCATGGCGATTGCAGCAGTCTTCCACTGAACAAGGCGAAGTCGCGGCCGCCGCGTCGGCGCCCGTGGCGGCGGCCGCGCCAGCGAGCCATGCTGCGACCGCGAGCGTGGCGCAGATCGCGCAGGCATCGGCGCCGCAGCCCGCGACGATCGTCAACGACGACAGCGTCGCGAACGACGTGAAGCCGGCCGCGTCGGCGGCGGGCGAGAGCCGTTTGTCGCGCGCGCTCGCGAACGGCGCATCCGACGTGTCGGCGACCGAGGCTGCCGCAGGAGCGGCCACGGCCGCTGCCGCGATTGCGGCGGTGAAGCCGGCGAAGAGCGCCGAGAAGAGCACGCTGAAGAGCAGCACTGCGAAGCAAGATGCGGCGCACGCGAAGGCGGAGGCCGCGGCGCGCAAGCGTCGCGAGAAAGCGCAGGCCGTCGAAGCCGCGCAGGCGAAGAAGCCGCGACGCGAGGCCGTCGCGAAGAAAAGCGGGAAGAACGGGAAGGACGATCCGGATGCCGATCTGCTCGCCGCGCTCGTCGCGCGAACGAAGCCGGCCGATTCGGCGAAGCCGGCCGCCGACGCGGCGAAATCGAGCGCGAATGCGGCGACGAAAACGGTAGCGGCGGCGACGTCCGCATCGGCCGATGCGTCGCTCGCCGCGCGCGTGAAAGCGTGCGGCGAGCGCGGTTTCTTCGAGGATCAGCTTTGCCGCTGGCGCGTGTGCGAGAACCACTGGGGCAAGGACCCGGCGTGCCCGACCTCCGCGACGCAGAACCGTCAACCGTGATGCGCGCGTGACGTCCGGCGTGCTCGCGGCGACACGCATGTAATGTGCCGCGCGTCAGCCCGGAGCCCTGCGGCGGTTTTTCAATCTTTCGTTTTTCAAGATCGATGCCGAATCGCGGCGCGCGTCGTCGCGCTAGGCGATTCGTTCGGCAATCGTTTCGCCATCCTGATCATGCATGCGGCGGCATCGCGGCCGCGTTCGTTCAATGCGCGGACCACAAGCCGATGCTGCCGAGGCTCGCCGCGAGCTTGAGCCGCGCGGTGCGCCATTTCGATAGCGCCTGCACGCGCTGCTTCTGCGCGTCGGCGAGCGCTGTCTGCGCATTGAGCAGCTCCGTGAACGTGCCGACGCCCGCCTTGTAGCGGCCTCGCGCGATGTCGAGCGAGTGCTGCGCGTCGCCGAGCAGGTCCTTCGAGTTATCGAGATTCGCGGTGTCGGTCTGCAGGCTCTGATAGCTCTTCCACACGTCGAGCGATACGTTCAGCTCAGTGTTCTGCACGTCGGCTTCCTGCGCGTCGGCCTGTGCCTGGGCTGCCTCGACGCGGTAGCCGGACGCGAAACCCTCGAAGAGCGGGATCGTCACCTGCACGCCGATCATGCTGCCGTGACTTCCGGTGGTCTGGATACCGAACTGCTGCTGATATGAAGGACTGTTGCGACTGAGGCTGCCGGTCAACGAGATGGTCGGGCGGCCCTGCGCGCGCGCCGCGTCGACGTTCGCGCGCGCCGCGTCGAGCTTCGCGCGCGCGGCGACCAGCTTCGGGTGCTGCCGCTTCGCTTCGTCGATCAACTGCGCGACGCCTTCCGCGAATTCGTTGCGATTGACGGCCACCTCGGCGGGCGCGATTTGCAGCGGCGTGTTCGCGTCGAGCCCCATTGCAACGGCGAGCGTGCCTGTTGCGTTCTGCACGTCGCCTTCGGCGCTCACGCGATCGAGCACCGCGCGGCGGTAGCTCGTCTGCGCCTGCAACTGGTCGCTCAGCGTGCCCGCGCCGGCGTCGTGCTTCGCTTTGGATTCGGTGAGACTGTCCTGCGCCGCGCGTTCGATCGTGCGCGCCGCATCGACCGACGCCTGCGCGTCGCGCAGGGTGTAATACGCTTGCGCGGCGTTGAAGAGGATCGTCTGCAGCGTGTCGTCCTGCGTTGCATTGGCGGCGGCGAGCAGCTCGCGTGCTTGCCGCAGCGCCGCGCTGCGCTTGCCGAAATCGAACAGCACCCAGCTCAGGTTCAGCGCGCCGTAGCGGCTCGTTTGGGTTTGCCTTTGCGTATCGCTCGCGGTGATGGAGCCGAAATTCGCTTCATAAGTCGTCGATTGCCAGTTGCGCTGAACGCCGGCCGTTGCGTTCAGTGCCGGCAAATACGCGGCTTCCTTAACGCCGACCTGCGCGGCCTGCGCGCGCGCGTTCGCCCATGCCTGGCGCGCCTGCGGATTCGCGCAGATCGCCTGGAGCATCGCGTCTTCGAGTTCGATCGGACGGTTCGCCAGCTCGGGCTGGCACGTGGCGTTCTTCAGCATCGGCGCGGCGGGCGACGCCGACACGTTCTTTCGGGTTCCATAGATATCGAGCCACTGCGCGTGCGCCGCGTGCGACGCGAAGAGCGCGAATACGCCGGCCGTGACGAGGGTGCGTGCGGATTTCATCGCGATCATCGTCCCGTGACGGGTTGCGTTGCTGCCGGCGCGGGCGCCGCGGCCGGAGCCGATGCCGTCGCCGCAGCGGGTGCCGTGCCCGGAGCGGCCGCCGGCTTCGGCGCCGCGGCGAGCGCGGCCGTCGGCTTGTCGAGCGCGACCTTGCCCGCGTCGAGCATGATCACGCGCGACGCGGACGCGATCGTCTCCGGACGGTGCGCGACGATCACGCGCGTCATCTTCAGCGCGCTGACCGCGGCGTTCACCTGCCGTTCGCGCTGCAGATCGAGATGGCTCGTCGCCTCGTCGAGCACGAGAATCTTCGGGCGCTTGTAGAGCGCGCGCGCGAGCAGCACGCGCTGCTTCTGCCCGCCCGACAGCACCGTGCCCATGTCGCCGACGAGCGTGTTGTAGCCCATCGGCATCGCGACGATGTCCGCATGCACGGCGGCGAGCTGCGCGCATTCGGCGACCCACTTCGGATCGGCATCCGGATCGAAGAAGCTGATGTTGTCGGCGATCGAGCCCGCGAACAGCACGTCGTCCTGCAGCACGGTGCCGACGAGCGAGCGCAGCCGGTCGAGGCCGAGGCGCTCGACGTCGACGCCGCCGATCTTGATCTTGCCGCCCGTCGGCTCGAGGATGCCGAGCAGCACGTTGACGAGCGTCGTCTTGCCGCAGCCCGACGCGCCGATCAGCGCGACCGATTCGCCCGGCTCGATCTTCAGCGACACGCCGTTGAGCACGGTCGGCTCGCCTTCGGCGTAGCGGAACATGAGGCTGTCGGCTTCGATGCTGGCGCTGAGATTCTCCGCTTCGCCCGGCACGTGCCGCTCGCCCGCATCGGATTCGCCTTTCGCGAATACGATATCGGAGAGCCGCTCGCCCTGAAGCTGCAGCATCTTCACTTCGAAGAACTTGTCGATCAGGCTGCCGACGCGGCTGTCGAACTGCCCTTTGTATGCGTTGAACGCCATCAGCACGCCGACCGTGAATTCGCCGTCCATCACGAGGCGCGCGCCGAGCCAGATGATGACGAGCCCTTCGATGCCGAACAGCAGGCCGTTCAACTGCTGATACAGCAGTTGCAGTTTCTGCACGTGAAGGCCCGCGTTGATCTGCTCGACGAGCAGCGTGAGCCAGCTCGAACGGCGCTCGGTCTGGCGGTTGAACAGCTTGATCGTCTTCACGCCGCGCACCGTTTCGAGAAAGTGGCTCTGCTGCTTCGCGGTGTGAATGATCTGGTCCTCCGTCGCGCGGCGCAGCGGCCGATACCAGAGCCAGCGCAAGAGCGCATACAGCGCCATCGCGCCGAGCGCGACGAATGCGAGTGTGCGGCTGTAGACGAACATCATCGCGAGCGTGACGATCGTCATCAGCCCGTCGATCACCGCGGACAGGAACGACGTCGTCATCGTCTGCTGGATCGTGTCGATCGAGCCGAAGCGCGAGACGACGTCGCCGAGATGGCGGCGCTCGAAATACTGAACGGGCAGGCTCAGCAGGTGCGTGAACACGTTGGCGCGCCATTGCACGTTGAGCGTCGTGCCGAGATACATCAGCGCCCACGCGCGGATCGCGCTCGTCGCCTGCTGCATCAGCAGCAACAGGCCGAAGCCGAGCGCGAGCACGGTCAGCAGGTCGCGATCGGCGCTGACGATCACCTCGTCGATCACCCATTGCAGGAAAAACGGCGACACGAGCGTGAACACTTCGAGCGCGATCGCGAGCACGATGATCTGACCGAGCGAGCGCGACAGCCCGGACACGGGGCCGAGCAGTTGGCGCAGCTTCACGGCGGGCGACGCCTCGCGCGGCTTGAAGCTGCCCGTCGGCCACAGCTCGAGCGCGACGCCCGTGAACGAACGCGAGACTTCGTCGAGCGACAGCTTGCGCACGCCCTGCGCCGGATCGTGGATGATCACGTGCTTGCCGCTGACTTCCTTCAGCACCACGAAGTGGTTGAAATTCCAGTGCAGCACGCAGGGCACGCGCAGTTGGCCGAGCTGATCGAGTTCGAGCTTCAGCGCGCGCGTGCCGAGATCGAGGCGCTGCGCGATGTCGATCACGCGGCCGAGGCCCGCGCCTTTGAGCGACACGGGGAAGCGGCTGCGCATCGTCGCGAGGTCGACGTGATGGCCGTGAAAGCCGGCAACCATCGCGAGGCACGCGAGGCCGCATTCGGCGGCTTCGGTCTGCAGGAGCATCGGCAGTTTGCTGCCGACGCCGAACGAGAGACGATCGAGGAGTGACATAGGCTGGGATCGCGTCAGAGTTTGCCGGTCAGGCTGTAAAGAGGCTCGAGCACCCACTCGTACAGACGGCGGCGCTCTTGCAGGACGTCGGCTTGCAGCGCCATGCCGGCTTGCAGCGGCTGCGCTTTACCGTAGGCCGTCACGCTTTGCGACTTCAGCGCGACCGTGATCCGGTAGTACGTGCCGCTCGCCGTTTGCGCGGTGGGGCCGCCGCTCGTCGCGAGCTCGGCCGCCGACAGCGCCGTGCGCGCGATCGACACGACGCTCGCTTCGTACTGGCCGAACTTCTGATACGGGTACGCTTGATAGCGAACGAGCACGCGATCGCCGACATGAATGAAGCCGACCGCGGCGCTCGGCACGAACAGATACGCCTGCCAGTGCGCGTTCGTCGGCACGATGCTCGCGAGCGGGTGCGACGTGTCGGCCGTCTGGCCCGGCTCGGCGATCACCGCGGTCGCGGTGCCCGTTTCCGGTGCGGTGACGACGAACTCGCGCTTCGCTTCGCTTTCGATCAGCGTGCGATCGACGTCGATCACGCTGCGATCGATTTGCGACAACTGGTTCTGCTGCTTGAGCGACAGCCCCGACATATCGTTGAGCGCTTCCTTCAGCGTCTGCGCGGTGCTCGCGCGATCGCGCATCAGGCTGTTCAGCTTCGAACGCTGATCGAGCAGATCCGCCTGGCGCTGCTGCGCCTGATCCTTCGAGATATAGTCCTGCGCCAGCAGGCCGGCGTAGCGCGACGCCGCATCCGCCGCGATCGACGCGCGCGTGCGTTGCGCGGCAATCTGATCGTCGATGCCCGAGAGTTCCGCGCGCAGGCTCGCGATCTTCGATTGCAGCGTGTCGCGCTCGTCCTGCTGCAGCCTCCTGGTCTTGTCGAGCTCCTGCTGCAGCGATGTCTTGCGTTGCTGCGCCTGTTCGATGAGCGCCGCCTGAGTCTGCCCGGCGGCCGCGCTTTGCAGATCGGTGGACACCGTGTAGAGCACCTGTCCGCGCGTGACGTGCTGCCCCTCGACGACGTTCTTCTTCAACACGACGCCTGTCTGCTGCGCATAGACTTTGACGAGGCCCGTATCCGGCGTGAGCACGCCGTCAACCGTCGTGCGGCGCGTATAGGTGCCGAACGTGAAGAGAAGGATCACGCCGAGCGCCATGCTCGCGGCGGCGGTCGCGAGCACGGCGAACGTCACGGGGCGAATCAGCACGATCTCGCCGAGTGTCTGCGTGCGCTGCGCTTCCTGTGCGGCGGTACGAAAGAGTGGAGTATTGGGCGTCATGAAAGGACTGCCGAAAGTAGCGTGTAGGTCGGCGCGAAGTTGCGTCGCGGCGGCGTCATGCCGCTCGAGCGCCGCGGCAAATGGGCGTGCGTTTCGCGTCGAGTGGGCGGTTGCCGCGCGTGGTGGCTTCGAGTCGTGCTCGAGTCGGGTCGTGCATGTCTAGCTCGTCATGGATGTCGTCACGATCTCGCGGCGAACGAAGCCGCAAAGCGATGCGGTGCTCGGCGTGACATCGGCGAATCGTCCGCAGCGGTCGCTCGCTGAAGCGCGCGGCCCTGGCCTCGGATGCGGGCGATTCGAAATTCGGTGGCGTCGCATCAGAAGTTATCGGAGCGGGGCCGAACAGGAAAGCGCGTTGGCCTACGTTTTGACCATCTTTGAAGTCTTTCCCCCAACGTGCGCGATGATTCGAGCGGATGGGCGATGGGAGGGGCGGGTGCGATTGCCGTTGGCTGCGGATCGCGTGTGCGTTGCGCGTGACGTATCGCGCCGGGCGCGATGTGAGGGCGTTCGGACTGCGTGCCCGGTGACGGGACCGGGCACGCACTAAGCATGACTAATCAAGTGGTCGACGACTGTGAATCGTTCGTCGTCGTCGCTTCGATAGTCGTCGCGTCGAGACGCGATCAGCTGCCCGTCAGCACGCCTTGGATGATGCCGACCGTGCTGGTCAGCGCGCCGGCGATGCCGTCGACCGTGTGCGTCAGGATCGCGCCTGCGCTGTCCGTCAGGTTCCCACCGAAGTTGTAGGCCGACTGACCGAGCAGCAGCACTTCGTTGCCGATGGCGCTGACCAGGTTGGTCAGCAGCGATGCGCCGCCGACCATGGCGATTTCTTGGTGATTGAGTTCTTGCATTGTGAATCTCCGAATGATGTGCAGGTGGCTAGAAAATCCATCGAGCGGCCGAGAGAAGGAGAGAAGTGTCCGTCGGCGCTCAATTGATCATCGGTGCGCCGCTATTACGCGGACGGGCCGGTGATGATGCTCGCGATGTTGGCGAGCGTGCCGCCGACGAGCGTTTCGCCGATCTGGACCACGCCCGTCGCGAAGCCAACGAGATCGTTCGTCAGGTTTGCGCCGAGGTCGTACAGCGCGCCGCCGTAAGCGCCGATCAGGCCCGTGAGGCCGCCGATCAGGCCGCCGCCCACCGTTGCGCCGCCGACGAGATCGATCTCTTGTTGGTTGAGTTCTTGCATTGCTTTTCTCCAAGTAATTGCCAGATGGCCCATCTGGCGGGGCAGATCTGCGACGCCGTTCGTGAAGCGCTGCAAATCAATCCGGTCTTCGACCATCGCTCGTCGCGGCGAGCGGATCGATGCATCGTGCACCGATCCGCTCGCGACGCCCGATGGTCGACTCATCTTCGTATCCGGCGCATCGTCGACGCAGGTCGCGATGCGCCTAACGCCTGACCCACGCTGTCTTCCCATGCCTTCGTCATCAGTCGGCCCCCGAACATGCTCTTGGATGAATAGCAACGTTCGTTCGTCGTCGAGCATTGCAGGTCGATCGTCGACGAACGGCGCCGAGCCGGAGGCAACGCGTATCGACCGGTTGCGACGCGGCCGTCGTGCGGCACGTCGCGCGGGATCGAACGAATGCGGTTGCGCAGGTTCAGCGGATTCGCTACGACACGGCGGCATGTTTCGATGCTCGCGTGGTCGTGGGGCAATTATCAAAGTTCGGTTTGATCTGTTAAGTTCGCTAGCGTACTCATCAACGCGGTGCGCTCGGCGGTTTAATCGTTGTTTAAAGCAGGTCAAAAAACACGATGAACGAGTTTTACCGATCGAACGATTCGAGATTACGCGCGGATGAAGTTGCGAGACCGGCATCGGAGCGTCGAGCGTGCGATCCGTGCGGAGCGGCGTCGCTCGGCATCGCCGCGTGTCAGGGCCGTGACGCGTGCGTAGAGGGGTTATTCGAGCGAGTGGCCGATAGGGTGGCGGGGAGATTCGATTCACCCGTCGCAAGAATAATTGTTAAATATTTTAAAATAAGATCGTATTCCGAAAATAGGCGAGCGCCGAGTCGATTCGTATTCGCGCGACGCGCGCATCGGTTTTGTTTCGGCATGCCGCTCGAGCGTCGATTTTGACGAAATGGCGAAGATAAAAAACGGGCCTCCGATCGGAGGCCCGCATGGCGCACATTGCGTCGTGCGCCGCCGCTTCGCGGTTGCCGTCGCCGCGTGCTGCGCGGCGACGGGCGATGCAGGCGGCGACGTTCGCGTTCGGCTTATTGCGTCCGTTGTTGCCGCGGCGTGAACTCGCCCTGGTAACGCAACTGCGGACGTTCCTTCGGCGTCTCGAAGATCGACGGCACTTGACGCAGCTTCATCGCGGCCGGCGAGTTGATCGACGAGATGCTCGTCTCGCGCGACGGCGGCGCGAGATTCGACGCGACGAGCAGCGCGGCCTCGCTCTTCAGGTTCAGGAGCAGCACCGGGTCCGTCGACGCGTTGATTTGCGTGAGGAGTGCGCTCCATGCGGCGTCGCTGTAGTTCGTCACGTAGTAGTCGAACCCGCTCGGATTTGCGACGACGGCCGAGCAGCCGTCGAGGCGGATCTGCGTTTGCGTATCCTTCAGCGCGAGCGTCTTGCGATTGACGAGGCCGTTGCCGTAACCGAGCGTCACGGGAATCGTCCATTGCGCGCCCGGATACTTGTTCTTGTTCGGGAACGGCGACTGCTTGAGCGTCACGACGTTCTGGTTCTTCGTCAGATCGCACTGCGTATCGAGCGTCAGGAGCGGCACGCCGGTCTGACGCACGAAGCTGTCGCCGATCGGCCCGACCTGCTGCCCGCTCGCCGCGGAGAGCGTGTCCCACAGACGCTTCGGCGTGCCGTTGCCGAACGCGTAGTCGTTCAGGTATTGCTGAAGGCCCTTGCGCAGCGTCTCTTCTCCGAGA
Source organism: Burkholderia savannae (assembly GCF_001524445.2). NCBI lineage: Bacteria > Pseudomonadati > Pseudomonadota > Betaproteobacteria > Burkholderiales > Burkholderiaceae > Burkholderia > Burkholderia savannae. The sequence goes on from NZ_CP013417.1 coordinate 280,601, forward strand.
TAGCCCTCGAGCATCTTCAGCACCATGCCGCCCTTGTTATAGACGAACGAACTCGCGCTCACGACGAAATCGTTCGACGCCCAGCCGTTGAAATTCGGCTGAATCGGGAACGCGTCCTGGCTGATGTCCTTGTTGATCACGCGATACTTGGAGCGGATGTGGTCGAGCCAGTTGAACTCGTCCGGGAAGAACTGGATCGTCGTCTTCGTTTCGAAGAAGCGCGCGAACGATTCGTTCAGCCAAACGTCGTCCCACCAGTCGGTCGTCACGAGATCGCCGAACCATTGGTGAGCGACTTCGTGCGTGAGCACCTGGTTGCCGTAGCGCGACATCGGCTTGCCCGGTTCGGGCAGGATGTCGTCGGCGAACTCGAGAATCGAGCCCCAGTTCTCCATGCCGCCGAAATTCAGGCCCTTCTGGTCCTTGAAGGCGTCGTTCGCCGCGACCGTGTCGAACTTCTTGAGCGGCAGCGGGATGCCGGTGTAACGATAGTAGTAATCGAGCGCCTGCTTCGTGCGTTGCATCGCGGGGCGCGCCCATTCGCGCATGCCGGGCGGCGTGAAGATGCGCAGATGCAGGCCGCGGCCGTCAGGCAGCGGGCTCGAGAAGTCGTCTTCGAGCACGTCGAACAGGCCGCCGCCGAAGAACACCAGATATGACGGCATCGGCGGCGTCTTCTCGAACGACACCAGCTTGTAGCCGCCGCCGACGTTCACCGCCGGCAATTCGGCCGCGTTCGACACGACGCGCCAGGCCTGCGGCACCTCGGCCGTCACTTCATAGGTCGGACGGAACGCGGGCTCGTCCCAGCCCGGGAACCATTGGCGCGACAGGTTCGTTTCGCCTTGCGTGAGGATCGCGCCGCTCGTCGTGCCGTCGGTGCTCTTCAGATCGACGCGGAAGATCCCTTCCGCCGCCGAGCAGCCCGGATACGGATCATTGCCGCAGCTGCCGCCCGTGTGGTTGACGGGGTCGTCGTACGACTTGAAGTTGATGATCCCTTGCCACTCCATGTGCAGCGAATAGTTGCCCGGGGCGATCTGGCCGCTCGCGGGGCGCAACTGATAGAAGTCGCCCTTGTCCTGCGGCGTCGCGATCAGTTGCACGTTGCCGGGCTGCAGCGTGATCCTGCCGTTCGCGAACTGGATCCGGTGGCCCGCGACGACGATCGCGTTGACGGGCTTGAGCACCTTGATCTCGACGTCCGCGCGGCCGTTGAACTGGTTCAGGTCCGCGTTCGGGCGGAACCATAGCTTGTAGTTGACGGGCACGACGGTGTCGGGCATTTCGACGGGCTTCGTGCTCTTGTCGACCGCGGCGGCGGGCGCCGTCGCGTTGCCGTTCGCGCTGTTGGCGCCGTTCGACGGGCTGTGCGCGGCGCCGAGCGACACGGCCGAGCCGGTGCCGCCGTCGTCGCCGCCGCAGGCGGCCAGCGCGAGCGCACCGAGCAGGGACAGATATCGCAATCTACGATTGTTTATCCACATACTGAACCTCGAATTGAAAAGATAATCATTCGGTCCTGCATGAATTCGACGGGCAATAGTTCGCCTTCGCCGTCAATCGACAGCGAAATGAATTACCCCGGTTATATTCGGAAAGATTGCTGCGTGCTTACGTGAAAGTAATCATGGTTGGGTGCCCCCTTCGGATTCTGGTTTGTGAAGAATGGCCGGTGCGGCGGGAAACGCTTGCCGGCGGCTTTCGTCGCCCGTACGACCCCGCTCGGCCGGGCGAGGCGGGCTTTTCCGCCTCCAGGCGGAACGTCAGCTTCGTCATGCGGCTTTAAGGAATGTCAGGCGATTCGAAAGATTGCTCAATATACTTGATGGATTAACGTAAAGGAATCAAAAAAAATTTGATGGGAAGTGGTTTTTCGATTCCTTCTTCTAATTCCGTTTTTGGAATGTTTAATCCTCAAATAAAGCTAATTGAGTATTCGTAGTGCGCGGCCGGAAGGCGCGGAAAGTCGATCGAAGGACTACGAAAGATGAGCGTTGCGCATCGGGGGCGGCGCGGGCGGTTCGGCGGTCGTCGAGCCGCCGCTGGTTACAATGGCCGCGCCCGTGTCTTGCCCCGAGGAGTTGCCGTCGATGCATGCCTTGCACCGTTCCCACTCGTTCGTTGGTCGATTGTTCGCCGCATTCGTCGTGCTGCTCGCGCTCGGCGGCTGCGCGGCGTTGACCGCGCGTGATCCGGTGCGCGTGAGCGTCGTCGGTATCGAGCCGCTCGTCGGGCAGGGGCTCGAAATGCGCTTCGACGTGAAGCTGCGGCTCCAGAATCCGAACGATGCGCCGATCGACTACGACGGCGTCGCGCTCGATCTCGAGCTGAACGGCAGGCCGTTCGCGAGCGGCGTGAGCGACGTGCGCGGGACGGTGCCGCGTTTCGGCGAACAGGTGCTGAGCGTGCCCGTCACGGTGTCCGCGTTTGCGGCCGCGCGGCAGGCGTTCGGGCTCGCTGACGTGACGGAATCGGGCAAGCTGCCCTACGTGCTGCGCGGCAAGCTCGCCGGTGGAATGTTCGGCAGCGTGCGTTTCACCGATTCGGGCACGCTCGCCTTGCCCGCATCGTCGGGCGGTTACGGGCGCGGCTATTGAAATTGGATGCGAAGTGCGAGAGTCGCGGGCGATTGAGCGCGGGCACGCATCGATTGCCGTGCGCGTGAGAGTTCGTCCGCCGTTCGAGGCCGCCGCAATGCAAGCGCGCGAGTAGTGCGCGCGCTGTTTCGGCAGCGTTGTCCCGATCGGCCGACGTGCGGCGCGCAGCGCGCCGCGAGACGCATCTTACGCAGCCAGTCGTATTGCATGCCCGTATCACGTGATGCGACGTGCCGCGCGCATGCGTCTTCGAACGCGACGCGTCATGGGCCCGCCGATCGATCGCATCGACCGGCTCGCTGCGTGCGGTGCCGCACGGAAAGTGCGCGCGCGGCGCGCTACGTTAGCGTGACGAGGCGGCGATGCCGCTCGGCGCGCTTGTGTGCGTCGGGTTCGCGCGCGTCGCCGTTTTGCGCGCAGCGCCAGCCGTACGATCTATCCTGCCATGTCCGATTCCACCAGCCCGAGCCGCTTCGCGCATGTCGATGCGATGCGCGCCGTCGCCGTGCTGTTCGTCATGTGGACGCACTACGCGGAGCTCTTCGACAAGCTCGCAGGCTCGCAGCACGTGCTCGACGCGGTGCAGCGTTCGGTGAACTTCGGGCGCATCGGCGTCGTCATCTTCTTCTGCATCAGCGGGATGCTGATTCCGACGAGCCTGCGAGGCGCGCCTGCGGAGGGCACGCGCCGCTTCGTCGTGCGTCGCTTTTTCCGGCTCTATCCGGCGTTCTGGCTGTCGCTGCCGCTCGGCTATCTCGTGTACTGGCTATTGTTCGGGCTGCGAATGGAGGCGTCCGGCCTGCTCGCGAACGTGACGATGATTCCGACGGCGTTCGGCAGCGATCCGGTGATGGGGCATTACTGGACGCTCGAAACCGAGCTGTATTTCTACGTACTGTGCGTGCTGCTGTTCAGCATCGGCGCACTGCATCGCATGCGCGACCTTTGCGCGGTGTGCGCGGGGCTGTGCGTGCTCTTCGTCGTCACGTCGGCGCTGCGGATCGTTCCGGCAAGCGCGCTCGGCCAGTACAAGGGGATGCTCTTTCACCTCGCGATCATGTTCTGGGGCGCGTGCTTCCGGCAAGCGTACGAGACGCCGTCGAAGACGTTCGACCTGATGCGCGGCCGCTTGCCGGTCTCGTATCGCGCGGCGACGATCGCGCTCGGCCTGCTCATCGTCGCGATCTCGCTGCTGATGGCGGCGGCGAACTGGCGACACCGCGATTTCGTGCACATGTCCGCATCGTTCGGCTACGTGCTCGGCATCGCGATTTTCGTTGCGCTCGCAACGGTATTGAAGATTCGCCTGCGGTTCTTCGCGTGGCTCGGCGAGATCAGCTACTCCATCTATCTGCTGCACGGCATTCCGCTGTATCTGTTGCTGTGGGTGTGCGAACGATACGGAATCACGGACCAGCCGCTCGGCGTGTACATGGCCTTGCCGATTCTGCCGGCGATCGCGCTGTCGTGGGCGAGCTATCGATTCTGCGAGGCGCCGTTCGTGCGCTTCGCGCATGCGTTGACGCCGAAGCGCCGCGCCGAAGCCATGACGGCGAAGGTCTGAGCGGCGAAAGTCTGAGGAAAAGGGGCGCGGCGAGCGACGCGCGTTGCTCGCCTTCGTCGATCGCCGCGCGGATTGTCGACGCGCAACGGCGTCGCGATCCGCCGCCGCGCGCCCGATGCATTTTGCCGGCCGGCGCAAAGCGCGGTACTGTGTCGTCCGCGGCGCGTCGCGCCGCCCATCGACTCAACGATTTCCGATTCCTCGTGACCGCTTTTCCCGAATTCCAATGGACCGACGCCGACGGCGTCGAGCACGCCGTTCGCTGGCGCTCCGAAGCCGGCTCGCCGCCGCCGCGCCGCGCGGTCGCGGCCGACGATCGCATGACGGCCGATGCCGCCTACCGCCTCGCGTGCGAAGGCACGGCGCTCATTTGGCAGGGCGACTTCCAGAACGCGCGCCAGTTGCTGCAGGCGCTCGCGCGCCGCATCGATCGCAAGCCGAAGAAGGCGAAGCCCGCGGCGACGCCCGTCGATGCGTTCAATCTCCACCGGATGGCGCAGGCGCAGCGCGCGCGCACGCTCGGGATGCTGCTGATCCTGCTCGAAGCCGACTATTCGATCGCGCTGCGACGTGCGCCGGATCTGCGGGCCGCATGCGAAGAAGCCTATGGCGCGGCGGGCGGCGAGCGCTCGATCGCGTCGCTGCGCGAGCTGCTCGGCATCGTCGGCGCGCACGAATGGCGCAAGAAGGGCGTGCCGCTCGCCGCGCTCGGCGGCGAGCGGATTCATCCGCACTACGGCGTGTTTTCGCCCGTGCGGGGCGAATACGTGGATCTCGTCGCGCGTGCGCCGCTGCCGTCGACGTCGCTCGCGTTCGACATCGGCGTCGGCACTGGCGTGCTCGCCGCGGTGCTCGCGTCGCGCGGCGTCGAGCGCGTGGTCGCGACCGATCAGGACGCGCGCGCGCGCGCCTGCGCGGCGGAGAACGTCGCGCGGCTCGGCTACGCGTCGCGCATCGAGATCGTCGAAGCCGATCTGTTTCCCGACGGGCGCGCGCCGCTCGTCGTCTGCAATCCGCCGTGGCTGCCCGCGCGGCCGAGCTCGCCGCTCGAATACGCGGTCTACGATCCGGACAGCCGGATGCTGAAAGGCTTTCTCGCGGGGCTCGCCGCGCATCTTTCGCCGGGCGGCGAAGGCTGGCTGATCCTGTCGGATTTCGCCGAGCATCTCGGCCTGCGCACGCGCGACGAACTGCTCGGCTGGATCGACGCGGCGGGCCTGAGCGTCGTCGGCCGCGACGACATCAAGCCGGTGCATCCGAAGGCGTCGGACCCCGCCGATCCGCTGCATCGTGCGCGTGCGGCCGAGACGACGTCGCTCTGGCGTCTCGCCGCACGCGGCTGAGCCGGCCGGCGCGCGCGGCTCGGTACGAGGAGCGAGGCGGCCGGTTTTCGGTAAACTGTGACACTTCCACGCACGCTTTGATGCCGTCTGCCGCCGCCTGACTTCGGTCCTGAACGGCAGCCGGCCTGTCTCCCGATGTCGACCAAGACTTACGAAATCCGCCCGAACCAGTCGATCGAACTGCTGAAGGAACTGCACATCCTGACGCGCGACGGCAAGATGAATCAGGACAGCCGCCGCAAGCTGAAGCAGGTTTATCACCTGTTCCAGTTCATCGAGCCGCTTCTCTCGGACGTGGCGCGGGAAAAGGGCGGCGTGACGCTCGCCGATCACGGCGCGGGCAAGTCGTATCTCGGCTTCATCCTGTACGACCTGTTCTTCAAGGAGCGTCCGCTCGCCGGCTCGCACGTCTACGGCATCGAAACGCGCGAGGCGCTCGTCGCGCGCTCGACCGAGCTCGCCGCGCGGCTCGGCTTCGGCGGGATGTCGTTCCTGAATCTGTCGGTTGCCGATTCGATCACGTCGCCGCAACTGCCGGAAACGGTCGACATCGTCACCGCGCTGCACGCATGCGACACCGCGACCGACGACGCGATCCGCTTCGCGCTCGCCAAGCGCGCGCGGCACATCGTGCTCGTGCCGTGCTGCCAGGCGGAAGTCGCGGGCGTGCTGCGCAAGAGCAAGGGGAAATCGCTCGCGAATGCGCTGACGGAAGTGTGGCGGCATCCGCTGCACACGCGCGAGTTCGGCAGCCAGATCACCAACGTGCTGCGCTGCCTGCAACTCGAGGCGCACGGCTATCAGGTGAGCGTGACCGAGCTCGTCGGCTGGGAGCATTCGATGAAGAACGAGCTCATCATCGCGCAATACAAGAACCTGCCGCAACGCAAGCCGAGCGAGCGGCTCGGCGAGATCCTCGACATGTTCGGGCTCGCGGAGCTGCGCGAGCGCTTCTTCGCGCCCGCCGCGCAGGCGGCCGCCGGCGCGAGCGCGAAGCCGGACGCCGCCGAATCCGAGCCGCGCGCGTGATCTTCGCCGCGTGACGCGGCGCTCGCGGCGTGCGGGGCGAGCGCACGGTGCGCCGGCGTTTCGCGCCGCATCGCGCTACTTCGCTTCTTTGTTCCCTTCGTTCTCTTCGTTCTCTTCGTTCCCTTCGTCTGCGTCGCGCTGGGCCATCCAGTCGCGCCAGCCCGCATGGCCGAGGCGGCGCATCGTCGCCTGGTTGCGTTCGTAGATGTCGGCCGCGTCCGGGAACGCGTCGGCGGCGCGCTCGATGCTCGCCTCGCGCAGCAGGTGCAGGATCGGATACGGCGCGCGATTCGTGTAGTTCTCGATGTCGTCGGGCCCGGCGCCGTCGAACTGATAGCGCGGGTGGAAGCTCGCGATCTGCAGCGTGCCTTCGAGCCGCAGTTGCTGAAGCAGGCGATCGGCGAACCAGAGCGCGTCGTTGTAGTCGAGAAAGTCGTCGAACGTGTTCGGAAAGATCACGAGCGTCGTGTCGATTTCGTCCGGATCGGCGGCCTCGAGGCGCCGCAGCTCGCTTTCGAGATCGGTCAGCGCCGCTTCCAGCGACGCCGCGCGGCTGATCGCATAGCGAATCTGCCGCTTCACGTGCACGCCCTTCGCGAACGGGCACAGATTGAGCCCGATCACCGCGCGCGTGAGCCAGTGGCGCGTGGCGGCGAGGATGTCGGCGTCGGGCGGAGAGACTTCGATCATGGCGGAAACGGCGTGGCGGTCAAGCCGCGATTGTAGCGGGCGCGGGCGGGGCGCGATGCGTCGGCGCCGCCGGCCGCATCGATCGGCTGCGAAGCGGCGATTGCGCGACGATCGTCGCGCGTCGCGCGTGCGCCTGCCGCGCGCGCCGCCGCATCATGCGCACGCCGCGTCGATCAACTGCCGCGCGGCGCGCGGCGCGCCGCCGATCGGCGATGCGCCCGGCCGGTACGTCTGGCTCGCCGCGTATATGCCTTCGATCAGCAGCGCGAGCGCGTCGGCGAGCGCCTGCGGCTCGCGCGCGCCCGCGGCTTCAGAAAGCGCGACGAGCCGCGCCATCAGCCGGCCCTTGTTGTCGGCGACCGCGAGCCGCGCCGGGTGCTCGAGATTCGAAAACTCGGTCGCGACGTTGAGGAACGGGCAGCCGCGATAGCCGGGCTGCGACGCGCGCTGCGCGAGGTCGTCGAAATACTGGACGAGCTGCGCCTTCGGATCGCCCGGATGCTTCGCGGCGCTTGCGTCGAAGCGCTCGAAGAAGCATGTGTCCATCCGGTCGAGGTACGCGAGCACGAGCTCGTCCTTCGACGCGAACTGCCGGTAGAGGCTCATCTTGTTGACGCCCGCGCGCTCGACGACCGCCTCGACGCCCACCGCGCGAATCCCTTCCTGATAGAACAGCTCTTGCGCTGCGCGCAGCAGGTGCTGCTGCGCTTCCGAACCCGCCATCTGCGTGCTGCGTGTGCGACGGGCGGCCGGCTTGGCGGCCTTGGCGACGATGGTGGTCATGCTCGATCCCGACTACGAAAATTGAATGCTTGACATGTTACCGATCGGTCACTAGGATCGCAACGACTTGTGACCGACCGGTAACAGAGATCGGCGCGATTTCCCCTCAACCTCCGGCATGCCGATGCGATCGGCGGCGTGCCGCGTCAGGAGCGATTCGAATGAACTGGGCGGCAAAGCGGATAGGCGGGCGTTTCCATTACGGCTGGCTTGCGGCGGCGGTGGTGTTCCTCGTCCTGCTTGCGGCGGCGGGCACGCGCGCGACGCCGAGCGTGCTGATGGTGCCGCTCGAGCACGAATTCGGCTGGAGCCGCGCGGCGATCTCGCTCGCGATCTCCGTGAACATCGCGCTCTACGGGCTCATCGGGCCGTTCGCGGCGGCCGCGATGCAGCGCTTCGGCGTGCGTCCGACGATCCTCGCCGCGCTCGCCGTGATGGGCGCGGGCGTCGCGCTGTCGTCGACGATGACGGCGACGTGGCAGATGGTGCTGATCTGGGGCGTGCTGGTCGGCGGCGCGACGGGCGTCGCGGCGCTCACGCTGTCGGCGACGTTCGTCACGCGCTGGTTCGTCGCGCGGCGCGGCCTCGTGATGGGGCTGTTGACCGCGAGTTCCGCGACGGGGCAGCTCGTGTTCCTGCCGATGCTCGCGGCGATCGCGCAGCGTCACGGCTGGCGGCCCGTCGTGCTGACGGTCGCGATTGCGGTGGCCATCGCGGTGCCGCTCGTCGCGCTGCTGTTGCCCGAGCGGCCGTCCGACGTCGGGCTGCGCCCGTACGGCGAGCCGGCCGGCGCGCCGCGCGCGGACGACGGCGCGAAGCGCAACCCGATCGCGGTCGCGTTCGGCACGCTCGCGACGGCGTCGAAGACGCGCGACTTCTGGCTGCTGTTCTTCAGCTTCTTCATCTGCGGCGCGAGCACGAACGGCTACGTCGGCACGCACCTGATCGCGATGTGCAGCGACTACGGGATGACGGAGGTGCAGGGCGCGTCGCTGCTCGCGGCGATGGGCGTGTTCGACCTGATCGGCACGACGATGTCCGGCTGGCTGTCCGACCGCTATGACAGCCGCATGCTGTTGTTCTGGTACTACGGCCTGCGCGGGCTGTCGCTGATCTATCTGCCGCACGCGTTCGGCATCGACTTTTTCGGGCTGCCGCTCTTCGCGGTGTTCTACGGGCTCGACTGGATCGCGACCGTGCCGCCCACGGTGCGCCTCGCGACCGACGTGTACGGCAAGGACGCGGCGCCCGTCGTGTTCGGCTGGATCGTGGCGGGCCACCAGCTCGGCGCGGCGTTCGCGGCGCTCGGCGCGGGCATGCTGCGCGCGAGCCTCGGCACGTACACGGTTGCGTCGATGATTTCGGGCGGGCTGTGCATCGTCGGCTCGCTGATCGTGCTGCGGATCAATCGCGGGACGGCGCGGGTGTCGGCGAGCGCGGCGTGAACGGCCGGGCGGCGGCGGATGCCCGACATGTTCTTCGGCGTGCCCGGCGTGCCCGGTTTGTCGACGGTCCGACGCCGTTTCGGCGGCCGAGCGGCCGCGCCCGGCGCCCCTTTGCGCAAGCGTCGATTTGCATTTGCGCGCGCGACCCGGCAAGTTCATCGACAAGCGGTTATGCTGGCGTTTCTTTTTCCGGGCGACCGAGCCCTTTTTTCAAATTGGTGAGGAAACGCATGTCCGTCAAACCCGCTCCCACTTCCGTTTCGATCCACGATCTGATCGCCGGCCGCTGGAGCCCGCGCGCCTATTCGAGCGAACCCGTCAGCGCCGAGCATGTGCATGCGGTGCTCGAGGCCGCGCGCTGGGCGCCGTCCGCGTACAACGCGCAGCCGTGGCGCTTCATCGTGTTCGACCGCAGCAAGGACGAGGTCGCGTTCAAGCGAGCATTCGCGACGCTCGTGCCGTTCAACCAGGGCTGGAACGCGCCCGCGCCGGTGCTGATCGCGGTGACCGCGCACACGCTGACGTCGAAGGGCGAGCCGAGCCCGACGGCGCTCTACGACGCGGGCGCCGCCGCGATGTCGCTCGTGCTGCAGGCGCATGCGCTCGGCCTCGCCGCGCACCAGATGAGCGGCTTCGACGCGAAGGCGTTCCGCGACGCGTTCGCGATCCCCGCCGACGTCGAGCCGCTCGCGATCATCTCGATCGGTCACTACGGCGATGCCGACAAGCTCGATCCGGTGCTGCGCGAGCGCGAGCGCGCGCCGCGCACGCGTCATCCGATCGGCGAAGTCATCTACGAGCACGCGTGGCAAAAGCCGTTCTCGTCGGCGGCGTGACGTAGCGGAACGCGTATCGGGCGCGTGCGGCGTGCGCAGCGGCCCGGCTGTGCGCGTCGTGCGTTGCCGATGCGGGGCGGCCGCGTTCGGCGGCGGTCATGACCGGCGGCGGGCGTATGCGCGGCGGGCGTGCCGCGCCGCGGCCCGTGACGGCGGAAGCCGGCGCCGATGTGGCTGGCGGCTTCGGGGCGGCCGATGCGGTGAAGCGGCCGTCGAGCGGCGCGGCAACTTGTTGCGCGCCACGGTTTCGCGCCGCGATCGCCCCGCGGAGGCCGCTGCGCCGATGTCGGGGCAATCCCAGTGGGGCGATTCGGGGCCGGCGGCGGCGCCACGCGCCGCATTTGTCCGATTCCGAGTCCCGATCCGGCTGCGGCCGAGCGCGCGTTTCGCTTTGCGTTCGGGTCCGTCCGGGTCTGAACGGGAAGCCGCCTTCGATTCCGGCGAGCCGCGCGCACGAACGCCGGAACACGGGCTTCCCTCTCTCGCCGCCGCGCGCGTCAGCGCCTGCCCGCCGGTGTCGGGCGCATCGTCCCGCCGCATGCCCCCTGCATCCGGCCGCGCCCCGGTTGTGACGCGCGGCGGTTTCGTGATAAAAAGCCGGTCCTTCCGTTTTCGCACCGCCATCCGGCGGCCCGCCCCATGACTTACTGCGCGATCGACTTCGGCACGTCCAATTCCGCGGTCGCTTTGCCGCGCGACGGCGGCGCGGCCGGGATGCGGCTCGCCCCCGTCGAGGGCGAGCATCTGACGCTGCCTACCGCCATCTTCTTCAACACCGACGAAGGCAGCCGGGAATACGGCCGCTCGGCGCTCGCGTCGTACATCGACGGCTTCGACGGCCGCCTGATGCGCTCGATGAAGAGCATCCTCGGCTCGCCGCTCGCGGAAACGACGACCGATCTCGGCGACGGCTCCGCGATCGCGTACACCGACGTCATCGCGCTCTTCCTGATGCATCTGAAGCACAAGGCCGAGGCGTGCGCGGGCGGCGCGATCGGCCGCGCGGTGCTCGGCCGTCCGGTGTTTTTCGTCGACGACGATCCGCGCGCCGACCGCCTCGCGCAGCAGCAGCTCGAGGCGGCCGCGCACGCGGTGGGGCTCGCCGACGTGCAGTTCCAGTACGAGCCGATCGCCGCCGCGTTCGACTACGAATCGCGGCAGGACGCCGAGCGGCTCGTGCTCGTCGCGGATATCGGCGGCGGCACGTCGGATTTCTCGCTCGTGCGCGTCGGCCCCGAGCGGATGCGCCGGCTCGAGCGCAAGGACGACGTGCTCGCGCATCATGGCGTGCACGTCGCGGGCACCGATTACGATCGGCGCGTCGAGCTGACGGCGGTGCTGTCCGCGTTCGGCTACCGCGCGCTCGATCCGGAAGGCCGCGAACTGCCGAACCGGATCTATTTCGATCTCGCGACCTGGCACCTGATCAACACCGTCTACACGCCGAAGCGGGTGGGCGAGCTCAAGCTGATGAAGCATTTGTATGCGGATGCGCGCCATTTCGAGCGCCTGCTGCGCGTCGTCGAGCGGCGGCTCGGCCACGCGCTCGCCGCGCGCGCGGAGGAGGCGAAGATCGGCGTGTCGGCGGGCGGCGAGACGATGATCGATCTGAACGACGTCGAAGAGGATCTGCTGATCGCGTTCGACGCGGACCAACTGATCGACGCGAGCCGCGACGAGACTACGCGAATCGTCGACGCCGCGCGCGAGACGGTGCGGCTCGCGGGGATATCGCCGCACGACGTCGGCGCGCTGTACTTCACGGGCGGCTCGACAGGGCTCGCGTTCCTGTCCGGCGCGCTCGCGGCGGCCTTCCCGGACGCGCAGCCCGTGTACGGCGACCGCCTCGCGAGCGTCGCGACGGGGCTCGGCATCCACGCGCAGCGCGTGTATGGCGGCTGACGCGGCTCGCCGGCGCGCGTTCGACGTCGGGCGTCTCGAGCGCTGAGCGCGCGGCGGGCGTTCGAGCGACCAAAAACGCCCGAACGCCCCGAACACCGCGCGGGCGCGCGTGTCGCGCTGCGCGCAGGCGCGCCGGACACGCCGGCGAGCCGGACAAATAAAAAGCCCCGCCTGAGCGGGGCTTTTTACTGTGCTGCGAAATCTCGTGCTGCGCTTACAGCGGCTTGATGTTCGCTGCTTGCAGACCCTTCGGGCCGGTCTTCACTTCGAATTCGACCTTCTGGTTTTCTTGCAGCGTCTTGAAGCCTTCGGTGCGGATTTCCGAGAAATGCGCGAAGAGATCCTCGCCACCGCCTTCCGGCGTGATGAAACCAAAACCCTTAGCGTCGTTGAACCACTTGACGGTACCGGTTGCCATAACTTGTTCCTAAAAATGTAAAACAGGGCCAAAGCCCGGGGAGCGCATGAAAATCAAGGAAGGGGTAATGGGACCAACCGGAGTACCGTTGATGGGCGAACTACGAAAGAACCTATTCACTCGCCGCTTGAAATCCTGCCCCATCGTTTATACGACTATTCGATTCGGCGGTCAATCCTCTTCCATCATGTCTCAGGGTTATTGCCTAGTAAACGAGACATTAGAGCTTACAAAGCTTGCCATTGTCATGAATTTTTTGTAGGCGCGATCGATTTTTTGCGTCCATCGACCGGTGCAACCGTTAAACTACGCGCCGCGCGCGGATGGGTTGCTCCCGATCGGGCAACCTGTCCCCCAAGAATGCATGCGCGGTGCCGTCCGGCTCGATCCCTGGCGGCGCCGACCTTGCTTGTTGAGACATAGGAGAGGTTGTGAAGAGTTCTATTCAACGGAACATCGGCCCGTTCGCCTTGATGCTGACCGGGCTGGGATCGATCATCGGATCGGGCTGGCTGTTCGGCGCGTGGAAAGCCGCCAAGATCGCCGGGCCGGCCGCCATCTGCGCGTGGATCATCGGCGCGGTCGTGATTCTCGCCATTGCGCTCACCTACGCCGAACTCGGCGCGATGTTCCCCGAATCGGGCGGCATGGTTCGCTATGCGCGCTACTCGCACGGCTCGCTCGTCGGCTTCATCAGCGCGTGGGCGAACTGGATCGCGATCGTCTCGGTGATTCCGATCGAGGCCGAGGCGTCGATCCAGTACATGAGCACCTGGCCGTATGCGTGGGCGCACGCGCTGTTCGTCAACGGCGAACTCACGACACCGGGGCTGCTGTTGTCCGCCGTCCTCGTGGTCGTCTACTTCCTGCTCAACTACTGGGGCGTGAAGCTCTTCGCGCGCGCGAACACCGCGATCACGATCTTCAAGTTCCTGATTCCCGGCGTCACGATCCTCGGCCTGATGCTGTCGAGCTTCCACGGCGAGAACCTCGGCACGTCGGGCGGCTCGTCGAGCTTCGCGCCGTACGGCTGGTCGGCCGTGCTGACCGCGGTCGCGACGAGCGGCATCGTGTTCGCGTTCAACGGCTTCCAAAGCCCCGTGAATCTCGCCGGCGAAGCGCGCAATCCGTCGCGCAGCGTGCCGTTCGCGGTGATCTCGTCGATCCTGATCGCGCTCGTGATCTACGTGCTGCTGCAAGTCGCATACATCGGCGCGGTGAATCCGGCCGACGTCGCGAAGGGCTGGGCGCACTTCAACTTCGCTTCGCCGTTCGCGGAGCTCGCGATCGCGCTGAACCTGAACTGGCTCGCGATCCTGCTGTATGTCGACGCGTTCGTGAGCCCGAGCGGCACCGGCACGACCTACATGGCGACGACGACCCGCATGATCTACGCGATGGAGCGCAACAACACGATGCCGAAGATCTTCGGCAGCGTGCATCCGCTCTACGGCGTGCCGCGCCCCGCGATGTGGTTCAACCTGTTCGTGTCGTTCATCTTCCTGTTCTTCTTCCGCGGCTGGAGCTCGCTCGCGGCGGTGATCTCGGTCGCGACCGTGATCTCGTACCTGACGGGCCCGATCAGCCTGATGGCGCTGCGCCGCGCGGCGACGGACCTCGAGCGTCCGCTGTCGATTCCCGGCATGAAGCTGATCGCGCCGTTCGCGTTCGTGTGCGCGTCGCTGATCCTGTACTGGGCGAAGTGGCCGCTGACGGGCGAGATCATCCTGCTGATGGTCGTCGCGCTGCCCGTCTACTTCTATTTCCAGGGCAAGTCCGGCTGGAGCGGCTGGGGCCGCGACCTGAAGGCCGCGTGGTGGCTCGTCGCGTACCTGCCGACGATGGCCGTGCTCTCGCTCATCGGCAGCAAGGAGTTCGGCGGCCGCAATGTGCTGCCGTACGGCTGGGACATGCTGGTCGTCGCGGCGATCTCGCTCGTGTTCTACTACTGGGGCGTGAACACCGGCTATCGCACCGAATATCTCGACGAGCGCGAATCGCGCGACGAGATCCTCGAAGGAGTCGGCGCGTAATCGCACCGTCCGCTGCCCGCGATCGGCGGCGGCGGATGCTGGATCGCTTGCGCGAAGCCCGCCCCGGGTGCCCCGGGCGGGCTTCGTCGTTTACGGGCGATTCTCGGAGCGCCGCAGCCCGCAAGCCCGAGCTTTCCGGAACGCCGGAATCCGGCGCCGCGCCCGTCAGGCCGCCGAGTCGAACACGTAATTCGTCATCGCGAGCATGCGCTGGTACGTGCCGAGCGACTGGATGCGCAATCGGTAATCGTCGTCCGCCGCGCCGAGCGCCGCGAACACGGGCAGCAGGTGCTCGTCGGTCGGATGCATCAGCGCCGCGTGCGGCGCCTGGCGGCGGTAGTCGAGCAGCGCGTCGACGTCGCGCGCGGCGAGCTTCTCCTCGAACCAGCCGGTGAATTCGGCGACGCGCGGGTCCGCGTCCTCGGGCGCGGCCGAGAAATCCGCCGCCCGCAGGTTGTGCGTGATCTGGCCCGAGCCGATCACCATCACGCCTTCGTCGCGCAGCGACCGCAGCGCGCGACCGACGCGAAAGTGGTGCGCCGCGTCGGCGCGCGGCTGGATCGACAACTGCGCGACCGGCACGTCGGCGTCCGGGAACATCAGCAGCATCGGCACCCACGCGCCGTGGTCGAGGCCGTGCGGCGTGGCCGCGGTCTCGATGCCCGCGTCGCCGAGCAGCGAGGCTGCGCGGGCGGCGACGTCGGGCGCGCCGGGCGCCGGATAGCGGATCTCGTAGAGTGCGCGCGGAAAGCCGTAGAAATCGTGGATCGTGTCGGGCCGCTCGGCCGTGCTGACGACGGGCTGCTGCGTGAGCCAGTGCGCGGACAACATCAGCACCGCGCGCGGGCGCGGCAGCTCGCCGCCGAGCGTGGTGAATGCGCCCGACGGCAGCGTCGGATCGATCGGCAGCGTCGGGGCGCCGTGCGACAGGTAGAGGGACGGAAGGCGGTTCATGGCGATCGGGACTTCTGCGAAGTGATATTGCCTACGACTATAGGCTCGCACCGCTCATTGATAAATATGAAAAACGGATTTGATTGTGTATTGAGTGTTGTTAATCGCGGGAGGCGATAACGCGGTGGCCAGTGGCGGCGAGTGGTCGCGACGCCGCGACGCGGGATTGCGCGCCAATGAGCGCGACGGGCGCAACAGGCGCGGCGCGCGCCCGCTTGATGCGCCGACGCGGAAAAGCGTCGCCGGGCCGGCCTCCGCGCCCGACGTCAACCGGGCTCGCGCAACCCCTGCCACGGCGCCGTGCGCGGCGCGCCGAGCGCGAACATGTCGAGCACGCGCGCGACCGTATGGTCGACCATGTCGCCGATCGTCTTCGGCATCGCATAGAACGCGGGCAGCGGCGGAAAGATCACGCCGCCCATTTCGGTGACGGCCGTCATGTTGCGCAGATGCGCGAGGTTGAACGGCGTCTCGCGCACGAGCAGCACGAGGCGGCGGCGCTCCTTGAGCGTGACGTCGGCGGCGCGGGTGATGAGATTGTCGGACAGGCCCTGCGCGATGCTCGCGAGCGTTCTCATCGAGCACGGCGCGACGACCATGCCGTCGGTCGCGAACGAGCCGGACGCGATGCTCGCGCCGACGTCGCGCACCGAATGGACGACGTCGGCGCGCGCCAGGACGTCGTCCTTCGGCAGTTGCAGCTCGTGCTGGATGTTGAGCCAGCCGGCGCTCGAGATCAGCAGGTGCGTCTCGACGCCGCCCGACGCGCGCAGCATGTCGAGCATGCGCACGCCGTAGATCGCGCCGGTGGCGCCCGTGATCGCGATGATCAGGCGTCGCGGCGGCGCCGGACGAGGCTCCATCGAAGGGGATGGGTCAGGCGGTGAAGAGCTGCTGCAGCTCGCCCGACTGGTACATCTCCATCATGATGTCCGAGCCGCCGACGAATTCGCCCTTCACGTAGAGCTGCGGGATCGTCGGCCAGTTCGAGAATTCCTTGATGCCCTGGCGGATCTCTTCGTCTTCGAGGACGTTGACCGTCTTGAACTGGTCGACGCCGCACGCCTTCAGCACCTGGACGGCGCGGCCCGAAAAGCCGCACATCGGGAACTGCGCGGTGCCTTTCATGAAGAGCACGACCGGGTTTTCGTCGACGATTTGCTTGATGCGTTGTTGGGTGTCCATGAGTGACCTTGCTGTAGCGGGGCGTGAGAAGAGAAATGATACTGGATTTCATCTGGAGCGGCGGGCGCCGCCCGCGGCGTCAGCCGGGCAGGCGGCCGCCCGTGGCGCGCTCGATCGACGCGAGATCCGCGAGCGATTCGACGTCGGCGAAGCCCGCCGCGCCGAGGAGCGCGCGCACCGCGGCCGCCTGATCGTAACCGTGTTCGATCCACAGCGCGCCGCCCGGCGCGACGAACGCATGCGCACCCGCAACGATCGCGCGGATCGCGGCGAGCCCGTCGTCGTCGTCGGTGAGCGCGCCGCGCGGCTCGAAGCGCAGATCGCCCTCGGCGAGGTGCGGATCGTGCCGCGCGATGTACGGCGGGTTGCTGACCACGACGTGAAAGCGCAGGCCGGGATCGAGCGCCGCGTACCAGTCGCTTTCGAGAAACTGCAGCGGGCCGCCCGGCCGCGCCGGATCGAGCAGCTTGCGCGCGTTGCGGCGCGCGACGTCGAGCGCCGCGGCCGAGCGGTCGAGCGCCCATACGCGCGCGTCGGGCCGCTCGGATGCGATCGACACCGCGATCGCGCCGCTGCCCGTGCCGAGATCGAGCACGCGCGGCGACGGCACGCCGTCGATCGCGTCGAGCGCGGTCTCGACGAGCAGCTCCGTTTCCGGGCGCGGGATCAGCACGTCCGGCGTCACGTCGAATTCGAGGCCGAAGAACTCGCGCGCGCCGGTGAGCTGCGCGACCGGCTCGCCCGCCGCGCGGCGCGCTTGCAGCGCGAGGTAGCGCTCGAGCGCGGCTGCGTCGAGCGGCTCGTCGGCGCGCGTGATCAGCTGCGTGCGGGTCCAGCCGAGCGCGTGCGCGAGCAGGGCCCGCGCGTCGACCGCGTCGAGCGGCGACGTGCGCAGCAGCTCGGCGGCGGTGGCGGGCGTGGGCTTCGTCGTGGTCATCGTGCGCGCTTTGCGGGCCGCGTCATTCGGCGTCGCCGAGCGACGCGAGCAGCTCGGCCTGATGCTCGCTGACGAGCGCGGCGATCAGCTCGTCGAGATCGCCGTCCATGATCTGCTCGAGCTTGTACAGCGTCAGGTTGATCCGGTGATCGGTCATCCGGCCCTGCGGGAAGTTGTACGTGCGGATTCGCTCGGAGCGGTCGCCCGAGCCGATCAGGCTCTTGCGCGTGGCCGCTTCCTTCGCGTGCTGCTCGTGATACTGCTTGTCCTTGATTCGCGCGGCGAGCACCTTCAGCGCGCGGTCCTTGTTCTTGTGCTGCGAGCGGTCGTCCTGGCATTCGACGACGATCCCCGTCGGGATGTGCGTGACGCGCACCGCCGAATCGGTCTTGTTGATGTGCTGGCCGCCCGCGCCCGACGCGCGGAAGGTGTCGATCCGCAGGTCGGCGGGATTGATCTCGACTTCGCCGATCTCGTCGGCTTCCGGCATCACCGCGACCGTGCACGCGGACGTGTGGATGCGGCCCTGCGTCTCGGTCGCCGGCACGCGCTGCACGCGGTGGCCGCCCGATTCGAACTTCAGGCGCGAGTACGCGCCGTAGCCCGCGATCCGCACGATCACTTCCTTGTAGCCGCCAAGATCCGACGCGCTCTCCGACATCATCTCGACCTGCCAGCGCTGCCGCTCCGCGTAGCGCAGGTACATCCGCAGCAGATCGCCCGCGAACAGCGCCGATTCGTCGCCGCCCGTGCCCGCGCGGATTTCGACGAAGATGTTGCGCTCGTCGTTCGGGTCCTTCGGCAGCAGCATCGTCTGCAGTTCGCTCGCGAGGCGGCCCATCCGCTCGCGCGCGCCGCGCAGCTCGTCCTCGGCGAAGTCGCGCATCGACGCGTCGCCGAGCAGCTCCTGCGCGGCGAGCTCGTCGGCGCGCGCCTGGCGCCACTGCGCGTAATGCTCGACGACGGGGCCGATTTCCGCGTGCTCGCGCGTCAGCTTGCGGTACTGGTCGAGGTCCGCGGTGACGTTCTCGCGGCTCAACAGGTCGTTCAGTTCGGCCAGCCGGGTTGTGAGCTGGTCGAGCTTGCTTTGCATGCTCGTCTTCATGGTGCGGAGCGACGCTCCCGGGGAAGAGTTCGAAAGGGGAAGGAGGGGACGGACTGGCAGGCGCCGCTAACGGCCCGACGAGTCCGACGAGCGGGGCGCGTGCTGGTAGAAGCCGCGCATCAGCTCGATCAGCGAATCGCGATCGGCGCCGTTCGCGCGGTTCAGCGCGCTCGTCGGGCCGTGGATCAGCTTGTTGGTGAGCGCCTGCGACAGCGCGTCGAGCACGGCGGCCGGATCGTCGCCGCGCGCGAGCATCTTCTGCGCACGCTCGACTTCCGCGCGGCGCAGCGCGTCGGCCTGCGTGTGCATGTGGCGGATCACGGGCACGATGCTGCGCGCGTCGAGCCACTGCATGAAATTCTGCACGCGCGTCTCGATGATCGCCTCGGCCTGCGCGACGGCCGCTTGCCGCGACGCGTTGCCTTCGCGAACGATCGCGCCGAGATCGTCGACCGTGTAGAGGAACACGTCCTTCAGCTCGCCGACTTCGGGCTCGATGTCGCGCGGCACCGCGAGGTCGACCATGAAGATCGGCCGGTGGCGGCGCGCCTTCACCGCGCGCTCGACGGCGCCGAGGCCGATGATCGGCAGCGTCGACGCGGTGCACGACACGATGATGTCGAACTCGTGCATCCGCGCGGGCAGGTCGGCGAGCGGCATCGCGCGGCCGCCGAAGCGCTCGGCGAGCTTCGCGCCGCGCTCGGCGGTGCGGTTCGCGACGACGAGCTCGCGCGGGCCTTGCGCGGCGAAGTGCGTCGCGCAGAGCTCGATCATCTCGCCCGCGCCGATGAACAGCACGCGCTGCTGCGCCACTTGCTCGAAGATCCGCTGCGCGAGCCGCACGGCCGCGGCCGCCATCGACACCGACTGCGCGCCGATCTCGGTCGTCCCGCGCACTTCCTTCGCGACCGCGAACGTGCGCTGGAACAACTGGTTCAGGTAGGTGCCGAGCGAGCCGGCCTCGGACGCGGTGCGCACCGCGTTCTTCATCTGGCCGAGGATCTGGGTTTCGCCGAGCACCATCGAATCGAGCCCCGACGCGACGCGGAACGCGTGGCGCACCGCCTCGGACTGCGGCAGCGCGTACACGTGCGGCGCGAGCTCGTCGGCGGGAATCCGGTGATAGTCGGACATCCAGCGGATCGCGGCGTCGCGCGCCGCGCGATCGTCGGTCGCGCAGTACAGCTCGGTGCGGTTGCAGGTCGACAGGATCGCCGCTTCGGGCGAATTCGGCGCCGGGTGGCCGAGGAGGACGCTCTTGAACGTCGCGAGTGCAGGCTTGATCTGTTCGAGCGGAAACGCCACGCGTTCGCGCAGGGCGACAGGCGCAGTGTGGTGGTTGATTCCGATCGTGAGGAGCTGCATGTCCAAGAGGCTATCGTTTAGTCCCATATTATAGCGTTTCGACGGCAAACCCATGGCCCGCATGCGCGGCGACCCATTTCCGCGGGCCGCGCGGCCGCGCGCCGTCTTCGCGTCCGCGCCGCGGGCACGGCGAACCGCGCCCGCCGCGCTCGGCCGGGGCCGCGCCTGCCCGCCGCAGGCGGGCGAAACCGCGGTCGCGGCGGCGAATCGTCTGCCGGGCGCGACGTCATGCCGCGCCTTTTTGAAAAGCGACCCCGAAACGGTGCGAAAATGATGGTCTGCGAAACGGGGGCGCCGCTGCGGCGGCGCGCGGCGCGGGATCGAACGAGCGGCTCGGCGCGTCGGCGCCGCCGCAACGAGCGGTGCCGCGATCAGGCCGGATCGCATCGGACGTTGTTCCGTCGTCGCGTCGTGCGGGCGGCCTGCACGGCGGGTGGGCGGCGGTCGTTTCGTGCGCCGCCGCGCCGCCGGCCGTCGATGGCGCGAAGCATGGCGTTTGCCGCGCCGCTCGTGCCGATGGGGCGAGTCCGACAGCAGAAGAGGCGTTGAATGAACTGGTTTGGAATCGTCGTGCTGGGCTTTGCCGTCGGCTTGCTCGGCTGGGCGCTCAACCCGCTGCGCCGCCTGAGTCGCGCGTCGCTGTGGCTCGCCGTCGCGGCGGGCCTGCTGGGCGCCGCGGCCGCGAAGATGGCCGGCAATGTGACAGGACTCTTTTACGACGGCGAGACGCTCGAATGGCCGGTTTGTACGGCCGCCGCGCTTCTCGCCGTTGCCGTGACGGTGGGCCTTCTGGCCCGCCGCTGAACGTTTGCAGGTGAAATCATGAATGCCCGACTCCCCGACCCGTCGCCCGTGCCGGCGCGTCTTGCCCTGCTGCGCGGCGCGATGGCGCGCGAGGATCTGGCCGCCTACGTGGTGCCGTCCGCCGACCCCCATTTGTCCGAGTATTTGCCCGAGCGCTGGCAGGCGCGGCAATGGCTGTCGGGCTTCACCGGCTCGGTGGGCACGCTTGTCGTGACCGCCGATTTCGCCGGCCTCTGGCTCGACAGCCGCTACTGGGTGCAGGCCGAAGCGCAGCTCGCCGGCACGGGCGTCGAGCTGATGAAGATGATGGGCGGCCAGCAGACGCAGCCGCACGTCGAGTGGCTCGCCGAGCACGTGCCCGAGGGCACGACGGTCGGCGTCGACGGCGCGGTGCTCGGCGTCGCGGCGGCGCGCGCGTTGACCTCGGCGCTCACGCCGCGCGGCATCGTGCTGCGCACCGATCTCGATTTGCTCGACGCGATCTGGCCGCAGCGCCCGTCGCTGCCCGCCGACGCGGTGTTCGAGCACGCGGCGCCGCAGGCCGACACGGCGCGCGCGGGCAAGCTCGCGCAGGTGCGCCGCGCGATGCAGGAGCAGGGCGCGCAGTGGCACTTCGTCTCGACGCTCGACGATCTCGCGTGGCTCTTCAATCTGCGCGGCGCAGACGTGAACTACAACCCGGTGTTCGTCGCGCATGCGCTCGTCGGCCTCGAGCGCGCGACGCTCTTCGTCGCCGACGGCAAGGTGTCGGCCGAACTCGCGACGTCGCTCGCGCGGGACGGCGTGGACGTGCAGCCGTACGACGCGGCGGCCGCGGCGCTCGCCGCGCTGCCGGAGGGCGCGGGGCTTCTGATCGATCCGCGCCGCGTCACGTACGGGCTGCTGCAGGCGGTGCCGCAGCAGGTGCGCGTGATCGAGGCGGTGAATCCGTCGACGTTCGCGAAGTCGCGCAAGACGCCCGCCGAGATCGAGCACGTGCGCGCGACGATGGAGCTCGACGGCGCGGCGCTCGCCGAGTTCTTCGCGTGGTTCGAAGGCGCGCTCGGCCGCGAGACGATCACCGAGCTGACGATCGACGAACAGCTCACCGCCGCGCGCGAGCGCCGGCCGGGCTACGTGTCGCCGAGCTTCGCGACGATCGCGGGCTTCAACGCGAACGGCGCGATGCCGCACTACCGCGCGACGCGTGCCGCGCACGCGACGATCGAAGGCGACGGCTTGCTGCTGATCGATTCGGGCGGCCAGTATCTGAGCGGGACGACCGACATCACGCGGGTCGTGCCCGTCGGCGCGATCGGCGACGCGCACCGGCGCGATTTCACGATCGTGCTGAAGGCGATGATGGCGCTGTCGCGCGCGCGCTTTCCGCGCGGCATTCGCTCGCCGATGCTCGACGCGATCGCGCGCGCGCCGATGTGGGCGGCCGGGCTCGACTACGGGCACGGCACGGGGCACGGCGTCGGCTATTTCCTGAACGTGCACGAGGGGCCGCAGGTGATTTCGCACTACGCGCCCGCGGAGCCGTACACGGCGATGGAAGAGGGGATGATCACGTCGATCGAGCCGGGCGTGTACCGGCCGCAGAAGTGGGGCGTGCGGATCGAGAACCTCGTCGTGAACCGCACGGCGGGGCAGACCGAATTCGGCGACTTCCTTGAATTCGAGACGCTGACGCTCTGCCCGATCGACACGCGCTGCGTGCTGCCCGCGCTCCTCGACGACCACGAGCGCGCGTGGCTGAATGCGTACCATGCGGCGGTGCGCGAGCGGGTCGGCAAGCACGTGTCGGGCGACGCGAAGGCGTGGCTCGACGCGCGCACGCAGCCGATCTGACGCGCGCGGCGCTTGATGCCGGCCGATGGGGTCGGCGGCTGGCAGTTAAACCGGCGATGAGCGATCCGCAACCGGCGGCCGGCAACGAGCGCCCCGCAACCGGCGGCCGGCACGATCGAACGACAACGACGGAGGGCGACGGATGGCGAACGTAGCGGTGATCGTGGTCGACATGCAGCGCGGGCTGCTGCAGCGGGCGAATCCCGCGCATCGGCTGGACGAGGTCGTCGCGGGCATCAACCGGCTGACGGCGGCGGCGCGCGCGGCGGGCGCGCCCGTGTGCTTCGTGCAGCACGACGGCGACGCGGCCGACGACATCGTGCCCGACACGCCCGGCTGGCGGCTGCACGCGGAGCTCGTGTGCGCGGATGCCGACTGGCGGGTCCGCAAGCGCGAAAGCGATGCGTTCCACGACACGCCGCTCGCCGCGCAGCTCGACGCGCACGGGATCGACGCGGTCGTGATCTGCGGTTACGCATCGGAATTCTGCGTCGATTCGGCGGCGCGCCGCGCGGCGCTCCTCGGCTACCGGACGACGGTCGTCTCCGATCTGCACACGACGAACGATCGGGCGCACCTGAGCGCGGCGCAGGTCATCGCGCATCACAATTTCATCTGGCGCAACTGCACGTTCTCGGGCAACGGCGTCGCGCCGCGGCCGCTCGACGATGTGCTCGTCACGGAGTTCGCATGACCATCAAGGCAGTCGTGTTCGATTTCGGCGGCGTGCTGATCGACTGGAGCCCCGAGTATCTGTATAAGCAGTTGATTCCCGACGAAGCCGAGCGGCGCTGGTTTCTCACGCACGTATGCGGGATGGACTGGGTCATCAAGCAGGACGGCGGCCAGACGCTCGAAGAGGCGACCGCGGAGCGCGTCGCGCAGTTTCCCGAGCACGAGGCGCTGATCCGCGCGTTCTACGCGCGCTGGCACGAGATGATCGGCGGCGTGCTCGCGGGCGGCGCCGCGCTCGTCGACAGGCTCGATGCGCGCGGCATGCCGCTTTTCGGCCTCACGAACTGGTCCGCGCAGACGTTTCCGTACGCGTGGGAGAACTTTCCGGTGCTGCGGCGCTTCACGGACATCGTCGTGTCTGGGCGCGTGAAGCTCGTGAAGCCCGATCCGGCGATCTACCGCGAGATGCGCGCGCGGATCGAGCCGCATCTGCCGGGCGTCGCGCCGCACGAGCTCGTCTTCATCGACGACAACGCGAAGAACGCGGCGGCCGCGACCGCGCTCGGCTGGCACGGGATTCACCATACGAGCGCCGGGACGACGGAGGCGCGGCTGCGCGAGCTGGGCGTGCTCGGCTGACGAAGCGACGGCGTGGCGGCGTGGCGGTTCGGGCCGCTGCCGCGGCGGGCTGTTGCGCGTGGGCGCCGTCGGCGGGCGCGTCGGCGATGCGCATGAAAAAACGGGCGACGTGAATTGCACCTCAAAAAGGTCGATCGCTGATCGAACCTTCGGGTTGCAATTCACGTCGCCCGTTTTTTTGTTCGGCGATGTGTCGCGTTGCGCGCGATACGGCGGGCGCGTCGCGGCGTCGTTCCGTTGCGCATTGCACGCCGGCCGTTGCCGCGGCGTTCGCGGCTCGCCGGCCGCGGGAGCGTTCGCCGCCCGCGCGGCGTCGATCCTCGCGGGCGGCGAACGCGTTCGCGCGCCGTTCGTTACCGGCTGATCGGCCTGTAGCGCAGGCGCTTCGGCTTCGCCGCTTCTTCGCCGAGACGCGCGCGCTTGTCGGCCTCGTACTCCTGGTAGTTGCCGTCGAAGAACGTGACCTGCGAATCGCCTTCGAACGCGAGGATGTGCGTCGCGATCCGGTCGAGGAACCAGCGGTCGTGCGAGATCACCATCACCGAGCCCGCGAATTCGAGCAGCGCGTCTTCGAGCGCGCGCAGCGTTTCGACGTCGAGGTCGTTCGACGGCTCGTCGAGCAGCAGCATGTTGCCGCCCGAGATCAGCGTCTTCGCGAGGTGCAGGCGGCCGCGCTCGCCGCCTGACAGGTTGCCGACGATCTTCTGCTGGTCGCCGCCCTTGAAGTTGAAGCGGCCGATGTACGCGCGCGACGGCGTCTCGTACTTGCCCACCGTCAGCACGTCGGCGCCGCCCGAGATTTCCTCGAACACCGTCTTCGAGCCGTCGAGCGCGTCGCGGCTCTGGTCGACGTACGCGAGCTTCACGGTCGGCCCCATCACGACTTCGCCCGAATCCGGCTGTTCCTTGCCCGTCAGCATCCGGAACAGCGTCGACTTGCCCGCACCGTTCGGCCCGATGATGCCGACGATCGCGCCGGCCGGGATCTTGAAGCTCAGGTTGTCGATCAGCAGGCGATCGCCGTACGCCTTGCTGACGTTCTTGAACTCGATCACTTCGTTGCCGAGGCGGTCGCCGACCGGAATAAAGATTTCCTGCGTCTCGTTGCGCTTCTGGTATTCCTGGCTGTTCAGCTCCTCGAAGCGCGCGATGCGCGCCTTCGACTTCGCCTGGCGGCCCTTCGGGTTCTGGCGCACCCACTCCAGTTCCTTCTTGATCGCCTTCTGGCGCGCCGATTCCGACGCTTCTTCCTGCTTCAGGCGGTCTTCCTTCTGGTCGAGCCAGCTGCTGTAGTTGCCCTTCCACGGAATGCCGTGGCCACGGTCGAGTTCGAGAATCCATTCGGCCGCGTTGTCGAGGAAGTAGCGATCGTGCGTGACCGCGACGACGGTGCCCGGGAAGCGCGTGAGGAACTGCTCGAGCCAGTCGACCGATTCGGCGTCGAGGTGGTTGGTCGGCTCATCGAGCAGCAGCATGTCGGGTTTTTCGAGCAGCAGCTTGCAGAGCGCGACGCGGCGCTTCTCGCCGCCCGACAGGTGCTCGATCTTCGCGTCCCACGGCGGTAGGCGCAGCGCGTCGGCCGCGACTTCGAGCTGCTGCTCGGGGCTGCCGCCGTCGCTCGCGGCGAGGATCGCCTCGTATTTCGCCTGCTCGGCGGCGAGCGCGTCGAAGTCGGCGTCCGGCTCGGCATAGGCCGCGTAGATCTCGTCGAGCTTCTTGTGCGCCTGGAACAGGTCGCCCAGGCCTTCCTCGACCGCTTCGCGCACGGTCTTGGTCGGATCGAGCTGCGGCTCCTGCGGCAGGTAGCCGATGTTCAGGTTCGGCATCGGCGTGGCTTCGCCTTCGATGTCCTTGTCGACGCCCGCCATGATCTTGATCAGCGTCGACTTGCCCGAGCCGTTCAGGCCGAGCACGCCGATCTTCGCGCCGGGGAAGAACGACAGCGAGATGTCCTTCAGAATCTGGCGCTTGGGCGGCACGATCTTGCCGACCCGGTTCATCGTGAAAACGTATTGGGCCATCTGCGTGATTGAAAGAGTGGAAGTAGTTCACGCGGCCGCGCGCCGGCTGGCGGCAGGCGGCAGGCGGCGGCGTGTGCGATTCGGTTCGGTTCGTGGAAGCGGCCGCGGCGCGTGCCGGCGGTGCCGCCGCGGCTGCGCGGCGCGAACCGCCATTGTACTTCGACGCGGTGCGCTCGCGCGCCGGGCGCGCTTTGGGGCCGCTTCAATCGGGCGCGGGGAGCGCGGCGGCGGCGCGCACGCGCGACGCCTTGCGGCGACGCCGGTGTGATGCGCGAGCGGCGGCGCGATGCGTGGCGGGCGGCTGAATCGGCGTCGAAGTCGGCGTCGAAGTCGAAGGCGAAGGCGAAGGCGAAGGCAAAGGCGAAGGCAAAGGCAAAGGCAAAGGCAAAGGCAAAGGCAAAGGCAAACGCAGTGCCCGTGTCGGCACCGGTGTCGAGAAGATGCGTTGCGGCTGCCGGGCGCTGCCATGATGTCGCCCGTCGCGGATGCGGCGCGTCGAGCGTGCATCGCGGAGCACGATACCGATTCCGCGATGCTCGGACTGCGCCTCGACCGCTTTGCGACGTCGCGTCGCCGCCTAGAGCCAGGCGGCGACGCCGCCGTGCCCCGAGCACGTGCCGCGTCGATGCCGGCTGAAGCTGTATGCGCCGTCGCGACAACGGGCCGTCGCACCTTCGGGGGCGCGGCCCGATTTCGAATGCGCGGGCGCGTGCACGGTTTCTCCGTCGCGGGTTCGGTACGTGTCGTGGCGGTCGAGGTCGGCTTCGCCGCCGACGGCGGGTGCGCTCGGCGAATAAGCGAAGGCGGGGGCGAAGGCGGGGGCGAGCGCAAGCGCCGCGATCGTCAGCGCGACAGCGATGCGCCGCGCCGCGTGCGGCAGCGGATTGAACATGGTCTCTCTCGATTGTCGTTGTCGATGGTGGCCGATGGCCCGACGGCATCTTAACCGCGGCGAAGCGCTGAAGAAAATCCGCCGCGCATCGTCAGATCAAGAGGGGGAGGCATTTTGATGGGGGAAGCAAGCCGATGAGTCGATTGATCAGCTGGATGGGATGGCGGGCGGCGCTCGCGGGCGTCACCATCGGGCTCGCCGCGTGCGCGGGCGGCGGGCCGATCGGCGAAGCGCCCGCGGCGCTGCCGCTCGTCGTCGCGCACCGCGGCGGCACGGGCGACGCGCCGGAGAACACGCTCGAGGCGATTCGCGAGGCCGTGGCGAATCGCGCGGACGCGATCTGGCTGACCGTTCAACTGAGCCGCGACGGCATCCCGGTGCTGTACCGGCCCGCCGATCTGTCGGCGCTCACGCAGTCGAGCGGCTCGGTCGCCCGGTACACCGCCGCGCAGCTCGCCCGGATGAACGCCGGCTGGAATTTCCGCGACGCGAGCGGGCGCTATCCGTATCGCGCCCGTCCGGCCGGCATTCCGACGCTGCGCGACGCGCTGCGCGCGATTGCGCCCGCGCTGCCCGTCGTGCTCGACATGAAGGCGTTGCCCGCCGGGCCGCAGGCGAAGGCGGTCGCGGACGTGCTGACGAGCGAGGCCGCATGGCCGCGCGTGACGATCTATTCGACCGACGCGGCTTACCAGGCGGCGTTCGTGTCGTATCCGCAGGCGCGGCTCTTCGAGTCGCGCGATGCGACGCGAGCGCGGCTCGTGAGCGTGCTGCTCGGCGGCGCGTGCGAAGGCGCGCCGCAAGCGCCCAGTGCGCCCGGCGCGCCCGTGTGGACCGGTTTCGAGATGCACCGGAAATTGACGGTGACCGAGCGCTTCACGTTGGGCGAAGGCGTATCGGACGTGACGGCGACGCTATGGACGCCCGCGACCGTCGCGTGCTTCAGGCGGCGTGCGAACGCCCGCATTCTCGCGATCGCTGTGAACGACGCCGACGACTATCGTGCAGCGGCGTGCCTCGGGATCGATGCGGTGCTCGCGGATTCGCCGCGCAAGATGGCCGAGATCAAGTCGGCCCTGAAGGCGCGGCCTTTGCAGTGCGAGCGGGCGGCATCGCGATAGGCGAGTCGCCCGGCGGCCAGCGGCGCGCGGCTGGCCGCGGCGGGGGCACGCCGGATCGCTCGGTCGGGAGCGGGCCGTATCGCAATGTCGACAAATGGGCGATTTCGTTGGGCGATTCGATGGCCGTGGCGCGGCGTTGCTTTACCGATTTTCTCGAACGACGCGCGCTCGCGGCTCGCGAAACGGTCCGGGAAGCGCATGATCCGCACGGCGGCCCGGTCGCGCTCGGACCGATGTTTTTCGACAGAATCGGCCGACATGATGCGGTTCGTTGCGGCTTATGGCTGGTTCCTCGTCTTCGGCGGCTCGTCGTTGCGATGTGGCTGGCGACGGGCTGCGCGCCGGGCGGCCGCGCGATTCGTCTTCGGTCCGTCTCCGTCGCGGGCGTTCGATGGTATGCGCTTTGCGTCGCGCGCTCGTTCGGCGTGTTCGCGGCGTGCGTTCACCTCGCGCCCCATGTGCTCGACCACGGTGTGAAGCCCGCGGCGGCGGTGATGTTGCTCGGCGCGATCGGCGTCGGCAGTACGGAGATCGCGCTTGCGTGGCGCGGCGTCAAGGACGACACGCCGTACGGCACGCCGGCGCTCAAGGCGCGCGGCAGGCTGCTTGCGCGATGGTGTGATGGTGCGTGCGATGACGTGATGACGCGATGACAGCGGCGCGCGTCGTCAAGGGCGTCAGCTCCGACAAGCGCACATGGGTGATCGAGTCGGCGTCGGACGAGTTCCACGTGACCGATCAATACGTCGGATGGCCGATCGTGTGGGTACGCCGGTCGGCCGCGCACCTCGGCACCGTGAAGGCGCTGCTGCTGCGCGAGTGGCGTGCGCTCGTGCCGGTGAAATGGCGCGACGGGATGGTGGCGTGACGAGAGGGCGTGACGAGAGGGTGCGGGGACAGGGCGAGACGACAGGGCGAGACGACAGGGCGCACGGGTCCGCATGATCGGATTGTCGATGACGCGCGTTTTCCGCTGCTGTGACGTGTGTTTCACGAAACATCGCGCGCGGGCGTCCGGCGCGTTTTGCGCACGGCTTTTCGGGCCGCGCGGCCGCGTCGAACGGGCCGCTCGACGTTCGCGCGCATGGCGATGCGGCAAGTGGTTCTATCGAAATTCGTTAATTGGTTCTTAGTCACAAACCGTTTGATGCTTACACTGCTTCGCTTCGAAGGCGGCCGATCACGATGCCGACGACAGGCGCGCCGCAATGCGCCGCCGCATGCGCGGCGCACTGCAAACGCGGCCTCGCAGCTCTGCGTGGCGAACCTGTCCGAGTGGCCGCAGGCATGACGTCCGATCGACGCGCGACGCCCGCCGCGCCGCGCACGGTTCGATAACAACAAAGCCCCCGCGCCGCCTTCACGCGATGCCCGGCCATACCGGAACCGTTTTTTTGGAGGGAGACATGGAAGGAAGACAGACAGGCCTCGGAACCGGCCTGAAGCCGCGGCACGTCACGATGCTGTCGATCGCGGGCGTGATCGGCGCCGGGTTGTTCGTCGGTTCGGGGCATGCGATCGCGGAGGCCGGCCCGGCCGCGCTGATCGCCTATGCGATCGCCGGGCTGCTCGTCGTGCTCGTGATGCGCATGCTCGGCGAGATGGCGGTCGCGCAGCCGGACAGCGGCTCGTTCTCGACCTACGCCGATCGCGCGATCGGCCATTGGGCCGGCTTCACGATCGGCTGGCTGTACTGGTGGTTCTGGGTGCTCGTGATCCCGATCGAGGCGACGGCCGCGGCGACGATCCTCAACGCGTGGTTTCCCGGCGTCGCGACATGGATCTTCGCGCTCGGCATTACGTCGTTGCTCACCGTGACGAATCTTTTCTCGGTCAAGAACTACGGCGAATTCGAATTCTGGTTCGCGCTCATCAAGGTGGTCGCGATCGTCGTGTTCCTCGTGATCGGCGGCGCGGCGATCGTCGGCGTGCTGCCGGGCTCGAACGTGTCGGGCGTGGCGCGGCTCGTGAACGCGGGCGGCTTCATGCCGAACGGCGTCGGCGCGGTGCTCGCCGCGATGCTGACGACGATGTTCTCGTTCCTCGGCACCGAGATCGTCACGATTGCCGCGGCTGAATCCGAGCATCCGGAGCGCCAGATCGTCCGTGCGACGAATTCGGTGATCTGGCGCATCTCGCTTTTCTATCTCGGCTCGATCTTCGTCGTCGCGGCGCTCGTGCCGTGGAACGACGCGCTGTTGCCCGCGCACGGCTCGTATCAGCGCGCGATGGAGCTGATCGGCGTGCCGCATGCGAAGGCGATCATCGACGTGATCGTGCTGGTATCGGTCGCGAGCTGCCTGAATTCGGCGCTCTATACGGCGTCGCGGATGATTTTCTCGCTGTCGACGCGCGGCGACGCGCCCGCGCTTTTGCGCCGCACCGACGCGAGCGGCACGCCGCGCGCGGCCGTGCTCGCGTCGACCGCGTTCGGCTTTCTGACCGTGATCGCGAACTACGTGATGCCCGAGCAGGTGTTCGGTTTCCTGCTCGCGACGTCGGGCGCGATCGCGCTGCTCGTCTATCTCGTGATCGCGATTTCGCAATTGCGGATGCGCTCGACGCTCGACGCGACGGGCGAGCGCCTGCCGCTGCGGATGTGGTGCTTCCCGTGGCTCACGTGGGCGGTGATCCTGTTCATCTGCGGTGTGCTCGTCGTGATGCTGCTGCGCGACGATCACCGGATGGAAGTCGGCTCGACCGCGGTGCTCGCGCTCGCCGTCGTCGCGGCGTCGTGGATGAACCGGCGTGCGCGCGGCGGCGGCGAGCCGGCGCCCGCGGCGTCGCGAGTGTCGGCGAATTTGCGGTGAAGCGACGTCTGGCCCAGCGGCGGCGCGCCGCCACTGCCTGCGTGCCGGCCGCACTCGGCTCGACGATCTGAGTCGCGCGATGCGCGCGAATGCGAAACGGCCCGGCGGCCGCAGGCGGCGGGCGATGTCACGCGCCGCCTGCGGCCGCCGGGCCGGCGATGCGGCTCAGACGTTGAACAGGAAGTTCATCACGTCGCCGTCGTGCACGACGTATTCCTTGCCTTCCGCGCGCATCTTGCCCGCTTCCTTCGCGCCTTGCTCGCCCTTGTACGCGATGAAGTCGTCATAGGCGATCGTCTGCGCACGAATGAAGCCGCGCTCGAAATCCGTGTGGATCACGCCCGCCGCCTGCGGCGCGGTATCGCCGATGTGGATCGTCCACGCGCGCACTTCCTTCACGCCCGCGGTGAAGTACGTTTGCAGGCCGAGCAGCTTGAAGCCCGCGCGGATCACGCGGTCGAGGCCCGGCTCGTCCATGCCCATGTCGGCGAGGAACGCTTCCTTGTCGGCGTCGTCGAGATCGGCGATCTCCGCCTCGATCGCCGCGCACACGGCGACGACCGGCGACTTCTCGCCGTCCGCGTACCGGCGCACCGCGTCGAGGTGCGGATTGTTCTCGAAACCGTCTTCCTTCACGTTCGCCACGTACATCGCCGGCTTCGCGGTGATCAGGCAGAACGGCTTGAGGAGCGCCTTCTCGTCGTCGGACAGATCGAGGCCGCGCACCGCCTTGCCCTGGTCGAGATGCGCGCGCGCCTTCTCGAGCACCGCGACGAGCTTCGCCGCTTCCTTGTCGTTGCCGGACTTCGCCGCCTTCGAATAGCGGGCGAGCGCCTTCTCGACGGTGCCGAGGTCGGCGAGCGCGAGCTCGGTGTTGATTACCTCGATGTCGTCGAGCGGGCTCACCTTGCCGGCGACGTGAATGACGTTCTCGTCCTCGAAGCAGCGCACGACGTGCGTGATCGCGTCGGTTTCGCGGATGTTCGCGAGGAACTGGTTGCCGAGGCCCTCGCCCTTGCTCGCGCCGGCGACGAGGCCCGCGATGTCGACGAACTCGACGACGGCCGGGACGACGCGCTCGGGCTTGATGATGTCGGCGAGCGCCTTCAGGCGCGCGTCAGGCACTTCGACGACGCCGACGTTCGGCTCGATCGTGCAGAACGGGTAGTTCTCGGCGGCGATGCCGGCCTTCGTCAGCGCGTTGAACAGG
Source organism: Burkholderia savannae (assembly GCF_001524445.2). NCBI lineage: Bacteria > Pseudomonadati > Pseudomonadota > Betaproteobacteria > Burkholderiales > Burkholderiaceae > Burkholderia > Burkholderia savannae. The sequence goes on from NZ_CP013417.1 coordinate 312,795, forward strand.
GTGGACTTGCCGACGTTGGGCAAGCCGACGATGCCGCATTTGAGGCTCATGGGTTCCTTCGGGATTCAATGGGTTGTGCGTGATGCGGGGCGCTTCGGGCGCGGCGCGGGGCGCTCGTCCGCGCGCTTTGCGGGCCGCACCGGGGCCGGGCATGAGCGCCCGGCCGGACGCCCGGGCGCGGGCAAGACCTGCGTTGCCACCAAAAGCGGCAATTGTAACTCGTTCGACCGCGCATCAAGGCAACCGGCGGCTCGAGCGGCGGCGCGCGGCGCGCGTCGGCCGGCCGATGCGAGGCAGGCGGCCGGCGGCGCGGCGACTTTGGCGCACGGAGGAACGCGCATCACGCGGGGCAACGTGGGAGGCAACCGCAAAGATGCGCTTCGAGGGAGGGCCGGCGGCGCTATCCGGCGGGCGGCGGCGCCACGCGCGGTGTCGGCATTGGCATTGGCGTTGGTGCGCCGCCGGCCGCGCGTCGGCCGGCCGATGCATGCCGCGTTACGAGCGAGCCTTTGCGGCCCTTCGCGGCGTGTGCCCGGCGAGTCAGTCGGCGATTCGCCGGTCGGCTAGCGCCGCGCGGCAGTCGTCCAGCACCAGCTGCGCGAGGCGCGCGCCGTAGTTCAGATCGTCGGTGTCGATGATTTCTTCCACCGCATCGCGCGCCCACGACGCGTTGACGAAGTCCGCATGCCTCTTCGCGATGTCGAGCGCGATGAGCGAGAGCTTCGCGAGCGTCAGCCAATCGGCCTCGCGCGCGTGGCGGTCGAGCCATTTGTGCGCGGACTGGACCTGAAAGGCTGCGCCTGGCCAGCTCTCGTTCAGGTAGAAGGCGCCGAGATTTCCGACGACGAGCCAGCAGAGCAGCTCCACTCGGTCCTGTTGATTGAGATGGTGGCGCAGGTCGCTCATGGCCGGGCTCACGAAGATGGTTGAGACCTGTTTTTCCGGCGCTTTCGGGGTGATCGCGTCGTCACTGAAACGATAGCACGCGATGGGCGGAATCAGACAAGCGTTCGGTGGGGTGGAACGCACATGGCGTTCGAGCGCGGCGGCTTGCGCAGGGCGGGTGCGGCGGCGCGCGACGCGTCGCATGCGGGACCGGTGCGGTGGCGGATCGGAGGGGGAGAGGGCGCTCGCTCGTGCGGCCGTTTCCGGCGGCGGGCGCGTGCGTGCGCGTCGGTGCTCGGGCATCGGCCCGGCGAGATCGCGTCGGACTCGGCGCGGCGGCGCGCCGGTTCTCGGCCGCGCGCCGAATGCGCCGGCACGCGCGGGCGTTCGCGTCGCCGCTCATGTGCGATGCGACCGGCGACGCGCGTCGCGAGCGGCGCGCCGCCGAATCGCCGCCGAGTCGCCGCCGACGCCGAACGGCGCATCAATACCGGTAGTAGTAATCGCGATGATGATAGTAGCCGCCGCCTTCCGGCACCACGATGCATCCTCCGAGCACGCTGCCCAGCACGACGGCGAGGGCGGCGAGAGCCGCGATCCGTTTCATCGACATCTCCTGTTGTTGCGTCGGCTCACTGTAGCGGCGGCCCGCATGACAAGCGGTGTGCGTTTGTAAGGAAACGTGTGACGCGTAATGCGCGCTCCCGATAGCGTGCGGCGGCGAGCGCGCGCCGGTTACATCGCCGCGCACGTGCGGCGCGCTAGCCGCGGCGCGCGGCGTTCGTCCTTACGTGAAAACCCGCGGCGAACGATCGCCGCGGAACCGGTCCGGCGCGTGCGTCGCCGTGTCGCGTGCCCTGATTCACCGCAAATTCCCCGAGCGAAACGGCCTGGCCCTCCCGGCTATAATGCCCGCCATGACTGCCTACCATCAGACCTTCGACGTCGCCGTCGTCGGCGGCGGCCTCGTCGGCAAGACGGCCGCGCTCGCGCTGACGCAGGCGGGCCACAAGACCGCGCTGCTCGCGCAGCCGGCCGCTCCGCGTCCCGCCGATCTCGCGTTCGACTCGCGCATCTACGCGCTGTCGGCGAGCTCGCAGGCGCTTCTCGAGCGGCTGCGCGTGTGGCAGGCGCTCGACCACGGCCGGCTCGCGCCCGTCTACGACATGCGCGTGTACGGTGACGCGCACGCCGAGCTGCATTTCTCCGCGTTCCAGGCGGCGGTGTCGCAGCTCGCGTGGATCGGCGAATCGTCGCTGATCGAATGCGCGCTCGACGCCGCGCTGCGCTTCCAGCCGAACCTCACGTGGTTCGACGCGCGTGCGCAGGGCTTCGACGTGAAGCCGGACGCCGCCACGCTCGCGCTCGCGAACGGCGACGTGATCGAGTGCGATCTCGTCGTCGGCGCGGACGGCGCGCATTCGTGGGTGCGCTCGCAGATCGGCTCGAAGGTCGAGCGGCGCGACTATCGGCAGACGGGCGTCGTCGCGAACTTCAAGGCCGCGCACCCGCATCGCGAGACCGCATACCAATGGTTCCGCGACGGCGAGATCATTGCGTTGCTGCCGCTGCCGGACGGCCACGTGTCGCTCGTCTGGTCCGCGAACACGGCGCACGCCGACGAGCTGCTCGCGCTCGATCCCGCGAAGCTCGCGGCCGAGGTCGAGCGCGTGACGATGAGCCGCCTCGGCGCGCTCGAGTGCGTGACGCCCGCGAAGGGCTTCCCCCTCGCGCTGCAGACGGTGGACCGGCTGATCGCGCCGCGCGTCGCGCTCGTCGGCGACGCCGCGCACCTGATTCACCCGCTCGCGGGCCAGGGGATGAACCTCGGGCTGCGCGACGTCGCCGCGCTCGCGGACACGCTCGCGAATCGCGAAGCGTTCCGCGATCTCGGCGACACCGTGCTGCTGCGCCGCTACGAGCGTGCGCGGCGCGAGGACATTCGCGCGCTGATGATCGCGACCGACGGCCTGCAGCGGCTCTTCTCGCTGCCGGGCGCGGTTGCGCGCATCGTGCGCAACACGGGGATGGCGCTCGTCGGCGCGCAGCCGCTCGTCAAGCGCTGGCTGGTCGCGTCGGCGCTCGGCTGACGGACCGGCGCGTCCGGCGAACCTTCGCGCGGCGCGGCGGTCCGACTCTGCTTGACCACGGTCGTACACTGTGACGGTGCACGCACGCTTTGAAGGATGATTTGCATGAAAAAGACAATTCGTATCGCCGCGCTCGCGCTGGCCGCCGCGACGGCGACGCTCGGCTGCACCGCGCAGGCCGATCAATCCACCGACAAGCTGAAGGCAGCGCTGCAGTCGCGCCTCGGCGCCGACGCCCCGATCAAGAGCGTGACGAAATCGCCGATCGCGGGCTTGTACGAAGTCAATCTCGGTTCGCAGATCGTCTACAGCGATGCATCGGGCGACTACGTGCTGCTCGGCGAGCTCGTCAACACGAAGACGCACAAGAACCTGACGGCCGAGCGCCTCGCCGAAATCAACAAGATCGATTTCGCGAGCCTGCCGCTTTCGAATGCGATCAAGGTCGTGAAGGGCAACGGCGCGCGCAAGATCGCGGTGTTCTCCGATCCGAACTGCCCGTACTGCAAGAAGCTCGAGACGACGCTGCAGTCGGTCGACAACGTGACCGTCTACACGTTCCTGTACCCGGTGTTGTCGCCCGATTCGACTGTGAAGTCGAAGTCGATCTGGTGCGCGAGCGACCGTGTGAAGACGTGGCAGGCATGGATGCTCGAGCATCGCACGCCCTCGGTGGCGGCGAGCTGCGACACGACCGCGCTCGACAAGAATCTCGCGCTCGGCCGCGGGATGAACGTGACGGGCACGCCGACCGTGTTCCTCGCCGACGGCAGCCGCCTGCCGGGCGCCGTGTCCGCAGACGAACTGAATCAGGCGCTCGCCGGCGTCAAGTGACGCGGCATTTCTCGCATCGCGAAGGAGGCGTCGGCGCTCGGCCGGCGCCTCTTTTCGTATCCGTTCCCGCTTGCCCCGACCGATTCCGACGATGAAGCCGATTCGCTACACGATCGTTCCGAAAGACCCCGCCGCCCACCTGTTCGAAGTGACGCTCACGCTCGCCGATCCCGATCCGGCCGGGCAGCGCTTCTCGCTGCCCGTTTGGATTCCGGGCAGCTACATGGTGCGCGAGTTCGCGCGCAACATCGTGACGCTGCGCGCGTTCAACGAAGCGGGCCGCAAGCTGCGGATCGGCAAGCTCGACAAGCAGACCTGGCAGGCCGCGCCGACGTCCGGATCGATCACGCTGCGCTACGACGTCTACGCGTGGGATCTGTCGGTGCGCGCCGCGCATCTCGACGACACGGGCGGCTTCTTCAACGGCACGAGCGTGTTCCTCGCGCCGCTCGGCCATGAAGACGCGCCGTGCGAGGTGACGATCGAGCGCCCGGCGGGCGACGCGTACCGGCGCTGGCGCGTCGCGACCGCGCTGCCGCAGGCGCACGGCACGAAGCGCTACGGCTTCGGCGCGTACCGCGCGGAGAACTACGACGAGCTGATCGATCATCCCGTCACGCTCGGCGAATTCGCGCTCGCGACGTTCGAGGCGCACGGCGTGCCGCACGACGTCGCGATCGCGGGCCGCGTGACGGGCCTCGATCTCGAACGGCTCGCGGCCGACCTGAAACGCGTGTGCGAAGCGCAGATCGCGCTCTTCGAGCCGAAGACGAAGCGCGCGCCGATGTCCCGCTACGTATTCATGACGCAGGCGGTGAGCGACGGATACGGCGGGCTCGAGCATCGCGCGTCGACGGCGCTCATCTGCAGTCGCGCCGATTTGCCGGTGAAGGGGCGTCCGGAGAAAACGGAAGGCTATCGAACGTATCTCGGCCTGTGCAGCCACGAGTACTTTCATACGTGGAACGTGAAGCGGATCAAGCCGGCCGCGTTCGCGCCGTACGATCTGTCCGGCGAGAGCTATACGTCGCTGCTGTGGCTCTTCGAAGGCTTCACGTCGTACTACGACGACCTGATGCTCGTGCGCAGCGGCCTCATTTCGCAGAGCGACTACTTCGCGCTCGTCGGCCGCACGATCGCGGGCGTGCAGCGCGGCGCCGGCCGGCTCAAGCAGAGCGTCGCCGAAAGCTCATTCGATGCGTGGATCAAGTATTACCGGCAGGACGAGAACGCGACGAACGCGATCGTCAGCTACTACACGAAGGGCTCGCTCGTCGCGCTCGCGTTCGATCTCGCGATTCGCGCGCAGACTCGCCATCGCAAGTCGCTCGACGACGTGATGCGGCTGCTCTGGCAGCGCTTTGGGCGCGACTTCTACCACGGCAGGCCGCACGGCGTCGGCGAGGACGACGTGAAGGCGCTGATCGCCGAAGCGACGGGCGTCGATCTCGGCCGCTTGTTCGACGATGCGGTGTCCGGCACGCGCGACCTGCCGCTCGCCGAGCTGCTGGAGCCGTTCGGCGTGACGCTCGCGCCCGACACGGGCGCGAACGGCTCGGCCGATGCGCGCCCGTTGCCGACGCTCGGCGCGCGCACGCGAGGCGGCGCGGAATGCACGCTCGCGGCCGTGTACGAAGGCGGCGCCGCGCATCGCGCGGGGCTGTCGGCGGGCGACGCGCTGGTCGCGGTCGACGGGCTGCGCGTGACGGGCTCGAACCTCGACGCGCTGCTTGCGCGCTACCGGCCCGGCGACAAGGTCGAGATCCACGCGTTCCGGCGCGACGAGCTGCGCGCCGCACAGCTCAAGCTCGACGGCCCCGAAATCGCGCGCTACAAGCTGACCGCCCAGCCGAAGCCCGCCGCGACGCGCGCGCATCGCGACGCATGGCTCGGGCTGCCGGCGGCGCGCGACCGGCGATAGGCGCACTGAACCGGGTGCGGATTGTTTCGCTATTGCAACAATCCGTCACCCGGCCGCCGCTTTTTCGCGGCGGCGGCAATCCGCACAATGGCGTCACTCGCGCTGCACTTGGCGCAAACCAAACCCTCGGAGCCCGACATGACGACCATTCTTCAGATCAATTCCGCCGCCCGCTCGCAAGGCGCCCAGTCGACTTTGCTCGCCGACGAACTGACGGCCAAGCTGCAACGCAGCAACCCCGGCGCGACCGTCAAGGTCCGCAACCTGCTTGCCGACGCGCTGCCGCACCTCGACGACGCAGTCCTCGGCGCGTTCTTCACGCCGGCCGATCAGCGCACCGCCGAGCAGAACGCGATCGTCGCGAAGAGCGACACGCTGATCGACGAACTGAATTCGGCCGACGTGATCGTGATCGGCGCGCCGATGTACAACTTCGGCGTGTCGTCGCAGCTGAAGACGTATTTCGACTGGATCGCCCGCGCGGGCGTGACGTTCCGCTACACGGCGCAAGGTCCGGAAGGGCTGATCAAGGGCAAGAAGGTGTATGTGGTGTCGGCGCGCGGCGGCAAGCACGTCGGCATGCCGACCGACAGCCAGACGCCGTTCCTGAAGACGTTCCTCGGCTTCATCGGCATGTCCGACGTGACGTTCGTCTACGCGGAAGGTCTCGCGCTCGGGCCGGATGCGGCGACTGCGGCGCTCGCGAGCGCGCGCGAGGTGATCGCCGCGGTTTGAGCGTCCTCGCTCGATCGCCGAAAAAAACGCCGCGGACCGGAAGGTTCGCGGCGTTTTTGCTCGTGCCGACGAAGGCCGGATAGCGGGCGCATCGCGGCGCGGCGTATGTTCGCGCGCGGCGTGAACGAATCGTCGCGTATGGCGGCTTGCGTGCAAGCCGTCGAGCGGCGGCGCGACGGTTGACGAAGGGCCGGCGGCGGGAGGGGCGGGCGGCATCGAATCCGGTATCGCGGTGAATGGTGAAGCGCGGCGCGTCGGATCATCAGCGCGTCGGCACGTCGCCGTCGCGCCTGCATCGAATCCGGCCGACGCCGCGCACGGGCTGGCGCGCGCCGGGCCTTTCCTTCGCCGGCGCTCCGGACGAAGCGGAATGCGCAATGCGAGCTTCGATGCTCAAGCGAGCGTCTCGGCCTCGTCGGGCAGCCGCCAGTCGATCGGCTCGCGTCCGTGCCGCGTCAGGTAATCGTTCGCGAGCGCGAAATGGCGGCAGCCGAGGAAGCCGCGATGCGCGGACAGCGGCGACGGATGCGGCGCCTCGAGCACGCAGTGCTCGCGCGCGTCGAAGAGCGCGCGCTTCGCCTGCGCGTGCGCGCCCCACAGCATGAACACCAGGTGGCGATGCCGCGTTGCGAGCTCGTGGATCAGCGTGTCGGTGCACTTTTCCCAGCCGCGCTTCGCATGGCTCGCGGCCGACGAGCGCTCGACCGTCAGCACCGTGTTCAGCAGCAGCACGCCCTGGCGCGCCCACGAGTCGAGGCAGCCGTGGCGGGGCGTGTCGTAGCCGAAGTCGGCCGAGATTTCCTTGAAGATGTTGCGCAGCGACGGCGGCGGCCGCACGCCGGGCGGCACCGAGAACGCGAGCCCATGCGCCTGCGCAATCCCGCGATCCTCGCCGTGATACGGGTCCTGGCCGAGGATCACGACCTTCACGTCGTCCGGGTGCGTGAGCCGCAGCGCGCGGAACACGTCGGCCGGATAGACGGCCTTGCCCGCCGCGCGCTCGCCGTCGACGAAGCCGCAGAGCGGCGCGTACGCGTCGCTCGCGATGAACGGCTCGAGAATCGCGCGCCAGTCGGGCGGCAGCGCGTCGAATTGCGATTCGAGGGGCGACGCGCAGGCGCCGTCGTTCGCCGGGGGCGGAGCAGGTACGGCGGGTTCGTCGAATAGTGAGGATTGTCGCATCGGGCGGGGGGGGCGAGGTCTTTTTGGTCATGCGGGAAGCAGGGCGGTCAGTCGGCGCGCAGATCGCCGCCGCGCAGCCGGTAGCCGCGCTGCGCCTTGCTCAGGTTGTCCGGCGCGACGTCGGACACCGCGGCGGCGACCGCTTCGGCGAGCGACGTCAGCGCAGCCGCGTCGCCTTCGACGAGCTCGAGCTCGATCTCGCAAATCGGCTCGCGCCGCACGTCGCCGTTCACTTGCGCGACGATCTCGCCGCGATCGAGCGCGGCCTCGATCGTCGCGCCCGCGTGCTCGATGTGCCACAGCGTGCGCGAGAAATCGGTACGAAAGAGCGCGATCAAATGCGGCGCGGCGGCGCGCAGCGCGTCGGCCGCGCTCGCGACGTCGCACGCGGCGCAGAGCGCGTCGATCTCGAGCGCCTCGCCCGCGACGGGCATCTCCCACTCATGGCGGCGATGCAGCCCGCCGGCGGCCGCGCCGACCGTCTTGAAGGTCTGCAGCCAGCCTTGCGGCGCGAGCCGCAGCCGCAGCGCGCTCTTCGCACGCGCGAGCGCGAGCGCCGGCGTGTCGAAGTAGACGTTCACGAGCGTGATCTCGCGGCCCGGCGCGCCGGCGCGCGCGTCGAGGAAGCGCCGCGCCGCGTCCACCTGCGCGGCGGGCAGCGCGAGCTTGATCTCCTGTTCGATCGCCATCGTGCGCCGCACTCAGAAAAACATCCGAGCGAGCTCCGCGCCCGGATTCTCGGCGCGCATGAACGCCTCGCCGACGAGGAACGTGTGCACGCCCGCCGCCTCCATCCGCTCGACGTCCGCGCGCGACAGGATGCCCGATTCGGTGACGACGATCCGGTCGCCGGGAATCGCGTCGAGCATGCCGAGCGTCGTATCGATCGTCGTCTCGAACGTGCGCAGGTTGCGGTTGTTGATGCCGATGAGCGGCGTCTTCAGCGTGAGCGCTTCGTTCAGCTCGTCGCGGTTGTGCACTTCGACGAGCACGGCGAGGCCGAGCGAATGCGCGTACGCCTCGAGATCCTGCATCAGCGGCGTGTCGAGCGCGGCGGCGATCAGCAGGATCGCGTCCGCGCCCATCGCGCGCGCTTCGAGCACCTGATACGCATCGACGATGAAGTCCTTGCGCAGCACGGGCAGGCTGCACGCGGCGCGCGCCTCTTCGAGATAGCGCGCGCTGCCCTGGAAGAACTGCTCGTCGGTGAGCACCGACAGGCAAGCGGCGCCGTGCGCGGCGTACGCGCGCGCGATGTCGGCCGGCACGAAGTGCTCGCGCAGCACGCCTTTCGACGGGCTCGCCTTCTTCACTTCGGCGATGACGGCCGCGCGCCCCGCCGCGTGCTTGTCGCGCAACGCGCCGACGAAGTCGCGCGAATCGCGCGCCGACGCCTGCAGCTTCAGTTCTTCGAGCGGCGCGCTCTTGAGCGCGGCGGCGATCTCTTCGCGCTTGACCGCGATGATTTTGTCGAGGATGTCGCTCATGGGTGTCCTGCGTGCTTGATACGGATTCGGTTGAGGCGCCAGGCGCCGGATCAGCGCTTGAACTGCTGCGTGAAGCGCACGAGCGCGTCGACCTTCTCGCGCGCGCGGCCGCTCGCGATCGCTTCGCGCGCGAGCTGGATGCCGTCGGCGATCGAGCCCGAGACGTTCGCCGAATAGAGCGCGGTGCCCGCGTTCAGCGTGACGATCTCGCGCGCGACGCCCGGCTTGTTGCCGAGCGCCTCGAGCAGCATCGCGCGGGACTCTTCGGCGTTCTCGACCTTCAGCGTGCGGTTCGACACCATCTGCATCCCGAAGTCCTCCGGGTGGATCTCGTACTCGCGCACTTCGCCGTCGCGCAGCTCGCCGACGAGCGTCGCCGCGCCGAGCGACACTTCGTCCATCCCGTCCTTGCCGTAGACGACGAGCACGTGCTGCGCGCCGAGGCGCTGCATCACGCGCACCTGGATGCCGACGAGATCCGGATGGAACACGCCCATCAGCTGGTTAGGCGCGCCGGCCGGATTCGTGAGCGGCCCGAGGATGTTGAAGATCGTCCGCACGCCGAGCTCGCGGCGCACGGGCGCGATGTTGCGCATCGCCGGATGATGGTTCGGCGCGAACATGAAGCCCATGCCGGTTTCGGCGATCGACGCGGCCACCTCGTCGGGCTGCAGATCGATGTTCACGCCGAGCGCCTCGAGCACGTCGGCGCTGCCGGACTTGCTCGACACGCCGCGGTTGCCGTGCTTGGCGACCTTTGCGCCCGCCGCCGCCGCGACGAACATCGTCGCGGTCGAGATGTTGAACGTGTGCGAGCCGTCGCCGCCCGTGCCGACGATGTCGACGAAATTCGCGTTGTCCGCGACCTCGACGTGGCGCGCGAACTCGCGCATCACGGCCGCGGCGGCGGCGATCTCGCCGATCGTCTCCTTCTTCACGCGCAGGCCGGTGATGATCGCGGCCGACATCACGGGCGACATGTCGCCGCGCATGATGAGCCGCATCAGGTGCAGCATTTCGTCGTGGAAGATTTCGCGATGCTCGATCGTGCGCTGCAGCGCTTCCTGGGGAGTGATCGTCATGATTCGGTCCGCCGTCGTCAGGCTGAATGAGCGGCCGCTTGCCGCGCCTCTTTCAGGAAATTCTCGAGGAGCGCGTGGCCGTGCTCCGACAGGATCGATTCCGGGTGGAACTGGACGCCTTCGATGGGCAGCGTCTTGTGGCGCACGCCCATGATCTCGCCGTCGTCGGTCCACGCCGAGATCTCCAGGCAATCGGGCAGCGATTCGCGCTCGATCGCAAGCGAATGATAGCGGGTCACGTCGAAGTGCTTCGGCAAGTCGGCGAACACGCCGCGGCCGTCGGTCTCGATCCGGCTCACCTTGCCGTGCATGATCGTCTTCGCGCGCACGACGCGGCCGCCGAACGCCTCGCCGATCGCCTGATGGCCGAGACACACGCCGAGGATCGGCTTCTTGCCGGCGAATTCGCGCAGCACGTCGAGCGTGATGCCCGCGTGCTGCGGGTTGCTCGGGCCGGGCGACAGGCAGATCGAAGCGGGGTTCAGGCGCGTGATCTCGTCGAGCGTGATTTCGTCGTTGCGATAGGTGCGCACGTCTTCGCCGAGCTCGCCGAAGTACTGAACCAGGTTGTAGGTGAACGAATCGTAGTTGTCGATCATGAGCAGCATGGTCAGTCTCCGGTCAGAAGTCGGAATCGAGGCCGTCTTGCACCTGTTCGGCCGCGCGCAGCACCGCGCGCGCCTTGTTCTCGGTCTCCTGCCATTCGGATTCGGGCACCGAGTCGGCGACGACACCCGCCGCCGCCTGCACGTACAGATTGCCGTTGTGGATGAGGCCCGTGCGGATCGCGATCGCGAGATCCATCTCGCCCGAGAACGACAGATAGCCGACCGCGCCGCCGTAGAGCCCGCGCTTGACCGGCTCGAGCTCGTCGATCAGCTCCATCGCGCGCACCTTCGGCGCGCCGGACAGCGTGCCCGCCGGGAACGTCGCGCGCAGCACGTCGTAGTTCGTCATGCCGGGCTTCAGCTTGCCTTCGACCGAACTCACGATGTGCTGCACGTGCGAGTACTTCTCGATCACCATCTTGTCGGTCACACGGACCGAGCCGATCTGGGCGATGCGACCGACGTCGTTGCGCGCGAGGTCGATCAGCATCACGTGCTCGGCGATTTCCTTCGGATCGCCGAGCAGCTCGGTCGCAAGCGCCGCGTCGCGCTCGGGCGTGTTGCCGCGCGGGCGCGTGCCGGCGAGCGGGCGAATCGTGACGATCTGGTCGTCGCCGCGCTTTTCCTGGCGCACGAGGATCTCGGGCGACGCGCCGACGACGTGGAATTCGCCGAAGTTGTAGTAATACATATAGGGCGACGGGTTCAGCGAGCGCAGCGCGCGGTACAGCGACAGCGGATTGTCGCGATACGGCTTCGTCAGGCGCTGGCCGACCTGAATCTGCATCAGCTCGCCCGCCGCGATGTATTCCTTCGCCTGGCGCACGGCGGCCAGATAGTCTTCCTTCTTGAACTCGCGATAGATCTCGGTGCGCACGCTTGCCGACGTGACGGGCGGTACGACGCTCGCGCGCAGCCGGTGCTTGAGCTCGCGCAGCCGCTGCTTCGCCTTCGTGTACGCCTCGGGCTTCGTCGGATCGGCATAGACGATCAGGTAGAGCTTGCCGGCGAGATTGTCGATGACGGCGACTTCCTCGGTCAGCAGCAGTTGGATGTCGGGCAGGCCGAGATCGTCGCGAGGCGCGGTGTGCGCGAGCTTCTTCTCGATGTAGCGCACCGCGTCGTAGCCGAAATAGCCGGCGAGCCCGCCGCAGAAGCGCGGCAGGCCGGGGCGCTGCGCGACCTTGAAGCGGCTCTGGAATGTCGCGATGAACGCGAACGGATCGCCTTCATGCGTTTCGGCGACTTGCCCGTCCGTCACGACTTCCGACACACCGTTCTTCGTGCGCACGAGCGTATGCGCGGGCAGGCCGATGAACGAGTAGCGCCCGAAGCGCTCGCCGCCCACGACCGATTCGAGCAGGAAAGAGTTGGCGCCGCCGCGTTCGGGCTGCGCGAGCTTCAGATACAGCGAAAGCGGCGTTTCGAGGTCGGCCAGCGCTTCGGCGATGAGCGGAATGCGGTTGTAGCCCTCGTTGGCGAGCGATTGGAATTCGAGTTCAGTCATGTTCCGGTCCTGTCGTCGGGACGATCGGCGCGGCGCGCCGGGAATCGCGTGGCGCTGCGCTCGCGCCCGGGGCGCCGCCCCTCGCGGGGCGGGTCGGACGAACCGGCGGATGCTGTGCCTGGCGATCGTGCGCCGCGTGCCGGCGTCAGCCCGAACGCAAAGCGTTCGACGGCGACAACACCGGCAAGTTGGACGACGATCGGGGCGCGGACGCGCAGCGAAACAAAAAACGGGGCTGAAGGCGAGCTTCAGCGTACCTCATCGAGGTTGGCGCGACCAGCGACGCCAGGGCCAGGCTCCCCGGTCGATGCTGCTCAGACTCCGTTTTCTGTTCAGAAACATGCGGATGGAAGAAAAAGTCAGACGGCTGATTTTGCCGAATTGTGCGCGATGACGACCTGCGCGGCGGCGAAAAGCGAATCGACTATACCATCCGATTCGATCGTTTGTATAGCGTTGCCATGGTTGTAGCCGTACGGCACGGTGAGCGTCGCCATGCCGGCCGCGCGGCCCGCGAGCGCGTCGTTCTCCGAATCGCCGATCGCGACCGTCGCGCGCGGCGCGACGCCGAGCGCGACGCACGCGGCGAGCATCGGCGCCGGGTCGGGCTTCTTGCGCGGCGCGCTGTCGCCGCCGAACACCGCGCCGAAGTAGTCGCGCAGGCCGTACTGAGCGAGCAGCTCGACCGCGAACCGGTGCGGCTTGTTCGTCACGCATGCGAGCTTGACGCCCGCGTCGCGCATCGCGTGCAAGCCTGCCTCGACGTCCGGGTAGAGCCGCGTGTGGCGGCCGTTGATTTTCGCGTATTCGGCCTGGTAGAGCGCGAGCGCCTCGTCGAAGCGCGCTTTCGCCTCGTTTTCCGAAAAACGCGGCGTCAGCACGCGCTGGATCAGGTTCTCCGAGCCTTTGCCGACGTAGCGCATCACCTCCTCGCGCGTCGTTTCTTGCGCGTCGAGCTGCGCGAGCATCGCGTTCAGGCCGGCCGTGAAATCGTCTGCGGTATCGACCATCGTGCCGTCGAGGTCGATGAGCGCCGCGTCGATGCGCGGCGCGCCGAAAAGGGGCGTCGTCGTCATCGTGCTCACGCGCGCTTGACGGTCGCGAGCGCGTCGCGCATTTCGCCGATCACCTGACGATAGTCGGGCTTGCCGAAGATCGCCGAGCCCGCGACGAACGTGTCGGCGCCCGCCGCGGCGATTTCGGCGATGTTGTCGGCCTTCACGCCGCCGTCGACTTCCAGATGGATCTCGCGGCCCGTCCGCGCGGTGTACGCGTCGATTCGCGCGCGGGCGTCGCGCAGCTTGTTGAGCGCCTCGGGAATGAACGACTGGCCGCCGAAGCCCGGGTTCACCGACATGATGAGCACGAGGTCGACGCGGTCCATCACGTGGTCGAGATAGTTGAGCGGCGTCGCCGGATTGAACACGAGGCCCGCCTTGCAGCCGTGATCGCGGATCAGGCTGAGCGTGCGGTCGACGTGATCCGACGCCTCCGGATGAAAGCTGATCAGGTTCGCGCCCGCCTTCGCGAAATCCGGCACGATCCGGTCGACCGGGCGCACCATCAGGTGCACGTCGATCGGCACCTGCACGTGCGGACGGATCGCCTCGCAGACGAGCGGGCCGATCGTGAGGTTCGGCACGTAGTGGTTGTCCATGACGTCGAAGTGGATCCAGTCGGCGCCGGCGGCGACCACGTTGCGGACTTCTTCGCCGAGCCGCGCGAAGTCGGCCGACAGAATGCTGGGGGCGATGCGGAATTGCGTCATGAGCGGAAAGCGCGTGGGGAGCGTTGCGATACGAAAAACGTCATTCTACCGCCGCGGCGCGCGCCGCCCGGTTGCGGGCCGCGGCCTCATCAAGCAGAATGCCGAACCAAAGCGGCGCGTCGGCCGCACGGGGCGGGCGCCTCGGCGTCGGCTGCGGCGGGCGACCTCGACGGGACCATCATGAGCCAGTATCGATTCAGCGTGTCGGTGAAGACCAGCTACCTGCCGGAACAATCCGACCCCGAGAACCGTCAATACGCATTCGCGTACACGCTGACGATCCGAAACACGGGCCAGGTCGCGGCGCAGCTGATCGCGCGGCACTGGATCATCACGGACAGCGAGAACCAGGTTCAGGAGGTCAAGGGGCTCGGCGTCGTCGGCCACCAGCCGCTGCTGCAGCCGGGCGAGCAGTTCGAGTACACGAGTTGGGCCGTGATCGCGACGCCGGTGGGCACGATGCGCGGCGCGTATTTCTGCGTCGCGGAGGACGGCGAGCGCTTCGAGGCGCCCGTCGACGAATTCGCGCTGCACATGCCGCGCACGCTGCATTGAGCGTGCGGCATCGCGGGGGCGCGGGAGATTCAAAGGCGTTTTCAGCGCTGGGGCTTGTCGTGCCGGCCGGGCTGCTTCTTCTTGCCCGAAGCCGTCCAGACGACGATGAAGACGAGCAGGGCGAGCGCCAGCAAAGATTCCAGCGCGAAGATGAGCATCGGGTATTGGTCGAGCAGATCGGACATGGCGGTTTCCATCATCAACGGACATTGTATGGGTTTTAGCCGGCGGCTTGCCGGGTGGGCGGCGGCCGTCGCGGCCGCGGCGCTCCTCGCCGCGTGCGGCGGCACGCCGCTGCGGCAGGCCTCGCGGCCCGCGGGTGCCGCGATCGTACCAGGGCAGATCGCGGCTGCGCGGCTCACGCCCGTCGCGTGGCAGCAGGTGCCGGGCTGGCAGGACGACAGCCTGATCGGCGCGACGATCGCGCTGCGCGAGAACTGCGCGCGCCTCGCGCGGCAGGCGAACTGGCAGCGCGCGTGCGCGGCGGCCGCGCGGATCGACGATCTCGACGTGGGCAGCGCCCGCAGCTTCTTCGAGACGTATTTCACGCCGTTCCAGTTCGCGAACAACGACGGCACGCTCGACGGCCTCGTGACCGGCTACTACGAGCCGCTGCTGCACGGCTCGCGGGTGCGGCGCGGCCCGTATCAGTACGCGCTCTACCGCTGGCCCGCGGGCTATCGCGCGGGCGCGTCGATGCCGGCGCGGGCGCCACTCGTGCGCTCGGGCGCGCTCAGCGGCAACGAGCTCGTGTGGGTCGACGATCCGATCGAGGCGTTCTTCCTGCAGGTGCAGGGTTCGGGCCGGATCGTTCTCGACGACGGCTCGGTGATGCGGGTCGGCTACGGCGGCACCAACAACCAGCCGTACCGTTCGATCGGCAAGTGGCTGCTCGACCGCGGCGAACTCGGCGCAGGGCAGGCGACGATGCAGGGGATCAAGGCGTGGGCGCGCGCGAATCCGTCGCGGGTCGACGCGCTGCTCGACACGAATCCGCGCTTCGTGTTCTTCCGCGAGATGCCGTCGCAGGAAGACGTGCCGCACGGCGGCGCGGACGGCCCGGTCGGCGCGCTTGGCGTGCCGCTCACGCCGGAGCGCTCGATCGCGGTCGATCCGTCGTCGATTCCGCTCGGCACGCCGGTGTTCCTGCAAACGACGCGTCCGATGACGAATGCGCCGCTCAATCGCCTCGTGTTCGCGCAGGACGTCGGGACGGCGATCAAGGGCGGCGTGCGCGCCGACTACTTCTGGGGGCTCGGCGACGATGCGGGCGATCAGGCCGGCCGGATGAAGCAGACCGGACGGATGTGGTTGCTCTTTCCGAATTCATGATCCGAACTCGATCCGGGCGCGAGCGTGCGGGCGGTGAGCGTCGATTCGTCTCGCGCGGCCGCTGGCCGCGTGGGCGTGCGATCTCATGATCGCGTCGCGCAAACGTTGCGTTCGGGCATTGCGTTCGGTAGGCGCCGGATTGCGCAGGTAGGCCCCCAAATTGCGCACTGCGTTTGCCCGCTCGCCGGGCGGCGCGGCATGCATTGCTTTGTGCGTCCGGCGCTGCGGGTGCAAGCCGCGCGAACGGCGCGCGACGGACGGCAGCGCCACGCTTGGAGGCCCGCCCCGCCGTCGCACACGATCGTCACGGCCGCCGCTTGTCGACCACCCGCCGCGCCTTGCCGACAGAGCGCTCGATGCCGTTGACGGGCAGCACGTTGACGATCGCCGTCACGCCGATCAACGATTTGATGTCGTGCGCGAGCGCCTTGCGCGCGGCGTCGATCATGGCCGCGTCCGGCGCGGTCTCGGGGCAGGGCTCGACGTTGAGCGTGAGCACGTCGAGCGGCCCGTCCTTCGTCAAGACCACCTGATAGTGCGGCGCGAGCGCGCGCTGCTTCAACAGCTGTTCCTCGAGCTGAGTCGGAAACACGTTTACGCCGCGCACGATCATCATGTCGTCAGAGCGGCCGGTGATCTTTTCCATCCGGCGCATCGTGCGCGCGGTGCCGGGCAGCAGGCGCGTGAGGTCACGGGTCCGGTACCGGACGATCGGCATCGCCTCCTTCGTGAGCGACGTGAACACGAGCTCGCCGAACTCGCCGTCCGGCAGCACTTCGCCCGTGTCGGGGTCGATGATTTCGGGGTAGAAGTGGTCTTCCCAGATCGTCGGACCGTCCTTCGTTTCGACGCATTCCGACGCGACGCCCGGGCCGATCACTTCGGAGAGCCCATAGATGTCGACTGCGTCGATGCCCATGCGCTTCTCGATCGCGGCGCGCATGTCGTTGGTCCACGGCTCCGCGCCGAAGATGCCGATTCGCAGCGAGCACCGAGCCGGATCGAGGTGCTGGCGCTCCATCTCGTCGGCGATCGACAACATGTAGCTCGGCGTCACCATGATGATGTCGGGCCGAAAGTCCTGGATCAACTGCACCTGCTTTTCCGTCTGCCCGCCGCCGAACGGAATCACCGTGAGTCCGGCCCGCTCCGCGCCGTAATGTGCGCCGAGCCCGCCCGTGAAAAGGCCGTAGCCGTAGCTCACGTGAACCTTGTCGCCCGGCCGTGCGCCCGCCGCGCGAATCGAGCGGGCGACGAGATTGGCCCACGTATCGATGTCGTGCGCCGTGTAGCCGACCACGGTCGGCTTGCCCGTCGTGCCCGACGAAGCGTGAATGCGCGAGATGCGTTGTTGCGGCACGGCGAACATGCCGAACGGGTAGTTGTCGCGGAGGTCGTTTTTCGTCGTGAACGGAAAACGGCTCAGATCCGCGAGCGTTTTCAGATCGTTCGGATGAACGCCCGCCTCGTCGAACTTGCGCCGGTAGACCGGCGAATGCTCATACGCATGCGCGAGCGACCATTTCAAGCGTTCGAGCTGAAGCGCGAGCAGTTCGTCGCGGCTCGCTCGTTCGATCGGCTCGAGCGGAAGCGAGGTTGCCATGATGTCTCCAATATATTTATGTGGGCTGCGTGGACGCTAATGGTCTGCAGGGATCACCGTCCCTTTGATTTGAGTCGATTTGCCGCGGAACATCGCGACGGGCTCTCCCGCCCGGTTCGTCACGCGGATATCGTAGATGCCGTGCCGGCCGTTCAGTGTCTGCTCCGTCGCCTCGGCGGTGAGCACGTCGCCGCATGCGACCGGCCGCAGGAATTCGATCGAGCAGCCGGCCGCGACCGTATTGATGTTGTACGAGTTGCACGCGAACGCGAACGCCGAATCCGCGAGCGTGAAGATGAGCCCGCCGTGGCAGATCTGGTGACCGTTCAGAAAATCGGGGCGCACCGGCATGCGCAAGCGAGCATAGCCCGGCCGCACTTCGAGCAGCTCCATGCCGAGCTCGCGGCTGCACGCGTCTGCTGTATACATCGCTTCCGCGGTCGCGCGGGCGAGCGCTTCGGCGGAGCGTTCGGCGGCGGCCGATGGGGTGTGCGCAGCCATCTCAGCGCCCCTCGAAGCGAGGCGCGCGCTTTTCGATGAACGCGCGCACGCCTTCCGCGTAGTCGTACGATTGCCCGAGCTCGCGCTGAAGATCGCGTTCGAGATCGAGCTGCTGGTCGAGCGTGTTGGTGATGCCCGCGCGCATCGCCTGCTTGATCGCGGCGATCGCGCGCGTCGGCTGTTGTGCGAGTTGTCGGGCGAGCTGGGTGGCGGTGCCTGGCAGCTCGGCGTCGTCGACGACGCGCCACACGAGCCCCCAGCGCTCGGCCTGCTCGGCGCCGAGCTTGTCGCCCGTCAGCGCGAGGCCCAGCGCGCGGGCGAAGCCGACGCGTTGTGGCAGGAACCACGTGCCGCCCGAATCGGGAACCAGGCCGATTTTCACGAACGACTGGATGAAGCTGCTCGATTTCGCCGCGATGACGATGTCGCATGCGAACGCGAGATTGGCGCCCGCGCCCGCCGCGGTGCCGTTCACGGCGGCGATGACGGGCAGCGGCAGCGCTTGCAGACGGCGAACGAGCGGATTGAAGTGCTCTTCGATCATCGTGCCGAGGTCGGTCGTCGCACCCGGCGTGAAATCGAGGTCGGCGAGATCCTGGCCCGCGCAGAAGCCGCGCCCCGCGCCCGTGAGAATCAGTGCGCGCGCGTTCGCGGCCTGCACGTCGCCGAGCGCCGATTGCAGCTCGCGATGCATGTCGCGCGTGAAGCTGTTGAGCTTGTCGGGGCGATCGAGCGTGATCGTCGCAACGTGTGTCGCCTGATCGATTTCGATGCGAATCGCTTGGTAGGACATCGGCTGTCTCCTTATGTTTTCGATTCGGTTCAAACTTCAGAAGTCTGAGCGGATGTCGCGGGGCGCGCTCGAACCGGCTGGCCGCCGTGGCTCGGCTTGCGTCTCCTGCGAGCCTGTGAGCCGTCTGCCTTCGAAATGAACCGGATGAGCACTTCGTCGGTTTGTCGGCCCTACACGCGCTCGATCGCGATGGCGATCCCCTGACCGACGCCGATGCACATCGTGCAGAGCGCGTAGCGGCCGTTCGTGCGATGCAGCTGATACGTCGCGGTCGTCACGAGCCGCGCGCCGGACGCGCCGAGCGGGTGCCCGAGCGCGATCGCGCCGCCGTTCGGATTCACCCGCGCATCGTCGTCCGCGACGCCGAGCAGGCGCAGCACCGCGAGCCCCTGCGAGGCGAACGCCTCGTTCAGCTCGATCACGTCGAACTGGTCGATCGTCATCCCGAGCCGCGCGAGCAGCTTGTGCGTGGCCGGCGCCGGGCCGATGCCCATCACCCGCGGCTCGACGCCCGCCGTCGCGATCCCCAGCACGCGCGCGCGCGGCACGAGCCCGTGACGCCGCGCGGCCGCCTCGCTCGCGACGAGCAGCGCGCACGCGCCGTCGTTCACGCCCGACGCGTTGCCCGCCGTCACCGTGCCGTCCGGCCGCACGACGCCCTTGAGCTTCGCGAGCGCGTCGAGCGACGTGTCGCGCGGATGCTCGTCGCGCGACACGACGGCCGGCTCGCCTTTCCTCTGCGCAATCGTCACCGGCACGATCTCCTGCGCGAGCGTGCCGTCGGCTTGCGCGCGCGCGGCCTTCTGCTGGCTGCGCAGCGCGAACGCGTCCTGGTCGGCGCGGCTCACGCGGTAATCGGTCGCGACGTTCTCGGCCGTCTCCGGCATCGAATCGACGCCGTACTGCTGTTTCATCAGCGGATTGACGAAGCGCCAGCCGATCGTCGTATCGAAGATCTCGGCCTGGCGCGAGAACGCGCTCGTCGCCTTGCCGGTCACGAACGGCGCGCGGCTCATGCTCTCGACGCCGCCCGCGATCATGAGGCCGGCCTCGCCGGCCTTGATGGCGCGAGCGGCGACGCCGATCGCGTCCATCCCGGAGCCGCAGAGGCGGTTGATGGTCGAGCCGGGCACGGCCTGGGGCAGGCCGGCGAGCAGCAGCGACATGCGCGCGACGTTGCGGTTGTCTTCGCCGGCCTGGTTCGCGCAGCCGTAGATGACGTCGTCGACGGCGGCCCAGTCGACGTCGCGGTTGCGCTCGACGAGCGCCTTGAGCGGCACGGCGCCGAGGTCGTCGGCCCGCACCGGCGCGAGGGCCCCGCCGTAGCGGCCGATCGGCGTGCGGATTGCGTCACACAGGAATGCTTCGGTCATGTCGAATTCCGGCGAAGGAGAACCCGCGAGCGGGCAGGTTCATACATGGTAGTGAACGATGGCGAGGTCGGCAGCCCGGCCGAACGGGTTATGCCGTTTGGCCGGCTTCAGCGGATGCGGCCTTCGGCGCAACATGGTGGCGACTCTGCACGACGCGGAAGCGATTCGCGACGAACGCGGCGTCGGCGAGCGATGCATTCGCGGCCGGATTGGCGCCCGTGCCGTGAAAGTCGGAGAACGCCGCCGATTGATTGACGAACACGCCGCCCGTCAGATTGATCGACAGCGCGACGCCGCCGCGCACGGCCGCTTCGTGCGCGGCCTCGACGACGGCGTCGTCCGTACTGTAGACGGAGAGCGTGAGCGCACCGTGCTCGGCCGCGATCGAACCGGCGAGATCGAGCGATTGCGCGGTCGAATCGGTTGCGATGACGAACGAGATCGGACCGAACCATTCCCGCGTGTACTTCGCGCGATCGGTGATGTCGAGCTGCAGCACGAGCGGCGTGCGTACGCGCGCGCCCTTGAAAGCGGGATGTTCGAGCGCCTGGCTGTCGGCGAGCACGCGGCCGAGCTTGCGCGCGTCGTCGATGCGGGCCGCGACGCCTTCGTTCTGAAGTGCGCCGATGAGCTCGACCGAGCGTGCCGGGTCGCCTGTCAGCTTCTGCACGGCGCCCGCGATCGCTTGCGCGACGTCGTCGAAGCTGACATGTCCTTCCGCGGTGCGGATGCCGTCACGCGGAACATAGATGTTTTGCGGCGCGGTGCACATCTGGCCGGAGTAGAGCGCGAGCGAGAACGCGATGTTCTTGACGGCGGCTTTCAGGTCGTCGACGGAATCGATCACGATCTGGTTGACGCCTGCTTTCTCCGTATACACCTGCGCCTGGTGCGCGTTGCGTTCGAGCCAGTTGCCGTTTTGCGAACTGCCGGTGAAGTCGATCAGCTTGATTTCCGGGCGGAGCGCGAGCTCTTGGACGAGCGCGCCGTCGTTCGATTCGGTCGCAAGCAGCGTGACGACGTTCGGATCGAAGCCGGCTTCGCGCAGCACGTCGCGCGCGATGCGCACGGTGATCGCGAGCGGCAGAATTGCGCCGGGATGCGGCTTGACGATGACCGTGTTGCCGGTTGCAAGATCGGCGAACAGGCCCGGATAGCCGTTCCACGTCGGGAATGTGCAGCAGCCGAGGACGAGGCCCGTGCCGCGCGGCACGATCGTGTAGCGCTTGTGCATCGCGAGCGGCGGGTTCTTGCCTTGCGGTTTTTCCCAATGCGCGTCGGCTGGGATGCGCTGCAGCTCCTGCCATGCATAGGCGACGGCTTCGAGCGCGCGGTCCTGCGCATGCGGCCCGCCCGCCTGGAACGCCATCATGAAAGCCTGTCCCGTGGTGTGCATGACGCTGTAAGCAATTTCGAAGCTCGCGCGATTCAGCCGGGCGAGAATCTCGACGCACACGCCTGCCCAGGCGGAAGGCCCGGCCTCGCGCCATGCGCGCTGCGCTTGCGCGGCGGCGGCGATCAGCTCGTCGGGCGACGATTTCGGGTAACGGATGCCGAGCGCGAAACCGTACGGCGACTCTTCGGCGCCGACCGTTTCGCCCGAGGCGGGCTGGTCGAGTTCGAACGGCTTGTCGAGTTGGGCTTTGAATGCTGCTTCGCCGTCTGCGTTGGCGCTTTCCCCGTACACTTTGGGGCTCGGCATCTCGGCGAACGGGCTCCAGTAGCCGCGCGTTTCGATCGTGGAGAGCGCGTGCTTCAGCGTGTCTTCATGCTTCGTGAACAGAGGATGGGTCATGGCGGCAGGCTTGATGAAGGTTGAGGAAGGTGGAGGTTATTAATAAACCGACCGGTTGGTCGGAAAATGTTAGCATCAAATCATTCGTGCGTGTGCGGCATTTCATGTTTCATTGATCGAGGAGAAGCAGATGGCTTACGAAAATATCCTGGTGGAGACGCGCGGCCGGGTGGGGTTGATTACGCTGAATCGTCCGAAGGCGCTGAACGCGCTGAACGACGCGCTGATGGACGAGCTGGGCGCGGCGCTCAAGGCGTTCGACGCGGACGAAGGCATCGGCGCGATCGTGCTGACGGGCAGCGAGAAAGCGTTCGCGGCGGGCGCCGACATCGGGATGATGGCGACCTATTCGTACATGGACGTCTTCAAGGGCGACTACATCACGCGCAACTGGGAGGCGGTGCGTCAGATTCGCAAGCCGGTCATCGCGGCGGTGGCGGGGTTCGCGCTGGGCGGCGGCTGCGAGCTCGCGATGATGTGCGACATCATCTTCGCGGCGGACACGGCGAAGTTCGGCCAGCCGGAGGTCAAGCTCGGCGTGCTGCCGGGTGCGGGCGGAACGCAGCGCCTGCCGCGCGCGGTGTCGAAAGCGAAGGCGATGGACATGTGCCTGACCGCTCGCTTCATGGATGCGGAGGAAGCGGAGCGCGCCGGCCTGGTGTCGCGGATACTGCCGGCGGACAAATTGCTCGACGAGGCGATCGCCGCGGCGACGACGATCGCCGAATTCTCGCTGCCTGCCGTGATGATGGTGAAGGAGGCGGTGAATCGCGCATACGAGACGACGCTCGCGGAGGGGGTGCACTTCGAGCGCCGCTTGTTCCATGCGGCGTTCGCGACCGAAGATCAGAAGGAAGGAATGGCGGCGTTCGTCGAAAAGCGCAAGCCGATCTTCAAGCACCGCTGAGCTTGCGAGGTGCGTCGCGCGTCTTTGTTTGTTGTTACGAGGTGCGCTTCGTATGAGTGAGGCGGACTCGGCTTTCCGGCCGCTTCGCGATCCCGAAGCGTCGGCGCAAAAAACTGTCGAAAGGGGCTTGCGCGTGGGAGGGGTTATGCCTACAATCACGCCTCTTTCGCGCCAAGCCGAACGCGGCGCGAGAGGGGAAGCGGGAAGTTCCGATGCCGAGGTGGTGCGGTCGAAGCGGTAGCCGGCTGGCGGTGCGGAAAGGTGATCAGGGCGGAGCGCGACGCGGTAGTAAAAAAGTTGTTGACGCGCTGCGAATAAGTGATCATAATCTCGTTTCTCTGCTGCAGACAACGCAGCGCTGCTGAGAAGGCGGCAGAAAGTAGTGAAGTCTTCTCGCAGATGTGCTCTTTAACAATGAACAGCCGATAAGTGTGGGCGCTTGATGGAAGCGGGCGATCCTTGGATCGCAAGCAAAAGTATCAAGAGTCTCACACTAAAGTAAGTCAGGTTTATGGAGCAATTCATATACCTGTCAGCTTTGAGTGAGCGACCGGTTGGAAACAACCGAAAACAGTAACAGGAATTGAACTGAAGAGTTTGATCCTGGCTCAGATTGAACGCTGGCGGCATGCCTTACACATGCAAGTCGAACGGCAGCACGGGTGCTTGCACCTGGTGGCGAGTGGCGAACGGGTGAGTAAAACATCGGAACATGTCCTGTAGTGGGGGATAGCCCGGCGAAAGCCGGATTAATACCGCATACGATCTACGGATGAAAGCGGGGGACCTTCGGGCCTCGCGCTATAGGGTTGGCCGATGGCTGATTAGCTAGTTGGTGGGGTAAAGGCCTACCAAGGCGACGATCAGTAGCTGGTCTGAGAGGACGACCAGCCACACTGGGACTGAGACACGGCCCAGACTCCTACGGGAGGCAGCAGTGGGGAATTTTGGACAATGGGGGCAACCCTGATCCAGCAATGCCGCGTGTGTGAAGAAGGCCTTCGGGTTGTAAAGCACTTTTGTCCGGAAAGAAAACCTTTGGGCTAATACCCTAGGGGGATGACGGTACCGGAAGAATAAGCACCGGCTAACTACGTGCCAGCAGCCGCGGTAATACGTAGGGTGCGAGCGTTAATCGGAATTACTGGGCGTAAAGCGTGCGCAGGCGGTTTGCTAAGACCGATGTGAAATCCCCGGGCTCAACCTGGGAACTGCATTGGTGACTGGCAGGCTAGAGTATGGCAGAGGGGGGTAGAATTCCACGTGTAGCAGTGAAATGCGTAGAGATGTGGAGGAATACCGATGGCGAAGGCAGCCCCCTGGGCCAATACTGACGCTCATGCACGAAAGCGTGGGGAGCAAACAGGATTAGATACCCTGGTAGTCCACGCCCTAAACGATGTCAACTAGTTGTTGGGGATTCATTTCCTTAGTAACGTAGCTAACGCGTGAAGTTGACCGCCTGGGGAGTACGGTCGCAAGATTAAAACTCAAAGGAATTGACGGGGACCCGCACAAGCGGTGGATGATGTGGATTAATTCGATGCAACGCGAAAAACCTTACCTACCCTTGACATGGTCGGAATCCTGCTGAGAGGCGGGAGTGCTCGAAAGAGAACCGGCGCACAGGTGCTGCATGGCTGTCGTCAGCTCGTGTCGTGAGATGTTGGGTTAAGTCCCGCAACGAGCGCAACCCTTGTCCTTAGTTGCTACGCAAGAGCACTCTAAGGAGACTGCCGGTGACAAACCGGAGGAAGGTGGGGATGACGTCAAGTCCTCATGGCCCTTATGGGTAGGGCTTCACACGTCATACAATGGTCGGAACAGAGGGTCGCCAACCCGCGAGGGGGAGCCAATCCCAGAAAACCGATCGTAGTCCGGATTGCACTCTGCAACTCGAGTGCATGAAGCTGGAATCGCTAGTAATCGCGGATCAGCATGCCGCGGTGAATACGTTCCCGGGTCTTGTACACACCGCCCGTCACACCATGGGAGTGGGTTTTACCAGAAGTGGCTAGTCTAACCGCAAGGAGGACGGTCACCACGGTAGGATTCATGACTGGGGTGAAGTCGTAACAAGGTAGCCGTATCGGAAGGTGCGGCTGGATCACCTCCTTTCTCGAGCTTATTTCCGCGAAGTTGAGCGCTCACGCTTATCGGCTGTAATCAAGACAGACTCAGGGGTCTGTAGCTCAGTCGGTTAGAGCACCGTCTTGATAAGGCGGGGGTCGTTGGTTCGAATCCAACCAGACCCACCAAGTTGTCTGGCGCAGGAAACCTGGGTGAAGTCTCTGTAGGGGGCATAGCTCAGCTGGGAGAGCACCTGCTTTGCAAGCAGGGGGTCGTCGGTTCGATCCCGTCTGCCTCCACCAATTGCGGTGCTCGTTAGTGCTTCAGCGCTTACGAGCATCTCACTCCCGAAGGGAGTCCCAATGGAGAATATTTGATTGGGTTCGAGAGAACGAATCGAGTATTCCCCATTGGCGATTGAGCCAGTCAGAGTGATACGTAGTATGTATCGGCTGTCGTTCTTTAACAATCTGGAAGAAGTAAGTAATTTGGATAGCGGAAGCGTCTAATGAGATGGACGTGGAAACTATCCGGGTTGTGATTGTATCGATGTATCTCAAGATGATTCGGGTCTACTCCCTTCGGGAGTGGGGCCGGCGTAAGCGCTAAAGCGCTAACGCCGGACCGACATCAATTTTGGAATACGGCACAACGCGAGAACTCAACCTGTAGCGACTGTCGTCCCCCATGCGGGGATGGGGCCCTCGTAAGCGCTAAAGCGCTAACGATGGCCGACATGAGACAGACTCGTTATAGGGTCAAGCGAACAAGTGCATGTGGTGGATGCCTTGGCGATCACAGGCGATGAAGGACGCGGTAGCCTGCGAAAAGCTACGGGGAGCTGGCAAACGAGCTTTGATCCGTAGATGTCCGAATGGGGAAACCCACTCCTTTTGGAGTATCCATGGCTGAATACATAGGTCATGTGAGGCGAACGCGGTGAACTGAAACATCTAAGTAACCGCAGGAAAAGAAATCAACCGAGATTCCCAAAGTAGTGGCGAGCGAAATGGGAAGAGCCTGTACTCTTTATCTGTATTGTTAGTCGAACGCTCTGGAAAGTGCGGCCATAGCAGGTGATAGCCCTGTAGACGAAAACAGTATGGAAGAACTAGGTGTACGACAAGTAGGGCGGGACACGTGAAATCCTGTCTGAAGATGGGGGGACCATCCTCCAAGGCTAAATACTCGTGATCGACCGATAGTGAACCAGTACCGTGAGGGAAAGGCGAAAAGAACCCCGGGAGGGGAGTGAAATAGATCCTGAAACCGCATGCATACAAACAGTCGGAGCCTCGTAAGGGGTGACGGCGTACCTTTTGTATAATGGGTCAGCGACTTACGTTCAGTAGCAAGCTTAACCGAATAGGGCAGGCGTAGCGAAAGCGAGTCCGAATAGGGCGTTCAGTTGCTGGGCGTAGACCCGAAACCAAGTGATCTATCCATGGCCAGGATGAAGGTGCGGTAACACGTACTGGAGGTCCGAACCCACTAACGTTGAAAAGTTAGGGGATGAGCTGTGGATAGGGGTGAAAGGCTAAACAAACTTGGAAATAGCTGGTTCTCTCCGAAAACTATTTAGGTAGTGCCTCGTGTCTCACCTTCGGGGGTAGAGCACTGTCATGGTTGGGGGGTCTATTGCAGATTACCCCGCCATAGCAAACTCCGAATACCGAAGAGTGCAATCACGGGAGACAGACATCGGGTGCTAACGTCCGGTGTCAAGAGGGAAACAACCCAGACCGCCAGCTAAGGTCCCCAAATATGGCTAAGTGGGAAACGAAGTGGGAAGGCTAAAACAGTCAGGAGGTTGGCTTAGAAGCAGCCACCCTTTAAAGAAAGCGTAATAGCTCACTGATCGAGTCGTCCTGCGCGGAAGATGTAACGGGGCTAAGCCATATACCGAAGCTGCGGATGCGTGCTTTGCACGCATGGTAGGAGAGCGTTCCGTAAGCCTGCGAAGGTGCGTTGAAAAGCGTGCTGGAGGTATCGGAAGTGCGAATGCTGACATGAGTAGCGATAAAGGGGGTGAAAGGCCCCCTCGCCGTAAGCCCAAGGTTTCCTACGCAACGTTCATCGGCGTAGGGTGAGTCGGCCCCTAAGGCGAGGCAGAAATGCGTAGCTGATGGGAAGCAGGTCAATATTCCTGCACCATTGTTAAATGCGATGGGGGGACGGATCGCGGAAGGTTGTCCGGGTGTTGGAAGTCCCGGTCGCTGCATTGGAGAAGGCGCTTAGGCAAATCCGGGCGCGGAATTCAAGGGTGTGGCGCGAGCTTCTTAGGAAGCGAAGCAATTGGAAGTGGTTCCAAGAAAAGCCTCTAAGCTTCAGTTTAACGATGACCGTACCGCAAACCGACACAGGTGGGCGAGATGAGTATTCTAAGGCGCTTGAGAGAACTCGGGAGAAGGAACTCGGCAAATTGGTACCGTAACTTCGGGATAAGGTACGCCCTGGTAGCTTGATGCGCCTGCGCGCAAAGGGTGAAGGGGTTGCAATAAACTGGTGGCTGCGACTGTTTAATAAAAACACAGCACTCTGCAAACACGAAAGTGGACGTATAGGGTGTGACGCCTGCCCGGTGCCGGAAGATTAAATGATGGGGTGCAAGCTCTTGATTGAAGTCCCGGTAAACGGCGGCCGTAACTATAACGGTCCTAAGGTAGCGAAATTCCTTGTCGGGTAAGTTCCGACCTGCACGAATGGCGTAACGATGGCCACACTGTCTCCTCCCGAGACTCAGCGAAGTTGAAGTGTTTGTGATGATGCAATCTACCCGCGGCTAGACGGAAAGACCCCATGAACCTTTACTGTAGCTTTGCATTGGACTTTGAACCGATCTGTGTAGGATAGGTGGGAGGCTATGAAACCGGAACGCTAGTTTCGGTGGAGCCGTCCTTGAAATACCACCCTGGTTTGTTTGAGGTTCTAACCTTGGCCCGTGATCCGGGTCGGGGACAGTGCATGGTAGGCAGTTTGACTGGGGCGGTCTCCTCCCAAAGCGTAACGGAGGAGTACGAAGGTACGCTAGGTACGGTCGGAAATCGTGCTGATAGTGCAATGGCATAAGCGTGCTTAACTGCGAGACCGACAAGTCGAGCAGGTGCGAAAGCAGGTCATAGTGATCCGGTGGTTCTGTATGGAAGGGCCATCGCTCAACGGATAAAAGGTACTCTGGGGATAACAGGCTGATACCGCCCAAGAGTTCATATCGACGGCGGTGTTTGGCACCTCGATGTCGGCTCATCTCATCCTGGGGCTGTAGCCGGTCCCAAGGGTATGGCTGTTCGCCATTTAAAGAGGTACGTGAGCTGGGTTTAAAACGTCGTGAGACAGTTTGGTCCCTATCTGCCGTGGGCGTTGGAAGTTTGAAGGGGGCTGCTCCTAGTACGAGAGGACCGGAGTGGACGAACCTCTGGTGTACCGGTTGTGACGCCAGTCGCATCGCCGGGTAGCTATGTTCGGAAGAGATAACCGCTGAAAGCATCTAAGCGGGAAACTCGCCTTAAGATGAGACTTCCCCGGGGACTTGATCCCCTTGAAGGGTCGTTCGAGACCAGGACGTTGATAGGTCGGGTGTGTAAGCGCAGTAATGCGTTCAGCTAACCGATACTAATTGCCCGTAAGGCTTGATCCTATAACAAGTCTGTCTCGGTAGTCGTTGGCGCGTCAGCGCTCACGGATATCGAGTGTCGAGTGCAAGGCGCTCGACGTACTGCGGTTGAAGTACCGCGTATGTGTGAGATACAACCTCACAACCCACCCAAGATTACTGCTTCTTCCCAGATTGGTTCTGTTGGCCGCGCCAGCAGAACAACCCTCTTTGCCTGATGACCATAGCGAGTCGGTCCCACCCCTTCCCATCCCGAACAGGACCGTGAAACGACTCCACGCCGATGATAGTGCGGATTGCCCGTGTGAAAGTAGGTAATCGTCAGGCTCCCCTCTGAAAACCCCCGCCCTCGCCGGCGGGGGTTTTGCTTTTTACGCCTCCGCCAATCCCCTGAACGCCCTCGGCAGGAGCCTCGCGCTCCAGCTCCCGCCTCGACTCCCTTCTCGCTCGAGCGCGGGCGGGCCTCTCGGACGGTACGCACGCGCTCTTGGGATTCGACCGGCCCTCGCGTCTAGTCCGCCGATCTGCTCCACGCGTTTCGCAGCGTGAGCGCCGCGACCCCCACATACAGCGAGTTGCTTTAAATCTAGCTATTTGCCTATCGGCGTGCCTGTAAGCCGGGCATCTCGACTCGAAAAACTTTTGCGACGTCCGCGCGTAAAATCTCCGAACCAATAAAAATTTTGCGCAACAGAGCATGAATATCCCCCCACAATTCGCTCGAGCAGTCTGTCCGCACGATTGTCCCGACACGTGCGCAATCCGCGTCACGGTCGAGAACGGTAGAGCCGTCAAGGTCGCCGGCGACCCCGATCATCCGCCAACTCAAGGCGTTCTCTGCACCAAGGTGAGCCGATATGCAGATCGTGTTCATCACCCCGAGCGGCTCACGGTGCCCCTCAAGCGAATCGGCCGGAAAGGGGCGGGGCGATTCGAGCCGATCAGTTGGGACGAAGCGAACAACCTGGTGGCGCAGAGGCTATCGGAAATCGCCCGCCGGGCCCCCGAAGCCATTGTTCCCTACAGCTATGCGGGAACGATGGGGCTTATCCAGGGCGAAAGCATTGCTCAACGTTTTTTCAACAAACTCGGTGCGTCGCGCCTCGAAAGAACGATCTGCTCGGCGGCCGGCGCCGCGGGGCTGCGCTACACGTACGGCGCGAGCGTCGGGATGCATTTCGAATTCTACGAGGAGAGCGACCTCATCTTGATCTGGGGGGCAAATCCGATCGCCTCCAATCTGCATTTCTGGACGCGCGCGCAAGAAGCCAAGCGTCGTGGTGCGCGCCTGATCGCCATCGATCCGTACCGCTCGTTGACGGCGGAAAAATGTCATCAACACATCGCGTTGAAGCCGGGGACGGATGGTGCGCTTGCGCTTGGCATCATGCACGTGTTGATCGACGAAGGCCTTATCGATCAGGACTACATCCGCGATTACACGCTCGGTTTCGATGCGCTGAAAGTGCGCGCGCTGAATTATTCGCCCGAGCGCGTAGCCGGGATCTGCGGCGTGACGGTCGAGGAAATCGTCGAGCTGGCGCGCCTTTACGGACGCACGCGCAAGGCCTCGATTCGTCTCAATTACGGCATGCAGCGCGTGCGCGGCGGCGGCAACGCGGTCCGCGCGATCGCCTGTTTGCCCGCGCTCACGGGGGCGTGGCGTGATCGCGCAGGCGGGCTGCTCCTGTCCTCGTCCGAATGGGCGCCAGTCGACTCCGCTGCTCTGGCGCGCCCTGACTTGCTGCCGGATTGGCCGAACAAGCTGCCGCGTTCGATCAATATGAATGCAATTGGCGACGCGTTGCTGCATCCCGGCGATCAGGATTTCGGGCCGAAGGTGGAGGCGATCATCGTCTACAACTCGAATCCGGTCGCCGTTGCTCCCGACTCGGAGAAGGTCGCCGCCGGCTTTGCACGAGAGGACCTGTTCACCGTCGTTCTCGAGCATTTCAAGACAGATACCGCCGACTACGCAGATCTTCTGTTGCCGGCGACGACGCAGCTCGAGCATCTCGACGTTCACAAATCATATGGTCACACCTATGTGATGGCGAACTTGCCGTCGATCCCGCCGGTCGGCGAGGCGCGCCCGAACACGGAGATATTTCGCGGCATCGCGCGCAGCATGGGGCTCGACGAGCCGGCGCTCCACGACGACGACGAAACGCTCGCTCGCCTGTCGCTGCGCTGGAACGATTCGTCGCTGCAGAGCGATTGGGACACGCTCAAGCAGGCAGGTTGGCTCAAGCTGAAGCTCGCCGAAGCGCCATTCGCAAACGGCGGCTTTCGGACGCCGTCCGGGAAGTGCGAGTTCTACAGCGAGCGCCTCGCAGAAATGGGCCTTGATCCATTGCCGGACTACCTGCCGCCTTACGAATCCGCGGACGGCGCGCCCGAGCTGGCTGCCCGCTATCCGCTCGCGATGATCTCGCCGCCCGCCCGCCACTTCCTGAACAGCACGTTCGTCAACGTCGCGAGCCTGCGCGCGACGGAGGGCGAGCCGCACCTCGACATCCATCCGGCCGACGCCGAGCATCGCGGCATTGCCGACGGCGACCCGGTGCGTATCTTCAACGATCGCGGTTCGCTGCGCGCGAAGGCTCGCGTGACCGACCGGGCGCGGGAAGGGCTCGTCGTCGGCCTGTCGATCTGGTGGAAGAAGCTTGCGCCGGACGGCCGCAACGCAAATCAGGTGACGAGCCAGGCGCTGACCGATCTGGGCCGCGGCGCGACGTTCTACGACTGTCTGGTCGAGGTCGAGCGCGGATGACGCGATTCGGCAGCGAACGTTCCGGCATCTTTACGCAAGTTGGAAAGGAGTGTCTAACCCGGTTGTCTGGACCGGGCCGACCCGTTACGATGCCAATTTTTAGCACGACCATTCGAAAATCAGTGAGGAGACGCGCCGCATGGACAAAATTTGGCTGAAATCGTATCCGCTCGGTGTCCCGGCCGAAATTGACGCGTCCCCGTATTCGTCCGTCCCCGATCTGCTCGACGAGAGCTTTAGTCTTTATCGGGACCAGAAGGCGTTCATCTGCATGGGCAAGGCGATCACGTACGGCGAGCTGGACGTGCTGTCGCGCAAGCTCGGCGCGTGGCTTCAGTCGCGCGGCCTGTCGCGCGGCGCGCGGGTCGCGATCATGATGCCGAACGTGCTGCAGTACCCGGTGGCGATCGCCGCGGTGCTGCGCGCGGGCTATACGGTCGTCAACGTCAATCCGCTCTATACGCCGCGCGAACTCGAGCACCAATTGAAGGACAGCGGCGCCGAGGCGATCGTGATCCTCGAGAACTTCGCGACGACGCTGCAGGCGGTGATTGCGAAGACGTCGGTCAAGCACGTCGTTGTCGCCGCGATGGGCGATCTGCTCGGCGTGAAGGGCGTCCTCGTCAATTACGTCGTGCGCCGCGTGAAGAAGATGGTGCCGGCATGGAGCCTGCCGTCGTACACGCGATTCAATGCGGCGCTCGCCGCGGGCGGCCGGCAGTCCTTCAAGCAGGCGAAGCCTGCGCCCGACGACGTCGCGTTCCTCCAGTACACGGGCGGCACGACGGGCGTCGCGAAGGGCGCGACGCTGCTTCATCGCAACATCGTGTCGAACGTGCTGCAGGCGCAGGCATGGCATGAGCCGGCGCATGCGAAGCGCCCGGAAGTGAAGCAGTTCATCACCGTGATCGCGCTGCCGCTCTATCACGTGTTCGCGCTGACTGTCTGCGGGCTGCTGACGCTGCGCACGGGCGGCACGGGGATTTTGATCCCGAATCCGCGCGACATCGCCGGCATGATCAAGGAGTTGAAGGGCTACCAGATCATCACGATTCCGGCCGTCAACACGCTGTACAACGCGCTGCTGAACCATCCGGATTTCGAGCAGCTCGATTTCTCGAAGCTCGCGGTCGCCAACGGCGGCGGGATGGCGATTCAGGAAAGCGTCGCGAAGCGCTGGTACGACAAGACGAAGACGCCGATCGTCGAAGGCTACGGCTTGTCCGAAACCTCGCCTGTCGCGACCTGCAACCCGGTCACCGCCACCGAATATAGCGGCACGATCGGCTTGCCGCTACCGTCGACCGAGATCGCAATCCGCGACGACGCGGGTGACGACGTGCCGCTGGGCCAGCCGGGCGAGATCTGCATTCGCGGTCCGCAGGTGATGGCGGGCTACTGGAATCGCCCGGACGAAACCGCGAAGGTCATGATGCCGGACGGTTTCTTCAAGACGGGCGACGTCGGCGTGATGGACGAACGCGGCTACGTGAAGATCGTCGACCGCAAGAAGGACATGATTCTCGTGTCGGGCTTCAACGTCTATCCGAACGAGGTCGAGGACGTGGTCGCGTCGCACCCGGGCGTGTTCGAAGTCGCGGCCGTCGGCGTGCCCGACGAGCACTCGGGCGAGGCGGTGAAGCTGTTCGTCGTCAAGAAGGACCCGGCGCTCACCGACAAGGATCTGATCGCCTACTGCAAGGATCGGCTCACTGGCTACAAGCGGCCGAAGTACGTCGAATTCCGCGCCGATCTGCCGAAGACCAACGTCGGCAAGATCCTGCGGCGCGAGTTGCGCGACGGCAAGGCGTAACGGGCATCGCCCCGCCGCGCTCAGAATGGGCGGCGGCGTCGCCCGGCTTGACGCGGCGGGCCTGCGGCGGCTGCCGTCCGCTCGTTTCCGAATCGAGGCGTTCGCTTCCCGGGACGCTTGCTTTCGAACCGCTGCGCTGTTTCTCACGGTCGCATCAACGTCGAGTTCCGGAACAGGTCGGCAGAAGTTGATCGCCATAACGCCCGGTGCGCCGCATCGGGCGTTTTGCATTGAATGTCGACGTGTGGCGGTTCATGCCCGCGCAAATGCGAACGGTTTCCTTGATGCGACATTCCGGCGCGAACGGCTTCGATTCTCGCTGACGCATGGCGGAACGCGATCGTGCAAGGCCGGATGAATGAACGCAATCCCGCAACCGTGCTCGCGCAGCCGTTCCGGCACCGCCCCCGGAGGCCGTAGCGTTGCTGCCCCTCCTTGCACGCCGGTTCGCCGCTTCCGCACGTTTCGCGGCCGGCAACTCGGAAGCCAGGCTATCGTTGCGGTGCGTGCGCTTACCTTCTTGCGCCGCCCGACATCTCTTCGACCCAGCAAAAAAGCGCCAACCTGTCGCAGGCCGAACCCGCATCAATAAAAAAGGCGCCCGAAGGCGCCTTTTAAGTTACTACCGAGTGTTACCCGCTTATTAGAACTTGTGGCGGATGCCCACGCGCGCCGCGAACTGGTTGCGGTTCGACGACGGCGTCAGGCCGTTGATCGCGGCGGTTGCCGGGCCGACCGTGTTGCCGTCGGCTTCGATCACGTTGCCCGAAGCGTGCTGATACACGCCGATTGCGTAGACGTCGGTGCGCTTCGACAGGAAGTAGTCGACGCCGACCGAGCCCTGGTGATACTTGGCTGCCGACGCGCCGGCGATCTTGCTGCCTTGCGTGTAGTCATACGCCGCGCCGGCGAGGAGCGCCGGGGTCAACTGATACTTGAAGTTGACTTCCGCGTTGTTGAACGTCGCGGTCTGGCTCGGGAATGCCGTGCTCGCGAAATTCATGAACTTGATGTTCGAGTACGTGACGCCGACCGTCGCCGCGCCGAACGAGTAGGCGCCGCCCGCACCGATCACCTGGTACGTGTGAGCCGATGCGTAGCCTGCGTAGACCGGGGTCGTCACGGCAGCCGGCGTGCTCGTCGTCGTGTTGTTGCCGAACAGGCCGCCAGCCGTCGCCGGCGTGCGCGCGTTCAAGTAGCCGACGCCCAGCACGAGCGGGCCGTTCGTGTAGCCTGCGCCGAGCGACCAGGTCTGGTTGCGGCTGAAGTCGCCGGCGACGCCGCCGAAGCTGTACAGGCCGCCGAACGTGAAGCCGCCGTAGTTCGCGCTCGTGAACTTGACTGCGTTGTTCACGCGGTACGCGTTGTTGAAGTTGTCGAGGTCGCCCGGGTGAGCGGCGATGTAGCCGCCCCACTGATCGCCCGCTTCCAGCGGACCGACGAAGTCGACGACGGAGTCGTACTGGCGGCCGAGCGTGACGGTGCCGAAGCCGCTCGACAGGCCGACGTAAGCCTGACGGCCGAATTCGAGGCCGCCCTGACCGAACTTGCCGGAGTTCACGTCGAAGCCGTTTTCGAGGACGAACACAGCCTTCAGGCCGCCGCCGAGGTCTTCCGTGCCGCGCAGGCCCCAGCGGCTACCCTGCATGACGCCGCTCGACAGGTTGTACAGGTGCTTGCCACCAGCGTTGGTGTTGATGTTGAAGCCTTCGTCGATGATGCCGTACAGCGTCACGCTGCTTTGCGCATGAGCGGCGCCAGCGAACGCGCTCAGCGCGACGAGCGCGAGAAGCGACTTTTTCATTAAAAGATCTCCAAGGATGACAAATTTATTGTGGCGGGGCCGATGTTTGTTTTTGATGGCGATACCCGCGCGAACTTCGAATGAAGCCGCTCGTAATGTAGCAAAAGGACTTTTTGGGACAAAGCGAAAGAGCGGTGCGCGCGTCTCCCATGTTTCCTTTACGCAACAATGGTTAAAATCACGGGTTAACCGCTATTTTCCGGCGCTACCGTGCTAGGTAGCCGCAATAAAATTGTTACGAATTCCTTACTGCGTGCAATATGCCCGCACGGAGAAACGCGATGGTGTTTGACGAACTGATCAGTGAATTTGACCGGGGCCTGCGCTCGATCACGGGCGTGAGCCGGATGAGCCGGCCGGTGCCCGCGCCTGATGCCGCGGCGCCCGCCGAGCTCACTGCCGCCGAGCGCAAGCACGCGGCGGGGCTGATGCGGGTGAATCACGTCGGCGAGGTCTGCGCGCAGGCGCTCTATCAGGCGCAGAAGCTCACGACGTCGTCGTCCGAGTTAAAGGAGATGTTCGAGCATGCGGGGCGCGAGGAGGAGGATCACCTCGCGTGGACCGCGCACCGCCTGAAGCAACTCGATTCGCGGCCGAGCCTGCTGAATCCGCTGTGGTATGCGGGCGCGCTCGCGATCGGCGTCGTCGCCGGGCGTCTCGGCGACAAGGTGAGCCTCGGCTTCATGGCCGAGACGGAGCGGCAGGTCGAGAGCCATCTGGACAGCCATCTGTCGGCGCTGCCGGCGGCCGATGTCGAATCGCGCGCGATCGTCGAGCAGATGCGCGCCGACGAGGTCAAGCACGGCAAGACGGCGACCGACGCGGGCGGCATCGAGCTGCCGATGCCGGCGCGGATGCTGATGCGCGCCGCGTCGAAAGTCATGACAAGCACTGCATACTATCTGTGAGACATACGTCGGGACGGCCGCATGCGCGGCGTCCCGGCCGACGACGGAAACCCGCCTCTTTTCCCGCGCCTTTTCCCCCGCCGAAATACCTGCTGTCGCGCCCACCTGGGGCGTGCTTCTCATGTACCACTTTCACAAGATGCACTAGCCCATTCATTTATAACGTTTTTTGGTTTGAGGGTCAGCTTGAGGAGGCGAGCGTAAGTCCTTGTTCTGACTAACAAAATTCGTCAAAAAAACGGGAGCCTCCCTTGACCGCCCATAGGCCTTCCTCTAAAGTGGGAGACAGTGTGAGAAAGTGTATTTTTGTGTGATTTGCCGGGCTTTTCCGGCTAGATTCTCAGCATTGGGCGGGTACTTCGGTGCCCTGATCGGGAGAGCGGAAAAGTGTTCCAAGGGGCGTCGGCGCTGACGCTCGATGCGAAAGGGCGGATGTCGGTGCCGTCTCGCTATCGCGAAGCGCTGCAAGGACAGGCAGAAGGACGGGTGACTGTGACCAAGCACCCGGACGGCTGCCTGTTGCTGTTTCCGCGCCCCGAATGGGAAGTGTTCCGCGCGAAGATCGCCGCGCTGCCGATGGATGCGCATTGGTGGCGCCGTATTTTTCTCGGCAACGCGATGGACGTCGATCTCGACAGCGCGGGCCGGATTCTGGTGTCTCCCGAGCTGCGGATGGCGGCCGGGCTGGAAAAGGAAGTCATGTTGCTGGGAATGGGAAGTCACTTCGAGCTGTGGGACGCGCAGACCTACATCGCGAAGGAGCAGGCGGCGATGGCGCAGGGCATGCCCGAAGCGCTGAAGAATTTCACGTTCTGATTGCGGTGACGGAGACGCCCGCGATGGGAAACGAATTGCAGCATCGCACGGTGCTGTTGGACGAAGCGGTCGATGCGCTCGTGACGCGGCCCGACGGCGTGTACGTCGACGGCACGTTCGGACGCGGCGGCCATAGCCGCGCGGTGCTCGCGCGCTTGGGCGAAGCGGGGCGGCTGATTGCGTTCGACAAGGACCCGCGCGCGATCGAGACGGCGAAGGGCATCGAGGACGCGCGCTTCGAGATCGTCCACGACAGCTTCGCGGCGCTGAAGGGTGCGCTCGACGCGCGCGGAGTGGGGCGGGTGTCGGGCGTGTTGCTGGACCTGGGCGTGTCGTCGCCGCAGGTGGATGATCCGCAGCGGGGTTTCAGTTTCCGCGCGAACGGCCCGCTCGACATGCGGATGGACCCGACGCGCGGCGAGTCGGCGGCCGAGTGGCTCGCGCGGGCGTCGGTGCAGGAATTGACGGAGGTGATACGAGATTATGGGGAAGAACGGTTTGCTTTTCAGATTGCAAAGGCGATTGTTGCTCGCCGGGCAGAGTCCGGCCGTCTCGGGCCTCTCGACAGCACGGGCGAGCTTGCCGAAATCGTGGGTCACGTCGTCAAGACCCGTGAGAAGGGCAAGGACCCGGCAACCCGCACCTTTCAAGCTATACGGATTCACGTCAATCAAGAGCTTGCGGACCTGCAAGTCGTTCTAGAGGCAGCACTGTCGTTGTTGGAGCAAGGGGGGCGGCTGGTGGTCATCAGCTTTCATTCGCTCGAGGACCGGATCGTCAAGCGATTCATGCAGACGCACGCCAGCGCGCCTGCGGTCGACCGCCGCCTGCCGATCCGCGCCGTCGATCTGCCCAGCCCGCCGCTCAAGCTGCTCGGCCGGAAGTTTCCGAGCGACGCGGAAGTCGTGGCCAATCCGCGTGCCCGTTCGGCGGTGATGCGCATCGCGGAGCGCGTCGCGCCATGAGCCGCCTCAACATCTTCCTGCTGATCATCGTGATGGGATGCGCGCTGTCGGTCGTCAATTCGACCAACCAGCAGCGGCAGATCTTCATTCAATTGCAGCGCGCGCAATCGCAGGAGCATCAGCTTCAGCAGGACTACGCGCAGCTTCAGTATCAGCAGAGCGCGCTGTCGAAGACGTCGCGCATCGAGCAGCTCGCGACGAGCTCGCTGAAGATGCAGTCGATCACGACGGGGCGCACGCAGTACCTGACGCTCGCGCCCGGCGCGGCGAAGGCCGTCGACGCGCCGCTGCCGGCGTCCGCCGCGTCGCAGGGGGGCGCGCGATGAAGCCCGCGTCGAAGCGCACGCAAGGCGTGAAGTTCGCATCGAGCCCGGTGCTGTCGGTCCATCTGCCGATGTGGCGCTCGAAGCTCGTCGTGTTCATGCTGTTCATGGCGTTCGTCGCGCTCGCGATCCGCGCGTTCTGGATTCAGGGGCCCGGCAACGCGTTCTATCAGAAACAGGGCGAAAGCCGCTATCAGCGCACGCTCGAATTGCCGGCGACGCGCGGCAAGATCCTCGATCGCAACGGCCTCGTGCTGGCGACGAGCCTGCCCGTGCGCGCGATCTGGGCGATTCCCGCCGACGTGCCCGACGATCTCGGCGCGGACAAGCTCGACGCGCTCGGCAAGCTGCTCGGGATGACGGCGAAGGAGCTGAAGACGAAGCTGTCGGAGGACAAGACTTTCGTCTACGTGAAGCGCCAGGTGCCGCTCGACGTCGCCGACCAGGTCGCGAAGCTCGACATTCCCGGCATCTATCAGCGTGCCGAGTACAAG
The DNA here is from genome assembly GCF_001524445.2 of Burkholderia savannae. Lineage (NCBI taxonomy): Bacteria > Pseudomonadati > Pseudomonadota > Betaproteobacteria > Burkholderiales > Burkholderiaceae > Burkholderia > Burkholderia savannae. The sequence continues at coordinate 351,332 of NZ_CP013417.1, forward strand.
CGCTTCTATCCGGAAGGCGAGATCACCGCGCACCTGATCGGCTTCACGAACGTCGAGGACGAAGGGCAGGAGGGCGTCGAGCTCGCCGACCAGAAGATGCTCGTCGGCACGCCGGGCAGCCGCCACGTGATCAAGGACCGCGTCGGGCACATCGTCGAGGACGTCGACGCGCAGGTGCCGCCGCACAACGGCGACGACGTCGATCTGTCGATCGACAGCAAGATCCAGTACATCACGTATACGAATCTGAAGGCGGCCGTCGAGAAGTTTCACGCGAAGGCGGGCGCGGCGATGGTGATCGACGTGCAGACGGGCGAGGTGCTGTCGCTCGTCAATTATCCGACGTACAACCCGAACGATCGCTCGCACCTGACGGGCGAGCAGTTGCGCAACCGCGTGCTGACCGACGTGTTCGAGCCGGGCTCGATCATGAAGCCGTTCACGGTGTCGCTCGCGCTCGATCTGCATCGCGTGACGCCGAACACGCTCGTCGACACGGGCAACGGCCACTTCGTGCTCGACGGCGCGCCGATCACCGACGATTCGGGTTTCGGCACGCTGACGGTGGGCGGCGTGATCCAGAAATCGAGCAACATCGGCGCGACGAAGATCGCGATGACGATGAAGCCCGAGGAAATGTGGAATATGTATGCGGGCATCGGGCTCGGGCAGGCGCCGAAGGTCGGGTTCCCCGGCGCGGCGGCGGGCCGGCTGCGTCCGTGGAAGAACTGGCGGCGGATCGAGCAGGCGACGATGTCGTACGGCTACGGCCTGTCGGTGTCGCTGTTCCAGCTCGCGCGCGCGTACACCGCGATCGCGCACGACGGCGAGCTGATGCCCGTTACGATCTTCAAGACGAGCGACGCGCAGCCGGCGACCGGGCCGCGCATCTTCTCGCCGACGACCGCGCGCGAAGTGCGCACGATGCTCGAATCCGTCGTGTCGCCGCAGGGCACGTCGCCGAACGCGGCGGTGCCGGGCTACCGCGTCGGCGGCAAGAGCGGCACCGCTTACAAGCAGGTCGGCCGCGGCTATGATCACAAGAAGTATCGTGCGTCGTTCGTCGGGATGGCGCCGATGCCGAATCCGCGCATCGTCGTCGCGGTGTCGGTCGACGAGCCTACGATGGGCGGCCACTTCGGCGGCCAGGTGTCAGGCCCCGTGTTCTCCGCGATCGTCGGCGACACGCTGCGCGCGCTGAACGTGCCGCCCAACATGCCGGTCAAGCAGCTTGTCGTGTCGGACGATATGGCGAACTCAGCCGCCCCGCAGAAGCTGGCCGCGAACGCGCCGGCGAAGCACATGATCGTGTCGAGCACGACACACAACCGTCCTGGAGTAGTTCGATGAGCGCCGCGCGCAGTTCTCATCCGGCGCACCAACAGATCGCAGCCGCGCTCGCGTGGCTGCGCGCGCATGCCGCGTCCGGCGCGCAATTGCATGCCGACACGCGCAGCCTGCAAGCAGGCGACATATTCGTCGCCTATGCGGTCGACGGCGCGGACAATCGTCCGTTCATTGCCGACGCGCTCGCGCGCGGCGCGGCGGCCGTGCTGTATCAGCCGGAAGGGTTCTCGGCCGAAGGTCTCGACCCCGCGACGTCGCTCGCCGTGCCCGCGCTCGACGAGCTCGCGGGCGACATCGCGAGCGGCTGGTACGGCGATCCGAGCGATGCGCTGTTCACGGTCGGCGTGACGGGCACGAACGGCAAGACGTCGTGCACGCAATGGATCGCGACCGCGCTCACCGCGTTGCGCGAGCCGTGCGCGGTGATCGGCACGCTCGGCAGCGGGATGCCCGGACAGCTCGTGCACACGGGCTTCACGACGCCGGACGCGCCGCAACTGCAGCGCAGCCTCGCGCAGCTGCGCGGCGCGGGCGCGCAGGCCATTGCGATGGAAGTGTCGTCGCACGCGCTGCACCAGGGGCGCGTGAACGGCACCGCGTTCGACGTCGCGGTGTTCACGAACCTGACGCAGGATCACCTCGATTACCACCGCACGTTCGAGGCTTACGAGGCGGCGAAGACGAAGCTCTTCGCGTGGCGCGGGCTGCGCGTCGCGATCGTCAATCGCGACGATCCGGCCGGCCGCCGCCTGCTCGCGAATCTCGCCGGCCGCGTGCGGACGATCGCGTACGGGATCGGCGCGCGGCCGCGAGCGGCGGACGCCGATCGCGAGCTCGTCGCGACGAACGTGCGCGCGACCGCGACGGGCACCGCATTTCATCTGAGCTCGTCGTGGGGCGAAGCGGACGTCGAAGTCGGCACGCTCGGCGCGTTCAACGTGAGCAATCTGCTCGCGGTGCTCGGCACGCTGCTCGTGGCCGACGTGCCGCTCGACGCGGCGCTCGCGGAAATCCAGAAGCTCGAATCGGTCAACGGGCGGATGCAGCGGCTCGGCGGGCGGCTTCAGAACGACGAGCCACTCGTCGTCGTCGACTACGCGCACACGCCGGACGCGCTCGAGAAGACGCTCGACGCGCTGCGCCCGATCGCGCAAGCGCGCGGCGGCGAGCTCGTCTGCATGTTCGGCTGCGGCGGCGACCGCGACGCGACCAAGCGCCCGCTGATGGGCGCGATCGCCGAGCGGCTCGCGGACAAGGTCGTCGTGACGAGCGACAACCCGCGCAGCGAGAATCCGCAGACGATCATCGACCAGATCGCCGCCGGCATGCAGGACGCCGCGAAGGCGCGCCGCATCGAGGACCGCGCGAGCGCGATCCTGCAGGCGGTGCGCGGCGCCGCGCGCGAGGACGTCGTGCTGCTGGCCGGCAAGGGGCACGAGGCGACGCAGGAAATCATGGGCAAGAAGCGCACGTTCTCCGATCAGGATCATGCGCGCCTCGCGCTCGCCGCGCGCACGACGCAGACTCGCGGAGGCGGCGAATGACGATGCTGACCTTGCGCGAAGCCGCGGCGATGATTCCCGGCGCGACGGTGCTCGGCGACGAGCGCGCGTCGTTCGAGCGGGTGTCGACGGACAGCCGCACGGCGGGGCCGGGCGATCTGTTCGTCGCGCTGAAGGGCGAGCGCTTCGACGCGCACGATTTCGTCGGCGACGTGGCCGCGCGCGGCGCGAGCGCCGCGATCGTATCGCGCAGCCCGGCCGAATGGAACCTGCCCGCGCTGAAGGTTGCCGATACGCGCGCCGCGCTCGGCGCGCTCGCGCACGGCTGGCGGATGCGCTTTTCGATGCCGCTCGTCGCGGTCACGGGCAGCAACGGCAAGACGACCGTGAAGGAGATGATCGCGTCGATCTTCGCGGCGGCGGTCGGCGATGACGCGCGCCTTGCGACCTCGGGCAACTTCAACAACGACGTCGGCCTGCCGCTCACGCTGCTGCGCCTCACCGCCGCGCACCGGCTCGCGGTCGTCGAGCTCGGGATGAATCATCCGGGCGAGACGGAAACGCTCGCGCGCATTGCCGCGCCGACGGTCGCGCTCGTGAACAACGCGCAGCGCGAGCATCAGGAATTCATGGCGACGGTCGAGGCGGTCGCGCTCGAGCACGCGGCCGTCATCCACGCGCTCGGCCCGGACGGCGTCGCGGTGTTTCCGGCCGACGACGCGTACGCGGGCATCTGGCGCGTCGCGGCGACCGGCAACCGGATCGTCGACTTCGCGCTGCACGGCGCCGGGCGCGACACGCCCGCCGCGGTGACGGGCGCGCTCGACGGCAGCCGGCTCGCGATCGCGACGCCCGGCGGCCGCGTCGACGTGCAGCTCAACGCGCTCGGCGAGCACAACGCGCGCAACGCGCTCGCCGCGGCGGCGGCGGCGCTCGCGGCCGGCGTGCCGCCCGCGGCGATCAAAGCGGGGCTCGAGGCGTTCGTGCCCGTGAAGGGGCGGCTGCAGGTGACGCGCGCGACCATCGGCTCGCTCGCGGGCGCGACGGTGATCGACGACACCTACAACGCGAACCCCGATTCGATGCGCGCCGCGATCGACGTGCTCGCCGCGCAATCGGCGCCGCGCGTGCTCGTGATCGGCGAGATGGGCGAAGTCGGCGACGATGGGCCGGCGTTTCATCGCGAGATCGGCGGCTATGCGCGCGAGCGCGGGATCGACGCGCTTTTCGCGCTCGGCGCGGCCACGCTGCCCGCGTGCGAGGCGTACGGCGGGGCCGCGCGCCACTTCGACGACGCGGCGGCGCTGACCGCCGCGCTGCTCGCCGCGAGCTTCGGCGCGCACGCGACGCTCCTCGTGAAGGGCTCGCGGTTCATGAAGATGGAGCGCGTCGTCGGCGCGCTCGCGAACGAAACCGCGCCGGGCGCAGCGCCCGGCGCACACTGAGGAAGGAAGTAAGCATGCTGCTGGCGTTGGCGCAATGGCTGCAAGGTGACGCAAGCTTTTTGCGCTTGTTCACGTATCTGACGTTCCGGGCGGTGATGGCCACCATCACGGCGCTCGTGATCGGTCTCGTCTGCGGCCCGTGGGTGATTCGCAAGCTCACGCAGATGAAGGTCGGCCAGGCGGTGCGCAAGGACGGCCCGCAGACGCACCTCGTGAAATCCGGCACGCCGACGATGGGCGGCGTGCTGATCCTGATCGGCATCGCGGTCGCGACGTTGCTCTGGGGCGATCTGACGAACCGCTTCATCTGGATCGTGATGCTCGTCACGTTCGGCTTCGGCGTGATCGGCTGGGTCGACGATTATCGCAAGGTCGTCTACAAGGACCCGCGCGGCATGTCGTCGCGCGAAAAGTATTTCTGGCAATCGGTGATCGGCCTGTTCGCGGCCGTCTATCTCGCGTTCAGCGTGTCCGAGGCGAGCAACGTGCGCGTGTTCGACCTGTTCATGGCGTGGGTGCGGAGCGGCTTGTCGATGGGGCTGCCCGCGCGCGCCGACCTGATGTTGCCGTTCCTGAAGTCGATCAGCTATCCGCTCGGCGTCTGGGGCTTCATCGCGCTCACCTATTTCGTGATCGTCGGCGCGAGCAACGCGGTGAACCTGACCGACGGGCTCGACGGCCTCGTGATCATGCCGGTGGTGCTCGTCGGCGCGTCGCTCGGCGTGTTCGCGTACGTGATGGGCAGCGCCGTCTATTCGAAATATCTGCTGTTTCCGCATATTCCGGGCGCGGGCGAGCTGCTGATCTTCTGCTCGGCGATGGGCGGCGCCGGGCTCGCGTTCCTTTGGTACAACACGCACCCGGCGCAGGTGTTCATGGGCGACGTCGGCGCGCTCGCGTTGGGCGGCGCGCTCGGCACGGTCGCCGTGATCGTCCGGCAGGAAATCGTGCTGTTCATCATGGGCGGCATCTTCGTCGCGGAGACGCTGTCCGTGATGCTGCAGGTCACGTGGTTCAAGTACACGAAAAAGCGTTACGGCGAGGGGCGGCGCATCTTCAAGATGGCGCCGCTGCATCACCATTTCGAGTTGTCGGGCTGGAAGGAAACGCAAGTGGTGGTGCGCTTCTGGATCATCACGTTGATGTTGTGCCTGTTCGGTTTGTCCACCCTCAAGCTGCGGTAAAGGGAAGGTAAGGATGTTTGGCGAGATGTTCGGAGATCGGCGGCGGCCGATGGTGCTCGTGCTGGGGCTCGGCGAATCGGGCCTCGCGATCGCGCGGTGGTGCGCGAGGCATGGGTGCCGGCTGCGCGTCGCCGATACGCGCGAGGCGCCGCCCAACCTTGCCGCGTTGACGGCCGCCGGGATCGACGCCGAATTTGTCGGCGGCGCGTTTTCGCCGGCGCTCATCGACGGCGGGATCGAGCTCGTCGCGCTGAGCCCCGGGCTGTCGCCGCTCGCCGGCGATCTCGCGCCGCTTCTCGCCGCCGCGCGCGAGCGGGGCATTCCCGTGTGGGGCGAGCTCGAATTCTTCGCGCAGGCGCTCGGCACGCTCGGCGCGAACGGTTACGCGCCGAAGGTGATCGCGATCACCGGCACGAACGGCAAGACCACGACGACGAGCCTCGCGGGCCTGTTGTGCGAGCGCGCGGGCAAGAAGGTCGCGGTTGCGGGCAACATCAGCCCGGCGATGCTCGACAAGCTGACCGAGGCGATCGACGCGGCCGCGCTGCCGGACGTGTGGGTGCTCGAGCTGTCGAGCTTCCAGCTCGAAACCGCGCACACGTTCGCGCCCGACGCCGCGACGATCCTCAACATCACGCAGGACCACCTCGACTGGCACGGCGGCTTCGCCGCGTACGCGGCCGCGAAAGGGCGGATCTTCGGGCCGCGCACGGCGCGCGTGCTCAACCGCGACGACGCCGAAGTGATGAAGTTCGCGCCGCTCGCGGCGGCGGCCGACGCGCCGCGCGCGATCACGTTCGGCCTGAACGAGCCGGCCGCCGACGGCGATTACGGGCTGCTGCGCGAGAACGGGATCGCCTGGCTCGTCGAGGCGGTCGATCGCGACGCGGCCGATGCGCCCGCCGCGCCGTCGCGCCGCCGCAAGCAGGAAGCGGCGAACCCGCCCGACATCGCGCTGAAGCGCCTGATGCCCGCCGACGCGTTGCGCATCCGCGGGCTGCACAACGCGGCGAACGCGCTCGCCGCATACGCGCTTGCGCGCGCGATCGACCTGCCGGCCGCGCCGCTTTTGCACGGCCTGCGCGAATACCGCGGCGAGCCGCACCGCGTCGAAGTGATCGCGACGCTCGACGGCGTCGATTACGTCGACGACAGCAAGGGCACGAACGTCGGCGCGACGGTCGCGGCGCTCGACGGCCTCGCGCAGCGCGCGGTGTTGATCGCGGGCGGCGACGGCAAGGGCCAGGATTTCGAGCCGCTCGCGGCGCCCGTCGAGCGGTGGTGCCGGGCGGTGATGCTGATCGGCCGCGACGCGCCCGCGCTTCGCGCGGCGCTCGCCGATACAGGCGTGCCGCTTGCCGATCACGCGACGCTCGACGCCGCGGTGCGCGCGGCGAGCGCGCTCGCGCAGCCGGGCGACGCGGTGCTGCTGTCGCCCGCGTGCGCGAGCCTCGACATGTTCCGGAATTACGCGCATCGGGCCGAGGTGTTCCACGGCGCGGTGGAAGACATCGCCTTGGAAAAAGGAACGACGCTATGAGCTGGTCCGATCGCCTCGTTTCCCGCTTCAACGGCACGCGCGACGCGGGCGGCGGCGCGCCGCGCACCGCCGCGCGGGCGGCCTCGGGCGCGCGCGCGGCGGCGGTCGGGCTCGCGAGCGTCGTCAACGGCGCGCGCCCGACCCGCTCGCGGATGCTCGATTTCGATTACTCGTTGCTATGGGTGTCGATCGCGCTCCTCGGCCTTGGCGTCGTGATGGTGTATTCGGCGTCGATCGCGATGCCGGATTCGCCGAAATACGCGTCGTATCACGATTACGCGTTCCTGCTGCGCCACTGCGTGTCGCTCGTCGTCGCGTTCGTCGCGGCGGTGATCGCGTTCCGCGTGCCGGTGTCGACATGGGACAAGTACGCGCCGCATCTCTTCCTGATCGCGCTCGTCGGCCTCGTGATCGTGCTGATTCCGCACGTCGGCAAGGGCGTGAACGGCGCGCGCCGCTGGATTCCGCTCGGCATCACGAACATGCAGCCGTCGGAAATCATGAAGCTCGCGGTGACGATCTACGCGGCGAACTACACGGTGCGCAAGCAGGAGTACATGCAGAGCTTCGCGAAGGGCTTCCTGCCGATGGCGTGCGCGGTCGGCCTCGTCGGCGCGCTGCTGCTGCTCGAGCCGGACATGGGCGCGTTCATGGTGATCGCCGCGATCGCGATGGGCGTGCTGTTCCTCGGCGGCGTGAACGGCAAGCTGTTCGGCGGCCTTGTCGCGACGGCGGTCGGCACCTTCACGATGCTCGTGTGGCTGTCGCCGTGGCGGCGCGAGCGGATTTTCGCGTACCTCGATCCGTGGGACGAGCGCTACGCGCAAGGCAAGGCGTATCAGCTCACGCATTCGCTGATCGCGTTCGGGCGCGGCGAATGGTTCGGCGTCGGCCTGGGCGGCAGCGTCGAAAAGCTCAACTACCTGCCGGAAGCGCACACCGACTTCATTCTGGCGGTGATCGGCGAGGAGCTCGGCTTCGTCGGCGTGCTCGTCGTGATCCTGCTGTTCTACTGGATCGTGCGCCGCGCATTCGAGATCGGCCGCCAGGCGCTCGCGCTCGATCGCACGTTCGCAGGGTTGATGGCGAAGGGCGTCGGCATCTGGTTTGGCGCGCAGGCGTTCATCAACATGGGCGTGAATCTCGGCCTTTTGCCGACCAAGGGGCTCACGCTGCCGCTCGTGAGCTACGGCGGCTCGGGCATTCTGCTCAACTGCGTCGCGCTCGCGGTGTTGCTGCGCGTCGATTATGAAAATCGGGTGCTGATGCGCGGAGGCAAGGTATGACCTCTCGGCGCACGCTGATGGTGATGGCCGGCGGCACCGGGGGCCACGTGTTCCCGGGGCTCGCGGTCGCGCATCGGATGGAGGCGCAGGGCTGGCGCGTCGTGTGGCTCGGCAATCCGGCCGGCATGGAAGCGACGCTCGTGCCGAAGCACGGCATCCCGATGGAGTATGTGCGCTTCGGCGGGCTGCGCGGCAAGGGCCTGAAGACGAAGCTCGCGCTGCCGCTCAATCTGCTGCGCGCGTGCACGCAGAGCCTGCAGGCGCTGCGCCGCGTGAAGCCCGACGTCGTGCTCGGCATGGGCGGCTACATCACGTTCCCGGCGGGGCTGATGACCGTGCTGACGGGCCGTCCGCTCGTGCTGCACGAACAGAATTCGATCGCGGGCCTGACGAACAAGGTGCTCGCGAAGCTCGCGAAGCGCGTGCTCGTCGCGTTTCCGGGCGCGCTGCCGGGCGCCGAATGGACGGGCAACCCGATTCGCGCGGAACTTGCGCGCACGGAACCGCCCCAGGCGCGCTACGCGGCGCGCAGCGGGAAACTGAAGCTGCTCGTCGTCGGCGGCAGCCTGGGCGCGGCCGCGCTGAACGAAGTCGTGCCGCGCGCGCTCGCGCTCCTCGCGCCGAACGAGCGGCCGCAAGTCGTGCATCAGGCGGGCGCGAAGCACATCGATACGCTGAAGGAGAACTACGAAACCGCGGGCCTCGCGTGCGGCAGCGACGTCGCGCTCGTGCCGTTCATCGACGACATGGCGTCCGCCTACGCGAATGCGGATCTCGTGATCTGCCGCTCGGGCGCGATGACGGTCGCGGAGATCGCGGCGGTCGGGGTGGCGGCGCTGTTCGTGCCGTTCCCGCACGCGGTCGACGATCATCAGACGACCAACGCCGAGTTCCTTGCCGAGCAAGGTGCGGCGGTGCTCGTGCAACAACGCGACCTGTCGGCCGAGCTGCTCGCCGACTGGTTGCGCGGCCAGTCGCGGGAATCGCTCGCGGCGATGGCCGAACGTTCGCGCTCGCTCGCGAAGCCGGACGCCACCGACGAAGTCGCGCGCGTGTGCGCGGCGGTGGCGGGCGCGAACCTGGAAGGAAAGCAATGAAACACATCGTCAAACACATTCATTTCGTCGGGATCGGCGGCGCGGGCATGAGCGGCATCGCCGAAGTGCTCGTGAACCTGGGCTATCAGGTGAGCGGCTCCGATCTCGCGCGCAACGCGGTGACCGAACGCCTCGAGGCGCTCGGCGCGCGCGTGTCGATCGGCCACGATGCGGCGAACATCGAAGGCGCGAACGCGGTGGTCGTGTCGACCGCGGTGCGCTCGGACAACCCCGAAGTGCTCGCCGCTCGCCATTTGCGTGTGCCGATCGTGCCGCGCGCGGTGATGCTCGCGGAGCTGATGCGCCTGAAGCAGGGGATCGCGATCGCCGGCACGCACGGCAAGACCACGACGACGAGCCTCGTCGCGAGCGTGCTCGCGGCAGGCGGGCTCGATCCGACGTTCGTGATCGGCGGGCGCCTCACGAGCGCCGGCGCGAACGCGCGGCTCGGCACGGGCGACTTCATCGTCGCGGAAGCCGACGAATCGGACGCGTCGTTCCTGAACCTGTATCCGGTGATCGAGGTCATCACGAACATCGACGCCGATCACATGGATACCTACGGCCACGACTTCGCGCGGCTCAAGCAGGCGTTCATCGAATTCACGCAGCGGCTGCCGTTCTACGGCAGCGCGGTCGTGTGCATCGACGACGCGAACGTGCGGCAGATCGTGCCGCTGATCTCGAAGCCCGTCGTGCGCTACGGCTTCGCGGCGGATGCGCAGGTGCGCGCGGAGAACGTCGAGGCGCGCGACGGCCGGATGCACTTCACGGTGCTGCGCGAAGGGCGCGAGCCGCTGCCCGTCGTGCTGAACATGCCCGGCCTGCACAACGTGCAGAACGCGCTCGCCGCGATCGCGATCGCGACCGATCTCGACGTGGCCGATGCGGCGATCCAGCAGGCGCTCGAGGAATTCAACGGCGTCGGCCGGCGCTTCCAGCGCTACGGCGAGATCGCGGTCGCGGGCGGCGGCGCGTACACGCTGATCGACGACTACGGCCACCATCCGGTCGAGATGGCGGCGACGATCGCGGCCGCGCGCGGCGCGTTCCCGGGCCGCCGGCTCGTGCTCGCGTTCCAGCCGCATCGCTATACGCGCACGCGCGACTGCTTCGACGATTTCGTCAACGTGCTGTCGACCGTCGACGCGCTCGTGCTGACCGAGGTGTACGCGGCGGGCGAGGCGCCGATCGCGACCGCGAACGGCGAGGCGCTGTCGCGCGCGCTGCGCGCGGCGGGCAAGGTCGATCCGGTGTTCGTCGCGACGGTCGACGAGGTGCCGGACGCGCTCGCGAAGGTCGCGCTCGCGGGCGACGTGGTGATCACGATGGGTGCGGGCTCGATCGGCGGGGTGCCGGGCAAGCTCGCGCAAGACACGCAACAGAAGGGATGACATGAGCGGGATCGATCCGAAACGTTTCGGCAAGGTGGCGGTGCTGCTCGGCGGGGAATCCGCCGAGCGCGAGGTGTCGCTGAACTCCGGCCGGCTGGTGCTGCAGGGCTTGCGCGACGCGGGCATCGACGCGCATCCGTTCGATCCGGCGGAGCGGCCGCTCGCGGCGCTCAAGGACGAAGGCTTCGAGCGCGCGTTCAACGCGCTGCACGGCGGCTACGGCGAGAACGGCCAGATCCAGGGCGCGCTCGATTTCTACGGCATCCGCTACACGGGCAGCGGCGTGCTCGGCTCGGCGCTCGGGCTCGACAAGTTCCGCACGAAGCTCGTCTGGCAGCAGACGGGCATCCCGACGCCGCCGTTCGAGACGGTGCTGCGCGGCGACGATTACGCGGCGCGCGCGCAGGACATCGTCGCGAAGCTCGGCGTGCCGCTCTTCGTGAAGCCGGCGAGCGAGGGATCGAGCGTCGCGGTCGAAAAGGTGAAAAGCGCCGATGCGTTGCCCGCCGCACTGGAAGAAGCGGCGAAGCACGACAAGATCGTGATCGTCGAGAAGAGCATCGAAGGCGGCGGCGAGTACACCGCGTGCATCGCCGCGGATCTCGATCTGCCGCTCATCAAGATCGTGCCCGCGGGCGAGTTCTACGACTATCACGCGAAGTACATCGCGAACGACACGCAATACCTGATTCCGTGCGGCCTCGACGCCGCGCAGGAAGCGCAGTTCAAGCGCCTCGCGCGCCGCGCGTTCGACGTGCTCGGCTGCACGGACTGGGGCCGCGCGGACTTCATGCTCGACGCCGCGGGCAACCCGTATTTCCTGGAAGTGAACACCGCGCCGGGGATGACCGATCACTCGCTGCCGCCGAAGGCGGCGCGCGCGGTCGGCATCAGCTACTCGGAGCTGGTGGTGAAGGTGCTTTCGCTCACGCTCGATTGATGCAGGACCGGACTTGAACCATGTGGAATAACGTTCGCCAACTCAACCTTGCCGCCAGCGCGTTGTACGCGCTGCTGCTGCTCGTGTTGGCGGCGGCCGGCTGCTACTGGCTGATCCAGCGCCCGGCATTCGCACTGCGCGAAATCCGGATCGACGGCGACACCGAGCACATCAACGCGCCGATCGTGCGCGCGGGCGTCGTCGGGCGGCTGAAGGGCAACTTCTTCACCGTCGATCTCGATACCGCGCGGGTCGCGTTCGAGCAGATGCCGTGGGTGCGCCACGCGAGCGTGCGCCGGGTGTGGCCGAACGCGCTCGCCGTGACGCTCGAGGAATACAAGCCGCTCGGGACCTGGGGCAACGACCAGCTCGTGAGCGTCGACGGCGAGCTCTTCACCGCGAATCAGGGCGAGCTCGACGAGGAACTGCCGTCGTTCGACGGCCCCGAAGGCAGCGCGAAGGAAGTCGTCGCGCGCTATCGCGATTTCGCGAAATGGTTTGCGCCGATCCGCGCGACGCCGGAGGAAGTGACGCTGTCGCCGCGCTACGCATGGACGGTGAAGCTGTCGAACGGCATGCAGGTCGAGCTCGGCCGGGAGCGCAACGGCGATTCGCTGCCCGACCGCGTTCAGCGCCTCGTCGCCGCGTGGCCGTCCGTCACGCAGCGCTGGGGCAGCGACATCGAGTACGCGGATCTGCGCTATCCGAACGGATTCGCGATCCGCGCGGCGGGCATGCGGTTCCTGACCGACACCGACAAGGGCAAGAAGTAACACGACATCACACGCAAGAGCACTCTATGAGCAAAGACTACAAGGATCTGCTGGTTGCCCTCGACATCGGCACGTCGAAGGTGGTGGCCGTCGTCGCGGAGCTGAAGGGCGAGGGCCACTATGAGGTCATCGGCCTCGGCCAGAGCGAGTCGAAGGGGCTGAAGAAAGGCGTGGTGGTGAACATCGAGGCCACCGTCCAATCGATTCAGCGCGCGCTCGAGGAAGCCGAGCTGATGGCCGACTGCAAGATCACCAACGTCTTCACGGGCATCGCCGGCAGCCACATCCGCAGCTTCAACTCGAGCGGGATGGTCGCGATCAAGGAAAAGGAAGTCACGCAGACCGACGTCGCGCGCGTGATCGAAACCGCGAAGGCGATCAACATCCCGACCGACCAGCAGGTGCTGCACATCCTCACGCAGGAATTCATCATCGACGGCCAGGAGGACGTGCGCGAGCCGATCGGCATGAGCGGCATCCGCCTCGAGGTGAAGGTGCACATCGTGACGGGCGCGGTGAGCGCCGCGCAGAACATCGTGAAGTGCGTGCGCCGCTGCGGGCTCGAAGTGAACGACCTGATCCTGCAGCCGCTCGCGTCGTCGCTCGCGGTGCTGACGGAAGACGAGAAGGATCTCGGCGTCGTGCTCGTCGACATCGGCGGCGGCACGACCGACATCGCGATCTTCGCGGAAGGCGCGATTCGCCACACGGCGGTGATTCCGATCGCGGGCGACCAGATCACGAGCGACATCGCGATGGCGCTGCGCACGCCGACGCCCGATGCGGAAGACATCAAGGTCGGCTACGGGATCGCGAAGCAGGCGCTCGCCGATCCGGACGAGATGGTGGAGGTGCCGGGCCTGGGCGAACGCGGCCCGCGCACGCTGTCGCGGCAGGCGCTCGCGGCCGTCGTCGAGCCGCGCGTCGAAGAGCTGTTCTCGCTCGTGCAGCAGGTCGTGCGCGAGTCCGGTTACGAAGAGTTACTCAGTTCCGGTGTCGTGCTCACGGGCGGGGCTGCGATGATGCCCGGCATGGTCGAGCTGGGCGAAGACATTTTTCTGAAGCCGGTGCGCATCGGCGCGCCGGAATACGCGGGCGGGCTCTCGGACGTCGTGCGCAATCCGCGCTATTCGACGGCGATGGGTCTTCTCGTCGAGGGCAGCGCTCAACGGATGCGCGGGCGCAAGGTCGCCGTGCAATCCGGTTCCGCGGGGCAGATCTTCTCGCGGATGAAGGAGTGGTTCCTCAGCAACTTCTGACGATTTCGACATTCGCGCCGGTGCCGGCGGCCGGCGCGCGACGGAGGGTTGCCCGATCTTCCGCCGAATAACGGCCGAGTAGCGGTTCTTTTCTTGACGGAGGCAATAATGGAATTCGAAATGCTGGAAACCGAAACCAACGGCACGATCATCAAGGTGATCGGCGTCGGCGGCGCAGGTGGCAACGCGGTGCAGCACATGATCAACAAGGGTGTTCAGGGCGTCGATTTCGTCGTGATGAACACCGACGCGCAGGCGCTGTCGCGCTCGCGTGCACCGTCCGTGATCCAGCTCGGCAACACCGGCCTCGGCGCCGGCGCGAAGCCGGAGATGGGCCGTGCGGCGGCCGAGGAAGCGCGCGAGCGGATCGCCGACGCGCTGCGCGGCGCGCACATGGTGTTCATCACGGCCGGCATGGGCGGCGGCACCGGCACGGGCGCGGCGCCCGTCGTCGCGCAGATCGCGAAGGAGATGGGCATTCTGACCGTCGGCGTCGTCAGCAAGCCGTTCGAATTCGAAGGCGGCAAGCGGATGCGCGTCGCGGAAGCAGGTTCGCAGCAACTGGAGGATCACGTCGACTCGCTGATCGTCGTTCTGAACGACAAGCTGTTCGAGGTGATGGGCGACGACGCCGAGATGGACAAGTGCTTCCAGTGTGCTGACGACGTGCTCAACAACGCGGTCGCGGGCATTGCCGAGATCATCAACGTCGACGGCCTCGTGAACGTCGACTTCGAAGACGTGAAGACGGTGATGGGCGAGCAAGGCAAGGCGATGATGGGCACGGCGACGGTCGCCGGCGTCGATCGCGCGCGTCTTGCGGCCGAGCAGGCGGTCGCGAGCCCGCTGCTCGAAGGCGTCGATCTGTCGGGCGCGCGCGGCGTGCTCGTCAACATCACGTCGAGCCGCTCGCTGCGTCTGTCGGAAACGCGCGAAGTGATGAACACGATCAAGAGCTACGCGGCCGACGACGCGACCGTGATCTTCGGCGCGGTGTACGACGACGCGATGGGCGACGCGCTGCGCGTGACGGTCGTCGCGACGGGCCTCGGCCGCGCGGCGAAGAAGCAGCAGTCCGCACCGATGACGCTTCTGCGCACGGGTACGGACAACCAGCCGGTCAACGCGGCGTCGCACGGCTACGCGGCTTCGCATCACGTGAGCACGAGCGACTACGGCGCGTTCGACACGCCGGCCGTGTGGCGCAATTCGCGCGAGACGGCTGCGTCGCACGTGCAGGCGCTGCAGGAGAAGGGTGTCGACACGTACGACATTCCGGCATTCCTGCGCAAGCAGGCCGACTGACGCGCGAGGCTTCGCGCCGCGCGGTTTGGCGCGGCACGAGCCGACGTGACGGATGAAACGGCTGACGACAGGCCGCGTCGCTCGCGACGCCGGGCCGGGAAAGTCGCCCGCTTCGCTTGTGCGAGGCCGGGCTGGGCCGTGTCGTCTGTTGCGAACGATCGTATCGCTATGAAGGACCAGGCATGATTCAAGTGGGCGACACGCTGTCCGACACGCAACTCTTCGAGTATCTCGACGACGCGCGCGCGGGCTGCACGCTGGGGCCGAACGCCTTTGGCGTGCGCGAGCAGGCGGCGGGCAAGCGCGTGGTGATCTTCGGATTGCCGGGCGCGTTCACGCCGACCTGCTCGGCGCAGCATGTGCCGGGCTACGTCGCGCATGCCGAGCCGTTGCGCTCGGCGGGCGTCGACGAGATCTGGTGCGTTGCCGTCAACGACGCATTCGTGATGGGCGCTTGGGGACGCGATCTGCACACCGCGGGCAAGGTGCGCATGATGGCGGACGGCAGCGCGGCTTTCACTCATTCACTGGGACTGACGCAGGACTTGTCCGCGCGTGGCATGGGAATTCGTTCCCGGCGCTATGCGATGGTGGTCGACGACGGCGTGGTCAAGACGCTCTTCGTCGAAGCGCCGGGCAAGTTCGAAGTGAGCGATGCGGCCAGCGTGCTGGCGAGTTTGACGCGTTGAAAGGCGCGTGCGGCGTTGTCTTTCGGCAACGCCGCGACGCGCCCGACACGCGGTTGTAACACGGGCCGACGACCGGGAACGCCTCCGTTCCGGGCGTCGGCCCGTCTCGCATTTGCGCAGGGTAATGCGTCGAAACACTTTGAAACGTCGATCATCACGACGCGAAATGGGGATTTACGTTATAATCTCGCCTATCGAATAAAACTCCTGATTGATATCTTCAATCAAGAAGACTTTGACCATGTTGAAGCAGCGCACCATCAAATCGATCGTCAAGACCGTCGGCATCGGCCTGCACTCGGGCCGCAAGGTCGAACTGACGCTTCGCCCCGCGGCGCCCGATACGGGCATCGTGTTCTCGCGCGTCGATCTGCCGACGCCCGTCGACATTCCGGCTTCGGCGCTGTCGATCGGCGATACGCGGCTTGCGTCCGTGCTGCAGAAGGACGGCGCGCGCGTGTCGACGGTCGAGCACCTGATGTCGGCGTGCGCGGGCCTCGGCATCGACAACCTCTACGTCGACGTGACGGCCGAGGAAATTCCGATCATGGACGGCAGCGCGGCTTCGTTCGTGTTCCTGATCCAGTCGGCCGGCATCGAAGAGCAGAACGCGGCGAAGAAGTTCATCAAGGTGACGAAGCCCGTCGAGATCCGCGACGGCGACAAGTTCGCGCGCCTCGATCCGTACTTCGGCTTCAAGCTCAAGTTCACGATCGACTTCCGTCATCCGGCCGTCGACAAGACGGGCCAGGAGCTCGAGGTCGATTTCGCGAACACGTCGTACGTGCGCGAGATCGCGCGCGCGCGCACGTTCGGCTTCGCGCACGAAGTCGAGATGATGCGCGAGCTCGGGCTCGCGCGCGGCGGCAGCATGGACAACGCGATCGTGCTCGACGAGTACCGGATTCTGAACAACGACGGGCTGCGCTACGACGACGAATTCGTGAAGCACAAGATGCTCGACGCGATCGGCGATCTGTATGTGGTCGGCCATCCGCTTCTCGCGTCATACACCGCGTACAAGTCGGGCCATGGGCTGAACAACGCGCTGCTGCGCGAGCTGCTCGCGCACGAGGACGCTTACGAGATCGTCACGTTCGACGATCCGAAGGCGGCGCCGACGGGCTTCGGCTTCGACGCCCAGACAGCGTTCGCGTGATGCATCGATGCGAGCGCGTCCCGGACGCGCGACTGCAAAAAAGCGGCCTGCGGGCCGCTTTTTTCATGGTGTCGAGTGTCTCGTGGCGTTTCGCTTGTGGCCGTGTGGATGTTCGTTGCGCGTCTCGGGGCGGCTCGATCGCGGCTGCGGGGTTGCCGCGAGATGGGCGAGGCGCCGCGCGATGCGTCAATGGGCCGCGCGTCGGGGCTCGCGGACGGCGGCGGTGCGGCCGGCAATCGGCTCCGGGGTTTTTATGCCGGGCGTGGGATGGTGGCCGTGCGCCGCGAATCGGTCAGCGCGGCGCTTTCGCGTGGCGTGCGGCCATGCGCGCGAGCGCGCTTTGCAGCGGCGACGGCTCGAGCGTGTCGGCGAGTTGGCGCAGCGCGTCGGTGCCGGCCGCCGACATCCGAGCCTGCTTGACGCGCGGCGGCTCCGGCGCGGGCTGCGGGCGCACGCGCACCTTCAGGGCGGCCACTGCCCATCCGCGCGCCTGTAGCTCCGACAGAAGCCGCGGTTCGACCTGCCGCAGCCGAGCGGCGAGCGCGTTGTGCGCGGCGAACAGCGTGAGCGCGCCGTCCTTGATGAAGCCGGGCTCGACGTGGTTCGCCAGATAATCGGGAAGCAACGCGGCCAGATCCCGCTTTAGCGCCGCGACCTGCTCGACGCCCGCGCGCAACGCGGCGAACGCGTCGGTGCGCTTGAGGACGTCGGCGGCCGCTTGCGGCCGCGACCAGTCGTTCGGACGAAATAATTGCTTCGGCGGTCGGTTCATGAGGGCAGTCGGCTGCGCCGCGTGGCTGGGCGCATGACGGGCGACCGGATGGTGGAGCGATGCGCCGATTGTACCGCGATGTCGTTCGGCGGCCGCGGGTATCGTGTTTGCCGACCGCCGACCGCCGACCGCCGACCGCCGACCGCCGACCGCCGACCGCCGACCGCCGACTGTCGGATGGCGGTCGCTTTTCGCGTTCCCGCCCGGCCGAGGCGCGCCCCATGGCGGCCGCCGCCGCCGACACCGGCGCGCCCTGGAGCGCGTGCTAAAATTCGACGTTTGAATTCACTTCTACGCTAAGCCGCCGAGGCTCGGCGCGCCGGGGAGGGCGTTCACCGCTCCGGGGCCGTTGCACCGACGCACACCCGATCCGATGACAACCGGTTTTCTTCAGAAAATTTTTGGCAGCCGCAACCAGCGGCTCGTCAAGCAATACCAAAAGACCGTCGCGGCGATCAATGCGCTCGAAACGCAGATCGAAAAGCTGACGGACGACCAGTTGCGCGGCAAGACAGGGGAGTTTCGTCAGCGCATCTCGGCCGGCGAGTCGCTCGACAAACTCCTGCCCGACGCGTTCGCCGTGTGCCGCGAAGCGAGCCGCCGCGTGCTGAAGATGCGCCACTTCGACGTGCAGCTGATCGGCGGGATGGTGCTGCACTACGGCAAGATCGCCGAAATGCGCACGGGCGAAGGCAAGACGCTCGTCGCGACGCTCGCCGCGTATCTGAACGCGCTCGCGGGCCGCGGCGTGCACGTCGTGACGGTCAACGACTATCTCGCGCAACGCGACGCGGAGTGGATGGGCCGGCTCTACAACTTCCTCGGGCTGTCCGTCGGCATCAACCTGTCGGGGATGGAGCACGACCAGAAGCAGGCGGCGTACGCGGCCGACATCACGTACGGCACGAACAACGAATTCGGCTTCGACTACCTGCGCGACAACATGGTCTACGAGACCGACGCGCGCGTGCAGCGGCCGCTGAACTTCGCGGTCGTCGACGAAGTGGACTCGATCCTGATCGACGAGGCGCGTACGCCGCTCATCATCTCGGGCCAGGCGGAGGATCACACCGAGCTGTACGTGCGGATGAACGCGATGCCGCCGCTCCTCGAGCGTCAGATCGGCGAGGAGAAGGCGGACGGCACGGGCGTCGAGAAGCCGGGCGACTACACGCTCGACGAGAAGGGCCGCCAGGTGTTCCTGACCGAGTCGGGCCACGAGAAGGCCGAGCGGATGCTCGCCGAATGGGGCTTGATCGGCGACGGCGAGAGCCTCTACGCGCCGCAGAACATCACGCTGATGCACCACGTGTACGCGGCGCTGCGCGCGCATACGCTGTTCCATCGCGACCAGCACTACGTCGTGCAGAACGGCGAAGTGATCATCGTCGACGAATTCACGGGCCGCCTGATGCCGGGCCGCCGTTGGTCCGACGGCCTGCATCAGGCGGTGGAGGCGAAGGAGCACGTGAAGATCCAGAGCGAGAACCAGACGCTCGCGTCGATCACGTTCCAGAACTATTTCCGGATGTACGCGAAGCTCGCCGGCATGACGGGCACGGCGGACACCGAAGCGTACGAGTTCAACGAGATCTACGGCCTCGAGACCGTCGTGATCCCGACCAACCGGCCGCCGAAGCGGATCGACAAGCAGGATCAGATCTACAAGACCGCGAAGGAGCGCTACGACGCGGTGATCCGCGACATCCGCGAATGCCATGAGCGCGGCCAGCCGGTGCTCGTCGGCACGACGTCGATCGAAAACTCGGAGCTGCTGTCGCATCTGCTCAAGCAGGCGGGCCTGCCGCACGAGGTGCTCAACGCGAAGCAGCACGCGCGCGAAGCGGCGATCGTCGCCGAGGCCGGGCGTCCGCAGCGCATCACGATCGCGACCAACATGGCGGGCCGCGGCACCGACATCGTGCTCGGCGGCAATGCCGAGAAGCAGGCGGCGTTCATCGAGGCCGACGAATCGATTCCGGCCGACGACAAGACGCGCCGGATTCAGAAGCTGCACGACGAGTGGGAAACGCTGCACGAGCAGGTGAAGGCGGCGGGCGGCCTGCACATCATCGGCACCGAGCGGCACGAATCGCGCCGGATCGACAACCAGCTGCGCGGCCGCGCGGGCCGCCAGGGCGATCCGGGCTCGTCGCGCTTCTACCTGTCGCTTGAAGATCCGCTCCTGCGCATCTTCGCGGGCGACCGCGTGCGCGCGATCATGGATCGCCTGAAGATGCCGGAAGGCGAGGCGATCGAAGCGGGCATCGTCACGCGTTCGATCGAATCGGCGCAGCGCAAGGTCGAGGCGCGCAACTTCGACATCCGCAAGCAGCTGCTCGAATACGACGACGTGTCGAACGATCAGCGCAAGGTGATCTATCAGCAGCGCAACGAATTGCTCGAGGCGCACGACATCGCCGAGACGATCGGCGCGATGCGGCACGGCGTGATGTCGGAAGTGGTCCGCCCGTTCGTGCCGGCGGGCAGCATCGAAGAGCAGTGGCAACTCCCCGAGCTCGAAGAGGCGCTGCGCAACGACTGGCAGCTCGATCTCGCGATCCAGGAAATGGTGAACGAGTCGTCGTCGATCAACGCGGACGAGATCGTCGACGCGGTCACGACGGCCGCCGACGAACACTACGAAGCGAAGGTCGCGCTCGTCGGCCGCGAGTCGTTCAGCGCGTTCGAGCGCTCGATCATGCTGCAGACGCTCGACCGCCTCTGGCGCGAGCACCTTGCGGCGCTCGACCACCTGCGCCAGGGCATCCACCTGCGCGGCTACGCGCAGAAGAACCCGAAGCAGGAGTACAAGCGCGAGGCGTTCGAGCTGTTCGCGGCGATGCTCGACGCCGTGAAGCAGGAAGTCACGCGGATCGTGATGAACGTGCAGATCCAGTCGCCCGAGCAGCTCGAGGAAGCGGCCGAGCAGATCGAGGAGCAGGGCGGCCATCTCGAGAACGTCGAATTCCAGCACGCCGATTTCGCCGCGGCTGCGGCGGGCGGCGCGGCGGTCGCGGATGCGACGGCCGAAATGGTCGGCCACGCGATGAGCCATAGCGGCCCGGCGGGCGAAGTGCCGCGGGTCGGCCGCAACGATCCGTGCCCCTGCGGCAGCGGCAAGAAGTACAAGCACTGTCACGGCAAGCTGAACTGACGTGATCGAAGGCGGCGCGCGATGAGCGCGCCGCGTCGTCTGTGCGAAAGGTTTTTCGAGGTGTGATGCGCGGCGGCGCGTGAGCGGCCGCCGGTTCTTCAATCCAATCGATGCCGGCTCGAATGCCGGCATTTTCCTTCGGGGCAGGTGCTTCAGATGGCTGTCAATTTTCCCTCGATCGATCCCGCGCAATTGCATCCCGTCGCCGGCGTGACGCTCGGCTGGGCGGAGGCGAACATTCGCAAGCCGAACCGCAAGGACGTGCTCGTCGTTTCCGTCGACGAAGGCGCGGCCGTGTCGGGCGTGTTCACCGAGAACCGCTTCTGCGCGGCGCCCGTGACGGTCTGCCGCGAGCATCTGGCGAAGGTGCGCGCGGGCGGCGCGGGCATTCGCGCGCTCGTCGTCAACACGGGCAACGCGAACGCGGGCACGGGCGAGCCGGGCCTCGCGCATGCTCGCGAGACCTGCACGGAGCTCGCGCGCCTCGCGGGCATCGCGCCCGAGCAGGTGCTGCCGTTCTCGACGGGCGTGATCCTCGAGCCGCTGCCGATCGAGCGCCTGAAGGCCGGCTTGCCCGCCGCGCTCGCGAGCCGCGCGGCGGCGAACTGGTACGACGCCGCGCAGGCGATCATGACGACCGACACGCTGCCGAAGGCGGCGTCGCGCCAGGTGACGATCGACGGCCACACGATCACGCTGACGGGCATCAGCAAGGGCGCAGGGATGATCAAGCCGAACATGGCGACGATGCTCGGCTTCCTCGCGTTCGACGCGAAGGTCGCGCAGCCGGTGCTCGACGCGCTCGTGAAGGAAGTGGCCGATCGCTCGTTCAACTGCATCACGATCGACGGCGACACGTCGACGAATGACTCGTTCATCCTGATCGCGTCGGGCAAGGCGGGCCTGCCCGAGATCGCGTCGACCGATTCGCCCGCGTACGCGGCGCTGCGCGACGCGGTGACCGCCGTTGCGCAGACGCTCGCGCAGCTCATCGTGCGCGACGGCGAAGGCGCGACGAAGTTCATGACGGTGACGGTCGAGGGCGGCAAGAGCGTGGCCGAGTGCCGCCAGATCGCGTACGCGATCGGCCACTCGCCGCTCGTGAAGACGGCGTTCTATGCGTCGGACCCGAACCTCGGCCGGATTCTCGCGGCGATCGGCTACGCGGGCGTCGCGGATCTCGACGTCGGCAAGATCGATCTCTATCTCGACGACGTGCTCGTCGCGAAGGCGGGCGGCCGCAATCCCGCGTATCTGGAAGAGGACGGCCAGCGCGTGATGAAGCAGAGCGAGATCGCGATCCGCGTGCTGCTCGGCCGCGGCGACGCGCAGGCGACGATCTGGACTTGCGATTTGTCGCACGAATACGTGAGCATCAACGCCGACTATCGTTCGTAAGCCACACGGGGGCGCGACATCATGGACCCACTCGAGCAGTTTCTCAACCGCGCCGAGGCGTTGCTTGAGCGCCTCGAAGCGATTCTTCCGCCGGCGGCTGCCGCCGTCGACTGGACGGCAGCGCTCGCTTTCCGTTGGCGCAAGCGCCAGGGGCGCGGCTATCTGCAGCCCGTCGTCGCGCGTTCGACGATCTCGCTCGACGATCTGCAGAACATCGAGCGCCAAAAGGCGCTGATCGAGCAGAACACGCGCCAGTTCGTAATCGGAAAGCCCGCGAACAACGTGCTGCTGACGGGCGCGCGCGGCACCGGCAAGTCGTCGCTGATCAAGGCGTGCCTGAACGCGTACGCGGCGGACGGGCTGCGGCTCATCGAAGTCGACAAGGAAGATCTGCACGATCTGGGCGACATCGTCGAGCTGATCGCCGCGCGTCCCGAGCGCTTCATCGTGTTCTGCGACGATCTGTCGTTCGAGGAGGGCGAATCGGGTTACAAGGCGCTCAAGGTCGCGCTCGACGGATCGGTCGCCGCGCAGTCCGACAACGTGCTGATCTACGCGACGTCGAACCGCCGCCATCTGCTGCCCGAGTACATGAGCGACAACGAGACGTACAAGCATCTGCCGGACGGCGAGATCCATCCGGGCGAGGTCGTCGAGGAGAAGATCTCTCTGTCGGAGCGTTTCGGCCTTTGGGTCAGTTTCTATCCGTTCAAGCAGGACGACTATCTGACGATCGTCGGCCATTGGCTCAAGCATTTCGGCTGCGACGACGCCGAGATTGAGGCGGCGCGCGGCGACGCGCTCGTCTGGGCGCTCGAGCGCGGCTCGCGCTCCGGCCGGGTCGCATGGCAGTTCGCGCGCGATCGCGCGGGCCGCAAGGAGAAAGTATGAGTAGCGAAGTGACGAACGGCGCGGCGCCTGCGGGCGTCGGCCGCAAGGTGACCGAAGTCGCGGTCGGCGTGCTGGTGCAGCCTGACGGCCGCTACCTGCTCGCGCAGCGGCTGCCCGGCAAGCCTTACGAGGGCTATTGGGAGTTTCCGGGCGGCAAGCTCGAGGCTGGCGAGAGTGTCGAAGAGGCGCTTGCGCGCGAGCTGCACGAGGAGCTCGGCATCGCCGTGACCGAGTGTCATCGCTGGCATACGCTCGAGCACGACTATCCGCACGCGTACGTTCGCCTGCACTTCTGCAAGGTCACGGGGTGGACGGGCGAGCCGCACAGCCGCGAAGGGCAGGCGTTCGTCTGGCAGCATCTGCCCGTCGACGTCGAGCCGCTGTTGCCCGCCGCGCTGCCCGTGCTCGAACTGCTCGCGCGCGAGCACGGCGAGACGCCGCAATAAACGTGCGCGGAACCTCGGTTCCGCAGCTTTCCTATTACCCTATTTAGTCGGCCGGACTTTTTCGGGGCGGCGATTCGCGGCACGAGCCGCGTCGGGGCCGCTTGGCGCGGCGGACGGTCAGTTGCGGCCGCCGTCTTCCCGATGGCCCGCGTCGTCGTCGGACGGCGCTTCGTCATCGGTTCCGCCGATTCGATACTTCTCGGCTGCCCAGGCGCCGAGATCGAGCTGCTTGCAGCGGGCGGAACAGAACGGGCGAAAGCGGTTTTCGGGCGTCCAGCGCACTCCCTTGCCGCAGGACGGGCATTTCACGACGGTAGCCATACGGATGATCGATGCGGCGCGAGGCCGCAGTTACAGGTTGCAGAGCGTGAGCTGGAACGGCACGTCGATGTCGACCGCGCGCGGCCGGACATCGCCGTCCTGCGCGGTGAAGCGCACCCATAGCATGTATTTGTTCGCGCTCGCCTCGGGAATCACGCGCAGCTCGGGAGAGACGCGCACCTGCATCAGCTGGTAGGTGCGTCCGGACAGCATCTGCTGATAGCTGCCCTGCATCGCCATCACCTTCGACGCCTGCCCGGATTCGCGCGCGAGGCGCAGCACGATCATCGCGGCGTCGCGCAGCGGCAGGAGCGGCATCGCCCACTTGGCGATGTCCTGGCGGCGCTGCTCGGCGGGCCACTGCTGCCACGCGTAGTACGAAGGGAGATCGAACTTGCAGGTGCCGCCGGGGATGACCGCGCGGCTGCGGATGCTGGCGAGCCATTCGTTGTCGATCAGATGCTGGCCGGTCTTGCCCTGCATCTGCGCGAGGTTCGCAAGCGTCTGCTCGATTTCGCCGAGCACGGCTTCCAGCGCGTTCTGCTCGATGCCTGGATTGCCGCGAAACGGCGCGAGCGTCTGCCGCTGGCGTTCGAGCTCCTTCATCAGATCCGATTTCAGATCTGCGCGGCCCGCGACTTCGGAGATTTCGAACAGCGTCGTCAGCGCGACATGATGCTCTCTCGCGTCCTCTTGAGCCACGAAGAACGTGAAGCGTTCGAACAAATCTTCGAGACGCAACAGCGTGCGGATTCGCTCGTTGAACGGATACTCGTAAAGAATCAAGCGCGCTCGCCTCTCGCGGTGGGTGACCAAAATTGCAGGGACATTCTAATGCCCACTGTCTACCCTCGCAATCGCGCCATTTTTCGGGGCGCATGGCGCACGCGGCGATTCCATGCACCGGACGCAACATATGCACCGCAAGTTCGTCATTTCTGCGCGCCGGCCGCGTGTGCGAGATAGCGTTGGTGCAGTGCGGCGACCTCGGCTGCGAGCTCGTCGTGCGACGCGCCGTCGTTGACGATCACGTCGTCGGCGGCGGCGAGACGTGCGTCGCGCGACGCCTGGCGCGCGACGATCGCCTCCACCTGCTCGCGGCTGAAGCCGTTGCGGCGCATCACGCGCGCGATTTGCGTCTCGACGTTGCAATCGACGACGAGCACGCGGTCGACGCGCGCCTTCCACGTGCCCGATTCGACGAGCAGCGGCACGACGAAAACGACGTACGCGCCTTGCGCGGCGCTCGCTTCGCGCTCGGTTTCTTCGCGGATCAGCGGATGAGTGATCGCCTCGAGCCGCTTGCGCGCGGATTCGTCGCTGAAGATCAGCTCGCGCATCTTCGTGCGATCGAGCGAGCCGTCGGCCGCGACGAACGCGGCGCCGAACTCGCGGGCGATGAGCGGCATCGCGAGGCCGCGCGGCGCGGTGATGCGGTGCGCGATCAGATCGGTGTCGACGATCGATGCGCCGAGCTCGCCGAACAGATTCGCGACGGTTGTCTTCCCGCTGCCGATTCCGCCCGTCAATCCCACCGAGAACATAGGTCAGCCTCCGAGCAGCAGATAGAACGGCGTGCCGAAAAAGAGGGTCGCCGCACCGCCCGCCGCGAGGAATGGACCGAACGGCAGCGGTTCCTCGAAGCGCATGCGGCCGCGCCAGGTCGCGACGAGGCCGACGGCGGCGCCCGCGACCGCGGCGATCAGCACGATTTGGGGCAGCGCTTCCCAGCCGAGCCATGCGCCGAGCGCGGCGAGGAGTTTCAGGTCGCCGTAACCGATCCCTTCAATGCCGCGCAGCAACTTGAAGAGCCACAGGATGCACCAGAGAAACAGATAGCCGGCGATCGCGCCGATCACCGCGGTGCGCAGGCTCGCGAACGTCTCCCACAGATTGACGCAAAGCCCGGCCCACAGCAGCGGCAGCGTCAGCGAATCGGGCAGAAAGCCGGTCTGCATGTCGATCGCGCTCATTGCGAGAAGCGCCGCGCACAGGCCGAACGCGGCGAGCGCAGCGACGCTCGGGCCGAAGAGCAAGAGCGAACCGGCGGCGAGCGCGCCGCTCGCGAGCTCGATGAGCGGATAGCGCGCGCCGATCGGCGCATGGCAGCGGCCGCAGCGGCCGCGCAATGCGATGTAGCTCAGGACCGGCACGTTTTCCCATGCGCGCAGCACGTGGCCGCAGTGCGGGCATGCGCTGCGCGGCGCCCAGAGGTTGTAGCGCGCCGGCAGGCCGTCGTCGGCGTGCGGCTCGCCCGTCGCTTCGGCGATCTCCGCGAGCCACGCGCGCTTCATCATGATCGGCAGCCGATGAACGACGACGTTGATGAAGCTGCCGACGACGAGGCCGAGCACGATCGCGAACGCAAGCTGCATGCCCGTGGGGAGCGCCGCGAACGCGGCGAGCGGCCCGGCGGCCGCGTGCGCGGCCGGATCGGGAAGGAACGGATTGGGCGTCATCGGGGCGGTTGGCATTGCAAATGGAGTCGGATTCGGCTGCGATGCTACACCACGTTGCCGAGCTGGACGATCGGCAAGTACATCGCGACCACGAGTGCGCCGATCAGCGCGCCGAGCACGACGATCACGACGGGTTCGCACATGTTCGCAAGCACGCCGATCTGTTCGTCGATGCGGCGATCGCAGAGCGCCGCGACGTCGATGAGCATCGTATCCAGCGTGCCCGATTCCTCGGCGACGGCGATCGGCTGGACGATGTCGTCCGGGAAGCACCTTTCGGCGCGCATTGCGCGGGCGAGCCGTTCGCCGTGCTGCAAGCGCGCGGCGATGCCGGCTGTCGCGAGATCGAAGCGTGCATTGCCGGTTGCGTTCGACAACGCGGCGAAAGCGTCGGTGAGGGGCGTGCCGGCGGCGAGCAGCGTGCCGAGCGCGCGGCTCCACCGGGCTGCGGCGAGCGTGCGCATGAGCGGTCCGGCGAACGGCGCGCGCAGCAGCGCCTGCGCGAGTGCAAGGCGCGCGGCCGCGGAACGGCGAGCTGCGTGGCGCAAGGCGAGGCCGGCGAGCAGTGCGAACGCGGCGACGGGCGCGCTCCAGCGTGTCACGCCAGCCGACAGCGCCAGAATGAAGCGGGTCGGCGCCGGCAGTGCGGCGCCGAAGCCCGAGAAGATCTGCTCGAACGTCGGCACGACCCAGATCAGCAGCGCTGCGGTGATCGCAAGCGCGAACAGCAGCACGGCGACGGGATAAGCGAGCGCGCCCCGGACTCGCGCATATTGCGCGGCCGCGCGCTCGCGATCGTCGGCGAGTCGTGCAAGGACGGCCGCGAGCGCCCCCGCCGTCTCGCCGACCGCGACCAGTTGGCAGAAGAGGGGATCGAACTGGCGCGGGTAGCGGCGCAGCGCGGCGGAGAACTGTCGTCCCGCAACGATCTCGCGCGCAAGGCCAGCCGCGATGCGTGGCATTTCGCTTCGCTGCATCGCTTGCGCGAGCAAGTCGAGCGACGGCGCGAGTGCGAGCCCCGCGCGCAGGAGGTCGGCGAGCTGCCGCGCGAAACGCGTGACTTCGCTCGCCCGCACGGCGGGCTGCGGCGCCGTGCCGCGCGCTTCGAGATGCAGCACCGTGACGCCCGTGCGCTTGAGCGCCGCACGGGCAGCGAACGGACTGACGGCGATCAGTGTGCCGCGCCGCCGCGCGCCGTCGGTCGTCACGCCTGCCCAGCGATATCGCGCCTCGATCGGTGGGGGCGGATTGCGCGTGCTCATGCCGCCTCCGTCGTGCCGAGCGCCTCGTCCAGGCTCGACGTGCCGTCGCGCACGCGGGCGAGCGCCGCGTCGCGCAGACTCGTCATGCCTTCGGTGCGCGCTTGCCGCGCGAGCTCGGCGCTGCTCGCGCGCGCGACGATCAGGTCGCGTTGCGCGTCGGACAGCGGCATGACTTGATGAACGCCGATGCGCCCCCGATAACCGATGCCATGGCACGCGGCGCAGCCCGCCGCCTCATAGGGACGCCAGCCGGCGTGGAGCGTAGCGGCGTCGAGGCCCGCCGCACGCAGAGCGTCGAGCGGCGCGCCGGACGGCGTACGGCACGCAGGACAGAGTCGCCGCACAAGCCGCTGCGCGGTCACGAGCCGCAGCGCGGCGGCGAGGTTGTACGGCGCGACGCCGATGTCGAGCAGTCGGGCCACCGCCGCGGGCGCGTCGTTCGTATGCAGCGTGGACAACACGAGATGCCCCGTCTGCGCGGCTTTCAGCGCGACGTCGGCGGTTTCCGCATCGCGTATCTCGCCAACCATGATGACGTCCGGGTCCTGGCGCAGGAACGCACGCAGCGCGACCGCGAAGGTCAAGCCCGCTTTCTCGCGCACGCCGACCTGATTGATTCCGTCGAGCTCGATTTCGGCCGGATCTTCGACCGTGCAGACGTTGCGCGACACGTCGTTCAGCATTTGCAGGAAGCAGTAGAGCGACAGCGTCTTGCCGCTGCCCGTCGGTCCCGTGACGAGGACGAGGCCGTGCGGCGCGCCGATCGCCGCCTCGACGTTGCGTGCCTGAGCGGCGTCGAAGCCGAGCTTGGCGAGCGACAGATTGTCGGGCAGCGTTTCGAGGCGCCGCAGCACGAGCTTTTCGCCATGCAGCGTCGGCAGCGAGCTGACCCGGTAGTCGCCCGCTCGCCCCGGCGCGAGCGTGAGCCGCAGGCGGCCGTCCTGCGGCACGCGGCGCTCGGCGATGTCCATTCGCGCGAGCACCTTGATGCGCGTCACGCATGCGTCGCGCAGATGGGCGGGCGGGCGCGCGAACTCGTGCAGCACGCCGTCGATGCGCAGGCGCACGCGCCAGCCGGATTCGCCCGGCTCGACGTGAATGTCGGACGCATCGCGTTCGTGCGCCGCGCGCAGCATGTCGGCGACGACACCTACCGCGGGCGCGTCGTCGGCGAGCTCGGCGGTGCGAGCCCGAGGCGGGGCGGACGCCGCGGGTGGGAGCGCCGCCGCGGGCCACGCGGAAGAAAAGGAAGGGTTGGGGGGCGTTGCGGACATCGGATTCGGCCTCGAGGCCGCCTGCTCGACACGATGGAGCGATCATCGCGCGTCGGGCAGGGCGGCCGCCAGTCGGCCGATCGGCCAACCGCGGCGCGCCGTCAGGCGTTCGACGCGCGCCCGCCGCGCTGCGTGCGCGGCTTGAACAGCTTGACCGTGCGCACGCCCTGGTCGTCGGTGCGCAGCACTTCGATCATCACGTCGTCGATCTTCAGACACACGTCGCCTTCGGGAATTTCCTCGAGCATTTCGAGGATCAGGCCATTGAGCGTCTTGGGGCCCGTGGTCGGCAGGCTCAGATGCAGCCAGCGGTTCAGCTCGCGCAGCGGCATGCTGCCCGCGACGATGCATTCGCCGTTCGCGTCCCAGCCGCTCTTCGAGTTTTCGCTTCGCGGCATCGTCGTCGTGAATTCGCCGATCAGCTCCTCGATGATGTCCTCCGGCGTGACGAGCCCCTGCAGCTCGCCGTATTCGTTGACGACGAGCGCCGTACGCTGCCGGCTCTCCTGGAAGAATTGCAACTGCTGGAACACGGGCGTGCCCGACGGCACGTAGTACGGTTCCGCGAGCAGCCCGCGCAGCGTTTCGCGATCGAAATCCTGATTGTGGAACGCGGCGAGCGTCTTGCGCACGTGCAGCACGCCGAGCACGCGGTCGATGTCGCCTTCGTAGACGACGAGCCGGTTGTGATAGCAGGTTTCGAGCTGATGCAGCACGTCGTCGAGCGGCGCGAGGATGTTGAGCGCCTCGATCTGGCGGCGCGGAATCATCACGTCGTCGACAGTGATGTTCTCGAGATCGAACAGATTGAGCAGGATGCTGCGGTGCTTGGTCGGCATGAAGCTGCCCGACTCGAGCACGAGCGAGCGCAGCTCCTCGGTCGACAGCCGCTGGTCGCGGCCCGCTTTCGTGTTGATCCGCAGCGTGGCGAGGATCGATCCCGACAGCGTGTTGACGAACCACACGACAGGCATCATCACGCGCATCAGCGGCGCGATCACGACGCTCGCCGGCAGCGCGATCCGTTCGGGGAACGTTGCGCCGACGATCTTCGGCGTGATCTCCGCGAACACGATGATGAGGAACGCGACGATGCCGGTCGCAATCGACAGCACGAAGTTGTTGTGGCCGAACGTGTGCAGCGCGATCGACGTCGTCAGCACCGGGATGATCGTGTTGAACAGGTTGTTGCCGATCAGGATCACGCTCAGCAACTGATCGGTTCGCGCGAGGAGCCCCTGCGTCGTTTTCGCGCCGAGCGCGCCGCGGCTCGCGAGATGTTTGAGCCGATGGCGATTGAGCGCCATCATCGCGGTTTCAGAAATGGAGAAGAAGCTGGAGCAGAGAAGAAGCAGGAAGACGGCGCTGATTTGCGCCCATAAGGGAATTTGGTCCACGCGTCGGAGAGTCGGTGAATGACAGGAATGGAAAAGACTATAGCAGAGGGGCGCGATCGGATCGTGTACGGCGCCGCGCCGTAGGTGCCGCAGCGCGACGCTCGCCGTCGCGCAAAAAAAAACCGCGCATCGTGTGCGCGGTTTTTTGTAAATCTGGTCGGGGTGAGAGGATTCGAACCTCCGGCCTCTACGTCCCGAACGTAGCGCTCTACCAGGCTAAGCTACACCCCGATTTGGACTCGATTCGTACTGCTTCGTCGCTTCGGTCTAGATCAAGACTGACGTGACGTCGAGTAAGAACATAATTCTAGCAGGCTCTCTTTGAAAATGGAAGAGGGAAATGAAGAAATCGCTGCGGCTGCTGCGTGGGCCTCCTGGCGAGCGCATTCGAGCGTATGGTCGAGCGCGCCCGACCGCGTGATTGCGTCGAAGATCGTGCCGAAGCGGTCGGTGCCGCCCTGCTCGATCGCCTCGCGCGCGAGCGCCGACTGCTCGGGCGTGCCGCGCTCGATCAGATAGATGAGCGGCAGCGTCGGCTTGCCTTCGCGCAGGTCGTCGCCGGCGTTCTTGCCCATCGACTCGGCAGTGCCCGCGTAGTCGAGCCAGTCGTCCATGATCTGGAACGCGGTGCCGATGCGGCGGCCGTATTCGGCGGCGGCGGCTTCCGTCGGCGCGTCGGCGCCCGCGAGCACCGCGCCGAGCCGCGCGGCGGCCTCGAACAGCTTCGCCGTCTTGTAGCGAATCACCTGCATGTAGCGGGTTTCGTCGACGTCGGCGTCGTGCATGTTCAGCAGTTGCAGCACTTCGCCTTCGGAGATGATCGTCGTCGCCTCCGACAGGATCTCCATCACGCGCATCTTGCCCACGCCCACCATCATCTCGAACGAGCGCGAGTACAGGTAGTCGCCCACGAGCACGCTCGCCGCATTGCCGAACAGTGCGTTCGCGGTCTTGCGGCCGCGCCGCAGCTCGGATTCGTCGACGACGTCGTCGTGCAGCAGCGTCGCCGTGTGGATGAATTCGACGACGGCCGCGAGCACGTGCTTCTGGCTCGTGTTTTCGCCGAGCGCGCCGGCGACGAGAAGAAGAAGCGCCGGCCGCAGCCGCTTGCCGCCCGCGCCGATGATGTACTCGGCGATCTGGTTGATCAGCAGCACGTCGGACGCGAGGCTTTGCCGGATGACGCGATTCACCTGCTCCATATCGCTTGCGATCGGGGCGAGCAGGTGGGCGGCGCTGAGGGAGGGGGTGGCAGTCGACGACATGATCATGGAAATGGGTAGTGCCGCGGATTATAAGGCGAATCGCCGTTGAGCCGAGCCGTCGTGCGACTTCATCGCGCGTTTTTCGGCCGTCCGGCCGATGTCCGCGCCACGATCAGGCGCGCAAGACGTGGATGGGCTTTGACCGAAGCGCTAACTCTATGTATAATCACGCGTTTTCCGCGCACGGTGTGCGGAAAAATGGATCCAGAGTGAGGTTCTC
Organism: Burkholderia savannae; assembly: GCF_001524445.2. Classification (NCBI taxonomy): domain Bacteria; kingdom Pseudomonadati; phylum Pseudomonadota; class Betaproteobacteria; order Burkholderiales; family Burkholderiaceae; genus Burkholderia; species Burkholderia savannae. Next base: position 383,114 of record NZ_CP013417.1, read on the forward strand.
AATGTACGCGGTCATAAAAACCGGCGGCAAGCAGTACAAGGTTGCCGTTGGCGAAAAACTGAAAGTAGAACAGATACCGGCAGACATTGACGCAGAAATCACGCTCGACCAGGTTCTCGCAGTGGGCGAAGGCGAATCGATTAAGTTCGGTACGCCGCTGGTCAGTGGGGCTTCCGTCAAGGCTACCGTCGTATCTCACGGTCGTCATGCCAAGGTCACCATCTTCAAGATGCGTCGCCGGAAGCACTACCAAAAGCACGGCGGCCACCGCCAGAACTACACCGAGCTGCGCATCGACGCGATCAACGCGTAAGCGCCTCCCTCGGTAAAGGAGCAATCAGATGGCACACAAAAAAGCAGGCGGCTCGTCCCGGAACGGCCGCGACTCCGAGTCGAAGCGTCTCGGCGTCAAGGTGTATGGCGGCCAGGCGATCAACGCGGGCGGCATCATCGTGCGTCAACGCGGCACGCGCATGCACGCAGGCGAAAACGTCGGCATGGGCAAGGACCACACGCTCTTCGCGCTGGTCGACGGCCACGTGAAGTTCACGACGAAGGGCGCCGACAAGAAGCATACGGTCGTCGTCGTTCCGGCCGCTGCCTGAGTTCAGGCGCGACGGGCTTCGTAGCCAAGAAAAGGCCCCGCGGTAGCAGCGGGGCCTTTTTTATTTTGCGCGCGTCTTGCGCGCGGGCACCCGGCGCGCGCGTCGGCCGTTCGGCCGATTGGTCAAGCGCTGCGCCGCGCGGCACAATAGCGGGAATGGCAGCACATACTGAACGGAGTGACGGATGAAGTTCATTGACGAAGCGCGAATCGAAGTCATCGCCGGAGACGGGGGCGATGGCAGCGCGTCGATGCGCCGCGAGAAATTCGTCCCGTTCGGCGGGCCGGACGGCGGCGACGGCGGCCGCGGCGGCAGTGTCTACGTGATCGCGGATCGCAACATCAATACGCTGATCGACTATCGGTACGCGAAGAAGCACCTGGCGCGCAACGGCGAGAACGGTCGCGGCTCGGATTGCTACGGCAAGGGCGGCGACGACATCACGCTGCGCATGCCCGTCGGCACCGTGATCAACGACATGGATACGGGCGAGCTGATCGCCGATCTGACCGAGCACGATCAGAAGGTGCTCGTTGCGAAGGGCGGCGCGGGCGGCCTCGGCAATCTGCATTTCAAGTCGAGCACGAACCGCGCGCCGCGCCAGAAGACGGACGGCAAGCCGGGCGAGCGGCGCATGCTGAAGCTCGAGCTGAAGGTGCTTGCGGACGTGGGCCTCCTCGGGATGCCCAACGCCGGCAAGTCGACGTTCATTTCGTCGGTGTCGAACGCAAAGCCGAAGATCGCCGACTATCCGTTCACGACGCTCGCGCCGAATCTCGGCGTCGTGCGCGTCGGGCCGGGCAAGAGCTTCGTGATTGCCGACATTCCGGGCCTGATCGAAGGCGCGGCGGAGGGCGCGGGCCTCGGTCACCAGTTCCTGCGGCATCTGCAGCGCACGGGTCTCCTGTTGCATCTCGTCGATCTCGCGCCGTTCGACGAAAACGTCGATCCCGTTGCGGAGGCGAAGGCGATCGTCGGCGAGTTGCGCAAGTACGACGAATCGCTGTACGAGAAACCGCGCTGGCTCGTCCTGAACAAGCTCGACATGGTGCAGGAGGGCGAGCGCGGCGCGCGCGTCGCCGATTTCGTCGAGCGCTTCGGCTGGACGGGCCCCGTATTCGAGATCTCCGCGCTGACCGGCCAAGGCTGCGAAGCCCTCGTCTACGCGATCTATGACTATCTTGCCGAACATTCGGATGCGCATCGCGCCGAGCTCGCCGAGGATCTGGCGTCGGACGTGCGCTTTCGCGACGTACCGCCCGCGGCGGGCGAGCCGCGCGAGCGTGAAGCCGACGCGCCCTAAGCATATTCGCCGCCGCAACGCGCCGAGCGGTTCGCTCGGTGCGTGAGAGATTCAATCGCGCATCATTCACAGGAGACAGCGCACGATGCGTTCGATCATCGCCGATTCGAAGCGCCTGGTAGTGAAGGTCGGCTCGAGCCTCGTCACCAACGACGGTCGCGGGCTCGACCATGACGCCATCGGCCGATGGGCCGCCCAGATCGCCGCGTTGCGCGGCGCGGGCAAGGAGGTGGTGCTCGTGAGCTCAGGTGCGATCGCGGAAGGGATGCAGCGTCTCGGCTGGAACAAGCGGCCGCGTGAAATCGATGAACTGCAGGCGGCCGCGGCCGTCGGGCAGATGGGGCTCGCGCAGGTGTACGAGAGCCGCTTTGCCGAGCACGGTATCCGTACCGCGCAGATTCTCCTCACGCACGCGGATCTTGCCGATCGCGAGCGCTATCTGAACGCGCGTTCGACGCTCCTCACGCTGCTGCGGCTCGGCGTCGTGCCGATCATCAACGAGAACGACACCGTCGTCACCGACGAGATCAAGTTCGGCGACAACGACACGCTCGGTGCGCTCGTTGCGAACCTGATCGAAGGCGACGCGCTCATCATCCTGACCGACCAGCAGGGCCTCTTCACCGCCGATCCGCGCAAGGACCCGAGCGCGACGCTCGTCGCCGAGGCGAGCGCCGGCGCGCACGAGCTGGAGGCGATGGCGGGCGGCGCGGGCTCGAGCATCGGCCGTGGCGGCATGCTGACGAAAATCCTCGCGGCGAAGCGCGCCGCGCATAGCGGAGCGAACACGGTGATCGCGAGCGGCCGCGAGCGCGATGTGCTCGTGCGGCTCGCGTCGGGCGAAGCGATCGGCACGCAACTGATCGCACGCACCGCGCGGATGGCGGCGCGCAAGCAATGGATGGCCGATCACCTGCAGATGCGCGGCCACGTCGTCATCGATGCGGGCGCCGTCGACAAGCTGACGGCGGGCGGCAAGAGCCTGCTGCCGATCGGCGTCGTCGCGGTGCAGGGCGTGTTCGCGCGCGGCGAAGTGATCGCGTGCGTCGACGATGCGGGGCGCGAAGTTGCGCGCGGGATCACGAATTACAGCAGCGCCGAGACGAAGCTGATCCAGCGCAAGCCGAGCGGCGAGATCGAAGCGGTGCTCGGCTACATGCTCGAGCCCGAGCTGATTCATCGGGACAACCTCGTCGTCGTCTGACGACGCCGCGCGTCGAGCGAAGCCGAACGAACAAAGCGAACAAAACGAAAAAGCCCGCACGTGCGGGCTTTTTTTGCGTTTGTCGCGCTGTCGCGGCGCTGCTTCGCGGCCGATCTTCGGCGCATTCGCGCGTCCCGCCTGCCGGGGCGCCAGCAGGCGGTCGCGTGTCCGGCAGCACCCAATTAGCGGATCACAGGATTAGCGGATCTGATTGAGCGTCGTCCGGTTGTAGCGAATGTTCTCGACGATCGATTGGCGCTTGCCCGCCGGCATCTTGTTCGCGCAGAAGAAGTCCTGATAAAGCGCCGCATGGTACGCATTCAGCTCGCCGTTCTCGATGCGCTGCCAATCGGTTTCGACCGTGCGGTCCCAGCCGTCGTGGTCCGCGTTCAGGCCCGCATACTGGCGCCATTCATACGTATCGCAGCGAATGCCTTCGTAGTTGACGTTGCGCGCGCCGGCAGGGCTTGTCACGACGACGACATAGCGGACGACGCCGTCGGTGCCGACGTCGAGCGACTTCGAATCGACGAGGAACTTGAGCGGCGTGTTCTGCGACACGTTGAACGGCAGCAGATCGCTCGTCTGCGGCAGCGGCGGCAGCTTCTCGACCTTGTTTTCAGCCCATTGCGGCTGACGGTCGAGCAAGTAGGTGAACGCACTGTCGTCCTTGTTGGACGGGGTGTTCGAGTGGGCGCAGCCGGCCAGCGCGGCGGCCGCGGCAATCGACGCGGCGGCAAGAGCAATCGCTTTCAATATGCATACCTCGTAAAAAAAAGCGCGGCATCCTTCAATGCCGCGCCCGGTCATGCGTTTTTCATTCCCGCCGGACGAGCCCGCGCGTCAGTCGCGCAAGATCAGGCGGGGAGGATTTTCGTCGAGCGTGCTCGCGCCCGGCTCGATTTCCGAACAGACTGCCGACGCGTCGATCGCTGCCGGTGTTTCCGCGGCCGCGTGCCCGTTCGCGACGCGCGGATAGCGCGTCGCGCGCGGACCGCGCGACTTGTCGGGGCGCTGCGCCGGGCGGCGCAGGAAACGCGACAGTTCGGTCAACGCCAACTGATATACATCCCGCTTGAACTCGATCACCGCGTCGAGTGGCACCCAGTATTCGTTCCAGCGCCACGCATCGAACTCCGGATGATCCGTCGCGCGCAGGCAGATGTCGCAATCGCGCCCGACCATTCGCAGCAGGAACCAGATCTGCTTCTGGCCGCGATAATGACCGCGCACTTCGCGCTTGATGAACTTGTCTGGCACCTCATAACGCAACCAGTCGCGAGTGCGGCCGATGATCTTGACGTGTTCCGGCAGCAGCCCGGTTTCCTCGTGCAGTTCCCGGTACATCGCCTGCATCGGGGTCTCGCCGTACTTGATGCCCCCTTGCGGAAACTGCCAGGAATGCTCGCGGAGCCGCTTGCCCCAAAACACTTCGTTGCGCGCGTTCAAGAGGATGATGCCGACGTTCGGGCGAAAGCCTTCACGATCCAGCATACAACCACCTTCGAATCCTTTAAAATTGCTTTGATTATAAACAGATAACGGGCGTTGCGCACCGGAACGGAGCGAATCCGGGCGGGGCGCGTCAACTACACTGTCCCCGATTTGTCTGCTATGTCAGCTGCGCCGCACACTGTCAGGCGCAGTCGTTTATTCACCCTTAGACTTTTTTCGGGCGGCCCGCGTTGGCCGCTGCTAATGGAACCGTTCGCATGAAAGCCTCCCGTTTCTTTATCGGCACCCTGAAGGAAGCACCCGCCGACGCCGAGATCGTCAGTCACAAGCTGATGGTGCGCGCAGGCATGATCCGCCGCGTCGCCGGTGGCATCTACAACTATCTGCCGGTCGGCCTGCGCTCGATTCGCAAGGTCGAGGCGATCGTGCGCGAGGAGATGAACCGTGCGGGCGCGATCGAACTGCTGATGCCCGCCGTGCAGCCGGCCGAGCTGTGGCAGGAGTCGGGGCGCTGGGAGCAGTATGGCCCGGAGCTGCTGCGCTTCAAGGATCGCAAGCAGAACGAATTCGTGATCGGGCCGACGCACGAAGAGGTGATCACCGACATCGCGCGCAACCAGATCAAGAGCTACCGGCAGATGCCGGTGAACTTCTACCAGATCCAGGCGAAGTTCCGCGACGAGATCCGTCCGCGCTTCGGCGTGATGCGCGGGCGCGAATTCATCATGAAGGATGCGTACTCGTTCGACAAGGACCACGAAGGCCTCAAGGAATCGTACAAGAAGATGTACGACGCGTACGTGCGGATCTTCACGCGGATCGGCCTCGAGTTCCGCCCGGTCGCAGCCGACAACGGCTCGATCGGCGGCAGCGGCTCGCACGAATTCCACGTGATCGCCGATACCGGCGAGGACGCGATCGCCTACTGCCCGACGTCCGACTTCGCGGCGAACGTCGAGGCGGCCGAGGCGCTGCCGCTGCTCGCTAGCCGTGCGGCGCCCGCCGAGGCGATGCAGAAGGTCGCGACGCCCGGCAAGGCGAAGTGCGAGGCGGTCGCCGAGCTGATGGGCATTCCGCTCGAGCGCACGATCAAGTCGATCGTGCTCGCGACCGACAACGACGGCGCCGAGCCGACGATCTGGTTGCTGATGCTGCGCGGCGACCACGATCTGAACGAGATCAAGGCGGCGAAGCTGCCGGGCTTGGCCGGCTATCGCTTCGCGACCGAGGCGGAGATCGTCGAGTGGTTCGGCACGCCGCCCGGCTATCTCGGCCCGATCGGCACGAAGAAGCCGGTGCGCGTGGTCGCCGATCGCACGGTCGCGAACATGAGCGACTTCGTCGTCGGCGCGAACGAGGTCGATTACCACATCGCCGGCGTGAACTGGGGCCGCGACCTGCCGGAGCCCGTGATCGCCGACATCCGCAACGTGAAGGCGGGCGATCCGTCGCCGGACGGCAAGGGCGCGCTCGACATCTGCCGCGGCATCGAAGTCGGCCACGTGTTCCAGCTCGGCACGAAGTATTCGGATGCGATGGGCGCGACGTTCATCGACGAATCGGGCAAGGCGCAGCCGATGGTGATGGGCTGCTACGGGATCGGCGTCACGCGGATTCTCGGCGCGGCGATCGAGCAGAATTTCGACGACAAGGGGATCATCTGGCCGGAGGCGATCGCGCCGTTCGAGATCGTGCTCTGCCCGATGGGCTATGACCGCAGCGACGCGGTGCGCGAAGCGGCCGACAAGCTCTACGCGGATCTGGCCGCGGCGGGCGTCGACGTGATCCTCGACGATCGCGGCGAGCGCCCGGGCGTGATGTTCGCCGACTGGGAGCTGATCGGTGTGCCGCACCGCCTCGTGATCGGCGAGCGCGGCCTGAAGGACGGCAAGATCGAGTACCAGGGCCGCCGCGACGCCGAAGCGACGCTGCTGCCCGCCGATTCGGCCGCGGCGACGGTCGTCGAGAAGGTCCGCGCGGCGCTCGGCCGCTGATCGTCGACGAAGCGAAGAGAAGAGGGAGGCGCGTTGGAGTCGAATTTCCTGTCGGCGACGGTGCTTCTCGTCCTCATCACCGATCCGCTCGGCAACATCCCGCTCGTCATCGCCGCGCTGCGGGACGTGCCGCGCGAGCGGCGCGTGAAGGTCATCCTGCGCGAAGTGGCGATCGCGTTCGTGATCCTGCTGTTCTTCATGGTCGTCGGCGACCGCTTCCTGCGGATGATGAGCCTGACCGACCTGTCGCTGCGGATCGGCGGCGGGATCGTGCTGTTCCTGATCGCGCTCAGGATGATCTTCCCGCATCCGGACGGCGCGCTCGGCAACGATCCGCGCACGGGCGGCGAGCCGTTCATCGTGCCGCTCGCGATTCCGGCGCTCGCCGGGCCGTCGGCACTCGCGACGGTGATGCTGCTCACGTCGCAGGCGCCGGGCAAGATGCTCGAATGGGCGGGCGCGCTGACAGTGACGATGCTCGTCTGCGCGGTTACGCTCGTGCTCGCCGAGCGGATTCAGCAGTGGCTCGGCGAGCGCACGGTGGTTGCGTTCGAGCGGCTGATGGGGCTCGTGCTGGTCGCGATTTCGGTCGAGATGATGATGGCGGGCATCCGCACCTTCGTTCACCAGTTGTGACGAACCGGCGTGACGATCGGCCGACGCTTTGCGCCGCCATCGATCGCCTAATAAAGAAAAGCGGCTCGCGCACGATGCGCGAGCCGCTTTTTTGTTTCCGACGGGGCGGCGCTCGACGCCGCCGCGCGGGCGTCAGACGTCCGCCGTCAGCGCGCGGATCGTCGGCAGGTTGCGCCAGTAGCCCTTCGCGTCCATCCCGCAGCCGAACACGTAGCGGTCCGGCACCGCGAACCCGCAGTAGTCCGGATGCAGCGGCTTCGCCTTCGTGAGCGTCTTCTCGCACAGCACCGCGGAGAGGAAGCGCGTCGCGCCCATCTCGAGGATGCGGTCGCGGATCGCGGCCATCGTTTCGCCTTCGTCGAGGATGTCGTCGAGCACGAGCACGATGCGGTCCTTCACCGATTCGCGCGGCGCGACACGCCAATGCATCTCGGGGCTGCCCTTTGTCGTGTTGCGGTAGCGGGTCAGGTGGATGTAGTCGAACTCGAGCGGGAAATCGAGGTGCGGCAGCAGCATGCCGGTGAACACCGCCGCACCGCCCATCACCGACAGCACGAGCGGAAACTCCTCGCCGATCTGGCCACGGATCTCCGCGGCCATCCTGCCGATCGACGCGTTGACTTCGTCGGCGGAGACGATCTCTTCGGAGTGTTGGAAAATGTGGAGGGCTTCTTCTCGATTCATGAGGTCTGGCGAGCGGTCTCGTCTGGGGTACCAATAAGAATGAAACAATGCGGCGCCACGTGCTACAGCATATACCCGCGCGCGGCGCCGCGGCGAATCAGCGCAGGCCGGGCATCATGCCCTTTATGCCGCGCATCATCTTCTGCAGGTTGCCGCCCTTCAACTTCTTCATCATCGTGCGCATCTGGTCGTACTGATTGAGCATCCGGTTGACTTCCTGCACCGGCACGCCCGCGCCCGCGGCGATCCGGCGCTTGCGCGTCGCCTTGATGATCTCGGGCTTCGCGCGCTCGGCGGGCGTCATCGAACTGATGATGCCTTCCATCCGGCGGATCTGCTTTTCGGCCTGGCCCATGTCGGCGCCGGCCGCGGCCTGCTGGAACTGCGCGGGCAGCTTGTCCATCAGCGACGACAGCCCGCCCATGTTCTTCATTTGCGAGATTTGCGCGCGGAAGTCGTTCAGGTCGAAGTCGCCGCCTTTCTTCACCTTGTTGGCGAGCTTCTCCGCAGCCTGGATGTCGACGCCGCGCTGCGCTTCCTCGACGAGCGCGAGGATGTCGCCCATCCCGAGGATTCGGTTCGCCATCCGGTCGGGGTGGAACACTTCGAGGCCGTCGAGCTTTTCGGCGACGCCGACGAACTTGATCGGCTTGCCCGTCACGTGGCGCACCGACAGCGCGGCGCCGCCGCGCGAGTCGCCGTCGAGCTTCGTCAGCACGACGCCCGTGAGCGGCAGCGCGTCGTTGAACGCCTTCGCGGTGTTGACGGCGTCCTGGCCGAGCATCGCGTCGACGACGAAGAGCGTCTCGACTGGCTTGAGCGCCGCGTGCAGCGCGGCGATCTCCTGCATCATCGCTTCGTCGATGCCGAGGCGGCCCGCGGTGTCGACGAGCAGCACGTCGTGATAGTGGCGCTTCGCCCAGTCGACGGCTGCGTTTGCGATGTCGACGGGCTTCTGGTCGGGCGTCGACGGGAAGAAGTCGGCGCCGACCTGCTCGCTCACCGTTTTCAGCTGCGCGATGGCGGCCGGGCGATAGACGTCGCACGAGACCGTGAGCACCTTCTTCTTGTACTTCTCGCGCAGGAGCTTCGCGAGCTTGCCGACGGTCGTCGTCTTGCCGGCGCCCTGCAGGCCCGCCATCAGGATGATCGCGGGCGGCGTGACGGCGAGGTTCAGCTCGGCCGCCTTGCCTTCGTAGTCGCCGCCGATCACGGCGGTCAGTTCCTTCTGGACCACGCCGACGAGCGCCTGACCGGGCGACAGGCTGCTGATCACCTCCTCGCCGAGCGCTTTTTCCTTGACCTTCGCGATGAAGTCGCGGACGACGGGCAGCGCGACGTCGGCTTCGAGGAGCGCAAGCCGCACCTCGCGGAGCATCTCCTGGGTGTTCGCCTCGGTGAGCCGGGCCTCGCCGCGCAGCGTCTTGACGACGCGCGCCATCCGTTGGGTGAGATTGTCGAGCATGGGGAGCGATGGACAGTGAAGCCCGCAGGCGCGAGTGGGACAAAAAGCCGGCCGTCGCGGGTAGGGGGCCTAGTGTAAACTTCGAACATGGATATTGTACTGTATGCCCTCACCGCGCTCCTGTATGGCGGCCTCGCCGTCGCCGGCTGGCGCACGCGCCGCATGGGCGAGGCGGGGCCGTTCGTCGCGAGCGTGCCGTCCGTTCCGCACGTGCGCGAACCTGCGCCGCCCGGGATGGGCGGGCTCGGGCGCGCGCTTCTCGGCGCCGCGCTGCTCGCGCACGGGGTGCTGCTGCACATGACGATCTTCCCGCACGACGCGATGGTGTTCGGCTTCGCGTTCGCGCTGTCGGCGATGTTCTGGCTCGGCGCCGGCATCTACTGGGTCGAGAGCTTCTTCTTTCCGCTCGACGGCATGCGGCTTCTCGTGCTGCCGCTCGCGTGCGTCGCGTCGCTCCTGCCGCTCGCGTTCGGCGGCGTGCGCGTGCTGCCGTATGCGGCCGCGCCGCTCTTCAAGGTGCACTTCCTGATCGCGAACATCGCGTATGGGCTCTTCGCGATCGCGGCGCTCCACGCGGTGCTGATGCTGATGGTCGAGCGGCGTCTGCACGCGCTGCGGCGCGACGGGTTTCGCGAGTCGGCGGGCTGGGTCGCCGGCTGGCTCGACACGCTGCCGCCGCTCCTGACGCTCGAGAAGCTGCTGTTTCGCCTCATCGGCGCGGGCTTCGTCCTGCTCACGCTGACGCTCGCGACGGGCATCCTGTTCAGCGAGCAGATCGACGCGCGCGCGCTCAAGCTCGATCACAAGACCGTGTTCGCGATCCTGTCCTGGCTGATGTTCGGCGGGCTCCTCGTCGCGCACAAGACGTCCGGCTGGCGAGGCCGCGGCGTGGCACGCTGGGTGCTCGCGTCGTTCGTCGCGCTGCTGCTCGCCTACGTCGGCAGCCGCTTCGTTCTCGAGGTGCTGCTGCACCGTTCCGTGGTTTGATCACCTGATCTCGATGCGACAAATCCTTCTTCTCATCGTGCTGTTCTTCGCGAGCTCGTGGCTCGCGAGAAAGATTCGCCGGGCGCAGGCACGCGGCGACGGCCCGTTCGCGGGCGGCGCGGGCCACACCGCGGATTCCGCGTCAGGCCCGGGCGGCGCGGCTCATGCGGGCCGCGCGCGCGACGCCGCGCTGCCGGAGCCGATGGTCCGCTGCGCGGAGTGCGGCGTGCATGCGCCGAAGAGCGATGCAGTCGCCGCAGGCGGCGAGTATTTCTGCAGTCCGGAGCACGCGGCGCGCCACGCCGCGCATTCGGGCGGCCGCAGCGAACCATGAGCGACGTGCGGCGCTTCACCGTCGACGCCGACGGCTGGGTCGACGGCGTGCGGCGCGAGCCGTCGCCGAATTTCGAGGCGCGGCCCGACGGCGCCGTGCCTTCGCTCGTGGTGATCCACAACATCAGTCTGCCTCCCGGCGAGTTCGGCGGCGACGCGATCGTCGAGCTGTTCCAGAATCGTCTCGACTGCGACGCGCATCCGTACTACGCCGCGCACCTGCGCGGCGTGCGGGTCTCCGCGCATTTCCTGATCCGGCGCGACGGTGCGCTGATCCAGTTCGTGTCGTGCGACGCGCGCGCTTGGCACGCGGGCGCGTCGAGCTTCTTCGGCCGCGAGCGCTGTAACGATTTTTCAATTGGCATCGAGCTCGAAGGCGCGGACGACGTCGCGTTCGATGCGCCGCAATACGCGACGCTCGCCGCGCTCGCGCGCGCGCTCGCCGCGCATTACCCGATCGATGCGTTCGCGGGCCACGAGCATGTCGCGCCCGGACGCAAGACCGATCCTGGTCCGTACTTCGATTGGCAACGTCTTGCAGACGATGCCGGTTTCCCGCCGCGATACTTTCCCTATCGGAAGCACTGAGCGGGGTCTTTTTGACACGCGCCGCATCGTTTCAGTGGCCGCGCCTTGTCGCGTCGGCGTATCGCGCTTGTCAATAGACCGCGAGCAAATTTTTCCTTTGGCGCTCGTGCGAGGCTCCACTATACTTTGGGCCAATCGAGCAGTTCGGCACTACATATAGTGTGTCGATCGGGGGCATTTTCCGTTCCCGACCGCAGTCCCGGCGTTGCCGCCGGAACGCGACATTCTCAATGCGGCGCATCCGGCCAGCGGTCCGGCGCGCTGCGACCCACGTGGAAAAGTGCAGCCGGGGGCGCGATGCGCATGAAGAAGACCAGTGTCGAATCAAGCGCGTCGTTCGGACCCAACCGGCAAGGCAGCCGCTTCTTCCGCGTCTTACCGCTCGCGCACCTTGTGGCGCACCGTTCGTTTTAATCCGCGGTTCCTGCCGCATCACCCAACACCAGGAGTTTTGCCCATGCAAACCACCGACAACGCGACGTCCCAATTCGAGAGCGCGGCGAGCCGCTCTCTCGCCGGGGGCGCGCAAGGCGCGCCGGCAATTGCGTCGCAGACGACGTACGCCGACTACAAGGTGATCCGCCGCAACGGCAGCGTGGTGTCGTTCGAACCGTCGAAGATCGCGATCGCGGTGACGAAGGCGTTCCTGGCCGTCAACGGCGGCCAGGGCGCCGCGTCGGCACGCGTGCGCGAGCTCGTCGAGCAACTGACGCAATCCGTCGTGCGCGCGCTCGTGCGCAGCCGCCCGAACGGCGGCACGTTCCATATTGAAGACATTCAGGATCAGGTCGAGCTCGCGCTGATGCGCGGCGGCGAGCACAACGTCGCGCGCGCGTACGTGCTGTATCGCGAGAAGCGCCACCTCGAGCGCGTTCACGCGGGCGAGGCGGCGGCCGTCGAATCGTCGACGGGCGGCGGCATCAACGTGACGGACAACGGCGTCACGCGTGCGCTCGACCTGAACGCGCTGCGCGCGCTGATCGTGTCGGCGTGCGAAGGCCTGGGCGACGCGGTGAGCCCGGAGCCGATCGTCTCGGAAACGGTCAAGAACCTGTACGACGGCGTGCCGATGACCCAGGTCTACGACTCGGCGATCCTGGCCGCGCGCACGATGATCGAGAAGGACCCGGCGTACAGCCAGGTCACGGCGCGCATCCTGCTGCACACGATCCGCCGCGAGATCCTCGGCGAGGAAGTGACGCAGGCGGAAATGTCGACGCGCTACGCCGAGTATTTCCCGCAGTTCCTGAAGCGCGGCGTCGAAGCCGAGCTGCTCGACGACAAACTGCTGCAGTTCGACCTGAAGCGCCTCGGCGACGCGCTCGACGCGAGCCGCGACCTGCAGTTCGGCTACCTCGGCCTGCAGACGCTGTACGACCGCTACTTCCTGCACGTCGACGGCACCCGCATCGAGATGCCGCAGGCGTTCTTCATGCGCGTCGCGATGGGCCTCGCGCTGAACGAGATCGACCGTGAAGCGCGCGCGATCGAGTTTTACAACGTGCTGTCGAGCTTCGACTTCATGAGCTCGACGCCGACGCTCTTCAACTCGGGCACGCGCCGCTCACAGCTGTCGTCGTGCTACCTGACGACGGTCGCGGACGATCTCGACGGCATCTATGAAGCGCTGAAGGACAACGCGCTGCTGTCGAAATTCGCGGGCGGCCTCGGCAACGACTGGACCCGCGTGCGTGCGCTCGGCTCGCATATCAAGGGCACGAACGGCAAGTCGCAAGGCGTGGTGCCGTTCCTGAAGGTCGTCAACGACACGGCGGTCGCGGTGAACCAGGGCGGCAAGCGCAAGGGCGCGGTGTGCGCGTACCTGGAGTCGTGGCACCTCGACATCGAGGAATTCCTCGAGCTGCGCAAGAACACGGGCGACGACCGCCGCCGCACGCACGACATGAACACGGCGAACTGGATTCCCGACCTGTTCATGAAGCGCGTGATGGAAGGCGGCGACTGGACGCTGTTCTCGCCGTCGACCTGCCCGGACCTGCACGACAAGTTCGGCGCCGAGTTCGAGGCGGCGTACGTCGGCTACGAAGAGAAGGTCGCGCGCGGCGAGATCAAGCTGTTCAAGAGGATTCCGGCGCAGCAGCTCTGGCGCAAGATGCTCGGGATGCTGTTCGAGACCGGCCACCCGTGGATCACGTTCAAGGACCCGTGCAACGTGCGTTCGCCGCAACAGCACGTCGGCGTCGTCCACTCGTCGAACCTGTGCACGGAAATCACGCTGAACACGAGCGACACCGAGATCGCCGTCTGCAACCTCGGCTCGGTGAACCTCGTCGCGCACCTCGCGAAGCAGGCCGACGGCAGCTACGCGCTGGACCAGGAAAAGCTCAAGCGCACGGTCGGCGTCGCGATGCGGATGCTCGACAACGTCATCGACATCAACTATTACGCGGTCGCGAAGGCGCGCAACTCGAACCTGAAGCACCGTCCGGTCGGCCTCGGCATCATGGGCTTCCAGGACTGCCTGCACCTGCTGCGCACGCCGTACGCGTCGGAGGAGGCGGTCGAGTTCGCCGATCGCTCGATGGAGGCGGTCTGCTACCACGCGTACTGGGCGTCGACCGAGCTCGCCGAAGAGCGCGGCCGCTACTCGAGCTACCGCGGCTCGCTGTGGGATCGCGGCATCCTCCCGCAGGACACGCTGAAGCTGCTGACGGAAGCCCGCGGCGGCTACGTCGAGGTCGACACGAGCGCAACGCTCGACTGGCCGGCGCTGCGCGCGCGGATCGACTCGTTCGGCATGCGCAACTCGAACTGCGTCGCGATCGCGCCGACGGCGACGATCTCGAACATCATCGGCGTGTCGGCGTGCATCGAGCCGACCTTCCAGAACCTGTACGTGAAGTCGAACCTGTCGGGCGAATTCACGGTGGTCAACGAGTACCTGGTGCGCGACCTGAAGGAGCGCGGCCTGTGGGACGAGGTGATGGTCGCCGACCTGAAGTACTTCGACGGCATGCTGTCGCGCATCGACCGTATCCCCGCCGACCTGCGCGCGATCTACGCGACCGCGTTCGAAGTCGATCCGAAGTGGCTCGTCGAGGCGGCGTCGCGCCGTCAGAAGTGGATCGACCAGGCGCAGTCGCTGAACATCTACATGGGCGGCGCGTCGGGCAAGAAGCTCGACGAGGTCTACAAGCTCGCGTGGCTGCGTGGCCTGAAGACGACGTACTACCTGCGCACGATGGCGGCGACGCACGTCGAGAAGTCGACGGTCGCGCACGGCGCGCTGAACGCGGTGCCGACTTCGGGCGGCTCGAGCGGCGGTGCCGCGGGCGGCGCGCAAGGCGCGGCGGGTGGTTTCGGCGCGGCGGGCGGCGATGCGCAGTCGGGTGCGCTGAGCGCGGCGCCGATCGAAGCGGACGGTCCGGTGTGCACGATGCGCCCGGGCGATCCGGGCTTCGAAGAGTGCGAAGCGTGCCAGTGATGCGGCGCGCGTAGCGCGCAAAGAGCGCGAGCGGCGCGTGGCGAAGACCGATAAAGGTTGAAGTGCGCGCCGCTCTCTACTAAAAAAAATGATAAGGAATCTGTAACGCAGCGAACGCGTTGCAGCGAGCAGGAAGAGTGATCGAAACAGCCCCGACGACGTCGCGTTTCGATCCGCGTTCGATGCGTCGAGCGCACCTCGCGAATCACGTGCGGCACACATCGCGCTCCGCATGAATGACGATGCGTTGCTCAAAGTGTTGTATCGAGGTCGCAACGCGAATCGAAAAAAGGATTTTTCGTGAGCGAACCCTTTTATCGCTCAGGAAAAGATGGTACAAACCGATCTAAATTGATGGTGAGAATTTATGCTCAACTGGGATGACGAGAAGACTGCCGTAACTCCCGCGAGCGGAGCGCAGCAAAACGCGATGCGCGACCCCGCAGGAATGGCCGTCGGATTGCAGGCTGCGGTGCCTGCCGCTCATCAAGCTTCGTCGGCGCGCGACATCTTCGCGGGCGATTTCGCGGTAGCGCCGCATGCGCCGGCAGCCGTCGCTTCGGAAGCGCGCGTCAACGTCGCCGACAAGCGCATCATCAACGGCCAGACCGACGTCAATCAGCTCGTGCCGTTCAAGTACAAGTGGGCGTGGGAGAAGTACTTGGCCGGCTGCGCGAATCACTGGATGCCGCAGGAAATCAACATGTCCCGCGACATCGCGCTGTGGAAGGACCCGAACGGCCTGACGGAAGACGAGCGCCGGATCGTCAAGCGCAACCTCGGCTTCTTCGTGACGGCCGATTCGCTCGCGGCGAACAACATCGTGCTCGGCACGTACCGCCACATCACGGCGCCGGAGTGCCGGCAGTTCCTGCTGCGACAGGCGTTCGAAGAGGCGATCCACACGCACGCGTACCAATATATTGTCGAATCGCTCGGCCTCGACGAAGGCGAGATCTTCAACGCGTACCACGAGGTCGAGTCGATCCGCGCGAAGGACGAGTTCCTGATTCCGTTCATCCATACGCTGACCGACCCGGCTTTCAAGACGGGCACGCTGGAAGCCGATCAGAAGCTGCTGAAGTCGCTGATCGTGTTCGCGTGCGTCATGGAAGGCCTGTTCTTCTACGTCGGCTTCACGCAAATTCTCGCGCTCGGCCGTCAGAACAAGATGACGGGCGCGGCGGAGCAATATCAGTACATCCTCCGCGACGAGTCGATGCACTGCAACTTCGGGATCGACTTGATCAACCAGATCAAGCTCGAGAACCCGCACCTGTGGACGGCCGAATTCCGCGCCGAGATCCGCGAGCTGTTCAAGCACGCCGTCGATCTCGAGTATCGCTACGCGGAGGACACGATGCCGCGCGGCGTGCTGGGCCTGAACGCGTCGATGTTCAAGAGCTACCTGCGCTTCATCTGCAATCGCCGCTGCCAGCAGATCGGCCTCGATCCGCTGTTCCCGAACGAGGAAAACCCGTTTCCGTGGATGAGCGAGATGATCGACTTGAAGAAGGAACGCAACTTCTTCGAGACGCGGGTGATCGAGTATCAGACGGGCGGCGCGCTGTCGTGGGAGTGACCCGGCGCGCAGTCGACGAGTAACGATGTGGATGCCGGGCGCCGTGCCCGGCACAAGGTTTAGGAGCAAGAACGCCTGATGCAAAGCATGTCCGGCGCCTCAAGGGCCCAAGTACACGACAGGCACTTTGCGAACCCTTCAGTGGGATGGGCAAACTTCCCTCCGGAAAAAGCGGGCGGCCGAGCGGCCGCCGGCTCGATCAAGCGATTAGGGGCGGCGGCGCAGGGCGCGCCGGTCGCCGACTTGATTTGGCGCGCGGTGCCGAGCGGCACGGTGCGCCATACCGTATTCATTAGCGTAAGCAAGCGTCATCCGCGTACGCCGATGAATAGCCCGCTTCGCAGCGCACGTTCTGATAGACGTCCGCGGGAAGCGGGTTTTGACGAAGGGTGTAGTTTGAACTGACTCTCATCTGAACCTGAAGGAGAAAATGATGGCACTTGCCAAGAAGAAGCCGGCTGCCAAGAAGGCTGCCGCGAAGAAGGTTGCTGCCAAGAAGGCCGCACCGGCCAAGAAGGCAGCGGTGAAGAAGGTTGCTG
The DNA here is from genome assembly GCF_001524445.2 of Burkholderia savannae. Lineage (NCBI taxonomy): Bacteria > Pseudomonadati > Pseudomonadota > Betaproteobacteria > Burkholderiales > Burkholderiaceae > Burkholderia > Burkholderia savannae. The sequence goes on from NZ_CP013417.1 coordinate 399,934, forward strand.
CGAAGAAGGTCGCGGTGAAGAAGGTCGCTGCCAAGAAGGCGGCACCGGCGAAGAAGGTCGCAGCGAAGAAGGTTGCCGCGAAGAAGGCGCCGGCGAAGAAGGCTGCTGCGAAGAAAGTCGCAGTGAAGAAGGTCGCGGCGAAGAAGGTTGCTGCGAAGAAGGTCGCCGCGAAGAAGGCGCCGGCGAAGAAGGCCGCTGCGAAGAAAGTCGCAGTGAAGAAGGTCGCGGCGAAGAAGGTTGCCGCGAAGAAGGCGCCGGCGAAGAAGGCTGCCGCGAAGAAGGCCGCGCCTGCGAAGAAGGCTGCTGCGAAGAAGGCCGCGCCTGCGAAGAAGGCTGCGCCCGCAAAGAAGGCGGCTGCGCCGAAGAAGGCGGTCGTGAAGAAGGCTGCGCCGGCGACGACGGCGTCGACGGCATCGGTTGCTCCGGCATCGGGCGTGAAGACCGCGCTCAACCCGGCAGCGGCATGGCCGTTCCCGACCGGCAGCCGTCCGTAAAGACTCGCTGCGCCCAGACGGACACATTCGCTGTGTCCTGAATCGAGTAGTCCTACTCGATCGAGATCCCGTCATCGGCTCGCCGGTGGCGGGATTTTTTCATGTCGAGGCCGGCAGCGGTGCGTGGCGGGTTATCCGCAGGCGCATAAAAAAACGCACGCGCGCAGAGGCACATGCGTTTTTTGGCTGTGCGGCTCGCGCCGCATCGTGCTTCGGGGCGCCGGGCGTGCTCGCCGGCGCGCCGATCAGTGCGTGACGCGAGTCACGCCGCCGCTCGACAGCAGTCGCACGCGCTCGCCCGCGCGGAACGCTTCGGGCGTCGCTGCCTGCGTGATCGAGCGCAGGTCGCCGTTGTCGAGGCGCACGGTGATTTCGACGCCGTTCGCCGAGCTGAGGCCCTGGCCGACCGCGTTGCCCGCGACCGCGCCGGCGATGCCGCCCGCGATCGCGGTCAGCACCGAGCCGCGACCGCCGCCGATCGCGCTGCCGGCGACCGCGCCGAGCGCGCCGCCGCCGAGCGTGCCGAGCGCGCCGCCGCCGCCGTCGCCCTGAATCCGCACTGCGCGGACGGTTTCGACCGTGCCCATCCGCACGGTCTGCTCGCGCTGCGCCTGGCCGACGCTATAAACGTCGGCCGAACCCGGCGGCGTGAAGCAGCCTGCGAGCGTCACCGTCGCGGTCAGCATCGCGGCGAGCGTGAGGGTTTTCCTGGTCAACATGTTTCATCTTCTCCAAACAAGATTCACTTCGGACTGTAGCCGAACGCGGTCTCGAAACGCTCATCGATTTCCGCGCGAGTCAGCGTGTACGTTTGCGGACCCTGGTGCGCGATCTTCAGCGAGCCCATCAGGCTCGCGAGGCGCCCCGTCGTCGCCCAGTCGAAGCCGTGCTCGATTCCATGCAGCAAGCCGCCGCGGAACGCGTCGCCGCAGCCGGTCGGATCGACGATCCGATCGGCCTTCACGGCCGGGATCTGCTCTTCGCCGTCGCGATGGCGGACCGTCGCGCCGTGCTCGCCGCGCGTGATGATGAGCGCCTGAACCCGGCTGGCGATTTCGTCTTCGGACCAACCCGTCTTGTCGCACACCAGCTTGGCTTCGTAATCGTTGACAGCAATGTAAGTCGCAAGTTCAATGCTGCGGCGCAAGGTAGCGCCGTCGAAGAGGGGCAAACCCTGACCCGGATCGAAAATGAACGGCACGCCCGCCTGCGCGAGCTCCTCGGTGTGCTGAACCATCCCCTGGAAGCCGTCCGGCGCGACGATCGCGAGCTTGATGCCCTTCGCTTCGCCCGCGTGGTTCACGTGCGACTGCATCATCGCACCCGGGTGGAAGGCGGCGATCTGGTTGTTGTCGAGGTCGGTGGTGATCATCGCCTGCGCCGAGTACGTGTCGGGCAGCACGCGCACGTAGTCGCGCGCGAGGCCGAGCGCGTCGAGGCGGTCGAGGTACGGCTGCGCGTCGATCGCGCCGAGCGTGCCCATCATCCGCGCGTCGCCGCCGAGCAGATTCAGCGCATAGGCGATGTTGCCCGCGCAGCCGCCGAACTCGCGGCGCATCGTCGGCACGAGGAAACTCAGATTGATGAGGTGCACCTGGTCGGGCAGGATGTGCTCGCGAAAGCGCCCTTCGAAGGTCATGATGTTGTCGTAGGCGATCGAACCGCAGATCAGCGTAGCCAAGGTGTGCGTTCCTGTAGAGAAGGTGGAAGGGCGGCCGCGCCGCGCGTTTCGCCCGTCGCGCGGCTGGCGGGCGGGGCGCGTCGCGGCCGTTCGGTGCGGCTTACTTCAGTGCGGCGAGGGCGGCGTCGTAGTTCGGCTCGTTCTTGATTTCGCCGACGAGCTCGGTGTGCGTCACCTTGTCGTTCTCGTCGATCACGACGACCGCGCGCGCGGTCAGGCCGTCGAGCGGACCGCTCGTCACGTTCACGCCGTACGCGTCGGCGAATGCGCGGCCGCCGCGGAACGTCGACGCGGTGATCACGTTCGCGAGGCCTTCCGTCGTGCAGAAGCGGGTTGCCGCGAACGGCAGATCCGCCGACACGACGATGACGACGGTGTTGTCGAGCTTGCTCGCCGCTTCGTTGAACTTGCGAGTCGACGTCGCGCAGGTCGGCGTGTCGAGGCTCGGGACGATGTTCAGCACCTTGCGCTTGCCGGCGAAGCTCGCCAGCGACACGTCCGCGAGATCCTTGCCGACCAGCTTGAAGTCGGGGGCCTGCGAGCCGACTGCCGGGAACGTGCCGGCGATTTCGATCGGGTTGCCACCCAGCGTGACTTTGCTCATGTTCGTGCTCCAAATGTGTGCGCCGATGCGGCGCACGGGTTGAGGCCACGCGCCGCTTCGCGGCGCGTTACGGATAGAAGATCTGGACGCGGAAGTTCGACGCGGCGACGCCGTTCGTCTCGATGCGGACGATCATCGTCTGCGTCGCGCCGGCGGGCATGCCCGCTTCGATGCGCGTGCCGGGGCGCGCGTAGTCGCGCGGCGCGAGCACGCGGCGCGCGGTGATGTTGTTCGCTTCGTCGAGCAGCGTGAGCTCGATCGACGGATAGGCGAGCGCGACGCGGTAGCGATTCGTGAGCGGCACCTTCAGCTCGAGGAGGCGCGGGCCGTCGAGCTGGCGCAGGTCGGACGCGTCGAGCCGCAGACCGTCGATCGCGCGCGGCGGCGCGACCGTGCAGCCGAGCGCGGTGCATGCCTGCTTGAAGAGCGGCTCGGTCGACGGCCAATAGATCGTGATCGTCTCGCGTTGCCACCATGCGAGCTGCGCGGCGAGCAGCGCGGCGAGCGCCAGTGCGACGCTCATGCCGAGCGCGCGCGCGAAGCCGCCGCGCGCGGCATTCGCGCGGGCTTCGCGGGTCATCGCGAAATGCTCGCGCTCGTCGGCTTCGGGCGTTGCCGCGAACGGCTCGGCCTGCGTTCGGGGCGATGCCGCCGCGCCGAAGCGCGGCTCGCGATCGTGCGCGGTATCGGCGAGCGCCGCGGCTGCGGCCGAGGGCGACGCGAGCACGGGTTCGGCCGCATCGTCGTGCCGCGGGCCGAAGGCGTGCGCGGCTTCCGGCTCGCGCTCGGCGGTCACGCGGTGATCGAGATCGGGCGCCGGGTGCGGCGGCGGCGGAAATTCGCGCGTGCCGACGGCGGGCAAGTCGACGTCGGGCGTTCGGGTTGCATGCGCGCCAGGAGCGGCCGCGGGCGGCACGTGCGCCGCGCGTTCGGCGGGCGACGGCGTTTGCGCGGCTTGCGCTTCGGTTTCGGAGAATTCGGGGGCTTCGGGGGCTTCGGGCGCGCCAGGCGCTTCGTGCGCCGGCGCGTCGGCTTCGGGCTCGCGCGTTTGTTCCGCCGCGCTTTGCATCGCAGCCGCGCCGTTCGGCGGGGCCGCGACGCTCGCGCTCGTCACCTGCAGCTTCGGATCGACGACGCCGTCGAGCCACGGCGCCCACATGTCCCATGCGCCCGGCGCGAAATCGCGATGACCGGCTTCGAGCGGACGTCGATCAGGCGACGTTGCATCGAACAGGCGCTGCGGCGCCGGCTGCTGTTGCGCGTACGGCGCCGTTTGCGCAGCGGCCGCCTCGTGCTCGGCAGGCACGAGCGAGCGCGCTGCGTCGAACACCTGCTGGCAGTGGCCGCAGCGCACGAGACCGTCGTGCAGCGCGAGCTGTTCCCGCTGCAGTCGGAAGACGGTTTCACAATGAGGGCAGCGCGTTGCGAGGAGCATGGTCAGCCGGGCAGCCAGCGGGGCCTGAGTGAAGGACAGCGCTTATTCTAATGGCTTTCGCGCCGCTTTCCGGCGAGGCATACCCAGCCTTCGTGTTCGCGCCAGACGGCGATGTCGATATAGCGGGCGTAGACGCTCGCGACTTCGTCCGCCTGCCTCGCGAGCACGCCCGACAGCGCGATGCGCCCGCCCGGCTTCACTTTCGATGCGAGCATCGACGCCATCAGCTTCAGCGGATTCGACAGGATGTTCGCGACGACGATGTCGAATTCGCCGTCCGGGCAGTCGCCGGGCAGGCCGTACGTGACGTCCGCGCGATTGCGCTCGCTGTTCTGGCGCGCCGCTTCGACCGCCTGCGGATCGATGTCGATGCCGGTCACGCTGCCCGCGCCGCACTTCTTCGCGAGGATCGCGAGAATGCCGGAGCCGCAGCCGTAATCGAGCACCGTCTGCCCGGGCTTTACGGTCTGCTCGAGCCATTCCATGCAAAGGCGCGTCGTCGGATGGCTGCCCGTGCCGAACGCGAGGCCCGGATCGAGCTCGAGCACGAGCGCGTCGGGCTCCGGCGCGTCGTGCCACGACGGCACGACCCAGATCTTCTCGCCGATGTGGATCGGGTCGAATTGCGATTGCGTGAGCCGCACCCAGTCCTGCTCCTCGACTTCGCGCAGCGCGAAGCGCGGCGTCTCGTCGAGGCCGGCCTCGTTCGCGGCGGCGGCGAGCAGCACCGCGGGGTCCTGCGTCGCGTCGACGAGCGCGATCACGCGCGAGTGCTGCCACGCGGTGCGCTCGGGCGTCAGACCCGGTTCGCCGAAGAGCGGCTGCTCGTCCGGCGTGTCGGCATCGGCGTCCTCGACGGACACCGACAGCGCGCCCAGCTCGACGAGCGCGTCGGACAGCGCGTCCGCGTGCTCGCGGGGCAGCTCGGCGACGAGTTCCCGATAGCTCATGATTACGCTTCTTCCGGCGCGGCCTGCAGCTTCTGCGCGAGCCGGTTCTCGAGATAATGGATGCTCGGGCCGCCTTCGACGAACTTCGAGTCGAGCATCAGCTCGCGATGCAGCGGGATGTTGGTCAGGATGCCTTCGACCACCATTTCCGACAGCGCGATGCGCATCCGGCTGATCGCCTGCTCGCGCGTCGCGCCGTAGGCGATCAGCTTGCCGATCATCGAATCGTAGTTGGGCGGCACGAAATACCCATTGTACGCGTGCGAATCGACGCGGATGCCGGGGCCGCCCGGTGTGTGCCACGACGTGATCCGGCCCGGCGACGGCGTGAACTTGAACGGATCTTCGGCGTTGATCCGGCATTCGATCGCGTGGCCGCGGAATTGAATGTCGCGCTGGCGGAACGACAGCTTCTCGCCCGCGGCGATCTTGATCTGCTCCTGGACGATGTCGACGCCCGTGATCAGCTCCGTCACCGGATGCTCGACCTGCACGCGCGTGTTCATCTCGATGAAGTAGAACTCGTTGTTCTCGTACAGGAACTCGAACGTGCCCGCGCCGAGGTAGCCCATCTTCTTGCACGCGTCCGCGCAGCGGTCGCCGATTCGGTCGATCAGGCGGCGCGCGATGCCGGGCGCCGGCGCTTCCTCGATCACCTTCTGGTGGCGGCGCTGCATCGAGCAGTCGCGCTCGCCGAGCCAGACCGCGTTCTTGTGCGAATCGGAGAGCACCTGAATCTCGATGTGGCGCGGATTTTCGAGGAACTTCTCCATGTAGACCTGCGGATTGCCGAATGCACGGCCCGCTTCCTCGCGCGTCATGTTGACCGCGTTCACGAGCGCCGCTTCGGTGTGAACGACGCGCATCCCGCGTCCGCCGCCGCCGCCCGCCGCCTTGATGATCACCGGATAGCCGACCGCGCGCGCAATTTTCACGATCTCCTTCGGATCGTCCGGCAACGCGCCGTCCGAGCCCGGCACGCACGGTACGCCGGTGCGGATCATCGTCTGCTTCGCGGTGACTTTGTCGCCCATCATGCGGATCGTGTCCGGGCGCGGGCCGATGAACGTGAAGCCCGATTGCTCGACGCGCTCGGCGAAATCGGCGTTCTCCGACAGGAAGCCGTAGCCCGGGTGGATCGCCTCGGCGTCGGTGACTTCGGCCGCGCTGATGAGGGCCGGCATGTTCAGGTAGCTCAGATTCGACGGAGCGGGGCCGATGCAGACCGCTTCGTCGGCTAGCTTCACGTACTTGGCTTCCTTGTCGGCCTCGGAGTAGACGACCACCGTCTTGACGCCGAGCTCGCGGCACGCGCGCTGAATGCGCAGCGCGATTTCCCCGCGGTTGGCAATGAGGATTTTTTCAAACATAGCGAGTATTCGTCTCTTCGATGGGCGAGCGAGCGCGCGCCTTGAGAGGAGCGGCGTCGCTTGCGGGCGCGCCGCGCGGCGGGTCTTAGCCGATCACGAAAAGCGGCTGGCCGTATTCGACGGCTTGGCCGTTTTCGGCGAGGATTTCCTTGATGACGCCGGCTTTGTCGGATTCGATTTCGTTCAGGAGCTTCATCGCTTCGATGATGCAAAGCGTCTGGCCTTCCTTCACGGTGTCGCCGACCTGGGCGAACGGATCGGCGCCCGGCGACGGCGCGCGGTAGAACGTGCCGACCATCGGCGACGTCACGATGTGGCCCTGCGGCGCAGCGGCGGCGGGCGCGGCGGCGGGAGCCGAGGCGCCCGCGCCTTCGATCGGCGCCGTCATGACGGGGGCGGGGGCGCTCACCTGCGGCGCGAAGCCGGCCGACGGCTGCACATAGACCGGCGGCGCGTTCTTGACGATGCGCACCTTGCCTTCGCCTTCGGTGACTTCCAGCTCGGAGATGCCGGATTCGGAGACGAGGTCGATCAGAGTTTTCAGCTTGCGAAGGTCCATCGGGAGTTCCCCTTTCAATACGTGAAACGCCGGTTCGGGACCGGCGCTGAATCGAGTTCGTGAAAATCAGCCGCGCGACGCGCTTTGCAGCTTGTCGAGCGCGTATTCGAGCGCGTACAGATAACCCTTCCAGCCGAGGCCGCAGATGACGCCTTCGGCCTGATCGGAGAAATAGGAGTGATGCCTGAACGGCTCGCGCCGGTGCACGTTCGACAGATGAATCTCTACGAACGGAATGCCGACGCCCGCGAGCGCATCCCGGATCGCCACGCTCGTATGCGTATACGCGGCCGGATTGATCAGGATGAACTCGGTGCCGTCGCCTCTCGCAGCCTGGACGCGGTCGACGATCGCGCCCTCGTGGTTGCTCTGAAACGACTCGAGCTCGACGCCCGCCTCCTGCGCCCGCGCGGCAAGCGCCCGATCGATCTGCTCGAGCGTCACGCGGCCGTACACCTCCGGCTCCCGGGTGCCGAGAAGGTTCAGGTTAGGGCCGTGCAGCACCAGCAATCGTGTCATGGTCGCTTCTTTTTCTGCGGAATTGCGCGAACTTTATCGCCAATTAGAGAAATTTGTCTAGTTTTGCCGAATGGACGAGGGCCTCGACGGTCGCGAAACGGCGCGCTCGCGCGCCCAGAATCGGTCAACTCCGCGTAAATTGTCGCCATCGACATTCCAAGTATCGGCAACGCGCCGGTAGTATGCCGGGCTGGATCAGAGCGTATCGAGCGTGCGTTTCAGCTCGTCCGGGTGGATTTGCCCCAATTTTGTCTCGCGAACCTTGCCCGTTTCGTCGATGACGACGGTGAAGGGCAGTGCACCCGCCGTGTTGCCGAAATTGCGGGCCAGATCGGCGCCGGCATAGCCGCTGACGAAGATCGGATAGTCGACCGGCACCTTCTTCAGGAAGTTCTTCACGTTCTGCTCGGAATCGACGCCGATCCCGACGAAACGTACGCCTTTCTTCTCGTATTCCTGCGACAGCTTCACGAGTTCGGGCATCTCCTCGACGCACGGGCCGCACCACGATGCCCAGAAGTTGACGACCACCTTCTGGCCCTTGAAGGCGGCGAGCCCTTGCGGCTTGCCGTCGACGTCCGGATACGACGCGGCCCACAGCGCGTCGACCGCGTTGCTCGCGGCGGGGGCGCCCGCCGGCGCACCGGCTTGCGTGCCGCCGTCGGCCACGCTGCCGCGCACCCAGTGGCCGGCGACGAGGCCGCCCGCGATCGCGACGGCAGCAACCACGACGCCTGCGAAAATCCCTTTGCTGTTCATTCGGTTCAAGATTCGGTTGATGAGGAGGGCGACGCGTCGACGAGCGCGCGCAGCGCCTGCGCGTCGGCTCGCGACAGACGGCCGCGGGCGTCGGCCTTCACGGCGCCGCGCAAGTCGTTGCTCGTATACAGTGCGACGTGGATGCCGACCGGCTCCGCGCCGCGCGCCTCACGCCACAGGAAGCTGAGCGTCTCGACGTCGCCGCGCCCCGCGAAGTGGCGGGTTTCGGATACGTCGTACTGGATGTTCTGGTTCAGCAGATAGATCGCGACGTCCTTCTGGTTGTCGCTGAACGTCTGCAGATGGATGTCGGAGTGCGCGTTCGCCGTGCCGTTCAGCACCGCGCCCGCGACGTACGGATTGAACGGCGCGAGCCGCTCCATCCACGCGAGCGCGACGACGCGCAGCCGCCGCAGTTCGGCGGGCTGCGTGTCGCCCTGGAAGAGCGCGAGGTATTCGTGCAGTTCTTCTTCGATTTGGTCGTTATCCGGCAGCCATTCGCCGGCAATTCGGCTTTCGCCGAGCACCTGGCGCGCGGCCTTGCGCTTCGCGCCGGCGTAGTCGAGCCCGTCTTCGGCGATCAGGCGTGCCGCGGCGAGCGCGATTTCGTCGCGCACGCGTCGCGGATCGAGTAGGGTTTTGCGAGACATGATCCGGCAATCATACTAGATCGGTGCCGAGTGACCTGGCGGTTGCGTCAAGCGTCGTTCGCGTCGGAGCCGTCAGTTACAATAGCCCCCTTTGCGCGGCGGCGCGAGCGCCACGACGCGCAGGTTTTTCCGGCTGCCGGCGCGAAGCGCGGCCGGCTTCCGATTCGACTACGCCCATGCGGCGCGAAGCTCTATGCATATCCACATTCTCGGCATCTGCGGCACCTTCATGGGCGGTCTCGCCGTGCTCGCCCGCGCGGCGGGCCACACCGTGACGGGTTGCGACGCGGGCGTCTATCCGCCGATGAGCACGCAGCTCGAGGCGCAGGGCATTCAGCTGATCGAGGGTTACGGCGCCGAACAGGTCGACCTGAAGCCCGATCTGTTCGTGATCGGCAATGTCGTGTCGCGCGGCAACCCTTTGATGGAGGCGATCCTCGACCGGGGGCTGCCGTACGTGTCCGGTCCTCAATGGCTCGGTGAGCATGTGCTCGCCGGCAAGTGGGTGCTCGCTGTCGCCGGCACGCACGGCAAGACGACGACGAGCTCGATGCTTGCGTGGATTCTCGAAGACGCCGGCTTGAATCCCGGCTTCCTGATCGGCGGCGTGCCGCTGAACTTCGGCGTGTCCGCGCGGCATACTGATTCGAGCTTCTTCGTGATCGAGGCGGACGAGTACGACACGGCGTTTTTCGACAAGCGCTCGAAGTTCGTCCACTACCGGCCGCGGACCGCGATCCTGAACAACCTCGAATTCGATCATGCCGACATCTTTCCGGATCTCGCCGCGATCGAAACGCAATTCCATCATCTCGTGCGTATGGTGCCGGGGGTCGGCCGGCTTGTGACGAACGGCTGCGAAGATGCGCTCGAGCGCGTGCTGTCGCGCGGCTGCTGGAGCGACGTCGAGCGTTTCGGCGTCGACGGCGGCTGGCAGGCGCTGCCCGCCGAGGACGGCGTGCCGATCGACGAGCGCTTCGCCGTCTATTGGCGCAGCGAGCGAATCGGTGCGGTCGACTGGCAAGTGCAGGGCGAGCACAACCGGATGAATGCACTCGCCGCGATCGCCGCGGCGCGCCACGTCGGCGTGCCGCCCGTGCAGGCGGCCGCCGCACTCGCGGCGTTTCGCAACGTGAAGCGCCGGATGGAAGTGCGCGGCAGCGTCGACGGCGTGACTGTCTACGACGATTTCGCACACCATCCGACGGCGATCGAAACGACGATCGCCGGTCTTCGTGCGCGTATCGGCTGCCAAAATTCTCGAATCCTCGCGGTGCTGGAGCCGCGCTCGAACACGATGAAGCTCGGCGTGATGAAGGCGCAACTGCCGGCGAGCCTCGCCGACGCCGATCTCGTGTTCGGCTACGGCGCGCCGACCGGCCGCGACGCGCTCGGCTGGAGCCTGCCCGACGCGCTTGCGCCGCTCGGCGACAAGGCGCGAGCATTCGACGATCTGCACGCGCTCGTGAAGGCGGTGACGGCGGCCGCGCGGCCGGGCGACCATGTGCTCGTGATGAGCAACGGCGGCTTCGGCGGCGTGCACCAGAAGCTGCTCGACGCGCTGTCGGCGCGCGGCGGCGCGGCGACGCCACGGAGCGGCGCGTGATTCTGTATCTGCACGGCTTCCGCTCGTCGCCGCAGTCGTTCAAGGCGCGCGCGCTCGCGGGCCGGCTGTCCGAGCTCGGGCGCGCGGACGAATGGCGCTGCCCGACGCTGTCGGTCGCGCCGCTCGACGCGATCGCGGCGGTGGAGGCCGAAGTCGCGGGCGTGCCCGTGCGCGACGTTACCGTGATCGGCAGCTCGCTCGGCGGCTATTACGCGACGTGGCTCGCGGAAAAGCACGGCTGGCGCGCGGTGCTGCTGAATCCGGCGACGCAGCCGCAGCGCGACCTGGGTCGCCATCTCGGCGAGCAGCCGCTCTGGCACGGCGGCGGCACGATCGTCGTCGAGCCGCATCATCTGGACGAGCTGAACGCGCTGCGCGTCGCGGCGATCACGCGGCCCGAGCGCTACTATCTGCTCGCGGCGACGGGCGACGAAGTGCTCGACTACCGCGAGATGCTTGCGCACTACCCGGGCGCGCGAACACGCGTCATCGACGGCAGCGATCACGGAATCAGCGAATTTGCCGACTATATCGACGACGTTCTTGCATTTTGTGACGCCGGATAGACCGTCGCCGGACGCGAAGTCCGGCGCGCGGCACCTTATACACCACACGCGGCGTCGACGGCTTCCGAAGCGAAGCGCGGCGCGCGGAAGTCTGAACGAAAGACGAGAGTACTGAGTGAACGTTTTCTTCGAGGAATCGGGCAGTTTCAAGGCGGGCAGCGTGCTGTCGCGCCAGGGCGACGCGTTTCAGGTCGAATTGCCGGGCGGCCGGCGCGCAAAGGTGCGCGCGAAGGATGTGCTGATCGAATTCGAGAAACCTGCCGCGGGCGAGCTGATGCAACAGGCGGATGAAGCCGCGCAACAGATCGATCTGGACTTTCTGTGGGAGTGCGCGCCCGCCGAGGAATTCGCGTATGCGACGCTCGCCGACGAATATTTCGGCGCGAGCTATGGCCCCGTCGAGCGCGCGGCGCTCGTGCTGCGCCTGCACGGCTCGCCCGTCTATTTCCGCCGCAAGGGGCGCGGACAGTACCAGCGCGCGCCCGAAGAGCAGTTGAAGATGGCGCTCGCCGCGCTGGAGCGCAAGCGCCAGCAGGCGCTCGTGCAGGCCGGCTACGAAGAGGAGCTGAAGGCGGGCAAGCTGCCCGACGCGTTCGCCGGCAAGGCGCTCAACCTCCTGACGAAGCCGGACAAGAACTCGATCGAATACAAGGCGCTCGACGCGGCGGCGCTCGCTCGCGGCGTGTCGCCCGCGCGCCTGATGCTCGACTGCGGCGGCGTTGCGTCCGCGCGCGCATTGCACGAGGCGCGCTTTCTCGCCGAATACTTCCCGCACGGCACGGGCTTTCCGACCGTCGCGGTGGGCAAGCTGCCCGACGACCTGCCGCGCGCGGACGTGAACGCGTTCTCGATCGACGACATCACGACGACCGAAATCGACGACGCGTTCTCCGTCGAGCATCTGACCGACGGCCGCGTGCGGATCGGCGTGCACATCGCGGCGCCCGCGCTCGGCGTCGCGCGCGGCGACGCGGTCGATGCGATCGCGCGCGCGCGGCTGTCGACCGTCTACATGCCGGGCGACAAGATCACGATGCTGCCGGACGACGTCGTCGACGTGTTCACGCTGAAGGAAGGCGACTATCGCCCGGCGCTGTCGCTGTACATCATCGTGAAGCGCGACACGCAGGAAATCGTCGCGAACGAAACGCGCGCCGAATACGTGTACGTGAAGAGCAACCTGCGGCACAACACGCTCGACGAGCTCGTCACCGAGGAGGCGCTCGCGGCGGGCGCGGGCGACTATCCGCACAAGGACGACATCGCAGTGCTCTGGCCGCTCGCGCAGGCGCTCTTCGAGCGGCGCCAGGTCGCGCGCGCGGGCTATGGCCTGAGGCGTGAAGTGCAGCGCAACACCGATTACAACTTCTACGTCGAAGACGAGCGCGTGTCGATCACGCCGCGCCGGCGCGGCTCGCCGCTCGATCTGATCGTGTCCGAGCTCGCGATCCTCGCGAATTCGACGTGGGGCGCGTTCCTGCACGATCACAGCGTGCCCGGCATCTATCGCACGCAGCGCGCGTTCGGCATGCCGAGCGGGCCGAAGCGCACGCGGATGCAGACGAGCGCCGCGCCGCACGAAGGGCTCGGCGTGCCGCAGTACGCGTGGAGCACGTCGCCGCTGCGTCGTTACGTCGACCTCGTCAATCAATGGCAACTGCTCGCCTGCGTGCAGCACGGCGTGACCGCGAAGCTCGCCGCGCCTTTCAAGCAGAAGGACGCGGATCTGTACGCGGTCGTGCAGGGCTTCGACGACACGTATGCCGCCTACGCCGATCACCAGCGGCGGATGGAATATTTCTGGTGCCTGCGCTGGATCAAGCAGGAAGGCCGCAAGCAGGTGAACGCGACCGTCGTGAAGGGCGATCTCGTGCGTCTCGACGAAGTACCGCTGCTGCTGCACGTGCCCGCGCTCGGCGTGCATGCGCGCGGCACGCGCGTGCTGCTCGACGTGATGTCGGTCGACGAGCTGACGATCGAGGCGTCGGTGCGGCTCCTCGGCGTGCTCGACGCGCCGACGGTGTCGGGCGGCGAGCCGGCCGACGATGAAGAGGACGCCGAAGCGGCCGACGACGTGCTGCTCGACGCGGCCGACGAATCGGCCGAAAGCGAGGCGGAAGCGCTTGCCGAGGCGGGCGGCGCGGCGCACGGCGACGGCGAAGCGTCCGCGAGCGGCGAGGAGCAGCCGAAATGAGCGCGACCGTCGATTCCGCCGCGCGCACGCGCGATCGCTATGCGGTGATCGGCAATCCGATCGCGCACAGCAAGTCGCCGTTCATCCATGAGCGCTTCGCCGATCAGACGGGCGAGGCGATCGAATACGCGCATCTGCTCGCGCCGCTCGACGGCTTCGCGGCCGCGGTGCGCGAGTTCATCGCGCAGGGCGGCCGCGGCGTGAACGTCACCGTGCCGTTCAAGCTCGAGGCCTACGCGCTTGCCGACACGCTGTCGCCGCGCGCGGCGGCGGCGGGTGCCGTGAACACGCTGCGCTTCGACGCAGGCGGCATCTTCGGCGACAACACCGACGGCGTCGGCCTCGTACGCGACATCGAGACGAATCTCGGCGTGAGCCTGACGGGCGCGCGCATCCTGCTGCTCGGCTCGGGCGGCGCGGCGCGCGGCGTCGTGCTGCCGATGCTCGAGCGCGCGCCCGCGTCGCTCACGATCGTCAACCGGACCGCGAGCAAGGCAGAAGAGCTCGTCGGCCAGTTCACGCAGGCGGCGCACGACGCGGGTTGCGTGCTCGCGGGCGGCGGGCCCGAGCGGGTCGCGCGCGAGCCGTACGACGTGATCGTCAACGCGACGGCGGGCAGCCTCGATGCGGCGCTGCCCGCGTGCGACGCGGCGGCGTTCGGCCCGTCGACGCTCGCGTACGACATGATGTACGGCGCGCGGCCGACCGTCTTCATGGAGCACGCGGCGGCGCTCGGCGCGCGCGTGGCGGACGGGCTCGGGATGCTGGTCGAGCAGGCGGCGGAGTCGTTCTATATCTGGCGCGGCGTGCGGCCCGACAGCGCGCCCGTGCTCGCCGCACTGCGGGCCGCGCTCGCGGCGTCGGCGGCGCACTGAGCGCGAGAGGCGCGGCGGGGTGCGGAACAGTCCCGTTACGCCCGGCCGGGGCCGCGCGCCGGCACGCGGCGCGACCGGCGCGCGCCGGCGCGGCCTCGCGCGCTGGCTCGCGTACGCAGGCGGCGTGTTCGCCGGCGCGTGGCTCGCGACGCAGCTCTACTACTTCGCGCAGATCGCGCTCTGGACGGTGATCGATCCGGGCTCGAGCGCGTTCATGCGCGCGGACGCGTGGCGCTTGTCGGCCGAGCGGCCCGCCGCAGCGATCCGGCATCGATGGGTGCCGTACGACAAGATCTCGCGAAACCTGAAGCGCGCGGTGATCGCATCTGAAGACGCCGATTTCGCAAACAATTCGGGCTACGAAGTGGATGCGATCCTGCAGGCGTGGGAGAAGAACCGCGCGCACGGCAGGATCGTGTCGGGCGGCTCGACGATCACGCAGCAGCTCGCGCGCAACCTGTTCCTGTCCGGCGAGCGGAGCTATATCCGCAAGGGGCAGGAGCTCGTCATCGCGTGGATGCTCGAAACGCTGCTCGACAAGGAGCGCATTTTCGAGATCTATCTGAACTCCGTCGAATTCGGCCGCGGCGTGTATGGCGCGGAAGCCGCCGCGCAGTACTACTACCGGATTTCCGCGAGCCGGCTATCCGCATGGCAGTCGGCGCGGCTCGCGGTGATGCTGCCGAATCCTAGGTATTTCGATGCGCACCGCGGCTCGCCTTATCTTGCGCAGCGCGCGGGCGTGATCGCGCGACGGATGGGCGCGGCGGAATTGCCGGCGTCGCAGTAAGGGCGGCCGGGCCGCCCGCGTTTTCCGTTTTCTTCCGCGCGTGCGCGTCGATCGGGCGGCGTTTCTTCATGCGGCCGGCGCGCGCGCATCCTGCGGCACACCATTCCGCTATTCAGGCTTCTACAAATCTTTCAAAATCGATACATCCGGAATTCGGGTAATTCCTCAATTTATTTCGGTCACCAGATTAGTTCTGCTCCGCAGTGCGAATCGAGCAATAAAAAATCCGTTCGATCGGCGCTTTTGTGGCGATCGGATTGACAAAACACGGCTCGAAAGCCCGATTTCATATCGATTCCGTTCAAATCGAAATTCGAGTTCGAAAGAATAAAGTAAGCCTGATTTCTTTCAAATGTTTCGCTATTTTTCAAATCGAAGCTTGTCGCGTATATTGGCCGACGCCTTGGCTTATCGGGCCGATCGAGCAAGGTGGGGGCGCCTATCCGGCCGCTCTGGAAAACAACACGAGAGAAGGAAGACGACTATGCCAGCACGTAAAACGAAGCTGTTATTAGCCGCGGTATTCTCTTCGCTGCTCCTCGCAGCGTGCAACGGGGATGACGGAGGCCCCGCTGCGAGCGTCGCCGCGAACGCCGACAGTTCGAGCAATACCGGCTCTTCCTCCGGCGCGGACAAGCCCTACCAAGATCCCAACCGCTATTCGTCGAGCGGGAGCGCATCGCTGTCGCCTTCCGCCGCGACCGAGAACGCCGCGATCACGCATCACCAGATCACGGTGAACGGCAAGACGATCAACTACACGGCGACTGCCGGCCACCTGAGCGCCCGCAACCCACAGACGGGCGCCGCCGAAGCATCGTTCTTCTACGTCGCGTACACGGCGGACAACCAGCCGCTCGGCAAGCGTCCCGTCACGTTCTTCTACAACGGCGGCCCGGGTTCGTCGACGGTCTGGCTGCACCTCGGCTCGTTCGGTCCGAAGCGCCTCGTGACCGGCGATCCGAACGCGAACAGCCCGACGCCGTTCCCGTTCGTCGACAACCAGGAAACGCTCCTCGACACGACCGATCTCGTGTTCGTCGACGCGATCGGCACCGGCTTCTCGGAAGCGATCGCGCCGAACACGAACCAGACGTTCTGGGGCGTCGATCAGGACGGCGGAGCATTTCGCGATTTCGTGACCCGCTATCTGCAGGTGAATCGGCGCAACGATTCGCCGAAGTACCTGTTCGGCGAATCGTACGGCACGCCGCGCACCGACGTGCTCGCGAACCTGCTCGAGACGGCGGGCGTGAAGCTCGACGGGATCGTGCTGCAGTCGTCGATTCTCAACTACAACAGCAATTGCGACATGGCGAGCAACTCCGTCGGCAATTCGAACAACGGATCGAGCGCGGTGAGCTGCGCGGGCTTCGTGCCGAGCTACGGCACGGTCGGCGCGTACTACCGGCTCGACAATCCGAACCCGTCGAATCTGCCGCAATACGCGGACCAGATGCGCCTGCTGACGGCGGGCACCTATGCGCCAGCCGTGGATGCGTATCTCGCGAGCAACACGCAGCCGCCGCAGAGCCTCGTGACGACGATGTCGAATTCGACGGGCGCCGCCGCGTCGCTCTGGCGCGCGAACTTCAACCTGCTGCCGACCACGTACGACAACAGCTATCAGCTCGCGCTGATCCCGGGCACGCTGATCGGCCGCTACGACGCGCGCGTGAACGTGCCGACGAACAGCCCGCTCGCCGCGGACGGCGATCCGTCGAGCAGCTTCATCACGAAGCCGTTCACCGACACGATCGGCACCTATTTGCCGAACGTGCTGAAGTACTCGGCGAAGTCGGCCTATGCTGTGGAGAGCAACGCGATCAATACGTGGGATTGGAGCCACGACGGTCTCGATCTGCCCGACACGATCCCGGATCTGGCCACGGCGCTCACGCTCAATCCTGCGCTGAAGGTGCTGTCGCTGAACGGTTATCACGACATCGCGACGCCGTTCTATCAGACGGAGCTCGATCTCGCCCGTCTCGGCGCGCAGCCCAACCTGACGATCAAGGATTACCAGGGCGGACACATGGTCTATCTGGACGATACGTCGCGGCCGCGGGAGAAAGCCGATCTGGCGACGTTCTATGCCGCGACGCCCGTCGCGCGGTGACGTCGAACGATGCTGAACCGCTGGTCGCGCCGCGCGCATGATGCGCGGCGCGCGACGAGCCATGACGACCCCATTTCTCATCGGAGCTGACATGAAAATCCATTCGGCATTTGCCTGGTCGGCGCTCGCCGCCGCAGGCCTCGCGCTCTTCATGCAAGCGGCGCTCGCGCAGCAGGCGGCGAGCGGCGCGCAACCCGATCGCCGCGCGCAGGCGCAACTCGGCGATCCGTACGTACCGCCCGCCGCGCGCAAGCCGACGGCCGGCACGCAGACGTCGGGCGCCGCGCTGCACGCGCAGGTCGTGCGCAAGCTGCAGCGCCAGTTCGCAGCGGCCGACGCCGACAATACGGGCCTGACCGAAGCGCAGGCGAAGGCGGCGGGCCTCGGCTACGTCGCGAAGAACTTCAAGCAGATCGACGCGAACCACACGGGGCGCGTGTCGTTCTCCGACGTGCAGCGCTACATCCAATCGCAGAGCGCGACGCAGCAGTAAGCGCGCCGCGCATCGTCTACCCCACGAGGAGCGCGGGGTGCGCATCGAACGGGCTCAGCCGGGCATTCGGCTCAGCCCGTTTTTTTCATGCGCGTTCATGCGCGCGGCCGTCTCGCGGGTATGATCTGGATTCCCAATATATGAGAGCTTCATTCAGATATTGGAGCTTGCTGCAGGCCCCCCTACAATCCGAAGCACATCGAAATGCTTCGGCAGATGTGCGGCCGCCGCGAAATCGCGGCTCGCGCGTCTGAATTGCCGGAGTTCATCGCACCATGAACAAGACGCCCATGACGCTTGCTTTGAACGGCGCGACAGCCGTCCATACCGACATGTCCGACGCGGCGCTCGCCGACAGCATCGGCGCGACGAGCACGCCGCTCGATCTCGCCGCGCAGCAGGCGGGCACGCAGACGCTGCTGCGCGGGCTCGCGATTCTCGAGGCGGTCGCGGGCGGCGCGCGCGACATGCGCGCGATCGGCGCCGCGCTCGGCACGACGCGCAGCACGACGCACCGCCTCGTCAGCAGCCTCGTGCAGGCGCGCTATCTGCGCCAGGTGCAAGGCGGCTATCTGCTCGGTCCGAAGCTGATCGAGCTCGGCACGATCGCGCTCGAGCAGATGCCGCTCACGGCGGTTGCGCGGGCGCATCTCGAGGCGCTCGCGCAAGCGACGCTCGACACGATTCACCTCGGCGTGCGCGACGGCGACGACGTGCTCTACATCGACAAGATTCCCGGCACGCGCGGCCTCGAGATGCGCTCGCGGATCGGCCACCGGATGCCGCTCGCGTCGACGGGAATCGGCAAGGCGATGATGCTCGACCTCGATCCCGACACGTGGCGCTCGCTGTTCGAGGCGTCCAAGCGCGCGCTCGCGGGCGTGAACTTCAAGCCGGATCGCCGCCCCGACGTCGGCACGTTCCTGCAGCGGATGGCGCACTACGCGGCGGGCGGCTACACGTTCGATCTCGAGGAGAACGAAACGTCGATTCGCTGTGTCGCCGCGCCGGTGCGAGACGCGTCGGGCGCGATCGTCGCCGCGCTGTCGGTGGCGAGCACGATTCCGTACATGTCGCTCGACCGCATGAACGAGCTCGTGCCGCTCGTGCAGCGCGGCGCGCGTGCGATTTCGGCCGATCTCGGCTGGAGCGCGCCGCAGGCGACGCGCAGGATCAAGCGATGATGGCGCACGCGGCGGCGCCCGCGCTGATCGGGCTCGACTGGGGCACGACGTCGCTGCGCGCGTACCTGTTCGCCGCCGACGGCTCGGTGCTCGACACGCGCGCGCTTGCCGCCGGCGTGATGAGCTTGCCCGATGCGCAGGGCGCATCGTCGTCGCAGGCATTCGACGCGGCGTTCGAGCGCGCGTGCGGCGCATGGCTCGATCGCGCGCCGCACGTGCCCGCGCTCGCGGCCGGCATGGTCGGCAGCGCGCAGGGCTGGCGCGAAGCGCCGTACGTGACGATGCCGGCCGACGCCGACGTGTTCGCATCGAATCTCGTGCGGCTTCGCACCGCGCGCGGCTCGTCGCTCGCGATCGTGCCGGGCGCGCTCGAGCCGGGCGAGTTGCCGGACGTGATGCGCGGCGAGGAGACGCAGATCGTCGGCGCGCTCGCGGCCGAGCCGTCGCTCGCGCACGAGCGAGCGGGCGTGCTGATCGCGCTGCCCGGCACGCACGCGAAATGGGCGTGGGTGCGCGACGGCCGCATCGAGTGGTTTCGCACGTACATGACGGGCGAGCTGTACGCCGCGCTGCGCGGGCACACGATTCTCGGCCGCACGATGCAGCCGAGCGACGCGCCCGATTGGCCCGCGTTCGCGCATGGCGTGCGGATCGCGCGCCGCAAGCGCGGCGAGGGATTGCTCGCGACCTTGTTCAGCACGCGCACGCTCGGCCTGACCGGGCAGCTCGCGCCGCAAGCGCAGGGCGATTATTTGTCCGGACTGCTGATCGGTCACGAGCTGAACGCGCTCGACGCGCTGCTCGACGGCCACGGCGCATCGCTTGCCGCGCTCGCTCCGCGCCTCGTCGGCGACGGCGCATTGTGCGATCGCTATCGCCGCGCGCTGGCCGAATTCGACTGCGGCGAGGCGCGCATCGTCGAGCGTGCGTCCGAGCGCGGCCTGTGGCGCATCGCGACGCTGGCCGGGCTCGTCGGCGCGGCGGGCGACGCCGTCTGCACGTCGCAATAGACGCAGCACGTTTCGACGCGAAGCTGCTGGAGGAGATGAGATGTCGATGGATGCCGAAGCACTCCGTTTTCCCGCGCCGTATGCGCCGCATCGCGCCCTGATGCGCGCGTTCGACGCGTGTCCGCTGATCGCGATCCTGCGCGGGATCACGCCCGCGGACGCGGCGGCGCACGGCGCCGCGTTGTACGAAGCGGGCTTTCGCATCGTCGAGGTGCCGCTCAATTCGCCCGATCCGTTCGACGGCATCGCCGCGTTGCGCGCCGCGCTGCCCGCCGACGCGATCGTCGGCGCGGGCACGGTGTTGCGCGCCGAATACGTCGACGATGTCGTGCGCGCCGGTGGCGAGCTGATCGTGATGCCGCATGCGGACGGCGACGTCGTGCGCCGCGCGAAGACGCTCGGCATCGGCTGCGCGCCCGGCGTCGCGACGCCGACCGAGGCGTTCGCCGCGCTCGCGAACGGCGCGGACGTGCTGAAGATGTTTCCGGCCGAGCAGCTCGGCCAGGTCGCCGTGAAGGCGTGGCGCGCGGTGATCGATGCGCGCGTGCCGCTCGTGCCGGTCGGCGGGATCACGCCCGAGAACATGGGGCCGTATCTCGCGGCGGGCGCGAACGGCTTCGGCCTCGGCTCCGCGTTGTACGCGCCCGGACAGACGCCCGACGTCACAGCCTCGCGCGCGCGGGCGTTCGTCAAGGGATGGCAGATCGCCCGCAACGGAGCGGCGCGGTGAACCGGCTCGCGGGCAAGGTCGCGTTCGTGACGGGCGCGGGGCGCGGCATCGGCGCGGCGATCGCGCGCGCGTTCGTGCAGGAAGGCGCGGCCGTCGCGCTCGCGGAGCTCGACGCGGCGCTCGCCGAAGAGACCGTCGACGCGATCGCGCGCGATGTGGCCGATGCGCGCGTGCTCGCCGTGCCGACGGACGTCGCGCAGGCCGAGTCGGTCGCGGCGGCGCTCGCGCAAACGGAGCGCGCGTTCGGCCCGCTCGACGTGCTCGTCAACAACGCGGGCATCAACGTGTTCCGCGATCCGCTTTCGCTCACCGACGAAGACTGGCGGCGTTGTTTCGCGGTCGATCTCGACGGCGTCTGGAACGGCTGTCGCGCGGCGCTGCCCGGCATGGTCGAGCGCGGGCGCGGCAGCATCGTGAACATCGCGTCGACGCATGCGTTCAAGATCATTCCGGGCTGCTTTCCGTATCCGGTCGCCAAGCACGGCGTGCTGGGTCTCACGCGCGCGCTCGGCATCGAATACGCGCCGCGCAACGTGCGCGTGAATGCGATCGCGCCCGGCTACATCGAGACGCAGGCGACGCGCGACTGGTGGAGCGCGCAGCCCGACCCCGAGGCCGCGCGGCGCGAGACGCTCGCGCTGCAGCCGATGAAGCGGATCGGGCGCGCGGACGAAGTGGCGATGACCGCGGTGTTTCTCGCGTCGGACGAAGCGCCGTTCATCAACGCGAGCTGCATCACGATCGACGGCGGGCGTTCGGTGCTGTATCACGACTGATTCATTCGCGCGGTCGTCCACTCGTGGACGCATACGCGCGAAGGCGGCGCGCGACGGTCGCACGCGCCGCGTCGAGACGACGAAGCGGCCGACGTATCCGGTGACGGAGACAACAAGGAGACAAGCAACATGAAGCGCAGAACGTTCATCACACTGGCGGCCGCCGCGACGGTCGCGGCGGCGGGCCTGCCCGCGCACGCGGCCGAGCCCGTGAAGATCGGCTTCCTCGTCAAGCAGCCCGAGGAGCCGTGGTTCCAGGACGAATGGAAATTCGCCGAGATCGCCGCGAAGAGCCGGGGCTTCACGCTCGTGAAGATCGGCGCGCCGTCCGGCGAGAAGGTGATGAGCGCGATCGACAACCTCGCCGCGCAGAAGGCGCAGGGCTTCGTCATCTGCACGCCCGACGTGAAGCTCGGGCCGGGCATCGTCGCGAAGGCGAAGTCGCACGGCCTGAAGATGATGACCGTCGACGATCGCCTCGTCGACGGCGCGGGCAAGCCGATCGAATCGGTCCCGCACATGGGCATTTCCGCGTACGACATCGGCAAGCAGGTCGGCGGCGGGATCGCGGCCGAGATCAAGAAGCGCGGCTGGAACATCAACGAAGTCGGCGCGATCGACATCACGTACGAACAGTTGCCGACCGCGCACGACCGCACGACGGGCGCGACCGATGCGCTCGTCGCGGCGGGCTTTCCGAAGGCGAACGTGATCGCCGCGCCGCAGGCGAAGACCGACACCGAGAACGCGTTCAACGCGGCGAACATTGCGCTCACGAAGAATCCGCAGTTCAAGCACTGGGTCGCGTACGGCCTCAACGACGAAGCGGTGCTCGGCGCGGTGCGCGCGGCAGAAGGGCGCGGCTTCAAGGCGGCCGACATGATCGGCATCGGCATCGGCGGCTCCGACTCGGCGCTCAGCGAATTCAAGAAGCCGCAGCCGACGGGCTTTTTCGGCACCGTGATCATCAGCCCGAAACGCCACGGCGAGGAGACGTCGGCGCTGATGTACGCGTGGATCACGCAGGGCAAGGCGCCGCCGCCGCTCACGCTGACGACGGGCATGCTCGCGACGCGCGAGAACGTCGGCCACGTGCGCGAGACGATGGGGCTCGCGGCGAAGTGAGCGGCATGCGCCGTGCGCGCGAAGCGGGCGTCGCGCGTTGCGCGGCGCTCGCGGCGAGCGTGGCGAACGATGTGCGCGATGCGTCCGATGGGGCGAGGCGACGCAATGGCAATACGGATGGCGGTAGACGGAGGCGACGTGGCTACGGCACTGCGTTTTGACAATATCGGCAAGGTCTTTCCCGGCGTGCGCGCGCTCGACGGCATCTCGTTCGACGTGCACGCGGGGCAGGTGCACGGCCTGATGGGCGAGAACGGCGCGGGCAAGTCGACGCTGCTCAAGATTCTCGGCGGCGAATATCAGCCCGATTCGGGCGGCGTGCTCGTCGACGGGCGGGCGATGCGCTTTCCGAGCGCCGCTGCGTCGATCGCGGCGGGCGTCGCGGTGATCCATCAGGAACTGCAATACGTGCCTGATCTGACGGTCGCCGAGAACCTGCTGCTCGGCCGGCTGCCGAACGTGCTCGGCTGGGTCAGGAAGCGCGACGCGCAGCGCTTCGTACGCGAGCGGCTCGCCGCGATGGGCGTCGATCTCGATCCGCAGGCGAAGCTGTGCCGGCTGTCGATCGCGCAGCGGCAGATGGTCGAGATCTGCAAGGCGCTCATGCGCAACGCGCGCGTGATCGCGCTCGACGAGCCGACGAGCTCGCTGTCGCACCGCGAAACCGAGGTGCTCTTCGCGCTCGTCGACGATTTGCGGCGCGACGGCCGCGCGCTCATCTACATCTCGCACCGGATGGACGAGATCTATCGGCTCTGCGACGCATGCACGATCTTTCGCGACGGCCGCCAGGTCGCGTCGCACGCGTCGCTCGCCGATGTGCCGCGCGAGTCGCTCGTGCGCCAGATGGTCGGCCGCGAGATCAGCGACATCTATCACTACGAGCCGCGCGCGCTCGGCGGCGTGCGCTTGTCGGCGCGCGCGCTCGAGGGCGACGCGCTGCGAGCGGGCGCGAGCTTCGACGTACGCGCGGGCGAGATCGTCGGCTTCTTCGGGCTCGTCGGCGCGGGGCGCAGCGAGCTGATGCGCGTGATCTACGGCGCGGACCGCCGGACGGGCGGCGCGCTCACGCTCGACGGCGAGCCGCTCGACATCCGCTCGACGGGCGACGCGATCCGGCACGGGATCGTGCTGTGCCCCGAGGATCGCAAGGAGGAGGGGATCGTCGCGCATGCGTCGGTTGCGGAGAACATCAACATCAGCTGCCGCCGTCATACGCTGCGCGCGGGGCTCTTCCTCGATCGCAAGCGCGAGGCGCAGACAGCCGAGCGCTTCATCAAGCTCTTGAAGATCAAGACGCCTAACCGTCGGCAGAAGATCCGCTTCCTGTCGGGCGGCAATCAGCAGAAGGCGATTCTCGCGCGCTGGCTCGCGGAGCCGGATCTGAAGGTCGTGATTCTCGACGAGCCGACGCGCGGCATCGACGTGGGCGCGAAGCACGAGATCTACGGCGTGATCTACGAGCTCGCGAAGCGCGGCTGCGCGATCGTGATGGTGTCGTCGGAGCTGCCGGAGGTGCTCGGCGTGTCGGATCGCATCGTCGTGATGCGCGAGGGGCGGATCGCGGGCGAGCTCGCGCGCGACGAGGCGAACGAAGAGGCGGTGCTGAATCTCGCGCTGCCTCAGGGCGCGACCGCGCGCGCCGCATGACGCACGGCGCGCGATATACGACGCATGACGAGTGACGCACGAAGCGCGAAGCATGACGCGCGCGCGATCGGAGCGCAACGGTCCCGCGATACGCGCGACGACTGATTCAGGAATTGGAGACGAGGGCGGCCGCGCCGCCCCGCAGAGGAGCAGACGACATGCAAGCGAGAGAGAATCTTCCCCAGGCCGCCGCGCACGCGGCGGTTGCGCCGGCCGACGACCGGCAACGCTGGCGGCAGCACGTCGCCGATTACAGCCTCGTCGCGATCTTCGCGGCGATGTTCGTCGCGATGTCGCTGACCGTCGATCATTTCTTCTCGATCGACAACATGCTCGGGCTCGCGCTGTCGATCTCGCAGATCGGCATGGTCGCGTGCACGATGATGTTCTGCCTCGCGTCGCGCGATTTCGACCTGTCGATCGGCTCGACGGTCGCGTTCGCCGGCGTGCTGTGCGCGATGGTGCTGAACGCGACCGACAACACGTTCGTCGCGATCGGCGCGGCGGTCGCGGCGGGCGCGGTCATCGGCTTCGTCAACGGCGCGGTGATCGCGTATCTGCGGATCAACGCGCTGATCACGACGCTCGCGACGATGGAGATCGTGCGCGGGCTCGGCTTCATCGTGTCGAAGGGGCAGGCGGTGGGCGTGTCGTCGGAGACGTTCATCGCGCTGGGCGGGCTGTCGTTCCTCGGCGTGTCGCTGCCGATCTGGGTGACGCTCGTGTGTTTCGTCGTGTTCGGCGTGCTGCTCAACCAGACCGTGTACGGCCGCAACACGCTCGCGATCGGCGGCAATCCGGAGGCGTCGCGGCTCGCGGGGATCAACGTCGAGCGCACGCGCGTCTACATCTTCCTGATCCAGGGCGCGGTGACCGCGCTCGCGGGCGTGATCCTCGCGTCGCGGATCACGTCGGGCCAGCCGAACGCCGCGCAAGGCTTCGAGCTGAACGTGATCTCCGCGTGCGTGCTGGGGGGCGTGTCGCTCGCGGGCGGGCGCGCGTCGATCTCGGGCGTCGTGATCGGCGTGCTGATCATGGGCACCGTCGAGAACGTGATGAACCTGCTCAACATCGATGCGTTCTATCAATACCTCGTGCGCGGCGCGATCCTGCTCGCCGCCGTGCTGCTCGACCAGTTGAAGAATCGCGGCGCGCGCGATTGAGCGCGCCGCTTTTTTCGAGACCTTTCGGGAACGTCTGATGACCGACATTTCTTCGCATTTCGAATCGAACGGCGCGCAGGATGCGCAAGACGAGCGTTACGCGCGCTACCCGAGCCTCGCCGGCCGCACCGTGCTCGTCACGGGCGGCGCGACGGGCATCGGCGCGTCGTTCGTCGAGCATTTCGCGCGGCAGCGCGCGCGCGTCGCGTTCGTCGATCTCGACGCCGAAGCCGGCGAGGCGCTCGCCGCGCGGCTGTCCGACGCGGCGCACGCGCCCGTGTTCATCGCGTGCGATCTCACCGAGATCGCGGCGCTGCGCGGCGCGATCGACACGATCCGCGCGCGCATCGGCCCGATCGCGGTGCTCGTCAACAACGCGGCGAACGACGCGCGCCATGCGATCGTCGACGTGACGCCCGCGTCGTTCGACGCGAGCATCGCGGTGAACCTGCGCCATCAGTTCTTCGCCGCGCAGGCGGTGATCGACGACATGAAAGAGCTCGGCGGCGGCTCGATCGTCAATCTCGGCTCGATCAGCTGGATGCTCAAGAACGCGGGCTATCCGGTCTACGCGACCGCGAAGGCCGCCGTGCAGGGGCTCACGCGCGCGCTCGCGCGCGAGCTCGGGCCGTTCGGCATCCGCGTGAATTCGCTCGTGCCCGGCTGGGTGATGACCGACAAGCAGCGCCGCTTGTGGCTCGATGACGCGGGCCGTGAGGCGATCAAGGCGGGGCAGTGCATCGACGCCGAGCTGCTGCCCGGCGATCTCGCGCGGATGGCGCTTTTTCTCGCCGCGGACGACAGCCGGATGATCACCGCGCAGGATGTCGTCGTCGACGGCGGCTGGGCATAGCATTCGTTCGGATAACGAAGCTCGACGCAAGCAGGAGGACCGAAACATGACGGCGACCCACCGCCGATCCTCGGCAGCCGAGGCGGTGCAGACCTTGCAGACGCGCACGGCGCGGCGCGCGGCCGCCGCGCACCTGGTGAGCCCGGGGCCGCAGACGTCGCAGATCGCGCGCGGCGCGGGCGTCACGGAGACGGCGATCGCGACGCTCGCGAACGACGTGCTGCGGCTCGATGTCGCGCCGCATCTGGGCGGCGGCGTCACGCGCTTCGACTGGCGCGGCGACGGGGCGCTCACGCCGATCTTCCGCCGCTGCGACGCGCCCGGCGCGCGCACCGATCCGAACGAGCTCGCGTGCTATCCGCTGCTGCCGTATTCGAACCGGATCGGCGGCGGGCGCTTCGAGTGCGACGGGCGGCTCGTGCGCGTGCCGCGCAACCGTGCGACGGAGCCGCTGCCGATTCACGGCGACGGCTGGCTCGCGCACTGGCGGCTCGACGATGCGAGCGACACGCAGGTGTGCCTGTCGCTCGATCGCAGCCAAAGCGCGCCGTATGCGTATCGCGCGACGCTCGTCTACGCGCTCGACGGCGCGACGCTCTCGATCGCGCTCGCGATCGAGAACGCGGGCGCGATGCGCTTGCCGTTCGGGCTCGGCGTGCATCCGTTCATCGTGCGCGACGCGTCGACCGAACTCGCGGCCGCGGCGAGCGGGCTATGGCTGTCGACGCCCGACTGGCTGCCGTCGCGCCATGTCGGCGCGCCGGCCGCGTGGCGCTTCGGCATCGCGTATCCGTTGCCGGACACGCTCGTCAATCATGCGTTCACCGGCTGGGGCGGCGGCGCGACGATCGCGTGGCCGCAGCGCCGGCTCGCGCTGACGGTCACGGCCGACGCCGATTGCTACGTGCTGTACACGCCGCCCGGCGAACCGTTTTTCTGCTTCGAGCCGGTCGATCATCCGATCGACGCGGTGAACCTGCCGGGCGGCGCCGACGCGCACGGCATGACGCTGCTCGCGCCGGGCGAGCGTTTGACGCGGCGTTTCCGCTTCACGGTCGCGCGCACCGACGCGCGGGCGGCGCCCGTCGCGCGCGAGTCGAAGCGCGGTTCGATCGGATAGCGAAGGCCGATCTCGGCGCGCGCGACCGTTCGCGCGCGTGCGGGGAGCGCGGTGGGCGCGGCGCGGCTCGAAAAGCGTGCGCGCGATCGGTTCGCGGTTCGCGCCGGCGTTCGCGCGCCGCGCTCGGAGCCGGCACGACCGCTCGGCGCTCGGCGCGCGGCGCCCGGCGCGATTCCAGCTGCCGCTGCGCATTCGGCCGCGGCTTGATCGTACGAATCCGCGCCAGGCAGGCGCCGCGCGGCGCATTCGCATCCGCGTTCCTGCGCGCCGCCGCCGCCCCGCCACGACGCCGCCCGCGCGATCGCCCGGCGCGACACAGGTAAAATACGCGCCTTCCCAACCGCTTAGCCGCGAGTGAGCGCCATGTCTTCCACGCCTACCTTCATCGAATCGCTGCGCGCCGCCTGGCGGCGCACGAATTCGCTGCTGTGCGTCGGCCTCGATCCCGAGCCGACGAAGTTTCCCGCGCACCTCGAGAATCAGCCCGATGCGATCTTCGATTTCTGCCGCGAGATCGTCGACGCGACCGCGCCGTACGCGAGCGCGTTCAAGCCGCAGATCGCATACTTTTCCGCGCATCGCGCGGAGGATCAGCTCGAGCGGCTGATTGCGCACATCCATTTGCAGCATCCCGGCCTGCCCGTGATTCTCGACGCGAAGCGCGGCGACATCGGCAGCACCGCCGAGCAGTACGCGCGCGAAGCGTTCGAGCGCTATCGCGCGGACGCGGTCACGGTCAATCCGTACATGGGCTTCGATTCGATCGAGCCGTATCTCGCGTACGAGGACAAGGGCGTGATCGTGCTGTGCCGCACGTCGAATCCGGGCGGCTCGGACCTGCAGTTCCTCCAGACGGGCGGCCGGCCGCTCTATCAGGTCGTCGCCGACCTTGCGGCGAACAAGTGGAACGCGAAGACGGGCCAGCTCGCGCTCGTCGTCGGCGCGACGTTTCCGAAGGAGATCGAGATCGTGCGCGGGATCGTCGGCGACATGCCGCTTCTGATTCCCGGCATCGGCGCGCAGGGCGGGGACGTCGCCGCGACCGTCGCCGCGGGCCGCACGGCCGACGGAGCGGGCATGATGATCAACTCGTCGCGCGCGATTCTGTACGCGAGCCGCGACGACGACTTCGCCGACGCGGCCGCGCGCGTCGCCGAGCAGACCCGTGACGCGATCAACGCGCATCGCTGAACATCGCCGCCGCTCTCGACGATGCCCGGCGCGGTGCCGGGCGTCGTTCGCCGCCGCTCATTCGCGCAGTTCATTTGCGCCGTTCATTCGAGCGCTTCATTCGACGCCGCCGCGTCGCGCGCATTTCGCGCGCCGTAGCGTGTCCGATTCGATGACGTCGATGCGAGCCGTTCGCCGCCCGTCGCGCGCTTCAGCGCTCCTCTTCCTCGAGCAGCTTGATGAGGCCGCGCAGCGCGTGCGCGGCCGCCTGCACGCGGATCTGCTCGCGGTCGCCCTTGAACACCAGCGTCTCGACCGACGTGTGCAGCCGGTTGCTCCAGCCGAACGACACGGTGCCGACGGGTTTGTGCTCGGAGCCGCCGCCCGGCCCGGCGATGCCGGTGACGGCGAGCGCGACCTGCGCGCGGCTGTTGCGCAGCGCGCCTTCGGCCATCGCGTGCGCGACGGGCTCGCTGACCGCGCCGTGCTTGTCGATCAGATCGGCGGGCACGCCGATCATCTCGATCTTCGCGGCATTCGAATAGGTGACGAAGCCGCGATCGAACCAGCCGCTGCTGCCGGAGATGTCGGTGATCGCGGTCGCGATCATGCCGCCCGTGCAGGACTCGGCGGTGGCGAGCGTCAGGTGCTCGTCGCGCAGCTTGTTGCCGGCGCGGATCGCGAGCTGGTGAACGACGGAATCGGTTGGCATGCGGGAAGATCCGGTGCGAACGGGGGCGAGCGGGAATCGGGCCGCGTCACTGGACGAACGAGCGCCACAGCGCGATCACGAAGAGCGTCATCAACGCGGCGATCAGGTCGTCGAACATGATGCCGAAGCCGCCTTTCAAATTCCGGTCGAAGTAGCGGACGGGCGGCGGCTTCACCATGTCGAAGAAGCGGAACACGACGAACGCCCACAATTGCTCGACGAACGTCGCCGGCGTGACGAGCAGCATCACGAGCCAGATCGCGACGATCTCGTCCCAGACAGCGGGGCCCGGGTCGGCGATGCCCATCTTCTTCGCGGTGAAGCCCGTCATCCAGATGCCGGCGACGAAGCCGACGACGATGAGCGCCCACCATTCGGGCACCGTGAGATAACGGTTCAGCGCGACGAACGTGAGCCAGCCGAACAGCGTGCCGAACGTGCCGGGCATGAACGGCGCGAGGCCGCTGCCGAAGCCGAGCGAGACGACATGCACCGGGTGCGAGAACATGAAGCGCACGGTCGCGCGGCGGCGCGCGGTCGCCTGCGAATCTTGCTGCGGCGCGGCCGAGGGCACGGCAGACGGGGCTGCTGAGGGCGCCGGGCCGGGCTGGCCGGCGGAGTCGCCCGGACGGGACGTCGGGTCAGTTGGCATGGAAATGATCGAAACCGTGCAGCGTGAGCGAAAGCGGCGCGCCCGACGCGTCGCGCCACGTGACGGCGCACGCGTCCGTCGGCGCGGACAAGCCGCGTATTGTACCGATCCGCGTGACGGCCACGCCCGCGCGCGCGCCGGCCGCCTCGATCGCGGTGCGCGCGGACGGCGCGGCCGTGAAGCACAGCTCGTAGTCGTCGCCGCCCTCGAGCATGCAGCGGCGCTGCACGTCGGCGGGCAGCGTCGCGAGCGCGGCCGAGCGCGGCACCGCGTCGACGTTCACGTCGGCGCGCACGCTCGAGCGCGCGAGGATGTGAGGAAGATCGCCCGCGAGGCCGTCGGACACGTCGAGCGCCGCGTGCGCGATGCCCGCGAGCGCGATGCCGAGCGCGACGCGCGGCTCCGGCCGCTCGAGCGCCGCGCGCAACGCGGCCGCTTCGTGCTCACCCGCGCGCCATTCGCCGCGGATCACGCCGAGTCCGGCGCGCGCGTCGCCGAGCGTGCCGGACACCCACACGTCGTCGCCGTCGCGCGCGGCGTCGCGGCGCAGCGCCGCGTCGGGGGCGACGTCGCCGAACACGGTGACGCACAGATTGAGCGGGCCGCTCGTCGTGTCGCCGCCGATCAGCTCGCAGCCATGGCGGTCCGCGAGCGCGAAGAGGCCGTCGGAGAACGCGTCGAGCCAGTCGGCGTCGGCGCGCGGCAGCGCGCACGCGAGCGTGAACGCGCGCGGCGCGGCGCCCATCGCGGCGAGGTCCGACAAATTGACGGCGAGCGTCTTGTGGCCCAGCGCGCGCGGATCGACGTCGGCGAGGAAGTGCCGGCCCTCGACCAGCATGTCCGTCGAAATCGCGAGCATCTTGCCCGGTTGTGGCGCAAGCAGCGCGCAATCGTCGCCGATGCCGAGCGCGGCGCGCGCGTGCGGCCCCTTCGCGCGGCGCGCGAAGAAGCGGTCGATCAACGAGAATTCCGAAAGGGGAGTCTGGGCCACGGGCGAGAATGTCCGAGCAATGAGATGACGCTCATTGTAAGGCGCTTCGGGCGGGCGCCAGGCGCTGCGGCGGCCCGCGCGCGGCCGATTCATGGCGTTTCGGTCGCGGCTGTCAAACCCTAATACGACGATTTAACGTGTGGGATTGGCGCTACAATGCGTCGAACAGGTATTCTAATCCGCAGCCCCCCGTAGAGACACATGCCCACCTCGTCCTCCTCCTCGTCCAAAGAAAAACTCCGCGAAGCCGCTCTCGATTACCACGAATTCCCGACACCGGGCAAAGTCGCGATCGCGCCGACCAAACAGATGATCAACCAGCGCGATCTCGCGCTTGCGTATTCGCCGGGCGTCGCGTTCGCGTGCGAGGAGATCGTCGAGAATCCGCTGAACGCCGCGCGCTTCACCGCGCGCAGCAACTTGGTCGGCGTCGTGACGAACGGCACGGCGGTGCTCGGGCTCGGCAACATCGGCCCGCTCGCGTCGAAGCCGGTGATGGAGGGCAAGGCGGTCCTGTTCAAGAAGTTCGCCGGGATCGACGTGTTCGACATCGAGCTCAACGAGTCCGATCCGCACAAGCTCGTCGACGTGATCGCCGCGCTCGAGCCGACGTTCGGCGGGATCAATCTCGAGGACATCAAGGCGCCGGACTGCTTCATCGTCGAGCGCGAATGCCGCAAGCGGATGAAGATTCCGGTGTTCCACGACGACCAGCACGGCACCGCGATCGTCGTCGCGGCGGCGGTCACGAACGGGCTGAAGGTCGTCGGCAAGAGCATCAAGGAAGTGAAGCTCGTCGCGTCGGGCGCGGGCGCCGCGGCGCTCGCGTGCCTCGACCTGCTCGTCGATCTCGGCCTGCCGCTCGAGCACATCACGGTCACGGATCTGGCAGGCGTCGTCTACAAGGGCCGCACCGAGCTGATGGACCCGGACAAGGAGCGTTTCGCGCGCGAAACCGACGCGCGCACGCTGTCGGAGGTGATCGGCGGCGCGGACATCTTCCTCGGCCTGTCGGCGGCCGGCGTGCTGAAGGCCGACATGGTGAAGACGATGGGCGAACGCCCGCTGATTCTCGCGCTCGCGAATCCGACGCCGGAAATCCTGCCGGAAGTCGCGCTCGAAGCGCGCCCGGACGCCGTGCTCGCGACGGGCCGCACCGACTACCCGAACCAGGTCAACAACGTCCTTTGCTTCCCGTTCATCTTCCGCGGCGCGCTCGACGTCGGCGCGACGACGATCACCCGCGAGATGGAGGTCGCCGCCGTCAACGCGATCGCCGAGCTCGCGCAGCAGGAGCAAAGCGACATCGTCGCGACCGCGTACGGCATCCAGGATCTGTCGTTCGGCCCCGAATATCTGATTCCGAAGCCGTTCGATCCGCGCCTCATCGTGAAGATCGCGCCCGCCGTCGCGCAGGCGGCGATGGACGGCGGCGTCGCGACGCGCCCGATCGAGGACATGGACGCATACAAGGTTCACCTGCAGCAGTTCGTCTACCACAGCGGCACGACGATGAAGCCGGTGTTCCAGATCGCGCGCGGCGCGCCCGCCGAGAAGAAGCGGGTCGTGTTCGCGGAAGGCGAGGAAGAGCGCGTGCTGCGCGCCGTGCAGATCGTCGTCGACGAGAAGCTCGCGAAACCGATCCTGATCGGCCGGCCGGGCGTGATCGAGCACCGGATACAGCGCTACGGGCTGCGCCTCACGCCGGGCGTCGATTTCACGATCGTCAACACCGAACACGACGAGCGCTACCGCGATTTCTGGCAGACCTACTTCAAGATGATGGCCCGCAAGGGGATCAGCGAGCAGCTCGCGCGGGTGGAGATGCGCCGCCGCACGACGCTGATCGGCTCGATGCTCGTCAAGAAGGGTGAGGCGGACGGGATGATCTGCGGCACGATCAGCACGACGCACCGCCATCTGCACTTCATCGACCAGGTGATCGGCAAGCGCCAAGGCTGCAGCGTGTACGGCGCGATGAACGCGCTCGTGCTGCCGGGCCGCCAGATTTTCCTCGTCGATACGCACGTGAACGTCGATCCGACCCCGGCGCAGCTCGCCGAGATCACGATCATGGCGGCCGAGGAAGTGCGCCGCTTCGGCATCGAGCCGAAGGTCGCGCTGCTGTCGCACTCGAACTTCGGCACGAGCAACGCGCCTTCCGCGCAGAAGATGCGCGATACGCTCGCGATCCTGCACGAACGCGCGCCGCAGCTGCACGTCGACGGCGAGATGCACGGCGACGTCGCGCTCGACGCGGCGCTGCGCAAGGAAATCCTGCCGGAATCGACCCTCGAGGGCGAGGCGAACCTGCTCGTGCTGCCGAACATCGACGCGGCGAACATCGCATACAACCTGCTGAAGACGGCCGCGGGCAACAACATCGCGATCGGGCCGATCCTGCTCGGTGCCGCACAGCCTGTGCACGTGCTGACCGAATCGGCGACCGTGCGCCGGATCGTCAACATGACGGCGCTGCTGGTTGCCGACGTGAACGCGGCGCGTTGAACGAAGTTAGCGGCCGATAAAAAGCGGCGCGCCCATTGCGGGCGCGCCGTCGGGCATGGCGGAGATAAGCGCCTTCCCGAAGCCGACGACGCCACCCTTGGGCCGCAAGAGGCGGCGAGGAGGCAGAAACCCGCCGCAGCTGACGCCGTCGAGGCAATTTTACCTCATTGGAGCTATTTCCATCCTATAAAAGATAGAAATAGTGCCGACGAGGACTATTCTGTCCTTTCATTTCCCTAACGAGCATTGATTCCCGCGTGCATTAGCGCTACGCTTACGCCTTTCTTGGTCGTCAACTTATTGATTTAACAGCGGGAACCCTCGTTTATGGCACGCAAGTGGCTCCGCAACGGCGCGCTCGCGTCCGTCTTCGCGATCGTCGCGATGGGCAATATCGGCGTTTCGCCGGGCAGTCTGGTTTCCGCCGCATACGCACGGGAAGCCGCCGCTGTAAATGGGGCGGCGCAGACCGACACGGTCCCCGCATCCCGATTGCCGCGCGAAGCCGTGACCACGCTGAGCCTGATCGCCGCGGGCGGCCCCTATCCGTACGAGAAAGACGGCGCGGTATTCGGCAATTTCGAACGGATATTGCCGAAGATGCGGCGCGGTTATTACCACGAGTACACCGTGCCGACCCCGCGGGCCCGCAATCGCGGCGCGCGGCGCATCGTTTGCGGCGGTGCCTTGAGGCGCGTCGACAATTGTTATTACACCGACGACCACTACAACAGTTTCAAACGTATCGTTGATTGACTTCGGGATGAGCGGCATGAGCGACAACATTTACGCGCGCGACATGTCGGCTGCGGCGGATCTGTTCGCGGCCGGCGACGGCAACCTGTTCCAGCGCGTCATGCAGATGCGCATGGCGGCGCACGCCGGCGGCGCGCCTGACGGCGCGGCCAGCCCCGGGCTTTCATCCATCGAGGAGCCTATGAGCCTTTTTGCGACCGTGCGACCGAATCTCGTGCAGTCGATCCGTGCATTCCGCGTGCAGGATCTTGCCGACGAAGCGAATCAGCTCGGCCAGCATTTCCTGTATGCGTACTGCGGGAATGCCCAATCGAAGCAGGAAGTGCTGGAGACGATCGCGACGTCGTTCCTGTTTCCGAAGCACTTCGGCAAAAACTACGACGCGCTGTACGACTGCCTGACGGACCTCGTCCACAAGGCGGGCGCGCAGCCCGGCTTCGTGATCGTGCTCGAGGCGCTGCCGATCGCGCACAAGTTCGACAAGGAAGGGCGCGAGACGCTGCTCGACGTGTTCCGCGAAGCGGCGGAATTCTGGGCCGAGCGCAAGGTCGCGTTCCGCGTCTTCTACTCCTTCGCGTAATTCCGGACCGCACGGCCCGCCGGAAAGCCCGCCTTCGCGCGGGCTTTTTGCGTTTGCGGCCTCGGCAGGCGGGCAGCGGGCGCGCGTTCGCCTGACGGCGGCCTTTCATTGCGCATCATTTCTCATGATCGACGAGGCGCCGCTGCGCCGGCGCGTGACGGGCAAGGTGGAAATCCGCGGCACGGACCGATAGGGGTGGGCGACCGATCGCCCTGTGGGTTGTGGTGACCGGTGGTCGACGCGCCGTTCGGCCCCGTCATCGCGGCCGTCGCCCCGCCTTCGCCCGCGGTCGACCGACGCGTGTCGGCAGGTGGCCGCGCGTCACCATCCGCCCCAGCGCGCCGCGAGCGCGGCGAGCACCGCCGCGCCTGCCGTCTCGGTGCGCAGCACGCGCGGGCCGAGCGACAGCGCGGCGAAGCCGCGTGCGCGCGCGGCCAGTTCCTCGTCGGGCGACAGCCCGCCTTCCGGGCCGATCAGCAACGTGACGCCGCCGGCGGGCGGCACCTCGGGCAACGACGCGAACGCCATGCTCGCGCGCGGCGACAGCAGCAAACGCAACTCGCCGTCGGCCGGCGCGGGCGGCAGCGCGTCGAGCCATGCGTCGAAGCCGCGCACCGGCGCGACGTCCGGCACGCGATTGCGGCCGCATTGCTCGCACGACGCGCGCACGACGCCGCGCCAGTGGGAGACGCGCTTGTCCGCGCGCTCGCCCGACAGCCTCACCACGCCGCGCGCGGTCGACAGCGGCGCGACCGCCGAAACGCCGAGCTCGACCGCCTTTTCGATCACCCAATCCATCTTGTCGCCGCCGGCGATGCCCTGCGCGAGCGTGACGTGGTACGGCGGCTCCGCTTCCGCCGGCTCGAACGCGTCGATCCGGGCGAGCGCGCCGCGCTTGTCGATCTCGACGAGGCGCGCGTGGTACTGGCCGCCCGTGCCGTCG
Source organism: Burkholderia savannae (assembly GCF_001524445.2). Taxonomy (NCBI): domain Bacteria; kingdom Pseudomonadati; phylum Pseudomonadota; class Betaproteobacteria; order Burkholderiales; family Burkholderiaceae; genus Burkholderia; species Burkholderia savannae. The sequence continues at coordinate 435,521 of NZ_CP013417.1, forward strand.
AACAGCGCGAGCGCGTCGCCCGGCTGCAGCCGCAGCACCTGCGCGTGCCGCGCGACGTCGGCCGGCAACGGGAGCATGGCGTCGGCCCGCAACGCCGCGTCGACGAAGAAGCGCGGCACCGCCGCGGTCGTGGCGCCGCCGCTCATGCCGCGATCCGCCGCGCGAGCGCCCAGCGATAACCATCGAGATCCTCGATCTGCGCGAAGCGATCGCCCCAGAACTGGTCTTGCGGCGCGCTCAGCGATTTCGCGCCGGCGTCGAGCGCGCGACGATAGGTCGCGTCGACGTCGTCGACGTACAGATAGAACGACTGCGGCGCGATCGCGCCCGCGCTCCTCGGCGTGCGGGCCGTCGAGCCGAACGCCCCCTCGGGCGCGAACATCACGATCAGCTGGCCGCGGTACGACATCTCGACGTGCATGATCGCGCCGTCTTCGTCGATCAACTCGCGCTTTTCGAAGCCGAATGCGTCGCCAAAGAACTGAATCGACACGTGCGCGCTGCGCACCGTCAGGTAAGGGGTCAACCAGGGCACGTCGGCCGGCCGTGGGTCGGTCATGCGGGTTCTCCTGCGGGGAAAAGGCGAATGCTTCGCCGAACTTAGCGATGCATGCCGAGAGTATCGCGCAGCGTGCGCGGCAGCGTGAAGAGCGCGGGATGCAGCTTCGCGTCGTAGAAGCGCAATCCGCCGATGCGCCGCACGGCGAGCCGCTCGTCGACGTCGTGCGAGAACAGCGACGCCGCGTCGAGCGCGTCGCTCGCGATCGCCATCAGCCACGGCGAGCCGTACAGCGGCACGTGCGCGCAAAGCGGCGCGACCACGGCGAAGCACGCATGCAGCCCGGCGAGCAGCGAGACGATGCGCGCCTCGTGAAAGAGCGGCGAGCCGAGGTGCAGCGAGACCGCGCCTTGCGGCGTCAGGATGCGCTTCAGGCGAGCGTAGAACTCGGGCGTGTAGAGGCTTGCGGCGGGCGAGTCGGGCGGCGTCAGGTCGAACACGGCGAGGTCGAAGTGCTCGCACGCGTGATCGACGAAGCGTGCGGCGTCGCCGATCACGAGCTCGACGCGCGGATCGTCGAGCGCGCCCTGGTGGACGTCGCCGAGAAAGCGGCGCGCCATCTCGACTACGGCCGGATCGAGCTCCGCGACGACGATCCGCTCAATGCACGGATGCTTGAGCAACTGGCGCGCGGCGCCGCCGTCGCCGCCGCCCAGCACGAGCGCTTTTCTCGGCGCCGGATGCGCGAGCGCGGCCGGATGCGTCATGCACTCGTGGTACACGAATTCGTCGCCGACCGACGTCATCGGTCGGCCGTCGAGCGTGAAGAGGCGCCCGAGCAGCGCCGTTTCCCAGACCTCGATCGCCTGATGATCGGACGCGACGCGCGCGAGCCGCCGGGCGTTCGGAAAGCCGTAGGCGACGTCGGGGGTCGGATGGAAGAGGAGGGTGGAGCTCAAGGCGGCGGGCGCGGCTGGCGGGGCGGTTCCGATGGTGAGAATTATAGAGGGTGGGAAGACGCGCGAGAAACCGCGCGGCCGGGCGGTTTCCGACAAGGCCCGCGCGGAGGGCATCTGCTAAAATGACGAGCTTTGCAGCCTCGTCCGTTTGCTCGTCCGCTTCGCGTCCTGCCGGCGCCGCACCGCGCGCCGGGAACGGTTTGGTCCGCGAGCTTTCGGATGCCGCCCGCGCCCCGTTTTCTCGACTCGTTCTCCGGACTCGACATGACGACTTCGTCTCCCGCCCCCACCACTTTGATGGCCAACGCGATTCGTGCGCTCGCAATGGACGCCGTTCAGCAAGCGAACTCCGGCCACCCCGGCATGCCGATGGGCATGGCCGAGATCGGCGTCGCGCTGTGGTCGCGCCACCTGAAACACAACCCGACGAACCCGCACTGGGCCGACCGCGACCGCTTCGTGCTGTCGAACGGCCACGGCTCGATGCTGCTGTACGCGCTGCTGCACCTGACGGGCTACGCGCTGCCGATCGACGAGCTGAAGAACTTCCGCCAACTGCACTCGAAGACGCCGGGCCACCCGGAATACGGGATCACGCCGGGCGTCGAGACGACGACGGGCCCGCTCGGGCAGGGTCTCGCGAACGCGGTCGGCATGGCGCTCGGCGAAGCGCTGATGGCCGCCGAGTTCAACCGCGACGGCGCGAAGATCGTCGATCACCACACGTACGTGTTCCTCGGCGACGGCTGCCTGATGGAAGGCATCTCGCACGAGGCGTGCTCGCTCGCGGGCACGCTGAAGCTGAACAAGCTGATCGCGCTCTACGACGACAACGGCATCTCGATCGACGGCGACGTCGTCAACTGGTTCAACGACGACACGCCGAAGCGCTTCGAGGCGTATGGCTGGAACGTGATTCCGAACGTGCACGGCCATGACGTCGACGCGATCGACGCGGCGATCGCGAAGGCGAAGCAATCGGACAAGCCGACCCTCATCTGCTGCAAGACGCGCATCGGCAACGGCGCGGCGACGAAGGCGGGCGGCCACGACGTGCACGGCGCGCCGCTCGGCGCGGAAGAAATCGCGAAGACGCGCGAGGTGCTCGGCTGGAAGTGGGAGCCGTTCGTGATCCCGCAGGAAGTCTACGCGGCATGGGACGCGAAGGAAGCGGGCAAGCGCAGCGAAGACGACTGGAACGCGGCGTTCGCGCAATATCGCGCGAAGTATCCGACCGAGGCGGCCGAGTTCGAGCGCCGGATGACGGGCAAGCTGCCGGCCGACTGGGCCGCGAAGGCCGCGGCGATCGTCGCGGGCGCGAACGAGCGCGGCGAGACGGTCGCGACCCGCAAGGCGTCGCAGCAGACGATCGAGGGGCTGGCGGCGATGCTGCCCGAGCTGCTCGGCGGTTCGGCCGACCTGACGGGCTCGAACCTCACGAACTGGAAAGCGTCGAAGGCGGTGCGCGCGAATGCGGACGGCCCGGGCGTCCAGTGGGGCAACCACATCAACTATGGCGTGCGCGAGTTCGGCATGAGCGCCGCGATCAACGGCCTCGTGCTGCACGGCGGCTACAAGCCGTTCGGCGGCACGTTCCTGACGTTCTCCGATTACAGCCGCAACGCGCTGCGCGTCGCCGCGCTGATGAAGGTGCCGTCGATCTATGTGTTCACGCACGATTCGATCGGCCTCGGCGAGGACGGCCCGACGCACCAGTCGATCGAGCACGTCGCGAGCCTGCGGCTCATCCCGAACCTCGACGTCTGGCGTCCGGCCGACACGGTCGAGACGGCCGTCGCGTGGACCCACGCGGTCTCGCATCAGCATCCGTCGTGCCTGATCTTCAGCCGCCAGAACCTCGCGTTCAACGCGCGCACCGACGCGCAGATCGCGAACGTCGAGAAGGGCGGCTATGTGCTGCGCGACTGGGACGAAGAGATCGTCGCGCGCAAGATCATCCTGATCGCGACGGGCTCGGAAGTCGAGCTCGCGATGAAGGCGGTCGAGCCGCTCGCGCGGCAAGGGATCGCCGCGCGCGTCGTGTCGATGCCGTCGACGACGGTGTTCGACCGGCAGGACGCCGAATACCGCGAGCGCGTGCTGCCGCACGGCGTGCGCCGTGTCGCGATCGAAGCGGGCGTCACCGGATTCTGGCGCAAGTACGTGGGCCTCGAAGGCGGCGTGGTCGGCATCGACACGTTCGGCGAGTCGGCTCCGGCTGGCGTGTTGTTCAAGCATTTCGGCTTCACCGTCGAGCACGTGGTCGAAACGTCGAAGGCGGTGCTCGCGTAACCCAATCGACGCCCGGGCGGCCGTGCCCCGCGCCGGCCGGGCGCGCGTGAAGCTGCACGAAGTATTTTTTCAGCCATCAGGAGATACATCATGACGATTCGCGTTGCAATCAACGGTTACGGCCGCATCGGCCGCAACACGCTGCGCGCTTTCTACGAAAACGGCAAGAAGCACGATCTCGAGATCGTTGCGATCAACGATCTGGGCGACGCGAAGACCAACGCGCACCTGACGCAGTACGACACCGCGCACGGCAAGTTCCCGGGCGAAGTGTCGGTGGACGGCGACTACCTCGTCGTGAACGGCGACAAGATCCGCGTGCTCGCGAACCGCAATCCGGCCGAACTGCCGTGGGGCGAGCTGGGCGTCGACGTCGTGCTGGAATGCACGGGCTTCTTCACGACGAAGGAAAAGGCGAGCGCGCACCTGAAGGGCGGCGCGAAGAAGGTGATCATCTCGGCGCCGGGCGGCAAGGACGTCGACGCGACGATCGTCTACGGCGTGAACCACAATGTGCTGAAGGCCGAGCACACGGTGATCTCGAACGCATCGTGCACGACGAACTGCCTCGCGCCGCTCGTCAAGCCGCTGAACGACAAGATCGGCCTCGAAACCGGCCTGATGACGACGATCCACGCGTACACGAACGACCAGGTGCTGACGGACGTCTACCACGAAGACCTGCGCCGCGCGCGCTCGGCCACGCACAGCCAGATCCCGACGAAGACGGGCGCGGCGGCGGCCGTCGGCCTCGTGCTGCCGGAGCTGAACGGCAAGCTCGACGGCTACGCGATTCGCGTGCCGACCATCAATGTGTCGGTCGTCGACCTGTCGTTCATCGCGAAGCGCGATACGACGGTCGAGGAAGTCAACGCGATCATGAAGGAAGCGTCGCAAGGCGCGCTCGCGGGCATCCTCGGCTACAACGACGCGCCGCTCGTGTCGATCGACTTCAACCACAACCCGGCTTCGTCGACGTTCGACGCGACGCTGACGAAGGTGTCGGGCCGTCTCGTGAAGGTGTCGAGCTGGTACGACAACGAGTGGGGCTTCTCGAACCGCATGCTGGATACGGCGATCGCGCTCGCGAACGCGAAGTAACAGGTCGAGCCGACGCGCGTTGCTATGTGCCGGGGCTGGGCACGGCAGCGCCAGGCAGGATCGGGCCGCGCCGATGATGATTCATCGGCGCGGCTTTTTTATCGGACGGCGCCGCATCGGGCGCGACGGCAATGCACACCTCGATGATGAAGAGGCATGGGGTGGCCGGTTCTCATATCCCGCGCGGCGGCAATGGCGGTGCTGCCGTCGGCGTCCGTCTTGCCGGGCTCGCACCCGCCGCATTTCGCAATCCGCTCCGTCAAAATATTTTCGACACATCCCCCTTCCGGGTTGATGGTTAATATATTAATAAAAATACGAAAATCGAGTTTTATTTCAAAAGGCGAGTTAATCGGCCTTTGCTAGGATCGGGTGCCTATGTACGGACATGACGTGTCCGAAGGTTGAACCGACCAACGAAGGAGGTAACCCGTATGACCCAAAGTCCTTTCAACGGACGTGTCGTCCGGCAGTTCCGAATGCGCCGGATTACCGGTTTTCCCGCGGTACTGGACAAATTGATTCGGTCCGAGAAACGCCAAGCGACCGGCCGCGGCGCAAACGCTCGGGCGTCGGCGGGCGGCGCACGCAGTATGAACGGCGCAGGCTGGTGGATCGCTCCGGCAGCCGGACGCGCTGACATCGCGGCGGACCCGGTCGCACGGAGTCGGCCCGCTAACGGAACGGCGCTGCTCCGGCGAATCGGACGCCCGATTCTCGCTTGCATGCTCGTCTCCTGGCTGTGCTATTTCCCGAGCGTAAGTCTGGCACAGGCCGCGAGCGGCGAGCTGGCCGATCGCCGGGTAAACGAATTCAAGTATTTCAATATCGACAAGATATACGGACGCGCGCAAAAGCCGGACGAAATCCGGAGTTTCCATCTGACTTTCGAAGGCAGCAGGAATCGGGTGTATTCGACCGAATTGAACGAACACCTGATTGCGTCGTTCGTGGACGGCACGGCGACCATCGTTCAGCAAAGCCGCACCACACCCAAGAAAATGACCGTGTTGTACTCTAACCGGTTGAGCGACAAGACGGCGTTCGTGTCCGTCGCGTTCGAATTGACGCCGGGCCACGGCGCTGCGCTGCAGGTGGTGGAGACCGATCGTAACCACAACTTCGTCGACGGCAGCCCGATCTACAGGCTGCCTTCGCGGGCGGAAGACGACCCGGCGGCAAGCGACGCGTCCGACCAGGTTCGCGTCACCAATCGTCCGCAATTTGGTGGCCCACTGACGATCGAACGCGTGTCCTTCGCCACCCGGGCAAACGAAGACCTGCGCGCGCGACGCTCCGTCCATGCCTATCAACTGGAATGCGTGCTGCCGATCCTCGCGATCGCCAATTACGTGTTGAACCGGCCGTGCGACCTCATCAAGAGCGCGCTTTCTCATTTTGACGGCGATCGGCCGCTCAAGAAGGTCGCGGCGAGCCCTGCGCCCGTCGCGGCAGGCCTGGAATGGCGGCTTCACAGCCTGACCTCGGTCGGCAGCAAGAATCCTTACGCCGGCTATGCGGCGAGCATCGCGTGCAAGGCGCCGCTGCAGTTCGCGTTCTCGTCCCGCAAGCCGCGCGGGCCGGAAACGTCCGACTGCGTGTTCATGGTGATGGACGTCATTACGCCGTACCTGATTCTGAACCACTACGATTTCGATCGTGCGCACTTCGATCGCATCATCCAGAATGTCGTGAACACCGGATCGAGCGGCCTCGCCGGTGCGAATTCGCTTGCCGAGCAGCAACTCGTCAGCGCGGTCAACGCCGTGCAGGCCCGGACGAGAGAGAATATGGCGCGCATCAGTCGCGCATTTCACGATGCGTCCAGGCTGAACGCTTCGACCATCAGCTTCGCCAGCACCGAGGTCGGCACGGTCGACGCCAATTCGGCCAACGACACGTTGCCGCCCGTCCCGGAGCCGTCCACCTCGGGACAAGCGACGAGGGCGGTCGGCCAGTTCGAGCTGAATCTCGCCGATCTGACGCTCGAACGCTTCCGGCAACTTCATCCGGAGGTCAGGCCGCGAATCCGGGCCGGCAACCAATGGGTGCAGGGCAACGCGTCCTTTGCGGTCGACGTGCTGCCGAATCCGAGCCCGTCGCAGATCGCCGAAGTGCAAAGCACGCTGTCGCAGTGGTATCCGTCGGATTCCGATTCCAACTCGTCTTCCGACAGCGACTCCAGCGATTCGAGCGGCCCTATCGCCATTTCGAATACGCCGATCGGCGCTGGCGCACTGCTCAGGTCCGGACGGACGATCGCCTCGTCGATGAGCGACGAGCTCGACGAGCGCAATCCCGGCACCGTGATCGTCATCGCGCGCTACCAGAACCGGCCCGTTTCGATCTTGATGGGTAACGTCAACACGGACGTTCGCGAAGCGTCGATTCCTTACAGCGTGTCCAATCCCGACAGCCTGCGTACGCCATACTCGAACGCCGCGGTTCGCGGCGGGGGGCAGCGCACGTTGCAGCGTTTCATCGAGTACAACCTCGAGCGCGGCATCCGGTTGATCAGCACGGATGCGGTCACGCAAGTGTCGGCCCAGGTCAAGCGGAAGTTCGGCTTCAAGCATGAAGACGAACTATGATTGATCGGCGCCGCAATCGCGCGGTGAACGTGCGGAATCGGTGTGTGTCCTTTGCGTCCCGGATTCCGTGCGTCGTCCGCGCGCGGCGCTCGCGTGGTGGTTTTCGGTATCCGAGGCGTGCTTCAGCGTGCGGCGCGGCGTGCGCGCACGCCGTGCGTCACGCACCACAGCGCGACGAGCGTGCTCGACAGCGCGCCGCCCGCGGCGCACACGCCGCGCCAGCCGTCGAAGCGGTATGCGGCGCTCGCGACGGCCGAGCCAAGCGCGCCGCCGATGAAGTAGCTCGTCAGATAGACGGTCGTGACGCGGCTGCGTGCGTCGGTGGCGAGCGCATAGATGACGCTCTGGTTCGAGATGTGCAGCCCTTGCACGCCGACGTCGAGCAGCAGAATGCCCGCCACTAGCGCGACGAGCGACTGCGCGCCCGCCGCGATGAACGCGAACGATACGAGCACGGCGGCTGCGAAGAGGCCCGTCGCCGCATGGGCGTGGCCGCGGTCGACAAGCCGGCCCGCCGCGCCCGCCGCGAGCGCGCCCATCGCGCCGACGACGCCGAACAGACCGATCGCGCCTTCGCTGAAGCGATAGGGCGGTGCGCTCAAGAGGAACGTGAGGCCCGTCCACAGCAGGCTGAAGCACGCGAACACGAGCGCGCCGTAGACGGAGCGCAGCGCGAGCGTCGGCTCGCTGCGCACGAGCGTCGCGAGCGAGCCCATCAGCTTTCGGTAATCGAGGCGCGCGGTGCGGCGATCCTTCGGCAGTTTCGTCGAGAGCACGCCGGCGAGCGCGAGCACGAGCGCCGCCGCGATCGCATAGACGGCGCGCCAGCCGAGCCAGTCGGCGATCGCGCCGGATACGACGCGCGCGAGCAGGATGCCGAGCAAGAGGCCGCTCATCACGGTGCCGACCGCGCGGCCGCGCGATGCGTCGTCGGCGAGCGACGCGGCGAACGGCACGAGCAACTGCGTCGAGCACGTGACGAAACCGACGCACACGTTCGCCGCGATGAAAAAGCCGTAGCTCGTGCTCGATGCGACCGCGACGAGCGCGACGACGTTCGCGCCCAGCAGCCGCACGATCAGCGCGTGGCGATTGACGACGTCGCCGAGCGGCACGACGACGAGCAGGCTCGCCGCGTAACCGAGCTGCGTCAGCGTGACGAGATAGCCGAGCTCGGCCGGCTTGCGCCCGAAGCTCGATGCGATCGCCGCGAGAAGCGGCTGCGAATAGTAGAGGTTGCCGATGACGATGCCGCAGGCGCACGCGAACAGCAGCGTCATCCCGCGCGTCAGCGCGGGCGGGGGAACGGTGACGGAATTCATGAGGCGCGTAGCGAAGAAGAACGGAGTCCGAAAAGCCGGACGGGCATCACGCGAACGGTGCGCGCGGCGGGCCGCGAGAAATCGGCCCGCCGCGCGCGCCGCGCGTCGGATGGGCGATCAGAACGGCTTCGTCGGCAGGTACTTGCCGTCGAGCGTGATGACGGCGCGCGAGCCGCCTTCCGGATCGTCGACCTTCTTGACGTCGAGCTTGAAGTTGATCGCGCTGACGATGCCGTCGCCGAATTGCTCGTGGATCAGCGCCTTCAGCGTCGAGCCGTAGACCTGCACGATTTCGTAGAAACGGTAGATCGTCGGATCGGTCGGAATGCCGCCCGGGATGCTGCCGCGCACGGGAATCGTCTGCAAGAGGCGCACCGCGTCGTCGTCGAGGTCGAGCTTCGCGGCGACGGTGCGCGCGGCGTCGGCGGGCAGCGGATGCTGGCCGAGCAGCGCGGCCGTCGTGAACGCGACGCTCAGGCCGGTGCCCTCGTTGAGCTGCTCGAACGTGAGGTTCTTGCGCGTCTTCGCGTCGACGATGCGATCGGCGAGCGCCTGGCGCGCGGTCTGGTTGTGTTGCGATTGGGTCATGCGGGCTCCTTGCGGTGAGGGTTCGGCAACGAAACGGAGATTGCTGTCGGCGCGTGATGCGTCGCGCCGCGAGCTGCATGTGGCGCCCGGCGCTTCGCGGGCGCGTTGCGCGGCGTGCGTCATGTGTCGTGCGTCAGGCCGCGCGATCGAGTCGCGGCGGCGTCGCGCGCACGTGCGGATGGTCGGCGAGCGCGACGAAGCGGCCCGTCGCGCCGTCGAGCGCGTCGATCGAGCCGGTCTCGATGTCGTACACCCAGCCGTGCAGCGTGAGGCGTCCTTGCTCGAGCGCGAGCCGCACGCATGGATGCGTGTTGAGATTGGCGAGCTGCGCGACGACGTTTTCCCGCACCATCGAATCGACGCGCTCCCGCTCGCCCGCGTGCTCGCGCGCTTCGTTCACGCATTTGGCGGCGTCCGCGTAGCGCAGCCAGCCGCGCACGGCGGGCAGATGGTCGAGGCATGCGCACGATGCGATCGCGGTCATCGCGCCGCAGTCCGAGTGGCCGCACACGACGACGTCGGCCACTTCGAGCACCGCGACCGCGTATTCGACGGACGCCGATACGCCGCCCGGCTCGGGGCCGAACGACGGCACGATGTTGCCCGCGTTGCGGATCACGAACAAATCGCCCGGCTCGCGCTGCGTGACGAGCTCGGGCACGAGGCGGCTGTCCGAGCACGAGATGAAGAGCGCGCGCGGCCGCTGGCTCGCGGCGAGGCGCTTGAACAGTTCCGTGCGCTGCGGGAGCGCGTCGCGCTGGAACTTCAGAAATCCTTCGATGATGTCCTGCATCGTGTGCTCCGTGGTCGATGGCGAGAGCCGACGACCGAAGAATGAGGCAAACGATTCATAGCGTCCAAGACCGATTTATTATCATTCGTATAGGTAAAACCAATACTCGAGGCGCGATGCTGCTCCGACACATCCGTTATTTTCTCTCCGTCGCCGAGCAGGGAAATTTCACGCGCGCGGCCGAGTCGCTGCACGTCTCGCAGCCGACGCTGTCGCAGCAGATCCGGCAGCTCGAGGACGCGCTCGGCGTGCAACTGTTCGACCGCTCGGCTCGCGCGGTGCGGCTGACCGAGTTCGGCGCCGCATATGCGCGGCACGCGCGAGCCGCGCTGCAGCAGCTCGAGGCTGGACGGCGCGCGGTGCACGACGTCGAGAATCTTCAGAGCGGCTCGCTGCGGCTCGCGATGACGCCGACCTTCTCCGCGTATCTGATCGGCTGGCTGATCGACGGCTTCAACGCGCGCTATCCGGGCCTGAAGCTGACGATCCGGGAGATGCCGCAGGAGCAGATCGAGCCGCTCCTCGCCGACGACGAGCTCGACGTGGGGATCGCGTTCGATCCGACGCAGTCGCCCGAGATCGACGCGACGCCGTTGTGGGTGGAGACGCTCGCGCTCGTCGTCGGGCGCGATCATCGCCATGCGCGCCGCCGCAAGCCGCTATCGCCTGCCGAGGCCGGCGACGAACCGCTGATCCTGCTGAGCCGTGCGTTCGCGACGCGCAGCAAGGTCGATCAGTACTTCCATCGCAACGGCGTGACGCCGCGCGTGGCGATCGAAGTGAATTCGATCAGCGCGATGCTCGAGATGGTGCGCGGCGGCCGGATCGCGACGGTGCTGCCGTCGGCGATCGCCGAGCGCCGCGACGACCTGCGCGCGATCCGGCTCGACCCGCCGCTGCCGCGGCGCACGGCGGCGCTGCTCACGCGCAAGGGCGGCTATCGAAGCGCGGCGATGCGCGCGTTCATCGACTATGCGCTGGCGAGGCGACCCGAAATCCGAAGCAGCGGCGGCTCGCAGGCGCGCGGCGGCGCGTCGCCCGAAGGCGAGTAGCCGCGCCGCGCGCGATGCCGCATGCGCGACGGCGTGCCGCGCGCGAACGCGCCGCGTCAGCCCTTCGGTGTCGGAAAGAACACGCCCGCGCGCTGCGCGGCGTTGGAGATGTGCGCTTCGATCGCCGCGCCTGCGGCGGCCGGGTCCTTCGCGATCAGCGCATCGAGAATCGCGCGATGCTCGTGATACGTCGACAGCACGAGCTCGCGCCGGTAGAACGGCATCCGCTGGCTTTCCTTCATGATGTCCGCGCTGCCGCGCAGGATCGATTCGATCGCCGCGTTGCCGGCGAGACTGACGATCCGCATGTGGAAATCGAAATCGAGCTGCGACGCGCCGTCGAGCTCGTCGTTCGCGAGCGCCTCCTGCAGCGCGGCGACGTTCTCCTCGAACCACGCGAGATCCTGCTCGCTGACGGCGAGTGCGGCCATTCGCGCGGCGAAGCCTTCGAGCGCGTAGCGCATCTGATAGGTGTCGGGCAGCGACGATTGCTCGGCGAAGCGCCACGCGTGCGCGGCGCTCGCCTGCGCGCTCTCGACGTACACGCCCTTGCCGGGGCGGATGCGCAGCATCCCGAGCGCCTCGAGCGTCGACAGCGCCTCGCGCAGCGACGCGCGGCTGATCTCCAGTTCTTCGGACAATTGACGTTGCGCGGGCAACAGGCTGCCGACGGGATAGAAGCCGCTCTCGATCCGGCTGCGGATCGTGGCGATGGCGGCGTCGGTGACGGTGTGCGGAACGTTCTTCATGCAGTGGATCGATTGCGCGGTCTGACCGGCATTGTAAACCGCCGCCGGCGGCGCGCGCTCCGGCTCCGGGAAAGCGATGATCCGCGTGCGCCGCAGCATCGAAACGACCGCCGAAATGCGCGGGTAATCCCTATTTTTGGCGTCCTTGACTCGACTATATCGGCTTCCTACTATCGTCCATAACAGTACTGGTCGGACCAGTATGAACAGACGAATCCGCAACCGTTGTGACGGGAGAACGCCGTGTCGAAGTTTCTCAATTCGCTGTTTGGTCGGGTGGTCATCGCGCTTGTGATCGGCGTGGCGCTCGGCGCCTTTTTCCCGCACTTCGCGCAGTCGCTGCGACCGTTGGGTGACGGGTTCCTCAAGCTGATCAAGATGGTGATCGGGCCGATCGTGTTCTGCGTCGTCGTGAGCGGCATGGCGAACGCGGGCGATCTGAAGAAGGTCGGCCGCGTCGGCCTGAAGGCAGTCGTCTACTTCGAGGCGATGACGACGCTCGCGCTCGGCATCGGCCTCGTGCTCGCGTATCTGACGAAGCCGGGCGTCGGGATGAACGTCGATCTGCACGCGCTCGACGCCGCGTCGCTCGCCGATTACGCGAAGAACGCGCAGAGCCTGAAGGACACGGCGGGCTATCTGCTGAAGATCATCCCCGAAACCGCGTTCGACGCGTTCGCGAAGGGCGACATCCTGCAGATCCTCGTGTTCTCGGTGCTGTTCGGCTCCGCGCTGTCGCTGCTCGGCGAGAAGGCGAAGCGCGTGAACTCGCTGATCGACGAATTCGCGCAGGTGTTCTTCCGCGTGATGGGCTTCATCATCAAGCTCGCGCCGCTCGGCGTGCTCGGCGCGATCGCGTTCACGACCGGCAAGTACGGCGTCGCGTCGCTCAAGCAGCTCGGCCTTCTCGTGATCGTGTTCTACGTGAGCTGCGCCGCGTTCGTCGTGATCGTGCTCGGCGCGGTGATGAAGCTCGCGGGCTTCTCGGTGTTCAAGCTGATCCGCTACCTGCGCGAGGAACTGCTGATCGTGCTCGGCACCGCGTCGTCGGACGCCGTGCTGCCGCAGGTGATGCGCAAGCTCGAATGGCTCGGCGTGAAGGATTCGACGGTCGGCCTCGTGATCCCGACCGGCTACTCGTTCAACCTCGACGGCTTCTCGATCTACCTGACGCTCGCCGTGCTCTTCATCGCGCAGGCGACCAACACGCCGCTGTCGGCGCACGACCTGATCGTCGTGCTGCTCGTGTCGCTCGTCACGTCGAAGGGCGCGCACGGCATTCCGGGCTCGGCGATCGTGATCCTCGCCGCGACGCTGTCCGCGATCCCCGCGCTGCCGGTGCTCGGCCTCGTGCTGATCCTGCCCGTCGACTGGTTCGTCGGCATCGCCCGCGCGCTCACGAATCTGCTCGGCAACTGCGTCGCGACGATCGTCGTCGCCGTGTGGGAGAACGACATCGACCGCGCCCGCGCGAAGCGTGTGCTGAACGAGGAACTGCGCTACGTGCCGGCAGGCGACGAAAGCCCGAACGGCGCGATCGCGGACGGCGGCGCGCACGCGCTCTGACGCCGCGCCGCCCGGCATCGCGCGCCGGCGCGGCGGTTCGCGCCGGCGCTTCGTTTTTCAGCTTCCGGTTTTCGGTTTCTCGGATGCACACCCAACAATAGGAGACGACATGGCCGCCCCGATTCTCGATCCGAACGCGCCCGCGTTCACGCGCCGCTACATGAATCTCGCCGATCCGCGCCTCGGCGCGAAGGCGCTCTTCGCGAGCGACGAATTCTTCGCGCCGAAGGAGCGGATGCTCGATCCGGAGCCCGCCGTGTTCATTCCCGGCAAGTACGACGACCACGGCAAGTGGATGGACGGCTGGGAGACGCGCCGCAAGCGCACGACGGGCCACGATTTCTGCGTGGTGCGTCTCGCGCGGCCGGGCGTCGTGTACGGCGTCGATCTCGACACGAGCCACTTCACCGGCAACTTCCCGCCCGCGGCGTCGATCGACGCGTGCGTGTCGGACGCGCAAACGCCGCCCGACGACGCCGACTGGCAGGCGCTCGTGCCCGCGACGACGCTCGCGGGCAACCAGCATCACTACGTCGAGGTGAGCGATCCGCGGGCCTGGACGCACCTGCGCGTGAACCTGTATCCGGACGGCGGGCTCGCGCGGCTGCGCGTGTACGGCCAGCCGCAGCGCGACTGGAGCCGCGCGGCGCGCGGCGAGCTCGTCGATCTCGCCGCGATCGAGAACGGCGCGTATCTCGTCGCCGCGAACAACGAGCACTTCGGGCCGGCGTCGCGGATGCTGATGCCCGGGCGCGGCGCGAACATGGGCGACGGCTGGGAGACCCGCCGCCGCCGCGAGCCCGGCAACGACTGGGCGATCGTCGCGCTCGCGCGGCCGGGCGTGATTCGCAGGGTCGAAGTCGATACCGCGCACTTCAAGGGCAATTACCCGGATCGCTGCTCGCTGCAGGCGGCGCACGTCGCGGGCGGCACCGATGCGTCGCTCGTCACGCAGGCGATGTTCTGGCCGACGCTGCTCGGCGAGCAGCCGCTCAGGATGGACAGCGTGCATACGTTCGAGGCGGAGCTCGCCGCGCTCGGCCCCGTCACGCACGTGCGCCTGAACATCCATCCGGACGGCGGCGTGTCGCGGCTGCGCCTCTGGGGCGAGCTCGCATAACGGGAGGACGCGCATGGAGACGCTCAATACCCTGCGCCTCGAGCGCCTGACGCGCGAAGCGTTCGCGCCGTTCGGCGACGTGATCGAGCTGGCGGGCGCGCGCCGCTTCCTGATCAACGGCGGGACGACCGAGCGCTTTCACGATCTCGCGTCGATCGACGTCGCGGAGGCGGGCGGCCGGCCGCTCGTGAGCCTGTTTCGCGCGCAGCCGCGCGGGTGGCCGGTCGAGATCGACATGATGGAGCGCCATCCGCTCGGCAGCCAGGCGTTCGTGCCGCTCGCGGCGGTCGCGCGCTACGCGATCGTCGTCGCGCCGGCGGGCGAATTCGATCCGACCCGGATGCGCGCATTCCTCGCGCAAGGCTGGCAGGGCGTCAATTACGCGAGGGGCGTCTGGCACCATCCGCTCCTCGCGCTCGACGCGGTCAGCGATTTCGTCGTGGTCGACCGGGGCGGCGCGCAGCCGAACTGCGACGAGATCACGCTCGACGCGCGCTGGCGGCTCGTCACGGACGGCGCGCACGCGAGCGCCGCCTGACGCGCACGTCGCGCCGGACGCAAAAAGGCCCGGTCAGGCTTGCGCCGGCCGGGCCTTTCAGCATGCGCGGCGAGGATGCCGCGACGCGAGCGTTCGGGGGGCGCTCGGTGCTTGTCTCAGTGCTTGCGATACGGGCAGTTTTCCGTCGTGCACGTGCCGTACATCGCGAGCGAATGCTCCTGCAGCTTGAAGCCGCGTTCCTTCGCGATCGACTGCTGGCGGGTTTCGATCTCGGCGTCGAAGAACTCTTCGACGCGGCCGCAATCGAGGCACACGAGGTGGTCGTGGTGCGAGCCTTCGTTCAGCTCGAACACGGCCTTGCCGGATTCGAAGTTGCTGCGCGACAGAAGGCCCGCCTGCTCGAACTGGGTGAGCACGCGGTAGACCGTCGCGAGGCCGATGTCGAGCTCCTCGTGCAGCAGGTTGCGATAGACGTCTTCAGCCGTCAGGTGGCGAACCGGGCTTTGCTGGAAAATTTCGAGAATCTTGAGGCGCGGTAGGGTGGCCTTGAGCCCGATGTTTTTGAGATCGGTCGGATTGGTCATGGCTAGGCGTCCCTAGAGTACAATGCAGGGCTTCAATAGTACCGGCTTTTCGCCTTTTCAGTCATCTGTGACATTCTCGCGCGGCCTCGGACAAGGGCCAGCACGGTGAGGGAAATGATTCCAAGATCTCTTTTGCAACTTCAGAGGAGCCGCATGCGGAGCACCGTCATCGCAGCTGTCGCCGTGGCCGGACTGGCCGCCTGTTCGTCGTACGACAGCGTGACTCAGCGGATCGCTCAGAGCATCACGCCGTATCGGATCACCGTCGTCCAGGGCAACTTCGTGTCGCAGGAAAAGGCCTCGCAGCTGCAGGTCGGCATGTCGCGGGACCAGGTGCGCGCGCTTCTCGGCACGCCGCTTCTGACCGACATGTTCCATGCGGATCGCTGGGACTACATTTTCTACTTCAAGCGCGGCTCGACGTCGGTCGTTCAGCAGCGCGATCTCGTGGTGAACTTCTCGGGCGACCGCGTGGCGAGCTGGACGGGCGCCGACAACCTGCCGTCCGAGCTTGATCTGCTCGCCGACATCGACGGCGACCGCCGCGGCAAGAAGGCGAGCAAGGCGGCCGCGGCCGCGCGCGCCGCCGCCGCGTCGGAAGTCGCCGCCGCGGCGGCGCCCGAAGCCGCGCAGGCGGCGGACCAGAACGACGCGAACGCGCAGGCGGCGCGCGCGGCGAACCGCGCGACCGCGCAGGTGTCGGGCCAGAGCAGCGCGGCGGCGCGCTTCTCGCCGTCCGCGCAGGCGGCGCCGAACGCGCCGACCCCCGGCGGCCTGCCGCCCGGCGCCGCGCCCGCGATCCAGCCGCAGTTCCAGTTCCATCGCCCGCCTCCGCCGCCCGCGGGGGGCGGCGCGAACCAGCCGGTCGGCCCGCAGGGCGCCGACAGCCTGCCGAACCAGCCGCTCACGGCGCCCGCGCCCGCATCCGGCGCGCAGGGAACGGGCGGTTGATCCGGCGTCCGAACCAAACCCGGGGCGGCGCGCGCCGCCCGTCTTTCATTCGTAGCAGGTAGCGCATGTCGTCCATGAAGATTGCGATTGCTGGTGCGTCCGGCCGGATGGGCCGGATGCTGATCGAAGCGGTGCTCGACGCACCCGACGCGACGCTCGTCGGTGCGCTCGACCGCGCGGGCTCGCCGCAGCTCGGCCAGGACGCGGGCGCGTTCCTCGGCAAGGAGACCGGAGTCGCGCTCACCGACGATATCGAGCGCGTGTGCGCCGAGGCCGACTACCTGATCGACTTCACCCGCCCCGAAGGCACGCTTGTCCACCTGGACGCGGCGCAGCGCCACGACGTGAAGCTCGTGATCGGCACGACGGGCTTCAGCGAGCCGCAGAAGGCGCAGCTGCGCGCGGCGGGCGAGAAGATCGCGCTCGTGTTCTCGGCGAACATGAGCGTCGGCGTGAACGTCACGATGAAGCTGCTCGAATTCGCGGCGAAGCAGTTCGCGCAGGGCTACGACATCGAGATCATCGAGGCGCACCACCGGCACAAGGTCGACGCGCCGTCCGGCACCGCGCTGATGATGGGCGAGACGATCGCGGCCGCGCTCGGCCGCTCGCTCGACGATTGCGCGGTCTACGGCCGCCACGGCGTGACGGGCGAGCGCGATCCGTCGACGATCGGCTTCTCGGCGATCCGCGGCGGCGACATCGTCGGCGATCACACGGTGCTCTTCGCCGGCATCGGCGAGCGCATCGAGATCACGCACAAGTCGGCGAGCCGCGTGTCATACGCGCAGGGCTCGCTGCGCGCGGCGCGCTTCCTCGCCGGCCACAAGACCGGCTTCTTCGACATGCAGGACGTGCTCGGCCTGCGCTGAGCGCCGCCTCGCGGGCATCGATGGCGACCCCGACCGGCATCCTCCATTACCTCGAGAGCGGCGACACCGTCACGCACGCGGTTGCGTACGTGCTGCTCGCGATGTCGATCGCGAGCTGGTGCTTCCTGATCGTGAAGGCGTGGGTGCTCGTGCGCGCGAAGCGCCAGGGCCCGGCCGCGCTCGCGGCGTTCTGGCGGGCCGCGACGCTCGACGACGGCATCGCCGCGCTGCGCGCGACCGACAAGGAGCGCGTGTTCGCGCCGCTCGCCGAGGCCGCGCGCGACGCCGACGCCGCGTCGCGCGTCGAGCCGCGCGCGCTGTCGGCGCGCGTCGAGCGCGGCGAGCGCGTGCTGCGCGCGCTGCGCCATGCGCTGCGCAAGTCGCAGCGGCGGCTCGAGTTCGGCCAGGTGCTGCTCGCGTCGATCGGCAGCACCGCGCCGTTCGTCGGCCTGCTCGGCACCGTCTGGGGGATCTATCACGCGCTCGGCAGCATCGCGGCGAGCGGGCAGGCGCAGATCGAGAACGTCGCCGGCCCGGTCGGCGAGGCGCTCATCATGACGGCGTTCGGCCTCGTCGTCGCGATTCCGGCGGTGCTCGCGTACAACATTCTCGGGCGGCTCGTGCGCCAGCTCGTCGAGGAGCTCGACGGCTTCGCGCGCGATCTGCACGTGTTCGTCTGCGGCGAGACGGCCGCGGCCCCGGCGGCCGATCCGGCCACCGCCGCGTAGGCGGCGCGTCGGTCCGGCAATCCAGCGAGGAGGGCGGCATGGCGTTCGGCGGACTCGATCATCAGCACACGTCGCAGCCGATGGCGGACATCAACATGACGCCGCTCATCGACGTGATGCTCGTGCTGCTCGTCATCTTCATCATCACCGCGCCGCTCCTCACGCATGCGATCCGGCTCGATTTGCCGAAAGTCGCGGCGGCGCCCGCGCGCGAGACGCCCGAGACGATCACGGTGTCGATCGACGCGGCGGGCAAGCTGTACTGGAACGACGCGCCCGTGGCGTTCGACGCGCTCGCCGCGCGGCTGCGCGACGCGGCGGCAGGCGGCAAGGACCCGGAACTGCACCTGCGGGCCGCGCGCGACACCCGCTACGACACGATCGCGCGGGTGATGGGCGCCGCGCAGCAGGCGGGCGTCGCGCGGATCGGCTTCGTCACCGACGTGTCCGGGAAGCCCGATGCGCGCGGGAATCCGCCGGCGCGGCCGTCGCCGCAGCGCGACGCGCGGCTTGCGCCGTCGCTGCAGCCGCCGCCGCGGCCGTAGCCGTCCGCCCACGCTGTCCGCCCGTGCCGGTCGCACCGCTCGCGCCACCCGTGTCACCCGCACCACCCGCACCACCCGCGACGTCCGCGCCACGCTGATCGCCGCCCGCGGCCGCGCCAACGGCCTTGCCGGCCGGCGCGGACGGTATAATCGACGTTTTCCCCGCGCCGCCCCCGGCCGCCGGGGAAGCGCGACTTTCGATCCACTCGAGCGCGCGTGCGCTCGGCTCAATGCGTCGCGCGCCGCTCAAAGCCCAGCCCGAACCACACCATGCACGAAAGATACGTACCCGCCGACGTCGAAGCCGCCGCCCAGAGCGACTGGCGCGCAGCCGATGTCTACCGCTCGAAGGAAGACACGGACCGCAAGAAGTTCTACTGCGTGTCGATGCTGCCTTACCCGTCCGGCAAGCTGCACATGGGTCACGTGCGCAACTACACGATCAACGACGTGATGTACCGCTATCTGCGGATGAACGGCTACAACACGCTGATGCCGATGGGCTGGGACGCGTTCGGGATGCCGGCCGAGAACGCCGCGATGGCCAACGGCGTGCCGCCCGCGCAGTGGACGTACGACAACATCGCTTACATGAAGAAGCAGATGCAGTCGATGGGCCTCGCGATCGACTGGTCGCGCGAGGTCACGACCTGCAAGCCCGACTACTACAAGTGGAATCAGTGGCTGTTCCTGAAGATGCTCGAGAAGGGCGTCGCGTACAAGAAAACGGGCACCGTGAACTGGGACCCGGTCGACCAGACCGTGCTCGCGAACGAGCAGGTGATCGACGGGCGCGGCTGGCGCTCGGGCGCGCTCGTCGAGAAGCGCGAGATCCCGATGTACTACATGCGGATCACGCAGTACGCCGATGAACTGCTGCACGATCTCGACGGCCTCGGCTGGCCCGAGCGCGTGAAGATCATGCAGCAGAACTGGATCGGCAAGAGCTTCGGCGTGAACTTCGGCTTCCCGTACGAGCTCGACGGCGAGAAGAAGCTGCTGCGCGTGTTCACGACGCGCGCCGACACGATCATGGGCGTCACGTTCTGCGCGATCGCGGCCGAGCATCCGCTCGCCGCGCATCTTGCGCAGGACAAGCCCGAGCTGCAGGCGTTCATCGACGAATGCAAGCGCGGCGGCGTCGCCGAGGCCGACATCGCGACGATGGAGAAGAAGGGCGTCGCGACGGGCTTTTCGGTGTCGCATCCGCTGTCGGGCGAGCCCGTCGAGGTGTGGATCGGCAACTACGTGCTGATGAGCTACGGCGAAGGCGCGGTGATGGGCGTGCCGGGCCACGACGAGCGCGATTTCGCGTTCGCGAAGAAATACGGCCTGCCGATCAAGCAGGTGATTGCGGTCGCGGGGCAAACATACTCGCTCGACGCGTGGCAGGAGTGGTATGGCGACAAGGAAGCCGCGGTTTGCATCGATAGCGGCAAGTACGACGGCCTCGCTTACGGCGCGGCCGTCGACGCGGTCGCGGCCGACCTGAAGGCGGGCGGCTTCGGCGACAAGCAGGTCACGTATCGCCTGCGCGACTGGGGCATTTCGCGCCAGCGCTACTGGGGCACGCCGATTCCGATCATCCACTGCCCGTCGTGCGGCGACGTGCCGGTGCCGGAGCAGGATCTGCCCGTCGTGCTGCCGGAAGATCTCGTGCCGGACGGCACGGGCAACCCGCTCGCGAAGTCCGAGGCGTTCCTGAACTGCACGTGCCCGAAGTGCGGCGCGGCCGCGAAGCGCGAAACGGACACGATGGACACCTTCGTCGATTCCGCGTGGTACTTCTCGCGCTACGCGGCGCCGGACGCCGAGACGATGGTCGACGCGCGCACCGACTACTGGATGCCGATGGATCAGTACATCGGCGGCATCGAGCACGCGATCCTGCACCTGCTGTACTCGCGCTTCTGGGCGAAGGTGATGCGCGATCTCGGCCTCGTGAAATTCGGCGAGCCGGCGAAGAACCTGCTCACGCAGGGGATGGTGCTCAACGAGACGTTCTATCGCGAGGACGCATCGGGCAAGAAGACGTGGTACAACCCGGCCGACGTCACCGTGTCGTTCGACGACAAGGGCCGCCCCGTCGGCGCGGTGCTGAAGTCGGACGGCGAGCCGGTCGAGCTGGGCGGCATCGAGAAGATGTCGAAGTCGAAGAACAACGGCGTCGATCCGCAGATGCTGATCGACCATTACGGCGCCGACACCGCGCGCCTCTTCACGATGTTCGCGGCGCCGCCCGAGCAGCAGCTCGAGTGGTCGGGCGCGGGCGTCGAGGGCGCGAGCCGCTTCCTGCGCCGCGTGTGGGCGTTCGGCCATGCGAACCGCGACGCGCTCGCCGCGCGCGCGACGTTCGACGCCGCGCAACTCGGCGAAGCCGACAAGACCCTGCGCCGCGAAATCCACGGCGTGCTGAAGCAGGCCGATTTCGACTATCAGCGCCTGCAGTACAACACGGTCGTATCGGCCGCGATGAAGATGCTGAACGCGCTCGAAGGCGCGAAGGGCGCGACGCCCGCCGTGCTGCGCGAAACCTACGGCGTGCTGCTGCGCGTGCTGTACCCGGTCGTGCCGCACGTCACGTTCGAGCTGTGGAAGGCGCTCGGCTACACGGACGAGTTCGCGCCGCTGCTCGACGCGCCGTGGCCGAAGGTCGACGAGGCCGCGCTCGAGCAGGCCGAGATCGAGCTCGTGCTGCAGGTGAACGGCAAGGTGCGCGGCGCGCTGAAGGTCGCGAAGGACGCGAGCCGCGAGGCGATCGAAGCGGCGGCGCTCGCCGACGAGATGTTCGCGAAATTCGCCGAAGGCAAGCAGGCGAAGAAGATCATTGTCGTGCCGGGCCGTCTCGTGAATGTCGTCGTTTGACGGCGCACGGCGGCGCAGGCACGCAACAGCCAAGGAGCGAAGGTGATCCGCAGATCGTTTTTGATGTTCGTGGGCAGCGCGGTGCTGCTGTCCGCGTGTGGTTTCAAGCTGCGCGGGCAGCAGGACTACGCGTTCAAGCATCTGTACATCGCCGGCGCGCCGCCCGCGGCGGCGGCGCGGCTCACGCGCCTCGTCGAGGCGGGCAGCGACACGAAGATCGTCAAGACGCCGGGCGAGGCGGACGCGGTGCTGAGCCTGTCCGAATCGCGCGGTCAGGGCACGCTGACGCTCGACAAGTACGGCACGGTCCAGGAGTACCAGCTCAACTATTCGCTGAACTACACGCTTTTGGCCAAGGACGGCGCCGCGCTGATTCCGCCGAGCGTGATCGCGCTCAATCGCGCGATGACGTATAGCGCGCAGTACACGAACGCGAAGGCGCAGGAGTCCGAGATCCTGTTCGCGGACATGCAGAACGACGCGATCGATCAGCTGATGCGCCGGCTCGCGATCGTGCGCACGCTGCATCCGGAGCCGGGCCAGGGCGTGCCGGGCGTCACGCCGCGCGCGCCGCTGCCGCCGCCGCCGCTGTGATCGCCGCGTTTTCCATTTCCCGTTCAACGATCGACGCAGGAACCGATGCAACTGCGACTTGACGCACTGGAGCCGCATCTCGCGAAGGCGCTCGCCGGGCTGTACGTCGTCTACGGCGACGAGCCGCTGCTCGCGCAGGAAGCATGCGACAAGATCCGCGCGGCCGCGCGCGCCGGGGGCTTCACCGAGCGCTCGGTGCATACCGTCGAGCGCGGCTTCGACTGGAGCACGCTGATCGGCGCGAGCCAGGCGATGTCGCTGTTCGGCGAGCGGCAGCTCGTCGAGCTGCGGATTCCGTCCGGCAAGCCCGGCAAGGACGGCGCCGACGCGCTGAAGACGCTCGCCGGCGCGGGCAACCCTGACGTGCTGATGCTCGTCACGCTGCCGCGGCTCGACGCCGCGACGCAGAAGTCCGCGTGGTTCACGGCGCTCGTGAACGCGGGCGTCGCGCTGAAGATCGATCCGGTCGAGCGCGCGCAATTGCCGAACTGGATCGGCCAGCGGCTCGCGCTGCAGGGCCAGCGCGTCGCGCCGGGCGAGGACGGGCGGCGCGCGCTCGCGTTCGTCGCCGAGCGCGTCGAGGGCAATCTGCTCGCCGCGCATCAGGAGATCCAGAAGCTCGGCCTGCTGTATCCGGCCGGCGCGCTGACGTTCGAGCAGATCCACGACGCGGTGCTGAACGTCGCGCGCTACGATGTGTTCAAGCTCAACGAAGCGATGCTCGCGGGCGACGCCGCGCGGCTTGCGCGGATGATCGACGGCCTGAAGGGCGAGGGCGAGGCGCTCGTGCTCGTGCTGTGGGCGGTCGTCGAGGAGTTGCGCACGCTGCTTCGGATCAAGCGCGGCGTCGCGGCCGGCAAGCCGCTCGCCGTGCTCGTGCGCGAGAACCGCGTGTGGGGGCCGCGCGAGCGGCTCGTCGGGCCCGCGCTCGCGCGCGTGTCCGAAGCCGGGCTCGAGC
Organism: Burkholderia savannae; assembly: GCF_001524445.2. Lineage (NCBI taxonomy): Bacteria > Pseudomonadati > Pseudomonadota > Betaproteobacteria > Burkholderiales > Burkholderiaceae > Burkholderia > Burkholderia savannae. The sequence goes on from NZ_CP013417.1 coordinate 458,749, forward strand.
ACGCGCTCGCGTTCGCCGCGCGGCTCGACCGGCAGGTCAAGGGGCTCGCCGCCGTGTCGCGCGGCCCGGCGCGCGGCGAGCCGCCGCCCGACCCATGGGACGGCCTGTTCCAGCTCGCGATGACGGTCGCGCGCGCGTCCGGGCCAGGCGGCGACGCGCCACGCCGGCCAGCCTGAGCGCGCTTTCGCGCCGGCGCTTACAATCGGCGTGGGGCGGCTCGGCATGGGGCGGTTCGCCGCCGCGTGACCGCCGCGGCAGCGCCCCGCGCATCCGCTTTCCGACAATCGTTTTTTCGCCGCTCGACGCGGCTTGCATTGCGAGTCTCACGATGGATATCGATCAGTACATGACGGATGTCGGCCGCCGCGCGCGGCGTGCTGCGCGCGACGTCGCGCGCGCGTCCACCGCCGCGAAGAACGCCGCGCTCGAGGCGGTCGCGCGAGCGATCGAGCGCGACGCCGACGCACTGAAGGCGGCCAACGCGCGCGACGTCGCGCGCGCGAGGGACAAGGGTCACGACGCGGCGTTCATCGATCGCCTGACGCTGTCCGACAAGGCGCTGAAGACGATGATCGAGGGGCTGCGCCAGGTCGCGGCGCTGCCGGACCCGATCGGCGAGATCGGCAACCTCAAGTACCGCCCGAGCGGCATCCAGGTCGGCCAGATGCGCGTGCCGCTCGGCGTGATCGGGATCATCTACGAATCGCGGCCGAACGTGACGGTCGACGCGGCCGCGCTGTGCCTGAAGTCCGGCAACGCGACGATCCTGCGCGGCGGCTCCGAAGCGCTCGAGTCGAACACCGCGCTCGCGAAGCTGATCGGCGAAGGGCTCGAGGCGGCGGGGCTGCCGCAGGATGCGGTGCAGGTCGTCGAGACCGCCGATCGCGCGGCGGTCGGCAAGCTGATCACGATGACCGAATACGTGGACGTGATCGTGCCGCGCGGCGGCAAGAGCCTGATCGAGCGGCTGATCAACGAGGCGCGCGTGCCGATGATCAAACACCTCGACGGCATCTGCCACGTGTACGTCGACGATCGCGCGAACCTGACGAAGGCGCTCACCGTCTGCGACAACGCGAAGACGCACCGCTACGGCACCTGCAACACGATGGAGACGCTGCTCGTCGCGCGCGGAATCGCGCCGGCGGTGCTGCCGCCGCTCGGCCGCCTGTATCGCGAGAAGGGCGTCGAGCTGCGCGTCGACGCGGACACGCGCGCGGTGCTCGAGGCGGCGGGCGTGGGCCCGCTCGTCGACGCGACCGACGAAGACTGGCGCACCGAATATCTCGCGCCCGTGCTCGCGGTCAAGATCGTCGACGGGATGGACGCCGCGATCGGGCACATCAACGAGTACGGCTCGCATCACACCGACGCGATCGTCACCGAAGACCACGACCGCGCGATGCGCTTCCTGCGCGAAGTCGATTCGGCGAGCGTGATGGTGAACGCGTCGACGCGCTTCGCCGACGGCTTCGAGTTCGGCCTCGGCGCGGAGATCGGCATCTCGAACGACAAGCTGCACGCACGCGGCCCGGTCGGGCTCGAAGGGCTCACGTCGCTGAAGTACGTGGTGCTCGGGCACGGCGAAGGGCGTCAGTGACGAAAGGCGACTGATCAATGACCATGCTCTGGGTGAAGACCTTCCATATCGTGCTGATCGCGTCGTGGTTCGCGGGGCTTTTCTATCTGCCGCGCATTTACGTGAACCTCGCGATGGAGACCGATCCCGCCGCCGTCCGGCGGCTGCTCGCGATGGCGCGCAAGCTGTTCCGTTTCATGACGATCATCGCGGCGCCGGCGCTCGCGTGCGGCCTGTGGCTGTGGCTCGTGATCGGCATCGGGCAGGGGCAGGGCTGGGTACACGCGAAGCTCGCGGTCGTGCTGCTGCTCGTCATCTATCACGCGTATTGCGGGCATCTGCTGAAGGCGTTCGAGCGCGGCGAGAATCGCCGCTCGGACAAGTGGTATCGCGTGTTCAACGAGCTGCCGGTGCTCGGGATGCTCGCGGCCGTCGCGCTCGCGGTGATCAAGCCGTTTTGAGCGCAGGCGGCGCTCGGCGTGGCCGCCGTCGCCGCGTCGATGCCGGCGCAGACGCCGGCGAGAAAGCCCCGGCCCTGGCGGCCGGGGTTTTTTGTATGGCGGCGTGCGATGGGGACGGGCGCGGAAGTCGTGGTGTTCGTCGTGCGAAGCGGGCGCTCAATGCCTTTTGTTCGTATGTCCGCGCTCGCGCTCGAAACCGAAGCCCCGGCTCGCAGCGCGACGCCCGAGACTCGAAGTTCGGCGTCAGAATCGGGGCGCGAGCGTGGCGAACTTTCGCGCGCGGCCGCCCGGCGTTCCGTTCACGCCGATCACGGGCTGGCGGCCGGCCCCGCAAGAGATTCGTGATATCAGAGGAACGTGCCTTGCCGGCCGCAGCGCGGTGTCGCGTGTCGCTTGTCCCCTTGCGGGACGGCCGGCAAGGCGCGTTCGCCAGCCCGTGATTGGCGTGAGCAGGCTCTAATCCTTCACGTCCTCGACGTCGCGCGCGATGCGTGCTTCGCGCGACGCATCCTTCGGCGCGTCCTTCGATTCCTCTTGCGATGCGTCTCCCGGCATGTTTCCCAACGTGCCGCCCGATACGCCGCCCGACGTGTCTCTCGCCCCGTCCTTCGCCCCGTCCTTCGTCGCCTCCTTCGCCCCCTTCGCGTCGACGCCGATCCGCCGCCGCGTGATCGCTTCCTTCGCGCGGCCGAGCCGGTCGACGAGTTCGGGCCCGCGCCGCAGCGCGACGCCGACTGCGAGGATGTCGCCGATCGCGAGATGCGACATCCGCGACGTCATCGGCGAGAACACATCGGTTTCCTCGGCGACGTTCGACGCGAGGCTCACCGTCGACAACTGCGCGAGCGGCGAGTGGCTGTGCGTGATCGAGATCACCTTCGCGCCGCACGCGCGCGCCGCGCGCGCGGCGTCGACGATGTCGCGCGTGCGCCCGGTGTTCGAGATCGCGACGACGACGTCGTTCGCGCCGAGGAGCGCCGCCGACATCGAGAACGTATGCGGGTCCGAGTACGCGACGCTCGGCACGCCGAGCCGGAAGAACTTGTGCTGGATGTCCTGCGCCGCGATGCCCGAGCCGCCCGCGCCGTAGAACTCGATGCGCGACGCGCGCGTCAGCAGCTCGATCGCGTCGGCGACGCTCGTCGCCGACAGGCTGTTGCGCACCTCGATCAGCGCGCCGATCGTGCGGTCGAACACCTTGCCGATGATGCCGGGTGCGCGCTCGTCGGGTTCGACGTCGCGATACACCGACGCGACGCCCGGCGCGACGCTCTGCGCGAGCCGGATCTTGAACTCGCGAAAGCCGCTGCAGCCGAGCGCCTGGCAGAAGCGCGCGATCGTCGGCTGGCTCGCGCCCGCGCGGGCGGCGAGCTCGATCATCGACAAATCGAGCACCTCGCGCGGCGCGGCGAGCACGAAGTCGGCGAGCTTGCGCTCGGACGGGCGAAGCTGTGCGCGGATCTTCTCGATACGGGGAAGCATGATGCGAATTGACGCAGGAGAGGTTGGGGGATGGATGTGAGTATCGCGGTAGTTTTGTAGAAAATCTACAAGAATTTTCTAGCGATTATCCTGATGGAGGTCATTGCGAATCAGGGTTAACGCTAGGTATATATGCTGTATTCATCAGCCATGGCGTAGCGTTATCGCCGGCTCTGCTGCGCTGCGAGATTGCGAGCTTGTAGTTTTTCTACTAAACTCGCGCCGTTCGTTCGACTCGTCGGACGTCCCCACGATTCCAGCTTGCCGGCCTCGCCCGGCTCATGTGAGGAGCGCCCAGCATGGCCACGCTGCACCCCACTCTTGCGTCCGTCACCGAGCGCGTGATCGCGCGCAGCCGACCGACCCGCCAAGCCTATCTCGCCCGCATCGACGCCGCGCAGGGCCGCTTCCCGGCGCGCGGCGCGCTGTCGTGCGCGAATCTCGCGCACGGCTTCGCGGGCCTCGAAGGCAGCGACAAGTTCGCGATCAAGGCGATCCGCGAGCCGAACATCGGCATCGTGTCGGCGTACAACGAGATGCTGTCCGCGCATGCGCCGTACAAGAGCTTTCCCGACATCATCAAGGCGGCCGCGCGCGAGCGCGGCGGCGTCGCGCAGTTCGCGGGCGGCGTGCCGGCGATGTGCGACGGCGTGACGCAGGGCAATCCGGGGATGGAGCTGTCGCTGTTCTCGCGCGAAGCGATCGCGATGAGCACGGCCGTCGCGCTCACGCACAACATGTTCGATGCGGCCCTTTGCCTCGGCATCTGCGACAAGATCGTGCCGGGCCTCTTGATCGGCGCGCTGCAGTTCGGCCATCTGCCGACGATCTTCGTGCCGGCCGGCCCGATGACGAGCGGCTTGTCGAACGACGACAAGGCGAAGATCCGCCAGCAGTTCGCGACGGGCCAGGTGGGCCGCGACGCGCTGCTCGAGGCCGAATCGGCCGCGTACCACGGCCACGGCACCTGCACGTTCTACGGCACCGCGAACAGCAACCAGATGCTGATGGAAGTGATGGGGCTGCATCTGCCGAGCGCGGCGTTCGTCCATCCGCACACGCCGCTGCGCGACGCGCTGACGGCCGAGGCCGCGCGCCGCGTGCTCGAGCTCACGGCCGAGCGCGGCAACTACACGCCGATCGGCCACGTGATCGACGAGAAGGCGATCGTCAACGGCATCGTCGCGCTGCTCGCGACGGGCGGCTCGACGAACCACACGCTGCACCTCGTGGCGATCGCGCGCGCGGCGGGCATCCTGATCGACTGGGACGACTTCGACGCGCTGTCGGCCGCGGTGCCGCTTCTCGCGAAGATCTACCCGAACGGCAAGGCAGACGTGAATCACTTCCACGCGGCGGGCGGCATCGCGTTCCTCGTGCGCAACCTGCTCGAAGGCGGCTTGCTGCACGACGACGTGACGACCGTCGCGGGCAAGGGCCTTGCGCACTACACGAACGAGCCGCGCCTGATCGACGGCAAGCTGACGTGGGTGCCGGGCGTCGACGCGAGCGGCGACGACAAGGTGCTGCGGCCGATCGCCGCGCCGTTCCAGCCGGACGGCGGGCTGCGCCTGATGCAGGGCAGGCTCGGGCGCGGCGTGATCAAGATTTCGGCGGTCGCGCCCGAGCACCGCAAGGTGAAGGCGAGCGCGATCGTGTTCGATTCGCAGGAAGCGGTGCAGGCCGCGTTCGACGCGGGCGAGTTGAAGCGCGATTTCGTCGCGGTCGTGCGGTTCCAGGGCGCGCGCGCGAACGGGATGCCGGAGCTGCATCGCCTTACGCCGCTGCTCGGCGTGCTGCAGGACGAGGGCTACCGCGTCGCGCTCGTGACGGACGGCCGGATGTCCGGCGCGTCGGGCAAGGTGCCGGCCGTGATCCACGTGTCGCCCGAGGCGCTCTTGAGCGGCCCGCTCGGCAAGGTGCAAACGGGCGATACGATCGTGATCGACGCGCAAGCCGGCGTGCTCGACGTCGAGATCGACGATGCGCAATGGGCGGCGCGCGCGGTCGCGCGGCCCGCGCATCAGGCGGAAAACGAAGTCGGCTTCGGCCGTGAGTTGTTCGGCGTGTTCCGCGCGGCGGCCGCGCCGGCGGAGCAGGGCGCGTCGGTGTTCGGCGCGTTGGTGGGCGAAGCGGCCCACGTCACCGCATAAGCGAAAAGGAGCTGCATTGATGAAGACGATTGGCGAGATCGTGAAGCTGGGCCCGGTGATTCCGGTGCTTGCATTCGATTCGGTGGAACAGGGCGAGCAAGTGTCGCGCGCGTTGCACGCGGGCGGCGTGAAGGTGCTCGAGATCACGCTGCGCACCGCGGCCGGGCTCGAAGCGATCAAGCGCGCGAGCGAGCTCGCCGACGACATCGTCGTCGGCGTCGGCACGATCACGAAGCCCGAGCAGTGCGCGCTCGCGAAGCAGGCGGGCGCGAAGTTCGGCGTATCGCCCGGCCTCACGAAGGAGATGCACCAGGCGGCCGTCGACGCCGGCCTGCCGCTTCTGCCCGGCGTGATGACGCCGACCGACATCATCGTCGCGCTCGAGCTCGGCTACGAGATCGTGAAGTTCTTCCCGGCGCAGCAGGCGGGCGGCGTGCCGATGCTGCAGGCGTTCCACGGCCCGTTCCCGGCGCTCAAGTTCTGCCCGACGGGCGGCATCACCGCCGAGACCGCGCCGAACTTCCTGAAGCTGCCGAACGTCGTGTGCGTCGGCGGCTCGTGGCTCACGCCGAAGGCGGCGCTCGCCGCGCAGGATTGGGCCGAGGTCACGCGCCTCGCGCAGGCGGCGAGCCGCCTCGCGCGCTGAACGCCGCCGAGCGCATGCCAGCGGAAACCTTCGGACGAAACAATCGATCTGGTTGTTTTTGCGAGGGTTTTTGCCTATGGAACCGGTTCTATCGCGGCCCGTTAAACAAAAGTAAAATTCAGCGTCCCGACGGGCGGTCAGCCGCCTCGTTTCGGAGACCTGCATAGTCGGGCGCGGCTCGCCGCGCCCGGCCCGATACATCCCAAGGAGGAGTGCTACATGGGGGCTGTCCAAGGCAGCATGCTGCTGATTTACACCGTGATCGCGATTGCGGTGCTGATCCTGATGATCGCGCGCTACAAGGTGTATCCGTTCCTCGTGCTCATCATCGTGTCGCTCGGTCTCGGCCTCGTGGTCGGCATGCCGATGGACAAGATCGTGAAATCGTTCGAGGCGGGCACGGGCGGCACGCTCGGCCACATCGCGATCGTCGTCGGTCTCGGCACGATGCTCGGCAAGATGATGGCCGAATCGGGCGGCGCCGAGCGGATCGCGACCACGCTGATCGACTGGTTCGGCGAGAAGAACATTCACTGGGCGATGATGTTCGTCGCGATCATCGTCGGCTTGCCGGTGTTCTTCGAAGTCGGCTTCGTGCTGCTGATCCCGATCGCGTTCAACGTCGCGAAGCGCACCGGCAAGTCGCTGCTCGTCGTCGGCCTGCCGATGGTCGCGGGCCTGTCGGTCGTGCACGGCCTGATTCCGCCGCACCCGGCGGCGCTCCTGGCCGTTCAGCAGTACGGCGCCGACATCGGCAAGACGATCGCCTACGGCCTCATCGTCGGCGTGCCGACCGCGATCGTCGCCGGCCCGCTGTTCGCGCTCACGATCTCGAAGTTCGTGAAGCTGCCGGAAAACAATCCGCTCGCCGCGCAATTCGTCGAGACGCACGCGGCGGGCCAGCAGCGCGAGCTGCCGGGTTTCGGCATCACGCTGTTCACGATCCTGCTGCCTGTCGTGCTGATGCTCGTCGGCAGCTGGGCCGATCTCGTCTTCGCGCCGAAGTCGCTGCCGAACAATCTGCTGCGCTTCGCCGGCAACTCGGACGTCGCGCTCCTGATCGCCGTGCTCGTGAGCTTTTACACGTTCGGCAAGCTGCAGGGCTTCAAGCGTGACCAGATCCAGAAGTTCTGCGGCGAATGCCTCGCGCCGATCGCGGGCATCACGCTGATCGTCGGCGCGGGCGGCGGCTTTGGCGGTATCCTGCGCGACAGCGGCATCTCGCAGCAGATCGTCGCGACCGCGACGCACGCAAGCCTCTCGCCGCTGTTGCTCGGCTGGTTCGTCGCGGCGCTGATCCGTCTCGCGACGGGCTCGGCCACCGTCGCGATGACGACGGCCTGCGGCATCGTCGCGCCGATCGCGTCGGCGTCGGGCGTCGTGGTCAAGCCGGAGCTGCTCGTGCTCGCGACGGGGTCGGGATCGCTGATCTTCTCGCACGTGAACGACGGCGGCTTCTGGCTGATCAAGGAATATTTCGGGATGACCGTGGGCCAGACGTTCAAGACCTGGACGCTGCTCGAAACGATCATCTCGCTGCTCGGTCTCACGTTCACGCTGTTGCTGAGCGCGGTTCTGTAACAAGGGGTAGTCATGATTCTGATCGCAATGGGCGTGTCGGGCGCGGGCAAGTCGCGGATCGGCGAGATGCTCGCCGAACGCCTGTCGTGCAGCTATACCGACGGCGACGCGTTTCACAGCGCCGCCAACAAGGACAAGATGCACCGCGGGATTCCGCTCACCGACGAGGACCGCTGGCCGTGGCTCCAGTCGATCCGCGACGCCATCGAGGCGAAGCAGCGCGCGGGCGAGACGGCCGTGTTCACGTGCTCGTCGCTCAAGCGCGCGTACCGCGATATCCTGCGCGGCAACGATCGCGACGTGCGCTTCGTCTATCTGAAGGGCTCGTTCGACATGCTGCGCGAGCGCCTGAAGACGCGCACCGGGCACTTCTTCGATCCGTCGCTGCTGCGAAGCCAGCTCGAGACGCTCGAGGAGCCGGGCCCGGACGAAGCGATCGAAGTCAGCATCGAATTGACGCCCGACGAAATCGTCGATCGCGTGATGAGCCAACTCGGCGGCGCGCGGCAGCAACAGCAGCAACAGCAGCAACAGCAGCAACAGCAGCAACAGCAGCAATGACCGCGCGCGGCCGCGTCGCGGCCGCCGTCGTGCGTCGCCGAGGCTCGGCGGCGAAAAGAAAAGGCGCCCCGCGGGGCGCCTTTTGCATTGCGTCGACGACGCGCGTTACGCGATGCGCTGCGCCAGCTCGACCGCCTTGCCGATGTACGACGCGGGCGTCATCGCGAGCAGGCGCGCCTTCGCGTCCTCGGGAATCGCGAGCGTGCCGACGAACTGCTGCAGCGCGTCGCGCGTGATGCCCTTGCCGCGCGTGAGCTCCTTCAGCTGCTCGTACGGATTCTCGATGCCGTAGCGGCGCATCACCGTCTGCACCGGCTCGGCGAGCACTTCCCAGCAGTTGTCGAGGTCTTCGTTCAGGCGCTGCGGGTTCACTTCGAGCTTGTCGAGGCCGCGGATCAGCGAATCATACGCGAGCAGCGAATAGCCGAGCGCGACGCCCATGTTGCGCAGCACCGTCGAATCGGTCAGGTCGCGCTGCCAGCGCGACACCGGCAGCTTGTCGGCGAGGTGGCGCAGCGTCGCGTTCGCGAGGCCGAGGTTGCCTTCCGAGTTCTCGAAGTCGATCGGGTTGACCTTGTGCGGCATCGTCGACGAGCCGATTTCACCGGCCTTCGTCTTCTGCTTGAAGTAGCCGACCGAGATGTAGCCCCACACGTCGCGGTCGAGGTCGAGCAGGATGGTGTTCGCGCGCGAGACCGCGTCGAACAGCTCGGCCATGTAGTCGTGCGGCTCGATCTGGATGGTGTACGGATTGAACGTGAGCTTCAGGCGGTTCTCGATCACGTCGCGCGAGAACGCTTCCCAGTCGAACTCCGGATACGCGGAAAGATGCGCGTTGAAGTTGCCGACCGCGCCGTTCATCTTGCCGAGGATCTCGACCTTCTCGATGCGCTCGATCGCGCGCGCAAGACGCGCGGCGACGTTCGCGAGCTCCTTGCCGAGCGTCGTCGGGCTGGCCGGCTGGCCGTGCGTGCGCGACAGCATCGGCTGCTCGGCGTGCGCGTGCGCGAGCGCGACGAGGCGGCCGTGGACCGTGCGCAGCGCGGGCACGATCACGTGCCGGCGCGCGCCGGCGAGCATCATCCCGTGCGACGTGTTGTTGATGTCCTCCGACGTGCACGCGAAGTGGATGAACTCGCTCGCGCGCTCGAGCTCGGCCTGGCCTTTGACCGATTCCTTCAGCCAGTACTCGACGGCTTTCACGTCGTGGTTCGTCACGCGCTCGATTTCCTTGATGCGCGCGGCGTCGTGCGCGGTAAAGCGCTCGACGAGCTGCAGCAGGAACTGCTCGGCCGCCTCCGAGAAGCGCGGCACTTCGGCGAAGCCGGCGCGCGACAGCGCGATCAGCCAGTGCACCTCGACGGTGACGCGGTGGCGCATGAAGGCGGCCTCGGAGAGCCAGTCGCGCAGCGCTTCGGTCTTGCTGGCGTAGCGGCCGTCGATGGGCGAGAGCGCGGTGAGGGCGAAAAGGGTATCGGGACGGGTGTCGGACATGATCGGGCGAGGCTTGCGGCCGCGGTTCAAACGTGAAGGGGGAGAACCGCGAATTTTACCATCGGCGCGCGGCCGCCCGGCCGCCGCGCGCCGTCGTCGAAAATGCTCAGTCGCCGACGCGGGCGGCGCCGCCGATCGGCATCGCGCCGGAGGCCGCCGCCGGCTCGGCCGCGGCGAGCTCCGGCGCGGCCCAGCGCAGCCACTGCGCGCGCAGCATCGCGAGCGCGACGAACGCGCAGGTCGAGAGCGCGCCGAACGTCGCGAAGCCGAGCTGGTAGCTGCCCGTGCTTTCCTTCGCGATGCCCATCACGACGGGCAGATAGAAGCCGCCGATGCCGCCCGCCGCGCCGACGATGCCGGACAACAGGCCCGTCTTGCCCTTCCAGCGGTGCGGGACGAGCTGGAACGTCGAGCCGTTGCCGAGGCCGAACGCGACGTACAGGCACACGAGAAGCGCGATCCCGCCCGCGAGCGGCGGCATCACGGCCGCGAACGCGAAGTCGGCGGCGGCGATCACGGCGAGGATGACCATCAGCGCGCGCACGCCGGTGATGCGGTCGGCGAGGTGGCCGCCGAACGGGCGCACGATCGCGCCGAGGAACGCGAGCAGCGACATGAAGAGGCCCGCTTCGATCTTCGGCATCTGGTAGAGCGTCGTGAGGAGCAGCGTCACGTACGACGACATCCCGACGAAGCCGCCGAACGTGATGCTGTAGATCAGCATGATTACCCACGTGTCGCGCTCGGCGAGCACCGAGCGATAGCGGCCGGGCAGCACGGCGATCGCGAGGAGCGCGCCCATCACGGGGAGCAGCAGCACGCCCGTCTTGCCCGCGCCGAACACGCCCGCGTGCACGGCGAGCACGAGCGCGACGAGGCCGACGAGCGTGAACACGAACGCGCCGAACGCGCGCTTCGCGCTGCCCGATTTCTCGCCGCGGTCGTCGGCCCACGCGAAGAGCGCGAAGCCGGCGATCGCGAGGAGCGGCAGCGCGGCCGCCGTCGAGAACTTCCAGCCGAGCGCGGCGGCGATGTGCGGGAACATGAAGCCGTCGAGCACCGCGCCGATGTTGCCCGCGGCGGCGAGGCCGAGCACGAGGCCCTGCACTTTCGGCGGATAGCTGCTGCCCGCCATCGGCAGCGCGACCGCGAAGCTCGCGCCGCCGATCCCGAGGAACACGCCGAGCACGAGGAGCAGCGTGTACGACGGCGTGCCGGGCACGAACGGCAGCACGACGGCGGGCAGCGCGGACAGCAGCACGCCCATCAGCGCGATGCGCCGGCCGTTGGCGGACTGGTAGAGGTTGCCGAGCGTCACGCGCAGGATGGCCGCCGCGAGTACCGGCACAGCGACGAGAAAGCCCTGCTGCGCGGCCGTCATCGCGATGTCCTTGCTGATGAAGGGCGCGAGCGGGCCGTACAGCACCCAGACGGTGAAGCCCGTATCGAAGTAGAGGAAGCACGCCAGAAGCGAGCGCCAGTTGCCGCTTCGGAGGGAGGTGCGCAGAGTATCCATCGGTAAAGCCTCGCGTATGCCGGACGACGGCGGATGGTGGAAAAGGGGCGACGGGCCGCTGCGCGGTGCGCGGGACAGGCCGACGCGCAGTTCCGCAAGCTTCATGCCAATGAAGTGCATGTTTTGTTCCAAACGGCGCGAACGAACGCCGCACAAGGCCGGCGGGAAAAACGGCGTTGCCGGCGCTCGGGTGCCGACGCGCGACGGCGCGACGCCCGCGCGCACCGGCGGCAGGCGCGCGCCGCGGCGCGCGGCACCGCGCCTGTGCGTGCGCGCGGCGTTGGTGCGGCGCGGAAAGTGTGAAGAATCAAGCACGTGGAGACGCGCCCGGGCAGGCGCCGGGCTGCTTGCCGCAGCGAAAGCCGACGCGGACATGCATCCGCGAGCGCCGTCGGCCGGTGCGCCGGCGCGGCCGACGCCTCCGGCCGCTAAAATGCGTGCTTCTTCCCTCGCATTCGCTTTGCGCAGCAAAGGCACGCATGGAACTCAAATGGCTCGAAGACTTCGTGTCGCTCGCGGAAACGCGCAACTTCAGCCGCTCGGCCGAGCTGCGGCACGTGTCGCAACCCGCGTTTTCGCGCCGAATCCAGGCGCTCGAGGCGTGGCTCGCCACCGAACTGATCGATCGTTCGGTCTATCCGACCCGCCTCACGCAGGCGGGCCAGGTGTTCTATGAACAGGCGCTCGCGATGCTGTCGCAGGCGCACGAGGCGCGTACGCTGCTGCGCGGCCACGTCGGCGCGCCCGTGCCGACGATCGAGTTCGCGGTGCCGCACACGCTGTCGCTCACGTACTTTCCGCGCTGGCTGCAGCGCATCGAGGCGAAGATGGGGCCGGTCCACACACGGCTGCGCGCGCTGAACGTGCACGACGCGGTGCTGTCGCTCGTCGAGGGCGGCTGCGATCTCGTGATGGGCTACCACCACCCGAGCCACCCCGTCGCGCTCGATCCGGCCCGCTACGACATGCTGACGCTCGGCGTCGAGCCGATCAGCCCGTTCTCGGCGCCCGGCCGCGGCGGGCGCGCGCGCTACGCGCTGCCCGGCACGGCCGATGCGCCCGTGCCGTACCTGTCGTACACGCCGAACGCGTACCTCGGCCGGATGACCGAGGTGATCATCGCGAACGCGCGCTCGCCGCTCTTTCTCGACAAGGTCTACGAGACCGACATGGCCGAGGCCCTCAAGGCGATGGCGCTCGCCGGGCACGGCGTCGCGTTCCTGCCGCACAGCGCGGTCGAGGACGCGGTCGCGAGCGGCCGCCTCGTGAAGCTCGGCCGCGCGGCGAAGGGCGGCGCGGAGCCGTTCACGCTGACGATGGAGATCCGCCTTTATCGGGACAAGCTCGCGGTGCAGGGCGACGAGCCGCGGCAGAAACTCGTGCGCGCGCTCTGGGACGTGGTGCGCGAGGAGCTCGGCGCGGCGGCCTGACGCGGCGGCCGGGCGCGGCATCTCCGGCGCGACGCGGCAATCGCACGCCGTTGCCGCACCGCCCGCGCGGCGGGAGCGCCGCGCCCGCCCATGCGAGCGCGCGCCGGCCGCGCACGAAAGCTGCCGCGGCGAATCGCATCGGGATTGCAGCCGTTCGAACGGCGAACGCGCGGTTTTTCGCGCAAAAGCCCGATCATGCACGAAACGCATAATCGAATAAGCAAACGGCATTGGATTTCGAAATTCGGTTTTTCGACAATGTGCGCATTCTTCGACCGTTGGAGATTCCATGTCTTCGCAACCGCAGTCCCCGTCCGTCACGCAGTCCATTCCGTCGTACCTGCACGCGGACGATCTCGGCCCCTGGGGCAACTATCTGCAGCAAGTCGACCGCGTCGCGCCGTACCTCGGCTCGCTGTCGCGCTGGATCGAGACGCTGAAGCGCCCGAAGCGCATCCTGATCGTCGACGTGCCGATCGAGCTCGACAACGGCACCGTCGCGCACTTCGAGGGCTATCGCGTGCAGCACAACGTGTCGCGCGGCCCGGGCAAGGGCGGCGTGCGTTACCACCAGGACGTGACGCTGTCGGAAGTGATGGCGCTGTCCGCGTGGATGTCGGTGAAGAACGCGGCCGTGAACGTGCCGTACGGCGGCGCGAAGGGCGGCATCCGCGTGGACCCGCGCAAGCTCTCGCGCGGCGAGCTCGAGCGCGTGACGCGCCGCTACACCAGCGAAATCGGCATCATCATCGGCCCGAATACCGACATTCCCGCTCCGGACGTCAACACGAACGAGCAGATCATGGCGTGGATGATGGACACGTACTCGATGAACCAGGGCCAGACGGCGACGGGCGTCGTGACCGGCAAGCCGATCTCGCTCGGCGGCTCGCTCGGCCGCAAGGAAGCGACGGGCCGCGGCGTGTTCGTCGTCGGCTGCGAGGCCGCGAAGAAGCGGGGGCTCGAGATCAAGGGCGCGCGCATCGCGGTTCAGGGCTTCGGCAACGTCGGCGGGATCGCCGCGAAGCTGTTCCAGGAAGCGGGCGCGAAGGTGATCGTGGTGCAGGATCACACGGGCACGATCTACCAGCCGGCGGGCGTCGACACCGTCAAGCTGCTCGATCACGTCGGCCGCACGGGCGGCGTCGCCGGCTTCGAAGGCGCCGAGCCGATGCCGAACGACGAGTTCTGGACCGTCGAAACCGAGATCCTGATCCCGGCCGCGCTGGAAAACCAGATCACCGAGAAGAATGCGTCGAAGATCCGCACGAAGATCGTCGTCGAAGGCGCGAACGGCCCGACGACGACGGCCGCGGACGACATCCTGAGCGCGAACGGCGTGCTCGTGATCCCCGACGTGATCGCGAACGCGGGCGGCGTGACCGTGTCGTACTTCGAGTGGGTGCAGGACTTCTCGAGCTTCTTCTGGACGGAAGACGAGATCAACCACCGCCTGGAGCGCGTGATGCGCGAAGCGTTCGCCGGCGTGTGGGGGGTCGCGGAAGAGCACAAGGTGTCGGTGCGCACGGCGGCGTTCATCGTCGCGTGCAAGCGTATCCTGATGGCGCGCGAAATGCGCGGCCTGTACCCCTGATCGACGGGTTTCGATCGATCTGCGGCGAAGTTCGATGAACTGCGCCGTGATGCATTCGCGGGCGGCACCGGTTTCGGTGCCGCCCGCGCGCGCATGCGCACGCCGGACGCGCTCCGGAACGCGCACGCCGCCCGGTCAAAAGTGTGGTTAACAACCATTACTTTCATAAAAATTACTTTGATAAACTGGCGCGGGTTTTCGCCAAGGAGATGACAACGATGAAATTCCCGAAAGCAATGCTGATGGTTGCGGCGCTGAGCACTTTTGCCGGCGGCGCCATCGCCCAGGAAACGGGCACGCTGAAAAAAATCAAGGATACGGGCGTGATTGCGCTGGGGCACCGCGAATCGTCGATTCCGTTCTCGTACTACGACCAGAATCAACAAGTGGTGGGGTATTCGCGGGACTTCCAGATGAAGGTGGTCGACGCGGTCAAGAAGAAGCTGAATCTGCCGAACCTGCAGGTGAAGAACATTCCGGTGACGTCGCAGAACCGCATCCCGCTCGTGCAGAACGGCACGGTGGACATCGAGTGCGGCTCGACCACGAACAATCTCGATCGCCAGAAACAGGCGGCGTTCTCGGACACGATCTTCGTGATCGGCACGCGCCTCATGACGAAGAAGGATTCGGGCGTGAAGGACTTCGCCGACCTGAAGGGCAAGACCGTCGTGACGACGGCGGGCACGACGTCCGAGCGTCTGCTGCGCGAGATGAACAACAAGAGCCAGATGGGGATGAGCATCATCAGCGCGAAGGATCACGGCGAGTCGTTCCAGACGCTCGAGACGGGCCGCGCGGTCGCGTTCATGATGGACGACGCGCTGCTCGCGGGCGAGCGCGCGAAGGCGAAGCAGCCGGGCGAGTGGGTGATCGTCGGCAAGCCGCAGTCGCAGGAAGCGTACGGCTGCATGATGCGCAAGGACGATCCGGCGTTCAAGAAGGTGGTCGACGACGCGATCGCGCAGGTCGAGAAGTCGGGCGAGGCCGCGAAGATCTACTCGAAGTGGTTCGAGAATCCGATTCCGCCGAAGGGCTTGAATCTGAACTTCCCGATCTCCGACGAGATGAAGAAGCTCTACGCGAATCCGAACGACAAGGCGCTCGACTGAGCGGGCGGGCGTTCGAGCTAACAAGCGCTGACGAAACGGAAGAGGCACGGCTTCTTCCGTTTCTTTTTGTTGGAGTCTGGCTATGTCCTACCACTGGAACTGGGGCATCTTCCTGAGCCCCGTTTCGACGGGAGAACCGACGACCTATCTCGGCTGGCTGATGTCGGGATTCTGGGTGACGGTCAAGGTGTCGCTCGTCGCGTGGGTGATCGCGCTCGTCGTCGGGTCGCTGTTCGGCGTGCTTCGCACCGCGCCGAACAAGTGGCTGTCGGCGATCGGCACGGTCTACGTATCGATCTTCCGCAACATTCCGCTCATCGTGCAGTTCTTCGTCTGGTACCTCGTCGTGCCCGAATTGCTGCCCGCGTCGATCGGCACCTGGATCAAGCAGCTGCCGCCCGGCACGCAATTCTTCACCGCGTCGATCGTCTGCCTCGGCCTCTTCACGGGCGCGCGCGTCTGCGAGCAGGTGCGCTCCGGCATCAACGCGCTGCCGAAGGGCCAGCGCGCGGCCGGCCTCGCGATGGGCTTCACGCAATGGCAGACGTACCGCTACGTGCTCCTGCCCGTCGCGTACCGAATCATCGTGCCGCCGCTCACGTCCGAATTCCTGAACATCTTCAAGAACTCGGCCGTCGCGTCGACGATCGGCCTGCTCGATCTGTCCGCGCAGGCGCGCCAGCTCGTCGATTACACGGCGCAGACCTACGAATCGTTCATCGCGGTGACGCTCGCCTACGTGATCATCAACCTGATCGTGATGGCGTTCATGCGCTGGGTCGAGAGCAAGTCCCGGCTGCCCGGCTACATCGGAGGCAAGTGATGCATCAGTTCGACTGGAGTAGTATTCCCGGCGCGCTGCCGGCGCTCTGGACGGGCGCGATCGTCACGTTCGAGATCACGCTGCTCGCGATCGTGGTCGGGATCGTCTGGGGCACGCTGCTCGCGCTGATGCGCCTGTCCGGCGTGAAGCCGCTCGCGTGGTTCGCGCAGGGCTACGTCACCGTGTTCCGCTCGATTCCGCTCGTGATGGTGCTGCTGTGGTTCTTCCTGATCGTGCCGCAGGTGCTGCAGGGCGTGCTCGGCCTGTCGCCGACGATCGACATCCGGCTCGCGTCGGCGATGGTCGCGTTCTCGCTGTTCGAAGCCGCGTATTATTCGGAGATCATCCGGGCGGGCATCCAGGCGGTGCCGCGCGGGCAGGTGAACGCCGCGTTCGCGCTCGGCATGAACTACGCGCACGCGATGCGCCTCGTGATCTTGCCGCAGGCGTTTCGCGCGATGGTGCCGCTTCTGCTCACGCAGGCGATCGTGCTGTTCCAGGACACGTCGCTCGTCTACGTGATCAGCCTTGCCGATTTCTTCCGCACGGCCGCGAACATCGGCGATCGCGACGGCACGAGCGTCGAGATGATCCTGTTCGCGGGCGCGTGCTATTTCGTCGTGTGCTCGGTTGCATCCGCGTTGGTCAAAGGTCTCCAGAAAAAGGTCACAAGATGATTTCCATTAAGAACGTGTCGAAGTGGTACGGCCAGTTTCAGGTGCTGACGGATTGCACGACGGAAGTGAAGAAAGGCGAGGTGGTGGTCGTGTGCGGGCCGTCGGGCTCAGGCAAGTCGACGCTCATCAAGACCGTGAACGGTCTCGAGCCGTTCCAGCAGGGCGAGATCCTGGTCAACGGCCAGTCGGTCGGCGACAAGAAGACCAACTTGTCGAAGCTGCGCTCGAAGGTCGGGATGGTGTTTCAGCACTTCGAGCTGTTTCCGCACCTGTCGATCACCGAGAACCTGACGCTCGCGCAGATCAAGGTGCTCGGCCGCGGCAAGGACGAAGCGGCCGAGAAGGGGCTCAAGCTGCTCGATCGCGTGGGCCTCAAGGCGCACGCGCACAAGTATCCGGGGCAACTGTCGGGCGGCCAGCAGCAGCGCGTCGCGATCGCGCGCGCGCTGTCGATGGACCCGATCGCGATGCTGTTCGACGAGCCGACCTCCGCGCTCGATCCCGAGATGATCAACGAGGTGCTCGACGTGATGGTCGAGCTCGCGAAGGAAGGGATGACGATGATGGTCGTCACGCACGAGATGGGCTTCGCGAAGAAGGTCGCCCATCGCGTGATCTTCATGGACAAGGGCTTGATCGTCGAGGACGACCGCAAGGAGGATTTCTTCGCGAATCCGAAATCGGATCGCGCGAAGGATTTTCTCGCGAAGATCCTGCATTGATCGCGAGGGCTGCGCCGCGCGAGCGCGCGGCGTCGCTTTCGATGTGCAGAAGGCCGTCCGGCGAACGTCGGTCGGCCTTTTTTGTCGGCCGCTCGCGTCGGGCCGAAGGCCGGGATCGGTCTTGAGCGGAGTTCGGTGGAAGCGGTGCCGGCGTGCGTGTCGCCGGGCGGCGCCGCGCGCCGCGGTTCGGACGCTTCAGCGGCGCGACGCGCCTGCATCGAAGCATCCGGTCGAGCGGCGCGCAACCGGGAAAAATCAGAAATCGACCGGATCGTCGCCGAGATCGCCGGCCACGCCGGCCACGTCGGCCGACGCGAGCGCGGCCGCCCGGCGCGGCGCCGACGCGGACGCATCGAGTTCCGGATTCGTGAGCTTCTCGAGCACGGCTTGCGGCACCGGAATGCGCATCGTCGCCGCGACGTCGCCGCACTGGAACATCACGAGCTCGCCCGGATCGAGCGCGGTCCACACTTCGTCGTCGGTAAGCGGCTGCGTCGCGATCACCGCGACGCGATCCTCCGGCGTCGTGTATTTCGCGAAATCGATCGAGATGTCCTCGTCGATCAGGTGCGCGGTCGAGAACGGCCAGCGCCGCACGAGGTAGTGCAGCCGCGTCGAGCAGTGCGCGAACAGCGCCTGCCCGTTCGACATCAGGAAGTTGAAGACGCCGTGCCGCGTGATGTCGCGCGTGAGCTCGCCCACCTGCTCGAACAGTTCGGGCAGCGGCGGCTGCGCGCCCGGGAACGCATCGCGCAGGCCCTGCATCAGCTTGCAGAACGCTTTCTCGCTGTCGGTCGTGCCGACCGGCTGAAAGACGCCGCCTTCGAGGTCGGGCGAATAGTCGTGCAGATCGCCGTTGTGCGCGAAGATCCAGTGGCGGCCCCACAGCTCGCGCATGAACGGATGGCAGTTCTCGAGCAGGATGTGCCCCTGCGTCGCCTTGCGAATGTGCGCGATCGTGTTCTTCGACTTGATCGGATAGCGCTTGACCATCTCGGCGATGGGCGACGTCGCGGACGATTGCTGGTCGATGAAGAGGCGGCAGGCCTTGTCCTCGAAGAACGCGATGCCCCAGCCGTCTGCATGGTGATCGGTGAGCCCGCCGCGGGCCGCGAAGCCGGTAAACGAGAACGTCACGTCCGTCGGTTCGGCGCAGTTCATTCCGAAGAGTTGGCACATATCGCGGGTGCGGCTGAGGCTGGCGGGGAGTACACCGGACAGAACCGGTACAATGTCGGCTTCAAGCATATCACCGAGCCCCAAGCGGCAAAAGGCGAAAACCGCGCCCGAGCGGTTCCGTGTTGCGGTTTGCCGTCAGTCGGCGTCGCGCGCGGCCGGCGCGCAGCGCTTCGCCCGTCGCCGCGCGCCATTCCCACGACACCATGAATGCTTCTGCCCCCGCCTCGCTGACCCTCGCACGCCCCGACGATTGGCACCTGCACGTGCGCGACGGCGCGATGCTCGCGGCCGTTCTGCCGCACACCGCCCGCCAGTTCGGCCGCGCGATCATCATGCCGAACCTGAAGCCGCCCGTCACGACGACCGCGCAGGCGCAGGCGTACCGCGAGCGCATCCTGGCCGCGCTGCCGGCCGGCATGACGTTCGAGCCGCTGATGACGCTGTACCTGACCGACAACACGCCTGCGGACGAAATCCGCCGCGCGCGCGAAAGCGGCTTCGTGCACGGCGTGAAGCTGTATCCGGCGGGCGCGACGACGAACTCCGACGCAGGCGTGACGGATCTGCTCGGCAAATGCGCGAAGACGCTCGAGACGATGCAGGAAGTCGGGATGCCGCTCCTCGTGCACGGCGAGGTGACGGAGCCGTCGATCGACCTGTTCGATCGCGAGAAGGCGTTCATCGAGCGCGTGATGGAGCCGCTGCGCCGCGCGCTGCCGGAGCTCAAGGTGGTGTTCGAGCACATCACGACGAAGGACGCGGCCGATTACGTGCGCGATGTCGACGCGGCGCCCGGCCAGATCGGCGCGACGATCACCGCGCACCATCTTCTGTACAACCGCAACGCGATGTTCGTGGGCGGCATCCGCCCGCATTACTACTGCCTGCCGGTGCTGAAGCGCGAGACGCACCGGGTCGCGCTCGTCGCGGCGGCGACGTCGGGCAACCCGCGCTTCTTCCTCGGCACCGACAGCGCGCCGCACGCGAAGGGCGCGAAGGAGGCCGCGTGCGGTTGCGCGGGCTGCTACACGGCGCTGCACGCGCTCGAGCTGTACGCGGAGGCGTTCGATCAGGCGGGCGCGCTCGACAAGCTCGAAGGTTTCGCGAGCTTCTTCGGCGCGGATTTCTACGGCCTGCCGCGCAGCGCCGACACGGTGACGCTGCACCGCGAGACGTGGGAACTGCCGCTGGAGATCGACGCGGGCGGGAGCCCCGTCGTGCCGCTGCGCGGTGGGGAGCCGATCGGCTGGCGGCTCGTCTGAAGCCCGGAGCGCGGCGGCCGGCGCGGCCGCCGCGCGTGACGGCATCGGTTTCGATGCGATGAACGGGCCGCACGGCATGGGCGATCACGACGCTCAGGAGGGCATGAACGGCGCGCAGCGGCCAGAAGGCGCGCATGGCTCGGCCGATCCGCGGCGCACGGGAGCGACGGGGCTCGCCGACCGGGCGGACGCGACGCGCGGCCCGGCCGATTCGCGCAACGCAGGTGAGCCGACGCGCCAGGATCACTCTGATCACGCGGATCGCCAGGATCATCCTGCGGTCGCGGGCAATCCACGCGAATCGCGTGCGTCTCGTGCGTCCTGTGCGGCGAACGATCGACGTGGGCCGCATTCTGCCGACGACGGGTTCTGCTTCGACCGAATCGATTGGTCCGAGCCGTGGCTCGCGCCGTTCGCCGCACGCGGCGGGCGATGGGCGCAGGCGGCGCGGCAGGGCGAGCGCGCGTGGCTGAGCATGCTGAACGACGATGCCCGAGCCGAACGACGCGCGACGGGCCGCGGCCTGCCGCTTCGTTTCATCGAGCAGGCGGCGCTGCCGGCGGGAACCGCGTACGAGACCCACATCGCCTTAACGGGCGCCGTCCCGACCCGCCACAACCTGCACGATTTCTTCAATGCGCTCGTCTGGTTCGCGTATCCGCGCATCAAGGCGGCACTCAACGCGCGCCAGGCCGGCGCGATCGACGCAACGGGCGTCGGCCCCGTGCGCGGCGCCGTGCGCGACGCGCTCACGCTGTTCGACGAGAACGCGGCGCTCTTTGCGACCTCGGATTCGGCGCTTGCGGCCGCGCTGCGCGGTTTCGACTGGCCGACCTTGATGTGCGCAGCGCGCGCCGCGTGGGGCGCGCGCTGCGAGGCGCGGATCGTCGGTCATGCGCTGCTCGAAAAGCTCGTCGAGCCGTACAAGGGCTGCACCGCGCACGCGTGGATCGTCGACGTGCCGGCCGCGTATTTCGAATGGGCGGACGAAAAGCGCCGCGCGTGGCTCGACGAGCATGTCGCGGCGGCGCTTGCCGCGACCGAACCGACGAGCCGCGGGTTCGCGCCTCTGCCGGTGCTCGGCGTGCCCGGCTGGTGGGCGGCGAACGAGACGCCGTCGTTCTACGACGATCCGCGAGTGTTTCGCAGCGGCCGGCGCGCACGCGCGGGCTGAGGCCGCGGGGGCGAGGAGGCGCTGAACGGTCGTGGTGTCGGAGGGGGCCGATCATTTGCCAACCGCCAACCGCCAACCGCCAACCGCCAACCGCCAACCGCCAACCGCCAACCGCCAGCCGCCAGCCGCCAGCCGCCAGTTGCCAGTTGCCAGTTGCGAGTTGCGAGTTGCGAGTTGCGAGTTGCGAGGTGCCAAGTGCCAAGTGCCAAGTGCCCGCGCATTCAGCGACAGCGCCCAACCCTGAACTTCGTCGCGAGCGCCGCAGCTGAAATCAGAATCCGACTAAAGCCGGACCTGGAGCTCAGGAGGGGCACGAACGGGCGCTCGAGCCGGATGTCGGCCGGCGCTAATCAAGCGCCAAGCACCAAGCGCCAAGCAACGGCGCACGAGTCCCAACCTAGCGCGAATCCGCACGCAACGCGCGATCGACCACCGAATCGGCGATGCATCGACTCAACCCGCCCCAAGCGAGCGCCGCGCCGCGGTGCTAGAATCCCGCTCGCAAAGCAGGCCAGGCAGTCGCGGCTTTCGCGGTTCGCCGCGAAGGGCGAGGAAAGTCCGGACTCCGACAGGGCAGGGTGATGGCTAACGGCCATCCGTGGCGACACGCGGAACAGGGCAACAGAAAGCAAACCGCCGATGGCCCGGCGCAAGCCGGGATCAGGCAAGGGTGAAACGGTGCGGTAAGAGCGCACCGCGGCTGCGGCGACGCAGACCGGCACGGTAACCTCCACCCGGAGCAATTCCAAGTAGGCAGGCGCGCATCTTCGGATGCAGGACGGTGCCCCCGTCTCGTCTGCGGGTAGGAAGCTTGAGCGCGTCAGCAATGGCGCGCCTAGAGGAATGGCTGCCACGGGCCGCGCGTCTTCGGATGCGCGGCCTGCACAGAATCCGGCTTATCGGCCCGCTTTGCCGCACGATGACGAAAGGCCGGCGCCGCATCATGCGGCGCCGGCCTTTTTCCTTTTCGCGAGCCGAGCGGCCACGCGCTCGCGCCACGGGCGAAGCGCGTTACGCGGCGACGATCTCGAACGAATGCGACAGTTCGGCCGTCTTCGCGATCATGATCGATGCGGAGCAGTACTTGTCGTGCGACAGGTTGATCGCACGCTCGACGGTCGCGGGATTCAGGTTGCGGCCCGTCACCGTGAAGTGGAAGTGGATCTTCGTGAACACCTTCGGGTCCTCGCTCGCGCGCTCCGCCTGCAGCGTCACCGAGCAGCCCGTGACTTCCTGGCGGCTCTTCTTGAGGATCAGCACGACGTCATAGGCCGTGCAGCCGCCCGTGCCGACGAGCACCATCTCCATCGGGCGCGGCGCGAGATTGTGCCCGCCGCCTTCGGGCGCGCCGTCCATCGTGACGAGGTGGCCGCTGCCCGTTTGGGCGGCGAACGCCATGCCATCCTGCCCCATCCAGCTAACTTTGCATTCCATGCGCGAGCTCCAGCGTTGCTTGATTCGGTTGTAATTCGGCATTGTAGCCCTGCCGGCAACGGTCGGCTGATGCGCCGCAAGACGGGCGGAGGCGGCGCCCGACGGCGCTTCGCGCCCGCTCGGGGCCGCACCGAACGCCCTCCGATCATTAGGGGTTTTACTCTAGCCGTAAAGGGCATTTGTTCACATGAATTCGCATATGAAGTTGATTTAAAAGGGAAAATTTTCAGTGCCCGAAGACGGGTCGTTTCCGTATTATGGGATTGAATTTCTCTATGCGGTTTTTCTTGTGCTGACGGCTTCCGGTTCGTATAATGCGAAGCATTGGTTGTCGCGCTGCGACAACCTCAGCATGTCTCCTCCACCCTCCTCCTTTGGTGGATTAAGCCCGAACCAGCGGTTCGGGCTTTTTTTCGTCCGATGCAAGCTTCGCTGGCCCTTCGGCGGGGATTTCACGCCTGCGAAGCGCGCTTCGTCGTCGGCGCAAGCCGGAGGAAGTCGGATTTCTTTGACCTCCTGAATCGATTTCCTTTATAATTCAGGGCTTTTCCGCATTCATTGCCCACGGAAAAAGAACAGGGAGAGCCTGCATCGCGCCACGAAGCGCCTGCCAAGAGCAGACAAGCAGGAAAGAACGCTTGGGCATCAGCAATCAATTTTGGATCGATCATGAAGACGTTTTCCGCAAAAGCCCATGAGGTGACGCGCGAATGGTACGTGATTGACGCGACGGATAAGGTTCTCGGCCGTGTCGCCAGCGAAGTGGCACGCCGTCTTCGCGGCAAGCACAAGCCTGAGTTCACCCCGCACGTCGACACCGGTGATTTCATCATCGTCATCAACGCGAGCAAGTTGAAGGTCACGGGCAACAAGACGCTGGACAAGAAGTACTACCGTCACTCGGGCTACCCGGGCGGCATCTATGAAACGACGTTCGGCAAGATGCAGGAACGCTTCCCGGGCCGCGCGCTCGAGAAGGCGGTCAAGGGCATGCTGCCGAAGGGCCCGCTCGGCTACGCGATGATCAAGAAGCTGAAGGTCTACGCTGAAGCCACGCATCCGCATTCGGCTCAACAGCCGAAAGCGCTCGAGATCTAAGGGGAGCCCACATGATCGGTAACTGGAACTACGGTACGGGCCGCCGCAAGAGCGCAGTCGCTCGTGTCTTCATCAAGGCTGGCAAGGGCGACATCGTCGTCAACGGCAAGCCCATCTCCGACTACTTCTCGCGCGAAACGTCGCTGATGATCGTGCGTCAGCCGCTGGAACTCACGAACCACGGCCAGACGTTCGACATCAAGGTGAACGTGACGGGCGGCGGCGAAACGGGTCAGGCAGGCGCAGTGCGCCACGGCATCACCCGCGCGCTGATCGACTACGACGCGACGCTGAAGCCGGCGCTGTCGAGCGCGGGCTTCGTCACGCGCGACGCTCGTGAAGTCGAGCGTAAGAAGGTCGGTCTGCACAAGGCACGCCGCGCCAAGCAGTTCTCGAAGCGTTAATCGCTCGTGCCGCACGCCGCCTTCGGGCGGCATCGCTGCAAGAAAAACCGCCAGTTTTCGCACTGGCGGTTTTTTTATGTGCGGCCGGCTTGCGTCGGCGCAACGAATGCGCGAAAAACGCCGGCGCGCCACTTGATTTCGCCTGCGCCAGCACGATCTGCGGATCAGTCCTACAATAGCAGGCAATGGTTTTTTGGAGAGTTCGCATGAACGCTGTTACCGAATCCGCGGCAACTACCGAGATGCCGGCTCCGTTCGTCTTCACCGACGCGGCGGCCGATAAGGTCAAGCAACTGATCGACGAAGAGGGCAACCCCGAGCTCAAGCTGCGCGTGTTCGTGCAAGGCGGCGGCTGCTCCGGCTTCCAGTACGGCTTCACGTTCGACGAGGACGTCAACGAGGACGATACCGTGCTCAACAAGAACGGGGTCGTGCTGCTCGTCGACGCAATGAGCTATCAGTATCTCGTCGGCGCCGAGATCGACTACAAGGACGATCTGAACGGCGCGCAATTCGTCATCAAGAACCCGAACGCGACTACGACCTGCGGTTGCGGCTCGTCGTTCTCGGTCTGAGCGCATCCGCGTCCGACGAAAAACGGGGCTGAATGCCCCGTTTTTTTTGGCCCGCCGTCGCCGACCGGAGCGGCGAAGCGGGAGCGCATCATCGCGCACGCGCCTGCTACATCGGCTCACGCCGCGCGCGCGCCGATTTCCGGCGCTGCTGCGTCGGCCGTGCGCACTGCGTCGCTCGCATGCGCGAGCCAATCGGTCGGCGCGTGTCCCGTGCATTGCGCGAATGCGCGCGTGAGCGCGCTCGCGCTGCCGTAGCCGACTTCCGGCGCGATTTCCTTGACCGCGTAGCCGCGCCGCAGCAGCGTCTTCGCGAGCCCCACTCGCCACTGGAGTAGATATTCGCCGGGCGGCACGCCGACCGTGTCCGCGAAATGCGCGGCGAAGCGCGAGCGCGACATGCCGGCCGCGGCGGCCATCCGTTCGAGCGTCCACGGCAACGCCGGGTCCGCATGCAGCGCGTTCAGCGCCTTGGCAAGCCGGGCGTCGGACAGCCCGGCGAGCGAGCCGCTCGCCACCAGCCGGTTGCGCATCACGAAGCGCAGCAATTGCACGACGAGCACTTCGGTCAGCCGGTTGATCACCGTATCGTGACCGCACGCGGGCGCCCTTGCCTCGGCGAACAGCGCATGCTGGACGGCGTCGAGCGACGACATCGACGCAAGCGGGATCGCGAGCAGATCGGGCAGGCCGCGCAGCAGCGGATTTTCGTCGCCGAGCCCGAATTCGATCGCAGCGGACAAGACCTCGGCGGGCATGCCGCCGCGCGCTTCGATCCGGTACCTGCCGGGCCGCCGGATGAACAGCGCGCTCGGCTCGGGCACCGCGTGCAGGCCGAGCGCACCGCCTGTCACGCAGACGGCGCCCGAGCGCAGCAGGTGCATGTGGAAGCCGTCCTCGCAGATATCGAATGTCGACGTGCCGGGCAGCGTGCCGAAGTGGAACACGCGGGCGTGCAGCTCGAAGCGGGCGAGAAGACCTTTCAGGCGATCGTTCATGGGACGATTGGTCAAGCAATTGGGACTTGTCGACGCATATTGTCTCAGTGCATGCGATACATTGGCAACTCAGCTCACTGTCCCGCATGACCAGGAGGACTCATTCGATGATCCGATTCTTCTATCACCCGTCGCCGAACCCGGCCAAGGTCGCGTTGTTCCTCGAGGAGGCCGGCGTGCCTTATGAACTCGTGCCCGTCGATACGCGCAAGGGCGAGCAGCACGGTGACGCGTTCAAGGCGATCAATCCGAACGCGAAGACGCCCGCGCTAGTCGACGGCGATGTGACCGTGTTCGACAGCAACGCGATCCTGCTGTATCTCGCGGAGAAGACCGGCCAGTTCCTGCCGGACGACACGCCCGCCGCGCGCGGCGAGCTGCTGTCGTGGCTGATGTTCGTCGCGACGGGGATCGGCCCGTACTGCGGCCAGGCGGTGCATTTCAGGCACTTCGCGCCGGAGCCGAAAGCGTATGCGGCGAACCGCTACGACTTCGAGGCGTGGCGCCACTGGCGCATCGTCGACGAACGCCTCGCCACCCGCCGCTACATGGTCGGCGACGGCTACACGATCGCCGACATGGCGGTGTGGGGCTGGGCGCGTGCGATCCCGTTCGTGCTCGGCGACGGCGCATGGGAGCAGTTGCCGAACGTGAAGCGCCTGTTCGACGAGATCAACGCGCGTCCCGCCGCGCAACGCGCGGAGGCGCTGAAGGCGCGCCACGCGTTCAAGACCGATTTCGACGACGACGCGCGCCGCGTGCTGTTTCCGCAGAACGCGCGGCTTGCGTCCGCAACCGGCGCGGAGGCCTGACGCGATGCTCGATCTCTACTACTGGACCACGCCGAACGGCCACAAGATCACGATGTTCGTCGAGGAGGCCGGCTTGCCGTACCGGATCGTGCCGGTCAACATCGGCCGCGGCGAGCAGTTCGAGCCGGATTTCCTGCGCATCGCGCCCAACAACCGGATTCCGGCCCTCGTCGATCACGCGCCCGCCGACGGCGGCGCGCCGCTGTCGATCTTCGAGTCCGGCGCGATCCTGCTGTATCTCGCGGACAAGATCGGACGCTTCATTCCGGCCGACCTGCGCGGGCGCAACGAAACGCTGCAGTGGCTGTTCTGGCAAATGGGCGGGCTCGGCCCGATGGCGGGGCAGAACCATCACTTCGTGCAGTACGCGCCCGAGCCGCTGCCGTATGCGATCGACCGCTATGTGAAGGAAACGTCGCGGCTGTACGGCGTGCTGAACAAGCATCTGTCGGACGGGCGCGACTACATCGCGGGCGAATATTCGATCGCCGACATGGCGTGCTACCCGTGGATCGTGCCGCACGAGCGGCAGCGGCAGCGCCTCGCGGATTTCCCGTTCCTCGCCGCGTGGTTCGCGCGGGTCGCCGAACGGCCCGCCACCGTGCGCGCGTACGAGCGGGCGAAGGAGATCAACGTTGCGCCGACCGTCGATCAGAACTCGCGCAGCGTGTTGTTCGGGCAGGACGCGAGCTCGGTTCGCTGACGCGCGCGGCAGCCGGCGCGGGCCGGTGCCGCGGCCGCGGCGTGCGCGCGGTCGCTCGGCGCGAAGCGGTGCGGTGCGGGGCGGGGCGGGGCGGGGCGGCTTTGGCGAAGCCGGCCCGCTCAGCGCGGGTACAGCGCGCCCAGCACGCGTTCGCCCGCCGCGCCCGTGACGGCCGACACGTTGCCCGGCGCGCGCGCGTTGAAGCGGTACGCAAGCCACGCGAACGCGAGCGATTCGACCTGCTGCGGCGGCACGCCGAGCGCGGCCGTCGTGTCGATCGGCACGTCGAGCCCGCGCGCCGCGAGCGCGGCCGCGATCGCGTCGAGCAACACCGGGTTGCGCGCGCCGCCGCCGCATACGTAGACGGCCCGGCAGTCGCTCGCATGCCGTGCGATTTCGTCGGCGACGGTGGCCGCCGTCAGCATCGTGAGCGTCGCCTGCACGTCTTCGGGCGCGAGGCCCGGAAAGCCGGCGAGCTTCGCGTCGAGCCAATCGGCGTTGAAGAGATCGCGCCCCGTGCTTTTGGGCGCGCCCTGCCGGAAATACGGCTCGTCGAGGAGCGCGGCGAGGAGCGCCTCGTGCACCGTGCCGCGCGCCGCGAAACGACCGCCGTCGTCGAACGGCTGTTTCAGGTGGCGTTCGGCCCATGCGTCGATCAGCGCGTTCGCCGGGCCGCAGTCGAGGCCGCGCACCGGATCGTTGCGCGCGTCACGCGCGTCGTGCGCGGCGGGCAGGATCGTGATGTTGCTGATGCCGCCCAGGTTGCAGACGACGCGCGTCTCGTCCGGCGAGCCGAACACCGTCGCGTGGAACGCCGGCACGAGCGGCGCGCCCTGGCCGCCCGCGGCGACGTCGCGGCTGCGGAAGTCCGCGATCACGTCGATGCGCGTGAGCTCCGCGAGCAGCGCGGCATTGTTGATCTGCCGCGTGTAGCCGCGCTCGGGCCGGTGGCGCACCGTCTGGCCGTGCACGCCGAGCGCGCGCACGTTCTCGGGCGCGAGGCCCGCCGCGCGCAGCAGCTCGTGGCAGCACACCGCGTAGCGCGCGGCGAGCGCGTTCGCGGCGAGCGCCTCGCGCTCGATCTCGTCGCCGCCCGGCTGCTGCAGCGCGAAGAGCGCGTCGCGCAGCGTGTCGGCGAAGCCGACGAACGCCTCGGACAGCACGGCGGGCGGCTTGCCCGCCTCGAAGCGGACGGCGACGCCGTCGACGCCGTCCATGCTCGTCCCCGACATCAGGCCGAAATACACGCCATCCGCGGGATGGCCGGGTTGCATGCGGTTGGACGCCACGTTCATCGCTCCGGAATCGAGATGGGGGGCGCGCGGAAGGCTCGCCGCGCGCCGTCGTCGCCGATTATCCGCGCATGCGAGCGCGCCGTTAAGCGGTCCGCGCGCAACTTATGGGAAAATCGCTCTTTTTGCGACATTTCTTCCTCTTGCACCGATGAGCACCGATCCCACTTCCAAGCCCGCCTTCCCGATCACCGATGAGGTTCGCCACGCGCTCGCCGTCACGAAGCGCGGCGTCGACGAGCTGCTGATCGAGGAAGAGTTCGCGCAGAAGCTCGCGAAAAGCGCGGCGACGGGCAAGCCGCTGCGCATCAAGCTGGGCCTCGATCCGACCGCGCCCGACATCCACATCGGCCACACGGTCGTGCTGAACAAGATGCGCCAGCTGCAGGATCTCGGCCATACGGTGATTTTCCTGATCGGCGACTTCACGTCGCTGATCGGCGATCCGTCGGGCCGCAACGCGACGCGCCCGCCGCTTACGCGTGAGCAGATCGAAGCAAACGCGAAGACCTACTTCGAGCAGGCCGCGCTCGTGCTCGACCGCGAGAAGACCGAGATCCGCTACAACAGCGAATGGTCGATGCCGCTCGGCGCGGACGGGATGATCAAGCTCGCGTCGCGCTACACGGTTGCGCGGATGCTCGAGCGCGAGGACTTCACGAAGCGCTTCCAGGGCGGCATTCCGATCTCGATCCACGAATTCCTGTATCCGCTGATGCAAGGCTACGACTCGGTCGCGCTGAACGCCGATCTCGAGCTCGGCGGCACCGACCAGAAGTTCAACCTGCTCGTGGGCCGCGAGTTGCAGAAGCAGTACGGGCAGGAGCAGCAGTGCATCCTGACGATGCCGCTTCTCGAAGGCCTCGACGGCGTCGAGAAGATGTCGAAGTCGAAGGGCAACTACGTCGGCATCAGCGAGAAGCCGAGCGACATGTTCGGCAAGCTGATGAGCATCTCGGACGTTCTGATGTGGCGCTACTTCGAGCTGCTGTCGTTCCGCGGCCTCGACGAGATCGCGCAGTTCCGCCGCGAGGCCGAGGGCGGCCGCAATCCGCGCGACTTCAAGGTGATGCTCGCGCAGGAGATCGTCGAGCGCTTCCATTCGCGCGCGGACGCCGAGCGCGCGCTCGAGGACTTCAACCACCGCGCGAAGGGCGGCGTGCCGGACGATATTCCCACGGTGACGCTCGCGGGCGCGCCGCTCGCGATCGGCCAGTTGCTGAAGCTGGCGGGGCTCGTGCCGTCGACGAGCGAGGCGCTGCGCAACATCGAGCAGGGCGGCGTGAAGATCGACGGCGCGACGGTGTCCGACAAGGCGCTGAAGCTCGACGCGGGCGAATTCGTCGTGCAAGTCGGCAAGCGCCGCTTCGCGCGCGTGACGCTCACTGCATGAGCGCGCGGTTCGCCGCTCGGCGGCGCGCGCCGCGCGCCGCGTGCATCGTTCGCGCCGTTCGCGCCGCGCGCGTGACGCAGGCGCGCGCATGATCGCGTTGATCCAGCGCGTGAAGCGCGCCGACGTGCGCGTCGGCGGCCGCGTGACGGGCGAGATCGGCGCCGGTCTCCTCGCGCTCGTCTGCGCGGAGCGCGGCGACACCGAGGCGGTCGCGAACAGGCTGCTCGCGAAGGTGCTCGGCTACCGCGTGTTCAGCGATGCGGCGGGCAAGATGAACCTGCCCGTGTCGAACATCGACGGCGCGGGGCGCGCGGGCGGCCTGCTGCTCGTGTCGCAGTTCACGCTCGCGGCCGACACGAACAGCGGCCTGCGCCCGAGCTTCACGCCCGCCGCGCCGCCCGACGAGGGCGAGCGCCTGTTCGACTACTTCGTGCGCGCGGCGCGCGAGCGCCATCCGATCGTCGCGACGGGCGAGTTCGGCGCCGACATGCAGGTGTCGCTCGTCAACGACGGCCCCGTGACGTTCTGGTTGCAGACGCGCCCGTGACACGCCCCTGACGCTTCGATTCGAGACCGCACCGATGGCCACGACGCAGATTCTCTTCATCCGCCATGGCGAGACGGCCTGGAACCGCATCAAGCGGATTCAAGGCCACATCGACATTCCGCTTGCCGACACGGGGCTCGCGCAGGCGCGGCAGCTGGCCGACCGGCTCGCGCGCGACGCACGCGCCGGCGCGCGCATCGATGCCGTCTATTCGAGCGACCTGTCGCGCGCGCGGCAGACCGCGCAGCCGGCCGCCGATGCGCTCGGCCTGCCGCTCGCGCTGCGCGAAGGGCTGCGCGAGCGCGCGTACGGCGTGTTCCAGGGGCACGACAGCGTCGAGATCGAGGCGCGTTTTCCCGACGCGTTCGCGCAGTGGCAGACACGCGATCCCGGCTTCGAGCCGGAAGGCGGCGAATCGCACCGCGCGTTCTACCACCGCGTGCTGCACGAGGTCGAGCGGATCGTCGCCGCGCATCCGGGCGGGCGCATCGCGTGCGTCGCGCATGGCGGCGTGCTCGACTGCGTATACCGTTTCGCGAACGATCTGCCGCTCGACGCGCCGCGCAAGCACGCGCTGTTGAACACGAGCGTGAACGTCGTCGATTATGACGACGGCCGCGCGCGTATCGTGCGCTGGGCCGACGTCGATCACCTGAGCGACGCGAGCGACGACGACGGCTATCGAAAGGTGCTGTGACGGGCGAGCGGTCGCGAGCTTCGCGCGCGCGAGCCTGAACGTGGGCGCGGCCGCGAGGCGCTCCGGATCGTCGCGGCGCATGGCCTTAGCCGCCGCCGCGCTTCAGCGCAGCCCGCGGCGCGACTTGTAATCGAGCGCGTACGCGATCTTGCCGGGTTTGTCGGCCGTGATCGGCTGCCGCAGCTTGTCGAATTCCCCCTTGCCGTATTTCTTTCCGCCGTTGATCTGATCGGCGCGGCCGAGGTCCGCGCCCGTCTTGCCGTCGATCACCGGATCGATCGACGCGACCATCCGCGCCGACGCATTCCACACCGCATTCAGGTAGCCCGTGTCCGCCGTCGCCGGGTCGGGATCGGTCGCGCCCGCGCGCGCGAGGTCGTAGCCCGCGAGTGAGAACGCTTCCGGCTGCTGGCGCAGCCAGTCGGCCCAGTAGAACTCGAGATAGTCGGTCGCCTGCGCGGGCTTCGCATAGCCGATGTCGCGCGTGAAATAGACGAGCGACCGGTAGCGGTCGTCCTGCATGCCGAGCTTCAGGCCGAGGCCGGCGGGCAGCTGGTCCGCCGCGATCGGCCGGCCGTTTCCGTCCTTCAGGCGCGTGTAGCCGCGGCTTTGCATCTGCTGCCAGAACGCCGCGCCCGAGTAGTCGCTCAGGTTGTCCTTGACGACGACGTGCACGTGCAGCGACGCGCCGCCGTCGGGCGTCTCGTAATAGGTCGACAGGCCGTGGTGGCCGTCGGTCACGTACAGCATGTCGCCGTTCGGCCCGATGACGACGGGATTGAGCACGGCGCGCCCGCGCGCGTCGGCGCTCGTCGCGCAAGCGTAGCTCGCGGCGTCGCGCAACGTCGACTGCGTCGCGTAGCCGTTCGACGCGAGGCCGCCGAGCCCTTCGTCCGCGCAGAAGTCGTCGAACTTCTTGTCGGGCTGCCGTTCGTAGCGGCCGAGCTTGTAATAGATCTGGTCGTAGCCGAGCGCGCCTTGCGTCGGATGCAGTTCGCCGAGCGCGACGTCGAGCATGTCGCCCGTGCGCGCGCCTTTCCATTTGCCCGGCGCGGAGGCGGGCGCCTTCGGCGACGGGCTGCCCGCGCTCGGCCCAGGCTGCGTCGCGTGGCCGCGCGTGGAGCCGGCGGCGCCCGCATCGACGGCGGCAATCGGTGGGGCGGGCGCCGTGCCGTCGCCGCCGCAGGCGGCGAGCGCGGCGACGAGCGGAAAGGCGGTGGCGGCGACGAGACGGAAGAGCGCACGCGGCATCGTTGGCTGGTGTCGATGGTGGGTTTGGCGGGGATGGCGACGCGCGATTGATGCGCGTGCGGCCCCGTCAGCATCGCGAATGGATGTGACAGGTATTTGAAATGAACGCGACGGGTTGGGCTACGTGCCGTTGGGGCCCGGCTGCTCCGGCCGGGCGGACACC
Organism: Burkholderia savannae; assembly: GCF_001524445.2. Lineage (NCBI taxonomy): Bacteria > Pseudomonadati > Pseudomonadota > Betaproteobacteria > Burkholderiales > Burkholderiaceae > Burkholderia > Burkholderia savannae. The sequence continues at coordinate 491,559 of NZ_CP013417.1, forward strand.
CGCCGGCGTGCGCGCTTCGATACGCCGTTGACGAGCGCCCAGCGGATCACCGGCGCGACGATCCGCACGCCGGGCCGAACGAGCGCGCGGCGCACCGGCGCGAGCGACGACAGGCCGAGCATCCGTTGCGCCCACGTCGGCAACAGATCGACGCCGGCGTTGAAGAGGAGCGCGGCGGCGGGGCGCATCGCCGGCCTCGGCACCGGCACGTTCATCAGGGTCCGTACCACCTCGTGCGTGCGCTCGCTCGCTTCGAGCTCGGGGCGCGTCGCGGCGAAGTACGCGGCGACGTCGGCGCGCGTCTTCGGGACGTTCGTCGCGCCCAGCAGCTCGGCGATGCGCGCGGTTTCCGCGTAGTAGCGGTCCTGATCGGCGCCCGGCAACAGCGGATTCACGTAGCGCAGGTGCGCGGCGAGAAAGCTCGACACCTCGGCGACGTGCACCCACGTGAGCAGTGCGGGATCGCTCGCGCGATACGGGCGGCCATCGAGCCCCGTGCCGACGACGGTCTCGTGTATCGCCTTCACGCGTTCGATCAGCTTCAGCGCATCGGCGCGGCTGCCGTACGTCGTGCCGGAGATGAACGTCGCGGTGCGGCGCAGGCGGCCGAGGATGTCGGTGCGGAACGTCGAATGGTCCCACACGCCCGCGAGCGCGAGCGGGTGCAGCGCCTGCAGCAGCAGCGCGGAGATTCCGCCCGTCATCATCGACGTGAAATCGGCATGCACCTTCCAGCACACCGCGTCGGGGCCGAAGAGGCCCGGGTCGCCCGGCGGCGACGAGTAGTCGAGCGACGGGCCGCTGCCGGACGTCAGATGCGTGACGCCGCCCGCGACGCGGGCGCGCACGCGCTCGACGAGCGGATGTCCGATCGGGGAGCGGGCGGGGCGGTCGCGAAGCGGGGCGGACATCGGTCGACTCGTCGGGACGGGGGGCGTCAGCCCTCGGCGTCCGGCGTGCCCCAGAGGTTGCGCACGGGGCTCGCGGCGTCCGGCGCGGCGAGCCCGAAGTGCCGGTAGGTAAGGAGCGTCGCGACGCGGCCGCGCGGCGTGCGCTGCAGGAAGCCCTGCTGGATCAAGTACGGCTCGAGCACGTCCTCGATCGTGTCGCGCTCCTCGCCGATCGCGGCGGCGAGGTTGTCGACGCCGACCGGTCCGCCGTCGAACTTGTGCAGGATCGCTTCGAGCAACTTGCGGTCCATCAGGTCGAAGCCGACCGGATCGACGTCGAGCATCGCGAGCGCGGCGTCCGCGACGGACGCGGTGATGTTGCCGTCCGCCTTCACTTCCGCGTAGTCGCGCACGCGGCGCAGCAGCCGGTTTGCGATCCGCGGCGTGCCGCGCGAGCGCTTCGCGATCTCGAGCGCGCCGTTCGGATCGATCTGCGCGTTCAGCAGCGACGCCGAGCGCCGCACGATCCGCGACAGTTGCTCGGCGTCATAGAATTCGAGCCGCGCGACGATGCCGAAACGGTCGCGCAGCGGGTTCGTCAGCATCCCGGCGCGGGTGGTCGCGCCGACGAGCGTGAACGGCTGCAGGTCGAGCTTCACGCTGCGCGCGGCGGGCCCTTCGCCGATCATGATGTCGATCTGGTAATCCTCGAGCGCCGGATACAGGATTTCCTCGACGACGGGCGACAGGCGATGGATCTCGTCGATGAAGAGAACGTCGTTCGCTTCGAGGTTCGTGAGGAGCGCGGCGAGGTCGCCCGCCCGCTCGAGCACGGGGCCGGACGTCTGGCGCAGATTCACGCCCATTTCGCGCGCAATGATGTGCGCGAGCGTCGTCTTGCCGAGGCCGGGCGGTCCGAACAGCAGCACGTGGTCGAGCGCTTCGGCGCGACGCTTCGCGGCCTCGATGAAGATTTCGAGCTGGCCGCGCACCTTTTCCTGGCCGACGTATTCGTCGAGCTGGCGCGGGCGCAGCGCGCGTTCGAACGCCTCTTCGTGCGAAGACGCGGGCGTGGCGGCAATGATCCGCTCGGCGGCGAGTTTGTCGGTTTCGATCATGCGGCCATTGTACCGCGCGGCGTGCTCCGGCCAACCTGGCCGAACGGCCGAGTCGCCTGGCGGCGCACGGCATGCGAAGCTGTCTTCGACGACGCGCCGTTCGAGCCGCTACGCCTTCGACAGCGCCTTGAGCGACAGCTTGATGCCTTCGGACACGCCGGTGCCGGCCGGCACGTTCTTGATCGCGGCGAGCGCTTCCTTCTCCGAATAGCCGAGCGCGAGAAGTGCGTTGAGGATGTCGGTCGCGTGGTCGGAAGGCGAGGCCGCGCCGGCGAGCGGGCCGAGATCTGCGCCGAGCTTGCCCTTGAGCTCGAGGAGCAGGCGCTCGGCTGTCTTCTTGCCGATGCCCGGCACGCGCGTCAGGCGCGCGGCGTCCTGCAGCGTGACCGCTTGCGACAGCTCCGCGACGCTCATCCCGGACAGCACGGCGAGCGCCATCCGCGCGCCGACGCCCGTGATCTTGAGCAGTTCCCGGAACGTCGAGCGCTCCTGCGGCGTGAGGAAGCCGTACAGCAGGTGCGCGTCCTCGCGGACGATCAACTGGGTCAGCAGCACGACCTTCTCGCCCGTGTGCGGCAGGTTGTAGAACGTGCTCATCGGCACGTCGACTTCATAGCCGACGCCGTTGCAGTCGACGAGGATGTGCGGAGGGTTCTTTTCGAGCAGGGTGCCGGCGATGCGACCGATCATGGCGAGTGCGGGACGGAACGGAAAGCGCGAGTGTAGCGCACCGCGGGGCGCGAGCGGCAGCGGCGCGAACGCGCGCGAAGCCCGATGCGGGCGGTGGAGCGGGCGGCATCCGCTTGGCGTCGCCGGGCGCCATGGGATGGTCAGCCCGATCCCGGCTTGGCGGACGATGCCGGGCAGGGATTCTTCATTGGGGCGCCGTCGCGAAAGCCGTCTCGTTGATCGGGATCGATCCGGGCAAACACGGTTTCCACCCGCGCGGGCGGCACACGTCGAGCCGGCCGCCTTATCCGATGAGCCGCCCGCGCCGAACGCGCAGCCCCTTCTTCGCGAGCGCGGGCGCGATGCCGCCGAGCGTGTTGAGCGTGTTGCCGCCGTGCGCGTGACAGATCGCCATCCCGAGCGCGTCGGCCGCGTCGGTGCCTGGCAGTCCGGACAGGCTCAGCAGGCGCGCGACCATTTCCTGCATCTGCTCCTTCGTCGCGCGTCCGTAGCCGACCACCGCCTGCTTGAGCTGCAGCGCGGTGTACTCGGCGACGGGCAGGCCGCCCGACACGAGCCCGCAAATGGCGGCGCCGCGCGCCTGGCCGAGGAGCAGCGTCGATTGCGGATTGACGTTGACGAACACTTTTTCGATCGACGCCTGATCGGGCGTGTGCTCGCGGATCAGCGTCGAGACGCCGTCGTAGATCGTGCCGAGCCGCGTGGGCAGGTCGGCGGTGGGCGTCTTGATCACGCCGCTCGCGACGTACGCGAGCCGATGGCCGCTGACGTCGATCACGCCGAAGCCGGTGACGCGCAAGCCGGGGTCGATGCCGAGGATTCGCATGGAGAAACGGAAAAGCTATGTGCGACCGATACTACACGAATGACGCCGGAGCCCGGCGAAAGCGGACGGCGCAACGCCGCGCGAGCGGGGCGGCGAACGTGGATCATGCGAGCGCTGCGCGATCGCGGCGGCCGGCGCCGGACGCTCGTTGCGTGCGGTCGGGAGGCAAGCGCCGGAACGGGGTGCGAGCGGCGCGAAGCCGTCGGTTGAATCGATGCCGAGATGTCGCGCTGTCGCTCTGTCGAGATACCGAGATGTCGAAATGCCGAAATGCCGAAATGCCGAAATGCCGAAATGCCGAGATACCGAGATACCGAGCGCCGAACACGGCGTTGCTTCCGACGGAATTCGGCTTCGCGCGAGCGATCGCTTCAAATGGCCGGGCCGCCGAGCTTGCCGCTTCGAAGAAGCGCCGCGACGAACCACTGCGCCATTGCAACGGAAACCGCCGCAAGGAACGGCCGCGCAGCGAGCCGTTGCCACCCAACGACGGCCGCAGCGTACGACTGCAGCGAGCCGCTGCCGCCCTACGCTGACTGCAGCGAGCCGCCGCCGCCAACGATGCCCGCCGCGTACGGCCACAGCGAGCCGCCGCCGCCAACGACCGCCATGCCAAAGAGCCGCCGTCCCGACCCGTCACTCGCCACGCATCGGTTCCGCGCGACCGATAAAAAACCCGGCGGTGATCCACCGCCGGGTTTCGCCGGAAACGCTGCGTCGTACGAATCAGTGGCGGAAGTGGCGCACGCCCGTCACCACCATCGCGATGTTGTGCTCGTCGGCGGCGGCGATCACCTCGTCGTCGCGCACCGAGCCGCCCGGCTGGATCACGCAGGTCGCGCCCGCCGCGACGACGACGTCGAGGCCGTCGCGGAACGGGAAGAACGCATCCGACGCAACCGCCGAGCCGGCCAGCGAGAGGCCCGCGTTCTGCGCCTTGATGCTCGCGATGCGCGCCGAATCGACGCGGCTCATCTGGCCCGCGCCGACGCCGAGCGTCATCCCGTTGCCGCAGAACACGATCGCGTTCGATTTCACGTACTTCGCGACGCGCCATGCGAAGAGGAGGTCGTCCATTTCCTTCGGCGTCGGATGGCGCTTCGTGACGACGCGCAGCTCGCGCGGCTGCACGTTCTTCGAATCGAGCGACTGCACGAGCAGGCCGCCGCCGACGCGCTTCAGGTCGAACGCGTTATGGCCGTCGCCCAGCGCGATCTCGAGGAGACGCACGTTCTGCTTCGCCGCGAACACCTGCTTGGCCGCATCCGAGAACGACGGCGCGATCAGCACTTCGACGAACTGCTTCGCCACCGCCTGCGCGGCGGCTTCGTCGACTTCCCGGTTGAACGCGATGATGCCGCCGAACGCCGACGTCGGATCGGTCTGGAACGCCTTCGCGTACGCGTCGGCCGAATCGTTGCCGACCGCGACGCCGCACGGGTTCGCGTGCTTGATGATCACGCACGCCGGCGCGTCGAACGTCTTCACGCATTCCCACGCGGCGTCCGAATCGGCGATGTTGTTGTACGAGAGTTCCTTGCCCTGCAGCTGGCGGTAGTTCGCGAGCGCGCCGGCCGGCGTCGCGACGTCGCGGTAGAACGCCGCGCTCTGGTGCGGATTCTCGCCGTAGCGCAGGTCCTGCACCTTGTCGAACGCGAGGTTCAGCGTCGCCGGGTACGCGTTGCGCGACGCATGCTTCAGCTCGTCGGTCAGGCTCGTCAGGTAGTTCGTGATCGCGCCGTCGTATTGCGCGGTATGCGCGAACACCTTCGTCGCGAGGCGGAAGTTGGTCGGGTAGCCGACCGTGTTGCCGTTCGCCTTCATTTCGTCGAGCACGACCGCGTAGTCGGCCGGGTCGACCACGACCGTCACGTCGCGGTGGTTCTTCGCCGCGGAGCGCAGCATCGTCGGGCCGCCGATGTCGATGTTCTCGATCGCGTCGGCGAGCGTGCAGTCGTCCTTCGCGATCGTCGCGACGAACGGATACAGGTTCACGACGAGCAGGTCGATCGTCGGGATGCCGTGCTGTTCCAGCGCCTGCATGTGCTCGGGCAGGTCGCGGCGGGCGAGGATGCCGCCGTGCACCTTCGGGTGCAGCGTCTTCACGCGCCCATCGAGCATTTCCGGGAAGCCGGTGTAGTCGGCCACTTCGGTGACGGGCAGGCCCGCTTCGGCGAGCAGTTTCGCGGTGCCGCCCGTCGACAGCAGCTTGACGCCGAGCTCGGACAGCGCTTTCGCGAAGTCGACGATGCCGGTCTTGTCGGAAACGGAAATGAGCGCTTGCTTGATCATGATGGAACCACCAATAGCCAGGAAAACGGGGACGGTTCGGCCGCCTACAGCAGGCCGTGCTGCTGCAGCTTCTTGCGCAGCGTGTTGCGATTGATGCCGAGGTACTCCGCGGCGAGCGACTGGTTGCCGCCCGCCTGTTCGAGCACGACTTCGAGCATAGGCTTTTCGACGCACGACATCACCATTTCATAGACGTCGTGCGGATTGGAGCCGTCGAGATCCCGGAAGTAGCCATCCAGGCTGTCGCGGACGCATTGTTCGATGTTGTGCTTGCTCATGCTGCTAACTGGTTAGAATCGCCCGGCTCGCCGCAGCCGCCGTCTTCGTCGTCGACATAGACGAGGCGGTCGGACAGCGCCTGTTGCGCGTCGAAGAATTCGTTGACGGCGGCAAGCTGCTCGCGGGTGGTTTCGAGCGTGTTCATCCGGTGCCGGAACCCGTTGGCGCCGGAAAGGCCGCGAGTGTACCAGCCGATGTGCTTGCGTGCAGTACGGACTCCCGTGAATTCGCCGTAAAACGTGTAGTGATCCTCGAGGTGCTCGTTCATCACCTGGCGGATTTCGTCGATGCGCGGCGGCGGCAGGAGCTCGCCGCTTTGCAGGAAATGATCGATTTCGCGGAAGAGCCATGGCCTTCCTTGCGCGGCGCGGCCGATCATCAGCGCGTCGGCGCCCGTCGCGTCGAGCACCGCCTTCGCCTTTTGCGGCGACGTAATGTCGCCGTTCGCGACGACCGGAATGCGCACGGCGGCCTTCACGGCCGCGATCGTGTCGTATTCGGCGTCGCCGCGGTACAGGTCGGCGCGGGTTCTGCCGTGCACGGTCAGCATCGAGATGCCGGCCGCCTCGGCGAGCTTCGCGATCGTGATGGCGTTCTTGTGCTCGCGGTCCCAGCCGGTGCGGATCTTCAGCGTGACGGGCACGGCGTCGGGCCCCGCGCCGACCGCGCCGACGACGGCCTCGACGATCCGCTGCACGAGCGGCTCGTTCTGCAGGAGCGCCGAGCCGGCGGCGACGTTGCAGACCTTCTTCGCCGGGCAGCCCATGTTGATGTCGATGATCTGCGCGCCGTTCGCGACGTTGTGACGCGCGGCCTCGGCCATCATCGCCGGATCGGCGCCCGCGATCTGCACCGCGATCGGCTCGACTTCGCCCGCGTGGTTCGCGCGGCGCATCGTCTTCTCGCTCTTCCAGAGCTGCGCGTTCGACGCGACCATCTCGGACACGGCGTAGCCCGCGCCGAGCCGCTTGCACAGCTGGCGGAACGGCCGGTCCGTGACGCCCGCCATCGGGGCGACGAACAGGTTGTTGCGCAGAACGTGAGAGCCTAGGACGGGCATCGCAATGGGAGCGCCCGCGCGGGGCGCGGGCGGGGCGTCGGGAAAAGGGAAAACGCGCATTTTACCGTAACCGCCGGTGCCGCCGAATTAGGCAACTGTCGGCAATCGTTAAATCGTCGATGAATCTTGCGTGAAGGTGGGATGACGCATCGTGCGCGCCTGCGAAGCGGTGTAGCTGCGATGCGGCGGGAAATGGGCCGCGAGCTCGCGAAGCCGGTTGGCGTCGGCTTCGGTGACGGCGCTCGCGCGCTCGCGTTTCTCGTGCGTCTCGGTGCGCAAGGCGGCGGCGCGGCGAGAGGCGGCCGGGATGGGCGTCGACGCGGAAAGCGTGCGTGCGGCATGAGAGGCTCGATGCCGGCCCCGTCGCGCGATTGCGTCGGAAAAACGCCGGTCGCGGCTTGACCGAATCGCTCGGCGAAGAAACCGTTGCCCGGATCGCACGACGCGCGGCTCGCGGGCATCGCTCGAGATGACTCGAGCGAACATGGCCGCAACGGCGCGCGGCCTGCTTTTCGATTTCGATTCGATCGGCCGGGCCGCCGGCTGCCGACATTCAGCCTTCGGCGACCGAACGCCGCGCGCCGGCGATGACCGACGATCGCGTGCCGACGGCCGCGCCCGTGCGCGTCAGCGCCGCTGTCCGAACATCATCTGCCGCGCGATCGCCGTCTTGAGCGGCGGCACGAATTCGAGCGCGGTGAGCGCCGCGCCGCGCAGCACCGCGAGCGGGCGCGACTCGATGGTGAACAGGCGGGCGAGCGTATCGGTCGCGCCGATCGTGAAGCGTCTGTCGAGCGCGCGGCGCGCGTTGAACGTCGCGAGCGCGAGCGGCGTCGCGCCGTGCTCGGACAACGTCTCGGCGAGCGTGTGCGCGTCGCGCAGCCCGAGGTTCAGCCCTTGGCCCGCGACCGGGTGCAGCGTCTGCGCGGCGTTGCCGACGATCGCGACCCGGCCGTCGACGAGCGTATCGGCCGCGGCGAGCCCGAGCGGGAACGCCGCGCGTCCGGCGATCCGCGTGAAGTGTCCCATCCGCGTGCCGAACGTCGCGCCGAGTTCCTGCAGGAACGCGTCGTCGGGCAATTCGCTGCGCCGCCGCGCGACGTCGGGCGCGCAGCACCAGACGAGCGCGTAATCCGCCTGTTGCGGGCCGCCGAGCGGCAGCAGCGCGAGCGGGCCTTCGCCGGTGAAGCGCTCCCAGGCGACGCGCGGTCGCGGCGCCGACACCGTGACGGTGCCGACGAGCGCCGTCTGTCCATAGTCGCGATTTTTCGCGCTCTCGGTCAGCTTGCGCTTGCCGTCGTCGAAGAGGCCGCCTTCCGCGTTCACGAGCACGCGCGCGCGCAGCGCGCGCGCGCCTTGCGGCGTGTCGAGCGTGACGGTCACGCCGTCGGCGTCCTGCGCCGGCGAATGCGCGGATGTCGACGTGAACCAGTGCGCGGGCGTGCCGCGCACTGCGCGCGCGAGCGCCTGCACGATCGAGCCGTAGCGCACGACGTAGCCGAGCGCGGCGAGATCGTGCTCGTCGCGATCGATCAGCGTGCGGCCGAAATGGCCGCGCTGCGAGACGTGGATGTGCTCGATCGGCGTCGCGTCGCCCGGCCAGCCGAGCGTATCGAGCAGCATCCGGCTGCCTTGCGACACGGCGATCGCGCGCGGATCGTTCGCGCTCGCGTCGGGATCGCGCGCGTCGACGAGCGCGACCGACAGCGCGCGGGTCGCGCTGCGCCGCGCGAGCCAGCCGGCGAGCGCAAGCCCGACCGGCCCGGCGCCGACGATCGCGATATCGAAGTCGAAAGCGGGCGAGGGGGCGGCGGTCGTCATCGTTCTTGAATCGTGGGTCTCGATAGGAAAGCGCGCGGGCGGGTCATGGCTGCGGGCGGGCGCTTTGCGTCTGCGCGTCGCGCATCAACGCCTCGATCTCGTCGGCGGCCGCCGGCACGTCGCGCGTGATCAGCTCGCACCCCGTCGGCGTGACGAACGCGTCGTCCTCGATCCGGATGCCGATGTCCCAGAACGCCTGCGGCACGTCGTCGGCCGGGCGCACGTAGAGGCCCGGCTCGATCGTGAGCGCCATGCCCGCGTGCAGCACGCGCGACGGCAGCGCGCCGTCGTCGTCGCGCGGCGCGCCGCGCTCGCGGTAGTCGCCGCAGTCGTGCACGTCCATCCCGAGCCAATGGCCCGTGCGGTGCATGTAGAAGCGCGTGTACGCACGCTCGGCGATCACGTCGTCGACGCTCGCGAAGCGCGCCTTCGGCACGAGCCCGGTGTCGAGCATGCCCTGCGCGAGCACGCGCACCGCGGCGTCGTGCGGCGCGTCGAACGACGTGCCCGCGCGCGTCGCCGCGATCGCCGCTTCCTGCGCGGCGAGCACGATGTCGTAGAGCGCACGCTGCGGGCCCGAGAAGCGGCCGTTCGCCGGGAACGTGCGGGTGATGTCGGATGCGTAGCCGTCGAGCTCGCAGGCGGCGTCGATCAGGATCAGGTCGCCGTCCTTGACGATCGTGTTGCCGGCCGGATAGTGGAGCACGCACGCGTTCGCGCCCGTCGCGACGATCGAGCCGTAGGCGGGCGATTGCGCGCCGTGGCGGCGAAACGTGTAGAGCAGCTCGGCCTCGAGTTCGTATTCGCGCACCCCGGGACGGCACGCGGCCATCGCGCGGCGGTGCGCGAGCGCGGAAATCTCGGCCGCGCGGCGCATGATCGCCTGCTCGTGCGGATCTTTCACGAGGCGCATGTCGTCGAGGAGCGGCTCGAGATCGAATGCGGCGCCGGGCGCGGCGACGCCAGCGCGGGCGCGCGCGCGCACCGCGTCGAGCCAGCCGTTCAGGCGGCCGTCGAATTCGGCCGACGCGCCGAAGCGGTAGTGGAGCGCGTGCGCATCGGCGAGAAGGCGCGGCATCTCGGCGTCGAGCGCGTCGTACGGGAACGCGGCGTCGAAGCCGAACGCGTCGCGCGCGGCTTCGGGGCCGAAATGGAACCCTTCCCAGATCTCGCGCTCGGGATTCTTCGCGCGGCAGAAGAGGATCGCGCGGGGCGCGTCGCCTGCCGCCGACGCGTCGAGGACGAGCAGCGCGTCGGGCTCGGAGAAGCCCGTCAGGTAGTGGAAGTAGCTGTCGTGCCGGTACGGATAATCGCTGTCGCGATTGCGGGGCACTTCCGGCGCGGTCGGCACGATGGCGACGCCGCCGCCTTGCGCGCGCAGCTTGGCCAGCACGCGGTCGCGGCGCTGGCGGTGGACGTCGAGGGCGATGGCGGGTTCGGTCGGCTGATTCATCACGCGATTGTAGCGCCGTCGCGCGGGTCGCGCGCGCGACGGGGCGAGGCGGCCGTGCGGACGCCGCGGGGCGGCTCGACCCGCCGCGCCCGTGCGCGCATGAAACCGCGCGCGCAACAGCGCACGCGAAAGCACACACAAAGCGCGCCGCGCGCGACGCGAAGCCGCGCTGCCCGTCGAGCGCGGCCGGCGTGTCGGCGCGGGACGTCGGCGCGAATCCGCGACCCGGCCCGCGCGGCCGCGGCCGCGGCCGAAGCAAAGCCGGCCGCCGCCTTGCCGGCCCGCGCGGCGGGCGTCATTGTTGCAAACCATCCACAGGCCGGACGGCCGATTATCAACGCAGACGCAACGGCCGGTTATGATCGGCGACAACGTATACTCTCGGGCGGTATTCCCGACAGAAGACAGATGATGAAATTAATCGGTTCGCTCAGCAGCCCGTTCGTCCGCAAGGCGCGAATCGTGCTCGCTGAAAAGAAGATCGACTACAAGCTGGAGCTCGAAAACGTCTGGGCGCCGGACACCGACATCCATGCGTCGAACCCGCTCGGCAAGGTGCCGTGCCTCGTGATGGAAGACGGCGCCGCCGTGTTCGATTCGCGCGTGATCTGCGAATACGTCGACACGCTTTCGCCCGTCGGCAAGCTGATTCCGCCGTCCGGACGCGAGCGCGTCGAGGTGCGGTGCTGGGAGGCGCTCGGCGACGGCGTGCTCGACGCGGCGGTCGCGATCCGCATCGAGCACGTGCAGCGCGAGCCGCATCAGCGCAGCGACGCGTGGATCGCGCGCCAGCAGCGCAAGATCGACGACGGCCTCGTCGCGATGTCGCAGGGCCTCGCCGGCAAGACGTGGTGCGTCGGCAATCACTACACGCTCGCCGACATCGCGCTCGGCTGCGCGCTCGGCTACCTCGAATTCCGGATGCCGGAGATCAACTGGCGCGAGCGCCATTCGAATCTCGACAAGCATTTCGCGAAGCTCGCGCAGCGCCAGACGTTCGTCGACACGGTTCCGCAGTGACGCGTCGCCGCACGCGGCGATGACGAAAAAACGCCCCGGATGGGGCGTTTTCGTTTGATGCATCGAGTGTTCGCGGGGCGAAGCTGCGTCGCGCGAGCCGGCTGACGGCGCGGCGTTTCGGAACGCGGCTCGCGATCGCGCCGTTCAACGGCTGTAGGCGGTTGCATCGGCTGTGGATCGTCGCATCATATTTGCCCGCACCGCCGCACCGCCGCACCGCCGCACCGCCGCACCGCCGCACCGCCGCACCGCCGCACCGCCGCACCGCCGCACCGCCGCACCGCCGCACCGCCGCACCGCCGCACCGCGACGATTCGCACGACCGCTTCGCCGCGCGCGCCGTCGCGACGCTTCGCGCGATGCGGCTACGCGCGCGCCGGCGCGCGCTTGTCGACGCGCGCGTATACGGCCTCGCCGGGCGAGAACGAATCGCTGCGCGCGACGGGCCACCACGTCTCGTACAGCGAGAAGCCGCAATGGCCGCCGTTCAGCAGCGCGCCCGGCTCCAGATACTTGAGCAGTTGCGACATCAGCCGCACTTCGTGCGGCGCGACGCGCTGCACGATGTGATGCGCGCGCAGCTCGGACGGGTGCGACAGCCCCGCCGCCTGCACGAGCTCCTGCAGCGCGTGCAGCGTGTTGCGATGGAAGTTGTGGACGCGCTCCGCCTTGTCCGGCACGACGAGCGCGCGCTGGCGCACCGGGTCCTGCGTCGCGACGCCCGTCGGGCAGCGGTCGGTGTGGCAGTGCTGCGCCTGGATGCAGCCGACCGCGAACATGAAGCCGCGCGCCGAGTTCACCCAGTCCGCGCCGATCGCGAGCGTGCGCGCGATATCGAACGCGGTGATGATCTTGCCGCTCGCGCCGAGCTTCACCCGCTCGCGCAGCCCGATCCCGACGAGCGTGTTGTGCACGAGGAGAAGCCCTTCCTGCAGCGGCACGCCGACGTGATCGGTGAATTCGAGGGGCGCCGCGCCGGTGCCGCCTTCCGCGCCGTCGACGACGATGAAGTCCGGCACGATGCCCGTCTCGAGCATCGCCTTCGCGATCCCGAAGAATTCCCACGGATGGCCGACGCACAGCTTGAAGCCCGTCGGCTTGCCGCCGGACAGCTCGCGCAGCCGGTCGACGAATTCGAGCAGCCCGCGCGGCGTCGAGAACGCCGAGTGCGCGGCGGGCGACACGCAATCCTTGCCCATCGGCACGCCGCGCGTCTCGGCGATCTCGGGCGTGATCTTGGCGGCGGGCAGCACGCCGCCGTGGCCGGGCTTCGCGCCTTGCGACAGCTTCACCTCGATCATCTTCACCTGCGGGGCGCGCGCCTGCTTCTCGAATGTGTCCGGATCGAACGTGCCGTCGTCGCGGCGGCAGCCGAAGTAGCCGGAGCCGATCTCCCAGATGATGTCGCCGCCATGCTCGCGGTGATATTTCGACAGCGAGCCTTCGCCCGTGTCGTGCGCGAAGCCGCCTTGCTTCGCGCCGAGATTGAGCGCGCGGATCGCGTTCGCCGACAGCGCGCCGAAGCTCATCGCCGAGATGTTGAAGATCGAGATGTCGTACGGCTGCTCGCGCGTCGCGCCCACGCGCACCCGGAAGTCGTGGCCGTCGAGCTTCGTCGGCGCGAGCGAATGGCTGATCCATTCGTGCGCGACCGCCTTCACGTCGAGCTCGGTGCCGTAGGGCCGGTTGTCGGCGACGTTCTTCGCGCGCTGGTAGACGAGGCTGCGCTGCGCGCGCGAGAACGGTTTTTCGTCGGTATCGTCCTCGACGAAGTACTGGCGGATTTCGGGGCGGATGAATTCGAACAGGAAGCGCAGATGGCCCCAGAGCGGATAGTTGCGCAGGATCGCGTGGCGGTCCTGCTTCAGGTCGTACAGGCCGAGCGCGACGAGCGCGGCGACGGGCACGATCCACAGCCACGAGATCGTGTGCCGCGCCGCGAGCACGGCGACGGCCGCGAAGAGGGCGAGCGCGCACCACATCGCGAGATAGCGTCGAGAAAGCATGGGGACTCCATATCGTTTTTCGGATGCCGCCGCGCGTCGGCGGCAGGCGCGGCGGCGCGCGCGCACGGCGCCCGGCCGGCGCGGCGTGCCTCGCGTGCCTCGCGTGCCGCAAGTCTAAACCGATCGGGGTTCAGCGCGCTTCGGCGAGCGCGCTTGCGCGGCCCTCGGGGGCGGCGTCGGGGCGTTCCGTCGCCGCGGACTCGATGATCCCGCCGCCGACGCATACGTCGCCGTCGTACAGCACGGCCGACTGGCCGGGCGTGACGGCCCATTGCGGCTCGTCGAACGTGAGCGAGAAGCGCTCGCCGCCGGCATCGGCCGCGCCGGCAGGCGGTGCGCCGGCGCCCGGCGCGGCTCGGTCTTGCCCGGCCCGGCTTGACGCGCCTCGATCCGGCGCGGCCCGGCCGAACATGCAAGCCGCGTCGGCCTGCCGATAACGGGTTTTCGCGCCGCACCGCGCGCCGTCGGCGGGCGGCTCGCCCGCGACCCAGCTCACGTTGCCCGCGACGAGCTCGCGCGAGCGCAGCCACGGATGATCGTGGCCCTGCACGACGTAGAGCGTGTTCGACGCAATGTCCTTCGCCGCGACGAACCACGGCTCGCCGCTGCCGTCCTTGCTGCCGCCGAGCCCGATGCCCTTCCTCTGGCCGAACGTGTAGAACGCGAGGCCGATGTGCTCGCCGACCGTCTTGCCGTCGGGCGTCTTCATCGGGCCGGGTTTCGTCGGCAGATAGCGGTTCAGGAAATCGCGGAACGGGCGCTCGCCGATGAAGCAGATGCCCGTCGAATCCTTCTTCTTCGCGTTCGGCAGCCCGATCTGCGCGGCGATCTCGCGGACCTTCGTCTTCGGGATCTCGCCGAGCGGGAACATCGTTTTCGACAGTTGCGCCTGATTGAGGCGATGCAGGAAGTACGACTGGTCTTTCGTATGATCGAGCGCCTTCAGCAGCTCGAAGCGGCCGTCGCGCTCGCGCACGCGCGCGTAGTGGCCGGTCGCGATCGTTTCCGCGCCGAGCGACATCGCGTGATCGAGGAACGCCTTGAACTTGATCTCGGCGTTGCACAGCACGTCCGGGTTCGGCGTGCGGCCCGCCGAGTATTCGCGCAGGAACTCGGCGAATACCCGGTCCTTGTATTCGGCCGCGAAATTGACGGCCTCGACGTCGATGCCGATCAGGTCCGCGACCGACACGACGTCGATCCAATCCTGCCGCGTCGAGCAGTATTCGCCGTCGTCGTCGTCCTCCCAGTTCTTCATGAAGAGGCCGACGACGTCGTAGCCCTGTTCCTTCAAGAGCCACGCCGTCACCGACGAATCGACGCCGCCCGACATGCCCACCACGACTCGACGCTTCGTCATTTGCCCACCGCCTGATGATCCGGGGCCGCGCGATACGGCGCGACCGAATGCGTATGCACGAAATCGAGCGGCACGCGGCGGCCGGCGAGGTAGTCGTCGACGCAACGCATCACCGCGGGCGAGCGGTGGCGATCCTCGCAGGCGCGCAGTTCCTCGGGCGTCATCCACAGCGTGCGGACGATGCCGGCGTCGAGCGCGCGATCGGCGTGCTCGACGCCCGCGCGGCCGCAGAACGTGAAGCGCAGGTAGGTCGCGCCGGCGCTCGCCGGGCGTGCGTAGTGCGCGAGATACACGCCGACGAGCGCGTCCGGCTCGAACGGATGCGCGGTTTCCTCGAGCGTCTCGCGGATCACCGCTTCGACGAGCGTCTCGCCGGCTTCGAGGTGGCCCGCCGGCTGGTTGATGCGCAGGCCGGACGACGTTTGTTCTTCGATCACGAGAAAGCGCCCGTCGCGTTCGACGATCGCGGCGACCGTCACGTGCGGGGTCCAGATTTCGGGTTTCATAGCCGCGCATTTTACCGGTTGCGCCGCGCGGCTGCCGAATGCGCGTATAGCGCGGTTCCGACCCCGGCGCAACTGCGGGCGTTGCCGATGCGCACGGGCGCGGCCGCCGGAAAGGGGTCGCATTGATGAATCGTCACCGCTTTCGGTTAAAGTGGCGCCTGAAACAGCCGTTGCCTTCGAGCCGGTATGTCAGTCTTCCGGCTCGCCGTCGCAGTAGAACAAACGAAGAGGAGGGATCGACGATGCATATCGGAGTGCCTGCCGAAACGCGGGCGAACGAGGCGCGCGTGGCGGCGACGCCGGAGACGGTCAAGAAATACGCGGCGGCTGGCCACCGCGTCACGGTCGAGCGCGGCGCGGGCACGGCCGCGAGCTTTCCGGACGACGCGTATGCGGCGGCCGGCGCGGAGCTCGCCGATGCGGCCGCCGCGTTCGCCGCGGACATCGTGCTGAAGGTCCAGGCGCCGACCGACGCCGAGAACGGGCATCTGAAGCGAGGCTCGGTGCTGGTCGGCATGCTCGAGCCGTTCAACGCCGAGCAGGCGGCGCGCCTCGCGGCGGCGGGCGTGACGGGCTTCGCGCTCGAAGCCGCGCCGCGCACGACGCGCGCGCAGAGCCTCGACGTGCTGTCGTCGCAGGCGAACATCGCCGGCTACAAGGCGGTGCTCGTCGCCGCGACGCTGTATCCGCGCTTCTTTCCGATGCTGATGACGGCCGCGGGCACCGTGAAGGCCGCGCGGGTGCTCGTGCTCGGCGCGGGCGTCGCGGGCCTGCAGGCGATCGCGACCGCGAAGCGCCTGGGCGCCGTGATCGAGGCGTCCGACGTGCGCCCGGCGGTGAAGGAGCAGATCGAATCGCTCGGCGCGAAATTTCTCGACGTTCCTTACGAAACGCAAGAAGAGCGCGATGCCGCGCAAGGCGTCGGCGGCTACGCGCGGCCGATGCCGGCGTCGTGGCTCGGCCGGCAGGCGGCGCTCGTGCACGATCGCGCGAAGCAGGCCGACATCGTGATCACCACCGCGCTGATTCCGGGCCGCGCCGCGCCGACGCTGATCTCCGTCGAGACCGTGCAGTCGATGAAGCCGGGCTCGGTGCTCGTCGATCTCGCGGCGGGCCGCGGCCCCGAATTCGACGGCAGGAAGAGCGGCAACTGCCCGCTCACCGTCGCCGATCAGGTGATCGTGCACCAAGGGGTGACGATCGCGGGCTACACGAACCTGGCCGCGATGGTGCCCGCCGACGCGTCGTCGCTCTACGCGCGCAACCTGTTCGACTTCCTGAAGCTGATCGTCACGAAGGAAGGCGCGCTCAACATCGATCTTTCGGACGACATCGTGGCCGCGACGCTTTTGTGCCGCGACGGCGAAGTCGTGCGCAAATAACGGGAGGAGGCCATGGAGATCATCAATCACACGGTCATCAACGTGATCATCTTCGTGCTGGCGGTGTACGTCGGCTACCACGTGGTGTGGAACGTGACGCCCGCGCTGCATACGCCGCTGATGGCGGTGACGAACGCGATCTCGGCGATCGTGATCGTCGGCGCGATGCTCGCGGCCGCGCTCACGCTGGGCGGCGTCGGCAAGGTGTTCGGCACGCTCGCCGTCGCGCTCGCGGCGGTCAACGTGTTCGGCGGCTTCCTCGTGACGAGGCGCATGCTCGAGATGTTCAAGAAGAAGGAGCCGAAGCAGGCGGGCGGCAAGGCGAAGGAGGGCGCGCGATGAGCATGAACGTCGTCACGTTGCTGTACCTCGTCGCGTCGGTGTGCTTCATCCAGGCGCTCAAGGGGCTGTCGAATCCGAAGAGCGCTAGACGAGGCAATCTATTCGGAATGGTCGGGATGGCGATCGCGATCCTGACCACCGTCGCGCTGATCGCGAAGCAGGCCGCGTGGCTCGGCGCGAACCTGCCGCTCGGGCTCGGGCTCGTGTTCGGCGCGCTCGTGATCGGCGGCGCGGTGGGCTCGGTGATCGCCGCGCGCGTCGAGATGACGAAGATGCCCGAGCTCGTCGCGGCGATGCACTCGCTGATCGGTCTCGCGGCCGTGTGCATCGCGGTCGCGGTGGTCGCGGAGCCGGAGGCGTTCGGGCTCGTGCCGCAGGACGCGAGCTCGCCGAACTTCATCCCGTACGGCAACCGGATCGAGTTGTTCATCGGCACGTTCGTCGGCGCGATCACGTTCTCCGGCTCGGTGATCGCGTTCGGCAAGCTGTCGGGCAAGTACAAGTTCCGGCTGTTCCAGGGCGCGCCCGTCGTCTATCCGGGCCAGCATCTGGTGAACCTGATGCTCGCGCTCGCGATGCTCGGCTTCGGCGCTCTGTTCTTCCTCACGCAATCGTGGCTGCCGTTCGGAATCATGACGGCGATCGCGTTCGCGCTCGGCGTGCTGATCATCATTCCGATCGGCGGCGCGGACATGCCGGTCGTCGTGTCGATGCTGAACTCGTACTCGGGGTGGGCGGCGGCGGGCATCGGCTTCTCGCTGAACAACGCGATGCTGATCATCGCGGGCTCGCTCGTCGGCTCGTCGGGCGCGATCCTGTCGTACATCATGTGCCACGCGATGAACCGCTCGTTCTTCAACGTGATCCTGGGCGGCTTCGGCGGCGATGCGGGCGCGGCGTCGGCGGGCGGCGAGAAGGAACAGCGGCCGGTGAAGTCGGGCTCGGCGGAGGACGCGTCGTTCATGCTCGGCAACGCCGAATCGGTCGTGATCGTGCCGGGCTATGGCCTGGCGGTGGCGCGCGCTCAGCACGCGCTGAAGGAGCTGACCGACAAGCTCGTCGAGAAGGGCATCGACGTGCGCTACGCGATTCATCCGGTCGCGGGGCGGATGCCGGGCCACATGAACGTGCTGCTCGCGGAAGCCGAAGTGCCGTACGAGATCGTCCACGAGATGGAGGACATCAACGGCGAATTCGGGCAGGTGGACGTCGTGCTCGTGCTCGGCGCGAACGACGTCGTGAATCCGGCGGCGAAGAACGATCCGAAATCGCCGATCGCGGGGATGCCGATCATCGAGGCGTACAAGGCGCGCACGGTGATCGTCAACAAGCGGTCGATGGCGGCGGGCTACGCGGGCCTCGACAACGAGCTCTTCTACATGGACAAGACGATGATGGTCTTCGGCGACGCGAAGAAGGTGATCGAGGACATGGTGAAGTCGGTCGAGTGACGCGGCGCGCGTGCGCCCGGCCGGGCGCGCGCCGCGCGGCAGCATCGCGCCGGTCGGCGTGCGCTCCGAAAGGGGCGCGTCGATCCGGCGCTTTTCTTTTGTGTGCGGGCGCCGGCGCGGCGGCGCGGCGGCGACGCGGATCGCGCCGTGCGGCCGGCGCGCTTGGGTCGCCGCCGCTTGTGCTCTGATTCCTCCGTTTTCTTCGTTTTCAATTTCGTGCCGGGCGGGGGCGCCGCGTGAATTGCGAGTGGTGGCTCGCAACTCACAATTCGCGACTCGCGACTCGCCGCGACGCGTTTTGCGGGCATTCGAGATCGCGCGGCGCGATTGCGCCGCGTTCAGCGCACGGGCGCGTTCGCCTTGCGCAGATAGTCGGCGAGCCGCTTGCCCTCCTGATCCGGAAACGGGCCGTGCATCGCGACCTCGTTCATGCGCGCGATGTCGAACGTGCGGAAGTCCTCGCGCAGTTCGCACCACGCGCCGATCGTCCAGCGCCCGCCCCAGTACACGAGCCCGAGCGGCCACACGCGGCGCGTCGTCTGCGCGCCGAGCCGGTCGCAGTACGCGAAGCTCACGACGCGGCGGCCGTCGACCGCTTCGTGCAGCGCATCCACTTTCTCCGAGAACGCGCGGTCGATGTGAAACGACGGCGCGAACACCGCGAGCCGGTCGAGCGTCGCGCGCTTGTCGGCGGGCATCGCCGACGCGATCTTCGCGAGCGCCGAACGCGCGCCGCCCGCGAAGCGCGCGCCGCCCCACGTCTCGAGCATCCGCGCGCCCGCCGCGAGCGCGGCGAGCTCTTCCGCGGTGAACGTGAGGGGCGGCAGGCTCGCCGCGCGGTTCAGGCGGTAGCCGATCCCGGCTTCGCCTTCGATCGGCACGCCCGACAGTTGCAGATCGCGCACGTCGCGATACACGGTGCGCGGCGATACCGACAGCCAGTCGGCGAGTTGCTGCGCGGTCGTCAGGCGGCGGCCGCGCAGCAACTCGGCGATTTGGAACAGACGGTCGGCGCGGCGCGTCATCGCGAGCCTTCGAGAGTGGGAACGAGGGGGGCAATGCCGCGATGATAGCGCCGCGCGCGACGGCGGGCGCGCGCGGTTTTCGTAGGCGATCCGATGTGCGCGATCGTTGCGGCGGGCGATTGCACGTGCTTCGATGTCGGCGGCGCTACGGCCGTCATCGGGGGTGATGTCGACGTCGATGCTGATGTCGACGCTGGCGCTGACGCTGGCGCTGACGCTGGCGCTGACGCTGACGCCGCTGCCGCCAACGTCGCCAACGTCGCCAACGTCGCCAACACCGCCAACACCGCCAACACCGCCAACACCGCCAACACCGCCAACACCGCCAACACCGCCAACACCGCCAACACCGCCAACACCGCCAACACCGCCAACACCGACAACACCGACAACACCGACAACACCGACAACACCGACAACACCGACACCGCCGCCGCCGTTTCCCCAGCCGCACGCGCCGCCGTGCGGTTGGCGATTGCCGCTTCCGCCTTCGTCGCCGTTCCCGCCACCGTCTTCGGCGTCGACACCGACACCGACACCGACACCATGCCGAAGGCCATTCTCCACGCCGGCTCGCACGCTGCCGCATGCGCGCCGGCGCGGCGCGTCCCGGCTCGCGCGGCCGACGTTCTGCCCGTCGGCGCAAGCACGCAGCTCACCGGCGACGCGCTCAACTGCATTTGAGCGAATGCAGGCCGACGCGATTGCCTTCGGTGTCGACGAGATAGCCGATGTAGCCGTAGTTGTTCGGCAGCTCGATCACCGAGCCCTGCACGATGCCGCCCGCGCGCTTCGCACGCTCGAGCGCGGCCGTCACCGGGCCGTTCGCGTTCAGGTAGACGACGGTGCCGTCCGCGCCCGGCTTCAGTCGCTGCGGATCGTAGACGACCGCGCCGCCCGTGGCCGCCTCCGGATGCACGAAGACCGCGGTCGGCACGCCGCCGATCACCTCGCGCTGCAACGCCGTTTGCAGCACGGTCTCGTAGAAGCGGATCGCGCGGTCGAAATCGACTGACGGAATGTCGAACCAGGCGATCACGCGTTCGCTGTTTGCGGTAGTCATTGCAAGCTCCTTGTACGTTGATGTGCGGGGGAGTCCGCCCCGGAAACCCGCGTCGCGGCGCGACGGCTTCGCAGTGTGCGCGGAGCCTGCTGACAACGTATTGTCAGCAGCGTAACGGTGCTTGACGCGCTACTTTCAGGTCGCAAAATGAAGCCGTGCCGCCCGGCGTTCGACGACCTCGCATTCGATGCGCGCGCGGCCCACGCGCACCGTTGCCGGCGCGATTCGCCGCATACGCCGCGCGCGACGGCCGACGTGAACCGAACCCGGCGGAGGGCTCGGCGAACGGCTTGTCGAGGGGGGGGCGAGGGGCTCGTCGAAGAGCTTGCCGAAGAGCTTGCCGAAGAGCTTGCCGAAGAGCTTGCCGAAGAGCTTGCCGAAGAGCTTGCCGAAGAGCTTGCCGAAGAGCTTGCCGAAGAGCTTGCCGAAGAGCTTGCCGAAGAGCTTGCCGAAAGGGCTGGACAAAGAACTCGCCGATAGGTTCGCCATAACACCGGCGACGCGCCGCGAGGCGTCGGCAATCGACGGAGCGGCACGTGCGAGACGTGCTTCGAGGGTGTGAATACCGCGGCGATCGTGCGGGGCGCGCGGCCGCCAGAAATTGGATGACCCGAATTCCGAGCCGCTCGCCGCGCTCGCCGCGCTCGCCGCGCTCGCCGCGCTCGACGAGATCGACGAGATCGACGAGATCGACGAAACCGCCGAAACCGCCGAAACCGCCGAGCGCCGGATCGGCAAGCTCGGGCGCCGCCCGCAGGCGCTCGCCAATCCGCAACGCGGGCCCGGCGCGGCCCGCACCGATGAGGACAGGGAGACGACGATGGCTGACCCCGCTTATGTGTACGTGACATACATCGCATCGACGCCCGAGCGCGTGTTCGATGCGCTCACCAACGCGGAGCTGACGAAGGAGTACTGGTGCCGGCACCGCAACGCGTCGCCGGACTGGAAGCCCGGTTCGCGCTGGGAGCACCAGGATTACGACGATCCGCGCACGGTCGATCTCGTCGGCGACGTGATCGAGAACGATTCGCCGAGCCGGCTCGTGATCTCGTGGCGATTTCCGACCGGCAGCGAGGACACGCGCGTGACGTTCGCCGTCGAGCCGTTCATGGACGACGCGGTGCGCCTCACCGTGAAGCACGAGAATCTCGTGCCGGATTCGGACATGGACCGCGGAATCAGGATGGGCTGGCCCGTCGTGCTGTCGAGCCTGAAGACGCTGCTCGAGACGGGGCGGCCGCTCGCGATGACGGCGCGCCGTTGGCACGGTGACGTTGAAAAGAAATGACGACTGCGCGCTCGCCGCATCGACATGCGCGCCGCACGACGCACGGGGCCGGCGGGGCGATTCGAGCGCGGCCGCCGATGCGGGCCAGCGGCGCGTCGTGTCGAACCGGCCGCAGTCAACCGGCCGCGCCGGATGGGGGCCGGCGCGCGCGCGGGCGATCGCGCCTGCGGCTCGGAATCGGCGCGTTCGCCACACGGCGCAAGCTTGATGCGGACCGTTCGCGCTTCGTGCCTGACCGGCCGCGCTTATCCCGCCGTGCCCGACCGGCCGTGCCCGACCGGCGGCGCCCGACCGGCGGAGCTCAATGGTCGAGCTCAACGGCCGAGCTCAACAGGCTGTGCCCGCCCGGCCGTGTCCAACATCCGCACCGAATGATTCGGCGCGCCACGGGGCGCTCGCGTCAGCCGCTCCGGATCGCCGCTTGCGCGGCGCGGGCAATGCGCCGCCGCCGAACGCGCCGCGCGTTACTCGCCGTCGCCGTCGCCGTCGGCGGCCGCCGGGCGCTGCCGGACGCTGCCCGCGATCAGATCGAAGCGGAACAGCCGGCACTCGAGCGCGCCGTTGAAGAGCGGCGTCTTCGCCGATTCGCGCAGCCGCAGCTGGCCCGGCAGCGTGCGGTCCGAGCTCAGCATGAACGCCTGCCAGCCGGTGAAGCGCTGCTTGAGCGCGTCGCCCACCGCGCGGAAGAATTCGCCGTCGGGCGCGTCGGTGTGCGTGCGGCGGAACGCGTCGTCGCCGCCGCGGTTTCTCCCCGTCTCGCGCGCGTCGCCGCGTGGGCCGCGGCCGCGCACCTCGATCCGTTCGCCGTACGGCGGGTTCGTGACGATCACGCCTGGCGTTTCGACGGGCGGCGCCATGTTGCGCGCGTCGAGCTGCTTGAGCCACAGCGACGGCACGCCCGCGCGCTCGAGGTTCGCGCGCGTCTTCTCGAGCATGTCGCCGGAGATGTCGCTGCCGAAGACGAGCAGGTCATCGCGCTTGCCGCGCGCCGCGCGCTTCGCGTCCATCGCCGCGACCTTCAGCGCCTGCCACGCGGTGATGTCGTACTGCTTGAGCTTCTCGAAGCCGAAGCGGCGCTCGATGCCCGGCGCCACGCCGAGCGCGATCTGCGCGGCTTCCGCGACGAACGTGCCGCTGCCGCACATCGGGTCGTACAGCGGCGTGCCGGGCATCCAGCCGGTCAGGCGCAGGATGCCCGCCGCGAGGTTCTCGCGCAGCGGCGCCGCGCCCTTGTCGAGGCGCCAGCCGCGCTTGAATAGCGGCTCGCCCGACGTATCGAGGTAAAGCGTGCAGTCGCCGGCCGTCAGGAACGCGAATACGCGAACGTCCGGCTGCGCGGTGTCGACGCTCGGGCGCGCGCCCGTCTTCTCGCGCAGGCGGTCGCAGATCGCGTCCTTCACGCGCAGCGTCGCGAATTCGAGGCTCTTCAGCGGCGACTTGATCGCGGTGATGTCGACGCGCAGCGTCTGCGTCGACGCGAACCAGCGCTCCCAAGGCTGCTCGAGCGCGAGCGCGTAGACGTCCTGCTCGTTGCGGTACGGACGGTGCGCGATCTTCAGCAGCACGCGGCTCGCGATCCGCGAATGCAGGTTGGCCGCCATGCCGGCCGCCCAGCCGCCGCGGAAATGGACGCCGCCCGGCACCTGCTCGCCCGCGTCGTACGGGGCGATCGCATGGCGCGCGGCGATTTCCGCGAGCTCGGCGGCGAGCGCGGCTTCGAGCCCGCGCGGGCAGGGAGCGAAGAAGTCGAATAGGGTCGGCGAGGACATAAGGCGGGCTGGTGCGTGCAAAAGTACGCCATTGTACGCGGGGTGGGCGGGCTCGCCGCGGGCGGTTGCGCAGAGCGCCGCGCATCGGCGCAGGGTAGGCGAAATCGTGCGTGTTGGCGTATCGGGGTATCGGGGTATCGGCGCGTCGCCGTGTTCCCGTGCGGCGGGTCGACTTCCTCGACTTCGACGCACGCACCCTGTTCGTTGTCGCGATTCGCGCGCGGCGGCCGGGGCGGCGCGAGGTCGCCGCGTGCCGCCCCGGTGCCCGCGGTGCGTCGCGCGGCGCCGTCGGCGCGCTTTCCCCGCTCGGGGGGCGCCGCCGTGCCGCCGCGCCGGCCCGCTCGGCCGCCCGATCAGTGCGCGCGGGAATCGCTTGCCGCGGCGCCGCGCGGCGGCCAGACGAGGCTCGCCGGCCGCGCGAGCACGGCGCGGCCGATCGCGGCGACGAGCGCGCGCACCTTCGTCGGCCGCAGGCTGCGCGAGCGCACCGCCATCGTGAACGCGAGCGCGAAGCTCACCGCGACGTTGAGGATCGCCATGCTGAAGACGCCCGCAACCGCCCACCACAGCTCGGCCGAGCGCAGCGTTTCCTCGCCGAGCACGCCGAGCGCGACGCCGATCGAGCCTGCGGAGAGCGTCACGTGCCGCACCTCGAACGAGAACGCGAATGCGCTGACGATCGCCGGCACGAGGCCGAGCATCAGCCCGAGCCCGACGTTGGCGACCACGCCCGCCACGTTCGAGCGGCAGAAATGCGCGAGCTTCGCCGCGCCCGCGACGCCGAGCGTGATCCGCAGGCGGCGGTTGTACGCGAGCGCGTCGCCGACGCGATGCAGCACGAACCAGTTGTCGGCCCAGCCGGCAAGCAGGCTCGACGCCCACAGCAGCACGCCCGTCAGCGCCGCGTAGATCGGCGTCGGGCCGATGAGCGAGAACGACTTCAGCGTCGCGTGCGCCTTCTCCGGCGAAATCACGTTCGCGTGCAGCACGCTGCTCGCGAACATCTGCACGGCGAAGCAGACGGGCAGCACGACGAGCACGTTGCCGCAGATCGCGGCCGCCTGCGTGCGGATCAGCGCGATCACCGACGACACGAACTGCTTCACGCCTTCGTCGTGGCCGGTGCCGTCGAGCTCGCGCGCGAGCGTCGGCGCGGTCATCGCGGGCTGCTTCGTCGCGAGCGTGAAATGCAGGAAGTGCATCAGCATGAAGCTCGCCGCGTAGTTGATGCCGGCGAGCAGCCCTTCGAGCATCGATTGCAGGTGCGCGCCCGTGATCCCGAACTTGATGCAGACGGTCACGACCGTCACGAGCCCGCCGCCCGCCGCCGCCCGCAGCATCCTCAGATACTCGGCGCGGCCGCGCGAGATGTAGTGCTCGCCGGTGTCGGCGTTGGTCTCGACGAGCTTGCGCGCGAAGAGGGCGAAGTTGCTGCGCACGAGGTGCGACACGCTCTGGCTGTTTTGATTCGCGTCGACGAGCTCGGCCGTCAGGCGCGCGAGGCCGCGCAGATCGTCGCGCGCCATCCACGCATTCAGCAGCGTCTCCGCGCGCAGGATGCGCATGCGCATGCGCTCGACCTGGAACACGATGTCGACCGACACGCCGTTGCGGTACAGATGCGAGAACACGTCGTCGATCGACACGCGGCACTCGTCGAGCAGCACGCGCAGATAGTTGACTTCGTGCAGCAGCTTGCTCGGAGCGCCGCCGTCGTCGAGCGCGGCTTGCGCGGTCTCGACGGCGAGCATCGCGCGCGTGAGCCGGTAGAACGGCTGCGCTTCGAGCGGCGTGCGCGCGTCCTCGTCCGACAGGCGGCTGCGTACCGTCTGCGACAGGCCCGTCGAGCTGATCTGGCACGTGAGGTTGTGCAGCGCGGCGAGCAGGTCGCGCGAGAGCGAGCCGGGCTGGTGGCGCTCCTTGTCGGTCACGTCGAACGCGAACAGGTCGGCCAGGCGCGCGAGCAGATCGTCGGGCAGCGCGTCGATCCATTGCGCGTCGGGCGTCGACGGAAACATCAGCGTGAACAGCGCGGCGAGCTCGCGGCGGTTCGGCGCGGGCGGGATCAGCGACGAGTCGATCCGCTCGACGAGCGCGCCGAAGAAGCCCGAATGCACGGGCATTCCGGCGTCGCACAGCAGCGAGATGCCGTCGCTTTCGCGCAGCACGCCGCGCAGCACGCGCGCGACGTTCGTCTTCCACTCGGGGTTGCGATCGAGCACGTGGAGCACGTAGCGCAGCCGCGCGTGCGCGGCGAACGTGCGTTCGCCGGATTCGGCCTGCGCGGGCGCGGCGGCCAGCATCGCGCCGTCGCGGCGCAGCCAGTGCGCGAGCTCGATCAGCCATTCGGCGCGCTCCGCGTAAGGAGCGTCGGCGTCGGCCGTCGCGAGGAGCGCGTCGAGCTGATGACTCGCGCTGCGCGACGCGCGCCACTTCTTGATCAGGGTCGTCAGGGATTCGAACATAAGCGGAATATCGGGCGCCCCGAAGGGCAGGGTTCTGTCGGAATGCTGCGCAAACCGGCGGCGCGGCGCAAGGGCGGCTCGCGCGCGGCGGTTCGGTCGATCGTGCAATCGTTCTGGCGTACGTCGAATGCGCGGCGCCGCGGCTCGCGGCGCGATGACGGACCGGCACGGTCCGAGACGACGGCGGGGCGGCGCGGCAGGCGCACGTGGCCCCCGGCTCGCCGGAAGGTGCGTAGGATCGTCAATCGACGCAAAAAACGCAAGGCGACTGTCGGCGGCGCCGTCGGTTCCTCGGTCGAATCGATAAACAATGTCAAACGGACCGTCGGACCGTCGGACCGTCGGACCGTCGGGCCGTTGGGCCGTTGGGATTTCGGGCTGTCGGGATTTCGGGTTGTCCGGCCGTCGGGCCGTCACGCCGGTTGGGGCGGGCGGTCGGACCAGCGGATAGGCCGACGGGCACGGCCCCGAGGCCGGATTCGGCCCGGCAAGGGCGGGGCGCGCGTCGTGGCGGTCGGGCCGGCGGCTCGGCGACGGCAGCGGCTTGGTCGGGCGATCTGCGGCTATCGGCCGCGACCGCCGAATCCGGGTGCCGACCGGAGCGACTGCGCCGGACAGCCGGCGGTTCACGGGCGGCGGGGCTCACGCGTTACCGGAGCGGCACAAAATCGATCGATTCGGTGCAGGCCGGGCGAACCGGCTTATGCGATCATTTTTGCCGCTTCCGCCGCTTCCGCCGCTTCCGCCGCTTCCGCCGCTTCCGCCGCTTCCGCCGCTTCCGCCGCTTCCGCCGCTTCCGCCGCTTCCGCCGCTTCCGCCGCTTCCGCCACTTCCATCACTTCCGCCAGCTTCACCGCTGCCGCGATCCATTCCGGAGCGATCAAGTTGCACGACGCCGCTGCCTCGACTACCTAACCGCGAACCGCGAACCGCCTCAACCGTCAGCTGCTCGCCGCTCGCCGCTCGCCGCCCAACCGCCCAACCGCCCAACCGCCCAACCGCCCAACCGCCCAACCGCCCAACCGCCCAACCGCCCAACCGCCAAATTCCCCCCGCCGCGCCGATCCCTCCCGCCGCGCCGCGCGCGCATCACGGCGCGTCGCCGACGCGCTGCGTGTCCGCCGCAGCCGGATTTGCCGGACAGCGCGCGACCGGCGTCGCGAGCACGGACGCATCGCCCGCCGCCGTTTCCTTCGCCGCCGTCGAGGCTTTCTTCGCCGCTGCCCCGCTCGTCGCGCCGCTCGCCGTGGCCTTCGCCGCGCCGCTCGCGCGCGCCGCCGCCATTGCGCGCACGCCGGCCGCGATCTGCTCGGCGAGCGCGCCGACCGCGTCCCGGTGGCCCGCGACGAGCGCGTCGTAGCCCGGCTGCACCGGCTCGACGACGTCGGTGCGACAGGTCATCACCGCCAGGCTCGGCAGCGCGCGCACGCTCCAGACGGCCGCGAGCGCCGCATGCCGGCCCGGCCACGACTCGAAGCGCTGGACGTTCACGCTCACCCGATAGACGGGCACGCCCGCCGGATATGCGGCGTCGGCGACGTCGATCGTGTCGAGCCGCCGCGTGAGCGCCGACGACAGCGCGCGGCGGATCTCGTCGGCGGGCGGCGACGCCCAGCGCTCCTGCTCGAGCACGTCGACTTGCGCGGCGTTCCGCTGCACGACGAACTGATTTTTCGCGACCTGTTCCGGCACGCCGACGGACGGCACCTGGATCAGGAACGCGGGATTCGCGCTGACGGTTTGTGCGGCGCCGGCCGCCGCCGCGGCGTCGAGCGTGTAGAAGCGCGCGGGCGGCGACGACGAGCAGGCCGCGAGCGTGGCCGCCGCCGCGGCCACCGCCGCGGCGCGCGCGAAACGCGCCGGTCGGAGCGAGCGTGCGGTCATTTCTGATCTCCTGGTTTGCCTTTCAGCAGCGATTCGGGGTGCCGTTCGAGGTAGTCGGCGAGCGCGTTGAGCGACTGCAGCGTGCGCGTGAGCTCCTTCAGCGCGCCGCGCACGTCCGATTGCAGCGGCGAATCCTGCTGCAGCGTCGCTTCCGCGGTCGCGAAGGTCTGCTTCGCGGCCGACAGCGTGTCGCGCGCCTCGGGCGCGACTTCGGTGTCGAGCCGCTTGAACAGCTTGTCCGCGTTCGCGAGCGCGCTGTTCAGGTTCGCGCCGATCTGGTCGAACGGCACCTTGTCGAGCTTCTTCGCGATGTCGGCGACTTGCAGCTGCAGCTCGTCGAGCGTGTTCGGCACGGTCGGCAGCTCCACGGGCAGGCGGTCAAGATCGATCTTCACGGGCTGCGCCTTCGGGAAGAAATCGAGCGCGACGTAGAGCTGGCTCGTCAGCAGGTTGCCCGTGCGCAGCTGGCCGCGCAGCCCGTGCTGGACGAGCCGCGACAGCACCTCGCGCCGCGCCGCGTCGCCCTTGTCCTGCGCCGCCTCGCGGAACTTCCGGCCGAGCCGGTCGGGGAACACGTTCATCGTCACCGGCATCGTGAAGTTCTTCGTCTTCGGGTCGTAGTCGATGCCGATGTTCGTCACCTGGCCGAGCACGATGCCGCGGAAGTCGACGGGCGCGCCGACGGACAGCCCGCGCAGCGACTGGTTGAAGTTCATCACGACCTGCACCGGCTCGCCGTCCGGCTCGCGCATCGCGTCGGTCTCGTCGGCGCCCAAGCGGAACGTCATGTTGTTCGGCGCGGGCGAGCCGGCCGACTGGTTCGGCGGCGACTGGAACGCGATGCCGCCGAGGATCACCGTCGCGAGCGACTGCGTGTTCAGCTTGAAGCCGCTCGAGTCGAGCCGCAGGTCGACGCCGCTCGCCTGCCACCAGCGCGAATTCAGGCCGACGTACTGATCGTAAGGCGCGGTGACGAACACGCGGAACGTGACGCCCGTGCCGTCCTTGTCGAGCGAGAAGCCGACCACCTGGCCGACCTGCACGCGCCGGTAGTAGATCGGCGAGCCGATGTCGATCGAGCCGAGCGAATCGCCGCGCAGCACGTACTGCGTGCCTTTCTGGTCGCCGGTGACGGCGGGCGGCGTCTCGAGCCCGGTGAACGACTCCTCGGTCTCGTCCGAGCGGCCCGCGTCGACGCCGATGTACGCGCCCGACAGCAGCGTGCCGAGGCCCGACACGCCGGTCGCGCCGACCCGCGGCCGCACGACCCAGAAGCGCGAGCCCTTCACCGCGAAGTTCTCGGCCTCCTTCTTCAGCTGCACTTCGACGAGCACGTGCGACAGATCCTTCGACAGCTTGATCGTCTTGACCATGCCGATCTCGACGTCCTTGTATTTGACCTGTGTCTTGCCGGGCTCGAGGCCCTCGGCGCTCTTGAAGCTGAGCGTGACCTCCGGCCCGCGCTCGAGCACCGATTTGACGACGAGCCCGATGCCGATCAGCGCGGCGACGAGCGGCACGAGCCACACGAGCGACGGCAGCCAGCCGGAGCGCCGCGTGATCACGGGCTCGGGGAGGACGGGCGGCTCGCCGCCGGGCGGGGTGGGAGGGGCCGCGTTCGGGTCGTGCTGCGGGCCTTGCGGTCTATTCATGAGGATTCCCTGAGTTTTCTACGTTGTCCCAGATGAGGCGCGGGTCGAATTGCATCGACGCGAGCATCGTCAGGATCACGACGGAGCCGAACGCGAGCGCGCCGGGGCCCGCCGTGATTACCGCGAGCGAGCGGAAATGGACGAGCGCGACGGTGAGCGTGACGACGAAGATGTCGAGCATCGACCAGCGGCCGATCCGCTCGACGATCCGGTAGAGCTTGGTGCGCTGCATCGGCCGCCACGCGGAGCGGCGCTGCGCGGTGACGACGAGGATCGTGAGCACGCCGAGCTTCAACATCGGCACGAGAATGCTCGCGACGAACACGACGACGGCGAGCGGCCATTCGCCGGACACCCAGAAATACACGACGCCGCTCATGATCGTGTCCTCCTGCGAGCCGACGATCGACGCCGTGCGCATGATCGGCAGCAGGTTCGCCGGGATGTAGAGGATCGCGGCGGCGAGGAGGAGCGCCCAGGTGCGCGCGATGCTGTCCGGTATGCGCAGGTGCAGCGCGGCGCCGCAGCGCGCGCAGTGCTCGGGCGTTTCGTGCGAGCCGAGCGAATCCGGCGACGGGCGGGTGAGCTTCTGCACGTGGCCGCATGCGTGGCAGCTCGCCATGCCGGCCCGCGCGGCGGTGACGATCTCGCTCATCGCGCGCGCGCCTTGCCGGCTTGGCTGGCCGCGCCGGACGCAGCGGCGGTGTCGGCCGCGTCACGCGGCGCGCGCTCGCACAGCGAATCGGCGATGTCCCACAGCGTGCGCGGATCGAACATCACGACGACGGCGAGCATCAGCGTGAGCGCCGCGAACGCGAAGAGCGCGGCCTCGGGAATCACGCGCGCGAGGCTCACCATCTTGACGATCGTGACGAGGATGCCGAGCATGAACACTTCGATCATCCCCCACGGCCGCACGAGCTGGATCGCGCGCAGCACGCGGTTGAAGCCGGGCGGGATCGCGCCCGCGCGCAGCGGGATCAGCACGTAAAGGAGCGCCGACAGCTCGACGAGCGGGAACAGCAGCGTCGAGCAGAACACCATCACCGCGACGAGCGGCATCCCCTGATTCCACATCGCCTCGAGCGCGCCGAAGAGCGTCGTCTGCACGCGCATGCCGTTCACGTCCATTTCGAGGATCGGGAAGCCCTGCGCGATCAGGAAGGTGATGAGCGCGCCCGCCGTGAGCGCGCAGATGCGGTCGATCTGCGCCGAGCCGCTCCGGTAGAGCAGCGCGTCGCAGCGCGGACAGCGGGCGATGTCTTTGCCGCTAAGCGGCGGTTTGTGCAACAGTGCGTCGCATTCGTGACAGGCAATCAGGGCGTTTCTATCCATATGGAAGGGCGGTTGCGCGGCGTCGCGGCGCCGCGTTCACAGGGCCGGAACCCGCGCCAATCTTATCAAAAGGCGGTTTTTGCGGTGTCAAGTACCGGCGCCCGGCCGCCGGCGCCGTCGGGCCGGCCGACCGGCGCGCCCGGCCGGGGCGGCGATTTCGGGATTCTGCCATTCGCGGGCGGTTGCGGTAGCATGGCGGCCGTGACATGCGTCGGACGAATGCGGCAGCGCCGGCGCGGCTTTTCGCTGAACTGAGGATTTCATGGCATCGTTTCCGTCTTCGACGTCCCCCGCAGCTTACACGCGCACCGCGATCGCCCTCCACTGGCTGATCGCGCTGCTCATCGTGTGCGGCTTCGCGCTCGGCTGGGTGATGACGAGCATTCACGGCTTCACGCCGACGAAGCTCAAATACTATTCGTGGCACAAGTGGATCGGCTGCACGGTGTTCGCTTTCGCGATCGTGCGCGTGCTCTGGCGCGCGACCCACGTGCCGCCGCCGATGCCGGCCGGCATGCCCGTATGGCAGCGCGCGGGCGCGCACGCGGTGCACGCGCTCCTTTACGTGCTGATGTTCGCGATTCCGGTGACGGGCTACCTGTACAGCTCGGCCGCGAACATTCCGGTCGTCTATCTCGGGCTCGTGCCGCTGCCGCGCCTGATCGACCCCGATCCCGCGCTGAAGGCGGTGCTGAAGACAGCGCACGTCGCGCTCAACTACGGCCTGCTCGCGCTCGTCGCCGCGCACGTCGCGGCGGCCGTCAAGCACCAGTGGCTCGACCGCGACGGCGTGCTGTCGCGGATGCTTCCGTTCCTCAAATAACAAGGATCGCTATGAAAGTCTCGTTCTACCGCTACATGCTCGCGGCGTTCGCCGCCGCCTCGGTCGCCGTGTCGGGCACCGCGTTCGCGCAGGTCGATCTCGCGAAGAGCAAGGTGTCGGCCGTCTCGAAGCAGATGAACGTGCCGACGGAAGGCGTGTTCAAGAAGTTCTCCGCGCAGATCAAGTTCGACCCGTCGAAGGCCGCGCAGGGCAGCGCGCAGATGACGATCGACGTCGCGAGCTACGATCTCGGCGACCAGATGTACAACGATCAGGTCGCGGGCAAGGACTGGTTCGACGCGAAGGCGTTCCCGCAGGCGAGCTTCGTGTCGAGCGCGATCGCGCCCGCGGGCGGCAACAAGTACAACGTGTCGGGCAAGCTGACGATCAAGGGCAAGACGGTGCCCGTGACGGTGCCCGTGACCATCACGCAGAACGGCGCGTCGCAGGTCTTCGACGGCGTGCTGCCGATCAAGCGCTCGACGTTCAACGTCGGCACGGGCGAATGGAAGGACACGTCCGTCGTCGCCGACGACGTGCAGATCAAGTTTCACATCGTCGCCGCGAAGTAACGCGGGCGGCAGTTCGCACCACCCCTGCGCCGCTTCGGAATGCGGCGCCGTCACAAGGAGATTGATTTGAACAAGCAACT
This sequence comes from Burkholderia savannae, assembly GCF_001524445.2. Lineage (NCBI taxonomy): Bacteria > Pseudomonadati > Pseudomonadota > Betaproteobacteria > Burkholderiales > Burkholderiaceae > Burkholderia > Burkholderia savannae. The sequence goes on from NZ_CP013417.1 coordinate 524,014, forward strand.
GATGATCGCCGCGGGCGCGCTCGCCGCCGCCCTGTCGTTCTCGGCGCATGCGGCGCCCGCAACGTACCAGTTCGATCCGAGCCACACGTATCCGAGCTTCGAGGCGGACCACTTCGGCGGCCTGTCGGTGTGGCGCGGCAAGTTCGACCAGTCGAGCGGCACCGTGACGCTCGACCGCGCGGCGAAGACGGGCACCGTCGACGTGACGACGAAGGTCGCGTCGATCGCGACCGGCAACCAGAAGCTCGACGAGCACCTGCAGACGCCCGATTTCTTCGACGCGTCGAAATACCCGGAAGCGACCTACAAGGGCACGATCAAGTTCGAAGGCGACAAGCCGGCCGAAGTCGTCGGCAACCTGACGCTGCACGGCGTCACGAAGCCGCTCACGCTGAAGATCGATTCGTTCAAGTGCATGCCGCACCCGATGCTGAAGAAGGAAGTGTGCGGCGTCGACGCGGTCGGCGAATTCAACCGCGACGACTTCGGCCTCGACTACGGCAAGCAGTACGGCTTCAAGATGAAGACGAAGCTCCTCATCACGGCCGAAGCGGTCAAGCAGTAACGCGAAGCGGCGCGCCGCCCGCTATGCGCGGCGGCTCCATCGCTCCGACGAACCGCCGCGTCCCGCATCGGGCGCGGCGGTTCTTTTTTGGCGCGCGCGGCGTGTGCCTAGAATCGTCCGCATTCGTGCCGCGGCCCGTTCTTCGCCGCGCTCGTGAGCCTCGCGGCGCTCGTCGCGCTGCGGCGGCGCTTCGGGTTCCGGTAGCGGGGCGTTCGCGTCCGGCGTCGCGCGCGCCGGCGCGTGCGACCGCGTGCGTGCGCGGCGGCGAGCCAAGGAGGCGAGGGGCGCGCGTGCGCAAGCGATTCGCAGGCGAAAAAAAACCGGTTCGCGAGGAACCGGCTTTTTCGTGCGACAGGGCGCTTACACCTGCGCGCCCGCGTTCGGATCGTTCGGATCGTGCGCGGTCTTCTTCTCCTTGATGAGATCCTCGCGCTTGATGCCGAGCCACATCGCGAGCGAGCCCGCGACGAACACCGACGAATAGATGCCGAACATGATGCCGACCGTCAGCGCGAGCGCGAAGTAGTGCAGCGTCGGGCCGCCGAAGAAGAACATCGACAGCACCATCATTTCGGTCGACGTGTGCGTGATGATCGTGCGCGACATCGTGCTCGTGATCGCGTGGTTGATCACTTCCTGCACCGTCATCTTGCGTTCGCGGCGGAACGTCTCGCGGATTCGGTCGAAGATGACGACCGACTCGTTGACCGAGTAGCCGAGCACCGCGAGCACCGCGGCCAGCACCGACAGCGAGAACTCCCACTGGAAGAACGCGAAGAAGCCGAGAATGATCACGACGTCGTGCAGGTTCGCGATGATGCCGGCGACCGCGTACTTCCATTCGAAGCGGAACGACAGATAAATCACGATGCCGATCACGACGCACGCGAGCGCGAGCAGGCCGTCGGTCGCGAGCTCGCGGCCGACCTGCGGGCCGACGAACTCGACGCGCTGCAGCGTCACGTCGGCGTCCTGCGCCTTCAGCGCGGCCATCACCTGGTCGCTCTGCTGCGCGGACGTGAGGCCCTGCTTGAGCGGCAGGCGGATCAGCACGTTGCGCGACGTGCCGAAGTTCTGCACCTGCGCGTCGGCGTAGCCGAGCGTGCCGAGCGTCGAGCGCACCGGCTCGAGCTGCGCGGTCTGCTGATACTGGACCTCGATCACCGTGCCGCCCGTGAACTCGATGGACAGATGCAGCCCGCGATGGAGCAGGAAGAACACGGCGGCGAGGAACGTCACGAGCGAGATCACGTTGAAGATCAACGCGTGCCGCATGAACGGAATGTCTTTACGGATGCGGAAAAATTCCATGTTCGTCTCCGGCGCTTAGTTGGACGAGCCTTGCTTGGGCGGCACGCCCGGTCCCGAGCGGCGGCGCGCGACCGGCTTGCCGGTGCGCGGCGCGCCGGCCGGCTGCTTCGGCGCGGCGACGCGCGCGCCCTGCGGCGCGTTCGCGCGCGCGTCCTGGCCGAGCTGCGGCGCGGCCGCGGCTTCGGCGGCGGCGGGGCGCCACACCTGGCCGATCGCGAGCGACTGCAGCTTCTTGCGGCCGCCGTACCAGAGGTTCACGAGGCCGCGCGAGAAGAACACCGCGGAGAACATCGACGTCAGGATGCCGAGGCAGTGCACGATCGCGAACGCGCGCACGGGGCCCGAGCCGAACGCGAGGAGGGCGAGGCCGGCGATCAGCGTCGTCACGTTCGAGTCGAGAATCGTCGCCCATGCGTGCGAGTAACCCTGCTGGATCGCGATCTGCGGCGACGCGCCGGCGCGCAGCTCCTCGCGGATGCGCTCGTTGATCAGCACGTTCGAGTCGATCGCCATGCCGAGCGCGAGCGCGATGGCCGCGATGCCGGGCAGCGTGAGCGTCGCCTGCATCAGCGACAGCACCGCGACGAGCAGCAGCAGGTTCACCGACAGGCCGAGCACCGACACGACGCCGAACAGCATGTAGTACGCGATCATGAACACGGCGATCGCGACGAAGCCCCAGACGACCGAGTGGAAGCCCATCTTGATGTTGTCCGCGCCGAGGCTCGGGCCGATCGTGCGTTCCTCGATGATGTCCATCGGCGCGGCGAGCGAGCCCGCGCGCAGCAGGAGCGCGAGATCGGCGGCGGCCTGCGGGGTCGGCTGGCCAGTGATCTGGAAGCGGTCGCCGAGCTCCGATTGGATCGTCGCGACGGTCAGCACTTCGCCCTTGCCCTTCTCGAACAGCACCATCGCCATCGGCTTGCCGATGTTCTCGCGCGACACCGCGCGCACCGCGCGGCCGCCCGCCGAGTCGAGGCGGATGTTCACGGACGGACGCTGATGCTCGTCGAAGCCCGCCGACGCGTCGATGATGCGGTCGCCCGTGAAGATCACCTGCTTCTTCAGCAGCACCGGCGCCTGGTTGCCCTGCGTGAACAGCTCTTCGCCCGGCGGCACCGGATCGTTCGGGTTCGGGTGCAGGTTGAGCGGGTCGGCGAGGCGCGCCTCGAGCGTCGCCGTGCGGCCGATGATGTCCTTCGCCTTCGCGGTGTCCTGCACGCCCGGCAGCTCGACGACGATGCGGTCGTTGCCCTGTTGCTGCAGGATCGGCTCGGACACGCCGAGTTCGTTGACGCGGTTGTGCAGCGTCGTCAGGTTCTGCTTGAGCGCCGCTTCCTCGACGGCCTTCTGGACGGCCGGCGTGAACGTGCCGACGACCTGGTAGCCGCCGCCGCCCGGCTGCGTCGCCCACTGGAGTTCGGAGACGGACGAGGCGAGCAGCTTGCGCGCCTGCTCGGCGGTGTCCTGGTCGGCGAAGTTCGCGACGACCGTCTGATCGACGCGGTTCACGCCGCCGTCGCGGATGCCCTTGTCGCGCAGTTGCGTGCGGGCGTCGGACGCGTCGGAATCGAGCTTCTTCGTCAGCGCGCCCGTCATGTCGACTTGCAGCAGGAAATGCACGCCGCCGCGCAGGTCGAGGCCGAGATACATCGGCAGCGCGTGCAGAGCGGTCAGCCAGCGCGGCGACGCGCTCTGCAGATTCAGCGCGACGACGTACTGCGGATCGTTCGGATCGGCGTTCAGCGCCTTTTGCAGCATGTCCTTCACGCGCAGCTGCGTGTCGGTGTCCTTCAGGCGCACGCGGATGGTTGCGTTGGCGCTCGCGTTGTCGAAGGTGACGTCGTCGGCCGTGACCTGGCTGGCTTTGAGCGCTGCCTCGACTTGCGCGAGCGTGTCGGCGCCGAGCTTGACCGTGGCCTTGCCGCTCGATACCTGCACCGCCGGCGCTTCGCCGAAGAAGTTGGGCAATGTGTACAGAAAGCCGATGGCGAGCGCCACGACCATCACCACATATTTCCAGATTGGATAACGATTCATGAGGGGGCCGAACGGGATGGTTGGCTGGAATGGCGTCGCGTCCGGCGCCGCTCGCGCCCGCGCGCTTCGCGGCGCGGGCCGTGGGCGGCCGGACGCGGGGCGGGGCTTACAGCGATTTGATCGTGCCCTTCGGCAGGATGGTCGTGACGGCGGCCTTCTGCACGGTGATCTCGGTGCCCTCGGCGATCTCGACGCCGATGTAGGCTTCCGACACCTTCGTCACCTTGCCGACGAGCCCGCCGCTCGTCACCACTTCGTCGCCCTTCGCCATCGCGGCGAGCATGTTGCGATGCTCCTTCTGCCGCTTCATCTGCGGACGGATCATGATGAAGTAGAGCACCGCGAACATCAGGATGAGCGGCAGGAAGCTCATCAGGCTCGATTCGGCACCGCCCGCTGCGCCTTGCGCATAGGCATTGGAAATGAACGACACGTTGGTCTCTCCGTTAGGGAAGATCGAAAAATAAGCCGGTTATTCTACCACCGGCCCTAACCGCGACAGCGGCGCAAATGCGCTTTGGTTTCAAGCTGTTAACCTCGATCCGGCGGCGTTCGCGCGCGTAACGAAAGATAATTGTAAGGTTTTGCGGGTCCGGCGCGTCGGCGGCGGTCGTCCGATATGCGCGCCGAAGCGCGGGCGCGGCCGGCGCAAACGGGCGAGGGCATTGGGCGGGCGGCATGGCCGCGATGCGCGGCGGCGATTCGCCGCGGAACGTGCGCGCGCACGTGCGCACGTTTCGCGAAGCCGGAGGCATCGCGCCGGCCGACGTGCGCGACGCCTCTGCGCGCGACGCGCCGCCGCGCCCCCGTCAGTCGACGCCGCGCGCGCGATCCTCCGCGAAGCGCTTCTGGAACGCGTCGAACGTGTGCGTCTCGATCGCCTCGCGGATTTCGCGCATCAGCTCGAGGTAGTAGTGCAGGTTGTGAATCGTGTTGAGCTGCGCGCCGAGAATCTCGCCGACGCGGTGCAAGTGGTGCAGGTAGCCGCGTGAGAAGTTCCGGCAGGTGTAGCAGCCGCAGGTTTCGTCGAGCGGCTTGAGCGAATTCTTGTGCGTGGCGTTGCGGATCTTCACGTCGCCGAAGCGCGTGAAGAGCCAACCGTTGCGCGCGTTGCGGGTCGGCATCACGCAGTCGAACATGTCGACGCCCGCGGCGACGCCCGCGACGAGATCCTCCGGCGTGCCGACGCCCATCAGGTAGTGCGGCTTGTCGGCGGGCAGGCGCGGCGCGACGTGCTCGAGCACGCGCATCATGTCCTCCTTCGGTTCGCCTACCGACAGCCCGCCGATCGCGAGCCCGTGGAAGCCGAGCTCGGCGAGGCCGGCGAGCGATTCGTCGCGCAGATCCTCGTGCATCCCGCCCTGCACGATGCCGAAGAGCGCGTTCGGATTGCCGAGGCGGTCGAACTCGTCGAGCGAGCGTTTCGCCCAGCGCAGCGACATGCGCATCGAATCGGCCGCTTCACGGTGCGTCGTCGGCACGCCGTTGGTCGCGTACGGCGTGCATTCGTCGAACTGCATCACGATGTCCGAGTTCAGCGTCTTCTGGATCTGCATCGACACTTCCGGCGACAGGAACAACCGGTCGCCGTTGATCGGCGACGCGAACGTGACGCCTTCCTCGGTGATCTTGCGCAGATCGCCGAGCGAGAACACCTGGAAGCCGCCCGAATCGGTGAGGATCGGCTTGTGCCAGCCCATGAAGCGGTGCAGCCCGCCGTGCGCCGCGATCGTCTCGAGGCCGGGGCGCAGCCACAGGTGAAACGTATTGCCGAGGATGATCTGTGCGCGCATCTCGTCGAGCTCGCGCGGCTGCACCGCCTTCACGGTGCCATACGTGCCGACCGGCATGAAGATCGGCGTCTCGACCACGCCGTGATTGAGCGTCACGCGGCCGCGGCGCGCACGGCCGTCGGTCGTCAGCAGTTCGAACTTGAGGCCGTTGTGCGGGCGAACGTGATCGTGCGTATCGTGATCGTGGGATGAACCTTCGGTCATCGCTTGATTCTCCTTGCCACCGGAAGCGCTTTGCATGGGACCGGAGTATGCGCTAAAGCGCTGACTCCGGATCGACAAGTCCGGCGCATGTTGAAAGTGCCGCTGGGATTCCGGCGGCGGTGAAAAAGCGCGTGCGCCCGGCAGGCGAAGGCGGCGAGTGCTGCGCGGGCGGCCGGCGCTTGCGACGCGCCGCGCCGCGGGCGCGTTCGGCACGTGCGCTCGCCGCCGTTGCGCGCGGGCCGCCCGCCTACGCGCCCGGCGTTTGCGGCGTCTCGGGCGTCTCCGGCGTCTCGCGCCGCGTGAGCAGCATCGCGTCGCCGTAGCTGAAGAAACGGTAGCGCGCGTCGATCGCGTGCCGGTACGCGGCGCGGATCGTCTCGACGCCGGCGAACGCCGACACGAGCATCAGCAGCGTCGATTTCGGCAGATGGAAATTCGTCACGAGCCGGTCGACGACGCGAAAGCGATAGCCCGGCGTGATGAAGATGTCGGTTTCCGCGTGCGTCGCGGCGAGCGGCCGGCCGGCATTCTCCGCGTCGCGCGCGGCCGCCTCGAGCGCGCGCATCGACGTCGTGCCGACCGCGATCACGCGGCCGCCGCGCGCGCGGGTCGCCGCGATCCGCTCGACGAGCGCGGCGGTCAGCTCGTACGACTCGCTGTGCATCCGGTGCTCGGCGATGTTCTCGACGCGCACCGGCTGGAACGTGCCCGCGCCGACGTGCAGCGTGAGCGTCGCGCGCTCGACGCCGCGCGCGTCGAGCGCGGCGAGCACCGCGTCGTCGAAGTGCAGGCCGGCCGTCGGCGCGGCGACGGCGCCCGGATTCGCCGCGAACACCGTCTGATAGCGGGCCTCGTCGTTCGCATCCGGCACGTGCTCGATGTACGGCGGCAGCGGTAGCCGGCCGTGGCGCTCGATCAGCGCGAGGCAGTCGTCGGGAAAGTGCAGCGTGAAGAACGGCTCGACGCGCTCGCCCACCGTCACGTCGAACGCGTCGGCCAGCGTGAGCGTCGTGCCGGGCGCGGGGCTCTTGCTCGCGCGGATCTGCGCGAGCGCGGTGCGCGTGCCCGTGACGCGCTCGATCAGCACCTCGATCTTGCCGCCGCTCGCCTTGTGGCCGAAGAAGCGCGCCTTCAGCACCTTCGTGTCGTTGAACACGAGCAGGTCGCCCGGCGCGACGCACGCGGGCAGCTCGGCGAAGCGCCGGTCGACGAGGCGCGGGGGCTCGGTCGTGTTGTCCACCTCGAGCAGGCGGCTCGCGCTGCGTTCGGGCAGCGCGGTTTGTGCGATCAGCTCGGGCGGCAGATCGAAATCGAAATCGGAAAGCGTGAGCATGCGAAACGGGGTCGGGGCGGCCGGCCTGACGGGCGAAGCGCGTCGCGGCGCGCACGAGCCGCTATGATGGCGGGGTTGCGCGGCTTGGCCGGCGTCGCTCGTTCGTGCGACGTGAAAGCCGCTATTGTACTTGCTAGCCTTCTACCCGATGCCAGTGCCCGTTCGCCGTTCCGTAACCGATCCTGCCGAAGCCGATGCATTCGCCGACGACGCCGCGTCGCGCGCCGCCGCGCGCGCGCCCGGCGTGACGGGTGCGACGGATGCGACGGATGCGGCCCACGCGAAAGACGTGAAAGACGCGCCGAACGCGCCGAACGCCGGCGCGCCGCGTGCGGCGCAGCGCGCGAGGAAGGCGCGCGGGGGCCGCGACGAGCGGCGACCGGGCGATCGTGGCGCGCCGAGTGCGCCGAGTGTGCCGAGCGCATCGGGCGCATCGGGCGCCGCACGAAACGCCGACGCGCCAAATCGGCCCGACGCCGCCGCGCCGGTGCAGGCGCCGCATGCGGCGGCTTGGGCCGAGTTCGGCGCCGACGCCGGCGCGCGATCGCGGCCGCGCGCGGGCGCGCCGCGAGGCCGCACGGCCGACGGCCGCATCGTGCCGGCCGCCTCCCCGGCATTCCTGGCCGCCCAAGCCTTGCCGGCCGACCGCGACGACCGCGACGACGCGCCGGCCGAAACGACGAAACCCGCGAAGCGCGCCGCAAAATCCGCCTCGAAATCCGCTCCCAAGCCCGCTTCCAAGCCCGCCTCGAAGCCGGCCGCCGACGCATCCGCCGCGAAGGCCGCGCCGAAGCTCGTCAAAACCGCCGACAAGCTCGCGAAGCTCGGCTTGAAGCGCGACATCGATCTCGTCCTGCATCTGCCGATGCGCTACGAGGACGAGACGACGCTCACGCCGATCGGCGAGCTGCTGCCGGGCGAAATCGCGCAGGCGGAAGGCGTGGTGTTCGACAACGAGATCGCGTACCGGCCGCGCCGCCAATTGCTCGTGAAGCTGCGCGACGACGCGGGCGTCGAGCTCGTGCTGCGTTTTTTGAATTTCTACGGCTCGCAGGTCAAGCAGATGGCGGTCGGCCAGCGGCTGCGCGTGCGCGGCGACGTCCGCGGCGGCTTCTTCGGCCTGGAGATGGTGCATCCGACGGTGAAGCCCGTCGACGAGCACGCGCCGCTGCCGCAGGCGCTCACGCCCGTCTATCCGAGCACGGCGGGCGTGTCGCAGGCGTATCTGCGCAAGGCGATCGACAACGCGCTGACGCGCACGCCGCTGCCCGAGCTGCTGCCGGGCGAGATCGCGCGCGCGTACCTGAAGCCGCTCGACGTTCCGCCGCTCGCCGACGCGGTGCGCATCCTTCATCATCCGGGCGTCGGCGCGGACGAGACGGCGCTCATCGACGGCACGCACCCGGCGTGGACCCGCATCAAGTTCGACGAGCTGCTCGCGCAGCAGCTATCGCTCAAGCGCGCGCACGAGGCGCGCCGCACGCGCGCCGCGCCCGCGATGCCGCGCCGCGCGCGCGGCGACGGCGCGTCGCTGTCCGCGCGCCTGTACGCGGCGCTGCCGTTCACGCTGACGGGCGCGCAGGAACGCGTCGTCGCCGAGATCGCGCACGACCTCACGCAGCCGCACCCGATGCAGCGGCTGCTGCAGGGCGACGTCGGCAGCGGCAAGACCGTCGTCGCGGCGCTCGCCGCCGCGCAGGCGATCGACGCCGGCTACCAGGCCGCGCTGATGGCGCCGACCGAAATCCTCGCCGAGCAGCACGCGCGCAAGCTGCGCGGCTGGCTCGAGCCGCTCGGCGTGTCGGTCGCATGGCTCGCCGGCAGCCTGAAGGCGAAGGACAAGCGCGCGGCGCTCGAGGCGGCCGCGCTCGGCACCGCGCAGCTCGTGATCGGCACGCACGCGATGATTCAGGACACGGTCGAATTCGCGCGGCTCGGGCTCGTGATCGTCGACGAGCAGCACCGCTTCGGCGTCGAGCAGCGGCTCGCGCTGCGCGCGAAGGCGGCGAACGCGGCCGACGGCGCGGCGGGCTTCCAGCCGCATCAGCTGATGATGTCGGCGACGCCGATTCCGCGCACGCTCGCGATGACGTACTACGCGGATCTCGACGTGTCGACGATCGACGAGCTGCCGCCCGGCCGCACGCCGATCCTGACCCGGCTCGTGGCGGACGCGCGCCGCGACGAGGTGATCGGCCGCGTGCGCGAGGCGGCGCTCGCGGGCCGCCAGGTGTACTGGGTGTGCCCGCTCATCGAGGAGAGCGAGACGCTGCAGCTGCAGACGGCCGTCGAGACGTTCGAGACGCTCGCCGCCGCGCTGCCGGAGCTGACGGTGGGGCTCGTGCACGGCCGGCTCGCGCCGGCGGAGAAGGCCGCGGTGATGGACGCGTTCTCGCGCAACGACGTGCAGCTGCTCGTCGCGACGACGGTGATCGAAGTCGGCGTCGACGTGCCGAACGCGTCGCTGATGGTGATCGAGCACGCCGAGCGCTTCGGGCTCGCGCAACTGCACCAGCTGCGCGGGCGGGTGGGGCGCGGCACCGCCGCGTCGGTGTGCGTGCTGATGTACAGCGGGCCGCTGTCGATCGCGGGCCGCGCGCGCCTGAAGACGATGCGCGAGACGACCGACGGCTTCGAGATCGCGCGCCGCGATCTGGAGATTCGCGGCCCCGGCGAGTTCCTCGGCGCGCGCCAGTCGGGCGCGGCGATGCTGCGCTTCGCGGATCTGGAAAACGACGGCTGGCTGATCGAGCCGGCGCGCGACGCGGCCGCGCGCCTCATCGCCGGCCATCCGGACGTCGTCGAGCAGCATCTGGCGCGTTGGCTCGGCGCGCGCGAGCAATACCTGAAGGCGTGAGCGCGCGGCTCGGGCGGCTGCCGCCACGCGGCGCGGAGCGGCATGTTTTCGACGAAGGTTGGCGAATCGGCTCAACCGGTGTATAAATTTAATCTATCGTCATGAAATGATTGATTAACCCGCAATGACGCTTACCGAACTGAAGTACATCGTCGCGGTCGCGCGCGAACGCCATTTCGGCCGGGCCGCCGAAGCCTGTTTCGTCAGCCAGCCGACGCTCTCGGTGGCGATCAAGAAGCTGGAAGACGAGCTGAACGTGCAGATCTTCGAGCGCGGCGCGAGCGAAGTGAGCGTGACGCCGATCGGCGACCAGATCGTCACGCAGGCGCAGCGCGTGCTTGAGCAAACGTTCGCGATCAAGGAGATCGCGAAGCAGGGCAAGGACCCGCTCATCGGGCCGTTCCGGCTCGGCGTGATCTATACGATCGGGCCCTATCTGCTGCCCACGCTCGTCAAGCAGATGATCCGCCGCGTGCCGCAGATGCCGCTGATGCTGCAGGAGAACTACACGCTGAAGCTGCTCGAGCTGCTGAAGCAGGGCGAGATCGACGCGGCGATCATGGCGCTGCCGTTTCCCGAAACCGGCCTGATGGTGCGGCCGCTGTACGACGAGCCGTTCGTCGTCGCGCTGCCCGCCGGGCATCCGTGGGAGAAGCGCCGCAAGATCGACGCGGCCGATCTGAAGCAGGAGACGATGCTGCTGCTCGGCAACGGCCATTGCTTCCGCGACCACGTGCTCGGCGTGTGCCCGGAGCTGATGCATTTCTCGCAGACCGCGGACGGCATCCAGAAGACGTTCGAGGGCTCGTCGCTCGAGACAATCCGCCACATGGTCGCGAGCGGCGTCGGGATCACGGTGCTGCCGCGGATGTCGGTCTCCGAAGTGGGGCCGCATGCGAACGGCCCGGACGCGGATCTGCTGTCGTACGTGCCGTTCGAGGAGCCGGTGCCGGACCGGCGCGTCGTGCTCGTCTGGCGCAAGAGCTTCACGCGGATGCCGGCGATCGACGCGATCAGCGAGGCGATCACCGCGTGCGAGCTGCCCGGCGTGTCGAAGCTCGACATTCCGGCGACGGTGAACTGAGCCTTGAGCCGAATCGAGCGGAGCGCGGCGTGTGCGACACGCGCCGTGTCGCCGCGCCTGAACGGAGCCTCGCGGCTCCGTTTATTTTTGCCTATCACATAAATAAAATTTATTAACTTCAAAATTGCGATAGCTATATGTAAAATTTTTTGCATGGATCGGCGCGGCGTCGCCGGACGGTCAGCGCAAGCGTCAAAGGAGGATGTCATGATGCACTCGGCGAAGCAGCACCCGCGGCGGAACATTGCGCCGCGCATGACGGTCGTCAATCGTGCCAGGGCTGCCATCCGGAGCCTGCGTCCGATTGCGTTCGCCTACCTCGCGGACCGCGCGTACGGCAGCTGACCGCCGCCGCGCGCCGGCCCGCATGTCCGAACCATTCGCCGCGCCGTACGCAGGATGGATCAACCTGTTTCTTGCCCCGCAATGACGCTCCACGAACGGCGTCCGGCTTCGATGCCGGGCCGCACGGGTGGGCGTAGACGAACCAAGGAGAAATCGCATGTCGAATGAAGCGAAGTGCCCGTTCCATCACGCCGCAGGCGGCGGGACGTCGAACCGGGACTGGTGGCCCAATCAGCTCGACCTGAGCATCCTGCATCAGCACTCGTCGCTGTCCGATCCGATGGACAAGGATTTCGACTACGCGCAAGCGTTCGAGAAGCTGGACCTCGCTGCGGTGAAGCGCGATCTTCACGCGTTGATGACCACGTCGCAGGACTGGTGGCCGGCCGATTTCGGCCACTACGGCGGCCTGTTCATCCGCATGGCGTGGCACAGCGCGGGCACCTACCGCACGGCCGACGGCCGTGGCGGCGCGGGCGAAGGCCAGCAGCGCTTCGCGCCGCTCAACAGCTGGCCCGACAACGCGAATCTCGACAAGGCGCGCCGGCTGCTGTGGCCGATCAAGCAGAAGTACGGGCGCAGCATCTCGTGGGCCGACCTGCTGATTCTGACCGGCAACGTCGCGCTCGAATCGATGGGCTTCAAGACCTTCGGCTTCGCGGGCGGCCGCGCGGACACGTGGGAGCCCGAGGACGTCTACTGGGGCTCGGAGAAGATCTGGCTGGAACTGAGCGGCGGCCCGAACAGCCGCTACTCGGGCGACCGCAACCTCGAAAACCCGCTCGCCGCCGTGCAGATGGGCCTCATCTACGTGAACCCGGAAGGCCCGGACGGCAACCCCGACCCGCTCGCCGCCGCGCGCGACATTCGCGAGACGTTCGCGCGGATGGCGATGAACGACGAAGAGACGGTCGCGCTGATCGCGGGCGGCCACACGTTCGGCAAGACGCACGGCGCGGGCCCCGCGTCGAACGTCGGCGCCGAGCCGGAAGCCGCGGGCATCGAGGAGCAGGGCCTCGGCTGGAAGAGCGCGTACGGCACGGGTAAGGGCCGCGACGCGATCACGAGCGGCCTGGAAGTCACGTGGACGACCACGCCGACGCAGTGGAGCAACAACTTCTTCGAGAACCTGTTCGGCTATGAATGGGAACTGACGAAGAGCCCGGCGGGCGCGCACCAGTGGGTCGCGAAGGACGCCGACGCGGTGATTCCCGATGCGTACGATCCGTCGAAGAAGCACCGGCCGACGATGCTGACGACCGACCTGTCGCTGCGCTTCGATCCCGCGTACGAAAAGATCTCGCGCCGCTTCCACGAGAACCCGGACCAGTTCGCCGACGCGTTCGCGCGCGCGTGGTTCAAGCTCACGCACCGCGACATGGGCCCGCGCGCGCGCTATCTCGGCCCGGAAGTGCCGGCCGAGGAACTGCTGTGGCAGGACCCGATTCCGGCCGTCGACCACCCGCTGATCGACGATGCCGACATCGCCGCGCTGAAGGCCAAGGTGCTCGCGTCGGGGCTGTCCGTGTCGCAGCTCGTGTCGACCGCGTGGGCGTCGGCGTCGACGTTCCGCGGCTCGGACAAGCGCGGCGGCGCGAACGGCGCGCGCATCCGCCTCGCGCCGCAGAAGGGCTGGGAAGCGAACCAGCCCGAGCAGCTCGCGAAGGTGCTCGCGACGCTCGAGGGCATCCAGCAGGCGTTCAACGCCGCGCAGCCGGGCGGCAAGAAGGTGTCGCTCGCCGATCTGATCGTGCTCGCCGGCTGCGCGGGCGTCGAGCAGGCCGCGAAGAACGCGGGCCACGCGGTGACGGTGCCGTTCGCGCAGGGCCGCATGGACGCGTCGCAGGAGCAGTCCGACGTCGAAGCGATGGCCGTGCTCGAGCCGGTCGCGGACGGTTTCCGCAACTACCTGAAGGGCAAGTACACGGTGCCGGCGGAGGTGTTGCTCGTCGACAAGGCGCAACTGCTCACGCTGAGCGCGCCGCAGATGGCGGTGCTGCTGGGCGGGCTGCGCGTGCTCGGCGCGAACGTCGGGGGGAGCAAGCACGGCGTGTTTACCGCGCGTACCGAGGCGCTCACCAACGACTTCTTCGTGAACCTGCTCGACATGGGCACCGAGTGGAAGCCCGCGTCGGCCGCGAACGACGTGTTCGAAGGGCGCGACCGCGCGACGGGCGAAGTCAGGTGGACGGGCACGCGCGTCGACCTCGTGTTCGGCTCGAACTCGCAGCTGCGCGCGCTGGCCGAGGTCTACGGCAGCGCGGACGCCGAGGAGAAGTTCGTGCGCGATTTCGTGGCGGTCTGGAACAAGGTGATGAATCTCGACCGCTTCGACCTCGCGTGATCGCGGCGATGTGCCGCTGACGCGGCGACGCAACGGGAGACGGCCGGGCGCATGACCGGCCGTTTCTCCGCGGGCCGCCGATTTCGTTTCAGGGAGGGACGATCATGACGCAAATGATTCTCGACAGGCACGTGGCGCCGGCGAGGCGCGCGAGCGCCGTCGCGCTGCGGCGGCTCGTCGGCTTCGCGATCGCGGGCAGCGGCGCGGCCGTGCTGATCGCTCAGGCCGCGCGTCATCTCGCGGCGGCCGCGGGCGGTTGAGCGCGCATCCGTTTCGCGCAAATTGCGCGATCGCGAACTAGGCTAAACTGGCGCGGCCCGAACGCGCGCGGCGCGCACACGTGCAGCATGCCGCCGGCACGCTCGTCGCACATGCACGTCGCATACGCGCATGCCTGATACGCGCATGCCTGCCTGATACGCGCATGTCGCATACGCGCACGTCGCGTTCGGCATGCGGATCTTTCGATGCATTTTCGCCGGTTCGAACCATCGGACAAGGAGTCTCGAGGATGGCCAAGAAAAGCAACGCAACCCAGATCAACATCGGCATCAGCGACAAGGATCGCAAGAAAATCGCGGAAGGGCTGTCCCGCCTGCTCGCCGATACGTACACGCTCTACCTGAAGACGCACAACTTCCACTGGAACGTGACGGGCCCGATGTTCAACACGCTGCACCTGATGTTCGAGGAGCAGTACAACGAGCTGTGGCTCGCCGTCGATCTCGTCGCGGAGCGCATCCGCACGCTCGGCGTCGTCGCGCCGGGCACGTATCGCGAATTCGCGAAACTGACGTCGATTCCGGAAGCGGACGGCGTGCCGGCCGCCGAGGACATGATCCGCCAGCTCGTCGAAGGGCACGAAGCCGTCGTGCGCACCGCGCGCGCGATCTTCCCGGACGCCGACGCGGCCAGCGACGAGCCGACCGCCGATCTGCTGACGCAGCGCCTGCAGACGCACGAGAAGACCGCGTGGATGTTGCGCTCGCTGCTTGCGTGAGCGAGCGGCGCGCGGCGGTGCCGCCGCCGCTTCGAGCGCCGTGGCGCGGGTCTTTTTCCTGAGTCGGTCGATTTGACGCAAGCCTCCCGCGGCCTGGCCGCGAGAGGCTTTTTTCACATGTGGCGCGCCGGGCGATTCCGCGACGCCCGCGCGCGTACGCGGCCCGGTCTGGGCCGGCGCTCGCGCGGCGATTGGCGAGCCGCGCGGACGGTTTTAGAATGCAACTTATTGTCTGCGGCACGCACGGTTTGCCGCCGCGCGCCGCGACGCATTTTTTTTCGATTCCCGCAAGCCATGGCCCGACGTAGAGACATGAGCGCCGATGCCTGCCCCGTCGCGCGCGCGGTGGACGCGGTCGGCGATCGCTGGTCGCTCCTCATCGTGCGCGACGCGTTCGACGGCGTGCGCCGCTTCACCGAGTTCCAGCGCAGCCTCGGCATCGCGCGCAACATGCTCGCCGACCGGCTGAAGACGCTCGTCGATACGGGCGTGCTCGCGGCGGCGCCCGCGTCCGACGGCTCCGCGCACCACGAGTATGTGCTGACCGACAAGGGGCGCGCGCTCTTTCCGGTCGTCGTCGCGCTGCGGCAGTGGGGCGAGGCGCGGCTGTTCGCGGCGGACGAGCCGCGTTCGCGTCTCGTCGAGCGGCGCAGCGGCCGGCCCGTCGCCGCGATGGCGCCGCGCACGCACGGCGGGCGCGTGCTGCGGCCGGAAGACGCGTTCGTCGACAAGCTCGGCACGGACGACGAGCGTTAGTCGACGAACGCCAGCGGTCGCGCGGAGAGGCGCAGCGCCGTGCGGCGCGCGAGCGAGTTCGGCGCGTGCGCGCTCGCTCGGCGCGCGGTCGTCGCGCCGATCACCACGCAGCTTGCCGCGCCGACGAAGCACGACATCGATGCGCCCGCGCGTTTGCCGCCTTTCCGTCTCGAGCGAAGCCGCCGAGCCGCGCGCAGGTGCGAGCGCGAGCGCGAGCACGAGCACGAGCGGAAGGAACGATAAAAAAGGGCAATAGAGCAGCTCCCGCGTTTTTGCCGCAAATCCCGCACGGTTCTACAATGCCGAGGTTACGTTCCCGGGCTCGCTGCCCGTTTGCCCCGATGCTCGCCCGTTTTCCTCTCTATTTGCGGCTGATCCGGATGGACAAGCCGATCGGCAGCCTGCTGCTGCTCTGGCCGACGCTCAACGCGCTGTGGATCGCGTCCGACGGCCGCCCGGCGCCGTCGCTCGTCTTCATCTTCGTGCTCGGCACGCTGCTGATGCGCTCGGCCGGCTGCGCGATCAACGATTACGCGGACCGCGATTTCGATCGCCACGTGAAGCGCACCGCCGACCGGCCGCTCACGTCGGGCAAGATCCGCGCATGGGAGGCGGTCGCGATCGCGGTTGGCCTCGCGCTCGTGTCGTTCCTGCTGATCCTGCCGCTCAATGCGCTGACGAAGGAGTTGTCGGTCGTCGCGGTGGTCGTCGCGGCGACCTATCCGTTCATGAAGCGTTTTTTCGCGATTCCGCAGGCGTACCTCGGCATCGCGTTCGGCTTCGGGATTCCGATGGCGTTCGCGGCCGTACAGGACACGGTGCCGGCGATCGCATGGGCGATGCTGGCGGCCAACGTGCTCTGGTCGGTCGCGTATGACACCGCGTACGCGATGGTCGATCGCGACGACGACTTGAAGATCGGCATGCGTACGTCGGCGATCACGTTCGGCCGCCATGACGTGCTCGCGATCATGCTCTGCTACGCGGGGATGCTCGGCATCTACGCGTGGCTCGGCGCGACGCTGCGCTTCGGCTGGCCGTACTGGGCGGGCTGGGCCGCGGCGGCCGGCTGCTCGATCTATCACTACACGCTGATCAAGGACCGCGAGCGGATGGCGTGCTTCGCGGCGTTCCGGCACAACAACTGGCTGGGCGGCGTGCTGTTCGCGGGGATCGCCGCGCATTACGCGCTCGCTGCGCTGTAGGCGTCGCGATGGCGGCGGCTTGGCCGTCGTCCGGCGGAGAAGGGAGAGCGGCCGTCGGGCCGCTTTCTTTTTATGTGCCGAAACCGTGCGCGAAGGCCGCCCTTGCGCGCGAGCTGCGTGAGCGCTTGCGCGCAAGGGCGCACGCGTTGCGTTCGCGAGCGCGATCACGCGGCCATGCCGCCGCGTGCGGGTACAGGCTGGAGCCGAAGCCGAAGCCGGAGCCGGAGTCGAAGTCGAAGTCGAAGTCGAAGTCGAAGTCGAAGTCGAAGCCGGAGCCGGAGCCGGAGTCGAAGCCGATGTCGAAGTCGAAGTCGAAGTCGAAGTCGAAGTCGAAGTCGGAGCCGGAGCCGGAGCCGGAGCCGGAGCCGGAGCCGGAGCCGGAGCCGAAGCCGAAGCCGAAGCCGGAGCCGAAGCCGAAGCCCTTTGCGACGCCCGAATCCCACTTCGTGTCTATGTCTTCGTGCTTCATGAGACGCGCTTGCCGACGTTCGCGCGGCATTGACGATCGGTGATCGCATCGCATCGCATCGCATCGCGCCGCGTCGCGTCCTCCGCATCCTCCGCATCCTCCGCATCCCCCGCGCGGATTCGTCGGCGTGCGGCACGACACCCGTTTCAATTCGGCGAACGTTCCGCGCCCGGCCGGACCGGATAGGGCACCGGCATTCCGGCCACATGCGATCGAACGTTCTCGAGCGCCATTCTGGCTACCGCCTGCTGCGCTTCCAGCGTTTCCGCGGCGACGTGCGGCGTCAGGATGACGTTCGGCAGGCGGCGCAACGCTTCGCCGACGTTCGGTTCGTCGGCGAACACGTCGAGTCCGGCCCAGCCGAGTCGCCGTTCGGCCAGCGCGCCGGCCAGCGCGGCTTCGTCGACGAGCGAGCCGCGCGCGATGTTGACGAGGGCGCCGGCCGGCCCGATCGCGCCGATGACGTCGCGGCCGACGAGGCCGCGGTTATGCTCGTCGGCGCGGCACGCGACGACGAGATGATCGGCCCAATGCGCGAGGTCGAGCGCGGTGGAAAAGAACGTGAGGCCCGATTCGGGCTTCGCCCGCAGTGCGGTGTACCCGACTTGCGCCTCCATCGCGACGAGCCGCGCCGCGATCCGCCGCCCGATCGCGCCGAGCCCGACGATTCCCACGCGCGCGCCGGCAATGCCGCGTCCGCGCGGGAAGGGAATCGGGCGCGCGACGCGCCAGTTTCCGTCGGCGACGAAGCGATGCAGCGCCGGAAGCTGCCGCACGCACGCCGACAGCAGGCAGATCGCGAATTCCGCGACGGCCGACGCGTTCGCGTCGGGGCAGTGCGCGACGACGATCCCGCGATCGCGCGCGGCGGGGAGATCGACGCCTTCGAACCCCGAGCCGCAGCAGCAGATCATCGACAGGTTCGGCAGCCGCGCCATCGCGTCCCGGCTCGCGCCGATCCGGCCGACCGTCAGCAGCACGTTTGCCTGCTCGGCGCCGCGCAGGTCCGCGCGCGGCGCCGACAGATCGACCGGGCCCGCGACCGGAAACTCGCGTCGAACGGCGTCGAGGGTGACGTCTGGCGTGCAGACGGTGGCGAAGATGCCGGGGGGCGGAGCGGCTTTCATCGTTCGGGGCCTCATGCGCCGATGCAGACCGCACCGGCCGCGATCACGACGCATGAAACGAAGCGCTTCGCCGTGACCTGCTCGTTCAGGAAGATCCGGCCGATCAGCACGGCGAACACGACGCTCGTTTCCCGGATCGCGGATACGGCGCCCATCGCGCCGAATTGCATCGCCCAGACGACGATGCCGTACGCGACGATCGACACGATGCCGCCGCCGACCGACGAGCCGATGTCGATTCGCGGCGCGCTCAGCGCGCGCGGGCCGCGGGCCGCCACGAACACGGCGGGCATCAGTGCGTAGAACACGAAGGTCCACGCGACGTACGAGACCGAATTGCCGGACAGGCGCACGCCGATGCCGTCGATGACGGTGTACAGCGCGATCGTGACGCCCGTCATGAGCGCTGCCGCCGCGTTCGCATACGACACCTTGCTGCGCTGCCACGCGAGACTGACGATGCCGGCCGAAACGAGCGCGATGCCGATCAGGTGGAGCGCGCCGAGGCGCTCGCCCGCGAAGAGCGCCGCGCCGAGCGTGACGAGAAGCGGAGACGAGCCGCGGGCGATCGGATAAGCCTCGCCGAGATCGCCGCGCCGGTACGCATAGACGAGGCTCAGGTTGTAGCCGATGTGCACGATGCCCGAAGCGACGACGTACGGCCAGGACGGCGCGGCGGGAGCGGGCAGGAACGCGACGAAGGCGATCGCGACGGCGGCGATGCCGATGCTCATCCACGTCATCGACAGGAAGCGGTCTCGATTGCCGTGCAGAATCGCATTCCATGACGCGTGCAGCAATGCTGCGAGCAACACCAGGCCACCGACATAACTGATCATTTCGCCGATCCGAAATTGGGACAACGACAGGGATCACTTCACTCTAATTGATGATTGTCCGGCCAGTCAAACGGCCCGTCGATATAGCGCTTTCGGCCAATTTCGCGGACCGGCGGACCGCATTTACACCATGCCGGAAGCCATCGCTTTCAGCACGGCGAGATGCCTCGATTGAACGTCGAATTTCGCCATCAATTTTTTCACGTGATAAAGCACGCCGTTTTCCGATATGCCGAGGATCATCGCGATTTCCCAGCTCGATTTTCCGGCGGCGATCCATTTCAGGCATTCGAGCTCGCGATGCGTCAGCGGCGCGCTCGGCTCGTGGTCCGGCCGGTTCGAGACGCGCTCGATGCCTTCGCGCACGAATGCGGCGGCGAGCGCGCCTTGAGCGAGAACCGTCGGCGCGTATTTCGCGGACAGGCTCTTCGATCGGGCGGCCGCGCGCGACGCGAGACTCAATACGCTCACGTCGCCGTGCGCCGAATGAACCGGAAAGCTCACGCCCGCGACGAGCCCGTGTTGGCGCGCATCGACCATGAATTCCCGCTGCTCGCGCGAATCGCAGATGCCGTCGTGCCACTGCAGCGGAATCACGCGGCGTACGCAATGCAGCACGATCGGGTCGATCCGGATATAGCCGGCGGATTTGTATTTTTCTCGCCACGCGGCGGGAAAATCCGAAATCGTCCTGACCGGGTTTTCCTCTTTTCCGATGTCGGTAAGCGCGCCGTAAAAGAAATAGTCGAATCCGAGTTTCACCGTGATTCTGGAGAGGATGTCGTGGATATCGCGCTCCGTTCGCGCGGACGACGTTTGTTCGAGAATATCCAGCGTCAATATCGCGTGTCTCATGATGGTTCACCGGAAACGGATGGCCGATAGCGAATGACCGATAACGAACGGCGGACGGCCGACGGCCGATTTCAGGCGGGGGGCGGCGTTCGCGCGCCCGCGCGCCGCGCGCCGCGTGGCTGTGCCGCGCTCGGCGCGAACGGCGCGATGAACTCGGACATGCGCAGAACGAGTTCGTCGATGTCGGCATCGTCGAGTTCTCCGATCACGCCGACCCGGAACGAATCCGGATTCGAGTGCTTGGTCGGATAGATTTCGAGCCCGCGCTCGAACAGGTATTGCTCGAGCGCGGCGATGCGGCCGCGAACGTGCGGCGGCGTCGCGAACGTGGTGATGATCGGCGCGCGGTGCGCGGCGTCGATGACGGGCACGACGCCGACGCGCGCGAGCCCGTCGACGAGCCGCTGCGCGCGCCGCCGATACGACGCGAGGCGCGCGGGCTGCCCGCCTGCCGCATCGTATTCGTCGATCGCCCGATCGAGCGCGAGCATGATCTGGACGGGCGGCGTGAAGCGCCACTGAGCGTTCGATTCGAGCGCGCGATGTTGCGCGAGCAGATCGAGACTCAGCGTGCGCGGGCGGGGGCGGCGCGCGAGCGCGGGCTCGTCGGCGATCACGAAGCCGAGGCCGGGCAGCCCGTGAAGACACTTGTTCGACGACAGCGCGAGCGCCGCGAGCGTGCGTCCGGCGAAATCGAGCGGATAGGCGCCGAACGTGCTGATCGCATCGAGCAGCACGCGGCGGCCATGCCGCGCGGCGAGCGCGACGAGGCCCGCGACGTCGTTGAGCACGCCGAGCGCCGTCTCGAAGTGAACGGCCGCGACGTGCGTGACGTGCGGACTCGCGTCGAGCGCGCGCTCGACGCGCGACAGATCGAAGCGCGCGGCGTGGTCGCACGCGAGCACGTCGTGCCGGATGCCGTGTATCCGGCATATCTGCGTCATCCGCTCACTGTAGGCGCCGTTCTCGACGATCAGCACGTGATCGTCGTCGGCGAGCAGGCTGCACAGCATCGCTTCGACGGCGAACGTTCCGCTGCCCTGGAGCGGCACCGCGCTGTAGCCGCCGCCGCACCCGGCGATGCGCGCGATCTTCGCGCGCAGGCGTGCCGTGAGCGCCGCCGCGGGCGGGCTGCGCGAGCCGAGATCGATCGCGGCCGCGGCGCGCACCGCATCCGACGTCGTGAGCGGGCCCGGCGTGAAGAGGCGGTGCCGGGCCGCGTGCGCGCGCGGCGGCCCGCCGGCGGCATCGTTCATTTCGGCGCCTCCCGGATCGCGCTGTGTTGCGTCGGCGTGGCCACGTGGAAGATCGGGTTGTCCGGGCTGCTGCGTTTCTCGCGGTAGTACAGCTCGTACAGGTCGCCTTCGCTCGCGGGATTGAACGTGAAGAACAGCATGCGGCGCATCGAATCCGACCGGTTCGCGTCGGAGCGGTGCGGCACGTACGAATCGAACAGGATCACGTCGCCCGGCTGCGCTTCGACGAGCGTCCACGTCATCCGGGCGGCGAGCTCGTCGACGATGTCGCCGTTGCGCGCTCCGCCGTCGTAGCTCGGCAGCTCGGCGAGCATGCCGCGCGGCGTGTGCGCCGACGGCGCGCCGGCCAGTGCGCCGCCACGCGCGTCGGCCATCTCGAGGCCGCCGTTCGCCGCGACCGCGGGATCGAGCGCGAGCGCGGCCGTGACCTGATAGCGGGTCGGGAAATGGCGATAGGCGGTGATGTCCTGATGCGCGGTGAACGCGCCGCCGCCCGGCAGTTTCAGGTTGCACTTGTCCTTGAACAGCGACACGGGCTCGCCGAGCACGCGTTCGATCAGTTGCGCGAGGCGCGGAACGAGCGACTGCCTCACGTAGGCGGATGCCCCGGCCAGGTATTCGAAGCGGCACAGCGTGTGCGGATCGGCGCGCTCGGCGACCGCGATGACGGCGCCGGCTTCGGCGGGCGCGCCTGGATTCTCGATGAGGCGGCGCGCGGCCTGCGACGCCAGTCGATCGTATTCCGCTTCGACGCGCGACAGATCGATCCGCGTGGCGCGATGCGGCAGGCGGACGTAGCCGCGCTCGTGAAAGGAATCGCGCAGTGTAGTCATCGAAGTGGCCTTTGGAGTCGAGATCTCGATCGAAAAGCGGCGGCCGGCTCAGCCGCGCGTCGTCTTCAAGCCGTGTGCCGCATCCGTTCGAGCGCCTGCTCGAATGCCTGTTGCTGGGTGCATAGAACGAGGCGCACGTGGTTGTCGCCGAGCTTGCCGTAGGCCGAGCCGGGCACGACCGCCACCTTGCGCGCCTCGAGGAGGAAGCGCGCGACTTCGTCGCCGATCGGCACGCCGCTGCGGCGGAAGGCGGCCGGGAGTCGCTCGTAGTAGCCGCTCACGTCCGGGAACAAGAACATCGCGCCGAGCGGGCGGCGCGTCCATCGATAGCCGGCGTCGGACGACAGGCGCTCGAGCGCCGCGACGTTGCGCGCGCGCAGATCGGCGACAGTTTGCGCGAGCCAGCCGTCGCGCTTCGGGTCGCCGATGACGCGCGTCGCGATGCGCTCGTACTGGATGTTGACGCCGAGGTACAGGTAGTCGTGCGCTTTCGCCGCCTGATCGATGACGTGAGCCGGCGCGACCATCCAGCCGATCCGCAGCCCGGGCAGGCCGAATTTCTTCGAGAAGCTGTTGATGAGGATCGCGTTGCGCGCGAGCGGTTCGAACGTGCTCGCCGGCGCGTGCGGCCGCTCGAAATGCATCACGTCGTAGACCTCGTCGTGAATGACCCAGGTGCCGTGCTTGTCGGCCACTTCGGCGATGCGTCGCCAGTCCTCGCCGCTCGCCACGTAGCCAGTCGGGTTCTCGGGCGAGTTCACGATGAACGCCTTCGCGCCGGCGAACAGCGCATCGTCCGCGAGGCTGTTCGCGTATTCGTGCTGCGCAGGCTCCCGGCGCAGGCGGCGCGGCACGCGATCGAGCGTCGCGACGGCGCGCGCGTACAGCTGATACGAGGGATCGCTGACGATCACCGGATCGCCGGGCGCCGACGTCACGAGCAGCGCGAGCGCAATCGCCTCGACGCCGCCGTGCGTCGCCATGATCTCGCGCTCCGGATCGAGCAGCAGTCCGTAGCGGTCGCGATACCAGCCGGCGATCGCCTCGCGCAGCGCGAGGCTGCCGCGCGGATTCTCGTAGCGCTTCGACGCGTCGAGGAACGCGTTGAGCGACAGGTCCTCGCGGGCGATGTCGTCGAGCAGATGCGCGGGCGGACCGAACACGGGCTCGCCGAAGCTCAGGTTCGCGATCTGCGGATCGGCCTTCGCGCGCAGCGAAATGGCCTTCGACGCATAGACGTCCATGTCGACGAGGACGGGATTCAGCGCCGTCGGAAAGACATCGGAAGAAATTCGCTTGGTTTGCATGGTGCGCTCACGTTCGTGGTGATGGGACGAGGGCCGGTGCCGCCGGGAGGCGCGGCGCCGGCCGATGGTTCGCAACGCGGGACGGCGGCGCGGCTGCCTGGCGCTGGCCGTATGCCCCGCCAACGCCGGATGGATGCCCGCCAGGCAGACCGGCGCGCCCGCCCGGCGCAACGGGTGCCCGGGCGCCCGGGCGCCCGGGCCGATTCGGCGGCGAGCGGGCCGCCAGGCCGAATCGCTTCGCGCGTCGCCGATGCGCCCGACGCCGCGGCGAACGCGTCGCATTGCCCGCCATGTCGCATCGCGCGCGGGCTTGGGCTACGCCGCATCGCGCTCCGTTGCTTGCCGCTTCGGCGAAATCGCACGAATCACGCGAATCACGCGGCGAGATACTTGTGCTCGGCGGCCTGCACTTCGAATTCGCCGGTGAGCTCGAAGATGTCGTTCAGCGTCGCGATTTCGTGCTCGATCCCGGCCACGGTCTGGCTCTCGTAGATCGCGCGCGTCACCCGTCGCATGTTGGTCACGGACGCGCGCAGGCTGTGATTGGCCCAGATCACGGCCGACACGCGCGCGTCGCGGAACGCGGACGTCGGCGTCTTGTAGTACTTCGTCGGCACGATGACGATCGGGGCGCGCTGCGACCATTGGGTGCAGAAGTCGAGAATCTCTTGCCCGTCGGCCTTCTTCGAATGGATCAGCACCGCGTCGGCGCCCGCGTCGCAATATGCGTCGGCGCGCCGCAGCGCCTCTTCCATCGGGCAGCCGCTGACGAGCGCCTCGATTCGCGCCACGACGCAGAAATCCGAATCGGTCTGACTGTCCTTCGCCGCGCGCAGCTTGCCGCAGAATTCCGCGATGTCCGCGAGGTCCTGGCCCGAGCCGAGGAACGAATTCATCTTCGGGAAGAGCTTGTCTTCGAGGCAAACGCCGGCGATGCCGAGCTGCGAGAGCTTCTTGACGAGCCGTCGCACGTTGTTGAAGTTGCCGAAGCCGGTGTCGCCGTCGAGCAGGATCGGCACGGACGTGTGGTCGGCCATGAATTCGACGACGTCGACGACCTGGGTCCACGACGCTTCGTTGCGGTCGGTCAGCCCGAGCGATGCGGAGATCGACAGGCCCGAGCCCCAGATCGCCTTGAAGCCGACTTCCTCGGCGATTTTCGCGCTCAGCGCGTTGTGCGCCTCCATGAAGAACTCCAGCTCTTTTCCGAAAATCAGTTCCTTCAGGACGCGTGCTTTTGTCTTTGTCATGGATTCACCTTTCCTAGCGTTTGCCGAGCAACGGATGCCGATCAACAGCAATAGGTCGACACGCCGTGGGGAGGGCCGGATGCAATGAGTCGATTCGAAATTATCGAATGCCATTGTCCATTTTGGATTTCATTAGACATCGTTTTGTCACAATTAAAAACTACAAGAAGATGTAGGTGGAAGGCGCGGAAATGTAATGTGTACAGGCGCGATGGGCGGTGCGAAGTAGAAATTTCCGGTTTTGAACGAAATCGACGAATGTCTCGATCGGTGAAATATCGGGGTTTTGGCGTTTGACCCCGATCTTGGCGATTTTTATTTTTCGTCCGGAAATTTAATCGATTGTCATTCGATCGGGAGTCGACGATTCATGTGGCGGAATATGTCGATAAAGCAAAAAAATTTATTAAAAATAGACGGTGTGATGCATTTTAATTGGGCCACAAATATCAATTGCCTCGGTGGCGGCGCTTTGGAGCGTGAACCGAAAGCGTGCGCGGGGCGTCGGAATCGGATGCCCGCGATGGCATCGCGGACATCGCCGGAACGTGCGCGCGGGGAGGGCGAGCCCGGTGCGGTCGCATCGCGATCGTTCGGCATTCCGGGTGCGCTGCTGCGATGCGTCGCGAGCGGCCGCTGCCGCGGGCGGTGCGGCTGCGCGGGCCGCGCGCGTCACGTGGCGCGCGGGGCCCGCGCCGTGAGATCGATCGCGGGCCGATGCCGAGCGCCCGATCGATGCGGTGACCGATGTGCGGCGGCGCAACGAACAAGTTGCTGCCGGCACGAGGGCGAAAGGCGGAAGGTTGCGGCATACGAGGAACCGCGCGTCGGCTGCTCGTCGCGCGCGAGTATGCCGGCGGGCACACGTTCGAACAGTGAGACCGACCCTTCAAGCGTCGACCTTTCGAAATGGGGCGCAGGCGCCGCCCGACGGCCGAACCGGGGCGCGGCGGATCGCGCCCCGGTTCGGCGAGCACGGGTTACGCCGCGCCGAGCTCGTCGCCCATTTCCTTCGCGCGCGCCTGCGCGGCGAGCACGCCGCGCACGATCGCATCCTTCACGCCCTGCGCGTCGAACGATGCGAGCGCGGCCGCCGTCGTGCCGCCCTTCGACGTCACGCGCTCGCGCAGCACGCTCGCGGGCTCGCCCGACTGCGCCGCGAGTTGCGCGGCGCCCGCGAACGTCGCGACCGCGAGCGCGCGGCCCTGTGCGTCGTTCATGCCGAGCTGGCGCGCCGCTTCCTGCAGCGCCTCGATGAAATAGAACACGTACGCGGGGCCGCTGCCGGAGATCGCGGTCACGGCGTCGAGCTGCGATTCTTCGTCGAACCAGACGGTCTCGCCGACCGCGCCGAGCACCTTCGACGCGAGGTCGCGGCCCGCCGCGTCGACGTCCGGCAGCGCGGACAGCCCGGTCACGCCGAGACCGACGAGCGCTGGCGTGTTCGGCATCGTGCGCACGACGCGCGGATAGCCGCCGAGCCAGCGCGACAAGTCCGCGCCACGAATGCCGGCCGCGATGCTGACAACGAGCTGCGTCGACAGATGCGGCGCGAGCGCGGCCGCGACGTCCTTCAGCACTTGCGGTTTCACCGCGAGCACGATCGCGTCGTAGCCGGCGAGCGCGGCGTCGATCGCGGCCGCCGTGCGCACGCCGAATTGCGCTTGCGCGCGCTGGCGCGCGTCTTCGTTGACGTCGACGGCGAGCAGGCCGCTTGCCGCGACACCGCGCTTGACGAGTCCGCCGATCAACGCGGCGGCCATGTTGCCGCCGCCGATGAATGCGATTTTCATGATGAATGAGGCCGTTGAGAAAGAAGTGACGGGTTCAGTGAGCGTAATCGCGCGCGCCGAAGATCGCGGTGCCGATCCGCACGATCGTCGCGCCTTCGGCGACCGCGGCTTCGAGATCGTCCGACATGCCCATCGACAGCGTGTCGAGCGCGAGGCCCTCGGCGCGCAACTGGTCAAAGAGCGCGCGCAGCGCGCGGTGCGGCGCGCGCTTCGCTTCGTCGTCGTGCGCGGGCTCGGGGATCGCCATCAGCCCGCGCAGCCGCAACGCGGGCAGCGCGGCGATCGCGCGTGCGAGCCC
The DNA here is from genome assembly GCF_001524445.2 of Burkholderia savannae. Taxonomy (NCBI): domain Bacteria; kingdom Pseudomonadati; phylum Pseudomonadota; class Betaproteobacteria; order Burkholderiales; family Burkholderiaceae; genus Burkholderia; species Burkholderia savannae. The sequence continues at coordinate 550,878 of NZ_CP013417.1, forward strand.
GGCGGCGTCGGCGGGCGCGACGCCGCTCTTCGATGCCTCGCCGCTGATGTTCACCTGCACGCAGACGTTCAGGGGCGGCAGATGCGCGGGCCGCTGCTCGGACAGGCGCTGCGCGATCTTCAGCCGGTCGATCGCGTGCACCCAGTCGAAGCGCTCGGCGACGGGGCGCGTCTTGTTCGATTGCAGCGGGCCGATGAAATGCCATTCGAGCTCGGCGCGCAGATCGGCGAGCGAATCGATCTTGTCGATCGACTCCTGCACGTAGTTCTCGCCGAACGCGCGCTGGCCGGCCGCGTGCGCGGCGCGCACCGCGTCGGCCGGAAACGTCTTCGACACCGCGAGCAGCGTGACCGCGCGCGGCTCGCGTCCGGCCGCGCGGGCGGCGTCTTCGATGCGGCGGTGAACGGAGGCGAGGCGGGCGGCGAGATCGGACATGGCAGGGCGAACGAAACTTGAGGCGCGCGTCGGGCGGCGTGCCGCTGCGCGCGGAGGATGCGGGAATTATACGGACAACCGGCGGACAACCGGCGGACAACCGGTGCGCAGCCGGCGCGCGCGAAGCGGCGTGCGCGCGCCGCGCGGCGTCAGCCGTAAAGCAGGTTCTCGACGAGCTGCACCCAGTGCACGACGGGCACCTGCGTGCCGCTTTGCAGATGCGCGATGCAGCCGATGTTCGCCGACACGATCATCTGCGGCTCGGTCGCCTGCAGCTTCGCGAGCTTCTGCTTGCGCAGCTTGTACGCGAGCGACGGCTGCGTGAGCGAGTAGGTGCCCGCCGAGCCGCAGCACAGATGGCTGTCGGCGGGCAGGCGCACCTCGATGCCGAGCGCCTCCAGCAGCCGCTCGACCTTGCCGCGCAACTGCTGGCCGTGCTGCAGCGTGCACGGCGGATGGTAGGCGACCGTGTGGATTCCGCGCCGGCGCGTGAGCGCGATCAGCTCGGCCTCGAAGCCGCCGAGCAGCTCGGACAGGTCCTTCGTCAGCCCGACGATGCGGCGCGCCTTGTCCGCGTACGCCGCATCGCCGCGCAGCAGGTGCGCGTATTCGAGCACCGTCGCGCCGCAGCCGGACGCGTTCATCACGATCGCCTCGACGCCGCGCTCGACGTGCGGCCACCACGCGTCGATGTTGCGGCGCGCGTCGTCGAGCGCCTCGTCGTGATAGCCGAGGTGCAGCCGGATCGCGCCGCAGCAGCCGGCCTCCGGCGCGACCACGGTTTCGATGCCGAGCGCGTCGAGCACGCGCGCGGTCGCGATGTTGATGTTGGGCATCATCGACGGCTGCACGCAGCCCGCGAGCATCAGCACGCGGCGCTCGCGCGGCGCGCTCGGCCACGCGAGCAGGCGCGCGCGCGGCGGCACCTTGTCGCGCAGCCGCTTCGGCAACAGCGGCCGCACGTGCTGGCCGAGCCGCATGACGGGCGCGAACACGGCGGCGTTCGGCACGAAGCTCGCGAGCAGCCGGCGCACGATGCGCTGCGACAGCGGCCGCGGCACCTTCGCCTCGACGACCTTGCGGCCGATGTCGACGAGCCGGCCGTACTCGACGCCCGACGGGCAGGTCGTCTCGCAACTGCGGCAGGTGAGGCAGCGGTCCAGATGCTGCTGCGTGCTGCGGGTGACTTCCGCGCCTTCGAGCATCTGCTTGATCAGATAGACGCGCCCGCGCGGGCCGTCGAGCTCGTCGCCGAGCAGCTGATAGGTCGGGCAGGTCGCGGTGCAGAAGCCGCAGTGCACGCACTTGCGCAGGATCGCGTCGGCATCTTCGCCGTCGGGCGTATGGCGGATGAAATCGGCGAGGTTCGTCTGCATCGGGCTTTAGAGATCGGGGTAGAGCCGGCCGCGGTTGAAGATGCGCGCCGGATCGAACGCAGTCTTCAGCCCGCGGTGAATTTTCATCAGCGGCGCGGGCAGCGGCGTGAACACGCCCGCGCTTTTGTCGTAGCTTTCGCTCGCGCGAAAGAGCGTCGCGTGGCCGCCTGCCTGCTTCGCGCTCATCCGCACCGTCTGCGCGTCGGCATCGGTGATCCACCAGCGCTGCGCGCCGCCCCATTCCATCATCTGCGTGCCCGGCAGATGCATCGGCTCGGTGATCGACGGCAGCGACAGGCGCCACAGCGCGTGCCCCGGCGCGAGCGACGAGAAGAACGGATCGTTCTGCTCGCGCACGCCTTCCCAGAAGCGCTCGGCCTCGACAGCGTCGACGGCCTCGCCGCCGAGCGCGTTCTTCGCGCTCTTCACGGCCGCTTCCGCGCCGGACAGCCGCAGCACGAGCGTGCCGTAGCGCCACGCGCTCGCCGACAGCGGGAACGGGCGGCCCGCCCATTCGTTGAGCTTGCGCACCGCGTCGGTCGCGCTCATGTCGAACTTCAGCGTGACTTCGGCGGCGGGAATCGGCAGCACCTTGATCGACAGATCGAGCATCAGGCCGAGCGTGCCGAGCGAGCCCGCCATCAGCCGCGACACGTCGTAGCCCGCGACGTTCTTCACGACCTGCCCGCCGAAGCGCAGCATGTCGCCGCGCCCGTTCAGGATCGTCACGCCGAGCACGAAATCGCGCGGCGCGCCCGTCGTCGCGCGGCGCGGGCCGGCGAGGCCCGCCGCGACCGCGCCGCCGATCGTCGCGCCGCGCCCGAAGTGCGGCGGCTCGAACGGCAGCATCTGGCCGCGCTCGGCGAGCGTCGCCTCGAGCTCGGCGAGCGACGTGCCCGCGCGCGCGGTGACGACGAGCTCGGCCGGGTCGTACGACACGAGGCCGTGATGCGCGCGCGCGTCGAGGATTTCTCCGTCGAGCGCCTGGCCGTACCAGTCCTTCGTGCCGCCGCCGCGTATGCGCAGCGCGCGGCCGCTCGCCGCGGCTTCGCGGATGCGCGCGGCCCACCCCGCGACGATGTCGTCCTCTTCCATGGCGTTGTGTTTCGTTGTTCGTTTCGGTCGATTTTACCGGGGCTGCGCGATCGTACAGTCGGGCGAACCCCTTAGGCCGCGCGGCGGCCTCAGAAGCGCGGCAGGTCCGGATGCGGCAGCAGCCCGCCGCGCACGTGCATGCGCCCGTATTCGGCGCAGCGCGCGCGGGTCGGGATTCCCTTGTCCGGATTCAGCAGCTCGGGCGGATCGAACGCGCGCTTGACGGCGAAGAACGCGTCGCATTCCTCGCGCGAGAATTGCACGCACATCGAATTCAGCTTCTCGACGCCGACGCCGTGCTCGCCCGTCACCGTGCCGCCGAATTCGACGCACGTCTCGAGGATGTCCGCGCCGAATTCCTCCGCGCGGTGCAGCTCGTCGGGATCGTTCGCGTTGAACAGGATGAGCGGGTGCATGTTGCCGTCGCCCGCGTGAAACACGTTGATGCAGCGCAGCCCGTATTTCGTCTCCATCTGCTCGATGCGCGCGAGAAGCGGCCCGATCGCGCGGCGCGGCACCGTGCCGTCCATGCAGTAATAGTCGGGCGAAATGCGGCCCGCGGCCGGGAACGCGTTCTTGCGGCCCGACCAGAAGCGCAGCCGCTCGGCCTCGCTGCGCGACACCTGGATGCGCGTCGCGCCGTGCTCGCGCAGCACCGCGGTCATCCGCACGATTTCCTCGGCGACTTCCTCCGGCGTGCCGTCCGATTCGCACAGCAGGATCGCGGCCGCGTCGAGGTCGTAGCCCGCGTGCGTGAACGTCTCGACCGCCTGCGTCGCCGGCTTGTCCATCATCTCGAGGCCGGCCGGGATGATGCCCGACGCGATGATCGCGGCGACCGCCTCGCCGCCCTTGACGACGTCGTCGAAGCTCGCCATCACGAGCTGCGCGGCCTGCGGCTTCGGAATCAGCCGCACCGTCACTTCGGTGACGACGATGAACATGCCTTCGCTGCCGATCGTGACGGCGAGCAGGTCGAGGCCGGGCGTGTCGAGCGCGAGCGAGCCGAATTCGACGATCTCGCCGTCGCTCGTCACGCCGCGCACGCGCAGCACGTTGTGGCACGTGAGCCCGTACTTCAGGCAATGCACGCCGCCCGAGTTCTCGGCCACGTTGCCGCCGATCGTGCAGGCGATCTGCGACGACGGATCGGGCGCGTAGTAGAGCCCATACGGCGCGGCGGCTTCGGAAATCGCGAGATTGCGCACGCCCGGCTGGACCGTCGCCGTGCGCGCGTACGAATCGACTTCGACGATCCGCGTGAAGCGCGCGAGCGACAGCACGACGCCGTGCCCGATCGGCAGCGCGCCGCCCGACAGGCTCGTGCCCGCGCCGCGCGGCACGATCGGCACGTCCATCCGCCGGCAGATCTGCACGATCCGCTGCACCTGCGATTCGGTCTCCGGCAGCGCGACCGCGAGCGGCAGCCTGCGATACGCGGAGAGCGCGTCGCATTCGTACGCGGCCGTGTCCTCGTCGCGATACAGCAGGCAGTGGGTCGGCAGCACGGCCATCAGCGCCTGCACGATTTCGCGCTGGCGCTGCGCGCGCAGATCGGCCGACAGTTCGGCGGGGGCGTTCATGTCTCCTCCTGTTGCGCGACGCACGGCGCGACGTCGTTCGGTCGTCCCGGCGCCGGCGTCGTCGTTTTCATGCGTCGATCGTGAAGATCTTGCCGGGATTCATCAGATTGTCCGGATCGAGCGCGCGCTTGATCGCGCGCATCGCGTCGACCGCGTTCTCGCCGTGCTCGGCCGCGAGAAAGCGCATCTTGTGCAGCCCCACGCCGTGCTCGCCCGTGCAGGTGCCGCCCATGCGCAGCGCGCGCTCGACGATCCGGTCGTTGAGCGCCTCCGCTTCGGCGAGCTCTTCGGGCTTCGCCGGATCGACGAGGATCGCGACGTGGAAGTTGCCGTCGCCGACGTGGCCGACGATCGGGCACGGCAGCGACGACGCGTTCAGATCGACCTCGGTTTCCTCGACGCACGCGGCGAGCTGCGAGATCGGCACGCAGACGTCGGTCGTCACCGCGCGGCAGCCGGGCTTCAGCTGCAGCATCGAGAAATACGCGTGATGGCGCGCGGACCAGAGGCGCGTGCGATCCTCGGGGCGCGTCGCCCATTCGAAGCCCTGGCCGCCGTTTTGCGCGGCGAGTTCCTCGACCTGCCGCGCCTGCTCGCGCACGCCCGATTCGGTGCCGTGGAATTCGAAGAAGAGCGTCGGCGCCTCGACGAGCCCGAGATGCGCGTTGCGATTGATCGCGCGCACGGCGAGCGCGTCGACGAATTCGACGCGCGCGATCGGCACGCCGATCTGGATCGTCTCGATCACCGCGCGCGCGGCGGCGCTCATCGATCCGAACGCGCACACGGCGGCCGACACCGCCTCGGGCTGCGGATGCAATCGCAGCGTGATCTCGGTGATCACGCCGAGCGTGCCTTCCGAGCCGACGAAAAGCCGCGTGAGATCGTAGCCCGCCGACGACTTGCGCGCGCGCGTGCCCGTCTTCACGACGCGGCCGTCCGCGAGCACGGCCGTGAGGCCGAGCACGTTCTCGCGCATCGTGCCGTAGCGCACCGCATTCGTGCCCGACGCGCGCGTCGCGGTCATTCCGCCGATGCTCGCGTCCGCGCCCGGGTCGATCGGGAAGAAGAGGCCGGTGTCGCGCAGCGCGTCGTTGAGCGCGCGGCGCGTGACGCCGGGCTCGACCGTCGCGGTGAGGTCGTCGGCGTCGATCGACAGCACGCGGTTCATCTCCGACAGATCGAGCGACACGCCGCCCCGCACGGCGAGCAGATGGCCTTCGAGCGACGAGCCGACGCCGTACGGAATGAGCGGCACGGCGTGCCGCGCGCAGAGGCCGACGACGTCGCGCACGTCGTCGGCCGTTTGCGCGAACACGACGGCGTCCGGCAGTTGCGGATCGAACGGCGACTCGTCGCGGCCGTGATGGGCGCGCACGGCTTCCGCAGTCGACATGCGTGCGCCGAACCGGGCGGCGAGCGCGTCGACGAAGGCGGCAGGCAGCGGGCGATGCGGCGGGGCGGGGTGGTTCACGCGAGTCTCCTGGGGGCGGATCTTTATGGCGGGCGCCGCGGCGAGGCGGGCCGGATCATTCTACGCTCGAAAGCATGCGCGCCGCCGCGAGCGCGGCTGCGATAATAGGGATTTCACCGACGCGGCGCGCGCTGCCGCAGACGACGGGAGACACGAATGGGCAATCGCTTGAGCAAGATCGCGACCCGCACGGGCGACGACGGCACGACGGGCCTCGGCGACGGCAGCCGCGTGCGCAAGGACGATGCGCGGATCGCGGCGATCGGCGACGTCGACGAGCTGAACTCGCAGATCGGCGTGCTGCTCGCCGAGCCGCTGCCGGACGACATTCGCGCGGCGCTCTCGACGATCCAGCACGATCTGTTCGATCTGGGCGGCGAGCTTTGCATTCCGGGGCATGCGGCGATCACCGACGCGCATCTCGCGCACCTCGACGGCTGGCTCGCGCACTACAACGCGCAACTGCCGCCGCTCCGGGAATTCATCCTGCCGGGCGGCGCGCGCGCGGCGGCGCTCGCGCACGTGTGCCGGACCGTGTGCCGCCGCGCGGAGCGCTCGATCGTCGCGCTCGGCGCGCACGAGGCGCTCAACGCGGCGCCGCGCCGCTACGTGAACCGGCTGTCGGATCTGCTGTTCGTGCTCGCGCGCGTGCTGAACCGCGCGGCGGGCGGCGCCGACGTGTTGTGGGACCGCGCGCGCTGAACGCGTTGATGCGCATCATTGCAATTGCGGGCTCGTTGTGGCGAGGTGCGACAATTTGCCTGCCGGGCATGCGCCTATAAAGATGTATCGTGTGAGAATGTTTAACAGAGGAATACTTTCATGACTCAGATGACCGCCGAGCAAATGGCCCGAGTGAAAGCGACCGCCCCGGTTCTCGCGGAGCACGGCGCGACGATCACGAAGCACTTCTATCAACGGATGTTCGGGCGTCATCCCGAGTTGAAGAACGTCTTCAACCAGACGCACCAGAAGACGGGCAGCCAGCCGGAGACGCTCGCGAAGGCGGTCTACGCGTACGCGGCGAACATCGACAATCTCGGCGCGCTCGGCGGCGCCGTGTCGCGGATCGCGCACAAGCACGCGAGCCTCAACATCCGGCCGGAGCACTATCCGATCGTCGGCGAGAACCTGCTTGCGTCGATCGTCGAGGTGCTCGGCGACGCGGTCGATCCGGACACGCTCGATGCATGGCGCGTCGCGTACGGCCAGCTCGCGGCGATTCTGATCGGCGCGGAGGCGAATCTGTACGAGAACGCCGCGTGGAGCGGCTTCCGCCCGTTCAAGGTCGCGAAGAAGGTGCGCGAGAGCGACGAGATCACGTCGTTCTACCTGACGCCCGCCGACGGCGGCGCGGCGCCAGGGTTCGAGCCGGGCCAGTACGTTTCGGTGAAGCGCTTCGTCGGCGACATGGGCGTCGACCAGCCGCGCCAGTACAGCCTGTCCGACGCGCCGCACGGCCAGTGGCTGCGCATCTCGGTCAAGCGCGAAGCGGGGCGCAGCGAGGAAGTGCCGGCGGGCAAGGTGTCGACGCTGATGCACGACGGCGTCGGCGTCGATTCGATCGTCGAGGTCACCGCGCCGATGGGCGACTTCACGCTGAACCGCAACGCGTCGACGCCCGTCGTGCTGATTTCGGGCGGGGTTGGGATCACGCCGATGATGTCGATGGCGTCGGCGCTCGTCGCGTCTGGCAGCGAGCGCGAAGTGCGCTTCCTGCACGCTTGCCGGTCGGCGCACGCGCACGCGTTCCGCGACTGGCTGAACGATGCGGCGGACGCGCATCCGAACGTGAAGCGTGCGGTGTTCTACGAGGAAGTCGGCCCGAACGACCGGCCGGGCGTCGATCACGACCACGAAGGGCGGATCACGCCGGCGGCGCTCGAGCGCCACGCGCTCGTGCCGGACGCCGACTACTACATCTGCGGTCCGATCGCATTCATGAAGCAGCAGCGCGATGCGCTCGTCGCGCTTGGCGTCGCGCCGGAGCGCGTGCAGACGGAGATCTTCGGCTCGGGCGCGCTCGAATGACGAAGCGCTCGCGAACGGCGAACGTTCGCTGAAGCGAAACGAAAAAGCCCGGCGTTTCGAGCCGGGCTTTTTCTTTGGGCACGGCCTGCTCGACGCGGACTGGAATCGTGTCGATCAGGGGCGGGCATGCGCCTGATCGAGCCGTCCTTCCGATTTCCGTCGATATGGCTCACTGCGTCGCGGTCGGGCGATCATGGAGTCTTTCGCGCGTTCGCCGCGCTTCGTCGCGCATGCCCGACGCGCGCGGTGAAGTGCGGTGAAGTTCGGCGGAGCGCGGCGTCTGAAGCGGGCCGGGCGGCGAGTGCCGCGTGCGTTGACGCGGCGGCCGCCGAGCGATGCGCGCACTACGCGACCGGTCACGTCTCGCGTGCGACGGCGCACGCGGACGACGCACCGAGAATATGGCGCGAAGCGCGGGCCGCGAGCATCGGGCCGCGAACCGCGGCCCGAACGAACCGAACGAACCGAACGAACCGAACGAACCGAACGAACCGAACGAACCGAACGAACCGAACGAACCGAACGAACCGAACGAACCGAACGAACCGTCGCGCGGCAACGCCCGCCGCGCTCAGTTCCCGCTGCCGCGCGAGACGCGCCGCGCCTTCACCGCTTCGGCGAGGCCTTCGAGCACCTTCACGCTGTCGTCCCAGTTGATGCACGCGTCGGTGATGCTCTGGCCGTACGTGAGCGGGGAGCCTTCCTTCAGATCCTGGCGGCCTTCGACGAGATGCGACTCGACCATCACGCCGACGATCCGCTCGTCGCCCGCGCCGATCTGCCGGCCGATGTCCGCGCAGACCGGAATCTGGTTCTCGTGCTTCTTCGAGCTGTTCGCGTGGCTCGCGTCGATCATCAAGCGCGCGGCGAGGCCGGCCTTGCCGATGTCCGTGCAAGCGGCGTTCACGCTGTCCGCGTCGTAGTTCGGCGCCTTGCCGCCGCGCAGGATCACGTGGCAATCCTCGTTGCCGGCCGTCGACACGATCGCCGAGTGGCCGCCCTTCGTCACCGACAGGAAATGGTGCGGCTGCGATGCGGCCTTGATCGCGTCGACCGCGATCTTCACGTTGCCGTCGGTGCCGTTCTTGAAGCCGACCGGGCACGACAGCCCCGACGCGAGCTCGCGGTGCACCTGCGATTCGGTCGTGCGCGCGCCGATCGCGCCCCACGAGATCAGATCGGCGATGTACTGCGGGCTGATCATGTCGAGGTATTCGGTGCCGGCGGGCAGCCCCATCTCGTTGATCTGCAGCAGCAGCTCGCGCGCGGTGCGCAGGCCGTCGTTGATCTTGAAGCTGTTGTCGAGGTGCGGATCGTTGATGAGCCCCTTCCAGCCCACCGTCGTGCGCGGCTTCTCGAAGTACACGCGCATCACGATCTCGAGTTCGCTCTTGAAGCGCTCGCGCTCCTTGACGAGCCGGCCCGCGTATTCGAGCGCGGCCTTCGTGTCGTGGATCGAGCACGGCCCGATGATGACGATGAGGCGGTCGTCCATCCCGTGCAGGATTCGGTGCATCGCCTGGCGCGAGTTGTAGATGAGCTCCGACACCGCTTCGCTCAGCGCGAATTCGCGGATCAGGTGCGCGGGCGGAATCAGCTCCTTGAGTTCTCGGATGCGGACGTCGTCGGTATTGTGCGGGGGCATGCTTGGGTTCTCCGGTTCGGGGCGCCGCCCGGCGTACGCGGGTGCGGCTAGCTGTTCAATTCGACAATTCGGGTGATTCGGGAAAGCCGGTGGATCGATTCGTCTGCCGCTGTCGCGAACCGGCGGGGCGAAAAAAAACCGCCGGGTTCGCCGGCGGTTTTTCGGGAATTCGGTTGCGCTTCGCGCGCCATCACTCCTCTCGATCCGCCAGCGGCCTGAGATGCCAAAAAAAGTAAAAGTAAAACTTTGCGGACATGGCGGAAATGCGGCTCATCAATGAAGCGATACGAGAACGAGATTTATACCCGGTCGGGGCGCGGCTGGCAATCCTGTGACTCTAAAAATGCGGGCAATCCGCGCAATGTCGTCGATTCGCGCGAATTGTCTGCGCCGCGATGCGGCAACGCCGCATTACGACGCGGTGCCGCCGACCGTCATGTTGTCGAGCCGCAGCGTCGGCTGGCCGACACCGACGGGCACGCTCTGCCCCTCCTTGCCGCACACGCCGACGCCCGTGTCGAGCTTCATGTCGTTGCCGATCATGCTCACGTACTTGAGCGATTCCGGGCCGCTGCCGATCAGCGTCGCGCCCTTCACCGGATACGTGATCTTGCCGTCCTCGATCATGTACGCCTCGGACGCCGAGAACACGAACTTGCCGTTCGTGATGTCGACCTGGCCGCCGCCGAAGTTCACCGCGTAGAGGCCGTGCTTGACCGATTCGATGATCTCCTGCGGGTCCTTGTCGCCGTTCAGCATGTACGTGTTCGTCATGCGCGGCATCGGCAGCGCCGCGTACGATTCGCGCCGCGCGTTGCCGGTGACGGGCATCTTCATCAGGCGCGCGTTCAGCGTGTCCTGGATGTAGCCCTTCAGGATGCCGTCCTCGATCAGCGTCGTGCACTGCGTCGGGTTGCCTTCGTCGTCGATGTTGAGCGAGCCGCGGCGGTTCGGCAGCGTGCCGTCGTCGACGACGGTCACGCCCTTCGCGGCGACCTGCTCGCCGATGCGGCCCGCGAACGCCGACGAGCCCTTGCGGTTGAAGTCGCCCTCGAGGCCGTGGCCGATCGCCTCGTGCAGCAGCACGCCCGGCCAGCCCGGCCCGAGCACGACCGTCATCGCGCCGGCCGGCGCGGGGCGCGCATCGAGGTTCACGAGCGCCGCGTGCACCGCGTCGTCGACGTAGCGCGACAGGACTTCATCGGTGAAGTAGCCGTAGTCGAAGCGGCCGCCGCCGCCGCCGGAGCCGATCTCGCGACGGCCGTTCTGCTCGGCGATCACCGTCACCGACACGCGCACGAGCGGGCGGATGTCAGCCGCGAGCGCGCCGTCGCTGCGCGCGACGAGCACGACGTCGTATTCGCCCGCGAGGCCCGCCATCACCTGCTTGATCCGCGGGTCGCGGCCGCGCGCCATTTGCTCGACGCGCTCGAGGAGCTTCACCTTCGCGGTCGCGTCGAGCGACGCGAGCGGATCGGCGGGCAGGTACAGGTCGCGGCCCGACACGCCCTTCAGCGACGATGCGACGCGGATCTTCTGCTTGCCGCCGCCCGCGGCGGCGATCGCCTTCGTCGCGGCGGCCGCCTGGAGGATCGCGTCGGGCGACAGGTCGTCCGAATACGCGAACGCGGTGCGCTCGCCCGCGACCGCGCGCACGCCGACGCCCTGGTCGATGCTGAAGCTGCCCGATTTGACGATGCCTTCCTCGAGGCTCCACGCTTCGCTGCGGGTGGCCTGGAAGTATAGGTCCGCGTAGTCGACGCGATGCGTGAAGATGTCGGCGAGCGTGCGCGTGAGAAGGCTCTCGTCGAGGCCGTACGGCGTGAGCAGGATGTCCTTCGCGAGCGCGAGATTGCGGATGCCGGGTTCGATGATGTTCATGCGGATTCGGGGATTCTCAATTTCTGAAACGGTTGTCGGACGCGCTTTCTTTCCGGTAGATGGATCGCGGCGGCCGTCTTTCAATGGCGGCTGAGCGACGCCGCGGCGCTCATGCGAGCACGCGGTGCCGCCACGCGGGCAGGCTCTGCCGCACGTCGGCGATCCGCGCGGGATCGATTTCGCCCGCGACGACGCCCGCGCCTTCGTCGCGCACCGCGACGATTTCGCCCCACGGATCGACGAGCATGCTGTGGCCCCACGTACGGCGGCCGTTCTCGTGCTTGCCGCCTTGCGCGGCGGCGAGCACATAGCATTGATTCTCGACCGCGCGGGCCCGCAACAGCGTCTCCCAGTGCGCGCGGCCCGTCGTGTACGTGAACGCCGACGGCACGACGATCATCGCGCAGTCGCCCATCTGCCGGTACAGCTCCGGAAAGCGCAGATCGTAGCAGACCGACAGGCCGACCCGGCCGAGCGGCGCGTCGAACGTGCGCACCGCGTCGCCCGCGCGGATCGTGCGCGCCTCGTCGAACGATTCGTCGCCCTTCTCGAAGTTGAACAGGTGGATCTTGTCGTAGCGGGCGGCCTCGCGGCCGGACGGGTCGAACACGAGCGTCGTGTTCAGCACGCGCGACGGCTCGGGCGCGCAAAGCGGCAGCGTGCCGCCGATCACCCAGACCCCGTGCTCTTTCGCGCGATCGGCGAGAAAGCGCTGGATCGGGCCATCCCGATACGGTTCGGCGAGCGCGAGCTTGTCGGTGTCGCGGTGGCCCATGAAGCAGAAATACTCGGGCAGCAGCACGAGCCGCGCGCCCGAGCCCGCCGCGTCGGCGATCAGCCGGCCGGCGTCGGCGAGGTTGCGCTCGAGATCGGGCGTGCTGACCATTTGCAGCGCGGCGACCCGAAACGGCGAGGCTAAGGCGTGGCGATCGGTCATGACGGATTCGGTTGCCGAAAAAAGGGTGCGGGCCCGGCGGCCGCGTCAGTGGTCGGCGGCCGCGGGCGCGTAGCCCATCTTACCCCGATCGCCGCCGACACGCTCGATGTGCGGATGCGCCCACGAGCCCGTGATCGCGTAGTCCACCGCGAACGCGTGCGCGAGCGTCTCGGACAGCGCGAGATTCGCGGCGAGCACGCCGAGGCCGAGGAACGGATTGACGATCGCCGCGCCGATCGCGGCCGCGCTCGCGCTGACCTTCGGCGCGACGTGCGCGTTCAGGTCCTGCGTTTCGTGCGCGAGGTCGACGGAGCCCGTCACCGTCACCTTCGCGGGCGACGTCTTCATTTCGAAATCCTGCGTATGCGCGATGCCGTTGTCGATCCGGCCGGTGCCGGTGATCGTCTCGAACGGCAGGCCCTTGCCGATCACGTCGCGGAAATCGAGCGTCAGGAAGCGCGCGAGGCCCTGCAGGCTCAGCACGCCGAGCAGCTTCGCCGCGCCCGGATCGACCTTCAGGATCTGGCCGTGCGCGAGGTCGAGCGACAGGCGGCCGTTCAGCGTCGGATAGTCGATCGCGGTCGGGCCGCCGCGCCACGCGACCTTGCCCGACAGCGTGCCGCGCCCGTTCGCGACCGTGCGCGGCAGGCCGACGCGGTCGAGCAGGGCGCCCGCGTCGTCGATCGCGAGCGTGAAGTCGAATACCGTGCGGCGCGGCGCGTCGTCCTCGCCGGCGCCGCGCGCGAGCGCGCGCCGCGACGTGCGCCAGTTCGCGGTCGCGGTGAGCTTGGCGGCCGGATTCGCGAGCTCGAGCTTGTCGAGCTGCCAGACGGGGATGCCGTTCTCGTCGATGTTGCGCGCGTCGACTTCGAGCCGGCCGATGTCGTGGCCGCGCGCGACGACCTGATCGACGACGAGATCGATCGCCGGCATCGCGTGGTTGGTGGGCGTCGGCAGATCGATCGCGCGGCCGACGAGATCGTGCTCGGCGCTCTGCGGGATCACGAGCTTCGCGAGCCGCGCGCTCAGCACGCCCGCGCCCGTCGGGCCGCCGCCCGGCGCCCACGACAGGTAGCCCGACACCTGGTTCGACGCGATGTTCGCCTGCCACAGATCGTCGATGTGCGACGCGCCGACGATCACGTTCTCCCAGTTGCGCTTGAGCAGCTTCAGCGTGCCGAAGTGCAGCGCGAAGCGCTTCGGCGCGAAGCTCGCGAGATCGACGGGCGACGCGGCCGGCTTCTCGCGCGCGTGCGCGGACTTGCCGAAGCCCTGCGCGAACGTTTGCCACGCGTCGGCGTCGAGCTCGTGCACGTCGATCGCCGCGCTTACGCCTTCCTGCGGCATGTCGGGCATCCGGTTCATCCCGACCGCGCCGCGCACCGCGCGCACCGGCTGCCCGCGCTCGATGTCGAGCAGGTAGGTCGCCGCGAGCGGGCCGAGCTTCAGGTCCGCGCGCTCGAGCGGCTTGCCGCCCGCCTGCGGCTCGGGCGCGAGCGCGAAGCTGAACGGCATCGGCGTGCCGGCCGGCTTCGCGAACGGCGCGGGGAACTCGAGCGCGACGCCCGTCAGATCCGAGTTCGCGGTGATGTCGGGCAGGCCGCCCTTCGCGCCGCGCACGGCGATCTGGTACGGCGCGTCGCCGACGACGCGCTCGAGCGCGGCCGCCGCCGCACCGCGCAGGTTCAGCCCGCGCGCGGCGTCGAGCGACAGGCGGCCGTCGACGTCGAACGCATAGCGGCCGTTCGCCGACAGCGCGCCGCTCGCGCGCACGTCGCCGCCGAGAAAGCGTGCGGTCAACCGGTCGACGCTCGCCGTGTGATCGGTGAAGCGGAGATTGCCGCGCAGCCGCGTGACGGGCGGCACGCCGTCGGCCTCGAGCGTGTTGCCGGCGAAGCCGAGCGCGGCGTCGACGCCGACGTGCGGATGCGGAACATGCTGCGGGATCGTCAGCTTGAGCGCGAGCGTCGCGGGGCCCTGCGCGCGCACGAGGTTGCCGACGTGGCCCGTCATCCCGGCAACCGCGCTGTGGTTCGCGTAGTCGAGCAGATCGGCGAGCGGGCCGTGCGCGCGGCCCTCGATCACGAGCGGCGAATGCGTCGGATTGCCGAGGTCGTCGATGCGCCCCGTCACCTTCGTGAGCGCGACGCCCTTGTAGCGCGCGCGGCCGATGTCGAAGCGCAGCTTGTTCTGCGCGAGCTCGAACACGCCGTCGATGCCGTCGAGCGCGGGCCACACGTTCGGCGTGCCGTTCGCGAGCGTGCGCGGCGGCTGCGGCGTCGGCTCGAACCGGCCGCCCGAAAACGGCGCGACGATGTGGAACACGCCCGCCTTCGGATCGTGCTCGTACGGGAACGTCTCGAGCGGGCCCTTCGCGACGATCGTCGCGCCTTTCTTCACCTGGCCCGCCTGCAGCGCGTGGCCGAGGTAGAGGCGCAGGTGGTCGGACAGGCTCGTCGGCAGGTAGCGGGTGATGCGCGCGACGGCCGCGCGCTCGAAGTCGGCCTTCAGGTCGAGCGAGCCGCGGCCGTGGCCGGGGTTCGCGTAGCTGCCCGCGACTGCGATCGCCGCGTCGGCGTTCTCGACGTGGAACTCGGGCACCGCGACGTCGACCCGCGCGTGCCGCTCGCCCGGCGCCGGCGTGACCGTCCAGTTCGCGCGGCCGCGCAGACGGTCGAACGCGAGGCGCGGCTCGTCGAACACGCCGGGCACCGTGACGGCCGCGTCGACGGTGTCGAAGCTCGCCGCGCCGCCTTTCTCGTCCGCGTCGACGTGGCCCCACAGGTTCTCGACGCCCGGAATCCCCGCGCGCGGGTGGCCGTGCGGCGACAGCCCGGGCGGCGGCTCCTGCGCCTCGAAACTGATTCCCTGCAGATCGCCCTGGAACCGGTAGCGGATGATCGGGGTGGTGCCGCTCTGGCGCTCCTGGTCGACGAACGCGGGGCTCGCCGGCTTCGCGCGCTCGACCTCGATCGTGTAGTTTGCAACAAGCCCGCGCGGATCGAAGCGCACGAGCTCGTTGCGCAGCCGCGCCGGAAGCGGCAGCCCGCGGATGAATTCGGCGAGGATGCCGAGATCGACGCGGTCGCCGGACACGCTCAGCAACTGGCCCTCGTCGACGCTCGGCACGCGGTAGCGCGCGGTCAGCGTGTGCAGCGCGAGCGCGCGCGAGATCGGCGTGCCGTCGGGCAGCGGCGGCTGGCCGAGCTCCGCGTGCAGCCGCGACAGGTGCAGCGTGTAGTCGCGCTTCGGCTCGATCGCGAGATCCCAGCCGAAGCGCGCGACGGGGATGTCGAGCCGCGGCTGCGTCGGGCGCACGCGCAGCGCGACGTCGTAGCCGCGCAGCTCGCCGCCCGCGCGGTACAGATGGCCGTCGCCGAAATGCGCCCAGATCGCGTTGTCGATCCGGCCCGCGTAGGCGGTGAGGCGAATGTTCACGTAGCGCGCGAGCGTCGGCAGGTCGACGGGGCCCGTCGACAGGTACGCGTCGCCCGTCCAGTTCGACGGCTTGCCGACCGGCGCGAGCGCCTTGTGGACGAAACGCGCGCGAAAGTCGAGCGGGCCCTGGAACAGCGTGCCGTTCGCGGGCGCCTGCAGCGCGATCCGGTGGACGATTCCGTCGTTGAGCACCGCGATCCGGATGCCTTTCAGCGCGAGCTCGGGCGCGTCGTGCTGCGCGTCGCGCCAGCGCAGCGTGCCGCCGCGCAGCACGATCGCCTCCTGTTTCAGCAGCCACGCGCTGAACGTGTCGTCCGCGCCCGTCTTCGTCGTCGGCACCGCGACGCCCGCGACGAAGAGCGAGCCGTCCGCGCGGCGCTCGGTCAGAAGGTCGGGGTCGTCGACGATGAGGCTCGACAGCGTCGGCGCGAGGCGCGCGAGCGAGCGCCATGACAGCGCGGCCGTCGCGTGCGGCACCGACAGCGCGACGCGGCCGTCGCGGCCGCGGATCGTCAGCTCGCTGATGTCGACGCCCGGCTGCATTCCCGACCAGTGCGGCGCGAGCCGGCCGATCCGCAGCTCGGCGTGCAGCTTTTGCGACACGAAGGCTTCGATCCGCGGGCGGTACTCGTCGATGCGCGGCAACAGCACGTAGCGCAGCCCGAGGAAGGCGGCGGCCGCGACGAAGTAGGCGGCGAGCGCGATCGCCAGCAAGCCCTTGAACACGCGACGCAGGACCGGGTGATGGTGCTGCGGAGGTCCGGCTTCGGTCGTTGCGGCGGAATCCTGACGGTCGGACATGCGGCGAAGGGGCGGCGGTATGGTAGTTTTGCGAACTGACGTTCAAATGTATCACACGGGTTCCCGCAGGCGGCTTTCGCGACGCCGCCGTTGCGGGCTGTCCGGCCGGCCGCGCGCGCCGGCTCCGTGCGCCGCCGGCGCGCGGCGGCCCGCGGCCTTTCACCGCGCCACGCGCGTTCGACGATGACCGACGCTTCCGACCTGCCGTCCCTTTCCTACTCGCACTATCTCGCCCGCGCGGTCGCGGCGCGGCCGGCGCTCGCCGCGCGCATCGCCGCGTGGGCGGCCGCGCCCGTCGCCCGCGCGGCGCTCGATTCGCGCCTCGACGCGCTGCTCGCCGAAGGCGGCCAGCCGCCGTCCGAGGACGCGTTGAAAAAGGCGCTGCGGCAGCTGCGCGCCGAGGCGTTCGGCGCGATCGCCGAGCGCGACCTGTCGGGGCGCGCCGATGTCGCCGAAGTCACGGGCGCGATGACGGACCTCGCGGAGGCCGCGATCCAGCGCTCGCTCGCGCTGCTGTCGGCCGAGCTCGAGGCGCTGTACGGGGAGCCCCGCGGCCCGTCGGGCGAGCGGCTCGCGCTCGGCGTCGTCGGGATGGGCAAGCTCGGCGGCCGCGAGCTGAACGTATCGTCGGACATCGACTTGATCTTCGTCTACGAGGACGACGGCGAGACGGCGGGCGGCGCCCGCGCGCCGATCTCCGCGCAGGAGTTCTTCACGCGGCTCGGCCGGCGCCTGATCGGCGTGCTGTCCGAGGCGACCGCCGACGGCTACGTGTTTCGCGTCGACATGCGGCTGCGCCCGAACGGCGATTCCGGCCCGCTCGTTTGCAGCCTCGGCATGCTCGAGGAGTACTTCTACGTGCAGGGGCGCGAGTGGGAGCGCTATGCGTGGATCAAGGGCCGGCTCGTGACCGAGCGCGAAAGCGCCGCCGCGCGCCGCCTCGCGCAGCAGCTCGACGCGATCGTCAAGCCGTTCGTCTACCGGCGCTATCTCGATTTCGGCGTGATCGGCGCGATCCGGTCGCTGCACGAGCAGATCCGGCAGGAGGCGCGGCGGCGCGCGACGATGCGGCCCGACAAGGCCGACGACATCAAGCTCGGCCGCGGCGGGATTCGCGAGATCGAGTTCAGCGCGCAGGTGTTCCAGCTGATTCGCGGCGGGCAGGACGCGGGCTTCCGGGTGCGCCCGACGCTCGCCGTGCTGCGCCACGCGAGCGCGAGCGGCCTGATCGCGGAAGACGTGCGCGCGGGCCTCGCCGACGCCTATCTGTTCCTGCGCACGCTCGAGCACCGGCTGCAATACCGGAACGACGCGCAGACGCATGCGATGCCCGTCGATCCGGCCGAGCGTGCGGCGCTCGCGGCGTCGCTCGGGTTCGCCGATTACGCGGCGCTCGCGGCGGAGCTCGACCGGCACCGCGCGTTCGTCGAGGCGCAGTTCGACCAGGTGTTCGCCGACAAGGCGGGCGGCGGCAAGCGCGGCGCGGACGAAGGCGGCGCGGCGGGCTGCATCTGGAGCGGCGCGCTCGCCGACGACGGCGCCGACGACGCGCTCGCCGCGCGCCTGGCCGAGCTCGGCTTCGCCGATCCGGCGGCGGTGCTCGCGCGGCTGCAGGCGGTGTGGCGCTCGTCGCGCTACACGGGGCTGCCGGAATCGAGCCGTGTGCGCTTCGACCGCGTCGCGCAGCGCGCGCTCGAGGCGGCGCCGCGCATCGACGCCGCGCATCGCGACGAGACCGTGGTGCGCTGCTTCGACCTGCTCGAGACCGTCGGCCGGCGCGGCGCGTATCTCGCGCTCCTGACCGAATATCCGGCGGCGTTGCAGCGGGTGCTGTCGGTGCTCGGCGCGACGCGCTGGGGCGGCGGCTACCTGATCCGCCACCCGCAATTGCTCGACGAGCTGCTCGACGACGAAGCGATTGCGAGCCCGTTCGACTGGCCGGCGTTCAAGGACGCGCTGCGCAAGCGGCTCGCCGCCGCCGACGGCGCCGAGCACCAGATGGATCTGTTGCGCCACGCGCACCAGGCCGAAGTGTTCCGGATTCTGCTGCTCGATCTGGCGGGCAAGCTGTCGGTCGAGCACGTGAGCGACCGCCTGTCGGAACTCGCCGACGCGATGCTCGACGTGACGATCGGCGTCGTCTGGGCGCAGCTCGCGAAGCGGCACTGCGACACGCCGCGTTTCGCGGTGATCGCGTACGGCAAGCTCGGCGGCAAGGAGCTCGGCTACGCGTCCGATCTCGACCTGATTTTCCTGTACGACGATCCGGACGAGCGCGCGGCGGACGTCTACACGACGTTCACGCGGCGCCTGATCACGTGGCTCACCACCGCGACGGGCGCGGGCACGCTGTTCGACATCGACCTGCGGCTGCGGCCGAACGGCGAGGCGGGGCTGCTCGTCACCGATCTCGACGCGTTCCGCCGCTATCAGCTGCGCGAGGGCGACGCGGCGAACACCGCGTGGGTGTGGGAGCACCAGGCGCTCACGCGCGCGCGCTACAGCGCGGGCGACGCGCGGATCGGCGCGGCGTTCGAGGCGATCCGCGTGCAGGTGCTGACGACGCCGCGCGACGCGGCGGTGCTCGCGACCGAGATCGTCGGGATGCGCGACAAGGTGTTCGCCGGGCATCCGAACACGAGCGAGCTGTTCGATCTGAAGCACGACCGCGGCGGGATGGTCGACATCGAGTTCATCGTCCAGTACTGGGTGCTGCTGCACGCGGCGCGCCATCCGGAGATGATTCGCAACACCGGCAATATCGCGCTGCTGCGCGAGGTGTCGCGCTTCGGGCTGATGAGCGAGGAGGAAGCGGAGACGGTCGGCGCCGCCTACCGGATCTACCGGAGGCTGCAGCACCGGCTGCGGCTCGACGGGATGGAGAAGGCGCGCGTCGAGCCGGAGCGGGTCGCGGCCGAGCGGGACGCGGTGGCCGCGCTGTGGAATCGCGTGTTCGGGGCGTAGCGGGGAGCGGGTAGCAGGTGGTGGGAAGGGCGGAGGGACGAGAAGGACGAGAAAGACGAGAAAGACGAGAAGGCGCTTGCGCGCGGCCGCTGCCCGACGCTCGCGACGCCGGGCGAACTCGCCGGCGCCGCCGTGCGCCGATTGTCGCGCGATTTGTCCGGGTGCGCCGGAGGGGCGCAGCGATGCGCTGGGGCGCCGACGATGTCTGCGGCTGTAGCTCTGTGGCTGAGCTGCGGAAACGGAGATGGAGACAGCCGGACGTGTCAGGAATTTCGTGTGCTGAGGCCGGTTAAAGATCTCAACTGATGGCGGAGGTGAATCGCTCGCCGGACAGAATGGCGAACTGATTGACTGCTTGCCGCCAGCCGCCAGCCGCCAGCCGCCAGCCGCCAGCCGCCAGCCGCCAGCCGCCAACCGCCAACCGCCAACCGCCAACCGCGACCGCGACCGCGACCGCAGCCGCGCCGCGCGGGTTCCGTCGCGGCCGGCATGCATGCCGCCGCGTCACGCGGTCAGCATCTCCTTTGCGTGCTTGCGCGTCGTCGCGGTGATCTCGAGGCCGCCGAGCATCCGCGCGACTTCCTCGATCCGGTTCGCACGGTCGAGCGGCACGACCGTCGACACGGTGCCGCCTGCGCCGTCCTGTCCCTTCGCGACCTGGAAATGCTGGTCGCCGCGCGCCGCGACCTGCGGCAGGTGCGTGACGCACAGCACCTGCCGCATCTGCCCGAGCTGATGCAGCAGCCGCCCGACCACCTCGGCGACGCCGCCGCCGATGCCCGTGTCGACTTCGTCGAAGATGAGCGTCGGCGTCGGGCTCGCCGCGCTCGCGATCACCGCGAGCGCCAAGCTGATCCGCGCGAGCTCGCCGCCCGACGCGACCTTCGCGAGCGGCCGCAGCGGCACGCCCGCGTGGCCCGCGACGCGGAACTCGACCTGCTCGAGCCCGTGCGCGCCGCCTTCGGCGAGCGGCACGAGCGCGACCTCGAAGCTCCCGCCCGCCATCGACAACTCCTGCATGCCCGTCGTCACCGCCGCGCCGAGCGCCTTCGCGGCCTGCGCGCGCGCCTTCGACAGCTTCCTCGCGTCAGCGAGATACGCTTCCTTCGCCTTGTCGGCGATCGCCTGCAGCGCGCTCAGATCGGCGGCGGCGTCGAGCTCGGCGAGCTGCGCGCGGCGCGCTTCGTGCTCGTCGTGCAGCGTCTCGGGCGGCAGCCGGAACTTGCGCGCGGTCGAGTGCAGCGCGTCGAGCCGCGTTTCGACCTGCGCGAGCCGATCCGGATCGAGGTCGAGCCGCTGCGCATAGTGCGACAGCGAGTACGACGCCTCCTGCAACTGGATCTCGGCCGGCTCGAGCGACGCGAGCGCGTCGTTGAGCGCGGGATCGTACTCGGCGAGGCTTCTGAGCTTCGATACGATCGCGCCCAGTTGCGTGAGCATCGCGTCGTCCGATTCGGAGATCGCGTCGAGCGCGCCCTGCACGCCGTCGATCAGGTTCGCCGAATGCGTGAGGCGCTTGTGTTCGGCGCTGATCTCGGCCCATTCGCCCGGCTGCGGCGCGAGCTTGTCGAGCTCGGCGAGCTGCCACGCGAGCTTTTCGCGCTCGAGCTGGCGCTCGCGCTCGTGCGCTTGCGCGGCGTCGATCGCCTGCGTCGCGTCGTGCCACGCGCGGTAGCCGCGCGCGACCGCGCCTGCGTCGGCGACGAGCCCCGAGTGCGTGTCGAACAGCTCGCGCTGCGCGTCGGCGCGCATCAGCAACTGATGCGCGTGCTGGCCGTGTATGTCGACGAGCATCTCGCCCACTTCGCGCAGCTGCGCGAGCGTCGCGCTCGTGCCGTTGATGAACGCGCGCGAGCGGCCGCCCGCGTCGACGACGCGCCGCAGCATTACCGTGTCGTCGGCGTCGAACGCGTGCTCGTCGAGCCAGCGCACGACGCGGTCGTGCGGCGTGAATTCGGCGCTGATGTCGGCGCGGCTGCTGCCGGTGCGCACGACGCTCGCGTCGGCGCGCTCGCCGAGCGCGAGCGCGAGCGCGTCGATCAGGATCGATTTGCCGGCGCCCGTTTCGCCTGAGAAAACTGTGAAGCCGCTGTCGAATTCGAGATCGAGCGCGGCGACGATGACGAAGTCGCGGATCGAGAGGTGGCGGAGCATGGGTGTCGTCGGAGGATGGCGTCAGGACTTATGCGTCGTCGTCTTCTTCTTCGCTCGACGGGTGTTCGTTCCAGTGCAGCTTCTTGCGCAGCGTCGCGTAGTAGCTGTAGCCGACGGGATGCAGGAACGGCACCGTGTGCTTCGAGCGGCGCACCTCGATCGTGTCGTTCAGCTCGAGTGCGGTGAACGATTGCATGTCGAAGTTCACGTTCACGTCGCGCCCGCCGATGATCTGGATCGCGATCTTCGAATCGTCCGGCAGCACGATCGGCCGGTTCGACAGCGCGTGCGGCGCGATCGGCACCAGTACGATCCCCTGCAGCTGCGGATGCAGGATCGGCCCCTGCGACGACAGCGCGTATGCGGTCGAGCCCGTCGGCGTCGCGACGATGAGGCCGTCCGAGCGCTGGTTGTACATGAACCGGCCGTCGACCGACACGCGCAGCTCGGCCATGCCGGAGAAGCCGCTGCGGTTGACGACGACGTCGTTGAACGCGAGCGCGTGGTAGATCGGCTCACCGCTGCGCACGATCCTCGACTCGAGCAGCGTGCGTTCCTCGCGCTCGTAGCTGCCCGCGAGCATCATCGGCACGACTTCCTGCATGTCGGACGCCGGGATGTCGGTGATGAAGCCGAGCCGGCCGTGGTTGATGCCGATGAGCGGCGTCTTGTACGGCGCGAGCTGGCGGCCGATGCCGAGCATCGTGCCGTCGCCGCCCAGCACGACCGCGACGTCGGCGCGCGCGCCGATCTCGGCGGGCGTGAGCGCCGGGTAGCCCGCGCTGCCGATCGCCTGCGCCGTGTCCGCCTCGAACACGACTTCGAAGCCGCGCTTCGCGATGCACGCGGCCAGCGACACGAGCGGCTCGGCGATGCCGGGCGTGTTGCTGCGTCCGACGAGCGCGACGGTATGGAATTGGTGGCCGATTTTCATGCCGGCATTACACCATAGCTCGATGACGAAAAGAACCGCTCGCCGGCCCGGGGGGCGGCAAAACGGGCCAAGGGCGGTCGCAAGCCGGTCGCAAGCGGGTGCAAGCGGGTGCAAGCGGGGCAAGCGGGGCAAGCGGGGCAAGCGGGCGGCGCGCACGGGATGCTCGCGGGCGCCGCCCGGTTGCGCTAAAATTTTCCGTCATGCTAGATCCACGCGCACGAACCCTCCTCAAGACCCTGATCGAGCGGTATATCGCCGACGGTCAGCCGGTCGGATCGCGCACGTTGTCTCGTTATTCCGGGCTCGAGCTGAGCCCGGCGACGATCCGCAACGTGATGTCCGACCTGGAGGAGCTCGGCCTCGTGTCGAGCCCTCACACGTCGGCGGGGCGCGTGCCGACGCCGCGCGGCTATCGCCTGTTCGTCGACACGATGCTGACCGTCGAGTCGCCGATCGATGCCGACGCCGTCACGCGGCTCGTGCAGACCACGCTGCAGGCGGGCGAGCCGCAGCAGAAGGTCGTCGCGGCCGCGGCGAGCGTGTTGTCGAACCTGTCGCAGTTCGCGGGCGTCGTGCTGACGCCGCGCCGCAGCCACGTGTTCAAGCAGATCGAATTCCTGCGCCTGTCGGACAAGCGGATACTCCTCATCATCGTGACGCCCGAAGGCGACGTGCAGAACCGCATGATCGCGACGCAGCGCGACTACACGCCCGCGCAGCTCACCGAGGCGTCGAACTACATCAACGCGCACTTCGCCGGCCTGTCGTTCGACGAGGTGCGCCGCCGGCTGCGCGAGGAAATCGACGAGCTGCGCGGCGACATGACGGCGCTGATGCACGCGGCCGTCACGGCGAGCACCGAGGAGGCCGACGACGAGGAAACCGTGCTGATTTCCGGCGAGCGCAACCTGCTCGAAGTGGCGGATCTGTCGTCCGACATGGCGCGGCTGCGCAAGCTGTTCGACGTATTCGACCAGAAGACGAGCCTGCTGCAACTGCTCGACGTGTCGAGCCACGCGCAGGGCGTGCAGATCTTCATCGGCGGCGAATCGACGCTCGTGCCGATCGACGAGATGAGCGTCGTGACGGCGCCGTACGAGGTCAACGGCAAGATCGTCGGCACGCTCGGCGTGATCGGCCCGACGCGGATGGCCTACAACCGCGTGATTCCGATCGTCGACATCACCGCGCGCCTCCTGTCGATGACGCTCAGCCAGCAGTAACCGGTTCCGTCCGCGTTTCATCGCCGTTTCATCATACTTTTTCGGCATCCGACGCCGTTTTCCCCTCGCTCGAATCCGTCACCGCCATCGTGCCGGCGCGCCGCTCGCCGTGCAATCGGCCGGACGGCCGACTGGTGGCCCCGGGCCGCCCCGCTATAATGAGTGTCGTTCGATTCGGTGCCCAGGCACGCTCTTTCCATGCGTTTTGACCTCGAACCGCCGTCGCACGCGTCGGCCGCCCACCGCGTCGCCGTGCTGCTCGTCAATCTCGGCACGCCCGACGAGCCGACGCCGCGCGCGGTGCGCCGCTATCTCGCGCAATTCCTGTCCGATCCGCGGGTCGTCGAGATCCCGCAGCTCGTCTGGCAGGCTCTCCTGCGCACGCTGATCCTGCCGCTGCGCAGCCGCGCGTCCGCGAAGAAGTACGCGGCCGTCTGGCTGTCCGAAGGCTCGCCGCTGCGCGTGCATACGGAGCGCCAGGTCGAGAGCGTGCGGCCGCTCTTCGCGGCGAACGGCTACCGGGTGATCGTCGAGTACGCGATGCGCTACGGCACGCCGAGCATCGCCGACGTGCTCGCGCAGCTCAAGCGCGCGGGCGCCGAGCGCGTGCTGCTGCTGCCGATGTACCCGCAATATTCGGCGTCGACGACGGCCACCGCGTTTGACGCGGCGTTCGCCGCGCTCGGCCGGATGCGCAACCAGCCCGAGATTCGCACCGTGCGCCACTACGCCGACCATCCGGCCTACATTCACGCGCTTGCCGAGCAGGTTCGCCACTATTGGGCGGTGCACGGCCGGCCCGCGTTCGATTCGGGCGACAAGCTCGTGCTGAGCTTTCACGGCGTGCCGAAGCGCACGCTCGATCTCGGCGATCCGTACCACGATCAATGCCAGCAGACGGCCGCGCTGCTGATGTCCGCGCTCGGCCTGACGACGTTCGAGTGCCGGGTCACGTTCCAGTCGCGCTTCGGCAAGGCCGAGTGGCTGCAGCCCTATACCGCGCCGACGCTCAGGGAGCTGGGCGCGGCGGGCGTGCGCCGCACGGACGTGTTCTGCCCGGGCTTCACCGCCGACTGCCTCGAGACGATCGAGGAAATCGGGATCGAGGGGCGCGGCGAGTTCCTGCACGGCGGCGGCAAGGAGTTTCACCGGATTCCGTGCCTGAATGCGTCGCGCGCATGGATCTCGGCGCTCGGCGAGATCGCCGCCGAAAACCTGCAAGGCTGGCCGGTGCGCGCGGCGCCGGCACCGGAGGCCGTGAGCTGACCGCCATGAATTTCAAGATATCGACCGAACCCGGCGCGCGGCTGCGCATCGACAAGTGGCTCTGGGCTGCGCGCTTTTTCAAGACCCGTTCGCTCGCGGCCGACGCCGTCGAAAAAGGGCGGGTGAGGATCGGCGGCGCGGCCGTCAAGCCGGCGAAGGAGGTGCGCGTCGGCGATCGGGTCGACGTGACGATCGAAGGCGTCGTCTGGGAGGTTGACGTGCTCGGCGTGTGCGACGTGCGCGGGCCCGCGAGCGTCGCGCAGACGCTCTACGCGGAGACGGAAGCGGGGCGGGAGAAGCGTCTCGCGGAACTCGAGCGGCGCCGGCATTTCCGCGAGCCGGCGGCGCAGTTGCACGGGCGGCCGACGAAGCGGGACCGCCGCGTCATCGACAGATTTTCGAATGAGAACTGAATAGCTGATCGAACGTCGCGCGTGCGCTGCCGTATTCGGTCGTCCGTTCGGTGACGGCGCCCGATAGGCAGATGGTCGTCGTGCCGGCGATGAGTACCAGCGCGACTGCCGAGATAGCGAAGGTCAGTTTCACGGTACTCCCCTCGAGAAGACGGGTGAAAGGGCCTCTGGTCCGGTGTCGGGCGACTGTCGGGGTAGGGTATACGTGCTCCGCGACACGCCTGATGGAAGTGTAGTTCAGCGCATTGGTGCGATCCAGCGAACGGTCGGTAAGGGTTGTTACAGGCCGTTTCGGCCCGAATTCGCGACGCGCGGCCGCATCGCACCGCAATGCGGCGCGATGCCTTCGCCGGGGGCGCGATTCTTGCGGAAACTCCTCTTGAATTTGCCGCCCCGGGCCCCATTTGCACCGATATTGTGCGGCGCCGGCCGTTTGCCCGCAAAAGCGCGGAACCGGTTGCCGTTTTGGCATTAACCTCTAAACCGACTTTCTAGCGATATGGAAAACACGCAAGAGAACCCGACTGACCAAACGACTGAAGAAACCGGTCGCGAGGCGCAGGCCGCGGAAAACGCGGCGCCGGCTGCCGAAGCCGCGCTCGCCGAGGCTCAAGCCAAGATCGCCGAGTTGCAGGAAAGCTTCCTGCGCGCGAAGGCGGAAACCGAAAACGTGCGCCGCCGCGCGCAGGATGACGTCGCGAAGGCGCACAAGTTCGCGATCGAGGGCTTCGCCGAAAACCTGCTGCCCGTGCTCGACAGCCTCGAGGCGGCGCTCGGCGATACGTCCGGCGATCTCGCGAAGGTCCGCGAAGGCGTCGAGCTGACGCTGCGCCAACTGGCGAGCGCGCTCGAGAAGGGCCGCGTCGCGGCGCTCAATCCGGTCGGCGAGAAGTTCGATCCGCATCTGCACCAGGCGATTTCGATGGTGCCGGCCGACCAGGAGCCGAACACGGTCGTCGCCGTGCTGCAAAAGGGGTACACGATCGCCGACCGCGTGCTGCGTCCGGCGCTCGTGACGGTCGCGCAGTCGAAGTAAGCGGCGGCGATGGCGGGCACGGGCGTCGACGCGGCGGCGTTCGCGGCGTTCGACATGCGGGCGCTGGATGCCGCGAATTTCGACGCCGGGCTCGCGAGCGCGGGCGATGCGCTCGCCGCCGTGTCCTTCTGGGGCGCCCCCAAGGGGGCTTGGCTCGCGGCGCCGACTGCTTCAACTGCGAAATCGCGAAGAAGGCGATGCTCGCGAACCCTGACGCGATCCGCGCGCTCGGCCTCGAATGGTTCCATGGCGACGCCTACGAACATCGCGCGCTCGCGCGGCGCTTCGCGCTGCACGGCGTGCCGACCTGGTTGTTCTTTCGGCGCGTCAGGAAGCTCGGCCGGGCGACCAGCCGGCACGGGCTCGCGCAGTTCGAGGCGGCCGTCGCCGCGGCCCGCGCGAAGGCTGACGCCGCGGGCGAAGCCGGGCGTCCCGCCGATTGAAAAAATTTAATGGCCGCATCGTCTTCGGGGTCTTGAAAACGGCGCGGCCGCACTTATTTCGAGTGCAGAGTCGAATTTGGCGCGGCGCGGCGGATGCAACCCGGCGCGACGCAGCGAACGGAATTTCTGGAGATTAGGAAAAATGGGAAAGATCATCGGTATTGACCTCGGCACCACGAACTCGTGCGTCGCCGTGATGGAAGGCAATCAGGTCAAGGTCATCGAGAACTCGGAAGGCGCGCGCACGACGCCGTCGATCATCGCCTACATGGACGACAACGAGGTCCTCGTCGGCGCGCCCGCCAAGCGTCAATCGGTGACGAACCCGAAAAACACGCTCTTCGCGGTCAAGCGCCTGATCGGCCGCCGCTTCGAGGAAAAGGAAGTGCAGAAGGACATCGGCCTGATGCCCTACAAGATCACCAAGGCGGACAACGGCGACGCGTGGGTGGAAGCGCACGACCAGAAGCTCGCGCCGCCGCAGGTATCGGCCGAAGTGCTGCGCAAGATGAAGAAAACCGCTGAGGATTACCTCGGCGAGCCGGTCACGGAAGCCGTGATCACGGTGCCGGCGTACTTCAACGACAGCCAGCGTCAGGCGACGAAGGACGCAGGCCGCATCGCCGGCCTCGAAGTCAAGCGGATCATCAACGAGCCGACGGCCGCGGCGCTCGCGTTCGGCCTCGACAAGGCCGAGAAGGGCGACCGCAAGATCGCGGTGTATGACCTCGGCGGCGGCACGTTCGACGTGTCGATCATCGAGATCGCGGACGTCGACGGCGAAATGCAGTTCGAAGTGCTGTCGACCAACGGCGACACGTTCCTCGGCGGCGAGGACTTCGACCAGCGCATCATCGACTACATCATCGGCGAGTTCAAGAAGGAGCAGGGCGTCGACCTGTCGAAGGACGTGCTCGCGCTGCAGCGCCTGAAGGAAGCCGCCGAAAAGGCGAAGATCGAGCTGTCGTCGGGCCAGCAGACCGAAATCAACCTGCCGTACATCACGGCCGACGCGTCGGGCCCGAAGCACCTGAACCTGAAGGTCACGCGCGCGAAGCTCGAGGCGCTCGTCGAGGAACTGGTCGAGCGCACGATCGAGCCGTGCCGGATCGCGATCAAGGACGCGGGCGTCAAGGTGTCGGACATCGACGACGTGATTCTCGTCGGCGGCCAGACCCGCATGCCGAAGGTCATGGAGAAGGTGAAGGAGTTCTTCGGCAAGGACCCGCGCCGCGACGTGAACCCGGACGAAGCCGTTGCCGTCGGCGCGGCGATCCAGGGCCAGGTGCTGTCGGGTGACCGCAAGGACGTGCTGCTGCTCGACGTGACCCCGCTGTCGCTCGGCATCGAGACGTTGGGCGGCGTGATGACGAAGATGATCAACAAGAACACGACGATCCCGACGAAGCACGCGCAGGTGTATTCGACGGCGGACGACAACCAGGGCGCCGTGACGATCAAGGTGTTCCAGGGCGAGCGCGAGATGGCGGCGGGCAACAAGCTGCTCGGCGAGTTCAACCTCGAGGGCATCCCGCCCGCGCCGCGCGGCGTGCCGCAGATCGAAGTGACCTTCGACATCGACGCGAACGGCATCCTGCACGTCGGTGCGAAGGACAAGGCGACCGGCAAGGAGAACAAGATCACGATCAAGGCGAACTCGGGCCTGTCCGAAGCCGAGATCGAGAAGATGGTGAAGGACGCGGAAGCGAACGCGGCGGAAGACCACAAGCTGCGTGAGCTCGCCGAATCCCGCAACCAGGGCGACGCGCTCGTGCACAGCACGAAGAAGGCGCTCACCGAGTACGGCGACAAGCTGGAGGCGGGCGAGAAGGAGAAGATCGAAGCGGCGCTCAAGGAGCTCGAGGACGTGCTGAAGAGCGCGTCGAGCGACAAGGCGGCGATCGATGCGAAGATCGAAGCGGTCGCGACGGCGTCGCAGAAGCTCGGCGAGAAGATGTACGCCGACATGCAGGCGCAGCAGGCCGGCGCGGCGGGCGCTGCCGGCGCGGCAGCCGAAGGTGCGGCGCAGGGCGGCGCGCAGGCGGCCGACGACGTCGTCGACGCCGACTTCAAGGAAGTGAAGAAGGACTGAAGCCGGGTCGAGGTTCGGCCGCGCCGGGCGCCCACGCGAGGCGCCCGGCGCGGCCTTCCCGGGTCCGTTGCTTCACTGCCGAATTGGCGGATCATACTTGCGCCTGGCGGGCCTCGCGGCTCTCCGGGCACATTTGTTTTATGGCGAGCGCCGCGCCGGCCGGCTTCTGCGGGCCGGCCGGCGCGGCGCTCAACCAGTCGCAAGACTTTACTGGAAGCGAGAGGAGCCGTTGCGCGCGCTTCGCGCGGCGGCATTGAAACGATATGGCGAAACGGGATTACTACGAGGTTCTGGGCGTCGCGAAGAACGCGAGCGACGACGAAATCAAGAAGGCATATCGCAAGCTCGCGATGAAGTACCACCCTGACCGCAATCCGGACAGCAAGGACGCGGAAGAGCATTTCAAGGAAGCGAAGGAAGCCTATGAAATGCTGTCGGACGGCCAGAAGCGGGCGGCGTACGACCAGTACGGCCACGCGGGCGTCGACCCGAACGTGGGGGCGGCCGGCGCGCAAGGCTTCGGCGGTTTCGCCGATGCGTTCGGCGACATCTTCGGCGACATCTTCGGCCAGGCGGCGGGCGGCGGCCGCGCGCGCGGCGGCCCGCAGGTGTATCGCGGCGCGGACCTGCGCTACAGCATGGAAATCACGCTCGAGCAGGCGGCGCACGGCTACGACACGCAGATCCGCGTGCCGAGCTGGGCGTCGTGCGGCGTTTGCCACGGCTCGGGCGCGAAGCCGGGCACGAAGCCGGAAACCTGCCCGACCTGTCACGGCCAGGGCACGGTGCGGATGTCGCAGGGCTTCTTCAGCATCCAGCAGACCTGTCCGAAGTGCCACGGCACCGGCACCTACATCCCGGAGCCATGCGTGCATTGCCACGGCTCGGGCAAGGTGAAGGAAACCAAGACGCTCGAGGTGAAGATTCCGGCGGGCATCGACGACGGCATGCGTATCCGCTCGGCGGGCAACGGCGAGCCGGGCATCAACGGCGGGCCGTCCGGCGATCTGTACGTCGAGATCCACATCAAGCCGCACTCGGTGTTCGAGCGAGACGGCGACGATCTGCACTGCCAGATGCCGATTCCGTTCACGACGGCGGCGCTGGGCGGCGAGATCGAAGTGCCGACGCTCGCCGGCCGCGCGTCGTTTACGGTGCCGGAAGGCACGCAGTCGGGCAAGACGTTCCGTCTGCGCGGCAAGGGCATCAAGGGGCTGCGCTCCAGCATCGCGGGCGATCTGTACGTGCACGTGCAGGTCGAGACGCCCGTGAAGCTCACCGAGCAGCAGCGCGATTTGCTCAAGCAGTTCGAGAAGTCGCTCGCGGAAGGCGGCCCGCGTCATAGCCCGCAGAGCAAGAGCTGGTTCGACCGGGTGAAGAGCTTCTTCGAGTGACGGACGGCACGCAGCACGCAGGTGATGCAGGATGACTGACGAAGCGGGCGCGGTGTTCGCGCTCTTCGACGATTGCGACTCGACCGCGGCAGCGCGGTCGAGTCGTTTGTATTTGGGGTTCTCGCACGAGCGCGTCTGCGCCGATCCGGCCGAGCTCGACGCGGTGTGCGCGGCCGTCGCCGACGATGCGCGGCGCGGGCTGCACGCGGCCGTGCTCGGCGATTACGAATTCGGGCGCGACCTGCAGCTCGGAACGCGCGGCGGCGGCGTGCTGCGTTTTCTGCTGTTTTCCGAATGCGCGAAGCTGTCGCGCGACGAAGTCGACGCGTGGCTCGCTTCGCGCGACGGCGGCTTGGCCGAGCCGTCGGCGGCGGGCGTCGCGCACGTGACGAAGAGCGTCGCGCGCGACGCGTTCGACGCGGCGATCGCCGCCGTGCACGACGCGCTGCGCGCGGGCGACTCGTATCAGATCAACTACACGTACCGGCTGCGCTTCGAGGCGTTCGGCGCGCCGCTCGCACTGTATCGCCGCCTGCGCGCGCGCCAGCCGGTGCGCTACGGCGCGCTCGTCGCGCTGCCGGGCGGTGCGTGGGTCGTGTCGTGCTCGCCGGAGCTGTTCGTCGAGAAGTCGGGCGCGCTCCTGCGCGCGCGGCCGATGAAGGGCACCGCGCCGCGCTCGGACGATCCGCGCGAGGATGCGGCAGCGGCCGTGTTTCTTGCGAACGACGCGAAAAACCGCGCCGAGAACGTCATGATCGTCGATCTGCTGCGCAACGATCTCGCGCGGATCGCGCGCACGGGATCGGTGACGGTGCCGGCGCTCTTCTCGGTCGAGCCGTATGCATCGGTGTGGCAGATGACGTCGACGGTCGAAGCCGGCATCGTCGGCGGCGCGACGTTCGCCGACGTGCTGCGCGCGCTTTTCCCGTGCGGCTCGATCACGGGGGCGCCGAAGCACAAGACGATGCAGCTGATCGACGCGATCGAGACGACGCCGCGCGGGCTCTATACGGGCGCGATCGGTTGGCTCGATGCGCCGCCGGACGACGGCGGGCGCGAAATTGCCGGAAAGGGCGGTGCGGCCGACGTTCCTTCGGCGCGCGCGCCGAAGGATGGCGGCCACGGATCGACGCATAACGAACCGCGTGCGGAAACCGCCGCGAAAAACCGAGAGGCGCATGCGTCGAGCGAACCCCGCTCGTGCGCCGCGACGCATGCGTGCGGCGACTTCTGCCTGTCGGTCGCGATCCGCACGCTGACGCTCGCCGCGCCGGCGGCCGACGGCGCGCGGTGCGGCACGATGGGCGTCGGCGCGGGCATCGTGCTCGACAGCGTCGCCGCCGACGAATATGCGGAGTGCGAATTGAAAGCGCGATTCCTGACCGATGCCGATCCCGGCCTTCAGCTGTTCGAGACGATGCACGCGACGCGCGAGGCCGGCGTGCGCCATCTCGAGCGCCATCTCGCGCGGCTGCGTTCGAGCGCCGACGCGCTCGGCTTCGTGTTCGACGAAGCGCAGGCGAAGCGGCGCATCGACGCGCGCTGTGCGCAGCTCGCCGATGGCGAGCACCGCGTTCGCGTCGCGCTCGCGAAGGACGGCGCGCTCGATGTCGCGGCCGCGCCGCTTGCGCCGCTCGCGGGCGACGCGGTCGACGTGCTGCTCGCCCCCGAGCACGGCTTCGCGCCGATGCGCTCGGGCGACCTGTTGCTCGCGCACAAGACGACGCGCCGCTCCGATTACGATCGCGCGTGGAAGGACGCCGAGACGTACGGCGCGTTCGACATGCTGTTCTTCAACGAGCGCGGCGAGCTGACGGAAGGCGGGCGGGCGAACGTGTTCGTGAAGCTGGACGGGCGCTGGCTCACGCCGCCGCTGGCGTCGGGCGTGCTGCCGGGCGTGATGCGCGGCGTGCTGCTCGACGATCCGGCGCTGCAGGCGTCCGAGTGCGTGCTCACGCTCGACGACGTGCTGCGCGCCGACGCGCTGATGCTGACGAACGCGCTGCGCGGCGCGGTGCCTGCGCGGCTCGTGCGAGGCGGCGAGACGGCGGCGGAACGGGGGCGATAGGCGCGCCGACGGCGGCCGGACACGCGCTCGTTTATGTGGCCCGGCCCGCGACGACTGCAGTCGGCACGGTCTGGACGGGCGGCGTTGTCGCGGCGACGGGCATGCTCCCGAGCGAGGGCGGCCGCGTCGACGTGCGCCGCAGGCCGCGGTTGCCGGTTCGCGGTTGCGGCCTGCGAGTTGCATGATGTGGCGATCGCGCGATCGCGGCGACGGTGGCGGCGTGCGCGCAACATCGATATCGCATCAGGAGCGGCATACGCGTGGAGCGCCCGATCAGCCGCGGTCGGGCGGCGGTCGACGGGCCGCGCGGAGCGCCGCATTGTTTCGGCAGGGCGGCTCGCACCGGCGCGAGCTCCGAGGCGCGACGCCGTTCGGGCGCGCGCGCCACGAATGCATCGGCTCGTGCACCCGCCCGCTCTCGCATCGCGCCGCGACCAATAAAAAAGCGGCATCCGCCTGCGTCGGATGCCGCACTTTTTTGACGGTGCGGCGCCCGAACCTCGCTTGCGCCGCGTAAGCGAAGCGCCGCCGTGCGAAACGATTCGGACGGCCGCGCCGTCAGAACGAATGCTCGGGCCCGGGGAAACCGCCGTCCTTCACCGCGCGCACGTAAGCCTCCACCGCCGCGAAGATGCCCGGCTGCCCGTGCATGAAATCCTTGACGAAGCGCGGCCGCTTGCCCGGGAAGATGCCGAGCATGTCGTGCAGCACGAGCACCTGGCCCGAGCACTCGACGCCCGCGCCGATGCCGATCGTCGGAATCGACAGCTCGCGCGTGACTTCGGCCGCGACGAGCGTCGGCACCGCTTCGAGCACGACGAGTTGCGCGCCCGCTTCCTCGACCGCGCGGGCGTCGCGCAGCAACTGCGCGGCGCCCGCTTCCGTCTTGCCCTGCACCTTGAAGCCGCCGAACGCGTGAACCGACTGCGGCGTGAGCCCGACGTGCGCGCACACGGGCACCGACCGCTCGACGAGGAAGCGCACCGTGTCGCCGAGCCATTCGCCGCCTTCGAGCTTGACCATCTGCGCGCCCGCGCGCATCAGCTTCACCGCGCTCGCGAACGCGTCGGCGGGCGTGCCGTACGAGCCGAACGGCAGGTCCGCGACGACGAGCGCGCGCGGCTGCACGCGCGCGACGCAGGCGGTGTGATACGCGATGTCGTCGAGCGTGACGGGCAGCGTCGTCGTCTGGCCTTGCAGCACGTTGCCGAGCGAATCGCCGATCAGCAGCACGTCGACGTTCGCGCGGTCGAGGAGGGCGGCGAAGCTCGCGTCGTAGCAGGTCAGCATCGCGATCTTCTCGCCGGCTTCACGCATCGCCTGCAGCTTGGGTACCGTCACGGCCGGTCGGCTGGATTCCTGGAGGTAGGTCATGGGAGGTCCGATTCGATGGTGAAAGAAAGGGCGGCGTCGCGACGGGCGACCGCGCGCGTGCGTCAGCGCGCGCTGCCGCCCTTGACGAAGAATTCCTTGCGGCCGCGCATCGACGCGATGCGGTCGACGAGCAGCGCAAGGTCGTCGGGGGAGTCGAGCGGATTCAGGTGCTCGGCCGCGACCGTCAGTACGGGCGTACGGTCGTAGTGATAGAAGAATTCGTTGTATGCGTCGCAGAGCGAGCGCAGATAGGCATCGCCGATCTGCAGCTCCATCGGCTCGCCGCGCTTCTGGATTCGCGCAAACAGCACTTCGGGGCTCGCCTGCAGATAGACGACGAGGTCGGGGGCGGGCGCCGGCGTGTCGAGGTGCGCGGCGAGCGACCGGTACAGCTGCCATTCGTCGTCGGGCAGCGTGAGCCGCGCGAAGATTTCGTTCTTCTGCGGCATGAAATCCGCAACGATCGGCGTGTTCGCTTCGTATGTCGCAGCAATCTCGCGCGCCTGGCGCTCGCGCTGCAGCGCGAACGCGAGCTGCGTCGGCAGCGCGTAGCGCGCGGTGTCGCGATAGAAGCGTTCGAGAAACGGGTTGTCCTGCGGGCGTTCGAGGAGCGCGCGCATCGACCAGCGTTCGGCGAGCAGCGTCGCGAGCGTCGTCTTGCCGACGCCGATCGGCCCTTCGATCGCGAGGTAGCGGCACGGCGGCCGCCAGTCGGGGGCAGTGACGGTGAGCGGTGTCGAGTTCATCGGCAGCGGTTTTTTTCGGCGGCGGCCCGCATGGCCAGGCACTGGCAGGTCTGGACCTTCTCGATGCGCTGGTGCGCGACGTCCGCGAGGAATTCGTCGGCGCGGCCGCGCGCGGGAATCGCGAGCGCCGGATCGATCTCGACGAGCGGCACGAGCGCGAACGCGCGTTCGGTCAGGCGCGGATGCGGGACGACGAGGTCGGGTTCGGCGATCGTCAGTTCGCCGTAGAGCAGGATGTCGATGTCGAGCGTGCGCGGCGCGTTCCGGTACGGACGCTCGCGGCCGAAGTGGTGCTCGATCTTCTGGCAAAGCGCGAGGAGCGCACGCGCGGCGAGCGTCGTGTCGATCTTCACGACGCAGTTGTAGTAATCGCCGCCGTCCGCGTCGACGGGCGCCGTCCGGTACAGGCTCGACTTGCCGAGCACCGTGATGGTGTGCTGCTGGGCGAGGCAGACCACTGCGTCCTTCAAGGCCTGGCGCGCGTCGCCGAGATTGGCCCCCAGCCCGAGATAAGCAACCGTCATGGCTTTCCTTCCTACGTCGTTCGACGGCGCAAGCGTCAGTCGTTCGCGTCGGACTCGCCGCGCACGGCGCCTTCCGTGCCCTCGGCGCTTTCGTCCGTCCGGCGGCTGCGTCCGCCGCGGCGGCGCCGCTTGCGAGGCGACTTGTCGCGGCTGCCGCCCTGCGTGAGGAGAGCCTCGCGCGTCGCGGCGTCGCCGTCGATGAAATCAGTCCACCACTGTCCGACGGCGGGATCGAGCTCGCCGGATTCGCAGCGTAACAGGAGGAAATCATACCCCGCTCTGAATCGTTGGTGTTCGAGCAGCCGCAGCGCGCTGCGGCCGGAGCGCTTCTCGAGGCGCAACTGCAGCCCCCAGATCTCGCGCATGTCGGCCGAATAGCGCTTGTGGATCGCGAGCTTCTCGGTCTGCATGTCGATCACGTCGTCCATCGCGCGATTGATCGCGGGAACCGGATACTCGCCGTTTGCGGCGTACTGCTCGAAGCGCTGGCGCATGTCGTGCCAGAGGAGCGTCGCGAACAGGAAGCCGGGCGACACCGGCTTGCCCGCGCGCACGCGCGCGTCGGTGTTGTTCAGCGCGAGCGTGACGAACTTCTCGCCCTGCGGCTGTTCGAGCACGACGTCGAGGAGCGGCAGCAGCCCGTGGTGCAGCCCCTGCTTGCGCAACTGCTTCAGGCACGCGAGCGCGTGGCCCGACAGCAGCAGCTTCAGCATCTCGTCGAAGAGGCGCGCGGCCGGCACGTTGTTGATCAGATCGGCGAGCTCCTTGATCGGCTCGCGCGTCTTTTCCTCGATGTCGAAGCCGAGCTTCGCCGCGAAGCGCACGACGCGCAGCATCCGCACCGGGTCCTCGCGGTAGCGCGTCGCCGGATCGCCGATCATCCGCAGCAGGCGCGCGCGCATGTCGGCCATCCCGTCGTGATAGTCGAGCACGGTCTGCGACGCGGGATCGTAGTACATCGCGTTGATCGTGAAGTCGCGGCGCGCCGCGTCCTCGTGCTGCTCGCCCCACACGTTGTCGCGCAGCACGCGGCCGCTCGCGTCGACCGCGTGCGTGCGGCGGTCGAGCTCGTCGCGCTTCAGGCGCTTCGCGGGCGCGGGGTCGGCGGGCTCCTGCGGCGCGTCGACGAGCGCGCGGAACGTCGACACCTCGATCAGCTCCTGCCCGAACTGCACGTGGACGATCTGGAAGCGCCGGCCGATCAGCCGCGCGCGGCGGAACAGGCGCTGGACCTCGGTCGGCGTCGCGTCGGTCGCGACGTCGAAATCCTTCGGCGCGATGCCGAGCAGCAGGTCGCGCACGGCGCCGCCGACGATGAACGCGCGAAAGCCCGCTTGCTGCAGCGTGTCGGTCACGCGGATCGCGTTTTTCGAGATGAGCGCGGGATCGATCGCGTGAACGCTCGCGGGCACGACGGTCGGCTCGCCGTTGCGGGCCTTCTTTGGCGCGCTACGCGCGGATTTCGCGCGGCTCGCGGCGGCGGGCGCGGCCGATGCGCCGCCAACGGCGGCTTCGCGCGGGGCGGCCGGGGCCTGCGGCGCGTCTTGCGCCTCGCGGGCGTCCTGCCCGAACAGCTTGCGGATGAGTTTCTTGATCACGACGGTTGGAAGAGGTCGAGGATGCGCCAGCCGTGTTCGCGTGCGTATGCGCGCAGCGTGTCGTCGGGATTGGTCGCGATCGGGTCGGTGACTTTTTCGAGGAGCGGAATGTCGTTGTGCGAATCGCTGTAGAAGTAGCTGCGATCGAAGTCTTCCCAGCGCTTGCCGAGCGACGCGAGCCACGCCTGCGTGCGCGTGATCTTGCCTTCGCGGTAGCTCGGCGTGCCGCGCGGGCGGCCGGTGAACGCGGAGTCGGGACGGCCGTCGACGGTTTCCACTTCGCACGCGATCAGCGTGTCGACGCCGAACGCGGTCGCGATCGGGCGCGTGATGAATTCGTTCGTCGCGGTGACGATGCAGCAGAGGTCGCCCGCGTCCTGGTGCCGGCGCACGAGCTCGATCGCGGCGGGCAGCATCGCCGGCCGGATCACCTCGTGCATGTACTGGTCGTGCCATTGCGCGAGCTGCGCGCGCGAATACTTCGCGAGCGGCGTGAGCATCGCGCTCAGGTACGCGTGGATGTCGAGCTTGCCGGCCTTGTAGTCGGCGTAGAAGCGGTCGTTCTGACGCGAGAAGCTGTCCGCGTCGACGATGCCGAGACGGACCATGAAGCGGCCCCACTCGTGGTCGCTGTCGGTCGGGATCAACGTGTGATCCAAGTCGAAAAGTGCCAAATTAGTCATGGATGCGCATTTTACTTGAAGCTACTTGAACCGGCCCGGGGCGGCCTCGTCGCGCTCCGGCGCGGCCAGCATCGCGCGCAGGAGCGGCAGCGTCACCGCCCGCTTTTGCTCGAGCGAGAAGCGGTCGAGCGCGTCGAGGAGCGCCATCAGGCTCGGCATGTCGCGGCGGAAATGGGTAAGGAGGTAGAACGGCACGTCGTCGGCGAGCGCGATCCCGCGCTCCTTCGCCGCGTGCTTGAGCACGGCCACCTTGCCTTCGTCGGTGAGCGGCGCGAGATGGAACACGAGCCCCCAGCCGAGGCGGGTGCGCAGGTCCTCGCGGACGTCGAGCGCGAGCGGCGCGGCGGGGCCGGCCGCGACGAGCGCCGTCATCGGATGCGCGCGCACTTCGTTGAACAGGTTGAAGAGCGCGATCTGCTGCGCATCGTTGAGCGCGTCGCAGTCGTCGACCGCGTAGAGCGACGCGCGCGGATCGAACACGAACGCGTCGAGCCCGCTTTGCGGGCTCACGTAGCGCGCGTGGCCGTACGTCGTGTCGTGCACGAGCGCCTGCAGCAGGTGACTGCGGCCGCTGCCCGCTTCGCCCCATACGTAGAACGTGCGGTCGGCCACGGGGCCGGCCGCGAGCGCGAGATCGAGCTCGCGCAGGCGCGTGACGAGCTCGGCGTTCGTGCCCGAGTAGAAATTGTCGAACGTCGCGGGCGGCGGGGTGCCGAGGTCGAGCGTCAGTTGACGGGATACAGTCACGGTGCGAATCGGGTCCGGTGTTGCGTGCCCGAAGGGCGGCGGCGCGTGAACGGCATCGTCGGCGAGCGTCCGCGTCCGCGGCCGCTCGCGGCGGGCCGGCAGGCGGCGCGCCGCGAGCGGGTGGCCCGCCGTGCGGCGGCGCCCGCCAGGCGAGGGCGCGGCCGCTCGAGCGGCGAAAACGGTGACGAATGGAGCACGATGCGTTCCCTGATGAATCGATGCGGGGAATTCCGGCCGCCCGGCCGGCTTCGGGTAAAATCGCATTTTACCGACCTTCTCGCATTCCCCCATGAATCCTCCGAAATCCGCTCCTGACGCTCAAGGTCTGTCCTATCGCGACGCGGGCGTCGACATCGACGCGGGCGATGCGCTCGTCGACAAGATCAAGCCCTTTGCGAAGAAAACGCTGCGCGACGGCGTGCTCGGCGGCATCGGCGGGTTCGGCGCGCTGTTCGAAGTGCCGAAGAAGTATCGCGAACCGGTGCTCGTGTCGGGCACCGACGGCGTCGGCACGAAGCTCAAGCTCGCGTTTCATCTGAACAAACACGACACGGTCGGCCAGGATCTCGTCGCGATGAGCGTGAACGACATCCTCGTGCAGGGCGCCGAGCCGCTGTTCTTCCTCGACTATTTCGCGTGCGGCAAGCTCGACGTCGACACGGCCGCGACCGTCGTCAAGGGCATCGCGCAGGGCTGCGAGCTGTCGGGCTGCGCGCTGATCGGCGGCGAGACGGCGGAGATGCCGGGCATGTATCCGGACGGCGAATACGATCTGGCGGGCTTCGCGGTCGGCGCGGTCGAGAAGAGCAAGATCATCGACGGCAGCACGATCGCCGAGGGCGACGCGGTGCTGGGCCTCGCGTCGAGCGGCATCCATTCGAACGGCTTCTCGCTCGTGCGCAAGATCATCGAACGCGCGAATCCGGACCTGTCGGCCGATTTCCACGGCCGCTCGCTCGCCGACGCGCTGATGGCGCCGACCCGCATCTACGTGAAGCCGCTCCTCGCGCTGATGGAGAAGATCGCGGTGAAGGGCATGGCGCACATCACGGGCGGCGGCCTCGTCGAGAACATTCCGCGCGTGCTGCGCGACGGCCTCACCGCCGAACTCGACCAGCGTACGTGGCCGCTGCCGCCGCTGTTCCAGTGGCTGCAGCAGCACGGCGGCGTCGCCGACGCGGAAATGCACCGCGTGTTCAACTGCGGGATCGGGATGGCCGTGATCGTATCGGCCGCCGATGCGGATGAAGCGCTCCGCCAGCTGACCGACGCCGGCGAGCAGGTGTGGAAGATCGGCGCCGTGCGCGCGAGCCGCGAGGGCGAGGCGCAGACGGTCGTGGTCTGACGCGCCGCGCCGTCGGGATGTTCATCGAAAGCCGCCCGGAGCCGATCCGGGCGGCTTTTTTTCTGGGCCGCGCGCTGCGCCGATGACGGCCGCGCATGGGGCCGGAGCAAGTGCCGAAGCGCCAGCAGCTTTGCACGGGTCGGGATTAGGCGCTGATGCGCCGAGTTTCGTCGACGTCCGCCCGGCATGAGCGCTGAAGCGCCACCTGTGGTCGATAGGAGGAACGACGATGACCGACGACGAACACGCGATTCGCGAACTGATCGAAACCTGGTTCGTCGCGAGCCGGCGCGGCGATCTGACGACGGTGCTCGATCTGATCGCCGACGACGCGATCTTCATGGTGCCCGGCCGGCCGCCGTTCGACAAGGCGGCGTTCGCCGCCGCGTCGCGGGACGCGAATGCGGTGAGCCCGCCGCCGCGGATCGACGGCCGCTACCGGATCGACGAATTGCGCGTGCTGGGCGACTGGGCGTACCTGCGCAACTTCCTCGAAATCGACGTGACGCCGCCGGGCGGCGACACCATGCGCCGCTGCGGCCATACGCTGACGATCCTGCGCAAATCGGACGGCCGCTGGCGGCTCGTGCGCGACGCGAATCTGCTCGCGTCGCCCGCCTGACGGGCGGGGCGGGCGGCGTGCAGCCCGTCAGGCCGGCGCGCGGCCGTCGAGCACCCGCTCGAGCGCGTCGACCGCGCGCGCGGTCGCGTCCGTGGCGCAGCAATCGACGACGACCCGCTCCGGCATCGCGCGCAGCCATGTCAACTGCCGCTTGCAGAGCTGCCGGGTCGCGAAGATGCCCTTGTCGCGCATCGTCCGGTAGTCGGTCACGCCGTCCAGATACTCCCACGCCTGCCGGTAGCCGACGCAGCGCATCGACGGCAGGCCGAGATGCAGATCCTCGCGCCGGCGCAGGCGCTCGACTTCGTCGATGAAGCCCGCCTCCAGCATCGCGTCGAAGCGCGCGGCGATGCGCGCGTGCAGCACCGCGCGGTCCGACGGCTCGAGCGCGACGGGCACGAACCGCAGGCCCGCCGCCGCGTCGTCGTCGCGCGGCGGCGCGGCGAGGAGCGCGGACATCGGCCGCCCCGTCAGCCGATACACCTCGAGCGCGCGCTGAATGCGCTGCGAATCGTTTGGCGCGAGCCGCGCGGCCGTCGCCGGATCGACGCTCGCCAGGCGCGCGTGCAGCGCGGGCCATCCGTCGCGCGCGGCTTCGGCGTCGAGCGTCGCGCGCACCTCCGGGTCGGCCGCCGGCAGGTCGTTCAGGCCCTGCGTCAGCGCCTTGTAGTAGAGCATCGTGCCGCCCGCGAGGAGCGGCGTGCGGCCGCGCGCGGCGATTTCGGCGACGACGCGCAGCGCGTCTGCGCGGAATTCGGCGGCCGAGTAAGCGTCGGCCGGATCGACGATGTCGATCAGATGATGCGGCACGGCCGCGCGCTCGTCGCGCGTCGGCTTCGCGGTGCCGATGTCCATTCCGCGGTAGACGAGCGCCGAATCGACGCTGACGATCTCGATCGGCCGGCGCGCGGCGAGCGCGAGCGCGGCGGCCGTCTTGCCGGACGCGGTCGGGCCGAGCAGGCACGCGACCGTCCGCGCGGGTGCTGCGGTGCGTTCGCTCATTGGCCGCGCATGAAGAGCCGGTCGAGATCGCCGAGCGTCAATTGATACCAGGTCGGCCGGCCGTGGTTGCATTGGTCCGCGCGCTCAGTCGCCTCCATCTGGCGCAGCAGCGCGTTCATCTCGTCGAGCGTGAGCCGCCGGTTCGCGCGCACCGCGTGATGGCACGCGAGCGTGCCGAGCAGTTCGTGCTGGCGCTCGGTCAGCACCCGCGAGCCGCCGAATGCGTGCAGATCCGCGAGCACCGCGCGCGCGAGCGCCTGCAGGTCGGCATCCTTCAGGAGCGCGGGCACCGCGCGGATCGCGAGCGTCGTCGGCGACAGCACCGCGAGATCGAAGCCGAG
The DNA here is from genome assembly GCF_001524445.2 of Burkholderia savannae. NCBI lineage: Bacteria > Pseudomonadati > Pseudomonadota > Betaproteobacteria > Burkholderiales > Burkholderiaceae > Burkholderia > Burkholderia savannae. The sequence goes on from NZ_CP013417.1 coordinate 592,543, forward strand.
CGCGTCGAGCGTCTCGCGCTCTTCCTCGGCCGTGCCGATCTCGACGGGCGTCGCGCTCATCGACACAGGAATCAGCAGCGTCTGCACGGCCACCGTGCGGTCGGCGAGCGCGCGTTTGAACTGCTCGTACAGAATCCGCTCGTGCGCGGCGTGCATGTCGACGATCACGAGGCCGCGCGCGTTCTGCGCGAGCACGTAGATGCCGTGGATCTGGCCGACCGCGAAGCCGAGCGGCTGCTCGTCGTGCATCGGGAGGGCGGACGCATCCGCCGCCGAGAACGCGGGCGACGCGGCGCCGCCCGGCATGGTCGCGAAGCGGTGAGCGCTCGGCGTATCCGCTGCATCCGTCGCGTCGCGTGCCTCGAGCCCGTCGCCCGTCGTTCCGTGCGGCGTGCCCGCGTCTTTCCGGCCGAAAAGCGCGTCGTACAGCGCGAGCGGTTGCGCGACGGGCAGCGTGCCTTGCGTCATCCGCGATTGCCGCAGCCATGTGTTGCCGGGCGCCGGCTGGCCGGCGCCGGCGTCCGCGCCGGCCGCGAGGCCCGGGCGGACGAACGACGCGCCCGGCGCGGCGAACGATTCGGTCGACGCCGGCTCGACCGGCGAAAGATGCGCGGCGTGGCCGCCCGCGGTCGTTTCCGGCGATGCGCCCGCATGCCGCGCGAGCGCGCGCTGCACCGCATGGAACACGAACTGGTGGATCGAGCGCGAATCGCGGAAGCGCACCTCGATCTTCGACGGATGGACGTTCACGTCGACGGCTTCCGGCGGCAGGTCGAGGAACAGCACGTACGACGGATAGCGGTCGCCGTGCAGCACGTCCTCGTACGCGGCGCGCGCCGCATGCGTGAGCAGCTTGTCGCGCACGAAGCGGCCGTTGACGAAGAAGTATTGCTGGTCCGCGCGGCCGCGGCTCGCGGTGGGCAGCCCCGCGCAGCCGTAGACGGCAAGCGGCCCGGCGCGCTCGTCGAGCGGCAGGTGCGCGCTCGAGAAGCCTTCGCCGAGAATCTTCGCCACGCGCGCCGCCGGCTCGCTCGCGTTCCAGTGCTCGACCGCGCGGCCGTTGTGCAGCACCGAGATCGCGACGTCCGGCCGCGCGAGCGCCGCGCGGCGGATCATCTCGAGGCAATGGCCGAATTCGGTCTGCTCGCTCTTCAGGAATTTGCGGCGCGCGGGCGTGCTGAAGTACAGCTCGCGCACTTCGATCGTCGTGCCGCGCGTGCCGGCCGCGGGCGCGAGCACGCCCGTCTGCGCGTCGATGCGCGTCGCGTGCGCGGCCTCCTCGGTGCGGCTCGTGATGAACATTTCGGCGACCGATGCGATCGACGCGAGCGCCTCGCCGCGGAACCCGAGCGTCGCGACCGCCTCGAGCTCGGCGAGCGAGCGGATCTTGCTCGTCGCGTGGCGCATCAGCGCGAGCGGCAGCTCGTCGGCGGGAATCCCGCAGCCGTCGTCGGTGATCGAGATGCGCTTGACGCCGCCTTCGTCGAGCATGATGCGCAGCGTGCTCGCGCCCGCGTCGAGCGCGTTTTCGACGAGCTCCTTGACGACGGACGCGGGCCGCTCGACCACTTCGCCCGCCGCGATCTGGCTGATCAGCTGATCGGGCAGCGGCTGGATCGCGCGCAGTTGGCGCGGCGCGGACGGGGAGGCGCCGTCGGGCGTCGCGCCCACGGCGGAATCGGTGAATTCGGACATGGCGGAATTATAGCGAGCCTGTGCCGGGCGTCGCCCGCCGCGCTCGGTGCGCGACGTCGCTCGCCGACCAAATTTCACGGTCGCTTAAGGCACTTTCGGTATCATGACAGCATGGATTTTTCGCATCCGGCCCTGCTTCTGGCCTTTTTGCGGCCGGCGCGCGCTCACTTCGTCACCGACACAAGGAAACGCATTTGGAAACGCTGCTTCATTTCGTCAGCCTCGTCTTGCACATCGATGCATTTCTCGGCGATTTCATCCGGCAGTATGGCGCCTGGGTCTATCTGGTGCTGTTCCTGATCGTTTTCTGCGAAACCGGGCTCGTGGTCTTCCCGTTCCTGCCGGGCGATTCGCTGCTCTTCATCGCGGGCGCGTTCGCGGCGACGGGCGAAATGACGCTCGCGGGGCTCATCGTGCTGCTGCTCGTCGCGGCGGTCGGCGGCAATACGGTCAACTATCTGATCGGCCGCGCGATCGGGCCGAGAGTCTTCAACACGCACATTCCGGGGCTCGAGCGCTTCCTCGATCGCGCCGCGCTGCAAAAGACTCACAACTTCTACGAGCGGCACGGCGGCAAGACGCTCGTGCTCGCGCGTTTCATCCCGGTCGTGCGCACGTTCGCGCCGTTCGTCGCGGGCGCATCGGCGATGAGCTTCGCGCGCTTTCAGCTGTTCAACGTGATCGGCGCGCTGATCTGGGTGCTGCTGCTCGTGTTCCTCGGCTACTTCTTCGGCAACATTCCGTTCATTCGCCATTACCTGAACGTGATCGTGCTCGTCGGGATCGGCGCGGCGGTGATTCCCGTCGCGATCGGCGCGCTGTGGAAGCTGCTGCGCCGCAAGTCGGACGGGCAGAAGACGCAGGGGAGCCGCTGAGCGGCGAGAGGCGGGAGCCGCCGCGACGCGTGCGGCCTGCGACGCGCGCGGCACGGTGCGCAGGATTGCACGGCGTGGCATGAGCCACGCCGTTTTTCATGGTGCGTCGTGCGGCGTGATTCGGCTCGACGCGTGAACGGCCTGTCGCCGCATGGCAAGCTGGAACGGAAACGATCGCCGAATGCGACGCCGCCCGCTTCGAAGAGGGGGGCGACGATGGAAGGGCCAAGCGGGGCGGCCTGCGCGGTGCGCACCGCGCGAGCATGTCGTCGCGACGGTGCGATTGCGCGGCGCGCGCCGCGCGACGGCGTCAGGACTTGACGGCATCCGCGGTCGTCCGATGCGCGATCGGGGTTTCCGGCGTCGGATAGCCGGCTTCGCGGAACGTGTCGAGGATCGCGCGATTGGTGTCGCAGTACACCTGCCAGTAGTTCCCGGGTTGCGTCGACGGCCGCACGAACAGGAGCGGGCCTTCCGGCGTGAACGACAGCACGCCGACGTCGGGCGCCGGATGCTTGACGACGTTCGGGATCAGCTCGAGCGCCGCCTTCAGGCGCCGGATCGCATCGGACGCGTCGACGCCGTTCGCGATCTTCGCCGTCAGATCGACGCGACGCGTCGGCGTCGCGCTGTAGTTCGCGATGTTGTCGGAGAAGATCTTGTTGTTGCCGACGAGCGTGACGACGTTGTCTCCCGTGACGATCGTCGTGCCGAAGAGGCCGAGCTCCTTGACGGTGCCCGTCACGCCGCCCGCCGAGATCACGTCGCCGACCTTGAACGGGCGCAGCACCTGCATGAACACGCCGGCCGCGAAGTGCGCGAGCAGGCCGCCCCACGCGGTGCCGACCGCGAGGCCGAGGCCCGCGAGCAGCGCGGCGAACGAAGTGGTTTGCACTCCGAACACTTGCAGGATCGCGAGGATTAGGAGCACCGTGAGCAGCACGCTGACGACGGACTCCAGATAGTGCGACAGCGTCGTGTCGACTTTTCCGCTTCTGCGGATGATCTTGCCCATCAGGTTCGTGACGATCCGGATCGCCCAGCGTCCGATGATCCAGAGCGCGATCGATGCGATGACTTGCAGGCCGAAATCGATGCCGCGAGTGACGATGAAGGTTTGCACGGAGGCGAGATCCACGAAGAGGTCTCCAAATGAATTGAACGGAGGCGGCCGTGAAGCCACGCGAAAAGGGGCTTTTTTATAACCGACTCGCGGCGATGGGGCAACCTTCGCCGCGCGACCGGTGCGTCACGTGGAGCGATGCGGCGTGAAAGGAACCTGCCGGATGTTGCCGCGGCGCGCAATGATCGCCGTGCTTTCCGGGATCTTTTCCCACGCGTCGTGCAGGTCGACGAGCGGCTCGGACAGCACGAGGAAAGCGTCGTCGCCGATTGCCTGGATGCGCGGATCGTGCGGATACAGCTCGTGCAGATGGTGGAACGACGCGCTGTGAAAGAGCGAGCGCGAGTCGCGCTCGCTCGAATAGCGGACCGCGACGACCTGCTCGCCGTCGGTCGCGCAGACGGTCATGTTGAGCGGCGCGTCGACGCGATGATGTGCGCCTGCATCCTCGATCGTTCCCGCCATTCGCTCGAGCGCGGGCAGCGGATCGTGCTCGAGCCCGAACGTGAGCGCGAGATGGAACATCACTTCGGAGTCCGTCGAACCTTCGATCGACGCGAAGAGCGCGGGATCGATGCGCATCATCAGCTCGCGCCGCAGCGTGTGATAGTGACGGATCAGCCCGTTGTGAGCGAACAGCCAGCGGCCGCGGCGAAACGGGTGGCAGTTGGTTTCCTGCACGGGCGTGTCGGTCGCCGAGCGAACGTGCGCGACGAAGAGCGGCGAGCGGATCGCACGCGCCGCTTCGCGCAGGTTGCGGTCGTTCCATGCGGGACTCACGCAGCGGTAGAGGAACGGAATCTCGTCGGGTTCTCCGTACCAGCCGATGCCGAAGCCGTCGCCGTTGGTCGTCGTCGCGCCCATCCGCGAATGCAGGCTCTGGTCGATCAGCGAATGCTTTGCGCGAAACAGCACGGTTTCGAGCTGGATCGGATTGCCGGTGTAGGCGAGCCAGCGGCACATCGTAAGCACCTCCGTCGAACGCGCGCGGGCGGATCGATCGCCGCGATCATCGTGATCGCCGAGATTCGCCGCGCAGACTGCGATGTGCGAAGCCTAGCCGATTTTGCGCGCGCCTGCTGCTAGGCGGCTCTGGGCCGAGCGCGGCGCAAAACGAAACGGGCCGCATGCGCGCGCATGCGGCCCGTTGCCGGGGCGGCCCCGTTTCGTCACGCATCGTCACGCTCCGCCCGCGCTCGCGCGCGTGCGGAGCGCGGCTCGACGCGTTATGTCGCGGACGTGCGTCCGTACGTATCCTCGAAGCGAACGATATCGTCCTCGCCGAGGTACGCGCCCGACTGGACTTCGATCAGCTCGAGCGGAATCTTGCCGGGGTTCTTCAGGCGGTGCGTGGCGCCGAGCGGAATGTAGGTGGACTGATTTTCGGTCAGGATGATTTCGTTGCCGTCGTTCGTGACGAGCGCGGTGCCCTTCACGACGATCCAGTGCTCCGCGCGATGATGATGCATCTGCAGGCTCAGTTGCGCGCCCGGATTGACGACGATGCGCTTCACCTGGAAGCGGTCGCCCTGATCGATGCCTTCGTACGAGCCCCACGGCCGGATCACGCGGCGATGCGTGACGGATTCGTGCCGGCCCGACGCGTTCAGCCATTCGACGACCTTCTTCACGTCCTGCGCGCGGTCGCGATGCGCGACGAGCACGGCGTCCGCGGTTTCGACGATGACGATGTTGTCGATGCCGATCGCGGCGACCATTCGATGCTCGGCGCGGATGTACGAGTTCTCGACCGAGTCGGTGTATACATCGCCGATGAGCGCGTTGCGCTGCGCGTCGGTGGCCGCGATGTCGGCGAGCGCGCTCCACGAGCCGATGTCGTTCCAGCCGAGATTCGCGGCGACGACGACGGCTGCGCGCTCGGTCTTCTCCATCACCGCATAGTCGATCGACACGTTCGGGCTTGCCGCGAACGCTTGCGGATCGAGCCGCAGGAAATCGCAATCGCGCTTCGCCGCATCGAGCGCGAGCTCGGCCTGGCGCGCGATGTCGGGCGCGTGGCTGCGCAGCTCGTCGAGATACGTCGACGCCTTCAGCATGAACATCCCGCTGTTCCAGTAGTAGCCGCCGTCCGCGACGAAGCGCTCGGCGGTCGGGGCATCCGGCTTCTCGACGAACGCGTCGACGCGATAGACCTGCGCGTCGCCCGCGAGCGCCGCGCCGCGGCGGATGTAGCCATAGCCGGTGTGCGCCTGCGCCGGGGTGACGCCGAAGGTGACGAGATGCTCGTCGGCCGCGACGGTCGCCGCCGTCTTCACGACGTCGACGAATGCGGCTTCGTTGTCGATTGCGTGATCGGACGGCAGCACGAGCAGCAGCGCATCGGGCGATTCGCGCAGCGCGAGGAGAGCGGCGATCGCGATCGCGGGCGCGGTGTTGCGCCCCATCGGCTCGAGGACGATCGACGACGGCGTGATCCCGACCTGGCGCAACTGCTCGGCGACGAGGAAGCGCTGCTCGTTGTTGGTGACGACGATCGGCGCGCCGATGCCTTCGACGTCGCGTACGCGCAGTGCGGTCTGTTGGACGAGCGTGTTGTCGCCGGTGAGCTTCAGATACTGTTTCGGATAGCCGCCGCGCGACATCGGCCAGAGGCGAGTGCCGCTGCCGCCGCACAGGATCACCGGAAAAATGTTCATGAATGACCTCGGTTTGCAAAGCTGTTCTGGCTCGTGCCGCTGAACCAGTGGTTTTCGATTCTTTCGACGCGCCGGCCTGCCTTGTTTCGTCGGCCGATTTTCAACTGTCAGGATGATCTTGGCGAATCGCATTTCGCCGTGCGATTCGCCATCGTGCGTGCGATAGTACATTACGCATCCAACGCCAAGCCTTCACGAGCGGCCGCGCTCGATTGCCGCGCACCCGCTCCAGCGGCCGAGGTACCCAATGGCGTCCTTCAAAGAGCGCTTACCTTCTTTGCACCTGCCGCTGCCGGGCGACTGCCCAAAGCAAATGCTTGAGTACATTGCGGGTCCAGCGAAATGCTTTGCGAAGGGCTCGATGTGGATCGTCGCGCACATGCTCCAATGGCCGTGCCGCGAGCGGAGCCAGTTTCCGCACCACTGATTCGGGCGTAACATAAAGCTCAGTGCTCCAATTCCAGTAGATCGGATAACGTAACAGAACGCCGGCGACCAGCATCTCGAGTGTAAGCGTGCGCCGTCGCCACGGTATCGGCCGGATTGCATCCGACGTGAGTCCCCATCCAGCGTAAAAAGGCAAGCCGTATGTGAAGACTTTTTTTCCACGTAGTAGCGCATCGAAACCAGCGAGGGACGATAGCGTGTGCACTTCATCCGCGTACTCGATGAGCGAAAGCACATCAGCATCGGTGTCGACGACGTCGGCCAAGCGATACGCGTCAACGAGCCCGATTCGGTTGCCGGAAAGTACGTCCGGATGCGGTTTATACACAATGAATCCATCGGGATTACGCGCGCGCACTTCGCGAAGCAAGGCCTCGGCGGAACCGAACAGGCTCGTGCCGAAGCGGATCGACGCATCGTCGGCCACTTGACCGGGCACGAGCAATAGCGCTCTACCGGCTGGCGCGCGCCAATTCGGTTTCCGTCGGCCAAGGTTGTATTTCGTGACTCCCGAGCGCACGATCAACTCCCGCAGCGCTTCTGCACGCACGAGTTCAGCATTATCAAATTGCGTCTCATTGAGGATGTCCGTCAGATCGCTGGGCCCCCGTGCATCGAAATAGATACCGCGCCGGTCGATGACCTGACTCAGCGGCGCACTCATGTCCGAGCCCAGGCCCAGTGAGTGGAAAAAGCCATCTTCCATGCGAATGACGCGGGCACCTGGCGCAATGCTTTCGACATGTTTGCTGCCCCACAATGCAATCCACTCGTTCGGACTTACCGCGCGAGGCGAATGCGGCCAGCGCAACGTGCCCCCGCCGGCGCTGAGAAATGGTGTCGCAAATGGGCGCTTCCAAAGTTGAAAGCGCACGCCGGCGATATGAGCGTAATCGCTGAATCGGTCGCGGATCGCGTACTGCAACTCGATGCTGTCAAGCACTTGATCGAGGCTGCACGGTTCCTCACTGTCTGGGGCCATGTAGTGCGACAGCCGCAGATAGACGGCCTCGAACAGTGCGGCGAGAGTCGGACGCGCGCGGCGCTCGGGCAAAGGAATGTCATCCTGTGTCAGTCCCCAGCCCGCGTAAAAAGGCTTGCCGAAAACCCGCACTGGTATACCGGCAATCAGGGCCTCCAAACCCTCGAAAGCGTCGACCGTGTAGACATGGTCAATTTGGCTCAAGACGGAAAAGAAGTGGTATCCCTGTTCAATCTTGCGTGCGCGTTCGGGAAACCGCGGCGTGAGCTGCCACGCCCCGGACGCGTTGTCCGAAGATGGCCACAGCCACAGTTCTGCGTCAGGATGTTCGTCCCTCGCCGTGGAGAGCATTCGCAGAAATGTTGTGCTCCCCCCGAAGCCAGCGCATTTCCGCTGATCGATGAGCAGAATTCTGCGCATGCGTGGTACGACCGACAATCCTGCGGGACACCCGCGCCTTACAGTCCGCTCGCGTCCCGCTCCGGTGAGGACGAGACGCTTCATGAGCCGCACCACATCGGGCGATTCACCCAGCGCCCTGTCATGCGCGAAGAGCCGGTTTAGCGCGTCGCACATCGTTGTCTGGGGATTGCCGCGATAAGGCGGCGCGAACCACGACAACATCGGCACACCGGCCGCGCCTGTTGACCAGATGGGCCCTGGCATAATCACTACCGCGTCATCACGAACGATGCGCGCAAGCTTGAGCAGAAGCTTGCCGTGAAAGCGGTCCGTTCGGGTTGCGCAGCCTTGAACGCAAACTGGAATTTTCATGAAATCGACAACGCGCGTCGTGACGACACGTTCAGAATGCGTTGAGCTCCTCTAGTGAAATGGGGGCGGTACCTACCTTGCCGACAACGATACCTGCGGCGCGATTGGCCACGTGCGCCGCATCCTCCATGCCGCAGCCTGCTCCTAATGCGACAGCCATTGTTGCGATCACGGTATCGCCAGCGCCCGACACATCGTAGACTTCGCGGGCCTGTGCCGGGATACGAATGTGCCGGTCGTCGATGAATAGACTCATGCCTTCTTCCGATCGCGTGACGAGGAGGGCTTTGAAACCGAGCCGATCACGCAGAGCAAATGCCTTGCTTTCGAAGTCGGCCTCCGATGACGGCGTGCCGACAACCATCGCGAATTCCTCACGGTTCGGCGTGAGTAGCGTTGCTCCCTCGTATGGCGAATAATCCGCCCCTTTCGGATCGACGAGCACGATTTTTCCTTGCTTCCGAGCCATCTGCATCATCGTGCGCAAGTGTGCAAGTCCGCCTTTCCCATAATCGGAGAATACGACGACACTGTAACCATCCAACGCCGCTTCGAACGACGATATGAGCGGCAACAGCAATTCATGATCCGGCCGCTCTTCAAAGTCGGCACGCACGACTTGCTGACCCCGTGCGAGCAGACGAAGCTTGATAGTCGTTTGAAACCTTGAATCGCGATGAAAGCCGCATCTGATGTTCGATTTCTGGAGCAGTTCCACGAGGTCGTCTCCTGCCGCGTCCGCGCCGACTACCGACATGATCATGGTTTTTGCGCCGAGGTTGGCGACGTTGACAGCAACGTTGGCTGCACCGCCGGGCGTCGTACGAACGTCGCGGACGAGCACGACCGGTACCGGCGCTTCAGGTGAAATGCGCCGTGTGTCGCCGAACCAGTATCGATCGAGCATGACATCTCCTGCAACCAGAACCTTTGCTGATGAGAAGTTCGCGGTCATGAGGTCAACTCTGAAATAAGGTGTTCCGCAATCTCAAAATGTTGTTTCCACGTTGGCGCGTGGAATCCCGCCAATCGGGCGATCTGCGCTTTGCGTTCTCTGGAGTCGGAGCGCGTGTAAGCGTCAATGCGGTCCGTCCACGCCGGACCGTCGAGTGGGTCCAGATAGTCGGGAATCTCTCCCGAAATTTCTCGAAACACGTCGAGATTACTGGCAATCACCGGCACACTTGTCGATAGGGCCTCGATAAGTGGCATGCCGTATCCCTCGACTAATGACGGGAATACAAGCGCTTGTGCGTGATGCAGATATGTGGCTAAGCCCGTGTCATTGCAATGGGTGAGTTCGATGACCTTAGAATTCAGGTTTTCGCAACGGTCGAGCATGTCGATTGCGTTTTCGCATTCCCACCCGCGCCGTCCGATGATAACGAGCACCGGCGCGTGTTCTCCTAAGCGTTCGACCAACCGCTTCCAGACGTGGAGGAGAAACCAATGATTCTTTCGAGCCTCTATTGTGCCTAACATGACGAAGTATGACTCCGCCATCGGGCGAACCGCACTCGGCTTTGGCAGGCGCGCAGATGCCAGCGGCGCAACGGCGCAGCGCGGAACCGGCTTTTGGACCTTAGCCGCGTACTCTTCCAGTTCTCGTTGCGTCGCATGCGAGTTTAAAATGAGCCCGACTTTCGGCGATAGCATTGCCTCGAGTCGTCGCCGATGCACTACAGCTTCCCCTGGGCGGCAGTACTCGGGATGCGTGACGGGTATCAGGTCATGAAGAAACAGAACCAGCCTCCAATTGCGGCGCCTTGCCTGCTCGACATAGGTGGGCTGATCGAGCCCGCTATGGCCGGTATTGATCAATATTGACGCAGTGCTCCCGCGATCCCAATTACATACATACGCACTGCCCAGACAGCGACGAACCATACTGGTAAAACCGCTGTCGGAACAATGTAGGGAGTCGTACAGACGCTGAGATTGCCGCTCGTTCAAGACGACCCAGCGCCCCGCGAACCTCACCACAGCGCGCGAACGCGCGCGAAAATGTTCGACGTACTCCAGGCCTACCCGGTCGACGCCAGTCGGTAGCAATTTTTGAAGGCGGCGATCCACCAGCCTTGTCACATCAATCAATACTGTGTTCACGTGAACGCGTCTCCAAACTACCGTGCCGTATTGACCAGGCTGCTTACGGTGAAGATCGACGACGTCAATATGTTGAGAAACTTTTGCAGCTCGGCTGCGGGCGCGTTGGCCATATAGAGCACGTCCCTGTTGTTGATCGGAAAGTCCTGGGCGACCAGGAAGCTGCGAGGATCCTTCAAATCGAGTCGGTAGATAACGGGTATCTTGCCTTCAGCGGTATGTGGCCACGACTCGGCCCGTCCGCCAAGGGTACTGGGATCTTCGAAGCGAAATATGAAAAGCCCTTGCGCGTCTGCTCGCTGATCGTCCGATCCGCCGATTCGCCCAAGCGCTTGCGTCAGGCTGATTCCCTTCGCTTCAAATTCAACTTCCTGATTTTTGCCGGTCGCGCCGAGTGCGATGAAGCTCGACGACTGGTAGATAGCGGTTACGACGTCACCCGGCCGGAGCATGATGTTCTGATTCGGATTCCGGATGATCGAATCGAGCGGCATCGAATAGTGTTGTCCGCCCCTCGTGAGCTGAATCGTTATTTTGCTCACGGCCTGTTTTACGCCGCCCGCTGCTGCCAATGTATCCAGCAGTCGTTCTCCTTTGGCAGTCAGCGGCATGCGCGTACTTGCGTTGACTTCTCCAACGACGGTTACGTTCGAGCTGGTGTTTTTTGTGATTCTTACCAGCACTTGCGGCTGATGGGCTTTGCCGGTCAACCGTCGCGTGATCGCCTCCTCAATCTCGCGCGGAGTCTTGCTGGCGGCTTTCACAGACCCAGCGAAGGGCACGTTGATCGTGCCCTCTGCATTCACCATCTGCTCCGGAAAAGTCGTGGCCCGGCTCGCACCCATCTCGTCGCCCAGGCTGGCCGACAACTGGCCGAACAGCGTTGCGGGTGGTGCTTCCCAAATGGATACCTGGAGTACGTCGCCGGGGCCGACCAGATACTCGGCTACAGGTTGGCTGGGAAAAACCTGAGCGAAGGTCGTGTTCTTCCGTTCGCCGAGCAGGCGTTGGGTGACACTTTCGTTGATGTCGATGACGGGTATCGGGAGTGCCGCCTTCTGCTCAGTGATGTCCTTCTTGCTTGGTCCGGATGTCGGTAGCCAGGTTGGGGTAGTGCTGCAGCCTCCAGTCATCAATATCAGCACTGTAACGGCAATAGCCCGCATTGACGAAGTTGCCATAATTGCGATGTATCAGAGCGGCTTTTGGGCGAATAAACCGAAACAAGTAGACGGGAAGCCGTCGACAACAAGTTTCAAGTGCGGGTACTGGGGAAACTTTTGTGTGAGATATCCGGGGTCTCCTGGAAACGGCGGCACATCGAGAAACCAGTCTACCGGGTGGTCGCCGGTCTCGTAGGAAACAGGTGGAACGTCAAAGCCTTGTCGGGCAAGGCGCTCCCGAAGACGCTCGAAGTCGCTCCGCCTGAAAAGTACTGTGCCCCAGTTGTCGATAGTGTCGGAATCGCTCGCAAAGTTAAATTCTGTCGTGTGGACCGCAATACCTCCCGGCTTTAAAACTTTCAGCGAATTCTCAACAAACGACAACCCGCGCTCGATAGAGCCAAGATGCTCAAACGCGCACATAGACCAGCAGAAATCAAATTGTCCGTGCAGGGAAGACGGTATGTCGTTCATATCGACAAACTGAAGTGAAACGTGCTTGTCAAACGCGTTCCGTGACACCAAGTCCGGTTTCCAGAGAAGGTCCAAACTGGATGCGTGCTGCGCAGTGTCTTTCCAGCCAGAAGCCGCAGCCGCGTGTGGCATGAGGTCGGTAGCCACTACTTCGACACCCTTGCTGGCGAAGAGTGAAGGAAGCGGTTCTTCGCCACATGCAAAGCCAAGTCCCTTCACGCCGTGTCGCAGAAGATCGAATGAGTGCAGCGCTGATACGACATACGCGAGTTCCCAGACCTTTCTGTGAAGAATTGGTTCGATATGTAGTTCTTGGCAAACTGAACGAAACCAGATTTGATCGAAATCTTTCAGTTCCGTTGCTTTCCAGTTCCTAGGGAATGGGGATGCGTCGACGCTAATTGATTTGCGCGAAGAATCCTTCTCCAGAAGGAGTCGTGCAAGTAGATACCCATAAACCTTTAAATTCCATCGAATTGCAAGGTCATTTCGCGTTATTTCGGCTAGCGAATTTATGTTGGGCTGCCCGTTTCGGGTGACGAGCATTACCAATTCTCTTAGCTGGGTTTCGTCAAGGCTCTTGTCTGTCATGGATAATGATTCTCAATTTCAAATTAAAGAAGTAAATCTGATGCGTGGTCAAGTAATTTCGGTCACTTGAGAATTTGATTGTTCAACGGACGATTGATTTATAAATGTGTAGTCATCGATGCTCGAGTGGTTTCGCAATATGTATGTACTTTTATTCTCGGCCATAGAGAATCCAGTTCCGAATATGAGTCAATACATTAGTTCTCGGATTTGGCCGATCGAAGTTTGCTTTTAGGGCCGTTAAAATCTGTTCTGTAGCGATGGAGCGCAAACATATACTCTCGCGGCCCCTCGTTAGATGACAAGGCTTGTGTTCGTTGCGCCAACACGGGGAACACGGGAATTCCGATTTCTTGGGGGTTATGTATTTTACATGAGGATAATGACGACAGAAAACGCGCCCGCTCGTAGGGCCGAAGATTGCGACAGTTTTGACGTCCAGCGCAGCGGATAGATGAACGAACGATGAGTCTACGGCAACAAGTCGCTGGCACTTGGTAAGTAGGGCTACGCTTTTCCTTAATGGCATTAATATCTTATGAATATTGTAAGAAACGTAACCAGAGATGGTTTCATGGTGAAAAATCAGAACGCAATGATCCTGGCTCAAGCGCTTTGCCAAGTTTTCCATATCCGGCCAATTCTTGTAGCTGTCAACGGAAAAGGGCTGAATTCCTACGACGGGCAGGCCATCAGGGTTAATTTGACTCAGATACAACGTAGCCCATTCCGTTTCTTCGGTTGTAACTTGATAGGACGGCAAAAAACCAACCGAGCGTCTGACATATGATTTTGATACACCCATGGCGCGTGCAAAAATTTCAATGCGACTACTCCGAACGTTCGGGTATTGTCTTGCCTCGATGCGTCCCGCCGGGCAATCCGTAAGGTTGATCCAGCGGTTATACTGTGCTAAGTCCACGTTGTCGCTGTTTACATCAATAATTCGTACCCCTTTGAGTCCCTCGAAGATCGGGTGAAACGATTTCGGCACGGCAAAATCGATCTGTGCTCTGGGATATCTTTTAACGAGAGCTCGAAGACCCGCAGTCATCATGACCACGTCCCCGATTCCACCCATGGCCCGCGTGATCAAAACTCGGCGTTTCGGCTTTGATGCAAGGAGGGGAATATGCCACCGCCAGCCGGTCTGGTCAGTCCTATGCTGAACACCGGTCGGCCCGGACATCGACGACGATCTGAACGAATGAAGCAGATGTAACACACCCAAATAGATGCCCCATAGAGGCTTATGAGCGCGGAGAGGTCGCAACACCGGATTGGAGCCTGCGAGCCTCGCGACATTAGCTAGGAGAAATGGCAGGCGGTAATGTAATGGAACTTCGTTGCGAAGGGAGGCGCGAAAGGCGCCCCGGTAGGTCTTAACGATTTGCGAAATAAAGTCGATGCGAAGCTGTTCGTTCGAATGGATGCTGCAAATTCCCTTCCAGAGGACAGTTTTGTATTCGTCGAGGTGGTTGCTTGCCGCAAGGATATACATTAATTTTTGGTACAGCTTCGGTAATTCCCGACGGTTAGGCAATAGGTAAGGCTTGCGTACTAACCTTAATGCAACCTCCGATGCATGTTCATGCCGCCCAGCTATCGCGTCGAGATATGCGCGATGTAAGCTGATCGATTGAGCAATGCGAGGAAATTTCACCGCACCCGTTCGTAGTGCGATATCGACGACAGCACTCGCTTCGGGCAAGTAATTGCGGTCAGTGAATGCGCCGGCAAGTTGGTTGAGGCCTCGAAACCATTCCTCACTGTAGCCGATAAGACCTTGAGATAGGCACGACAGGTCACTCAGTAAATCTTTTGTGAATTCGTTTGCTTTTGCAAAATCTAGTTGTAGCAAATCTGTCAAGTGCTGGTCAACGCAGCATGTGACAGAAAAGAAAATGTAACGGTCGTGCAGAGCTTGCCTACGCTCTTGCTTATTTAATTTCAGCCACGCATGAAAAACGGGCGCATGGTGATTTTCGTAGGCTATTCCGCTTAGATCGAGCGTGATCATCGAGTCGATCGTCTCGTTCCCTCGCTCATTCCCGGACGTAATGGGTAGGCTTGCGACTACCACTGATGTTGATGTAGTCATTGTCGTAATTACCCTAGTCCGAGGATATGCTGGCTGTAGTGCTCATATGCATCGGATACATCGTCGAAGCGTATGATCGTACCCTGGTCGAGAACGGCGGCGCTGTTGCAGAATTTCATAATAAATCCGACATCGTGAGAAACGATGATGAATGCTCGATCTTTGCGTTTTTCGAACAGCTCATGAACGCACTTCTCATGAAATCTGGCATCACCAACTGCAATAATTTCGTCAATTAAATAGCAATCGAATTCGATGGCGAGTGAGAGTGCAAACGCAAGGCGCGCTTGCATACCGCTTGAATATGTTTTGACTGGCTCGCGCAAATACTTGCCAAGCTCCGCAAATTCCTCTACAAAGCCGCGAATTGATTCATGATCGATGTTATAAATTCGAGAGATAAAACGAAGATTGTCGAGGCCGGTCAAGCTTCCCTGAAAGCCGCCTGCAAAAGCCAGGGGCCAGGATACGGCCATCTCTCGCTGAATCAAGCCGCTGTCAGGAGATTCCTGGCCGCTGATCAAGCGGATGAGCGTCGATTTGCCGGCCCCGTTTTTCCCGAATATGCCTATTTTTTCGCTGCGTTCAATAGTTAAACTTATTCTGTTGAGCACCGTATGGCTACCGGTCCTTGACTTATATCGCTTCGTAACGTTTCGCAGGGAGAGCATCTTGACGCCCATAAGCTATGTGAGCATCTTCATGCGTCGGTCACCCATCAATAAAAGTGCGACGAGAGTCATAGAGAGGCAGAAAAGGAATGTATAAGAAACGCTGAAATGAAAGCGATTCGAATTTCCCCAGTAGCCAGCACGCATCATTTCAACCGCGTTCGTCATAGGAAACCACAATACCACATTCTGAAATGTTTGTGGCAGCCAGTCGACCATAAAGAAAGTGCCACTTACCGCCAGTAAAAAATAGCTGCCGGGGTGCCACAATCGTTCGACCAAATCGCTATGCTCGCTGAGGCAGCCTAGAATTATTCCGAGACATGCGCTAAACCAGCATAAAAAAAACCAGCCGATGACGATCAAAGACAGATCAGCCGGAAAGCTCATCAAATCGATCCCAATCATTACTACGATCAAAAGCACGAGCGATGCTGTAACGCCAGCCACTTCCAGCAGCATCCGAGCAAAAAAAATGTCCTGGATTTTCACTGGCCTATGGTGTAGCAGGCTGCGATTCGGCTCGATTGCTTTTAGCCCGCGGAACGAGCAAGTTCGCCACAAAAGCAGACTAGAATAGCCAGTCACGACAAACGGCGTAACCGGGACACGGAAGCCGTGCATGCTGTGTGTAATGTTCCAGAGAATGACGACACCCACCGTAAAGATGATGGGCTCCAGTAACAACCAAAGAAAACCGATATTGTGGCGACCGTAACGCGTGATAATCTCACGCATTAGCAGTGCGCCGATCACACGCAATTGAATCCTTAATGCGGACCGGATCGATTGGCGCTCACGTTCGCGACCGTTATTCATGGTGCTCGTTGATGCCGTGAACCAAGAGCATCAATATCCCCCAAATTATCAATGAGATAACCAAGGTAATAACGATATTGGTGAGGCGTCGGGGTTCGAGAGATGCATCTGGAAAGCTGGGGCGCGCAATTCTCTCAAGATAAAGTTGCTTGCGTTGCGCTTCGTTGCGAGCCTGCTCGAGCGTACTCATGGCGCTGGCCAACATCTTGTCCGCAAACTCCTTGTCAAGTTCCAAACGTTGATATTCGGACGCTTTGCTTGCCAGCGACCGGTCTGACGCTCCGGCGATGCGTGCTGATTCAGTGTTGATGGCTTCAGTGAGCAACTGTGCTCGTTGCCTAAAAGCGGGGAGCTGCGGGCTATCTTTGGCAAGTTTCTCTAGTAGGGAAATCTGCGCCTTGGTAGAGATCAGTTCATCTTGCAGTTTTGCGACTTGCTGGAGGGGGATGCCCGATTGCTTTTCGGGGTCCATGACGCCTTGCTTGTCTCGATAGTGAGCCAAGGCTACCGCAGCGGCCTTCGATCTTGCCTCTGCCCCTGTGACTTCTCCAGAGGCGAACCGAATCATGTCAAGGCGTGCGCGCTCGTTTAGCTTGTTGACGAGTGCTTCGCTCATCTCAAGCAAGCGCTCATTTAACGCATGCGCGTCTTTGGCCGTAAAGGCGCGTGCTTTCAAGGTCAAGATCGAAGAGGTCGATTCGACTTGTACATCGACCATCTTTTGGTAATAGCGATAGAACTTCTCGTAGCTATCGTTTCGGCCGAACGCGTCGAAGCGGCTCACGATGTCGACAGACGGTGCACCGAAGGCGGCCTTGATATGTAGATCCCGATCTGCCGAGATGAGCGCATCACGAGAAAGAATGAACTCCTGGATCGTATAGGCGTCATCCTGCGATCGGCTGAAACCTGCCTGGCTTAGAAAGAAACCAAACGGTGATATGCCTTGACGGTCAGGGCTGCGAACCAAAAATTTGGCCTCGGAGACATAGATGTTTGACGCGATCAGGCCATAATAGATGATGGAAACTATGGTCGGCAGTACGACGAGGATCAGAAACAGGGTATTTACTCTACTGATCATGCCAAGAGTGTGTTGCAGTTTTATGAAGCTTGCTCGAGACCGCTTCAGGAGGATCTGATTTTCCAAAGCTCTTTCCAGTTTTAACTGAAGATGCTGCAAATATATTAGCTAGGTACCCATCCGTTCGCTACGCTCCAGCGCTGCAAAGCAGGTATTCCGTGGAGGCCGTCCGTCTTTGCGTGGACATTGTGCTTTCAATGCCTTCAGCCACCCGGCTATCCGAGGTGTGGGCGAGACGTTGGGCGCAGGATGTGCGCAGCTAGCCATAGGTCGGACGGATCAAATGCTAGATCGACGATGGCCTCGATCTGCGAGTCGACTCGGCTTTTCCAGGAGCGTTTGGTGCAGCAACAGCATCCTGAATGCGGTAGGCCCAGTCGCAGGGCAAGACTGCCAGAGGGCGGAGTTGTCTGACGTCGTCGAGTTGGTTGGGCAATTCAAGCATATCGACCTTGGTGCGGGCAACTTTCTGTACCTCGGGCATAGCGATCTCCTGACAGTTTCGCCGCACGTTTTGTCGCGAAGGGCATAGCTGAAGCGGCAATGCGTGCCAGTGCGACAAACTAACACTAACAATTTGCCGGATTGTGTAGACAAATCCGGCGCACCCCAAACGAAGACTTCCAATGTGCGCGCTGCTGCAATCTTTTCCATGCCGGCCCATCGGAAAGGAAAGAGTTGCGTCTCGAAGAGAAGCAGTATAAACACGAAAATTATGTAATCGGCAAGCTTCTTCATGCAGTTTCGGCGGTTCGCATTATGAATTTCATACGCTGGACTGGCTACTGTTGATCTATACTCCGTACGAACCCGCGCGCACTGGCGGCGTCTTCAAGTCCAGGAGCGCCGTTGCTGGAGCAGCTGTTCTTCCTTAGAGCGTGTTATGCACTTTCAAAAATACGGAACGGTATGAGTCAGCATCAAAGTGACGAAGACAACGAAATGCAATCCGGCGAGGGTTTCGGGCAAGCGCTCGTAGTCGCGCGCGAGCCTGCGAAAACGGTTGACCCAGCCGAAGCTACGTTCGACCACCCAGCGCCGTGGCAGAAGCACGAAGCCCTTCTTCGCCTCGGACAATTTGATGACCTGCAACTCTATGCCTTCGTCACGTGCTGCCTGCGCCGCGTGTTCGCCGGTATAGCCTTGGTCAGCAAAAGCGAGCTTCACCGTCTGGCCCGTAGCCTGCTGAACCTGCCGCGCCAGTTGTTGCACCTGAGTGCGCTCCTGCTCGTTAGCCGGCGTGATGTGCACCGCCAGCAGATGGCCCAAGGTGTCGACAGCCATGTGCACTTTGCTACCGCGTTTGCGTTTGTAGCCGTCATATCCCGCGCGCGGACCGCTCTCGCACGTCGATTGCAACGTCCGCCCATCGAGAATCACCGCGCTGGGTTGGCCCTGACGTCCATGTGCCAGACGAATGATCGAACGCAGATCGTCTGTCATCGCCTCAAAGCAGCCTGTGCGCAGCCATCGTTGGGTTTGCTGGTACACGGCCTCCCACGGCGGGAAGTTCGTCGGCAACAGCCGCCACGGTGCGCCTGCACGGGCCAACCAGCGCAACGCGTTGTAAAGCTCGCGCAATTCATATTGCCGTTGTGGGGCCTCTTCCTTCATCAGCGTCAGATACGGCACGACGAAGCTCCATTCTTCGTCCGTTACGTCACTTGGGTAGGGTCTGCGTTTTTCCATCTCCCTTGGACGGTGGCGCCGATGAAAAGTGCATAACACGCTCTAGGGAAACGCTGAATTATCCAGCTCGGCGGTCATCGTGGAGGCCGCCCGGGACGTTGTGATGTGAGGTTGATGGAACGGATCGATAGTGATGAAACGGCAGATCAGCTTTGCAGAA
This sequence comes from Burkholderia savannae, assembly GCF_001524445.2. Taxonomy (NCBI): domain Bacteria; kingdom Pseudomonadati; phylum Pseudomonadota; class Betaproteobacteria; order Burkholderiales; family Burkholderiaceae; genus Burkholderia; species Burkholderia savannae. Next base: position 611,954 of record NZ_CP013417.1, read on the forward strand.
GCGGAAAGCGCGGGCAAGAAGCGTTGTGACCAAGCGTCAGCGCTTCCTGACTGAGATGGAGAATGTCGTGCCGTGGCCGCGTTTGATCTCGGCGATCGCGCCGTATTACCCGAAAGGCGAACGAGGTCGGCCGCCGATCGGTCTGGAACGCATGCTGCGAATCTACTTTTTGCAGCAGTGGTATGGCCTGTCTGACGAGATCGGCATTTCGCTGTGCGAGCGTGGACTGCTGATGAAGGAAGGCACGCTGGTCGACGCGACGATCATCGAAGCGCCGCCGTCGACCAAAAACGCTGAGAAGACTCGAGATCCGGAAATGCACCAAACGAAGAAAGGTAACGAATGGCACTTCGGCATGAAGGCGCACATCGGCGTCGATGCGAATTCGGGACTGATTCACAGCGTGGTCGGCACATCTGCCAACGTATCCGATGTCTCACAAGCCCATGCGTTGCTGCACGGGCATGAAGAGGAAGCGTTCGGCGATGCCGGCTACGTCGGCGTAGACAAGCGCGACGAAATGAAGGGCAAGTCGGTGAAGTGGAGCGTGGCGGCCAAGCGAGGCAAGATCAAGGCCATGCAGGACGGTCTGCTGAAGGAACTGGTGATCGCGGCTGAACGGACCAAGGCGCAGATTCGTGCGCGGGTCGAGCATCCGTTCCATATCGTCAAAAACCTGTTTCGTCATCGCAAGGTGCGCTACAAGGGGCTGGCCAAGAACACGGCGCAGTTGTTCAGCCTGTTCGCATTGGCGAACCTGGTGATCGCGCGAAATCGGCTGCACTCGGCACATGACGGCAATCCGTCTTGTGTGTGAAAAATGCGAGAAGTGAGGCCCGTTTCCGCATCGAACTCACCAAAATGAGCCTCACTTCGCTTCGCCATCCGAAAATGACGACCCGGCGCTTCCGATAACCTTCGCGCTGGGCCTTTGATCAGCGTTTCCTTAGAGGTTTTCTTAATCTTCGTGCTCTTTCGATGAGACGCTCGTTCCTCGTGTTACAGGGGCCCGCATCGCCATTTTTTGAGGTGTTATGCGCTATGCTGCTCGCCCGTCGCCATATTGTCCGGCGTGTCAACTTTTGCGGTGGCGATGTTGCGTATTCTGGCAAGGAGCCCGCGTGGAACTATGCCGGGGCGTCAAGTGACCTTGCGTTTTGGTATAGCGATGTGCTGAGCACCGGGGACTTCAGCGACGTGCTTATGTTTGGCGACTGCCGTGCGATTCATCGGCCAGTCCACGTGGTTGCGCAATCGCTCGGCGTCAGGGTGCACGTATTCGAAGAAGGCTATGTGCGGCCGAATTGGATTACGCTGGAACCGTTTGGCGTCAATGGCCGCTCTATGCTGCCTCTTGATCCGACGTGGTATAGGGAACGGCGCGAGACCAATCCTCCGGGCCAGCCAACCGGGTATAGCCTCCAGATCCGAGCATGGCACGACATTCACTACCGAATGGCCAACGCGCTCCATGCATGGCGGTTCCCGAATTATCGGAGCCATCGTCCATATAACGGATTCGTCGAATATGCAGGCCTCGCCAATCGTTTTGCCCGGCTCAGCAGGTACAAGGCGGAGGCGCGTCGAGTTGCGTCAGCGCTTGTCACTGAGCGGCGCCCCTACTATCTATTCCCGCTGCAGCTGAATTCGGATAGTCAGATCATCGAGCATTCGCCGTTCTCTGGGATTCGCGAGGTCATCAGCAAGGTATTGCATTCGTTTGCGGATCATGCGCCATCCGATGCGCTGCTTGTAGTCAAAAATCATCCGCTCGATACCGGCCTGATAGGCTCTCATCGCCAAGTCCGTTCCCTTGCAGGACAACTAGGGATGGCGGATCGTGTGCGCTATATAGAGGCCGGCCACCTGCCGACCCTGCTCGAGCGCGCGCGCGGTGTAGTTGTCGTCAACAGCACGGTGGGTTTGTCCGCACTCCACCACGATCGACCGCTGATGACACTTGGAGCGGCGGTCTATTCGATGCCGGGCATGACGTGGCAGGGGAGTCTGGACGACTTCTGGCAACGGGCTGAGAGCCCAGACGCGGCACTGTATCAGGCGTTCATCGACTATGTGATTCGCCACACACAAATCAACGGCGATTTCTACAGTCGCTCGGGCATCGCGATGGCCGCAGCCGGTGCGGTTAGCCGTCTTGAGGCGGCTACGTCTCCGTTTGCTGTCGGACAGACGTCCCTATCCTCCGAATCAAGCATTTTGCCCCAGCAGCATATGCTGCCTCCCCAATTGAAAGAGGCCGCCCGTGGCTAGAGAACTCGCAGGATACGTCGGCCGATGACTGCGTGTTCTTCTCGCTGCATAGTGATCACCGGCGCCAGTGCAGGGCTCGGCGAAGCGCTCGCCAGGTGTTATGCCGAACGTGGTGTTGTGTTGGGGCTTGTGGGGCGGAACGCCACGCGTCTCGGAGTCTGCGCGCAGCACTGTCGTGACGCCGGGGCTGAGGTAGTCACTGCGCTCCTCGACGTGCGAGATTCCGAGAAGACGCGGGAGTGGTTATCGCGCTTCGACCAATCGCATCCAATTGATCTCTTAATTGCGAACGCAGGTGTTGCGAGTACCCTTGCATCGTCTAGCGATTGTGAAGACTTTGCACGAATAAGCGTGGTCATGGACACGAATTTCTACGGCACGATGCACACGATTTTGCCGGTTCTTGAGTGCATGCGTATACGCGGGCGTGGCCAAATCGCGCTCATCAGCTCGCTCGCCGCGCTGCGCGGCATGGCGATTTCGCCCGCCTATTGCGCGAGCAAGGCGGCGATCAAGGCGTATGCCGATTCGGTCCGTCCGTTGCTCGCGCGCGACGGCGTCAGGCTGTCCGTGATCCTGCCGGGCTTCGTGAAGACGGCGATGAGCGACGTATTCCCGGGCGACAAGCCGTTCCTGTGGTCCGCCGACAAGGCGGCCGCCCACATCCGTCGCAAGCTTGCCGTCGGGCGCGCGGAAATCGCGTTTCCGGGGCTGCTCGCGTTCGGCATGCGTCTGCTGCAATTGCTGCCTGCGGCGCTGGCGGACGCGATCCTCGGCAGGCTGTCGTATTTGCCGCGCGAGGAGCGCTAGCGTGAGCGGCGGGCTCGCGCTCACCCTTGCGATCGCGGCTGCGCTGTCGTTCGCCCTCGATGCGCTCGCGACGCCGCGCGCACGCTGGCGGCGGCCACCCGCGGCCGTCGCGCTGCACGGGCTCGCGGTCGCGTTCGTCGGCTGCTGCGTGTTGTTCGTCACTGCGCGCGTGCTGTTCTCGACGTTCGTCGCGGTTGCGCTCGTGGGCCTGACGGCGGTTGTCAGCAACGCGAAATACGAGTCGCTGCGCGAGCCTTTCGTGTTCACCGATCTCAGCCTTTTCAGCCAGTTGTTTTCTCATCCGCGTCTGTATCTGCCGTTCCTGAGCGTGGGCAAGGTCGCGGCGATCGCGGCAGGGATCGCGCTGCTCGCCGCCGGGTACTGGGCCGAGGCGCCGCTCGCGCCGCGTCCGTTTGCGACGTCGGCCGCGGCAATCGTCGCGTGCTTCTTTTGCGGCGGCGCGCTTGCAAAGCGCCTCGCGCTCACGCTCGACGCGAGCGCCGACCAGCTGCGCAACGGATTCTTCGCGACCTTCGTCGCCTATCTGCTGAACGGGCTGCGGCCGGCGACGCTGCGCGCGTTCGAGCGCGCGGCGGCGGCGAGCCCGTTCGCCGACGGCCGGCCCGCCGCGTATCCGGACGTGATCGTGATCCAGAGCGAATCGTTCTTCGATGCGCGGCGTGTCGTGAGCAGCGTCGAGCCGTCGCTCTTCGAGCATTTTGATCGCGCTCGGCGCGAGTCAATGTTTTACGGCGAGCTTGCAGTGCCCGCGTGGGGCGCCAACACGATGCGCACCGAGTTCGCGATGCTGACGGGGCTCGCGTCGGATCGCCTCGGCTACGCGCGCTTCTATCCTTACGCGTTTCTGCGCCGCGCGTGCGATTCGCTCGCCGGCTGGTTCCGGCGCGGCGGCTACGGGACGGTTGCGATTCATCCTTACTATGCGGACTTCTTCGGCCGCGCGCGCGTGTTCCCGCTATTGCATTTCGAGCGCTTCCTCGACATTCGGCATTTTGGCGACGCGCCGCGCGCGGGCCCGTACGTGGCCGACGCGGCGGTCGCGGATGCGCTGATCGCCGAGCTCGACGCGCCGCGCGCGAAGCCGCTCTTCGCGTTCGCGATGACGATGGAGAACCACGGCCCGCTGCATCTGGAGACGGTCGAGCCGGACGAATCGCGCGCGCGCCACGCGCTCGGCGACGGCGCCGATTGGCGCGACTTCACTGTTTACTTGCGTCACGCCGCAAATGCGGATGCAATGATCGGGCGACTGCTCGAGCATTTGCGCGCTCGACGGCGTGACACGGTCGTGTGCTTCTATGGCGACCATGTCCCGGCGCTGCCGCACGTTTTCGGTAAGCTGGGCGTCGCGCCCGAGCGCAGCGACTACTTTATCTGGCGGAACTTCGGCACTCCTGACGCTTGTCGGCGGGATGCGCGCGTCGAAGAGCTCGGCTCGATTCTGCTTCGTGCGACCGAGGCGGAAGAGGCGGGCAGTCCTCGGGCCAGTGCATCGGAAAAAACGACACAAAGATGAATGTAAAGATTGCAATTGTTGGGATGGCGTGTCGCTTTCCCGGTGGCGTAGAGAGCCCGGACGCGTTCTGGCGGCTGCTGTGCGACGAGCGCGACGCGGTCACCGAGATGCCCGCCGAGCGATTCGGTACGGACTTCTATCGACATCCGTCGAAGCGCGAACCGGGTAAGAGCTACACGTTCGCCGCGGGCGTGCTGGACAATGTTGCCGGTTTCGACGCGGCCTTCTTCGGCATTTCGCCGCGCGAGGCGACCCAGATGGACCCGCAGCAGCGCCTGCTGCTCGAGCTCGCGTGGGAAGCGTTCGAGGACGCCGGCGTGCGTCCTGCCGACATGCGCGGACGCAACTGCGGCGTATACGTCGGCGTCGCGAGCCCGGACTACGGCAATCGCAGTATGGACGACCTGAATTCGGTCGATCCGTACTCGGCGACGGGCAACACGCTCAGCATCGCGTCGAATCGCGTGTCCTATCTGTTCGATCTGCGCGGGCCGAGCATGTCGATCGACACCGCGTGCTCGTCGTCGCTCGTCGCGCTGCATCAGGCGATTCAGGCGCTGCAGACGGGCGATGCCGAGCTCGCCCTCGCGGGCGGCGTGAATCTGCTCGCGCATCCTTTCGGTTTCGTCAGCTTCTCGAAGGCATCGATGCTGTCGCCGCGCGGCCGCTGCCGCGCGTTTGACGCGACGGGCGACGGCTACGTGCGCGCCGAGGGCGGCGCGTTCGTGCTGCTGAAACCGCTCGAGCGCGCGCTCGCCGACGGCGACACGATTCATGCGGTGATCGCGGGCTCCGGCGTGAACTCGGACGGCTACTCGCCGGGCGGCATCAGCGTGCCGGGCGCGGCGACGCAGGCCGCGCTGCTGCGCGACGTGTATCGGCGCGCGGGCATCGATCCGCGCTCGCTCGCCTATCTCGAAGCGCACGGCACGGGCACGGCGGTCGGCGATCCGATCGAGGCGCGCGCGCTGATCGACGTCGCGGGCGCGCAGCGTCCGGAGCACGATCCGCTGCTGATCGGCTCGGTGAAGACCAACATCGGCCATCTCGAGACCGCGTCCGGAATGGCGGGCCTCGTCAAGGCCGTGTGCTGCCTCAAGCACCGCGCGGTGCCGCGCTCGCTGCATTTCGAGACGCCGAATCCCAACATCGATTTCGCGGGCGGGCGGCTGCGCGTCGTCGATCGCTATACGCCGCTCGATGCGCGCGGCGCGCCGCTCGCGATCGGCGTCAATTCGTTCGGCTTCGGCGGGACGAATGCGCACGTCGTGCTGACGGAAGCGCCCGCGCCGGGCGACGCCGCGGCGCGCAATGCGCGGTTCGCCGCCGATGCGAGTGCGAACGACGCGCCGCCGCCGCTCGTGCTGACGGCGCGTGCGCCGCAGGCGCTCGCCGCGCTGGCCGCGCGTTATCTGCAGCGTCTCGACGACGGCTGCGCGTGGCACGCGCTCGCCGCCAACGCGGTGCGGCGCAAGCAATGGTTTGAAGCGCGGGCGGTTGTCGGGCCCGCGAGCGCGGCCGACGGTCGCGCGGCGCTCGCCGCGCTCGCGCAGGGCGGCGCGCCGGTGCCCGCGTGCGTCGCGCAGGCGCACGCTGCCGAGCACGATGTGCGCGTCGCGCTCGTCTTTTCAGGCAACGGCTCGCAATGGACGGGGATGGGCCGGCAGCTTTACGCGGAAGATGCGGTGTTTCGCGCTGCGCTCGCCGAAGTCGACGCACTATGGTGCGCGGACGGCAGCGCATCGCTCGTCGACGTGATGTGCGCTGGCGCGAGCGCCGAATGGCTCGCCGCGACCGAGAACGCGCAACCGCTTCTGTTCGCGATTCAAGTGGGGATCGTGCGCGTGCTCGACGCGCGCGGCGTGTGCTTCGACCGGGTCGTCGGCCACAGCGTCGGCGAGATCGCGGCGGCGTGGGCGGCGGATGCGCTGTCGCTCGCCGACGCGGTGCACGTCATCAAGATTCGCAGCCGAGCGCAAGGGCTCACGCGCGGCAGCGGACGGATGGCTGCAGCGGGCGTCGGCGAGGACGTCGCGCGCGCGCTGATCGCGCAGCTCGAGCTCGGTGCGAGCGTCGAGATCGCAGGCGTGAACAGTCCGCAGTCGGTGACGCTCGCGGGCGCGCTCGACGCGCTGCAGGCGATCGAGGCGTCGCTGCGCGCGAACGGTCAGTTCTTCCAGTTGCTCGACCTCGATTACGCCTTCCACAGTCGGCAGATGGAGCACATCGAGCCCGTCGTGCTCGAGCAGCTCGCGGGCCTCGCGCCGCGTGCGGGCACGGGCGGATTCGTGTCGACCGTCACGGGCGGGCGCTTTGCAGGCGACGCGCTTGACGCGCGCTATTGGTGGCGCAACATCCGCGAGCCGGTGCGTTTCGGAGACGCGATTGCGGCCATCGTGTCCGAGGGCATTCGTCTGTTCATCGAAGTATCGCCGCATTCGATCCTGCGCACATACGTGAAGCAGACGCTGACCGCGCTCAAGCTGTCCGGCGCGACGCTGCCGACGCTCAAGCGCCAACAGGACGGCGCGCAGATGTTGCGCTATGCAGTCGCGTCCGCGGTCGCACACGGCGCGCGGATCGATCCCGACCGCCTCGCGCCCGACGCGCCGCGCGTCGCGCTGCCGACTTATCCGTGGCAGCGCGAGCGCCACTGGCTCGATCCGAGCCCCGAGGGCTACGATCTAGTCAATCGCCGCCGCGCGCATCCGCTCCTCGGCTACCGGCTGCGAGAGCATGCGTTCGCGTGGGAGAACCAGCTCGATCCCGCGCGCGTGCCGATGCTCGCCGATCACGTCGTCGACGGCGGCGCCACGTTCCCCGGCGCGGGCTACGTCGAGATGGCGCTCGCCGCCGCGTGCGCGTTTTTCGGCACGTCGGACTGCGCGATCGAGAATCTCGAGATCCGAGCGCCCGTCGTGTTTCAGGGGCAGCACGCGAAGCTGTTTCGCTTCACGATCGAGCCGCGCACCGCGTCGTTCAGGATCGAGACTCGCGATCGGATGAGCGATGCGCCGTGGGTCGAGAACGTCGTCGGCCGGCTGCTCGAAAGCGGCAATGCGCTGAGCGCGTCGAGCGCCGTGTCGCCCGAGACGCTCGCGCGCCTCTACGCGCAGCCCGCGTCGAGCGCCGACGCGCTCTACGACGGCGCGGCGGCGCTCGGTCTCGCGTACGGCCCTGCATTTCGCTGGGTGCGTGCGCTGAGGATTGCGGGCGACGCGGCGCTCGCCGACGTCGCCGCGCCACAGGCCTGTGGCGATGCCGCCGAGCTCGCTGCGTACCTGCTGCATCCGGCGTTGACGGACGGCGGCTTTCATCCGCTCTTCGCGCTGCTCGCGCACGGCGGCGGCGCCGATGCGCACGCGGCGTACGTGCCGGTTCAACTGGGACGCATCGATTTTCTGCGCGGGGATGTCGTCGCGCGGGTGCTCGCGCGGATCGAGCGGCGCAATCCGCATTCGATCGTCGCGTCGTTCGAGTTTCTCGACGCAGGCGGCGCGATCGTCGCGCGTCTCGCCGCGTGCCGGTTCCGCCGCGTCGACCTCGTCGGCCGGCGGCACGCGCCGCCCGCGCGCTTTGTCTATGCGCTCGATGCGAAGCCGCTGCCGTCGGCGTTCGACGCGAGCGCGCTGCCCGCGCCCGAACGGCTCGTCGAGGGCGCGGTTGCGACGCTCGCGTCCCGCGAGGATCTCGCGCGACGCACGAGCCATCTGACCGAGATGCTGCCGCTCTTCGACGTGCTCGCGAGCGCATACGCACTGCGCGCGCTCGATGCGATCGACGCGTTTCAGCAGCCGGTGCCGCCCTCGGACGAGCGCGCGGGGCTCGTCGCGCGTCTTGCCGCGATGCTCGTCGAGGACGGGCTCGCGCAGTGGGACCGCGCGCGGCTCGTGCGCAGCGATGTCGCGTGCGCGACGCTGCCCGCGCTCGACGAATTGTGGCGCGGCTTGCTCGCCGAGTCGCCCGCGCATGTCGCGGAGCTGACGCTGCTCGCGCATTGCGGCACCGAGCTGCCGGCCGTGTTGCGCGGCGAGAAGCCGGCCGCGCAGGTGCTGTCGCCAACGGGGGGCAGCCTCGTCGAGCACTTCTACGAAGCGTCGCCGACCTGGTCTCATGCTCAGGCGCTCGTCACGGCCTGCGTCGAGCAGGCGCTCGACGCGTGGCGCGTACCGCGGCGGCTGCGCGTGCTCGAGATCGGTGCGCCCGGCCGCGACGTGCTGCAGCCGCTTTGCGCCGCGCAGTTGGCCGCGCGCTGCGACTATGCGATCGCCGGCACACCTCGGCAGCTCGCGGGCTTCGACGCGGCGGCGCATCCGTCGGTGCAGACGGTCGCGTTGAAGACGGGCGACGGCTTTGCGCTCGACACCGACGATCGCACGCCCTACGACGTCATACTGATCGATCGCGCGCTCGCCGCGCAGCACGATTCGCTCGGATTCCTGAACGTCGTGTTCGGGCATCTGGCGCCGGGTGGGCTCGTCGTCGCCGTGGAGGCGCGCGGCGGCCGTTTCGCCGACATCGTGTTCTCGCTCGCCGAGGGCGGCGCGAATGCATCGCGCGGCACGCCGCTAGCGCCGGCCGAGATTCAGTCGTTGCTCACGCACGCGGGCTTTCGCGACATCGCGCGCCATCTCGAGCAATCGCTCGATCTCGAGGGCGTGCCGACGTTCATCGTCGCACGCAAGCCCGCGGCGAAGGCGGGTGACGCGCGCGAAGCGCTCGACGGCGGCGTGTGGGACAGCCTCGATACCGCCGCGTACGCAGAGCGCTGGCTCGTGGCGACGGGTGACGACGGCGACGCGGGCATGGTGCTCGCGGGTGCGCTCGCGAGCACCGGCTGCTATGCGGAGGCCGTGTCGCTGCAGCGGATGGCCGAGATCGTTGCGGTCGCGTCGCCCGCGCAGCAGCATCATCTGGTGTTCGTCGCGCCCGATGCGGCGCTGGCGGCTGATGCCGACGGCGCCGCGATGATGCGTGCGCAGCAAACGGGCGTCGTCTCGCTCGCGCGGCTCGTGCGCGAACTCGGCGTCGTCGACGCGACGGCGAGCGTGCGGCTGTCGGTCGTCACGCGCGGCGGCGCGCCGTTCGCGCTCGACGCGCCGCTCGATCCGGCGCAGGCGGGCCTCTGGGGATTCGGCCGCGTGCTCGCGAACGAGCATCCCGAATTGTCGTGCCGGCTTGTCGACGTGCATCCCGACTGCGACGCGGCGCCCGATGCGCTCGTGCGCGAGCTGCTAGCCGACGATGCCGAGGAAGAGGTGCTGCTCACGCCGCGCGGGCGCTTCGTGCCGCGCATGCTGAGCGCCGCGCAGATCGACGCGCGCGCGGTTGACGCGATCGGCGAGCGGCGGCCGGCGGTGCTCGCCTTCGATTCGCCGGGTTCGCTGCGCAATCTCGAATGGTTCGCGCTGCCGGCGCGCGAGCTGGAGCCGGACGAAGTCGAGATCGAGCCCGTCGCGACTGGCCTGAACTTCCGCGACGTGATGTACGCGATGGGGTTGCTGTCCGACGAGGCGGTCGAGGCGGGCTTCGCCGGTGCGACGATCGGCATGGAGTTCGCCGGGCGCATCGTGCGCGCCGGCCGCGACGTCGACGGCTTCGCGGCGGGCGACGCGGTGCTCGGCTTCGCGCCCGCATCGTTCGCGACACGCGTGACGACACGCGCTGCCGCAATCGCGCGCAAACCTTCACGGCTGTCGTTCGAAGAGGCGGCGACGATCCCGACGACGTTCTTCACCGCGTACTACGCGCTCGCCGAGCTCGCGCGGCTGCGCCGCGGCGAACGGGTGCTCGTTCACGGCGCGGCGGGCGGCGTCGGCGTCGCGGCGATCCAGCTCGCGCGCCACTTCGGCGCCGAGGTGTTCGCGACGGCGGGCAGCGACGAGAAGCGCGAGTTCGTGCGGCTGGTTGGCGCCGATCACGTGCTCGATTCACGCAGCCTGTCGTTCGCCGACGAGATCCGCGCATTGACGCTCGGCGAGGGCGTGGACGTCGTGCTCAACTCGCTCGCGGGCGAGGCGATGGTGCGCGGCATCGACACGCTGCGTCCGTTCGGCCGTTTCCTCGAGCTCGGCAAGCGCGATTTCTACGAGAACAGCTATATCGGTCTGCGGCCGTTTCGCAACAACATCAGCTATTTCGGCATCGACGCCGATCAACTGATGGGCGTGCGCGCCGATTTGACCGCGCGCCTGTTCGGCGAGGTGATCGCGCTGTTCGACGACGGCGTGCTGCATCCGCTGCCGTATCGCGCATTCCCGGCTGCGCGCGTCGAAGATGCGTTCCGCTACATGCAGCAGGCGCGCCAGATCGGCAAGGTGCTCGTCACGTATCCGGCGGGCACGCCCGCGCCAACGCGCGGCGTCGCCGCTGCGCACGGATGCGCATTGACGCTCGATCCGCGGGGGGCGTATTTCGTTGTCGGCGGCACGGGCGGATTCGGTTTCGCCACCGCGCGCTGGATGGTGTCGCGCGGCGCGCGGCACCTGACGCTCGCGAGCCGCGGCGGCGCGCTCGCCGAGCCGCTGCGCGCCGAGGTCGAGCGCTGGCGAGAGGAACTGGGCGTCAGGACGCACGTCGTCGCGTGCGACGCGACTGATGCGACCGCACTCGCGTGCGCGATCGGCGAGATCGACGCGCGCGGCACGCCGCTGAAGGGCGTGCTGCATTCGGCGATGCACATCGACGACGGCCTCGTGCGCAATCTCGACGACGAGCGTTTTGCCGCCGTGCTCGCGCCGAAGGTGGCGGGCGCGTGGAACCTGCATCGCGCAACGCGCGAGCATGCGCTCGATTTCTTTGTCGTCTACTCGTCGGCAACGACCTATCTCGGCAATCCGGGGCAGGCGAGCTACGTCGCCGCGAACAGCTTCGTCGAGGCGCTCGTCGAGCAGCGCCGCGCGGCGGGGCTGCCCGGCACGTTCATGGCTTGGGGTCCGCTCGAGGACGTCGGCTTTCTGGCACGCAACGCCGAGACGCGCGAGGCTCTGCAAGCGCGGATCGGCGGCGTGTCGATCACGTCCGCAGAGGCGCTCGCCGCGCTCGAGCGGGTGCTGCTTTCGGGCGACGCGGGCGAGGCAGTCGTGCGGCTCGACTGGCACGCGGTGTCGCGGGGAATGCCCGCCGCCGCCGCGCGCCGCTACGCGCTGTTGCGCGCGCGCGGCACGAACGAGCCCGCACGCGACGGCGGCACGCGGCTGCGCGCAGAAGTCGCGGCGCTGCCGCGCGACGAGGCGGTCGGCGTCGTCGAACAGAATCTGCGCGCGCAGATCGCACGCATCCTTCATCTGTCGCCGGAGCGGATCGAACTCGACAAGTCGGTGCTCGATCTCGGCATGGATTCGCTGATGGGCATGGAGCTCGGGATGGCGGTCGAGGAGACGTTCGAGGTCAAGCTGTCGGTGATGTCGATCGCGGACGGCGCGACCGTGCACTTGCTCGCCGGGCGGATCGTCGACATGATCTCGGGCGCGGTGGACGGCGAGCCGGGCACGGGCGACGGCGACGACGCGCGGCTTGCCGCGGTCGCTGCGCAACACGCGCTCGACGGCGACGCGCGCCGGGCGTTGAAGGTCGGCGAAGACGAGCACGTGGCCGGCTCGCCGACGACGCTGGTGACGGCATGAGCGCGCCCGCCGGCTGGCAGGCGTGCGAAGGCACGCTCGCGCGCGAGCTCGCGCTCGGAGGCCACGGGCTGCACACCGGGCGGCGCGTGCGCGTGCGGATTCTGCCCGCGCGCGGTCGCGAGCGGGAGCGCGGCATCGCGTTCCGGCGGATGAAGGACGGCCGCGAGCTTGCGACCCTCGCCGCCGATCCCGCGCTGCGCCGCGCGCAGCCGCTTTGCACGATGCTGTGCAATGCGGACGGCGTCGGCGTGCGCACGGTCGAGCACCTGCTCGCATCGCTGCTCGCGTGCGAGATCGATCACGCCATCGTCGAGCTCGATGCGGAAGAGGTGCCGATTCTGGACGGCAGCGCGCGGCCCTGGATCGACGCGCTTCGCGCGTGCGGGCGCACGGCGCTGCCGGCGCCGAAGCGTTTCATACGCGTGCTGCGGACAGTGACGGTGACGGATGGCGACGGCACCGCTCGGCGGGAAATGCGCATCGAGCCCGCCACGCGTTATGAGCTCAGCGTGCGCAACGACCTGAAAGGTTTCGGCGACATGCAATGGAGCGGGGTGCTGACGCCCGCCGTGTTCGCCGCTGAGATCGCGCCGTCGCGCTCGTACGGACGGGTCAAATGGGCGATTCCCGCGATCGTCGCCGGCTACCTGCGTGGCGTGCCGATCCTGCGCGGCGCGCGTCCGTCGTGCACGGCGTCGATCGTCGGCTCGCGCGTCGTTGGCGGCTTGCGGCAGCCGGACGAGTTCGTCCGCCACCGCGTGCTCGATCTGATCGGCGATCTCGCGCTCGCGGGCGCGCCGCTGCTCGGCCGCATATCGGCGTTTCGGCCGAGCCACGAGATGAACTTCCGGCTCGTCGAGAAACTGTTGTCGACGACGAATGCCTGGGAATGGGCCGAGTTCGTCGCGTAATATGTAGACTTCACTGACTAAAACAGGCGAACGGTTCAGATGGGATTGGGTGATCACCTGCGCCAGCAACTTGCGGCAAAAGCTTTGAAGCGGCAACTGGATCGCGTCTCCGACGATGGCGGCGCGCGTCGTGCGCCGGTTTCCGCCACTGCACACGTAACGGGCGATCCGCGCAGCTGGTTCGAGGCGATGCCGCAATACCAGCAGGTCAAGATCATCCGCGAGATGGGCGAGAAGCTGCGCGTCGAGTCGCCGTTCTTTCGCGTGCACGAGGGCGTCGCCGGCGCGACGACGCACATCGGCGGCCGCGAATACCTGAACTATGCGAACTACAACTACCTCGGCCTTGCGGGCGACCCCGTCGTGTCGGCGCGCGCGAAGGATGCGATCGACCGCTACGGCACGTCCGCGTCGGCGAGCCGGATGGTCGCGGGCGAGCGGCCCGTGCAGCGCGAGCTCGAGCGCGGCCTCGCGTCGTTCTACGAGACCGACGACTGTGTCGCATTCGTGAGTGGCCATGCGACGAACGTGACCGTGATCGGCTCGCTGTTCGGGCCGGGCGATCTCGTCGTGCACGACGCGCTCGCGCACAACAGCATCGTGCAGGGTGCGCAGCTGAGCGGCGCGAAGCGCCTGAGCTTTCCGCACAACGACTGGCGCGCGCTCGACGCGCTCCTCGCGCGCGTGCGCCGCGAATACCGGCACGTGCTGGTCGCGATCGAAGGACTCTACAGCATGGACGGCGATCTGCCGGACCTCGCGCGCTTCGTCGAGATCAAGCAGCGCTACGGCGCGTTCCTGATGGTCGACGAGGCGCACTCGCTCGGCGTGCTCGGCAAGCAAGGCAAGGGCATCCGCGAGCACTGCGGCGTGCCGTCCGCCGACGTCGATCTGTGGATGGGCACGCTGAGCAAAGTGCTCGCCGGATGCGGCGGCTTCATCGCCGGCTGCCAGCCGCTCATCGACATCCTGCGCCATCTCGCGCCGGGCTTCCTGTACAGCGTCGGGCTCTCGCCCGTGCTCGCGGCTGCGTCGCTCGCCGCGCTCGAACGCCTGCAGGCCGAACCGCAGCGGATCGCGACGCTACGCGAGCGCGGGTTGCAATTCCTCACGCAAGCGCGCGACGCCGGTCTCAACACGGGCACGAGCGAAGGCTATGCGGTCGTGCCCGTCATCACCGGCAGCTCGCTGAAGGCCGCGCAATGGGCGAACGCGCTCTTCGACGAAGGCATCAACGTGCAGCCGATCTTCTATCCGGCCGTCGAAGAGAAGGCCGCGCGCCTGCGCTTTTTCATCTGCTCGACGCACGAGCCCGAGCAGATCGAGCGCACGATCGCGGCGCTCGTGCGGCTCGCGCGCTGACGGCGGCGCCGAAGACGATGGCGACTTCGCCCGCCGAAGGTGAGCACGGCGCATCGGCCGAGGCCGCATCGCGCTCGTCTTCGTGGCGCTTTCGCCCGGCCGCCGCGAGCGATGCGCACGCATGCGCGCCGCTCGTGTTCGAATCCGGCGTGCGGGAATTCGGCTACTTTCTCGGCGAGCCGCCCGCACGATGCATCGCATTCCTCGAATTCGCGTTCGCGTCGAAGCAAGGGCGTTTTTCGTGGCGGCGTCATCGCGTCGCGGTTGCCGAAAGCGGCGCGATCGACGCGGTGCTCGCCGCGCACGACGGACGCGCGACAGCCTTGGACGATCTGCACGTCGCGTGGATGTTGCTGCGCTTCTTCGGCCTCGCGCGCACGATCCGGATGCTGCTGCGCGGGCTCGTGCTCGAAAGTGAGCTGCCTGCGCCGAAGCGTACGCAGACGCTGATCGCGCATTGCGCGACCGACGCGCGCGTGCGCGGTTGCGGTGCGTTCAGCGCGCTGTTCGACGAAGCGATGCAGGCCGGGATGTTGTGCGCGGAAACCGGCAGGGAGATCGTGCTCGACGTGTTGACGAGCAATGTGCGCGCCCGCGCACTGTACGAACGCCTCGGCTTCGTCGAGATGCCGCGAGCGCGTCCGCGCTCGGCACGCCTGCCGCGCGAGCTCGCTTCCGTCCGGATGCGCTTTGACGGCGCGTCGCAGGGATTCGCGGGGCCGAGCGGAAAACTCGAAAGCATGTTGCGATAGGCGGGCGGTGAGCGATGCCGCCGGCATCGTGCGAGCACGGCGATTCTCGCGGACCAGTGCGATCGTCCGGCGATCATCGTGTGCAAGGCCGTTACGATCGATCGCACGTCGACACGCCCGCGATCGGGCCGTCCGCGAATCGATGCGCGGGCATCGAATGCGCGGTGGCGATCGGCCGAAGTCGGCGCGTGCAGCGTGCGGCCGCGCGCCGTACATCCCGCGCTGTTGAATCGCATCGCGTGCGATGCTCGCCGCCCGTCAATGCGAATCTGCCTCGATGCGCTTCGCCGCCTCCACATGCCTGAAATCGCGCACCCGCACGAACGTTACGTAGTTCGAATCGTGCTGATTGCGTGCGCCGCCTTCGCTATCGTCGAAAGCCATCCGCACGACCGCGACGATGTCGTCGCCTTCGAATTGCCAATCCGCATACTGAAAGCCGTGCCGCTGCTGATCCACGCTCTGAAGCAGCACGCGCTCGACGCTCCAGTGACGCAGATCGGGCGACGACGTCAGCGCGAGCGTGTTTCTCACGCGTTCGAGATTCGCGCTGCCGTCGGCGTTCGGCACCGCGTTCGCGAGCGACCAGTAGCGTCCCGAGCGGGAATCGAATCGGATCGTGAATTTCTTGCCGCCGCCCGGAAAATCGACGAAGTCGTGCGCCGGATCGAACGACAGCGACCGGCCGTCCGCGAGCACGCGCACGAGCGCCGCCTTCTCCGGCCCGTGCTTCGTGTTCACGCGCAACACGATCGCCGGATCGCGCTCGCCCGTCGACACGACGCTGCCTTCCTCCCACGTCAGAAAGTTGTTGTTGAGCCACGAATGATCGGACGGCAGCGGCTTCGGCGTGCGCCAGTTGCGCGTGTCGAGCAGATCTCCGTCGGCGGGTGCGGATAGCACGAGCGAACGCAGGTCGCCGCCGTCGATGACTTCGAACGCGCGCCATACGCGGCCCCGGTCGACGAGTACCGGCACGGCCCCCGTGATGTAGCGGCCGTTGAGCGCGAAGCGTCCGGATTGCACGTCGTTCGGCGTCGTCCACGTCGCGCCGCCGTCCGTCGAGCGGCGAATCACCGGCGTGCCCATCGAGCGATCGGTGCCCATCAAGTACAGCGCGCCACCGACGACGAAAAGCGACGACCAGTATTGGCCGGCCACGACGCTCAGCTTTTCCCAGGTCTGCCCGCTGTCGTGCGACGCGAACACGTGCACTTCGTCGGGCAGCGCGGACGGGCCGAACATGTCGTGCGACGCGACATAGGTGCCGTCGGGCAGGATCGCGAGCGACGGCGAGCCGAGGAACACGTGCGTCGCCGCCGCGCTGTGCGCGATCACCCGGCCGGGCGGCGCGGCGGGCGGCACTTGTGGGGCCGACGACGCAACGACGGACGCGCAGAACAGGCAGGCCAGCATCCCATGAATTGACATCGATATTCTCCTTCGCGTTTCGGCACGCGTTCGGCGGCGGACGCTAGGGGCACGACGCGCCGGTCGCGCTCAGCCGGCCGGTACCGGGCCGTTCGCGACGCTCGGGCGAGCGCTCGGCATGCCCCGCGTGTCCGGCGACGACGACGAACATCAAGAGCGTGAGCCACAGCATGCCGTATAGCGCGTGGAACTTGAACAGAAGGAGCGGCAGCAGATACAGCAGCAGGCGCCGCCGGCCGCGCCGCCGGAACAGCATGAACAGCGCGCCGAAGAACGCGGTGACGCCGACGCCGCCGGTGGCGAACAGCAGATACACGTAGAACGAGCTGTCGCGCACCTGATAGCCGCGCAGGTGCGTCTTGCCGACGTTGTTCCGCTCGTCCCAGAAGAGGCCGTTGCCGAATGCGTCGGCGAGCGCGTCTCGCGCGCTCAGCTCGCGCAGCACGAGCGTGCGGCTGCCGAGCGCGTCGTAGTCGGCGGATTGATTCACGCGCTTGTCGTACACGCCGTACATCGCCGGCGCGATCGCGAGCGCGACCGCGACGATCACGAGCTTGATCCGGATCGACGAGCGTCCGGCGAGGAAGTGCACGCCGAACAGCAGCGCGCAGACGATGATCGCCGCGATCGAGAACGACAGCAGCGCGGTCGCGAACGCGACGATCGTCGCAGCCGCCATGCGCCGCTTCGCTAGCAGCAGGACGACGCCCGCGGGCACGACCGTCATCGCGTAGAACGACGGCTCCGAATAGAGGCCGAGCGCGCGGATCGAGATGAGGCTGTCGCTCAGCGCCTTCGTCGCGTACAACGCTTCGGAATCGCTCTCGCGGACGTAGCTGTCGAAGTCGATGAAGTGGCCGGAGATCAGGTAGTAGCCGAGTTGCACGAGGAAGAACGCGGCATGCACGTAGATCAGCGCCTCGCATGTCCGCTCGAGCGAGCGCATCGACAGCACGCCGCTCGCGAACAGCCAGAACGCGAGCGCGATGTAGGTTTCGATCAGCACGAACTTGACGTAGAAGTTCGCGTAGAAATCGCCGAACGCGGACACGATGAACGCGGCGCTTACGCTGAGCATCCAGT
Organism: Burkholderia savannae; assembly: GCF_001524445.2. NCBI lineage: Bacteria > Pseudomonadati > Pseudomonadota > Betaproteobacteria > Burkholderiales > Burkholderiaceae > Burkholderia > Burkholderia savannae. The sequence continues at coordinate 629,736 of NZ_CP013417.1, forward strand.
ACGCGGCGATGGCGGGCAGCCGGTGCTGGCGCGCGAACAGCGTCGGTGCGCGGAACAGCGCAAGGACGGCGAGCAGCGCATAGGCCGCGAAGCTCGCGCGCACGCTGAACGCGTTCAGCGAAAAGAAGCAGGCGCTGGTGGCGAAGAGCAGGGTGGGAACGCTCGCGCGTCGCATGAAGACTCCGTGGTTCGTGAGCGGCGCACGCTTTCGAGCCGTGCTGCTCGAACGTCGCGCGTTGAGCGCGCTGGCATCGCGCGGCGACGCTTCCGAAGCGAGATCGCCGGCATGCACGCGCACGGCGCCGATGTCGACCGTCGCATGCGCGGCGCGCGCCTCGACGCGCTCGATGGTGCCGTCTGTCGCGCCTCGACGGCGCGCTTCGCTTGCCGTGCGAAACGCTCGCCGGCATGCATCGGGCATCGATGCGCCGCGGTGCCCGGGAGTATAGCGACGCGTGCGCTTTCGCACGCGCGCGCGTCCGATCGGGACGGGGTTTCGGCGGCTGGCGACTAGTCCTGGCCGCAACCGACCGTCACCAGGGGAGTTGACGGCAGAGGAACGGCGAGTATTGCTCGATCGCAGCTTGAATCGGCGCGTGTCTCCCGTAGGAGACGGCGAGCACTGCCATTAGCGAAACCGACGCGTACAGCCAAAGGCGTCGCGACACAGCGGGTGCGCCTTTCCATAGCACGAACGACAGCGTGACGAGCGTGCCGACCGCCCATCCGGCGATTACTTCGGACACCGTATGTGCTTTGTCGAACACGCGTGCCGTGCCGATCAACGCGGCGAGCACGAGACCCGCCGTCAATGCCATGTCCGAGCGCAGCCATTGCAGGCCGAGCAGGAGCGCCATCGGCCACACCGCCGATGCGAGCATCGTGTGGCCGCTGACGACGCGAAAGTCGATCGCGCGAATCTGCACGCCGCACCCCGCGTAGAGGATCTTCGTCAAGCCGACGACGAGCATGCCGGCCGCGAGCAGCACGAGCCACGACAGCGCGTCGCGCCGCTCGGGCGACGAGCGGACGAGCCACGCGCAGCAGACGACGGAAAGAGGAAGGGTCAAGGCGGCGTCGCCCAGATCGCTGATGGCAGACCACATCGCGTGCATTCGTTCAAGAAAACGCAGTATTGTAAGGCGTCGCTGCGAGCGACTGCAGTTTCTCGCGCCACAAGCGCGGGCCGCCGTCGGATTTGTCCAATCGATGCGAGTCGCGTTAATGCGCGGGTATCGCGCATCACGCCTCACATATATGAAATCGCCGATGCGCGGTGATCACAGGCATTGTTCGTGACGCAAAATCGGCTTCGACCGGACATTATCGAAAAGCGCTAGATGAATATCGTAAAAATACGCAATAGCCTAAAGGCATGCCGGTAACGAAAGATCAATTCCAATTGTAAAAATACATGCGATTCGGCGACGAATTCGATAGAGTCGGCGCCAAGGCGGCGTACGCATTGCATCTCGTTTGCATGCGAGATCGCCATATTTCCTCCACAAGAAACGGCAGCGCGGCGCGTCGGTGAATGAACGCGCAGGCGTGCGCCGGTGCTGCCGTTCGGCCGCTCCATTCACTAGCAGTCCGTTTGGATCGCCAGTGCGACGCGGCGCCGGGCGCGTCTGTCTTCATCCGTCGTCCATATCGGATGCTCCGCGCGCGGCCAGTGATTCAGTTGCCGAAAGATCGTCTGAAATCGACAAGTGCGCGCGTGTCTTTTGATGCAATGTGCGCACCAATCCGAATTGGATCGATCAATAAATGATGGAATCGATGTCCAGATTCAATCCGCCAACATGGCGTCGTAATCAGACAGAAAGATTGTTGCAGCCATTTGAAGGAATATGATGCACCGCAGAATAGACATTGCTGAATGAGTGGAAAGGGCCGGCGGGATGGAATGCGCGTTCAACATTGGTCGGATGGGAGCACACGTGAGTCGTGGTGCAGCTTTCGGTGGCGTGTGCTACCGGAAAGGAATCGCTGTCGTCTTGTTTGACGGCTTTTCGTTGATGCACGCGGGACGCATGGCGGAGATCTTCAATCTCGTCAACCGTTTCCGACATGCAGACGCGGAATCCGGCGGCGATTACGAGATGTTGCTGCTGTCGGCGAAGGGCGGTGCGGTGTATTCGTCGTCCGGCATTCCCGTTTGGTCCCAGCCGCTGCACGAGCGCGCGCTCGACAGCGTGCATGCGATTTTCGCAATCGGCGAACCGGATGCGTCCGATCGTGACGATGAAAAGGTGTCCGAATGGTTGCGCAACGCGCGGGCCCACGTTCGCGCGGCGGACGGGGCGCGTCGCCTGTTGGGGCTCACGAATCTCGAGCGCGGCGATGTGGCCGCGGATGATCTGTCGATCGACACGATGCTCTCAGGCGCCGCGTCCGCCGAGAAAGTCCATCCGACCGCGGCGGAACGTGCTGCATTCTCGGCCGCGCTCGCCGTCATTCGACACGATTGCGGCGACGGCGTCGCGCACGAGGTTGCCGAGCGTTTGTGCCCGGAGATCGCCGCCCGGCCCGCCGAGTCGGCGTTCGCCGCGCGAGAGGCGCGTGCGAGCAAGTTGATTCGCGCGTCGGTCCAACAACTGCGCGACAACAGCGCGAACCGCATTTCGATCGCCGACACGGCGCATGCGGCGGCGATGAGCGAGCGCAACTTCCTGCGCCGATTCAAGCAGGAGATCGGCGTGACGCCGTCGGAGTTCGTGCAGAAAGTTCGGCTCGCGCATGCATGCCACATGCTCGTGCATACCGACCTTCCGGTCGACAAGATCGCGCGGCGCACGGGGCTCGGCAGCGGCGATCGTCTCGCGAAACTGTTTCGCCAGCATCTGTCGATGTCGCCGACCGAGTATCGCGCAGTCGAGCGCAGCCGAGGCGCAGGCGCGGATCTCGCATGCGGCGAATTCGAGTCGCGGCTGAGCGAATCGATTTCATAACAAGCGTCGCGCCGCGCCTGTCGTCTCACCCCTAACCTCAGCTTTGCCACGCTCACGTGCGAGGCCGTGGGCGTCGTTCGGACTTCGTCGGGCGATGAACGCCGAATGTTTGTCGATTCGGATGTCGATGCATCGATGAAAGGTGCACGACACGCCGGGCATGGTGGCTAGAAATATAGAAGTACGAAGTAAATTTTTGATGAAACGCAATCGAGGTTCACATATGCCAGCGATATTTCCCAGAGTCGTCGACATCGCGGTGATCGTGGTCGGCGCGTTCCTTCCGATCCTGATCGAGGCGTCCGGCAGCCCGAACGCGCAGTTCTTCGACGGATCGCTGGTGGCGTTCGCCGCTGCGCTGTCGCTGTCGGTTTTTCCCGCATGTGGGATCTACGAGTCGTCCCGGCGGCGCTCGCCCGTGCATCTGATCAGCCGCACCGCGCTCGCATGGCTCGTCGTGCAGGGCGGCACCGTCGCGCTGCTGTACGCGCTGCGCCGCGCGCAAATTCTCTCGAGCGAGTGGTTCGCGTACTGGACGGTCACGAGCGGCATAGGGCTGTTGATTTTTCGTGCGGTCACGCTCGCTATCTTCGGCCTTGTCGAGCGCGCGAGCCGTCAGGTGAAGGCCGCGACGCTCGATCAGGTGGGCCACGTCGCGCATCGCATGCGCACGTCGGGCATCGCGAAGCGGATCGTCAAGCGCGCGTTCGACGTGGCCGCCGCGTCGTGCTTGATCGCGGTGTTATCGCCGGTGCTCGCCGTGATCGCTTTTCTCGTCATGCGCGACGGCGGCCCGGCCGTATTCGGGCACATGCGCATCGGGCGGGACGGCCGCCGCTTCAAGTGCCTGAAATTCCGCTCGATGGTGATGAACGCCGACGCCGTGCTGAAGTCGCTGCTCGAACGCGATCCGCACGCGCGCGCGGAATGGGCGCGCGAATTCAAGTTGAAGAACGACGTGCGAATCACGCCGATCGGCCGCTTCCTGCGTCGAAGCAGCCTCGACGAACTGCCGCAGCTGCTGAACGTCGTGAAGGGCGAGATGAGCCTCGTCGGGCCGCGGCCGATCGTCGAGGCGGAGCTTGCGCGCTACGGCGAGGACGTTCGCTACTACCTCGCCGCGAAGCCCGGCATGACCGGACTGTGGCAGGTGAGCGGCCGCAACGATACCGATTACGCGACACGCGTTTCGCTCGACGTGTCGTATGTGAAGGAATGGTCGCTTCGACGCGATCTGTACATCCTGTTGAAAACGGTCAACGTGGTCCTACGCGGATCGGGCGCGTATTGAGCGCGCGCTTCGCGGCGATCGGCGGCCGGAGAGGGCCGGAACTAGAAAGTGAGTCGAGGTGTAGATGGGTAGTCTGGGGGAAGCAGGCGGCGTCGCGCCGCCGACACGCACGTACGGCGCACGCGTGCGTTTGTTGACGATGTGGGTGCCGCTATGCGTGGTGCTCGCCGGATGCGGCGTCGCGCCGGGCATGCGGATGAAGCAGCCGGCGAACGTGCCGGTATCGAGCGCTGACGCAAGCGCGTCGACTGAGGCCGGCCGCGAGCCGCGCGGCGAGCAACTGCCGGTTCCGATCACGAACATCGATCTGAATCTGATCCGCACGCTGCGCGCCGCGCAGCGCGGCGCGCGCGGCGCGTCCGATCTCGCGACGCCGGTGTCCGGCTACACGATAGGGCGCGGCGACGTGCTGCAGATCACGGTCTGGGATCATCCCGAGCTCGCGGCGGCGCTCGGCGCGCAGCAGCAGACGGCCGCGCGCACGGCCGATGCGCCGGCAGGCTTCGTCGTCGATCAAGACGGCACGCTGCAGTTTCCGTTCGTCGGACGCATCGCCGTCGCCGGGCTCAAGCCCGAGCAGGTGCAGGCGCGGCTCGCACGCAAGCTCGCGGAGACGTTTCGCGATCCGCAGGTGACGGTGCGCATCGCGTCGTTCCGCGCGAAGCAGGTCTATATCGAAGGCGAAGTGCATACGCCAGGCTCGCAGCCGCTCAACGACATTCCGATGACGCTGCACGACGCGGTGAGCCGCGCGGGCGGTTTCTCGACGAGCGCGGACCAGAGCCGCGTGATGCTCGTGCGCAACGGCGTCGAGCAACGGATCGATCTGTCGGGCGCCGGGCAGGGGATCAATCCTTCGCGGGTCGTCCTCAAGGACGGCGATCTGCTGCGCATTCCGCCGCGCGACGAGAGCGGCGTGTTCGTGATGGGCGAGGTCAACAAGCCGGTCACCGCGCTGCCGATGCGCAACGGCCGCTTGATGCTGAGCGACGCGCTATCGCAGGCAGGCAGCCTGAACGCGACGACGGCCGATGCGGCGCAGCTGTATGTGATTCGCGGCTCGCTCGACGCGAAGCCGCAGATCTACCGGCTCGACGCGAGCTCGCCTGTCGCGATGGTGCTCGCGAACCAGTTCGAGCTCGAGCCGAAGGACATCGTCTATGTCGACGGCAACGGGCTCGTGCGGTTCAGCCGCGTGCTCAGCCTGTTGCTGCCGGCCGTCAACGCCGGCCTGACCGCGGCGGTCGTGACCAAATGATCGAATCGATTCTCGTCGTCTGCGAAGGCAACCTCTGCCGCAGCCCGATGGCGGCCGCGTTCTTCGCGGCCGCGCTGCCGGGGCGCGCGGTGACGTCGGCGGGCTTCGACGCGCTCGTCGGGCTGCCCGCCGCGCCGTTCGCGCAGGACGTGATGCGTGAGCGCGGCATCGATCTCTCCGCGCATCGCGCGCAGCAGCTCGGCCGCGCGCAGTGCGCTTCGGCGGACCTGATTCTCGTGATGGACCGCACGCAGCGGCGGCACGTCGAGGACCGGTATCCGCTCGCGCGCGGCAAGGTGTTTCGCATCGGCGAGCATGAGAACTTCGACGTTCACGATCCCTATCGCCAACCGCGCTTCGTGTTCGAGCGGTCCGCGCGGCTCATCGAGCTCGGCGTGAACGGCTGGCTGTCGCGGCTGCGGCTCGTGTGAACGATCGCGCGCACGCGCGGAACCGAATCCCCAAGATCTCGATACATGAATTCCAACCAATCCGGCACACAAGCGCTTCCCGAGAGCGACGGCGAAACCGACTTCATCGCCATTCTCGACATCCTGATCGAAAGCCGCTGGCTGATCGCGGCGATCGCGACCGGCTGCTTTGCGATCGGCGTCGCGTATGCGGTGCTCAGCAAGCCCGTCTATCAGGCGGACATCCTGATTCAGGTCGAGGACAGCCCGGACACGTCCGCCGCGAAGAGCCTGCTCGGCGATGTTTCGTCGCTCTTCGACGTGAAATCGTCCGCGGCGGCGGAGACGCAGATTCTCGCGTCGCGGCTTGTCGTGTCGCGCGCGGTCGACCAATTGAAGCTCTTCGTCGATGCGAAGCCGAAGCGCTTTCCGTTGATCGGCAATTGGCTCGCGCGCCGCAATGAGGGGCTGTCGAATCCGGGCTTCGCCGGCTTCGGCGGCTATGCGTGGGGCCAGGAGCGCATCGACGTCGCGACGTTCGATGTGCCGCGTTCGCTCGAAGGCGACAAGTTCGAGCTGACGATGCTCGATGCGCGCCGCTATCGGCTCGCGGGCGGCGATCTCGAACGCGGCGCCGAAGGCGTGGTCGGCAGGCTCGAACGCTTTGCGGCGAAGGGCGGGGCGATCGCGCTGCGTGTCGATGCGGCCGCCGCGAAGCCGGGTGCGACGTTCGTGCTCGTGCGCCGCTCGCGTTTGCGCACGATCGAGGATCTGCAGGACAACCTCGACGTGCAGGAGCGCGTCAAGCAATCGGACGTGGTCGTCGCGAGCCTGCGCGACACCGATCCGGAGCTCGTCAGCAGCGCGCTCAACGAAATCGGGCGGCAATACGTCGCGCAGAACATCCAGCGCAAATCGGCGGAGGCCGCGCAATCGCTCGAGTTTCTCAACGCCCAGCTGCCGACGCTCAAGCGGCACCTGACCGATTCCGAAGCACGCCTGACGAAATTGCGAGACGAGCACGGAACCGTCGATTTGACCGAAGAGGCGAAGCTCGTGCTCGCGCAATCGGCCGATGCGAAGACACGCCTGCTCGAGCTGCAGCAGAAGCGGCAGGAGCTGCTGTCGCGCTTCACGCCGAAGCATCCGAGCGTCGTCGCGATCGATCGGCAGATCGCCGCGCTCGACGGCTATCGCGGCGCGGCCGAGCAGCAAATCAAGCGGCTGCCGGATCTGCAGCAGCAGATCGTGCGACTGATGCTCGACGTGAAGGTCGACACCGATCTCTACACGGCGTTGCTGAACAACATGCAGCAGTTGCAGCTCGTGCGAGCGGGGAAGGTCGGCAACGTGCGGCTCGTCGATACGGCAGCGGTGCCGGAAGTGCCCGTCAAGCCGAAGAAGGCGCTTGTCGCGATCGCGTCGCTGCTGATCGGCGTGCTCGCCGGCTGCGGGACCGCGGTCGGCCGCTCGATGCTGTTTCATGGCATTTCCGATCCGAACGAGATCGAGCGCCGTCTGGGCATGAACGTCTATGCGACCGTGCCGCGCAGCGAGCAGCAGCGGGCGCTGACCGAGCGCGCGAAGCGCAAGGAGCGCGCGATGTCGCTGCTGTCCGTCGTGCATCCGGACGAGCCGGCCGTCGAGAGCCTGCGCAGTCTGCGCACGGCGCTGCAGTTCGCGATGCTCGAAGCGAAGAACAACGTCGTCGTGATCGCGGGCCCCGCGCCGGGCGTCGGCAAGTCGTTCGTGTCGGCGAATCTCGCCGCGGTGCTGACGATGGCCGGCAAGCGCGTGCTGCTGATCGACGGCGACATCCGCAAGGGGCATCTGAACGACTATCTCGGCCTCGCGCGCGGCAAGGGATTCTCCGAACTGATCGCGGGCGCGGTGCAGCCGGACGACGTGCTGCATCGCGACGTGATCGCCGGGCTCGACTTCATCTCGACGGGCGCGATGCCGAAGAACCCGGCGGAACTGTTGCTCAACCCGCGCGTGCCCGAGTTGATCGATGCGTTCTCGACGCGCTACGACGTCATCGTGATCGATTCGCCGCCGGTGCTCGCGGTGGCCGATACGGGCATCCTCGCCGCGACGGCGGGCACTGCGTTTCTCGTCGCGCTCGCCGGCTCGACGAAGCTCGGCGAGATTGCCGAATCCGCGAAGCGCCTCGCGCAGAACGGCGTGCGGCTGAGCGGCATCGTGTTCAACGGGATCAATCCGCGGCTCGGCCAGTACGGGTACGGATCGAAGTACGGCGGCTATCGCTACGTTGCGTACGAATACGGAGCGAAGCGCGATGCGTGACGTTCATGTGTACGCGAGCGGAAGCGACGGTGATCGTCGGTTCTGCGCGGCGTGCGCGCGGCGCGCGCATTCGACTGCCGGAGCGCGGCGATGATCCGTGCTCGCGATTCGATCGTGTCGCTGTGCGGCGTCGTCGCCGGGCAGATCGCGCTTTTCGGCTGCATCTCGCTGATCGGGCGCTTCCAGGGCCCGGAGGCGCTCGGCCATTTCAACTATTTGCTCGCGCTTGCGACGTTCGCCGGCACGCTGCTCGCGTGCCGCTACGAGCTCGCTTGCGTGAGCGACAGTGCGGCGGAGTCGTTCAACGCGCTCGTGAACGTGATGGCGCTCGGCACGGCGATCGTTGCGCTCGGCGGTGCGGCGATTTTCGTGACGGGCCGTGCGGAGCTGGTCGCCGTCGCCGCGTATGGCTTTGCCGTATTCATTCAATTGGCCGCGGGCGGCTATCTGAACAGCCTGAGGCGCTATGGCTGGATCGCGGCGAGCCGCATCGCCGTGAACGGTTCGTTTCTCGCTTGCATGCTCGCCGCGACGGTCGTGCCGACGCTCGGAAGAGTCGACGCGTTCGGCACATATACGGCGGTCACGGTATTCGTCGCACTGTCGATGCTGCTCGCGGTTGCCTGTCACGGCAAGCGGCGCGGCTATTCGTTCGAAGTGACGCGTGCATTCTTCGTCGAGCATAGCCGCTTCGCGAAGTACATCCTGCCGTCGACGCTTTGCGGCTCGGTGTTGACCTATGCGCTCGCGATCGTGATTCCACACTGGTTCGATGCGCAGAGCGCGGGCTATTTCGCGGCCGCGTATCGGCTCGGTTTCTTTCCGGTATCGCTGGTTGCGCAGAGCCTCGGCGGCGTGTTTCGGCGCGACGCGATGGCCGCGATGGCGCGTGATGACGCACGAGCGATGGTGCCGAAGGTATTCGGCGCGTATGCGCGCTCGCTCGCGCTGCTCGCGGCGGGCTATGCAGCAGGCGGCGCGCTGTTGTTCGGCCCGCTCGTCGGGCTCTTCTTCGGCGCGCGCTGGAGCGGCGCGATCGCGTTCTTCCAATGCATGATCCCGCTCTTCGCATTCCAGATGATCTATGTGCCGCTGTCGCAGATCTTTCTCGCGGCGCGCGCGCAGCGCATCGATTTCCTGTTTCAGCTCGGCTCAGGCGTCGTGCTCGCCGGTGCGTTGTGTACGGCGAAGCTCGCGGATCTGTCGGTGCTCGCGAGCGTGCGCCTGTTTTCCTTTTCCGGCGCCGTGCTGATGATCGCCGGCATCGCGCTGACGTTTGGCGTGATGAAAGGCAGCGTGTCTCGTCGGCGTGCCGACGCATGACGTTTCCTCCAATTCTTCATTGAGCGCAGATCATGATTGTCGTCGTCATCGATTCCATGGAGCGTTATTACTTTGCCGCGCGGCTCGTGAAGGCGGTCAGAAAGGAGTTCGGCTTTCTGTTCGCGACGAGCGAGCCGGTCGCGCACCTGATGGCGCTGAGCGCGGGCATCCGGTCGGTTTATCTGCGGCGCGGCGCGCCGATGCCGGCGGCGTCCGACGCGGCGGCCGCGATTCGTTCCGACGCGTCGATCGAAGTGCTGAACGGGCAAATGACGCCCGGGCTCGCGCGTGCCGACGCGGCGGCGATCTATGCCGCGATGTCCAACGTGTTTCGTCGCCGTCTGATTTCGCAGTGCCTGATGTGGAACGGGCAGCAGCTCGTGTGCCGCGCGGTCGCGCATGCGTGCGCGGCGCACGGCGTTCCGACGAAGTTCGTCGAGATCTCGAACCTGCCGGACAAGCTGTTCGTCGATCGGCTCGGCGTCAACGCGCTGTCGTCGATCAGCCGCAGTCCGGCCGTCATCGACGGCTTGCCGATGCCGACCGAGGACGAGCATCGCCGCTGGCTCGCGCGCTACGAGCGATACAAGGCGAGGCCGCTGCCGCAAGCGCGCACGTCGTGGCGGCGCAAGGCGGTGTCGGCCGTCAACTATGCGTTGAAGACCGCCACGCAAGGCGTGGCGCGCAAGCGCTTCGATACGGTGCGCGCGACCAACGGCGCGCTCGCGCCGGCCGAGGCGAAAGCGCTGACGGCGAAGGAGCTGTCGGCGGTGCGCTACGTGTTCCTGCCGCTGCAGGTGTCCGGCGATACGCAGATCAAGCTGCATTCGGACGTCGACAATCTGAAGGCGATCCAGCTTGCGTTCGAGCACGCGGCGAACGAAAGCGCGGACCTGATCGTCAAGCTGCATCCGGCGGAGTGCGATACGGCCGTGATCGACGAAGTCGTGCGGATGCAGCGCGTCTATCGCTTCGACATCGTCACGTCGCCGACGACCGATCTGATCAGGCACGCGTATTCGGTCGTCACGATCAATTCGACGGTCGGGCTCGAGGCACTCCTGTACGGCAAGCCGGTCATGTCGCTCGGCCGGTGCTTCTACAAGGAATTCGATCGCGCGCGGCTGCTCAAGTACATCCATTCGTTCCTGATCGACGGCATCGATTACTTCGGCACGGGCGAAATCGCGCCGCGCGCGGCGAGGAACGTATTTTCGATGAAGCACTGACATGCGCACGACGCTGAAACAGACGATCGTCGCGATCGCCGAGGATTGCCGCCGCAATGCGTTCTTCAAGACGCGCTGCGTCGTCGTGTTCTTCCGGATCGCGAACTATCTCGCGTGCCGCAGCAAGCTGACGCTTGCGCTCGGCGCGCCGGCGATCGCGCTCTACATCGTCGTCTGCGACTGGATCATGGGCATCGAGATTCCGGTCAAGACGAAGATCGGCAAGGGCCTCACGCTGTATCACGGCACGGGGCTCGTCATCAACGGCTATTGCGAGATCGGCGAGCGTTGCGTGCTGCGGCACGGCGTGACGATCGGCAACACACTGCAGCCGGACGGCACCTACAGCGGCGTGCCGTTCATCGGCGACGACGTCGAATTCGGCGCGCACAGCATCGCGCTCGGCGAGATTCGGATCGGCAACCGCGCGCGCATCGGCGCAGGCGCCGTGCTGCTGCGGGACGTGCCGGACGGCGGCGTCGCGGTGGGCGTGCCGGCGCGCGTGCTCGAGAAGGAGAAGAGCGCAGCATGAAGGTATTCATCCTCCATCCGGGGAAAGCGAACTACCCGGAAATCGCCGCGTACCGGGATTTTCTCGGCCAGCGCGGCTTCGACGTCCACGATGGCGACGCGAGCGCCTACGCGCGGTTCGGCGACCGAAGCAACTGCATCCTGTGGTGCATCATGGGCTTCTACCGGTCGCTGCCGCCCGCTCGATTCGTGATTCACGATTACCGATCGCTGTCGGTCGGCCGGCTCGCGGCAGTCAAGGACGCGCTCAAGCGCGCGTTGAATGCGAAGCCGGATCTGCGGATCTTTCAGAACGAGCGGATGCGCGGCGCAATGGCGTTTCGCGACGAAATACCGTCGCTGCTGCTGCCGATGGGCGTGCCGGACTGGATCTTCGGGATCGCGAACGAACCGGCGGGCGAGGGCCCGGCGGGCCGGTTCTGCTATATCGGCGAGATGAGCCGCGAGCGCGGCTTCCACAGGGTGCTGGCCGCGTATCGCGACGCGCCGCGCACGGCGCGCGACACGCTCGTGCTCGTCGGCGAGCCGGAGCGGGAGATTCACGAAACGTTCGGGCACATCGCCGGCATCCAGTTCGTCGGACGTGTGCCGCAGCGCGATGCGCTCAAGATCGTGCAGCGCTCCGAGTATGCGGTTTGCTATTTCCCGTATCACCGGCCGCACTGTTTCCAGACGCCGACGAAGCTGCTCGAATACGCGGCGCTCGGCAAGAAGATCGTCTGCAACGACGCGCCGTCGAACGTCGATGCGACGCGGACGCTCGGCATCCGTTCGCACGTCACCGGCGCATCGATATTCGACGAGCTGCTGCCGCTCGCGCGACTGCGCGTGCCGCGCAACGAGCCCGCATGGATGAAGTGGCTCGGATGGACGGCCATGATTTCGCAATCGGGCGTCACCGAGCATCTCGATGCGATCGCTTCGATGCGGAGCGTGCGATGACGATCGACACCGCACGGCCGCGGCGGGTTGCGACGCCGCCGGAGAAGGGCGCAACGAACAACGGCCGCACGCGGATGAAGATCGTGCAGATCCTCGAATCGAGCGCGACGGGCACGTTGTCGATGGTGTGCCTGATCGCGAATCGCCTCGCGCGCGAGGGGCACGACGTGCACGTCGTCTATTCGATCCGGCCCGATACGCCCGCGAATCTTCAAACGCTGTTCGACGCAACGGTCAAGCTGCGCCACATCCAGATGAAGGGCGTGCCGCCGCTGCCGGTGTTGCTGGAACTGCGGCGCACGCTGATCGGCATCAGGCCGGACGTCGTGCACCTGCATTCGTCGTTTGCGGGATTCCTCGGAAGAATCGCGTCGCTGTTCGCGTTGCCGGATGCGGCGTTCTTCTATAGCCCGCACTGCATCTCGTTCATGCGCCGCGACATTTCCGCGCTCAAGCGATCGGCGTTCGTCGCGCTCGAGCGAATCGCGTGCGTGAAGCGATGCCTGTACATCGCTTGCTCCGACAGTGAACGCGACGCGGTCCGCGCGCATTTGCGGCAGCCGGTTGTCGTGGTCGAGAACGCAGTCGGCGCGATGCCGTCGCCTGCGGCAGCCGATTCGGCCGGCGTGTGCGGTTCGACGTTGCGGGTCGTGACGGTCGGCGGCATTCGTGCGCAGAAGAATCCGCGGCTGTTCGCCGAGATCGCACGCCGCCTGCGCGGCTCGCGCCTGCGCTTCGCCTGGATCGGCGACGGCGACGCGGCACTCAAGGCGGAACTGCGCGACGCAGGCGTCGAAGTCGCCGGCTGGCTCGGTCGCGCGGAAGTCGTCGCACGATTGCGCTGTGTCGACGTATATTTGTCGACGTCGTCGTGGGAAGGCATGCCCGTGTCGGTCATCGAGGCGATGCTGCTCGGCCTGCCTGTCGTCGCGTCCGCATGCGCGGGAAATGTCGACGTCATACGGCACCTGCAAACTGGCGCGATATTTCGCGACGCCGGCGATGCGGTCGAACTGCTCGCATCGATTGACCGCGATCCGGCGCTGCGCGCGCGCCTCGCGGCGGCCGCGCGGCAGGAAGCGCGCGAGCGCTTCGGCGAAGAACGTTTTTTCCGGCAGCTTGCGCCGGTGTACGCGTCGCGGCTCGTGCGCGCGTCTTGAGGATTCGCCGCCCCTCATGCGGGCCCGCCGCGCGGAATCGGAGCGCAGCGCACGGCACGGGGCGGTCCATTGGGAGAGTTGATCTATGAACGTAGCAATCAGCCCCGGCGTGACAGCCGGCAACGACCTGCCCTTCGTGCTGTTCGGCGGGCTCAACGTGCTCGAGAGTCTCGATTTCACGCTCGACGTGTGCAGCGAATACGTCGCGGTGACGCGCAAGCTCGGCATTCCGTTCGTGTTCAAGGCGTCGTTCGACAAGGCGAACCGCTCGTCGATTCATTCGTATCGCGGCGTCGGGCTAGACGAGGGCCTGAAGATCTTCGCGGAGGTGAAGGCGCGCTTCGGCGTGCCGGTGATCACCGACATTCATGAGATCGAGCAGGCCGCGCCGGTCGCCGAGGTCGCGGACGTGCTGCAGGTGCCCGCGTTCCTCGCGCGCCAGACTGATCTCGTCGTCGCGATCGCGAAGACGGGCAAGCCGGTGAACGTGAAGAAGCCGCAGTTCATGAGCCCGACGCAGTTGAAGCACGTGGCCTCGAAATGCCGCGAGGCCGGCAACGATCAGGTGATTCTGTGCGAGCGCGGCAGTTCGTTCGGCTACGACAATCTCGTCGTCGACATGCTCGGCTTCAGGCAGATGGCCGAGACGACGGGTTGCCCGGTGATCTTCGATGTCACGCACAGCCTTCAATGCCGCGATCCGCTCGGCGACGCGTCGGGCGGGCGGCGGCGGCAAGTGGTCGATCTCGCGCGCGCGGGCATGGCGGTGGGCATCGCCGGGCTCTTTCTCGAAGCGCATCCCGATCCGGATCACGCGCGCTGCGACGGGCCGAGCGCGCTGCCGTTGCATTTGCTCGAAGGCTTCCTGTCGCAAGTGAAGGCGATCGACGATCTCGTCAAGCGCATGCCCGCGCTCGAGATCCGATGAGCGCGCCCGCGTATCGCGGCGCGATCCGGCTCGTGCTGTTCGACGCCGACGGCGTGCTGACCGACGGCCGGCTGCACGTGACGGGCGACGGCGAGTTCATGAAGAGCTTTCATGCGAAGGACGGCATCGCCGTCGCGCTTCTGCGTGCGCACGGCATTCGCAGCGGCATCCTGTCGGGCCGTCACAGCGCGCCGCTCGCATGGCGCGCGCAACAGCTCGGCTTCGACGTGTTCGTATCGGGATGCGACGACAAGCGCGCCGGCTACGCGCGCATCAAATCGGAGCGGTCGCTCGCCGATGATTCGATCGCGTATGTCGGCGACGACGTGAACGATTTGCCCGTGATCGATTCGGTGGGTGTTTCGTACGCACCCGCCGACGCGCACGCGCTCGTCAAGCGGCGCGTCGACCACGTCGTGTCGCGCGCGGGCGGCGACGGCGTCGCGCGCGAAGTGGCGGAACATGTGCTGGTGCGTTCCGGGTTGTCGCTCGACGAAGCGTATCGCCCGCTGCTCGATCAATGGATGCGGCATCACGTCGTCCAATGATCCCGGCACGCGTGACATTGCCGTGTGATCGGACTGCACGCGGCTCGCGCGCGAGCCGCGCATGACGAGAACCAACAACATTTTTCATCGCCTTTCACGGCTCTTCGATGAACCATCACAACTATCTTGATTCCGCGCGGCAAGTCTTCGACATCGAATCGCGCGCGCTCGCAGGCCTTTCCGAGCGCGTCGACGAAGCGTTTGGCGACGCGGTGGAAGCGATCCTGCATTCGAGCGGCCGCGTGGTCGTCTGCGGCATGGGCAAATCCGGGATCATCGGGCGAAAGATCGCGGCGACGCTCGCGAGCACCGGCACGCCGAGCTTCTTCATGCATCCCGGCGAGGCGTATCACGGCGATCTCGGCATGGTGACGTCGGCCGACACGTTTCTCGCGATCTCGTATTCGGGCGAGACCGACGAAGTGATCAAGCTGATTCCGTTCTTGAAAAGCAACCGCAACTATCTCGTCGCGATGACGGGCAATGCGCGATCGACGCTCGCGAAAGCGGCGCACAGCCATCTCGACGTCGGCGTCGAGCAGGAGGCGTGTCCGCTTCAGCTCGCGCCGACGTCGTCGACCACCGCGGCGCTCGCGATGGGCGACGCGCTCGCCGTCACGCTGATGAGGGCGCGCGGCTTTCGGCCCGAGAACTTCGCGCGCTTCCATCCGGGCGGCTCGCTTGGGCGACGCCTGCTGTCGAAGGTCGATGACGAAATGGCGGCCGGCGATCTGCCGTTCGTCGACGAAGACGAACAGGCGATCGACGTGCTGCAAGCGATGACGAGAGGCCGGCTTGGGCTCGCGATCGTGCGGCGCGAATCGGGCTTTGGAATCATCACCGACGGAGACGTGAGGCGTGCGATCGAAACGCATGGCGACGCGTTGTTCCGCCGCGTCGCGTCGGATCTGATGTCGATCGATCCGGCAATGGTGCCGCTCGGCACGCGCGTCGAGGATGCGTTGCTGATGATGGAGGCGCGACGCATCAACGCGCTGCTCGTATTCGACGATGAGGGCGTCGTCGGCGTGTTCAAGAAGTAGAAGCGTTTGCGGGGAAAGCCGGATATTTCGAGATCCGTACGAAATTCCCGCCGCGCCTCGGATGTTCGGTGACGTCGGCATCGATGGCGGAGTCGGCCGCGAAGTCGGCTCGTCCATCGTGCCGTGAATCGCCCGTCGAGCGTCACGGCGTGTCGGGCGCGCATTGCGTGCCGTGCCGGCCGCGAGCGGCCCCTGCCGCGTGTCGTCACGCTCGCATGTGCCGCTCGCGCATGGTGTACGCGACGCGTTACGCCACGTCGAGCTCCGGAAAGCGCTCGCTCAGATACTGCTCGAAGCCGATTGCGACTTCCGGGTGGCGCAGCGCAAACTCGACCGTCGCCTTCAGATAGCCGATCTTGCTGCCGCAATCGAAGCGCGTGCCGTCGTAGCGATGCGCGAGCACCTGCTCGTCCTTCAGCAGCGACTGTAGCGCGTCGGTCAATTGCAGTTCTCCGCCCGCGCCCGGCTCGAGCGCGCGCAGATGGTCGAAGATGCGCGGCGTCAGCACGTAGCGGCCGACGACGCCGAAGTTCGATGGTGCCTCCGCGGGTTCCGGCTTCTCGACGATGCCGGCCAGCTTGAAGAGATTGTCCTCCCAGCGCTTGCCGTCGATCACGCCGTACGATTTCGAATCGTGCGGTGCGATCTCTTCCACGCCGACGACCGACGTGTGATAGTGATTGAACACGTCGATCATCTGCCGCAGCACGGGCGGGCGGCCGTCGAGCAGGTCATCCGCGAGCACGACGGCGAACGGGCTGTCGCCGACGAGCTTCTCCGCGCACAGCACCGCATGGCCGAGGCCGAGCGCTTCGGCCTGGCGCACGTAGAAGCAGTCGACGTGACGAGGCTTGATGCCGCGCACGAGCGACAGCAGTTTCTCCTTGCCGCGCGCTTCGAGCTCCGCCTCGATCTCGTACGACTTGTCGAAGTGATCTTCGATCGCGCGCTTGCTACGCCCCGTCACGAAGATCATTTCGGTGATGCCGGCGGCGATCGCTTCCTCGACCGCATACTGGATCAGGGGTTTGTCGACGACCGGCAACATTTCCTTCGGACTCGCTTTCGTCGCGGGCAGAAAGCGGGTGCCGAGGCCGGCAACGGGAAATACGGCTTTTGTGACTTTCAGCATCGGGCGTCGAACCTTCCTTCGAAGACGTTGAACGTTTGCGCGCGAGCCGGCGATGCGTTCTCGAAGCGAACGACATCGGCGATGCGGGCGCAGTAATGCGATGGTAGGGCCGTTTGAATTGTTTGGTTGCGCTAAATATAGGTCTAATCGGACAGACTTCTGACGATGTCGATTCGATCAAGCACGGTGGCGGCGGCAGCGGCTTGCGAATAGACGCGCCGCGAATGACGACGGAGTTTGCGATGCGGATGCGAGATGACGCCGGGCGCGATCACGGGCGCGAGCGCGTCGCGTCGCGTCGCGTCGGATTCGACGCGGGAGAAAAAATGCCCGCCTGCAACGGCGCGTGCAGGCAGGCCAATTCCGAGTGATCGGAAGGTTCGCCGCCCGGGGGGAGCGGCTGACCGGGGGCGAGTATGAAGGCGGACGGGCGAACGCGCCTATCGTTCTGTCCGATTGTGCGTAGCAAATGGCCGATGGGGACTGCAAGTCGATTGCGATGCGCGTGTCGACGCGCGGCGGGAACCGCGCGGACGACGTCTTCGTGCGGCGCTCGCGGCGTTCGGCTGCAAGCCGACTGCGTCGCGCACACGTGCGCGCGGATCGTCATTTGGCGGAACGCGGCCGGATTTTGTCGGACGGGCGCGGCGCGCATCCATTAGCCTTTGCTTGCGGACGCGCATCGGGCAGGTGAAGCGCGTCGGCGAGAACGTTCGCGGATGCGCGCGTTCTTCATCGAAACGGGGCGGTCATGGAAGACGAGAGAGACGCGTTCGACGAGATCGCGGAATTCAACCAGCGGTATCTTAGGCTCGCGCGGCGCTTGTTGTGCGAGGACGCCGGCCGCGCTCGGACGACGCTTGGCATCTCGAACGAACTGGCGACTCGTCTCGTCGCGATGACGCCCGCTCAACTCGAACGGCTCGCTTACGGCGCAGAGCTCGTTTGTCAATTTCGCCTCGACGCGATGCCCGGGCGGGCATGAGGCGATTCACGGCGGAAAGGGCACGCTGAGCCCGCGCTGGGGCGTCGTTGAGCGTCTTCACGGTTCGTCCGCCGCGTAGGCGCGCTCGTGCCGGATGGCAAGACGTCTATTGCGCTTGGCGTGCGTTGACAGTGGGCTCCGCTGAACCGTTGCGATCGCTGGGCGACTTTGTGCCGGCTGCGGACGAAGCCATTGCAGCCACCTCGATATTTTCGCTAAGCGCCCCCGGCTTTCGCGATGCGCATGACCACGCGCTCGAACGACGCAGATCACGCTGCCCGGCAACTCGCGACGTCGTTGCCCGATGTGCCGCGCACACCTGAGGCGACGAGCGATCCGCGTCGCGAATCCCATCATCGCGGACCGGCTGCATGCCGCCACGGGCCTTCGGCCAAACTCCGTTCTTCGGCAGAGGGGGCGGCCACGCGCACGCATCCCAATCGTCTTCTCATGGCGGCGCGTCACCCGCACTTCGATTGCAGCTCCGACTACGAATATTCACCGTGCCGACGCTATTTTCGTCGGAATGTCGAAGTCGGTCGTCCATCAGACGAAAGTTCACGTGGATATCGACTAATTTGTCGTTTAATCAGCGCTATTTAATATGTAATATTCGCGATTGATGTTTGTTTGATTTATGAATGACATTTGGAGGGAAGTCGGTTTTCGATCGTGCGCATGTGTCATTGGGAAGCGCCTAGAAGAAGCACTTAAAAATAGGAACGTCCATGATAGAAAAGCATGTGTTCTCAAAGGAAATTCGCGAACGCTTGAAGCCGTTATTCGCCCTGAATAACTGGCGCGGCCCGCTGGAGCTGGCGAGCGATTATCTCTGCATCGCGGCGGCGGTCTATGCGACATATTGGTCGATGTGGTGCTATCCGCTTGCGCTGCTCGTGATCGGGTCGCGGCAGCGGGCGCTCGCCTCCCTGCTGCACGAGTCCTGCCACAAGACATTCACGCGCAACCGCACGCTGAACAATTTTTTCGGGCGCTGGCTTGCCGGTTACCCGATCTTCCAAAGCCATCGGGCTTACGTGAAATCGCACGTGCTCGACCATCACACGTTTCTCGGCGACGCGAACCGCGATCCCGATTACATCCACTACATCGAGAGCGGTTTGTTCGACGTGCGCGATCGCCTCGATTTCGTCATGCGATTCATTGTCAAGACGATCCTGCTTTTCAATGTCGGCAGCTATCTGAAATATTTGATGACGAACCGGCTCGGCGAGATTTCGGGTGACAAAAAAGAACTGATGGGATTGGTGTTGACGCAGGCGGCCATCTTTATGGCATTCTTCGTCACGGTGGGCCTGCTCGGTTATGTTATTTTCTGGATCGTTCCGATCATTACGACATTCCAGATCATTGGCTGGTTTTCCGAAATTTCCGAGCATTTTCCGGTCATTCGCACGACTCGAAGCACGCTGACGATTACCCGAAACCGCTTCCCCGTCCTGCTCGAGCGCGCTTTCATCGGCATGCACGGCGACAATTACCACCTCGTTCATCATTTGCTCGCGGGTATTCCGTTCTGGAATCTTCGGCGCGCGCATACGATCTTGCTCGGCGATTGCGCTTATGCGGCGGTCAATCGGACGTCGGGCGGCATTTTCACCGCGCCGTCCGGACGAATGTCCGTCATGCGATCGATTCTCGACGAGATCCGCGTTTCCGCTCCCCTCGATTTTCCCGTAGCTTCCCGCCAAGGTGCCTGAATGAACGACGAAATCACGATGCTCGCCGCAGCCGCATTGAAGGGGTTCGCCGCGAATCCGCAGTATGCGCAGCGTTTTCGTGAAGGATCTGCGTTGCGCGAATGGCTGCAAGTGCCGGCGAGCCGCTACATCGTCGCCGGCGACGCCGGCACCGCCGTCGAGCGGATGCGCGTGCTGGCCGGGAAAGGATACGAAGTCGGTCTCGAATGCGTCGGCGAAAACGTCACGGATCGCGAGGAGGTCCGGCGCGTCGAAGCGCAGTATCGGCGGTTGATCGATCTGCTGCCGCATGGCGGCCTGGGGCGGCGAACGGAGCTCAATTTCGATCTGAGCAACGTCGGCTTGCTGATCGCGCGCGATCTCGCCTGCGAGGTGACGGACCGCATCGCCGGCGCGGCGGGCGAAAGGGGCGTGTTCGTGACGCTCAGCATGGAGCGTTTTCCGATGGTCGACGATATTCTGTCGGTGTTCCATCAGCTCGCCGCGTCGCATGCGAACGTCGGCATCACGCTGCAGGCGTATTTGCACCGCACGGCCGGCGACCTCGACGCGGTGCTGCGGGCCGGGCGCAAGATCAGGCTTGTCAAGGGCGTGTACGACGAAGCGCCGGAGCGGGCGCTGCCGCGCTCTTCCGCACTGAACGACCGCTACGTCGAATTGGCGCGCCGCATGGCGGACGCCGGCGTCGACCGCAGTTTCGCGACGCAGGACCCGGCGCTCATCGAGCGTCTGATGCGCGACGGCCTGCTCGGCGGCGATGCGGAAATCGAGATGCTGCACGGCGTGCAACCGGGCAGGCTGCGCGATCTTCGCCGCGACGGTGTGAATTGCCGCGTCTACGGCACGTTCGGCGACAACTGGTATCTGCATTTCCTTCATCGCCTTGCCGAAGCGCCGGAAACCGTCCTGCTGGCGCTGGCGGACATCCAAGATCCGTCGCGCATCGTGTTCGGCGGCGAATACTGAGATGCGCCCGATTCACTTCAATACAGCGGGCGCGGGGCTCGCGTCGCCGGCGGTGATTCGCGCGATGACAGCCTATTTGAACGCTGAATTCGAGCACGGTGCATATGAGGCGGAACGCATGCACGCCGAGGCGCTCGATGCGGTGCGAACCGGTCTGGCGTGGCTGCTGAACGCGCCGTCGAGCAGGAACGTCGCGCTCTTCGACAGCGGCACGCGGGCGTGGCTGACGTGCGTGAATGCCATCACCGGATGGCGCGGCCGCGGCAAGGTGTGGACCACGCCGTACGAATACGCGGGCAATCTGCTCGCGTTGCAGATGCTGTGCACGCGGCATGCGCTCGAAATGGAGGTCGTGCCGCTGCTCGAGAACGGCGATCTCGACCTGGAATGGATCGAAGCGCACGCGGACGACGCGCTGTGCCTCGCGAGCGTGGTCCACGTTCCGTCGGGTTGCGGCATCGTGCTGCCGGTCGAGCGGATCGGGCGCATCCTTCGCGGCGCGAGTCCGCACGCGCTTTACGCGGTCGATGCGTGCCAGTCCGCTGGTCAGCTCGACACCGATTTCCAGCGAATCGGCTGCGACCTGCTGACGGCCGCGGGCCGCAAGTTTCTGCGCGGCCCGCGGGGCACCGGCTTTGCAATCGTGTCGCAGCGCTGGCTCGATCGATTGGGCGAACATCCGATCGACCTGCACGCGGCGGAAGTGCTGGCGTGCGATCGGCATCGGTTGCACGACGATAGCGCGCGTCGGCTCGAGCTGAGCGAAATGCACTTGGCGGCGTTGATGGGCCTGAAGGTCGCCGTCGACGAGGCGCGCGGCCGGGATCTCGACCCGGCGCGGCAGATCTACGCGGCGCTTTGCGAGCGGCTCGCTGATCGGGACGACGTGGCGTTGCTTCATCCGGGATCGGTTCACAGCGGAATCGTGAGTTTCGTGCATCGAGATCGGACGCCCATCGAAGTCGTTAATCATTTAAGATCGCATCGGATCAATGCGTGGAAAATCGCGGGCGGTCATACGCCGCTTTATCTGGGTGCGCGCGGTTTCGATTCGGCCATTCGGTTGTCCGCGCATTGCACGAATGCGATGTCGGATATCGACGATCTCGAGCGGGCGCTTTCCAGTTGGGCGTGACGCGCACGCTGCTTCGGCGTATCGGGGTGCGCATCATTCACCGAAACGGCATCGATATATAAAAGAATTTCACTCGTCGCATCAAGGGGACACCGAACTGATGGAAATAAACGGACGCCTGGACGGTCGGGCCTTTTCGGCTATCGGCATTGCATTGTTGACGTGGTCTTCGTCGTATGCCGCTATTGCATACTGTCTGGGCGCATTTACGCCTAGCGAGATCGCATTTTCGCGATTGTTGGTCGCTTCGATCAGTTTTGCGGCGTTATGGGCCGTCAAGCGCTTCTCGTTGCCGGCCGCGCGGGATCTGCCGAAAATCGCCGTGCTCGGCATTCTCGGATTGACGGTCTATCACCTTTGTCTTGCCTACGCGGAGACGCGCATTCCGAGCGGCACGGCGGCGATGCTCATCGCGCTGTCGCCGGGGGCGACCGCGCTGCTGTCCGCGATCTGGCTGCGCGAGTCGATCAGCCTGATCAAGGCGACGGGCTTCGCGATCGCGCTCGTGGGCGTAGCGTTGGTCGTCGTCACGAGCGGGCAGGGCTTCAGGATGGAGCCGGCCGCGCTGTGGGTGCTCGTCAGCGTTGCGGGCCTCGCGCTCTATACGGTCGGACTCAAGCCGATTCTCGCTCGCGTGGGATCGCTCGGCGTGACGGCGACTGCGTTCGCCGCGGCGACCATTGCCGCCGTGCCGTTCGGCGCGCCGCATCTCGCCGCCGCGATCGGCGACGCGTCGCATGCCCGCCTCGCCGCGTTGGCGTGGCTCGGCATCGCGCCGACGTTCGTCGGATACATCGCGTGGAATTTCGCGCTGCGGCGCGCGCCTGCATCGCAAGTCACGAGTTTTCTGTATCTGTCTCCACCGCTTTCGATTCTGATCAGCTGGATCTGGCTTGGCGAAAAGCCTCTGTTGATCACGCTATTGGGCGGCGGCGTCACGTTGATCGGCGTCGCATTGGTCAATGCGCGCGGCAACATCGGCAAGGCGGCGGGCGTTCAGCCGTCGAGAAGCGCGTGAATCCGTCGGCGCGCAATTCGCATTGTTCGCATTGATCGACTGAAATCGAATCGCGTCGCGTCGATGGGCGGGCCGCCGCGTAGGCGCCCGCGCAACGACCGAACGGCAGTCACGCCATGGGGGGCTCATGAATGTGAATCGATTCGTTTGGATCGGCGTAGCCTTGATCGAAGGCGGGCTGATTGCATTAGCGCTGGCCGCGGCTGCGTGCATCATACGCTGGGCGACGTTTGCGGCCGAGACGATGTGAGCGGAAACGGCGGGTTGGTTGCGCGGGAAGGGGGCTTCGTTCGAGTGTAACTGTCCGGCGTGCGAAAGCTGTGCATTTCTCGTTCGGTGGGGCGTGTTGCTTCGGCGTGCCGCTGCCTGCCGCCGAAGTGAATCGAGGCGACGGCGCGCGCATCCGTTGAGGCTGCCTGACGGCGCAAGGCCGAAAGGCAATTCTTGAACCGTTGTCGTCGACGTGAATGGAACGTGCGCTGGCGGCGCGCGGGCGTACTTCGAGCGCTGAGCGCAAACCGGACGCACGAGGATGCGCTCGGGTGGCGGGATGGCCGGGTGGGGGATTGTCGCGCCGAGCGATGCGACGCAGTGCGATGAGCGCGTAACGAACGAAGCCAAGTACGTCGACTTCATCGTCGCCGCCGAAATTCGACTTGCCGCAGATGCGAAAAGGGCCTGGCGCGAACGCCAAGCCCTTGATGTCTTTGGTAGGCCGTACTGGATTCGAACCAGTGACCAACGGATTAAAAGTCCGCTGCTCTACCAGCTGAGCTAACGACCCAAAAGAGGCAAAATTATAGCGGCCGCCTCGTGAGCTTGTCAACTCGCCGATTGGCCGCGCCGTTCGCCGTCACTTGATCGCATCCAGCTTGCTCTGCGCCGTTTCCGCCGCGTTCGAGCCGGGGAACTGCGACACGACCTGCTCGAACGTCTTCTTCGCGGCCGCCTTCTGGCCTTGCTCGAGCTGGTTGGTGCCGATCGCGATCAGCGCATCCGCCGCGCGGGGATGCTGCGGATAGTTCTTCACGAGGCCTTGCCACGTCGCCGTCGATCCCTTGTAATCGCGCAGCGCGTACTGTGCGTTGCCGAGCCAGTACTGCGCGGTCGGCTGATAGGGGCTTTGCGGATATTTGGCGATGAACGCGCGGAACGAAGCCGCTGCGCCCTTGAAGTTGCCGTTGCGGAATTGCTGCGACGCTGCGTTGAACGCGTCCGTTTCCCCTGGCTGCACCGTGCCCTCGACGCCGTCCACCGTCGTCTTCTGCGGCTCGAATTTCTTGAGGCGCGTATCGAGATCAGCGTAGTAATCCTTCTGCTGACGCTCGAGCGTTGTCAGACGGTTCGTCAGATCCTCGTTCTCGCCGCGTAGCGTCGCGACCTGCTGGTTCAATTGGTCGAGGCGGTTCGTCTGATCGAGGATCGTGCGTTGAGCGGCGGCGAGCTGGCTCGCCAGGCTGTCGGACTTGCTGCGCAAGTCGAGCACCGCACGGCGGGCTTCGTCGTCGTCGAAGAGGCCCGCGTGCGCCGGCGCGGCCGCGAGGGCCGCACCTGCCACGCACAGCGCGACGGCCGTGCGCAGCCAAGAAGGACGGTGCGTCATACAGCGATTCTTCCGTTACTTACTGTTGATAGACGAGGTCTGCGCGGCGGTTCTGCGCCCACGACGCTTCGTCGTGGCCGAGCGCGACCGGCTTTTCCTTGCCGAGGCTCACGGCTTCCATCTGCGAATCCGCGACGCCGAGCAGCGACAGCGCGCGACGCACGGCTTCCGCGCGCTTCTGGCCGAGCGCGAGGTTGTACTCGCTCGTGCCGCGCTCGTCGGTGTTGCCCTGGATCAGGATGTGGCGCTGCGGATGGCTCTTCAGGTATTGCGCGTGTTGCTGCAGCAGCGACTGGTACTGGTCCTGCACCGAGTAGCTGTCGAAATCGAAGTAGACGCTGCGCTTCGCGAGCGGGCTGTTCGGATCGTTCAGCGGGTCCACGGTCACTTGCGCGACGTTTTCGGGGTTCGGCTGCGTGCTGACCGCGCCGCCCTGGTTCGCGTGCTCGTCGAGCTTCACGCCCGACTTACATGCGGCGAGCGCGCCGATCATCAGCACCGCGAACGCCAGACGAAGTTTCTTCGACATCATGGTTACTCTCCTGTTGGTCATTGCATGAAGGGCCCCCAGGACGGCTCGCGAATCGCGCCGCCCTGAACGGACAAGATCTGCGGCGGCGCGCTGCCGTCGGACGGAACGGCAGCCAGCACGCTGCGGCCCCCCGATTGCGTAGCGTACAGAATGTACTGGCCGTTCGCCGCGAAGCTCGGCGATTCGTCGCGCGTCGTGTTGGTGACGGCGTTCGCCGCACCCGTTTGCAGATCTTGAACGTACAACTTGAAGCCCCCGCCGGTGCGCGAGATGTACGCGAGCAGCTTGCCGTCCGGGCTGACGCGCGGACTCGTATTGTAGCTGCCGGTAAACGTCACGCGCTGAGCGGTGCCGGCGCTCTCGCCTTCGGCGGGCATCCGGTAGATTTGCGGCGCGCCGCCGCGATCGCTCGTGAAATAGATCCACTTGCCGTCGGGGGAGTAGAACGGCTCGGTGTCGATCGAGCCGCTGCGCGTCAGGCGGCGCAGCCCGGTGCCCGTCGCGCTGACGGAATAAATCTGCGTGTTGCCCGTGAGCGACAGCGCAACGGCGAGCGTCTGGCCGTCGGGCGACCACGCGGGCGCGCTGTTGTTGCCTTTCTGGTTCGAGATCACGTAGCGGCGGCCCGTCGGCAGATCATGGATGTACACGACCGGCTTCTTCAACTCGAACGACACGTACGCGACCTTCGTCCCGCTCGGCGACCACGCGGGCGAGATGATCGGCTCCTTGCTCGTCAGCGCGGGGATCGCGTTCTGGCCGTCCGAATCGGAGATCAGCAGCTTGTAGACGTTGCCCGTGCGCTGCACGTACGACAGGCGCGTGTTGAAGACGCCGCGCACGCCGAGCAGCTTCTGGTAGATGTAGTCGGCGATCTTGTGGCCCGTCTTGCGCATCCCCTCGTTGTCGTTCGACGTCGTGAGCGACAGGCCGCCGAGGCTTTGCTGCTTGACGGTGTCGTAGAGGATGAAGTTGACCTTGTACTGGCCGCTCGGCTCGCGGTTCACGCTGCCCGCGACGAACGCATTCGCGCCTTTCGCCTTCCACGCGCCGAAATCGACCGACGCCGTCTCCGGCACGGGCGTGCTGCCCGCGTCGACGTTGGAGAACTTGCCGCTTCTCGCGAGGTCGGCGCGCACGATCGACGTGACCTGCTGCGGCAGGCTCGCTTCATTGACGAAATTCGCGGTGGCGATCGGAAACTGGGTGGAGCCGACGCCCGTGATCAGTACGTTCACCTGCGCGTGGGCGGTGCTGCCCGCGGCAATCAGACACGAGGCCACGAGTGCCCTGAAACCTAGCTTCGTCATCAAACTCATGCTTCCTGTTCCCGTATGTACGCTGCGCAACCGCAGAGACTCAAAAATACCCGATTCGTTCCCGGCGCGACGGCGGGAGTGTACGCGCAAACGCGCTCATTCCGCCGCCTTGAAGGTAATCGTAATCTCGGACGGGGTACGACCGTTGGTATCGGGCGGCAACGGCACCGACGCCTGGATCGCGCTGATCACCGCCTGATCCCACCCCGAATTTCCGCTCGACCGGCGGATCGACGCGCTGAGCACGTCGCCCGACGGCGTGCAGCGGATCGCGACGACGGTCACGAGACCGTCGCGCTCACCCGCCCACACGATGTTCGGTTTCACGCGCCGGCGAACCTTGTCCGCATAGCCGGGCGACGCCGCATTGCCGCCCGAGCCCGTGCCCGTGCCGCTCTTCGCGAGGCCTTCACCGCCGCCCGAGCCGCCGCCCGCCATGCCTTGCAATTGCGCGAGGCGGGCCTGGCGCTCCTTGTCGAGCTTCGCCTTCGCGGAGGCGTTCGCCTTGGCGGCCGCGGCGGCCTTCGCCGCTTTCTCGGCCTCGGCCTTCTTCTGCGCGGCGAGTTGTTCCTGTTTTTTCTGCTGTTCGAGCTTCTGTTGCTCGAGCTTTTGCTGTTCGAGTTTGCGCTGCTGCTCGGCGAGCTGCTGTTGCCTGAGCTTCTCGGTCTGCTTCTCGCGCTCGGCAGCCTTTTGTGCGGCGAGCTGGGCAGCCTGCTGCGCGGCGAGTTGCTGCGCCTTCAGCTGCTGCTGGCGGCGTTGCTCCTCGAGCTGCGCTTCGCGCGCGGCCGCGGCCTGCTGCTCGCGCCGTTTCTGCTGCAATGCGATGTCCGCCTCCTCGTTCTTCACGGGCGGCGGAGGAGGGGCGACTTTCGCGGGCGGCATAGGCGCGGGCTGCGGCGTCGACGTGTCCGGCACCGACGTCCACAGCTCCGCTTCCGCGCCCGCCGGCGTGCTGTTCTGCCATTGGACGCCGTGGTACAGAAAGAGCGCGAGCAGCACGTGCATCAGCGCGGCAAGCAGGAACGCGCGGCCTGTGCCGCGCTCGCGCGGCGGCCGAGGCGGATAGGCGGCGGTGCGCGACTGGCGAGGCTTCATTGCGACTTGACGAGGAGACCGACGCGCTTCACGCCGCGCGCCTTCAAATCGGACATCACGGTCATCACGGCGTCATATTGAACCGTCTTGTCGGCCGCGATCACGACCGGCTGATCCGGGTGGTCGGCCTGGCGCGACGCGATGAAGCTGTCGAGTTCGGCCTTCGTCACCGTGTCTTCCTGCGACGCGCCCGACTCGCCCTTGTAGCGCACGCTGATCTTGCCGTCGGCGCGGATGTTGACGACGACGGGCGGCGTCTGCTCCTGGGGCGCGGCGTTGCCGACGGTCGGCAGATTGACGATCGACGGCGCGACGAGGGGCGCAGTCACCATGAAGATGACGAGCAGCACGAGCATCACGTCGATGTAGGGCACGACGTTGATGTCGGCCATCGAGCGGCGCGAGCGGCCGCCGCGCATGCTGGAACGAATGGGGGTGCCGGCCATCGCGTGCTCCTTATTGCGCCTGGCGCTGCAGGATGTTCGAGAATTCTTCGATGAACGTTTCGAAGCGGATCGCGAGGCGGTCGATGTCGTGTGCGTAGCGGTTGTACGCGACGACGGCGGGAATCGCGGCGAACAGGCCGATCGCGGTCGCGACGAGCGCTTCGGCGATGCCCGGCGCGACGTTCGCGAGCGTCGCCTGCTGAACGTTCGCGAGGCCGCGGAACGAGTTCATGATCCCCCAGACCGTGCCGAACAGACCGATGTACGGGCTCACCGAGCCGACGGACGCGAGGAACGACAGGTTCGACTCGAGCACGTCCATTTCACGCTGGAATGATGCGCGCATTGCGCGCCGCGCGCCATCCAGGAGCAGCGCGGGGTCGTTCAGGCGCTTCTCCTTCGCCTTCAGGAATTCGCGCATCCCAGATTCGAAGATCCGCTCGAGCGCGCCGATCGTATGACGGTTGTTCGCGGCGCTCTGGTACAGCGCCTGCAGGTCGCCGCCCGACCAGAAATCGCGCTCGAAGCGTTCGGTTTGCGCGCGGGCGCGGCGGATCGCGAACCACTTGCGGAAGATGAACGTCCACGACATCAGCGACAGGACGAGGAGGAGCCCCATCACCGCCTGGGCGAGCACGCTCGCGTTGAGGACGAGGGAAATGATCGACAGGTCTTGAGAAGTGTTCATAGAGATTTGTGTAACGTCCCTTCGGGGAGGCCTGGCCAGGTACGCCCGGCCGGCGCGCTCCGGCGGCGTTCGGCAAGATGCTTGACCGAGCGCGCCACGCGCCGGCGGCGCGTCGCCGGAAGCTTTTCGCCGAACCTTGCTTAGTGGCGGATCACGGGGTCGAGTTCATCGGCTCAGTCTAAACGGCACTCACGCGCACGCCGTTGACACGGCTCGCCGGCCGCTTGCGGACGGTCCACGCTCGAGCGCGACGCGAACGGACGGCGGGATGGCGGCCGGCTTGAACGTCGAGCGGTCGACGCAGCCGATTCGCACGTCCGCGGCGACGAGCAGCGTGCCGTCTCGCCACGCCTGCTGTTCGAATTCCACCGTCGCGCGGCCGAGCCGCGAGATTTTGCAGACGATTCCGAGCGCGTCGTCGAGCCGCGCAGGGGCGCGGTAGTCCAGCTCCGCGCGGCGGACGATGAAGATCGTGTCCGTTTCGTCGGCGATCCGGCTCTGGTCGATGCCGCACGCGCGCAGCCACTCGGTGCGCGCGCGCTCGAAGAACTTCAGGTAGTTCGCGTAGTAGACCACGCCGCCGGCGTCGGTATCTTCGTAGTAGACGCGGACCGGCCACGCGAAGTCGGGCGCCGCGTCGGGCTGTCGGCTGGGTTCAGTCATGGCGCGCATTCTACCGGAACGGACGTTCGCGATTTCCCTGATTCGTAACGGAATGTTGCCTTTTGCGGGGCCGCCCGGCAGGCTGCGCGGGCGGTCCGGCGGGGAGCGGGCTCAGCCGCGATGGACGGTCAGTCCGGCGGGCGCCTGCGCGACGGGCATCATCTCGATCGTGTTGATGTTCACGTGCGCGGGGCGGGTGGCGACCCAATAGATCGTGTCCGCGATGTCCTCGGCGGTGAGCGGCTGGACGTTCGCATAGACGCTCGCGGCTTTCGTGTCGTCGCCGCGGTAGCGCACGTTCGAAAACTCGGTGCCGCCGCAGAGACCCGGCTCGATATCGGTGACGCGCAGCGGCGTGCCGATCAGGTCGGCGCGCAGGTTCAGGCTGAACTGGCGTACGAACGCCTTGGTCGCGCCGTAGACGTTGCCGCCCGGGTACGGATAGCTGCCCGCGACGGAGCCAAGGTTGAAGATGTGGCCGCGGCCGCGCTCGACCATGCCGGGCAGCAGCGTGCGCGTGACCGTGACGAGGCCCGAGCAGTTGGTGTCGATCATCGTCTGCCATTCGTCGAGGCTGGCTCTGTGCGCCGGCTCGACGCCGAGCGCGAGGCCCGCATTGTTGACGAGGACATCGATCGCGGCGAATTCCGCGGGCAGCGCGGCCGGCACGGCTTCGACGGCCGCGCGGTCGCGCACGTCGAGTTCGATCGGCAACAGGGCGCCGCCGAGCTCGGCGGCGAGCGCGTCGAGGCGATCCTTGCGGCGCGCGGTGGCGACGACGCGGTGGCCGCCATTGACGAAGGCGCGGGCGATGGCGGCACCGAAACCTGCCGACGCGCCGGTAACGAACACGATCATTGCTGCTGCTCCTTGAACGAGGCTTGCTGGGGAGAACTCGCTAGCCTACTGGCATCGCGGCGGTGCGGCAAGGCGCGGCGGCGCTCGCCCGCGACGCATTCCCGGGAATGCCCGGCCGGATGCGCGATAGATTTGTCCCTTAATATGGTTGGGCGGCGCCGGGCGCGGTTGCCTATTCATGGCGCATCCAATAAACTAACGCGCTCAATGTCCCTGCGTGACTGGCGATAAGGCCTTTCGAGGTCAAGGTGGAGCGTCCCACCGTGAAGCGCAGGGCGTCGCTTTTGCCGTTCGCCTGGGCAGCCGTTGTGCGCCGCGTTGCGCGCTTTGCCGGTGGCTGTCCTGCCTCGCGTTCCACGGAATCCTCCGCCACGTCGAGCCGGCTGCGCCGCCGGCTGCGCGACGCATTCGGCCACTTCGGTCAACCTGTACACACTTAACGGAAACCGTATGTTTGACAGAGCCCAAAGCACCATTGCGAACGTCGATCCCGAGATCTGGCAAGCGATCCAGCAGGAAAACGTCCGCCAGGAAGAGCACATCGAGCTGATTGCGTCGGAAAACTACACGAGCCCGGCCGTGATGGCGGCGCAAGGCTCGCAGCTCACGAACAAGTACGCGGAAGGCTATCCCGGCAAGCGCTACTACGGCGGCTGCGAATACGTCGATATCGTCGAGCAGCTCGCGATCGAGCGCGTGAAGGCGCTGTTCGGCGCCGAAGCCGCGAACGTGCAGCCTAATTCGGGTTCGCAGGCGAACCAGGGCGTGTTCTTCGCGATGCTCAAGCCGGGCGACACGATCATGGGCATGAGCCTCGCGCACGGCGGCCACCTGACGCACGGCTCCCCCGTCAACATGTCGGGCAAGTGGTTCAACGTCGTCAGCTACGGCCTGAACGAAAACGAAGACATCGATTACGAAGCCGCCGAGAAGCTCGCGCACGAGCACAAGCCGAAGTTGATCGTCGCGGGCGCGTCGGCGTTCGCGCTGAAGATCGATTTCGAGTGTCTCGCGAAGATCGCGAAGGCGGTCGGCGCGTACCTGATGGTCGACATGGCGCACTACGCGGGCCTGATCGCTGCGGGCGTCTACCCGAACCCGGTGCCGCACGCCGATTTCGTCACGACCACGACCCACAAGAGCCTGCGCGGCCCGCGCGGCGGCGTGATCCTGATGAAGGCCGAGTACGAGAAGCCGATCAATTCGGCGATCTTCCCGGGCATTCAGGGCGGTCCGCTGATGCACGTGATCGCCGCGAAGGCGGTCGCGTTCAAGGAAGCGCTGTCGCCGGAATTCAAGGAATACCAGCAGAAGGTGGTCGAGAACGCGCGCGTGCTGGCCGAGACGCTCGTCAAGCGCGGTCTGCGCATCGTGTCGGGGCGCACCGAGAGCCACGTGATGCTCGTCGACCTGCGTGCGAAGAACATTACCGGCAAGGCGGCGGAAGCGGCGCTCGGCAATGCGCACATCACCGTCAACAAGAACGCGATCCCGAACGATCCGGAAAAGCCGTTCGTGACGAGCGGCATCCGCCTCGGCTCGCCGGCGATGACGACGCGCGGCTTCGGCACGCAGGAAGCCGAACTCGTCGGCAACCTGATCGCCGATGTGCTCGAGAATCCGGAGGACGCGGCGACGATCGAGCGCGTGCGCGTGCAGGTCGCCGACCTCGCGAAGCGTTTCCCGGTCTATCGCTGATCGGCCATGCGCTGCCCGTTCTGCCGGCACGACGATACGCAAGTGGTGGATTCGCGCGTGTCGGAAGACGGCGCCGCGATCCGCCGGCGTCGCCGCTGCTCGGCCTGCGACAAGCGTTTCACGACGTACGAGCGGGTCGAGCTGGCGTTGCCGGCCGTCGTGAAGAAGGACGGCAGCCGCACCGAATTCGACCGTCGCAAGATCGTCGCGAGCATGCAATTGGCGCTGCGCAAGCGCCCGGTTGCGGCCGATGCGATCGATGCGGCGGTCGCCCGAATCGAATATCAGCTGCTCGCGTCCGGCGAGCGCGAAATACGCAGCGAAAAGCTCGGCGAACTCGTGATGAACGAGTTGCGCCAGCTCGACACGATCGCCTATGTGCGTTTCGCGTCCGTCTACCGCCGGTTCGAAGACGTGTCCGAGTTCGCGGACGTGATCGAGGAATTCCGCCGCACGGCGCCCGCGAAGCCGCCGCGCAAGCGCTGAGCTCGCGCATTCCGTTTTCCGTCTCGTTTCCCATTCCATACGTTTCTCCCGCGTAGCACGCGGTGTTCGTGCTCGTCAGGGCGATTGTCGTGCGTCCGGCCGCAATGTGCGATTCGGCCATTCGGCAGATGGCGCCCGTTCGTCGGCCCCGGTAGAGTCGGCGCATCGGATTCACGGAGCGGGCGATGCGAGCGGAAGGTTGCGGGCGAGCGACGGCGGGTTTCATGCTCGTCGAATTGATGGTCGTGCTCGTGCTGGTTGCACTTGTTGCGACGTTGGCCGCGCCAACGTTCGCCGGCGCGCGCATGCGCGACCGGATCGACGCACGTGCGCGCGTGTTCGGCGCATCGCTCGCGTATGCGCGAGGGGAGGCGGTCAGGCTCGGCATGCGCGTCATGCTGTGCCGCAGCGACGCTGCCGCGAGATGCATCGCGGCGGGGCGGCCGTGCGACGACGGAGCGACCGACTGGTCGTGCGGCTGGGCCGTGGCCGTCGCGGACGGCGAGCGCGGAACGCGCGTCTTGCGACGCATTGTGCGCGACGCTCAGGTGGCCGTGACGGGCGCGGGCGGCGACGTCGTATTTACGCCGCCTGCGGGCCAAGTAATCGGCGGCTTCCGGAGTTTCGAGTTCGCGCCGAGCGATGCGTCTGACGCGTGGCGCGGCGACCGTTGGCGACGCTGTTTGCGGATCGCGGCAGGCGGTCGCGTACGGCTTTCCGAGGGCGGTTGCGGAGCGTCGACATGATGCGATTTCGGCCGATGCGCGGGAGCTCGTTGCTCGAGGTGGCGATCGCATGCGCGCTGCTCGCGATCGCGGCGCTTGGCGTAATCGCCGCTTTTCTCGCGACGATACGCGGCGAACGCGACGCCGCGGCGCGCGAGCAGGCGATGCTCGTCGCCGATTCGTGGGCGGAGATGGCGCGAGCCGGCGGGCCGTCGGGCGTCGATTGGGACCTGTCGATGTCACGTTTGCGTCACGGGAGGCTCGTCGCGACGAGCGGAGGCGCCGGCACTGCTAGCGTGCGCGTCGAATGGCAACGCTCCGGAGCGGTTGCGGTGGAGCCGTTGCGCTGTGAAGGCGATGTTGCGGCTTCGCGTGACGGCGACAGGCAATGCGTGGCGCTCGCGTATGTATCGACGGAGCGCTCATGATGCGAGCGGCGCGTTGGCGTGCCCACACGCTGATCGAGGTGATGATCGCAATGGCGCTCGGCTTGCTGATCCTGCTGGCCGCGATCTCGCTCTATCGCGTGCAGCGGGCCGCCTATGCAACGGCGGCAGAGGCCGCGCGGTTGCGCGACGCTGCACAGGCATCGCTCGCGCTGATTGCCCAGCAGATCCAGATCGCGGGCTTCGTGCCGCTCGACGCGCACGATGCGCTGCCCGTGCAGGGGCTGTTCGGCTGTGTCGCGGGAAGGCCTGTCGGAGCCGACGGGCAACTCGCATGCGATCCGCTCGCGAACGGCTCCGACGGCCTCGTCGTCCGCTACGTCGGTGACGGCAATTCCACTTGGCCGACGACGAGCGGCCAAGCGACGGACTGTCTCGGCCAGGGCGTCGGCGCTGCCGACGGAAAGCCGGTGATCGTCAATCGCTTCTACGCGCGCGTCAGCACATCGACGGGCGAGCCGGAGCTGTACTGCGAGGGCAGCGGTAGGCCCGGCATCGCACAGCCGCTTGTCGAGGGCGTCGAGCGCTTGCGTTTGCGCTACCGGCTGAGCGGTGCAGTGCAGTGGACCGATGCGTCGGCTTTGACCGCCGCGGATTGGGCGCATGTGGCCGCCGTGGCCGTTTGCGTGCAAGTGCGGGGCATGCGCACGGGGCGACTCGTGCGTTACGTCGATTGCGAAGGGCGAACGTCGAGCGCGCAGGACACGCGCACGAGGTTCTCGTTGCGACGGTATGTTGCCGTTCGCAATCGAGAAAGCGCATGATGCGTTTCGCAGCCGTGCTTCGGGCAAAACGCGTGCGGATCGTTCGCCGCCATTCGGTGCGGCGCGAAGCGGCGTGGCGGCGCGAGCGCGCAACGCGCGGCTCGTCCGGTGTTGCGCTGCCAGGTGTACTTGCCGTAACGGCTTCGTTGATCGTGATGTCGTCCGCGTGGTTCGAGATTGCGAAGACGGAAATTCGGCGCACGACGAACGTCGCGAGTCGATCGATTGCATTTCGCGCAGCGGACGCCGCGCTCGAGGCGTGCGCCGATGCGCTGTCGAGCGGTACGGCGCCATTCGCCCCCGCGGGAGGCGATGCGACGACGGCACGCGAGCCGGATGGGTGGCGGCAACCGGGCGCGTTCGACGGCGGCGGCGCGTTCAGGCCATACGCCGGATGGCCGGGCGCGGCGCAGGCGCCGAGCTGCGTGATCGAAGCGTGGAAGCTGCCGGGTCGTCCCAACGCGCGCGCATACCTCGTGACCGCGCGTGGCGTGGGTGCGATGAAGGATACGGTCGAGTGGCTGCAACTGCAGGTTGCGATCGACAGCAGTCGCATCGAACGCCGTTGGCGCCGGGTTGTGGGACGGCCGGCATAGATGGAGAGGGAAGCGGTAATGAAGTATGTTGAACGCAGTTCGCATTTGCGCGGTTTCACGCTGATCGAAGTGATCGTCGCACTTGCGATCGTGGCCGTGCTGGCGGCGCTTGCGGTGCCGTCGTATCGCGGCCATGTCGAACGCGGGAACCGGTTGAGCGCGATTGCCGCGCTGTATCGCGCCGCGCAGTATGTCGACGCGTTCGGCGAGGGGGCGCCCGCCACATTGCCGGAAGAAATGAACCGGGTGCCCGATTCGGACAACGCCGTCTATGCGTTGCGGATCATGTTCGACGGCGCGCGTGGTGGTTATGCGCTGGAGGCGAGCCCGACCGCCAATGGTGCGATGCGGGACGACCGCTGCGGAGCCTATGTGCTGCACGCGGACGGCACGCGCGAGAATCGCGTGGCCGGAGCGAATGCTGCCGGCCGGGATATGCCGAACGCCGACGCTTGTTGGCGAACGGGTTAGGCGCGATTCGGCCCGAGGCTCGACCGATTGCGGCTACGCACGCCGATCGCGCGGCGCCGGCGCGTCGGATGGGGCGGATGAGTCGTCGCTGCTCTTCGCCTGCCTCCAGATCTGATACGCCTCCCACACCGCGAAGCCGACGGCACCCCATTTGAGTGCGGGGCGCGCGCTTGCCCGCAGCAGCGCCCGCATGGGCTTCGCCAGCACGACGGATGCGAGCGAGCTCAACAACGGATACTGGCTGACGAGCGCGCCGAGCGTCGCGTTCACGTTCCTCGCCGACTTGCCGAGCGAGCCGCCCGACACGCCGGGCACGAGGAACTTCAGCCACTTGAAATGCGTGACGGACTGGCGCAGCTCGGCGCCCGCCTGTGCGAGTTCCAGGCGCTCGACGTCGGAGCGCAGGATCAGCAGTTCCTTGCGTAGCGCGCGGTACTGGGCCGCGCTCATGTGCCGCTTCTGCGAAGCGGTGCGGAATCGTTGTTCCGGAGCGGAGTAACTCATGGCGCGTCGACGGGAGATTGGCGAGAAGAAGAAGGGCGCGGCGAGGAGCGCGGCCGCGCGTTCACGACTTGCCGCGGAACAGCTCGCGGTCCTTTTCCAGTTCGTTCAGCGTCGCCTCGAACACGACGGGCGCATTGCGTAGTCCCGAGCGCGCCTTCAGTCCGCAGAAGAGCGCGCCGAGCGCGTAGAGCGCGGTGATGACGGCGAGCGACTGCCAGCGGTAGGTGTCCCAGAACGCGATCGTGACGAGCACCGTGAGGCTGATGAGTGCCATCGTCGCGAGCATCATTGCGGCGAGTCCGAGGAAGAGCACGCCCATCAGGCGCTCCTTCTCCTCGGCGAGCTCGATGCCGACGAGTTCCAGCCGGGTCTGCAGGAGCGCGAACACGGAGCCGAGCAGGCGGCGCAGCGGTCCGTGCGCGGACTGATGCGATGAGGTTTCTGTCGTCATGGATGAAGCGCTTGCGCGCGGAGAACGGCCGGCGCCGCGACGGGCCGGAGCGCGTAATCCCGGCGGCGCGCCCGTGCGCGCCGCCGGGGGCTGTCTCTCGCGTTGGCGCGCCGCGTTACTTGCGATTGATCAAGAGGCCGACCAGCACGCCGACGCCGGCCGCGATGCCGATCGACGTCCACGGATGCTCGTGTACGTAATCGTCGGTGGCGCGCGCCGCCTTCTTGCCTTTTTCGACCACGACCACCTGAACGTCGGCCGCCTTCTCCTTCGCCTGCTTCAGGCGCGTGAGCGCCTTCTCGCGCAGCTCGGTCGCACGGTCGCCCGTGCTGCTCGCGGCCTGCTTCAGCAGGTCTTCCGCGTCCGCGAGAACAGTTTTGATATCCGACATCAGTTTCTCCTTGTTGACTTCAGACATTGCGACTCCCTTCTTGCCGAGGCGGGTTGTCCTACGCACATCGTAGCGAAACCCGTGCCTGCGGGCGAGCGCGGCGGCTCAGCGTACAGGCGGCGCAAGATCGCGCTTGTGTAGCATGGTAAACGACTTGCAATGACAATAGAGAGCCGATCCGGAACGAAAAAGTTTCCGGGATTGTCAAACGCCTCTCGGCAAGAATGACGAAAAGGCATGAATATCTGACGGAATAATCGTTCGCGCCGGCCGTAGAATCCCTTAAGCTAAAAGCTTGCCCGTGCGCATCGTGCGCCGGGGCACCCAACCCATGCAAGTTCAAGGAGCTGCAACATGAGTCTACGTCTTGGCGACACCGCGCCGGATTTCGAGCAGGATTCGAGCCTCGGTCGCATCAAATTCCATGGATGGCTCGGCAACAGTTGGGGCGTCCTGTTCTCGCATCCGGCCGACTACACGCCCGTCTGCACGACGGAGCTCGGCCTGACCGCGAAGCTCAAGGGCGAATTCGAGAAGCGCAACGTGAAGGTGATTGCGCTGTCGGTCGACAGCGTCGAGTCGCACAAGGGCTGGATCGACGACATCAACGAGACCCAGGCGACGAGCGTCGGCTTCCCGATCATCGCCGACGGCGACCGCAAAGTTTCCGAGCTGTACGACATGATTCATCCGAACGCGAACGAGACGCTCACCGTGCGCTCGCTATTCGTGATCGACCCGAACAAGAAGGTGCGCCTCATCATCACCTACCCGGCAAGCACCGGCCGCAATTTCGACGAAGTGCTGCGCGTCATCGACTCGCTGCAATTGACCGACAACTACAAGGTCGCGACGCCCGGCAACTGGAAGGATGGCGACGACGTCGTGATCGTGCCGTCGCTGCAGGACCCGGAAGAGCTGAAGCAGCGCTTCCCGAAGGGCTTCAAGGCGGTGCGTCCGTACCTGCGCCTGACGCCGCAGCCGAACAAGTGAGCGGCGTGCGCGCCGCGCGTTTTCGCGGCGTGACTGTCATGTGACGAAAAAGCCCCGGCGAGCGTGCCGGGGCTTTTTCGTTTGCGGCGACACCGAAGCGATCCGGAGGCCCCGGCCGGCGCGTGGCTGCCGAGCAACGCGCGCGGGCCTCGGCGGCGCGGGCGTCGGCCAAAGCGCAAAGCGGGAAGCCGGCCCGGATCGCGTATGCGCGAGGCTCAAAAGAACGCCTGAATGCCCGTTTGCGCGCGGCCGAGAATCAGCGCGTGGATGTCGTGCGTGCCTTCGTACGTATTCACCACCTCGAGATTCACGAGATGGCGCGCGACGCCGAATTCGTCCGAGATGCCGTTGCCGCCCAGCATGTCGCGCGCGAGGCGGGCGATGTCGAGCGCCTTGCCGCACGAGTTGCGCTTCATGATCGACGTGATCTCGACGGCCGCCGTGCCTTCGTCCTTCATCCGGCCGAGCCGCAGCACCCCTTGCAGGCCGAGCGTGATTTCGGTCTGCATGTCGGCGAGCTTCTTCTGGATCAACTGGTTGGCGGCGAGCGGCCGGCCGAACTGCTTGCGATCGAGCACGTACTGGCGCGCGGTGTGCCAGCACGATTCGGCCGCGCCGAGCGCGCCCCACGCGATGCCGTAGCGCGCCGAGTTCAGGCACGTGAACGGGCCGCGCAGGCCCTTCACGCCCGGCAGGATGTTCTCTTCGGGCACGAACGCTTCATCGAGCACGATCTCGCCCGTGATCGACGCGCGCAGCCCCACCTTGCCGTGGATCGCGGGCGCCGACAGGCCCTTCCAGCCCTTCTCGAGAATGAATCCGCGAATTTCGTCGCGGCCGTCCTCGTCGAGCTTCGCCCAGACGACGAACACGTCGGCGATCGGCGAATTCGTGATCCACATCTTCGAGCCCGACAGCGAGTAGCCGCCCGGCACCTTCTTCGCGCGCGTGACCATGCCGCCCGGATCGGAGCCGTGGTTCGGCTCGGTCAGGCCGAAGCAGCCGATCCATTCGCCCGTGGCGAGCTTCGGCAGGTACTTTTCCTTCTGAGCGTCGGAGCCGAATTCGAAGATCGGCACCATCACGAGCGACGACTGCACCGACATCATCGACCGATAGCCCGAATCGACGCGCTCGACCTCGCGCGCGATCAGGCCGTAGCTCACGTAGCCGAGACCGGGGCCGCCGTACTGTTCGGGGATCGTCGGGCCGAGAAGGCCGAGCTCGCCCATCTCGCGGAAGATCGCCGTATCGGTGGTTTCGTGGCGGAACGCCTGCGTCACGCGCGGCGCGAGCTTGTCCTGCGCGTAGGCGTTCGCGGCGTCGCGCACCATGCGCTCGTCGTCGCCGAGCTGCTGGGCGAGCAGCAGCGGATCGTCCCAATGAAAGGTTGCGGCAGCCATCTCGTCATCTCCTCACTTGACTATAGTTCCGCTGTGCGGAACAATGTTTTGCAAATTGAACCCAGTGTATCACCGCATGAATTTTTCGACCATCGATGCCGACACGCTCGACGAACGCAAGTTCGTCGTCGCCCTCGCGCGGGGGCTGGATCTGCTGCGTGCGTTCAGGCCCGGCGAAACGATGCTCGGCAACCGCGACTTCGCCGAGCGGACCGGGCTGCCGAAGGCGACCGTCAACCGGTTCGCGTACACGCTCACCGTGCTCGGCTATCTGCGCTACGACGACGCGCTCGGCAAGTACGCGCTCGACGCGGGCGTGCTGTCGCTCGGCTATGCGCTGCTCGCGGGCTCCGACACGCTCGCGCTCGCGCGGCCGCACATGCAGGCGCTCGCGCGCGAGATCGGCGCGGCGGTGTCGCTCGGCTGCCGCGACGGCCTCGACATGATCTACCTCGAGACGATCCGCAGCGAGACGGCGCTGACGCTCGGGCTCGCGTCGGGGTCGCGGCTGTCGATGCTGACGAGCTCGATGGGGCGCGCGTATCTCGCCGTGCAGCCGCCCGACGCGCGCGCCGCGCTCTTCGCCGAGCTGCGCAAGACGGCGGGGAAGGGGCGGGCGGGGGCGGCGCTCGTCGAGGCGGCGGAGCGCGCGGTGGGCGAATTCGCCGTCGACGGCTGCTGCTACTCGTTTCGCGATTGGCACGGGGACGTGAACGCGGTCGCGGTGCCGTTTCGCGAGCCGCGCGAAGGGCGCTGGCTGATTCTGAGCTGCAGCGGGCCGGCGTCGTCGATGAGCGAGGACGTGTTTCGCAACCGGGTCGGCCCGAAGCTGAAGGCGCTCGCGCGGCGGCTCGGGCAACTGGGCTGAGTCGCGCGCTGGCGCGCCGCCGCGCGCCGTCCGGCCGCGCGCTGGCGCATGATGTAATGCGGCATGGTCATTCGGCGCTGCGCATTCCAACGCTTGCTTTCCGCATTTCGACGCGCCGCCGCGCACTTCGATGCAACGCGACAGCCTGGCGCGATCGGTTGTATCGTAGACCCCGCTTTCTATCGCACCGTTCAGGTGCAACGTGAACAGGATGTCCGTGATGCCGGGCTCGGAATCGTTGGAAGGCGGGTGCGCGTGCGGCGCGATTCGTTACCGGATCGCCGGCGTGCCCGCCGACGCGGGTTTCTGCCATTGTCGGCTGTGCCAGCGGACGACGGGCGCCGCCGTGCTCGCATGGGCGACGGTGCCGATCGGCGCGTTCGAGTATGTGAAGGGCGCGCCGCGCGTGTTTGCGTCGAGCGCGTGGGGCGAGCGGCGCTTTTGCGCGCAGTGCGGCGCGCAGCTCGAATATCGGCGCTCGGATGCGCCCACGACGGTCGAGGTCAACTACGCGACGCTCGACGATCCGTCGGTGATTCGGCCGAAAGCGCACACGTGGTACGCGAGCCGTATTCCGGGGCTCGAAGTGGCGGGCGATCTGGCGGTGCGCGACGACGGCGACCATTGAGCCGGCGTTGCGCGGGCGTTGCCGAGCGATGGCGATGCAGACCCCAGGCATTGCGAAATGCGCGCGTCGCGACGCAAGTGCGGCGCATGCGCCGCGCGCGTCGGGAAAGCCGACGCTTACGCTTCGCGCGGTCGGCAATCGCCTCGCCCCGATCGCGGCGGCCGATGCACCGATGCACCGATGCGCGGCCGCGACGCGACAATCACGGAGGTGTCATCGCGCGTGTCGGGAAACGCGAGGCGTGACCGGCGCCCGGCGGTGGCGGCGACCGCGTCGCCCCGATTCCTCGCACGCCGCCCGGCGCGGCATCGCGCCGCGCAATCTTGCCCGCGGCGTGCGCGTTCCGCGCGGCGCACGGCGCGCCGTACGCGGCCGCCTCCGTCAGACCGCGGCCGGCTGCGAGAACACCGGCCCTTGCACGAGCCGCACGTCGTACTGACGCAGCAGCTCGAACTGCGTTTCGTCGACGACGTGATCGAAGATGAGCGGAATGCGCACGCGCTGCGCATAGCCGACGAGCGCCTTCACCATCCCTTCGCGCAGCGCGATCGCCGCATCCATCTTGATGTAGTCCGGCCGCGCCATGTCCGACTCGACGGCGAGGATGCGTCCCGGATCGGGCAGCTTGTCGGCGACCTTGAAGCCGTAGTGCTGATAACTCTTCGTCAGATAGCCGAGGAACGTCTTGTGCGCGACGGCCGCGGCCGGCAGCTCGATCACGACGCGCTCGGGCGGCAGCCCGAACCCCTTGAGCACCGTCGAGAAGTGCTTGCCGTGGTCGTACTTGACGCTCTTCAACAGCCGCTCGTGCACGCGCAGGAACAGCAGCCCGTGCCGCTGCGCGCCGAAGAAGTTGATCGCGTGCAGGCTGCGCGCGAGCCGGTCGAGCGCGACGAGCTCCTGATCGTCGGCGACGGCGTCGATCGGATCGAACGGCGCGCCGCCCAGGTACGTGACCGCCTGGAAACCCAGTTCGTCGCCGTAGCGCTCGATCGCGTCGGTGAGCGACGTCGATTGCGGCGCACCCGGCATCGACACGTCGTAGATCGGCTCGTAGACGCTCGCCAGCCTCAGGTCGCGAAGGTGCGCGTACGCGCTTTGTGCGCCGTCCTCGAGCGCGAGGTGGTCGCACAGGAACGGCAGCTTGCCCGCGCGGGCGACGAGCTCGGGAATGGTGGGCGGAACCATGGACTCCGGAAGGAAGAAAGGCGGCCGAAACGGCCGCCGCATACGAACGATAGTAGCAGCGCCGCGCGTGATTGGCTGCGTGAATTGCTCATATCGATATCGGTTCCGCGCTGGCGGTTAGGGTATACATTGATTTCACTAATCGTAATTGGTTTTACTATTCGTAAATCGCAATATTGACGCAGATCAAGCATTCGAACGCGCGGCTTGTCCGACAAAAGCGGCGCATCCCTCAATACGGAGCAAGGAGCGACAGATGGCGGGTGACAAGAAATTTGCATCGCAGGCGGACCTGACCGAGAAGCAGGTGACGTTCGAGCGCCTGTCCGAGCATGCGTACGCGTATACGGCGCAAGGCGATCCGAACACGGGGATCATCATCGGCGACGACGCGGTGCTCGTCGCCGACACGCAGGCGACGCCCGTAATGGCCGAGGACGTAATCCGCCGAATCCGCGAAGTCACCGACAAGCCGATCAAGTACGTGCTGCTCACGCACTATCACGCGGTGCGCGTGCTGGGCGCATCCGCGTACGGCGCCGACCACGTGATCGCGAGCCAGGACACGTACGAGCTCATCGTCGAGCGCGGCGCGGCCGACATGAAGAGCGAGATCGAGCGCTTTCCGCGCCTGTTCCGCTCGGTCGAATCGGTGCCCGGCCTCACGTGGCCGACGCTCACGTTCAAGGGCGAGATGACGCTCCGGCTCGGCAAGCTCGAAGTGAAGATCATGCAGCTCGGGCGCGGGCACACGAAGGGCGACACGGTCGTCTGGCTGCCGCAGGAGAAGGTGCTGCTGTCGGGCGACCTCGTCGAGTACGGCGCGACGCCGTACGCGGGCGACGCGTACTTCCAGGACTGGCCGGCGACGCTCGACGCGATCGCGGCGCTCGAGCCCGAGAAGCTCGTGCCGGGCCGCGGCGCGGCGCTGAAGACGCGCGAGGAAGTCGCGGACGGGCTCGCCGGCACGCGCGCGTTCGTGAGCGAGCTGTACGCGAAGGTGAAGTCGGGTGCGGCGTCGGGCAAGGACCTGAACGCGATCTACAAGGAAACGTACGCGGCGCTCAAGCCGAAGTTCGGCGATTGGGTGATTTTCGATCACTGCATGCCGTTCGACGTGACGCGCGCGTTCGACGAGGCCACGCAGCATCCGGACCCGCGGATCTGGACGGCCGAGCGCGACAAGGAAATGTGGCACACCCTCGAAGGCTGAGCGCGGCGGGCGGCATCATGACCATCGATTATCAGACGCTGAAGTTCGACTATCGCCCGCGCGCGGCCGGTGCGGACGAAGGCGAGCCGCATCCGGCCGTCGTCGTCGGCGCGGGGCCCGTCGGGCTCGCGGCCGCGATCGATCTCGCGCAGCAGGGCGTGCCCGTCGTGCTGCTCGACGACGACGACACGCTGTCGAGCGGCTCGCGCGCGATCTGCTTCGCGAAGCGCACGCTCGAGATCTTCGATCGCCTCGGCTGCGGCGAGCGGGTCGCGCAGAAGGGCGTGGGCTGGCACGTCGGCAAGGTGTTCCTGCAGGACGAGCTGATCTACGCGTTCGATCTGCTGCCGGAAGTGGGACACGCGCGGCCCGCGTTCGTCAATCTGCAGCAGTACTACGTCGAAGGCTATCTGGCCGAGCGCGCGCTCGAGCTGCCGAACCTCGACCTGCGCTGGAAGAGCCGCGTGACGGGCATCCGGCAGACGCCCGATCACGCGGAGCTCGACGTCGACACGCCGGACGGGCCGTACACGCTGCGCGCGCGCTACGTGATCGCGGCCGACGGCTCGAAGAGCCCGCTGCGCGCGATGATGGGCCTCGACAGCCGCGGCCGCACGTTCAAGGACCGCTTCCTGATCGCCGACGTGAAGATGAGCGCGCCGTTTCCGGCCGAGCGCTGGTTCTGGTTCGATCCGCCGTTCCATCGCAATCAGTCGGTGCTGCTGCACCGGCAGCCGGACGATGTGTGGCGCATCGATTTTCAGCTCGGCTGGGACGCCGATCCCGTCGCCGAGAAGGCGCCGGAGCGCGTGATTCCGCGCGTGCGCGCGCTGCTCGGGCCGAACGTCGAGTTCGAGCTCGAATGGGTGAGCGTCTACACGTTCCGCTGCCAGCGGATGGACAGCTTCCGCCACGGCCGCGTGCTGTTCGCGGGCGATTCCGCGCACGGCGTGTCGCCGTTCGGCGCGCGCGGCGCGAACAGCGGCGTGCAGGACGCCGACAACCTCGCATGGAAGCTGAAGCTCGTGCTCGACGGCCGCGCGCCGGATCGCCTGCTCGACACGTATGCGCGCGAGCGCGAATTCGCGGCCGACGAGAATATCCGCAATTCGACGCGCTCGACCGATTTCATCACGCCGAAGAGCCCGATCTCGCGCGTGTTCCGCGACGCGACGCTCAAGCTCGCGCGCGACTGCGAGTTCGCGCGCAAGCTCGTCAACAGCGGCCGGCTGTCGGTGCCCGCCGTGCTCGCCGACTCGCGGCTCAATACGCCCGATCGGGCGGGCGACACGTTCGAGCGCGCGCCGGTCCCGGGCGCGGTCGCGCCGGATGCGCCCGTGCTCGCGGACGGCGAGCCCGGCTGGCTGCTGCAGCATCTGAAAGGCGGCTTCGTCGGCCTGCTGTTCGGCTCGATCGGCGACGCGCCCGCGCTCGCCGACGCGACGCGCGGCCACGCGCTGCCCGTCGCGCCCCTGCTCGTCGTGCCGAAGGGCGGCGCGCGCGCGGTGGCGGGCGTCGACGTGATCGAGGACAGCGAAGGGCTCGCCGCGCAGCGCTACGACGCGC
Organism: Burkholderia savannae; assembly: GCF_001524445.2. Classification (NCBI taxonomy): domain Bacteria; kingdom Pseudomonadati; phylum Pseudomonadota; class Betaproteobacteria; order Burkholderiales; family Burkholderiaceae; genus Burkholderia; species Burkholderia savannae. Next base: position 674,209 of record NZ_CP013417.1, read on the forward strand.
ATCCCGGCACGTTCTATCTGCTGCGCCCGGACCAGCACGTATGCGCGCGCTTTCGCACGGCGGACGCGGGCGCGGTGCGCGCGGCGCTCGCCCGCGCGATCTGCAACGCGTGACCGAACCAGCTACCGACCGAGACCAGGAGACACACGATGCACCTCGACACCCGCTTGCGTCTATCCGATCCGGACGCGTTCTACGAGGCGCTGATCGACATGCACCGCGACCTGCCCGACAGCGAGAGCCAGATCGTCAACGCGAAGCTGATCCTGCTGCTCGCGAACCAGGTCGGCGATCTCGACGTGCTGCGCGAGGCGATGGCGCTCGCGCGCAGCGGCGCGGCCACGCTCGACGGCGCGCCCGGCGCGCCGGCGCTGCAATGACGGCGGCGGCCGGCGCGCGCGTGCTCGAAATCGAGCGCGTGATCGACGACATGCATCGGCCCGCGTTTCACGCGATGCTGCTCGCGCTCTGCGGGCTGTGTCTCGTGATCGACGGCTTCGATGCGCAGGCGATGGGCTACGTCGCGCCGAGCGTGATCGCCGAGTGGGGCGTGAAGAAGCAGGCGCTCGGGCCCGTCTTCAGCGCGAGCCTGTTCGGCATGCTGCTCGGCGCGCTCGGCCTGTCGGTGCTCGCCGATCGCATCGGCCGGCGGCCGGTGCTGATCGGCGCGACGCTGTTCTTCGCGCTTACGATGCTCGCGACGCCGTTCGCGACGTCGATCCCGATGCTGATCGCGCTGCGCTTCGTGACGGGCCTCGGGCTCGGCTGCATCATGCCGAATGCGATGGCGCTCGTCGGCGAATGCAGCCCGGGCGTGCACCGCGTGAAGCGGATGATGATCGTGTCGTGCGGCTTCACGGCCGGCGCGGCGCTGGGCGGCTTCGTCAGCGCCGCGCTGATTCCGGCGTTCGGCTGGCGCGCGGTGTTCTTCGTCGGCGGCGCGGTGCCGCTCGCGCTTGCGGCCGCGATGGCCGCTCGCCTGCCGGAATCGCCGCAACTGCTCGTGCTGCGGGGCCGGCACGAAGCGGCGCGCGCGTGGCTCGCGAGGTTCGCGCCGCAACTCGCCGTGCCGCCCGACACGCGGCTCGTCGTGCGCGAGGCGGCGCCGAAGGGCGCGCCCGTTGCCGAACTGTTCCGCGCGGGGCGCGCGGGCGTCACGCTGTTGCTGTGGGCGATCAACTTCATGAACCTGATCGACCTGTATTTCCTGTCGAACTGGCTGCCGACCGTGATGCGCGACGCGGGCTACGCAAGCGGCACGGCCGTCATCGTCGGCACGGTGCTGCAGACGGGCGGCGTGATCGGCACGCTGTCGCTCGGCTGGTTCATCGAACGGCACGGCTTCATGCGCGTGCTGTTCGCGTGCTTCGCGTGCGCGACGATCGCGGTCGGCATGATCGGCTCGGTCGCGCATGCGTTCGTCTGGCTGCTCGCAGCCGTGTTCGTCGGCGGCTTTTGCGTCGTCGGCGGACAGCCCGCGGTCAACGCGCTCGCGGGCCATTATTACCCGACGTCGCTGCGCTCGACGGGCATCGGCTGGAGTCTCGGCGTGGGCCGCGCCGGCTCCGTGCTCGGGCCGCTCGTCGGCGGGCAACTGATCGCGCTCGGCTGGTCGAACGACGCGCTGTTCCACGCGGCGGCCGTGCCGGTGCTGTGCTCGGCCGTCCTCGTGATCGGCCTCGCGAGCGTGACGCGGCGGCGCGGCGCGGCCGCGCCGAACGTCGCTTGAATGGAGAGAACGACAATCATGACACTGGATTTATCGAAACCGGGCGAAGCCGGCTACCAGAGCGGCTTCGCGAACGAATTCGCGACCGAGGCGCTGCCGGGCGCGCTGCCGCACGCGCGCAACTCGCCGCAGCGCGCGCCGTACGGGCTTTATGCGGAGCAGTTGTCCGGCACCGCGTTCACCGCGCCGCGCGGTCACAACCGCCGGTCGTGGCTGTACCGAATCCGGCCCGCCGCCGTGCATCGGCCGTTCGAGCTCGTGTCCGGCGAGCGCCGGATCGTCGCCGACTTCGGCGATTCGGACGACGTGCCGCCGACTCCGCCGAACCAGTTGCGCTGGGACCCGCTGCCGATGCCCGCGCAGCCGACCGATTTCGTCGACGGCTGGGTGACGATGGCGGGCAACGGCTCGGCCGCCGCGATGAGCGGCTGCGCGATCCACCTGTACGCGGCGAACCGCTCGATGCGCGAGCGCTTCTTTTACAGCGCGGACGGCGAGCTCTTGATCGTGCCGCAGGAAGGGCGGCTTTTCATCATGACGGAGCTCGGCCGCCTCGACGTCGAGCCGTTCGAGATCGCGGTGATTCCGCGCGGCGTGCGCTTTGCGGTCGCGCTGCCGGATGGGCACGCGCGCGGCTATGTTTGCGAGAACTTCGGCGCGCTGCTGCGGCTGCCGGACCTCGGGCCGATCGGCTCGAACGGGCTGGCGAATCCGCGTGACTTTCTCGCGCCGAGAGCGTCGTACGAAGACCGCGAAGGCGCGTTCGAACTCGTCGCGAAGCTCAACGGCCGGCTCTGGCGCGCGGACATCGATCATTCGCCGTTCGACGTCGTCGCGTGGCACGGCAACTACGCGCCGTACAAGTACGATCTGCGTCACTTCAACACGATCGGCTCGATCAGCTACGACCATCCCGATCCGTCGATCTTCCTCGTGCTGCAGTCGCAAAGCGACACGCCGGGCGTCGATGCGATCGACTTCGTGATCTTCCCGCCGCGCTGGCTCGCGGCCGAGGACACGTTCCGCCCGCCGTGGTTCCACCGCAACGTCGCGAGCGAATTCATGGGGCTCGTGCACGGCGCGTACGACGCGAAGGCGGAAGGCTTCGTGCCGGGCGGCGCGAGCCTGCACAACTGCATGTCGGGCCACGGGCCGGATGCGGACACGTTCGAGAAGGCCTCGGCGATCGACACGTCGAAGCCGAACAAGGTCGGCGACACGATGGCGTTCATGTTCGAGACCCGCACGCTGATTCGCCCGACGCGCTTCGCGCTCGACACCGCGCAACTGCAGGCGAATTACTTCGAATGCTGGCAAGGCCTCAAGAAGCACTTCAATCCGGAGCAACGATGAGCGCTACCCCCGACGAACTGCGCGCGAGCCTCGATCCTTCGCGCAAGAGCTGGCTCGACGCGGCGAACGACGCCGCGTGCGATTTTCCGATCCAGAACCTGCCGTTCGGCATCTTCAGCGATGCGCGCCATCCGGAGAAGCGCGCGGGCGTCGCGCTCGGCGATGCGATCGTCGATCTCGCCGAGCTCGCGCGCGCGGGCCTGTTGACGGTGGAGGGCGAGGCGGCCGTGTTCGAGCGGCCGGCGCTCAACGATTTCATCGCGCTCGGCCGCGATGCGTGGCGCAGCGTGCGCGTCCAGCTGAGCGCCCTTTTCGAGCGCGGCTGCGCGCGGCTGCGCGACGACGCTGCGTTGCGCGCGCGCGCGCTCGTCGCGCAGCGCGACGCGACCCTCCATCTGCCCGTCGACATTCCCGGCTACACCGATTTTTATTCGTCGAAGGAACACGCGACGAACGTCGGCTCGATGTTTCGCGATCCGAAGAACGCGCTGTTGCCGAACTGGTCCGAGATGCCGATCGGCTACAACGGCCGCGCGTCGTCGGTCGTCGTGAGCGGTACGCCGGTGCGCCGGCCGAACGGGCAACTGAAGCTGCCGGACAGCGACCGCCCGGTGTTCGGCGCGTGCCGCAAGCTCGATATCGAGCTCGAGACGGGCTTCATCGTCGGCCGCGGCAGCGCGCTCGGCGAGCCGATCGCGTGCGAGGACGCGGAGTCGCACATTTTCGGCGTGGTGCTCCTGAACGACTGGAGCGCGCGCGACATCCAGCAATGGGAATACGTGCCGCTCGGGCCGTTCAACGCGAAGACGTTCGCGACGTCGATCTCGCCGTGGATCGTCACGCTCGACGCGCTCGAGCCGTTCCGCACCGCGCAGCCGAAGCAGGCGCCGGAGCCGCTCGCGTATCTGCGCCACGGCGGCGAGCATGCGTTCGACGTCGAGCTCGAAGTGCGGCTGAAGCCGGAAGGCGCGGCCGGCGCGACGACGATCTCGCGCACGAACTTCAAGCACATGTACTGGACGATGGCGCAGCAGCTCGCGCATCACACGGTGTCGGGCTGCAACACGCGGGTCGGCGACCTGATGGGCTCGGGCACGATCAGCGGGCCGACGAAGGATTCGTTCGGCAGCCTGCTCGAGCTGACGTGGAACGGCAAGGAGCCCGTCGCGCTCGCGAGCGGCGGCGTGCGCGCGTTCATCGAGGACGGCGACGAGCTGACGCTCGCCGGCTGGTGCCAGGGCGACGGGTATCGCGTCGGCTTCGGGACGTGCGTCGGGAAGATTCTGCCGGCGTCGAAGGGGTGACAGCGTAGTGAGGGGAGACGGTCGTGCCGCCCGGCGAGCAGTGTCGCGGCGCGGGCTGTGCGAGAGGTCGAATCGGGCGCTTGCGGCTTCGGTGCTGCAAGCGCCCGTGTCGTTTGGGCGGGTGCGTCGGGGCGGTCCGGTGTCCGGGCGGAGGGGGCGTTGCAACGCGGTGGCGGGATGTCGTTTGCTGCGTCATGCGCGGCGCTTCATGCGTCGTATGCTTCGAATTTCGAATTTCGAATTTCGAATTTCGAACCTCGAACCTCGAACCTCGAAGCCAGAAGCCAGAAGCCAGAAGCCAGAAGCCAGAAGCCAAGAGCTCGATGTCGGAAATTGCAAATTCCGAAGTTGGAGCTTGGCACAAGGTATTCTGCACCGTGCGTTGCTCGGCTCGGCTCGGCTCGGCATTCAGCATTCAGCATTCAGCATTCAGCATTCAGCATTCAGCATTCAGCATTCAGCATTCAGCATTCGAACGCCGGAAGCGAGAAGTTTCAAACCGCGCAAGACATTGCCAAATCCCGAGCGACCATGCGCACTCGTCCATTCTTTCGCTGACGACAGCGGACTCGCGGCCGCGAACGTCCGCAGCTCCGATTTGCGTCACCGCTCCTGCCGAGCCGCGTGCATCGGCAATGTTCGTCGCTCCCAAAGCGCGGCGACGATGAACGCGAGCGCCGACACGATCAGCACGCCGACCAGCGCATCGCCGCCGAGCTGCTCCATCAGCGCGCCGGCGACGAGCGGTCCGCCGAAGCTCGCCGCGCTCCACGACGCGGACACGAGCGAGCTCGCCGTCACGAGCGCCGAGCCGCGGAAGCGCTCGCCGCACGCGACGAGCGACAGCGTGTAGACGCTGCCCGCCGCCGCGCCGAGCACGAAGAGGAGCGGCCAGCAGAGCCACGGCGTCGCGACGACGACGGGCAACAGCGGCAGCAGCGCGAGCACGACGCAACCCGCGCCGATATGCACGCGCTCTCGGCCGAGCTTGTCGGCGAGCCAGCCGATCGGGAATTGCATCGCGGTGTCGCCGAACAGCAGGATCGCCGCGAGCAGCACGGCCGTTCCGCTCGCGACGCCGCGCTCCATCGCGAAGAGCGGCAGCAGCGAGAGGGCGAGCGTGTCGAACAGCGCGAAAAACGCGGTGCCGATGACGAGCGCGGGCATCTTCGGCATCACGCGCGTCCAGCGGTCGTGCGCCTCGTGATGCGGCTCGTCGCCGACAGGCGTCTTGCGGATCGACGCGAGCGACGGCAAGGCGAGCAGGAAAAGCGCGCCGCTCAGCGCGAAACGCACGTTCGTCATCCCGGCGATCTGGCTGACGAGCACGGGGCCCGCCATCTGGAACAGCGTGAAATTCGTCGCGTAGATCGCGACGACGCGCCCGCGCGTCGCATCGTCGGCGAGCTGGTTGACCCACGCTTCGCCGATCGTGAAGAGCAGCATCAACGCGGCGCCGCAGACGACGCGCAGCACGCCCCAGACGGCGAGGCTCGACGTGAACTGCATCAGGATGGTCGCCGCGGCGAGCATGAGCACCGACGCGACGATCACTTGCCGTCCGCCGAAGCGCTTCATGATTGCCGACACGAACGGCACGACGACGAGGCCGCCGCCCGCCTGCGCGGCGGTCAGCATGCCGACGATGTTGGTGCCGTGGCCCGCCTCGGTGAGCGCGAGCGCGGTGAGGGGGAGGGTGGCGCCCGTGCCGAGGCCGACGACGGCGACGCTGAGAATGAGCGCGAGAAAATCGCGGGTGAGGATCGTTTTCATGACGGCCGTGATGCTACACCGGGGAGCGGAATCGCTCCATCGAGATGCGTGCCGCGCGACGCGGCGACGCCGATGCCGATGCCGATGCCGGGGCTGCGCGGAGGCGGAGGCGGAGCGTGCGTGGTGGAGGCAGCCGGGCTCGATGCTGCGCCGGCCGTGTGTCGCGCGGTCGTATGGACGGACGGCGGCGCCTGCCCGATTCACGCATGCCGTACCGGGCCGATGATCGCACGCGACGCGCGGCATTCTCGGCATGTGCGAAAAAGCGCAAATGTCCGACGCGCGGCGGCGCGGTGCGAGTCGCGCACGCGGCCCAACCGGCATTCGAATGCGCGGAGCCCAACCGGGAGCCGCGCGTGATACGAGACTTCGGTGAAAAGCGGGATGCTCGCTGCGCGGCGGCGCGATTCGAGTCGCGCACGCGGCCCAACCGGCATTCGAATGCGCGGAGCCCAACCGGGAGCCGCGCGTGACACGAGACTTCGGCGAAAAGCGGAAATGCCCGATGCTTGACGGCGCGACGCGATTCGCGCCTTTCGATGCGTCGACGTTCGCTTGCGCGGCGAGCCAATCGCCCAAGCCGGACCGGCGCGCCGCGCATGCGATCACGTCGCGCGGCCGACGGCCACGCCGATCGGCAGCGCGCCGTTCGTCGAGCGCGATTCAACGGGGCGATCGATCCGTTGCCGGCGGCGCATCATCCGGCCTGCCGCGCAGCGAATCGCTGCCTCGCGCGCTCCGCGCATCAGGCGCATTCGGCCGGCCCCGGCACCGCGCGCCGTTCGAGCGACGCCGACCACAGCGTGAGCGCGAGCGCCGCCATCGCGAGCACGGCGCCCGCCCACGGCAGCTTCGCGAGCGGCACGCCCGCGTGGATCGCGGTGCCGCCGAGCCACGCGCCGAGCGCGTTGCCGAGATTGAACGCGCCCTGGTTGAGCGTCGACGCGAGATTCGGCGCGTGGCTCGCGCGGTCGACGATCAGGATCTGCAGCGGCGGCACGATCGCGAACGCGAGCACGCCCCACACGAAGATCGTCACGAGCGCGGGCATCGGCGTACGCATCGTGCCCGCGAACGCGGCGAGCACGACGCCGATCGCCGCGAGCGTCGCGACGAGCGACGGCATCCGCCGCCAGTCGGCGAGCTTGCCGCCGACGGTGCCGCCGACCGTCAGGCCGAGGCCGAAGAGCAGCAGCACGAGCGTGACGTCGTGCGGCGTGAAGCCCGTCACGTCCTCGAGGATCGGCGTGATGTACGTGAACACGGTGAAGAGGCTCGCCGACGCGAGCACGCTGATGCCGAGCACCATCAGCACCTGCGGATTGCGCAGCACGCCGAATTCGCGCGCGATGCCGGCGGCGGGCATCTCGAGGCGCTTCGGCACGCAGACGGCGAGCGCTGCTGCCGCGAGCGCGCCGATGCCGGTGACGGCCCAGAACGTCGCGCGCCAGCCGAACGCCTGGCCGAGCGCGGTGCCGAGCGGCACGCCGAGCACGTTTGCGAGCGTGAGGCCGGTGAACATCAGCGCGATCGCCTGCGCGCGCTTGTTCGGCGCGACGAGGCTGCTCGCCACGACCGAGCCGATGCCGAAGAACGCGCCGTGGCAGAACGCGGCGACGACGCGCGCGATCATCAGCGCCGTGTAGCCGGGCGCGATCGCGCAAAACAGGTTGCCGACGATGAACACGCCGATGAGCGAAAGCAGTGCCGCCTTGCGCGGCATCTTCGCGGTGACGACGGCGAGAATCGGCGCGCCGATCGTCACGCCGAGCGCGTAGCCGGACACGAGCATGCCCGCCGCCGGAATCGACACGCCTAGGTCGCGCGCGACGTTCGGCAGGAGGCCCATGATGACGAACTCGGTGGTACCGATACCAAACGCGGCAACGGCAAGGGCGAAGAGGGGCAGCGGCATGGACGACTCGCGGGAGGGCCGCCGCCTCCGGCGCCGCGGGATGCGGCGCGCCGATGGAAGCGAGCGGGACAGCCGCGATTTTATCTCAGGGAAAACCCCTGTGTTTAGGGCCTGATCAGGTGTTGCGCGCAGGCGTCGGCGCGGTGTCCCAGCCGTTCTCGTACAGGCATTCCTCGAGCGGCATCCGCGTGGCCCACCGCTCTTCCTCGAGCATCGGCTTCGCGTAGAACGCGTCGACGTGGCCGAGGCATAGCACGGCGATCGGCTTCGCGCCGTCCGGCATCGCGAGCAGCCGGCGTAGCGCGTCGACGTCGAAGAGCGACACCCAGCCCATCCCGAGCCCCTCGGCGCGCGCGGCGAGCCACATGTTCTGGATCGCGCAAGCGGCCGACGCGAGATCCATCTCCGGCAGCGTGCGGCGGCCGAACACGTGCCGCTCGCGCCCGTCGGCGAGCGCGACGACGAGGAGCTCGCCGCATTCGCGCACGCCTTCGACCTTCAGCCGCATGAATTCGTCGTGCCGCTCGCCGAGCGCGTCGGCGGTCGCGCGGCGCTCGGCGTCGACGAGCGCGTGAATGCGCTCGCGAAGCGCGGGGTCGGTCACGCGGATGAAGCGCCACGGCTGCATGAAGCCGACGCTCGGCGCGTGATGCGCGGCGCGCAGCAAGCGCGCGAGAACGGCGGGATCGACCGGGGCGGACGTGAAATGGCGCATGTCGCGCCGCTCGAAGATCGCCCGGTAGACGGCGGCGATCGCGGGTTCGTCGAAACGCATGGTGAACTGGCGAAACGGGTGGAGGCGAAGAATCGCCGCAACGATAGCAGACTCGCGCGGCGCGCCAATAAGGGGTTTAGCCGACGGGGCCCGACCCGCCGAATCGGCGTGCCGGAGCACGACGCAAGGTCCGCGGCCCACGGCGTGAGGCGCAAGGCCCAAGGCGCAAGGCCCAAGGCCCAAGATCCAAGGCCCATACGGCCTACGCCGCACTGCCCACGGCGCGTCCGCCCCCGCTCGCCGTCAGCCCTGCTGCACCGCGTCGACGACGTTTCGCGGCGCGCCGTCCTGCCATGCGCGGATGTTCGACAGCGTCGTATGCGCGATCTCCGCGAGCGCCTCGCGCGTGAAGAACGCCTGGTGCGACGTGACGATCACGTTCGGGAACGTGAGCAGCCGCGCGAGCACGTCGTCCTGCAGCGGGCGATCCGAATGGTCTTCGAAGAAGAGCCCGCTTTCCTCCTCGTAGACGTCGAGCCCGAGATGCCCGAGCTGGCCCGTCTTCAGCGCGTCGATCAGCGCCTGCGTGTCGACGAGGCCGCCGCGGCTCGTGTTGATCAGCATCGCGCCCGGCTTCATCCGGGCGAGCGCGCCGGCGTCGATCAGGTGATGGGTGGCGGGCATCAGCGGGCAGTGCAGGCTCACGATGTCCGATTCGGCGAGCAACTGCTCGAGCGGCACGTAGCGCACGCCGAGCGCGATCAGCGCGTCGTCGTGCGGCGGCAGCGAATGCGCGAGCACGCGCATTCCGAAGCCCGCCACGATCCGCGCGAACACGCTGCCGATAAGGCCCGTGCCGATTACGCCGACCGTCTTGCCGAAGAGATCGAAGCCGAGCAGCCCGTTCAGCGAGAAGTCGCCTTCGCGGGTGCGCGCGACGGCGCGCGGCAGGCGGCGGTTGAGCGCGAGGATCAGCGCGACCGCGTGCTCGGCGACCGCATGCGGCGAGTAGGCGGGCACGCGCACGACGATGAGCCCGAGCCGGGCCGCCGCCGCGAGGTCGACATGGTTGAAGCCCGCCGAGCGCAGCGCGATGAGGCGCGTGCCGCCCGCGGCGAGCGCCTCGAGCACGGCGGCGTCGAGGGTGTCGTTGACGAACGGGCAGACGACCTCGTAGCCGCGCGCGAGGATCGCCGTCTCCGCGTCGAGATGGGAAGGCTGGAAATGCAGCCGGTAGCCGAACGACTGGTTGGCGGCATCGAACGAATCGTGGTCGTACTGCCGGCTGCTGAAAAGAATCACGCGCACGCTTTGCCTCCGGTAAAGGGTGCGCATTAGTTTACTTCAGCCGAGCGTCACTGGAGCCCCGTGACGACGTCGGGGCGCTTCGCCGTGCCGGCCTCGCGCATGAAGTAGTGGCCGTTCGTCTCGGTCTTCTGGCCGCCGAGGTGGTACAGCGCGTGCTCGACGAAGCTGCGGGTGCGCGCCGGCAGGAACTGGCGGTTCGGATAGACGATCGACAGCTGCGTGTCGGGATCGTCGATCCGGTAGTCGCCGAGAATCCGCACGAGCTCGCCGCTTTCCAGCGCGTCGGCGATGTAGCTTTCCGGCAGCACCGAGATGCCGGTGCCGGCGAGCGTCGCCGCGCGCACCATCGATGCGCTGTTGACCGTGTAGACGGGCTGCAGCGACACGACGTGCGTGAAGTGATCCGGATCGACGAAGCGCCAGGTCGACGAGTGCTGGTCGGCCGGCAGCGCGATGCACGCATGGCGGACGAGATCGTCGGGCCGGTGCGGCGCGCCGTGCCGTTCGATGTACGAAGGCGCGGCGCACAGCGCGAGCGTGTTCGGCATCAGCGGATGGCCGATCAGCGCCGGGTTGCCGTCGAGGCGGCCGCCTGTGACGAGGCCGGCGTCGTAGCCGGCTTCGATCACGTCGAGCGGCCCTTCGGTCAGCGTCAGCTGCACGCGGACCTTCGGGTACTGACGCCGGTAGCTGTCGACGAGGGGCGTGACCCGGCCGGGCGACAGCAACCCGGACACGGCGACGCGCAACGTGCCGACGGGCTCATGAACCGCCCGCTCGACGGATGCCTCGAGCTGATCGAACTCCTCGAGCAGCGCCCGGCAGCCGTCGAGGTAGCGGATGCCCGCTTCCGTCAGCGACAGATTGCGCGTCGTGCGATGGATGAGGCGCGTGTTCAGATGTGTCTCGAGCATCGCGATCGAACGCGTGACGAGCGCATTCGATACGCCGAGTTTCCGCGCCGCTCGCCGGAAGCTCTGCAGTTCTGCAACACATACGAAAACACGCATGGTCTGGATTTGGTTCATAGCTTTCGTTGGCCCATTAAATGATTATGTTGTGTTTTTCGCCTTCGATCATGGCAAGCCGCCGGCTGTCGGATCAGCACAGAACTTGTCTTAAATATCGAATCATCGAAGGCTGGGCAAATTGTTCAATAAGCTGAGTGCATCAGTCAACTAAATAATTATTTCATCTCGAATGTAATAAATCGGTCGTCGGGATCGGCGATCCCTATTTTCGGGGTGTGAACCGATTCCGAGATTTGCGCGGATGATATTCGACGAATGCGACAGTTTTAATCCCTGCGAGGCGTCCGCGCGGCGCGGCCGGCGCGGTACCGTTTCCAGTACGGTACTCCGCTGGTTCGGAGTGCGCAGCGCCGTGCGGCGCACGCCGTTCGAGCATTTTTCCGGGGATTTTTGTGAGCGGATTGCAATGCGGTCTAAGGTTCTTTTCCGGCGCGGAACAAATAAATTTGCTGCATCGCATCGAATGGTTAATGCAAGCTTTTTCGAAAAGCTTGACGGTTCGGGTTGCAAAAAATGATTTTTCGATTTAGTGGGAGGCGGATTTGATGACGATTTGGCCTATTCGGACGGCGCGGGTGGGAATTTTCCGGGGGCGTCGCGCGAGAAAAGCGCCGGCGGCCGAATAAGAAGAAAGGCGGGCCGCGGCGGGCGTCAAGTACTGATGCGTCGCAGGCGGGCCGTCGACGACCGCGGGCGACGGCGGGCGCGGCGAGCGGCGAACCCGGTTCGCCGCGGCCCGGGGCGGCCGCGGCCGGCTCGCGGCAACGCAGGCGCGCGGGCGAAGCGGGCCGGCAGGATGCGTCGCCGCGCTGCCCGCCGCCGCCGTCGCGCCCATCCGAAGCTCGCGTCGATCAAAACACTTGCGTATTGCAACGGTTCGCGGAATGATCGATCGATCACCGTATTCTCAACCCGTTGTTCCGCTCAGCTCATGTCCACGACCGATCATTCGCCGATTCCCTGTCCCGTCGTCGTCCCGCTCGACGCGATTCTGCCCGAAGAACCGCTCCTCATGATGGGCGCGGGCCCCGTGCCGATCCCGGCGGCGGTGGCGAAGGCGAACACGATCGTGATCAATCACCTGGGCGCGACGATGGCGAAGATCATCGAGCAGGTGAAGGAAATGGCCCGCTACGTGTTCCAGACGCGCACGAAGTGGGTGCTGGGCGTCGCGGGCCCCGGTTCCGCGGCGATGGAGATGGCGATCTCGAATCTCGCGTGGCCCGGCACCCGGGTGCTGTCGGTCAAGAACGGCTTCTTCAGCGCGCGGATGGCCGAGATGGCGACGCGCGTCGGCGCGAGCGTCGCGTCGATCGACGTGCCCGATCGCGCCGTGGCGAGCCTCGACGAGATCGCCGACGCGATCGCGCGCGAGCGCCCGGAGATCGTCACGATCGTCCACGGCGAGACGTCGAACACGGTGTGGAACCGCCATCTGAAGGCAATCGCGACGATCGCGAAGGCGGCGGGCGCGCTCGTCGTCGTCGACGCCGTCTGCACGCTGTCGACGATGCCGCTCGACATGGACGCGTGGGGCATCGACGCGGTGATCACGGGCGGGCAGAAGGGGCTGTCGTCGATTCCGGGCGTGTCGCTGATCGCGTTCTCCGACGCCGCGTGGGAGCGGATGAAGAGCCGCCCGGCGCCGAACACGCACTGGTGCCTCGACATGGCGCTCGCCGAGAACTTTTGGCACAACGCCGGTTATCACTACACGGCGCCCGTGTCCGGCGTGCTCGCGCTGCACGAGGCGTTGCGGCTCGTCTGCGCGGAGACGCTCGAGAACCGCTACGCGCGGCATCTGCGCTGCTCGCTCGCGCTGCAGGCGGGCATCACCGGAATGGGGCTCGAGCTTTACGCGCCCGAGTCGTGCCGGCTGAACTCGGTGGTCGGCATCGCCGTGCCGGACGGGCTCACGCCGGGGCTCATCTGCGGACACATCTCGAAGCAGTACCAGGTCGAGATTTCGGGCTCGTTCGGCCTGCCGATCGTGCGCATCGGCCAGATGGGCGAGCAATGCCGCGAGCACAATCTGTTCCGCACGCTGCACGCGTTCGGCCGCACGATGATCGATCTGAAGGCGCCCGTCGATCTGCCGGCGGGCGTCTCGGCGCTCGAGCAGGCGCTGTCGGGGCGCGGCGAGTGACGCGGCGCGCGGCGATGTCCGGGCCGGCTACGCGGCCTGCATCGCCCGGCGGTACTCGCCCGGCGTCGCGCCGTGCGCATCGCGGAAGCGGTGGCTGAAGTGCGCGGCGTTCGCGTAGCCGCACCGCGCGGCGACCTGCGCGAGCGGCAGCGACGTCGCGCGCAGCAGCGTGCGCGCGCGAACGAGGCGCTGTTGCGCGATCCACGCGTGCGGCGCACGGCCGAACGATACGCGGAACATGCGCGAGAAGTGGTATTCGGACAGCGATGCGAGCGCCGCGAGCTCGCCGAGCGTCATCGGCTGCGTCAGGTACGTGTCGATGTAGTCGCGCACGCGGCGGCGCACGGCCGGCGCGAGCCCGCCCTTGAACGGCGTGTCGGCGCACGTCATGCTTTGCCCGCGCAACAGCAGGCTCAGCACTTCGTGCGAGGTTTCGTTCACGCGCAGCCGGCCGTCGGCGTCGTCCCAGCGCTCGAGCGCGAGCGAGCGGCATAGCGCGGCGACGCGCGCATCCTCGAAATACGTGCGATCGGCGAGCTTCAGCTCGCGCGGCTCGCGGTCGAGCTCGCGGATCGCGCGCTGCGCGAAGTGCTCCGGCAGGAAGTACAGGTGGACGAAATGCATTTCGCCGCGCACCCACCAGCGCGATTCATGATCGCCAGGCAGCGCGCAGAGCAGGCTCGGCGCGCCGTAGCGCGCGACCTTCTGCCGCTCGGTGCGGTAGCCGCCGTCCAGATAGCACGACAGCGTGTGATGGCCGGGCTGCGCGTAGACCGTTTCGCTTTCCTCAGTGATGCGCGTCCACTCGGCGATCGCGAGGTGATCGCCGAGCCATGCGAAGCGTTCGAGCGTCGCGTTCGCCTCGGCGAGCGTCCGGCAGACGGACTGCAGGCCGAACGGCACCTCGTCGCCGACGAAATCGGCGGCGGGCACGGACAGGCGCGCATCGAGCGCAGGCGTGGAGGGCGTATGCATGATGGGGCGAGTATAAGCGTGCGCGCGCGTGCACGGCCCGCCCAGGTGCAAATGACCGCAATTCCAGACAATCGGCGCCGGATGCGCGGCGGCATAGTCGGAATCGTGTTTCCGAATCCGAATCCGATTCCGTTTCTGCTTTCGAATCCGCCATGAATCTGTCGCTTTACGTCGTCACCGTGCTGATCTGGGGCACCACCTGGATCGCGATCAAATGGCAGCTCGGCAGCGTGCCGCCGCCCGTGTCGATCGCGTGGCGCTTCTGGCTCGCGGCGGCGGCGATGTTCGTGCTGTTGCGCGTGATGCGCCGGCCGGTCCGGCCGCCGCGCGAAGCGTGGCGCTATCTCGCCGCGCAGGGCCTCGCGCTCTTCTGTCTCAATTTCCTGTGCTTCTACTATGCGGAGCAGGTCGTGCCGAGCGGCCTCGTCGCCGTGGTGTTCTCGACCGCGCCGCTGCTGAACTCGATCAACGGACGCGTGTTCATGGGGCGGCCGCTGCGGCCGTCCGCGGTTGCCGGCGCGCTGCTCGGCCTGGCGGGCATCGCGTGCCTGTTCTGGCAGCAGATGGCGGGGCACGTCGACGATCGCGCGACCTGGATCGGCCTCGCGATCGCGTTTGCGGGCACGATGTGCTTCTCGGCGGGCAATCTGCTGTCGAGCCGCATGCAGTCGATGGGACTTCATCCGCTCGCGACCAACGGCTGGGCGATGCTGATCGGCGCGACGATCGTGACCGTCGGCAGCGTCGCGGCCGGGCTGCCGCTCGCGATCGACACGAGTCCGCGCTATCTCGGCGCGCTCGTCTATCTCGCGGTGCCCGGCTCGGTGATCGGGTTCACCGCGTACCTGACCCTCGTCGGCCGGATCGGGCCGGAACGCGCGGCCTATTGCACGGTGCTGTTTCCGATCGTCGCGCTCGCCGTATCGACCGTGTTCGAGGGATATCGATGGTCGTCGCTCGCGGTGCTCGGGTTGATGCTCGTCGTCGCCGGGAATCTGGTCGCGTTCGATCTGACGCGGCGGCTCTTCGTGCGAGCCGCCTGAACGGGCGGCGTACCGTGCGGCGCGCGGTCCGTGTGGTGCATCCGATGCGGGGACGGCGGCGCGGTGCGTGCGGTCGAAGTCGTCTGCGACGGATACTGTTGCGCTGCCGACCGCCGACCGCGATTGTCGCCAATCGCCCAACAACTAAACGCCAGTCGTTCAAGCCTGCCGACAGTCAGCGCGCCCACGGACGACCAGCCGCCGTCGATCGTTAATCGCCACTCAATCGCGAGCCTCTGGCAGGCTGTTGAAAAACTACTTTGAGGGGGG
Source organism: Burkholderia savannae (assembly GCF_001524445.2). Taxonomy (NCBI): domain Bacteria; kingdom Pseudomonadati; phylum Pseudomonadota; class Betaproteobacteria; order Burkholderiales; family Burkholderiaceae; genus Burkholderia; species Burkholderia savannae. The sequence continues at coordinate 689,771 of NZ_CP013417.1, forward strand.
GCTCGCAGACGGTTTCGCGGGTCGTCTACCTCTTCCCGAAGTCGCGCGAGCGGCTTGTAGAGCGTTTTACGAGGGCGGAAATTTTCAGCCGTAGTCCTCGCGAGAGAATTTCAGCAGCCTGCTAGCCACCGGCCGCCGTTTCCATTCGATTCATCACTCGCGGGCGCGCTCGCGCATCGCGACGGGCCGACGCAGCGGCTAGGCCAACACCCCCCGGCGGCCCGCAAGCTCGCTTGCGCGAAGGCGCGATGGCCGCATGAAACAAAGCCGCCCGAGATGCGCGGGCGGCTTCTTGGTTTTCTCGCTCTATGGTCGAGTCGCGGCCGGCCATTCGTCCGGTCGAGCGCCGTGCGGCAGGCGTTCAGGCCGCCGCGCCGCTGCCGGACAAGCGCGCCTGCCGCTGATACAGCACCGTCGACAGCGCGACGCCCGCCGCCGCCGCGACGGCCGCGCACAGGAACACCTGCGGATAGCCGAACGCGCCCGCGACGTAGCCGGCGAGCGGCCCCGTGATCCCGAGCGACAGATCGAGGAACACCGAATACGCGGACAGCGCCGCGCCGCGGCTCGCGGGCGGCACGAGCGCGACCGCCTCGACGCCGAGCGCCGGGAAGATCAGCGCGAAGCCGAAGCCCGTCAGCGCCGCGCCGACGAGCGCGACGTGCGGCACGGGCGCGAGCCACAACATCAGCAGGCCCGCCGATTCGAACGCGAACGACACGATCGCGACGCGGAACCCGCCGTGCGTCTTGATCGTGTTCGCGAACAGCAGGCGCGCGCCGATGAAGAGCGTGCCGAACACGGTCAGCGACAGCGCCGCGTTCGGCCAGTGGCGCTCCGCGTAGTAGAGCGTGATGAACGTCGCGATCGAGCCGAAGCCGGCCGAGCCGAGCGCGAGGCCGAGGCCGTGCGGCAGCACGCGGGTGAACACGCTCGCGTACGACATCCGCTCGCCGTGCACGAGCGGCACGGGCGCGATCAGCCGGGCGAGGTAATAGCCGAGCGCCGCGAGCGCGATCACGAGCACGCCGAGCACGGCGGGAATCAGCGCATGCGAGATCGCGACGCCGACGGGCGCGCCGATCGCGAGCGCGCCATACGTCGCGATGCCGTTCCACGAGATCACCCGCGCGTTGTTCGCGGTGCCGACGCGGCCGATTCCCCACAGGATCGCGCCCGTGCCGACGAGGCTTTCCCCGACGCCGAGCACGAGCCGGCTCGCGACGAGCAGCGTGATGCTCGCGGCCGGCCAGCGCACGAATGCGAAGGCGGACAGCAGCAGCGCGCCGCTCGCGCCGCATGCGGCGAGCCCGCGCAACACGGTGCGCTTCGGGCCGAGCGTGTCCGCGAAGCGTCCGGCGAGCGGCCGCGACGCGAGCGTCGCGAAGTACTGCACGCTGATTGCCGCGCCCGCGATGATCGCGGAAAAGCCGAGCTCGTCATGGACGAAGCCGGGCAGCACCGCGAGCGGCAGGCCGATCGTCAGGTAGCAGACGAACGTAAACGAAACGACGGAAACGATCTGCAGCGTCGTCGCGAACGCGCTGCGCGGGGAGGGGGCGGAATCGGCGGACATTGGGGGACGGAACGAAGACGCGCATCCGTTTGATGCGAAAGCCGAATTTTTACATGGAACCGGTTTTCTTGCATGTACCGCTTAGTTAAACGGTGTGCAAAGCGGCATATCGTCGCAGCGATATAAGCCGCATGCGCGCTCGGCTATGGGTTCCGGAATTTGACGGTGATAGCGTGCGAAATATGACGAAGACGCCGACGGCGGCGGTGCGCGCGCCGCTTGAGCACGGCGCGCGCCGCCGCCGTCCGGGCGTGTCCCCATTTTCGAGAACGACGCAACATGAGTGAGCCGATCCGTTTCTACCATCGTCAGGCGATCCGCGAAATCGGCGGCGCGAACGTCACCCGCACGGTGCTTCAGTATCTGCGCGAGGACGCGCGTTGCACCGGTACGAAGGAAGGCTGCGCGGAAGGCGACTGCGGCGCGTGCACGGTCGTCGTCGGCGAGCTGAACGACGCGGGCGGCGTCGATTTCAAGGCGGTCAACGCGTGCATCCAGTTCCTGCCGACGCTCGACGGCCGCGCGCTCTTCACGGTCGAGGATCTGCGCCAGCCGGACGGCACGCTGCATCCGGTGCAGGACGCGCTCGTCGAATGCCACGGCTCGCAGTGCGGCTTCTGCACGCCGGGCTTCGCGATGTCGATGTGGGCGCTGTACGAGACGCACGGGCACGAAGCGTCGCGCACGGGCCGGACGACGCCGTCGCGCGCCGAGATCGCCGACGCGCTGACGGGCAATCTGTGCCGTTGCACCGGCTACCGGCCGATCGTCGACGCGGCCGTGCGGATGTTCGACGCGCCGCCGCCGAAGGCGAGCGTCGACGTCGCCGCGCTCGCGCGCACGCTCGCGTCGCTGCGCCGCGACGACACGTTCCACTACGAGCACGCGGGCCAGTCGTTCGACGCGCCGCGCACGCTCGACGCGCTCGCGCGGCTGAAGGCCGACAAACCGGCCGCGCGCGTGCTAGCGGGCAGCACCGACGTCGGCCTGTGGGTGACCAAGCAGTTGCGCGAGCTGGGCGACGTGATCTACGTCGGCCAGGTGGGCGAGCTGCGCCGGATCGTCGAGCGCGACGAGTGGATCGAGATCGGCGCGGGCGCGACGGTGGAGGCCGCGTACGCGGCGCTCGCCGCGCACTACCCGGAACTGACGGAGATGTGGAAGCGCTTCGCGTCGCTGCCGATCCGCAACGCGGGCACGATGGGCGGCAACGTCGCGAACGGCTCGCCGATCGGCGATTCGATGCCGGGCCTCATCGCGCTCGGCGCGCGCGTCGTGCTGCGCGGCGGCGAGGCCGTGCGCGAGCTGCCGCTCGAGGATCTGTATCTCGGCTACCAGAAGACGGACATGGCCGGGCACGAGTTCGTCGCCGCGCTGAAGGTGCCGAAGCGCACCGGCGCGCGCGCGAACCTGCGCTTTCGCACGTATAAGGTGTCGAAGCGCTTCGATTCCGACATCTCGGCCGTTTGCGCGGCGTTCGCGTTCATCGCCGACGGCGACGCGATTCGCGCGCCGCGCGTCGCGTTCGGCGGGATGGCCGCGACGCCGAAGCGCGCGCCGCACGCGGAGCGCGCGCTCGAGAACGCCGTCTGGGACGAGGCCGCCGCGCTCGCCGCGATGCGCGCGCTCGAGAGCGACTATGCGCCGCTCACCGACATGCGCGCGACGAGCGCGTATCGGCTCGAGACCGCGAAGAACCTGCTGTACCGCTTCTGGCTGGAGACCCGCCCGCACGATCCTCTGCCCGCATCGGCCGTGAACGTGCGCGAAGTCGCCGCCGAGCCGGCCGCCTCCTGACCGATCGACGCCAAGCGGAGCCATCGCATCATGAACCAGCAAGCCGAACCCTTCCTGAGCGTCGCCGCCGACGCCGAGCGCGACGCGTTCAAGCAGGTCCACGTGTCGCGCCCGCACGAGTCCGCGCATCTGCACGTGAGCGGGCGCGCGACTTACACCGACGACATCCCGCTCGTCGCGGGCACGCTGCACGCGGCGCTCGGCCTGTCCGCGAAGCCGCACGCGCGGATCGTGTCGATGCGGCTCGACGCGGTGCGCGCGGCGGCGGGCGTCGTCGCGGTGCTGACCGCGGCCGATATTCCTGGCGCGAACGATTGCGGCCCGATCGTCCACGACGATCCGGTGCTTGCCGACGGCGTCGTCCAGTACGTCGGGCAGCCGATGTTCGTCGTCGTCGCGACGTCGCACGATGCGGCGCGTCGCGCCGCGCGTCTCGCGCAGATCGAATACGACGAGCTGCCGGCGATCCTGACCGCGCAGGCCGCGCGCGCGGCCGGCTCGTACGTGCTGCCGCCGATGAAGCTCGCGCGCGGCGACGCGGCCGCGCGGATCGCGCGCGCCGCGCATCGCGAGTCGGGCGAGATGACGCTCGGCGGCCAGGAGCAGTTCTATCTCGAAGGGCAGATCGCGTACGCGGTGCCGAAGGAGGACGGCGCGATGCACGTCTACAGCTCGACGCAGCATCCGAGCGAGATGCAGCATCTCGTCGCGCGCGCGCTCGGGCTCGCGTCGCACGACGTGCTCGTCGAATGCCGGCGGATGGGCGGCGGCTTCGGCGGCAAGGAATCGCAATCGGGCCTGTTCGCGTGCTGCGCGGCGCTCGCCGCGTGGAAGCTGCAGTGCCCGGTGAAGCTGCGCCCCGATCGCGACGACGACATGATGATCACCGGCAAGCGCCACGACTTTCATTCCCGCTACGACGTCGGCTACGACGATGCGGGCGTGATCGAAGGCGTCGCGGTCGACATGACGTCGCGCTGCGGCTTCTCCGCCGACCTGTCGGGGCCCGTGATGACGCGCGCGGTGTGCCACTTCGACAACGCGTACTGGCTGCCCGACGTGTCGATCGTCGGCCGCTGCGGGAAGACGAACACGCAGTCGAACACCGCGTTTCGCGGCTTCGGCGGCCCGCAGGGCGCGTTCGCGATCGAGTACGTCGTCGACAGCGTCGCGCGCGCGCTCGGCCGCGATCCGCTCGACGTGCGCCGCGCGAACCTGTACGGCAAGACCGAGCGCAACGTGACGCCTTACGGGCAGACGATCGAGGACAACGTGCTCCCCGAGCTGATCGCCGAGCTCGAGGCGACGAGCGCGTACCGCGAGCGCCGCGCGGCGACGCGCGCGTTCAACGCGGCGAGCCCGGTGCTGAAGAAGGGCATCGCGCTCACGCCGGTGAAGTTCGGCATCGCGTTCAACGTCACGCATTTCAACCAGGCGGGCGCGCTCGTCCACATCTACACCGACGGCTCGATTCTCGTGAACCACGGCGGCACCGAGATGGGCCAGGGGCTCAACACGAAGGTCGCGCAGGTCGTCGCGCACGAGCTCGGCGTCGGCTTCGCGCGGATTCGCGCGACGGCGACCGACACGAGCAAGGTCGCGAACACCTCGGCGACGGCCGCGTCGACGGGCTCCGATCTGAACGGTAAGGCCGCGCAGGACGCGGCGCGCCAATTGCGCGAGCGGCTCGCCGCGTTCGCGGCCGAGCGCTTCGGCGCCGGCGCGGCGAGCGCGGCCGACGTGCGCTTCGTGCACGACGAAGTGCGGGTGGGCGATGCGGCCGTGCCGTTCGAGGAAGTCGTCGCGCAGGCGTATCGCGCGCGCGTGCAGCTCTGGTCGGACGGCTTCTACGCGACGCCGAAGCTGCACTGGGATCAGGCGGCGCTGCGCGGGCGGCCGTTCTTCTACTACGCGTACGGCGCGGCGGTGTCGGAAGTCGTCGTCGACACGCTGACGGGCGAGATGCGCGTGCTGCGCGCGGATGTGCTGCACGACGTCGGCGCGTCGCTGAATCCGGCGCTCGATATCGGGCAGGTCGAAGGCGCGTTCATCCAGGGAATGGGGTGGCTCACGACCGAGGAGCTGTGGTGGAGCGACGGCGGCGAGCTGAAGACGCACGCGCCGTCGACATACAAGATTCCGACCGTCAACGATTGTCCGCCGGATTTCCGTGTGAGGCTGTTCGACAACCGCAACGCGGAGGACAGCATCCACCGGTCGAAGGCGGTAGGCGAGCCGCCGCTCTTGCTGCCGTTCTCGGTGTTTTTCGCGATCCGCGACGCGATTGCGGCGCTCGGCGAGTACGCGATCAATCCGCCGCTCGCCGCGCCCGCGACGGGCGAGTCGATCCTGCGCGCGGCGCAGGCGGTGCGCGCGGCGCGGGCGGGAGCGTGACGCGCGGCGATTGCGCGGCGGCGTGAGCGGGCATCGCGCGTTGGCGCGCACGAGGCGCGCGGTGTGACGATCGCCGCATCGCATCGCATCGCATCGCGTCGAATTGCATTTCACTGCATTGCATCGAATCGCATCAGACCGAATCGCGCCGAAGCCGCCCCTTTCGCGTGTGTTGCGCGAATGCGAGCGGCGACGGCGCGCCGTCGCCGGCCGATCCGTACAAACCAGCGCTATTCAGCGAAACCGGTTTCCGCGAAGATGACCGTCGCTTCCCATCCGACGATCGCCCGAACACGAAGACAACGATGAGACACGCCCTGACGAAGCAGATCGGCGTCGCGCTGCTGGTTGCGGCCGCCGCGCTCGCGCAAGCGCATGCAGCCGAGCTGCACGTGATGAATTCCGGCGGCTTCACCGCCGCGTACAAATTGCTCGCGCCGAAGTTCGAGGCGTCGACGGGCAACACGCTCGACATCGCCTATGGCCCGTCGATGGGCGCGACGCCCGAAGCGATCCCGAACCGGCTCGCGCGCGGCGAACCGGCCGATGTCGTGATCATGGTCGGCTACGCGCTCGACACGCTGATTCGCGAAGGCAAGGTCGATCCGGCCTCGCGCGTCGAGCTCGCCGATTCGCGGATCGGCGCGGTCGTGCGCGCGGGCGAGCCGGTGCCGGACATCGGCTCGCCCGACGCGCTGAAGGCCGCGCTGCTGCAGGCGAAGTCGGTCGCGTATTCGGACAGCGCGAGCGGCGTCTACATCGGGAACGAGCTGTTCAAGCGGCTCGGCGTCGAGGCCGAGGTCAGGCCGAAGGCGACGATGGTGCCGCGCATTCCGGTTGCGTCGAAGGTGGCCGACGGCACCTACGCGCTCGGCTTCCAGCAGGTGAGCGAACTGCTGCCGGTGCAGGGCGCGACGTTTGTCGGCAAGATTCCGGAGGCGCTGCAATCGGTCACGCGGTTCGCGGGCGGGATTCCGGTCGGCGCGAACCATCCGCGCGAGGCGCGCGCGTTGCTCGATTACCTGGCGTCGCCCGCGTCGGCCGACGACGTGCGCAAGACGGGCCTCGATCCGGTTCCGGCGCGCTGAGCCGCTGCGTCGCGGGCCGCGATGGCGCGGGTCTTGCGGCGGCGCGCTCGATATCCTTCGATCCCGCTTTGATGCATCGGCGTGGAGCCGTGCCCGTTGCGACGTCGCGCGTCTTGCAGCGGCGTGGGCATGCGCTGGCCCCAACGGACGCAGATGGAGTGCCTGCGATCGAGCGCGGCGCGTCGATTCGCGGCGCGCTCGATATCTCTCGATCCGGTTTTGGCGCGTCGACGTGGAGCGCCACCGTTTGCGATGTCGAATTTCGTGCAGCGGCGCAGACACGCGTCGGCCGCCCGGCGTGCTGATCGGGGGTGGAATGTCGCGGACGCTCGAGTCGACTGTCGGCGTTCGGTCGTGCGCGCGATCGCACCCAAGCGCATCGGCGCGTTGCGCCTTCGAGCGCGAACGGCATGTTTGCGGAAAAGTCCGCACATTGGCACGCGACATGCGCGTGCCGAGCGGCACACGCGGGAAACCAGCGTTCGTCGCCATTGAAAATAGCCGACGCGTGGATCGCATCGAATGCGCGCGCCGCGCGCATCGCGTAGACTCGCGGATTCGCGCGCCATGTGTCGCGCGCCTTGACGAGAGAAGCCCATGCAAGCGCATCAACCGTATTTCGATGAAGTCGTCGCCGGCTGCGACGCGATCGGCGGCTGGCTGTCGGGCGACGTATCCGGGCCCGAGGCGCTCGACGCGCTGATGGCGCGCTTCGCGCCGCACTTCACGATGATCGGCACCGACGGTAACGTCTACGATCACGCGGCCATGCGCGCGCTGTTCGCGCGGCTCGCCGGCCGCAAGCCCGGCTTGAAGATCACGTTTTCGGAGATGCGCGCGCTCGCGGCGGAGTCGACGCACGGCGTCGTCAGCTACTGCGAGTATCAGACGGACGCGACGGGCGAGTTGCCGACGCGCCGCTCGACCGTCGTGTTCGAGCGCGATTCGCAGACGGGCGCGGTGCGCTGGACGCATTTGCAGGAAACCTTCTGCGCGAAGTGAGCGCGTGCGGGCCGGCACGCGCGCCTGCAGCATGCAGGCGGCATGTCGTCGAACGCTTTGTTCCGTGATCGGCATGTGTCGGTCCGGATCGCTCGCGCGGACGTCGGGCGGGCTCGTGATGTGCCGATCGCGGTCGAATGTATCGTCCGCGCCGATTCCGACGGTTCTCCCGGTTCTCCCGATTCCTCGATTCCTCGATTCCTCGATTCCTCGACCTCGATCCCCGTGCAAAAGTAGGATGATATGTTATATCATCGTCCCCGCCGTGTAGGCGAACCGCAAGCAATCGCGATCGCGCGACGCGCGCGTCGCCTGCACACAAGCGCGCGTGCGCGACGCCGATGCGGCGGGGCCGTCGTCCCTGCCGCCGATCGACGGCGTCGAGTCGCCCGCGCGATGCCGATCAAGGTTGCGGGAGTCGACGAGCAGTGAACGTAGCGAAACAGGCGGGGCGCATCCGGGACCGCGAAACGGGGGCGACAGCGGGGACGACAGCGGGGCGCACGATGCGCGCCCCGGCATCGATGACGGCCGAGGCGGTTCGCCGATGAGCCGGATTCCACACGCGCCGTCGCGTTGCCGCGCGTTGCGCCGGACGCCCGCAGCGGCCGGCGCGCGCACCGCCCACGCCGCCCACGCCGTGCATTGTGACCAGGCGGCCTGCGCCGATCCGTCACGGCGCAGCACGACTATCGAGCGCTGCGTGACGGCGCTCGCGTGCGCGATGACGGCGTCCGGCGCGCTCGCCGCCGACGCGGACCCGGCCGAGCCCGCGCGCGAAAGCCATCGCGAACTGCCGACCGTGCACGTGACGAGCGGCGCGCCGCACGCGCCGCCGGCGCTGTCCACGCCGCTTTCGGCAGGCTCGCGTCTGAAGCTCGCGAGCCTCGACACGCCCGCGAGCGTCGAGGCGATCACGTCCGAGCAGATCGCCGCGCGCGGCGATCGCACGATCGTCGACGCCGTCACGCGCGCGGCGGGCTTCAGCACGGCCGCGGCGCCCGGCAACGGCGGCACCGCGCTCAGCGTGCGCGGCTTCGCGGGGCAGGAATCGGTGACGACGCTCGTCGACGGCGTGCGCCTCTATCCGGCCGCGGGCACGGCCACGTTCCCGTTCTCGACGTGGTCCGCCGAGCGGATCGAGGTGCTGCGCGGGCCCGCGTCCGTGCTGTACGGCGAAGGGGCGATCGGCGGCGTCGTCGACGTCGTGACGAAGCGCCCGAGCCGCGAGCGTTCGACGACGCTGCAGGCGGGCATCGGCACGCAAGGCGGCAAGCGCGTCGCGTTCGACACGACGGGCGCGCTCGGTTCGCATCTTGCCTATCGTTTCCACCTGAGCGACGAGCGCACGCGCGGTTTCGTCGATCGCGGCGACGCGCACACGACGGCCGTCGGCGGCGCGCTGAAGCTCGACGTCGACCCGCGTCTGTCGATCGCGCTCGATTTCGATTACGGCCGCCAGAAGCCCGCGACCTATTTCGGCGCGCCGGTGACGAACGGCGTACTCGATCGCGCGCTGCGCGAGCGCAACTACAACGTCGGCGACGCGACGATCGCCTATCACGACACGTGGACGCGGCTCGCCGCGACGTATCGCGCGGGCAACGGCGTGACGCTCGACGGCCAGCTCTATTACCTCGCGACGCGCCGCCATTGGCGCGACGCGGAATCGTACGCGCTCGACGCGGCGTCGCGCACCGTCGCGCGCGGCGACTATCTCGAGATCTTCCATCGCGAGCGGCAGTTCGGCGAGCGGCTCACGGCGCGCATCGACTCGCGCGTGCTCGGCCGGGCGAACCGGCTCGTGATCGGCGTCGAGTTCAACCAGATCGCGTTCGACGGCGCGAACAATTCGCCGTATCGCGGCGCATCGACGGTCGATGCATACGGCTTCGATCCCGGCGCGTTCGCGAGCCCCGATCCGACGCTGCCGCGCTTTCGCACGCGCACGCGCCAGGCGGCGGCGTTCGTCGAGAACCGGCTCGAAGTGCTGCCGCGGCTCGCGTGGGTGAGCGGGCTGCGCTACGACCATCTGTCGTTGCGACGCGACGATCTGATCGCGGGCGGCACGTTCGACAAGACCTTCGCGCACACCGGCTGGCGCAGCGGGCTCGTCTACGAGATCACGCCGAGCCTCGCCGCGTACGCGCAATACACGACGGGCGCGGAGGGCGTCGGCTCGCTCGTCACGCTGTCGGCGTCGCAGGCGAACTACACGCTCGCGACCGGCCGCCAGTGGGAAGCGGGCGTCAAGCACGAGATCGCGGAGGGCCGCGCGTACTGGACGCTCGCCGTGTACGACATCGTCAAGCGCGGTCTCGTCAGCACCGATGTGCTCAATCCGGCGCGTGCGCAGCAGGTCGGCCGCCAGTCGTCGCGCGGGGTCGAGCTCGCGGGCGGCGTGCGGCTGCCGGGCGGCGTGACGATCGATGCGAACGCGGCATGGCTGCGCGCGCGCTACGACGATTTCAGTCAGCGCACAGGCGATGCGGCCGTGCAGCGCGCGGGCAACGTGCCGCACGACATCCCGCAGCAGAGCGCGAACCTGTGGATCGGCTGGGCGTTCGCGCCCGGCTGGCAAGCGAACGCGGGCGTGCGCTACGTCGGCCGCCGCTACGGCGACGACGCGAACCTCGTGCCGGTGCCGTCGTACACGGTGTTCGACGCGTCGCTCGCGTGGCAGGCGACGCGCGACGTCGACGTCGCGCTCTATGCGCGCAATCTCGCGAACCGCACGTACGCGGCGTCGACGTCGAACGGCGGCGCGCAATGGCTGCTCGGGCCGTCGCGTTCGGCCGAGCTCGTCGCGACGCTGCGCTTCTAGCGCGCCGCCCATCCTGACGACCCTCGACGAGGCCCGCCCATGTCCGCGACACTCGACATCGAATGCCTGAGCTGGTCGCCGCCGGGCGCGCCCGGCGTGCTGCGGGAACTGTCGCTGACCGTGCGCGCGGGCGAGCTCGCGGGCCTCATCGGCCCGAACGGCAGCGGCAAGACGAGCGTGATGCGTTGCGCGTTCCGCTTCGCACGGCCGCAGGCGGGCACGGTGACGCTCGACGCGCAGGACGTGTGGCGCGCGTCGCCGCGCTGGAGCGCGCAGCGAATCGCGGTGCTGCAGCAGGAAGCGCCCGACGATTTCGGGCTGACGGTCGAGGAAGTCGCGCGGATGGGCCGCACGCCGCACAAGCGCCTGTTCGATGCGGACACCGCGGACGACGCGCGCATCGTCGAAGCCGCGCTGCGCGACGTCGATCTGTGGACGCGGCGCGAGCGGCGCTTCGCGTCGCTGTCGGGCGGCGAGAAGCAGCGCGCGCTGCTCGCGCGCGCGCTCGTCCAGCAGCCGGCGCTGCTGCTGCTCGACGAGCCGACCAACCATCTCGACGTGCGCCATCAGCTCGAATTGCTCGCGCGCGTGCGCGCGCTGCGCGTGACGACGCTCGCGACGATCCACGACCTGAATCTCGCCGCCGCGTATTGCGACCGGCTGCACGTGCTGGCGGGCGGGCGCATCGTCGCGAGCGGCGCGCCCGCCGACGTGCTGACGCGCGCGCTCATTGCCGGCGTGTTCGGCGTCGATGCGATCGTCGACGCGCACCCGGTGTCGGGGCGCCCGCGGGTCACGCTGATCTATCCGGAGGATGCCGAACGATGTTGAAACGAAGCGCTGCTTCGCCCGGCGCGGCGCGCGCGCACGCCGCCCGCACGCTGTCGTTCGCGACGGCCGCGATGATCGCCGCCGCTGCGACGACGGGCGATGCGATCGCCTTTCCGGTGACGGTGCGCAGCTGCGATCGCGACGTGACGTTCGAGCGCGCGCCCGCGCGCGCCGTGAGCAACGACGCGAACCTGACCGAGATGATGATCGCGCTCGGCCTGAAGAGCCGGATGGCGGGCTACACCGGCATCGCCGGCTGGAAGACCGGCAATGCGCGGCTGCGCGCGGCGCTCGCGGGCGTGCCCGAGCTCGCGACGCACTATCCGTCGCTCGAGGCGCTTATCGACGCGCGCGCGGATTTCTACTTCGCCGGCTGGGGCTACGGGATGAATCCGGGCGGCCCGGTCACGCCCGCGTCGCTCGAACGATTCGGCATCCGAACGTACGAGCTGAGCGAGTCGTGCTCGGACGTGATGCGCCGGCCGCCCGCGTCGTTCGACGACGTCTATCGCGATCTGACGAACCTCGGCCGGATCTTCGGCGTCGACGCGCGCGCGGCGCAGGTCGTCGGCGCGATGCGCGCGCGCATCGACGCGGTGCGCCGCGCGCTCGCGGGGGCGGGCGCGGCGCGCGGAAAGGCGCCGCCGCGCGTGTTCGTCTACGACAGCGGCACCGACAAGCCGCTGACGGCCGGCGCGCTCGCGATGCCGAACGCGCTGATCGCGGCGGCGGGCGGACGCAACGTGATGGACGACGTGCCGCGCAGCTGGACGCAGGTCGGCTGGGAGAGCGTCGTCGCGCGCAATCCGCAGGCGATCGTGATCGTCGACTATTCGGCGGTGACGGCCGAGCAGAAGAAGCGGTTCCTGCTGAGCCAGCCGGCGCTCGCGCAAGTGGACGCGATACGCGCGCGCCGCTTCATCGTGATTCCGTACGATGCGGCGACGCCCGGCGTCGAGAACGCGACGGCCGTCGAGACGATCGCGCGCGGCCTGCATCCGGACGCGTTCGCGAGGGCGGCGCGATGAGCGACGCGACGATCGTCGATGCATCGCATGGGTCTGCCGCATCGAGCGGCCGCCGATGGCGCGCGCGGCTCGTGCTGCCCGCGCTCGCGGCGCTCGTCGCGAGCTCGATCGTCGCCGCGGTCGCGCTCGGCGCGACACCGATCGCGCCGGCGCGCGTCGTCGCGATCGTCGCCGCGCACGTGGCCGATCTGCTGCGCATCGATGCGCTCGCGCCGCACGGCGCGTCGATCGCCGAAGACAGCATCGTCTGGCAGATCCGGCTGCCGCGCGCGCTGCTCGCGGCGCTCGTCGGCGCGACGCTCGCGATGGTCGGCGTCGCGTTGCAGGCGGCGACCGCGAACCGGCTCGCCGATCCGCATCTGCTCGGCGTGAGCTCGGGCGCGATGCTCGGCGCGGTCGCGGCGACGCTCGGCTTCGGCGCGGCGTTCGGGCCGCTCACGCTGTCGTTCGCGGCGTTCGCGGGCGCGCTCGCCGCAACCGCGCTCGTGATCGCGCTCGCGTACCGGCGCGGCCGGCTCGAATCGGATCGCCTGCTGCTCGCGGGCATCGCGGTGTCGTTCGTGATGACCGCGGTCGCGAACCTGCTGCTGTATCTCGGCGATCCGCGCGCCGCGTCGTCGGTGCTGTTCTGGATGCTGGGCGGCGTCGGGCTCGCGCGCTGGGATCTGCTCGGCGCGCCCGCGTGCTGCGCGGCGCTCGCGGCGCTGCTGCTGTTCGCGCGTCGCCGCGAGCTGAACGCGCTGATGTCCGGCGACGTCGCGGCGGCCTCGCTCGGCGTGTCCGTCGCGCGGATGCGCCGCGAAGTGTTCGTGATCGCGTCGTTCGCGACGGGCGCGATGGTCGCCGTGAGCGGCGCGATCGGCTTCGTCGGGCTCGTGACGCCGCATCTGTGCCGGCGTCTCGTCGGCGCGGAGCACGGGCGGCTGCTGCCCGTCGCGGGGCTGAGCGGCGCGGCGCTGCTCGTGTGGGCCGACGTCGCCGCGCGCACGCTCGCCGCGCCGGAGGATCTGCCGATCGGGATCGTCACCGCGGCGCTCGGCAGTGCGTTTTTCATCGCGCTGATGCGGCGGCGGTGAGCGAAGGCGTAGGCGAAGGCGTGGGCGTGGGCGCATGGGGCCGCGAATCGACGATTCGCGGTTCGGCGGGGAAGGCACGAAATTCAGTATATGAGGTCGCGACAAGATGCGATAAGGTCACGATAAGGTCGCGACAAACCCCTCATTGCTTGCTGGGCGGCGTCGAGTGCGCGCTGCGATTGGTGCGTGCTGGGATTGGCTCGGCGTGCCCGTGCGCGGAGCGGCGTTCGCGGTGCGGCTCCTCTTCGCGCATCGCCGCGGGCCGACCGCGCCGACGTTGGCAGACGTTGCCGCTGCGCTCAGCGGAGCGCTCTTCATCGCGCTGATTCGGCGGTGCGTGCGCGGTGCGATGGCGCGGGCGAGGGCCTTCGACGGATGCGTGCGCGACGTATCCGCGGGGCGTGCATCGTGTCGATGCGATGCGGTCCGGCTGCTTGTCGGCGTTTCGCTCTGCGATGCATTCGTTGGCGAACGAGCGACGCGCGGAGTAACCATCGACGGCTCGATACCGATGCCGACGCCGATACCGATACCGATACCGACGGCGTCGCGCATCACGCTCGCGCGGCACATTCGCCGCCGGCTCCTTACCGCCGCTTTCCCCGTACCGTCAACGCCGCCGACACATCGCCCATCAGCGCGCTCAGCCAATCGACGTCGGTTGGCCGATCGGGCGCCGGATGCCGGAGCTGATAGCAGCGAATGCGCGGAAACGGTACGGGCGGCTCGGCGACGACGAGCGGCAGCAGTTGCGCGTAATGGATCGCGAAGCGGCGCGTCGTCGTGAAGATCAGGTCCGACTGCAGCAGCACCTGCGGCACGAGCCCGAAGTACGGCAGCGTCGCGACGACGCGCCGCGCGATCTCCGCGCGCGCGAGGCCGATCTCGATCGCGTTGTGCCGCGCGCCGATGTACGGCGCGGGCGCGAGATGCGCGGCGTTCGCGTACGCGTCGCGCGTGAGCGGCGCGCGCGCGAGCGGATGGTCGCGCCGCATCAGGCAGACGACGGAGTCCGAGAACAGATCGGTGCGCACGAAGCGCGGATCGGGCTTCGGCCAGTTGCCGATCACGAGATCGAGCGCGCCCGCATCGAGCGCGGCGGCGTGATCGAGCGACGGATTCAGCGAATCGATTTCGAGCCGCGCGTGCGGCGCCGCCGCGCGAAAGCGCGCGATCAGCGTCGGCATGAAGAAGTCGTTCAGGTAATCCGGCGCGGCGATCCGGAACGTGCGGCGCGCGGTGTCCGGATCGAACGGGCCGTGCGGCGTCGCGACGAAGTCGATGTCGTGCAGCGCGCGCTCGGCGGCGCCGAGGAGCGACGCGCCGTACTCGGTCGGCACCATGCCCGTCTTGCCGCGCACGAGGAGCGGATCGCCGAGCGCGTCGCGCAGCTTGCGCAGCGCGGCGCTCACCGCGGGCTGGGTCTGGTTCAGGCGCAGCGCGGCCTGCGTCACGCTGCGCTCGACGAGCAGCGTGCGCAGCACGCGCACGAGCCACACGTCGAGCGACGCGGCGGGGTCTTGATCCCGTTGCATCTGCGGTGGGGAAGGCGGCATCAGGCGCAGGCGCAGGCGCGGCGCATCGCGCGGCCGCGGCGCGGCAAGCGGGGCGACGTCATGCGAATCCGGACGGCAGCGCGCTGATTCGTCTCACTTCGTCCGATTCGAGCCAGCTCGGCGTGCGCGCGCAGTAGAGCACCATCGGCAGCGCGTCCTCGCCCCAGAAGAGCTGGCGGTTCAGCCAGAAGGTCGGCACGCCGAACACGCCGAGGCTGATCGCGTCCTCGGTGTTGCGGCGCAGCTGCGCGAGCGTTTCGTCGGACGTGATGCGGTCGTCGTCGTGCGCGATGCCGACGCGGCCGCACAGCTCGGCGAAATTGTCGGGCGCCGTCGGGTCGCGCCCCTCGCGCCAGACGAAGCGGAAGATCTCGCGGATCGCGTGGACGTCCGAATCGAGCGCGATCGCGAGCAGCAGCAGGCGCGTCGAATCGAACGGATGCGCGGGCGGCATCCTGAACGGGATGCCGAGCTGCTCCGCGCGAAAGAGCGCGTGCCGATAGGTGAAGACGCGCTTCGCGGGCACGTCGGACGCGGGGCGGTGGCCCCAGCGGCGATGCATTTCGGCGAGCGCCACCGGCGTGAGCGCGAACGCGATGCCGGGCCACTTGCCGTGCTGCTCCAGCAGCAGATACGAGAACGGCGACAGGAAGTCGTAGAACCATATCGGCTGGGAGGCGTCGAGGCCGACGGTCATGGAGAGTCTCCTGAGGAAAAGGACGCAACGCGCGGCCCCGTTGTTCAATGTTACGCGGCGGCGCGGGCAAATGCAGCCGCCGCGACGGAATTTCGGCTCAAGCGCCGGTTGACGGAGGCGGGCTGCCGGCGGGCCTTGGCTGCGTTTGCGTTCGCGCGTCCGGCGCGGCGGGCGACGGCGTCTCGTGTTCGCGCGCGAGCAGCCGCTCGCGGACGAAGCCGATATGCTCGCGCAGCACGTAGAACTGGCCGGCGTACGCGAGCGGCATCTTCATCCGGTTGACCGATTCCTCGACGTCGTCGAGCTTGTCGAGCAGCTCGACGCGCTCCTGCGCGGTGTGCTCGCCGAGCGCGTTGCGCTCGAGCGCGATGAGCGCGCCGTACCAGCGGTAGATCCGCGAGCGCACGCGCCAGCCGTACAGCGCCGGCACGAGCCGCAGCCCCGGAATCAGCACGACGATGAGCGGCACGACGATGAAGAGCAGCCGGTCGACGAGGCTCGCGACCCAGAACGGCAGCTTCCGGTACAGGAACGTCTTGCCGGACTTGTAGTAGCGCGCGGCGTCGTCGGACAGCGGAAAGCTGCTGTGCGTGACGGAGGACGGGAACTCGCCCGCGCGCTGCAGGATCGTCGCGTGGCCGTGCACTTCGCGCGCGGCCTCGATGAGCAGGTCCGACAGCGCCGGATGCAGCGTGTCGCGCGCGATCAGCTCGACGGTCGGCGACAGCGTGTGGATGTCCGACGGCGGCAGGTTCGTGCCCGGATCGTAGACGCCCATCGGCAGCGTAATGTCGGTCAGGTACGGGAAGCGCCGCGTGTACGCCTCGGCCTGCGTAAACGAATAGAAATGCACGCCGGGCGCGCGGAACAGCTTCGCCATCACCGGAATCTGCGTCGAGTCGCCGGACAGGAACGCGGCGTCGATCCTGCCTTCGGTCAGCGCGCGCGCCGCGTCCTCGCCCGCGAGCGGCAGCAGCTCGGTCGAGCCGCCCGGCGCGATGCCGTTCATCTTCAGCAGCGCGAGGCCGAGCTCGTGCGCGCCCGCGCCCTCGGCTCCGAGCGCGAGCCGCTTGCCCTTGAACTGCGACAGCCGCTCGATCACGGGCCCGCGATAGAAGATCGCGAGCGGCACGTAGCCGACGCTGCCGAGCGACACGAGATTCTCCTGCTTCTCCTTCTGCTCGATGCCGCTCTGGACGAAGCCGACGTCGACCTTCTGCGCCGGGTCCGACAGCCGCGCGAGATTTTCGGCCGAGCCTTCGGATTCGAGCACGTCGAGCGTCACGCCGTTCTTCGCGAGGATCTGCTTGTAGCGCTGCGCGGCGCGCCAGTTCGTGCTGCCGGGCGGGCCGGCCGAGATCGCGAGCGACGTCGGCGGCGCGGGCTGGATCAGCGCGATCGCGAGCCAGATCGCGGCGATCGACAGCGCGACGGTCGGTCCGATCGACATCGCGAGATCGCGCCACGACACCGCGACGAAACGGGCGACGATGCGGTGCGGCCGATGACGGCGGCGAGGTTGGTCTGGCTTCATGAGACTGACGGCTGGCGGTCTGTTCGCGGCGATGGTACCCGAGTTCGGCGGCTCTGCGGCGGCGCGCTGCGTCGCGCCGCGGCAAGAGAACTTGGCGCGCACGCGGACTGTGGATTACATTGTGCAGGGTGCCCGGGCGCGTGTTCATCTGTCGAACGCGTGCCCGGGCGCCGGCCGATGCGGCCGCATGCGCCGCAACGGCCGCGCCCGTCGTCGCGCAGCGTTCCGGCGCGGCGAGGCGCGCAGCGGACGGGTTCCGATCCGCCGCGCGCCGGTTCGCATCCGGCCCGATTCCCGGCCGGCGCACGTCCCGCATCATCTCGCGCAGCCGACGTGCGGCGTCGCGCGACGCCGCATCGCGGTCCGCTCGCGGACCGAGCATCGCCTGCTGTCGCGGTTCCCGTCGAAACCATCAGAATCAGGAGAACGCATGAAATCGATCGTATCGAAGGCTGTCGCAGGCATGATCGTCGCGGCGCTCGCGTGCGGCAACGCATTTGCGCAGGCGAGCGAGCCCGCCGCGGCGGCGAGCGAACCCGCCGCCGCGACGAACGCGTCGAAGGCGGCCGCGAAGACCGCGCGCAAATCGAACCGCAAGCTCGGCTACGCGGTGCGCAAGGCGATCTCGAAGGTGAACGGCGTGAACGTGTCGAACATCACGGTGCGCGCGAAGGGCGGCGTCGTGACGCTCGAGGGATCGGTGCCGGATGCGTCGCAGATCGACAAGGCGGTCGAGGCCGCGAAAGGCGTGACGGGCGTCGCGTCGGTCAACAACAAGCTGTCCGTTCAGCCGCAGTGACGGCGATGCGCGGGCGGCGTCGCTGCGCCGCCCGCCGTGCGCGCCGGCCCGGCTCGGCGCGCGCCGCTCGACGATCGGGCGGCTAGAACCAATCAAGCTGACTAGGGGCAACAATGACGACGATCAGGGGCGGATCGAAGCGCGCGTCGATGCTGGCGCTCGCGCTCTTCGGCAGCGTGCTGCTCGGCGCATGCCACGGCGACGATAACGCACAGGTGAACGTGCTGCCCGGCTTCGTTTCGGGCAGCGTGCGCACCACGGCCTTCGACGGCGTCAGCGACGATCTGCTGACGGCCGGCCTCGGCAAGACGGGCTTGGGCGGCGACACGCGGCCCGGCTTCGCGAATCCGGCGCAGCCGACGGCGGCGGAGCTGCGGCGTCTCGCGATCTACTCGAACTACCGCGCGCTCGTCGACGTCACGCCGAACGGCGGCTACGGGCGCTTCTGGGGGCCGAACGTCGATCTCGCCGGCAACGACACGCTCGGCGAAGGCAAGATCGCCGGCACCGAATATCTCGCGTACTCCGACGACGGCACCGGCCGCAAGAACGTCACGCTGCTCGTGCAGGTGCCGGCGAGCTTCGATCCGGCGAATCCGTGCATCGTGACGGCGACGGCGTCGGGCTCGCGCGGCGTCTACGGCGCGATCGCGTCGGCGGGCGAATGGGGCTTGAAGCGCGGCTGCGCGGTCGCGTACAACGACAAGGGCGGCGGCAACGGCGCGCACGAGATCGGCACGGGCCTCGTCACGCTGATCGACGGCACGCTCGCGAGCGCGGCGAGCGCCGGCAGCGCGAGCCTCTTCACCGCGAGCGAGTCGAGCGGCGCGCTCGCTTCGTTCAACAGCGCGTTTCCGAATCGCTACGCGTACAAGCACGCGCATTCTCAGCAGAACCCGGAGCAGGACTGGGGGCGCGTGACGCTGCAGGCGGTCGAGTTCGCGTACTGGGCGCTGAACCAGCAGTTCGGGCCCGTCGTCGAAGGCACGCGCCGCGGCATCCGCTACCGCCCGGGCGACATCACGACGATCGCCGCGTCGGTCAGCAACGGCGGCGGCGCGGCGCTCGCGGCGGCCGAGCAGGATACGCGCGGCTGGATCACCGCGGTCGTCGTCGGCGAGCCGCAGATCAACGTGCGCCTGAGCTCCGGCGTGACGGTCGAGCAGGGCGGCGTGCCCGTGCCGTCGTTCGGCCGGCCGCTCGCCGATTACGCGACGCTCGCGAACCTGCTGCAGCCGTGCGCGGCCGCGGCGCCCGCCGCGACGGGCGCGCCTTATCTCAGCGCGCTGCCGACGGGCGTCACGCAGTCGATCCGCATCCAGCGCTGCGCGACGCTCGCCGCGGCCGGGCTCGTGTCGGGCGCGGATACGCAGAGCCAGGCGAACGACGCGCTCGCGCAGCTTCACGCGGCCGGCTATCTCGCTGACTCGGACCTGCTGCAGGCGCCGATGTGGGATTCGCAGGCGACGCCGGCGATCGCGGTCACGTACGCGAACGCGTACACGCGCTCGCGCGTCAGCGACAACCTGTGCAACTTCAGTTTCGCGACGACGAACCCGGCGACGGGCGCCGTCGCCGCTCCCGCCACGTCGCCGATGACGAACCTGTTCGGCGCGGGCAACGGCGTGCCGCCGACGAACGGCATCAATCTCGTGTTCAACGGCGCGTCGGGCGGCGTCGACCACCGGCTCGCGACGCCGGACGCGAGCTTCGCGGGCGCGTTTTGCCTGCGTCAGCTCTGGAGCGCGAACCAGCTCGGCATCGGCGCGAACGTCGACGCGGTGCGCGTGAACGCGAACCTGCAGCACAAGCCGGCGATCATCGTGCACGGCCGCAGCGACGCGCTCGTGCCCGTCAACCACGCGTCGCGCGCGTATGTCGCGCAGAACAGCGCGACCGAGGGCAACGCGAGCCAGCTGTCGTTCTACGAAGTGACGAACGGCCAGCATTTCGACGCGTTCCTGCCCGTGCCCGGCTTCGACACGCGCTTCGTGCCCGTTCACTACTACGACGAGCAGGCGCTCAACCTGATGTGGAACCACCTGAAGAACGGCGCGCCGCTGCCGCCGTCGCAGGTGATTCGCACGGTGCCGCGCGGCGGCGTGCCGGGGGCCGCGCCCGCGCTGTCGACGGCGAATCTGCCACCCATCGTCCAGTCGCCCGGCGCGAACGCGATCACGGTGAGCGCGGGGGCGATCGACGTGCCGCTCTGACGCGGCGTCGCACGCACCTGATTGCCCGCGACGGCCGGCCCGCACGTACGTGCGGCCGGCCGTTTTTCATTGGCGAACCGCATCGGCCGGATCGCCGCGATTCGTCATTTTTCCTGTAACAAATTCTTACTTTACGTTGCAGACCGGCGCTTCTAATATGCGCCGATATTTGCTCATATTTTTAAAAATTACATGTGACTAATATATTTCTGTTTCATTAATTAATCCTTTCTGGAATATTTTTCGGTCCTCGAAAAATCGGATTCCGTTGGCGGATGATGATTAATCGAAAATCGGGTGGGGATTATTTTTTGTAAAAGAACAATGCCCGCGGCCGCTTGGCTGCTGGCAGGGGGCGGGCTTGTCTGCTCGGAACGCAGGGGGCGTCCCGCGCGGTCGGCATTTCGATTGCCGATTTTATTCTGGAGTTGATTCCAGTGCGTCGAACCGGAAATTCGAGCGGGTAAATAATTCCGTGCGCCAATGCTGCGCATGGCGAAAATGCTCGGGTGCGCGTCGCATAACGGTCGCATTCCAAGCGAGGAACGTCGATGAAATCATCCGTTTCAATCGGCGGAATTTATCGTTCTATTCGAGAGGGCAATAATGAAGACACAGAAGTCCTTGAAAGACGGTTTCGCGCTCAGATTGGGCAGGGCGGCGCGACCGGTCGCCGCTGCCGCCCTTGCCGCGCTGTTCGTCGCCGCGTGCGGCGGCGATGACGGAGGCGGCGGCAGCCCGTCGCTCGCGGCCGCGAACGTCGCGAACTCGGCGACGTCCGCGAACGCGACGACGGCCGCCGACGCGACGACCAACGCCGCGCTGCCGCCCGATCAGCCGTACATCGACAACGACGTCTACGGCACCGGCCCGAACGATTCCGTGACGGACGCGACGGAAGGCGCGGCGCTCGTGCACCGGCAGGTGAAGCTCGGCGACCAGACCCTCACCTACACGGCGACGGCCGGCCACCTCGTGACGATCGATCCGATCACGTCGAAGCCGAACGCGAAGATGTTCTACGTCGCGTACACGCTCGACAATCCCGATCCGAAGAAGCCGCGCCCCGTCACGTTCTTCTACAACGGCGGCCCGGGTTCGTCGGCGGTTTACCTGCTGCTCGGCTCGTTCGGGCCGAAGCGGCTGCAGTCGTCGTTCCCGAACTTCACGCCGCCCGCGCCGTACCGGCTGCGCGACAACCCGGAGAGCCTGCTCGACCGCTCGGATCTCGTGTTCATCAACCCGGTCGGCACCGGCTACTCGGCCGCGATCGCGCCGGCGAAGAACAAGGATTTCTGGGGCGTCGACCAGGACGCGCACTCGATCGACCGCTTCATCCAGCGCTACCTGACGAAGTACGCGCGCTGGAACTCGCCGAAGTTCCTGTTCGGCGAATCGTACGGCACGGCGCGCAGCGCGGTGACGTCATGGGTGCTGCATGAGGACGGCATCGAGCTGAACGGGATCACGTTGCAATCGTCGATCCTCGACTACTCGAACGCGGTGAGCGCGATCGGCATCTTCCCGACGCTCGCGGCCGACGCGTTCTACTGGAACAAGACGACCGTCAGCCCGAAACCGGCCGATCTCGACGCGTACATGGCGCAGGCGCGCAGTTATGCGGACAACGTGCTCACGCCGCTCGCGCAGGCGCCGAATCCGCAGGACGGGGGCTTCGTCAACGTGCGCCTGAACCTGAACCTCGCGGCCGCGCAGCAGATGGGCGCATACATCGGCACCGATCCCGTCTCGCTGATCCAGACGTTCGGCAATCCGGCCGCGCTCGGCAACGTGCCGTCGTCGGACGACAACCCGCCGTACACGTTCTTCCTGACGCTCGTGCCGGGCATCCAGATCGGCCAGTACGACGGACGCGCGAACTACACGGGCAAGGGCATCGCGCCGTACATCCTGCCGAACTCGGGCAGCAACGATCCGTCGATCAGCAACGTCGGCGGCGCGTACACGGTGCTGTGGAACGACTACATCAACAACGACCTGAAGTACGTGTCGACGTCGTCGTTCGTCGATCTGAACGACCAGGTGTTCAACAACTGGGACTTCAGCCACACCGATCCGACGGGCGCGAGCCGCGGCGGCGGCAATACGCTGTACACGGCGGGCGACCTTGCCGCGACGATGAGCCTGAACCCGGACCTCAAGGTGCTGTCGGCGAACGGCTACTTCGATGCGGTGACGCCGTTCCATCAGACCGAGCTCACGCTGCAGCAGATGCCGCTCGATCCGTCGCTCAAGTCGGCGAACCTGACGATGAAATACTATCCGTCGGGCCACATGATCTATCTGAACGATCATTCGCGGATCGCGATGAAGGCGGATCTCGCCACGTTCTACGACGGCGTCCTGGCGGACCGCACGGCGTTGCAGCGCGTGCTGCTGCGTCAGCAGAAGGCGCTGCAGTTGAAGCAGCAGAAGCAACAGCAGGGGCAGTGACGCGGGGCTAGCCGTTTTCGGCCAGGCCGCTCGCCGTCGTCTCGCGACGGCGGGCGGCCAACGCTAGGGGGCGGCGGCTTCGCGGCGATCGTTGCCTCGCGGGCGCATCGCGCTCGCGAGGTTTTTTTGCGTGGCGGTTGCGCGAAGGCTGAGTGGCTGCGTCGAGCCGCGTCGGAGACAGCGAAGGGACGAAGGGACGAAGGGACGAGGGGACGAGGAGACGACGGCTGCGAAGGGTGGCGAGGCGCAGCGATGGGCTGCGATGGCCGGCGCGGCACCGCACCGCGCGATCGCGGCGCGCCCGACCAACGCCTGGCGCGCGCGATGCGGGTCAGGAAAGCACGAGCTTCGCGCCGACCGCGACGAGCGTCGTCGCGAGAAGCCGGCGCAGCAGCCCTTCGGGCGCGCGCGCCGACAGATGGCTGCCGGCGACGATGCCCGGCACCGAGCCGATCAGCAGCGACACCAGCATCGACCAGTCGACCGAGCCGAGCATCCAGTGCCCGATGCCGGCGACGAGCGTGAGCGGAACCGCGTGCGCGATGTCGGAGCCGACGATGCGCGTCGTCGACAGCGCCGGGTACAGCAGCAGCAGGACCGTCACGCCGATCGCGCCCGCGCCGACGGACGTCAGCGACACGAGCACGCCGAGCACGGCGCCCGTGAGCACGGTCGCGGCGAGCGTGCGCGCCGGGCTTGGCGGCAGCGCGCGCGTGCGCCGCGCGGCGAATGCGGCGAGTTGCGGGCGAAACAGCAGAGACAGCGACGTGAGGAGCAGCGCGGCGCCGAGCACGAGCTGGATCATCCGGCTCGTTTCCTGCGAGTGCATGCCGTGCGAATGCAGGAACCACAGCGTGATCGCGGCGGCGGGCACGCTGCCCGCCGCGAGGCGCCCGGTGATCCGCCATTCGACCGTGCCCTTGAGCCCGTGCACGAAGGTGCCCGTCGCCTTCGTGATCGCCGCGTACAGCAGATCGGTGCCGACTGCGGTTGCCGGATGCACGTTGAACAGCAGGACGAGGATCGGCGTCATCAGCGAGCCGCCGCCGACGCCCGTCAGACCGACGAGGAAACCGACGAGGAGGCCGGACAGGGAGTAGAGCGGATCGATATGAGGCAACGACATCGGCGGAGAACGTTAGGCGTTTGAAAGCGACGGCGCGAGGCGAATCCGACATTGTCGCAAAACTCGCGAGTCGATGCGGAAATGCGCAAAAAGATCGGGGAAGAATCGCGAGGGCGTCGAGCGGACGAAGGCAGTCAGCCGCGCGCGGCATGCGATGCGAGATCGGGCGTGAAGAGGGCGGCGGCGGACGGCGCGGCCGCACCCCGCCGCCCGCGCGAAGCCGCCGGCGCCGGAGCTCGATCGCCAGCCGCGAACGATGCGCTCGGAAGGTGTCGCGCGGCGGTGCGCTCGAAGGCGAGCACACACGGCGCAACGCTTAACCGGCGACCGGCGACCGGCAACAGACCACAGGCCACAGGCCACAGGCCACAGGCAACCCGCAACCCGCAACCCGCAACCCGCAACCGACAATCGGCAACAGACGAGCCGCACCCCGCCGCGAGCGATGCGCGCCGCCGGCGCAGCCCGCGTGTTTCGCGCCACTCAATGCGCTGCGCCGCGCAGCTCGGCCGCGGCGTTCGACTGCGCGCGGATGCGCAGCGCGAACGCGAGGCACGCGGCGGCGGCGGCGAACACGGCGCCGCACGCGAACGCGACGCGATAGCCGCCGTTGAGCGCGACGGGCAGCGCCGCGTGCGCGGCGACGAGCGAATCGGTGCGCGCGGACGCGACGCTCGCGAGCACCGCGAGGCCGAGCGCGCCGCCCATCATGAACGAGGTGTTGACGATGCCCGACGCGAGCCCCGAATCGCTCGGCGCGACGTCGCTCATCGCGGCGAGCAGCACCGGATTGAACGCGACGCCCGCGCCGATGCCGAGGAGCGCCATGCCCGGCAGCACGTGCGCGACGAAGCCGCCGTCGGCGGGCGCGCGCGCGAAGAGCGCGAGGCCGATCGCGGCGGCCACGAGCCCCGCCGCGATCGGGCCGCGGATGCCGAAGCGCATCACGATCTTCGCGGACAAGCCGAGCGAGAACGCGGCCATGATGAGGTTCGCGGGCAGGAATGCGAGGCCCACCTCGAGCGGCCCGTAGCCGAGCACGCGCTGCATGTAGAGCGCGGACAGGAAGAACCACGCGAACATCGCGGCCGCCCACAGCACGCCGATCGCGTTCGCGGCCGCGACGTTGCGCTTCGCGACGAGCACGAGCGGCATCAGCGGATGCGCGACGCGCGCCTCGATCGCGACGAACGCCGCAAAGAGCGCGGCGGCGCCGGCGAGGAGCGAGACCGTTTGCGTCGACAGCCAGCCGGCCTCGTTGCCGTTCACGACGCCGTAGACCGCGAGCATCAGCGAAGCCGTCACCGCGACGGCGCCCGCGACGTCGAGCCGCGCGTCGGCCGCCTGCGCGCGCGCCTTCGGCAGCAGCGCGGCGGACAGCGCGTAGACCACGACGCCGATCGGCAGGTTCACGAGGAAGATCCAGTGCCAGCTGAGCACGCTCGTGAGGAAGCCGCCGAGCAGCACGCCGAGGCTGCCGCCGCCCGCGCAGACGAAGCCGTAGACGCCCATCGCCCTCGCGCGCTCGCCCGGCTCGATGAACAGATTCATGATGAGCGACAGCGCGACGGCCGACACGACCGCGCCGCCGAGCCCCTGCACCGCGCGCGCGGCGATCAGCACGGCCTGCGTCTGCGCGAGCCCGCACGCGAGCGATGCGAGCGTGAAGAGCGTGAGGCCCGCGAGGAACATCCGGCGGTGGCCGTACAGGTCGCCGAGGCGGCCGCCCAGCAGCAGGCAGCCGCCGAACGTCAGCATGTAGGCGTTCACGATCCAGACGAGCGCGGTTTCGGCGAAGCGCAGGTCCGCGCCGATCGACGGCAGCGCGACGTTGACGATCGTCGAGTCGAGCACGATCATCAGCACGCCCAGACAGAGAACGACGAGCGCGTACCAGCGCTTCGGGCCGTGCAGGCCGTGTGTCATGGGGAGGCCTCCGAAGGAAGGGAGGCTGCATTGTAAGCTCGCTGTGAGGCGTCTTGCTGCCGGTTGCTGACAGGCGACGCGTCGTTCGCGCGCGGGCCGCGGCGACGCGCGGCCCGCGCGCGCAGGCTCACCGGCGGAACGTGTCGACGGCGGCGCGGCCGACCGCGGGATCGTCGGTGAAGAAGCCGTCGATGCCCGCGCGCAGGTACGCCTGGATCTCGCGCACCGAGCCCGCCGTGTTGCGTGCGCTCGGCGCGCCGCCGTCCTTCAGCGAGCCCGGCAGGAAGTTGTTTTCCGGCCGGAACGTGTACGGATGCACGAGCAACCCCGCCTCGTGCGCGTCGCGCACATAGTTCGTCGGCTGCTGCAGCGCGCCGTCGGCGCCCACCGGAATGATCGAGGTCTTGTACGGCCCGAGCGCGTTCGCATACGTCGCGATCTCGCGCATCCCGCTTTGCGTCGACAGATCGCCGTAGGTGCGCGCATCGCCCGCCTTCACGAAGTCGTACGGCCGTTGCTTCGGCTCGTCCATCAGCTGCACGAGCTTCCAGTTCGGCTGGCTCGCGCCGATGCGGTTGCGGATCGCCTTCAGGTTCGCGACTTCGAACGACTGGATGTAGACGGTCGCGTCGCGCGCGGTGTACGGGTCCTGGCGCAGCGCGTCGACGAGGCGGTCCTCGAGCGGCAGGCCGATCGACTGGAAGTAGGTCGGGTGCTTCGTCTCCGGATAGAGATGGATCGTGCGGCCGACCTGCGCGGACATTTGCTTCGCGAGCGCGACGATCTCGTCGAACGTCGGGATCTCGAACTGATCGTTGTACGCGGTGTTCGCCGGACGGTACTGCGGGATGCGCTCGCGCGCGCGCAGCGTCTTCAGCTCGGCGAGCGTGAAATCCTCGGTGAACCAGCCGGTGAGCGGCACGCCGTCGATCGTCTTCGTCGCCTTGCGGCTCGCGAACTGCGGCAGCGCCGATACGTTCGTCGTGCCCGAGATCTCGTTCTCGTGGCGCGCGACGAGCACGCCGTCGCGCGTCGCGACGAGGTCCGGCTCGATCACGTCCGCGCCGTCCTCGATCGCCTTGCGGTACGACGCGAGCGTGTGCTCGGGGCGCAGCGCGCTCGCGCCGCGATGGCCGACCACCTGCACCTTTGCCGAGATCGGCTGCGTGGGGGCGGGGTCGTCGCCGCCGCAGGCGGCGAGCGCGAGCGTCGCCGCGCACGCGAGCGCGACCGGGGAGAAAGCGAACAAGCGCTTGAAGAACATGTCGTCGATCCTGTGAAACGAAAACGGGCTTCGAAAAAGGGTGGCGTCGGCGGCGGGCGTTTGCGCCCGCGCGCCGCGTGCGAGCGCGGCGCATTCCGCGCGGCCTGGGCCGGCCGGGATGCGATCGTCGCAGCGAATGATTACATATGTATTACGCATTGCTGTCTATTTTCGTGCGCCGGGCTGACGGCGCAAAGCCGGGTGCCGCGCGCGTCGGTACCGGCGACGAAGGCGCGGCGATGCGGATGCGAGCACGTCGTCGGCGCGCGCGAACGCGCGATGGGCCGCCGATCGAAGCCGCGGCGTCGCGCTCCATGCGAGGGAACGCGCGCGATCTCGTCCGGCTGCCCGTGCAATGCCGCGTCAGCGCTCGACGATCGCGGCGACGCCGAGCGCGATGAAGAGCGCGCCCGCGAGATAGCGCCCGGCGATCATCGCCGCGCCGCCCGGCGTCGCGCGCGTGCGCAGCGGATGCGCGAGCGCGATGCAGGTCAGGTCGGCGAGCGAGAACAGCAGGTTCGCGCTCGCGCCGAGCAGGAAGAGCTGCCAGCCGACGCCGAGCGGCGCGGCCGGATCGACGAATTGCAGCAGGAACGACAGATAGAACAGCGCCGATTTCGGATTCGACGCCTCGATGAGCGCGCTCGACGAGATCACGTTCCTCGGCACGGCGGACGGCGCGCCGTCGTCGCCCGCGCGCGAGCGGATGCGCTCGACGCCGAGCCAGACCAGATACGCGCCGCCGGCGACGCGCAGCGCGTGATAGAGCCACGGCGACGTGTCGAAGACGACGACCGCGCCCACCGCGACCGCGCAGATCTGGACGAATGCGCCGAGATGGATGCCGAGCGCCGACAGCACGCCCGCGCGTCGGCCGTGCTGCAGCGTCAGCGAGACCGTTTGCAGCAGCGCCGGGCCCGGGATGAAGCCGAAGCCGAGACAGGTGACAATGAAGGCGAAAGTCGGGTTGACCGTCATGGGGAATCGCTCGTCGAGGAAACGCGGGACCGGCCGGGCGGCGATGCTCTGCGGCTCGAATCGGCCACGGCGCGTATCGACCGACCGCGGCGCGCCGATGCCGCATGCAAGCGCGCCTGCGGCATGCGTGGCACGTGGTGCAATCTGCAGACGAAACGGCCGATCAGGCGAGCTTAAGGCACGGCGGCGTTGCCGGGCAATCGAAAGATGGCGGCGGGCACGGGACGGCTGGCGCAGGCGTCGCACGTGCGGCTGGCGCGGCGCGCGATCCCGGCGCCGCGGCTCAGACCCGCTTGTAGAAGAACGTCGTCGCGCACGGCGCGCCGTCGGGCATCAGCGCGTAATCGGGCACGACGCCGACGCGCTGCCATCCCGCGCGCCGGTAGAGCCGCTCGGCGTCGCCGCCCGTCACCGTGTCGAGCACTAGGACGGTCTTGCCGGCCGCGCGCGCGGCACCGTCGAGCGCGTCGAGCAGCCGCTGCGCGACGCCGCGGCGCCGCGCGTCGCGATGCACGAGCATCTTGGCGACGTCCGCGCGATGCGGCTGGTTTTCCGGCAAGCGCGTGATCATCTGGACCGTGCCGACGATGCGGCCGTCAGCGTGTTGCGCGACGAAGAGCGTGCGATCGCCACGCGCGACGCCATCGGCCACGTCGCGCCAGAACGCGCGCGCCTTGTCTCGCGCGAGCGGCGCCATGAAGCTCACCGACGCGCCGCCTTCGACGCAATCGATCAGCACGTCGGACAGCGCGTCGATGCACGCGGCCGCTTCGTTCGGCCCGACGCAGCGCACGTCGATCGAGTCGCTCATTCGATTCTCCCGGCACGGATCGCGTTCGCAGCGGCGAGCGCGACGACGTAGCGCGCGGCCTTGCGGCCCGGATTGAAGAAGAGGGTCGGGCGATCGACACGCATCGCGAGACAGTCGCCGGCGGCGACGCGCCACGTGCCGTCGCCGCTCGTGATGTCCATTTCGCCTTCGAGCATCCAGATCTGCTGATGCCAATCCGCGTCTCGCTCGCCGGTGTCGTACGCGACGCGCTCGCCGGGCGGGAACCTCACCTCGACGAGCTGCAGCGGCGACGCCACCGCGGGCGACAGGCTGCGGCGCACGTAGCCCGACGCCGGATCTTTCCAGACCGGCTGCTCGGCGGCGCGAGCGAGCGGCGACGCGGCGTGCGCGTCGCGATCGTCCTCGAACAGCGACGCGAGCGACACGCCGAGCGCATTCGCGAGCCGTTCGAGCACGACGGCCGTCGGGCTGCTTTGCGCGCGTTCGATGAGCGAGATGTTCGAGCGGCTCACCTTGCTGCGTTCCGCGAGCGCGTCGAGCGAGTAGCCGCGAAGGTCGCGGAGGGCGCGCACGCGGCGCGCGATCAGTTGGTTGACGTCCATGCAATCCAGAATACTAGATGGCGTGTCGGGCGATGCGATCACGTGCGCATCGAAGGCGCGTTCGGCGGCCGGATCGAGCGGATCGCTCGCGCGGCGCGGCGCGGCGCGTTGGCGAAGCGCCGCGCCGCTCGCACCGTCGTACGGCCGCACCGCTGCACCGCCGCCCCCGGCTCAGGCGGCCGGAGGTGCGACGCTCGGCTTTACTTCGCGTCCTCGAGGCGGATCGTCCCCTTCAGATGCAGGGACTCGCCGTTGCGATGCGCGATGTTCGTGTAGACGACGCCGTTCTCGAAATCTTCGACGTGCACGACGTTGTCACCGCTCTTCGGCTCGTGCCAATAGACCATGAATACTTGCGGCCGGATCTGCGTCGCCTTGTATTCGACGGTGTCGGTCGCGCCTTGGTACTGGCCGGACGTGCCGACGAACGTCATCGTGTGGTCGTCCTTGAAGTCGAGGCGAAAGCCGATGTCGCCGAACTGCACGAGCGCCTTCCTCCCCGCGGCCGGGAAGGCGGACGCCGCGCCGGCGACGGGCCATTGCATCTCGCCCTTGATGACCTTCGCGCTCATTTCGAGCGACGACACGTCGGCGAGGTTCGGATAGCGCGCCTTCATCGCGGCGATCAGCTCCGCGGAATTTTTCGCTTTCGGGGCTTCCGCGTCGAACGCGACCAGATAATCGCGCGTGAACTTCACGGACGCGAGCGTGTACGGTTCGCTGCCGTCCGAATTCGCGAGGTAGTGGCCGGGCACGACGAGTTTCGGATGCAGCGCCGCGATCCTGTCGAGCGTCTTGATCCAGTTGCGGCGCGATTCCGGCGTCTGCGTATCGGCGATCCACACGTGGATGTTCGCCGCGACCGGAATGCCGCCGATGACCGCGCGCGCGGACGGGATCGACACGAACGTGCGGTCGGGCGACGCGCCGTCGAGCCCGACGATGCGCAGCTCGTGACCGTCGAGCGTCAGCTTGTCGCCCTTGAGCGGCTGCGGCACGACGAGCGAGCGCGGCGCGTTGTCCTTCAGGATCGGCCCCCAGTACGCGAGCTTGTCGTCCTTGTTCGCCCGGATTGCGGCGACCGTCTGCGGCGTCGCGACGATCTTCGCATCCGGGAACGCGGCCTTGATCGTATCGAGGCCGAAGTAGTAGTCCGGATCGCTGTGGCTCACGTAGACGAGCTTGAGCGGCTTGCCGGTCGCCTTGATCTTGTTGACGAGGGCTTCGGCGTCGTTGCGCTGGAACTGTGCGTCGATGAGGATCGTGCCGGTCTTGCCGGTGACGATTTCCGACGACACGGGAAAGAGGCTTTTCTCGCCGGGGTTGTAGACGTCGATCTGAAGCGGTGCGGCGGCGTCCGCCGCATGAGATGGGCTTGCGCCGAACAAGGAAGCGGCTGCGGCGGCGAGCGCCACGAGGGAGCGCTTGAACATGAAGGATTCCCTGAGAGTATTGGTTTTGTGAAGGCGACGCGTGGGCAAGCGATGCGGCGTCGTCGAAGCAGGACGGTATCATCGAATCGGAATCTGGGCGCGTCACCTCGCTGAAAAGTTAGCAAAACGAATCGACAAATCGACACGGCACCGGCTGCGTTGCCGGTCGTCCCGAAAACCGGAAGCCTTGCGCCGCGCGCGTCGCGCGACGGAAGCGAACCGTCGTGCAATTGGTGCTAGTATCTGCGGAACAGGTAGTTACCGGTGGAAACTATAGACTGGATGGCAACGATGAGGAAGAACGCACCGAAAGGTGAGCAGATTACCGAGAGGAAACCTTCGCTTCTCGACGCGCTGCGCAAGGGTAACGTGTACGCGTCGGAATGCCCGACGCGGCTTGTGCTCGATCGCATCGCGGACAAATGGACCGTGCTGATCCTCGCGCTGCTGTCGCATCAGCCGCTGCGCTTCAACACGTTGTTGCGGCACATCGAAGGCTTGTCGCAGAAGGTGCTGTCGCAAACGCTCAAGCGGCTGGAGCGGGACGGTCTCGTCGCCCGCACCGTTTACGCGACGGTGCCGGTATCGGTCGAATATGCGCTGACGCCGCTCGGCCACACGCTCGCGCATTCGATCTCGCCGATCATCGTGTGGGCGGAGACGCACATCGACGCCGTGCTCGACGCGCGCACGGCCTATGACGCCCAGAAAAGCGGCGCGACCGACTGAGCGATCGCAAGCGTTCGGCCGGTTCGTAATCGGCGCCGCGAAATATCGAGAAAAATAAATGCCGGCGCAATGTGATTTTTATTCCCGACTGATGTTTTTTCTGGCGAATCGAAACAACGCCATTGTTTCCTGCATCGTACGAAACGAGCGAAAAATGCGGAAAGGGTTGCTTTGATGCGCCGCGTCATTCATCATGCTTGCGAGAAAGCAACGCGAAAGCTGTTCGATCGGAATTTGACATCGCCAAGTACGACGTTTGAAAAAACGTTGAGAACATTGAGTGGTCGAGGTTTGTCGTGGCTCGGATGTTTGGAACCATGTGTCGGTTTACACGGCCCATTCATCGGATCATAGTCATGGCAAATAAAGCAGCACGATAACTACGAGCGTACTTACGGAGACTGAGGATGATACGCACATACGAGGGGTCGGCGGAGCAGTTGTCTTTTCAAATTCCCATTCGGGCAGTCGTCGCGCGCATTGCTTTCCCGCGCAATCGCATCGCTAATTAGCCGTCGATATTCATTCAATTTCCGCTTGAGGGCGCCGCATCGCCATGCCGCGCCGCGAATCGGCGCGCGCATTGAATTCCGCGGGTCGATTCCGCACTGACCGCGCGTTCGCGGCCAAGCGTCGCGAATCGCCGCGTCGCCAGTCGGCGACACCGAGATACCAACCATCCGGCGGGCGGTAAGGTCACGCCGGACGAGACCGGATTCGATCAAAAAGGAGGGGTGATGTTTTGCATTCCTAATCTTCGCGCTGCCGTGCTGTCCTGTGTGGTCGCCGCGATGCCGTTCGTCGCCGGCTGCGGCGGCGGCGACGATCCCAGCCCGATACAGGTCGGGCAATGTTCGGGCGGCTCGTGCCCGCCGAGCGGCCCGAGCACGACGCCGCCCACGGTGACGAAGCTCTGCCCCGACGCACTCGATTACTCGACGACGTACACGGGCGGGTCGGGCAGCGGCGAATACGTGAAGGTCAAGTTCGATACCGCGAAGAAGACGTATCAGATGCAGTTCGTCGCGTCGTCGGTGCCGACGTCGGCGGGGCAGATCAACAACACGCGCGCCGGTCTCACGATCAACGGCACGTTCCACAACGCAACGGGCCTGCCGACCGCCGAGCAGAACCGTTGTGCGTTCGTGCTCGACAACGGCGCGACGAGCGACGGCGCCTATTCGGTGACGATCAACCGAGCCGATCCGCCGATGCTGTTCGTCGGCATGGGCGTCGTGGGCGGCGGCATTCCGGGCGCGACGGTCGCGTTCTCGGGCCTTCAGCTGTTTCCCGGCTTCACGATAGGCACGGTGCCGTCGCGCACGTTCGATTTCTATCCGTTCATCGGTTTTACGGACACCGAAACGGATTTCACGAAAGTAGCGGGCGCCTACAACGAAGTCGGCGTGCACCTGCTGCCGACGGGCACGTCGTTCCAGACGGCCGCGCCGCAAGGCTGGCAGCCCGATGTCGTGAACTGGACTCAGACGCTCAATGCGGACGGCTCGTGCACGATCACGCCGGGCAGCGACTACTCGTGCCGCACGACCGGCACGCCCTGGACGCTGCGCACGAACGCGGACGGCTCGCCCGACAACGTGTTCGTGAGCCATCCGCAACCGAACCAGCCGTATCCGTCCGCGGGGCAGGGGCAGCCGCTCGTGATCATCACGCCGAGCCAGGCGCAGGGCGTGATGATCGTCGGCAAGCTCAACGGCCGGCTCGTGCCAGTCGTCATTCGCGTCGGCTACGCGAACGTCAACGCGGGCAATCCGCTCGCGTCGGTCGCCGATGCGGAGATCGGCATCTCGGTGCTCGCGCCCGTCACGCCGCTCGCGGCGAATTCGCTGCAAGGCGGCTTCATCGGCGCGACGAGCGCGGTTGCGTGCGGCGTCGTGAGCTTCGGCGGCACTTCGAACGCGCCCGCCAACAGCGGCTCCGCGTTCGACAACACGACGCCTCATCCCGAATTGCCCGGCACGTATCACGACGGCTTCTTCTATCCGTCCGCCGGAAACTGCACGGACGGCTCGGCCGTGTCGACGCTCGCGGCGAACTATACGTCGACGCTGTTCCAGGGCGCGACTGCGGCATTTCTCGATCCGATGACGTCGTCCGTGAGCTCGCAGTTCTCGCTCGATTACACGCAGACGACGCCCGGCAAGATCAAGGTGACGGCGACGCGCGACTTCAATGCGCAAGGCAGCACGGGCGCGGTCGCGATCTTCAAGAAAGGCGACTACGGCTGGCTCATCAAGGTCGGCGACGTGTACGGAATGGTCGTCAACAACAGCCAGTACAACCCGTTCTTCACGGTCGGCGCATTCGTTCAGTAAAGCATGACATGGCGGCGGCGCCGGGCGCCGCCGCGGACTTCACGATATCGAGGATTCCTATGTATTGGAGAAAATCGCTGGCCGCCGCCGTACTGGCTCCCGTCCTGACCGCCTGCGGCGGCGGGGACGATCCGCCGCCCGCGCCCGTCGTCCGTCTGTGCCCGAAGACGATCGATTACAACACCGTGTTCACGGGCGGCTCGGGTTCGGGCGAACTGGTCCGCGTGCAGCTCGACACGACGAAGATGACGTTTCAGATCACGTATCTGGCGTCGCCGGTGCCGGCGGCGACGGGCACCGTGCAGCCGACGCGCGATACGCCGCCGAACAACGTCGTGACGGGCACGCTGACGGACGAAACGGGGCTGCCGACCGAAAAGCTGAATCAGTGCACGTTCCGGCTGAACAACGCGAGCCTCGATCCGAACCGTCCGGCGCGGGTGTTTCTCGGCGAAGGCGTGCTGGGCGGCGCGATACCCGGCGCGACGATCCAGTTCGGCGGCGTGATCGGCGTCGGCCAGATTCCGAAGACGACGTTCCCTTACTACCCGTTCATCAGCTTCTCCGATCAGGAGACCGATCTTTCGAAGATCGCGGGCAACTACAACCAGCTCGGCTATCACCAGGTGCCGTCGCAAAACTTCGCGCCGGCGGCGGTCGACGCGAAG
This sequence comes from Burkholderia savannae, assembly GCF_001524445.2. Classification (NCBI taxonomy): domain Bacteria; kingdom Pseudomonadati; phylum Pseudomonadota; class Betaproteobacteria; order Burkholderiales; family Burkholderiaceae; genus Burkholderia; species Burkholderia savannae. Next base: position 724,495 of record NZ_CP013417.1, read on the forward strand.
GTCACGATCAACGCGGACGGCACGTACGTCGAGACTGACAACTTCGGCAAGAAGAACGGCGGCCAGCCGCTCGCATCGAGCGCGACCGTCAATCAGAAACTGACGCTGCGCGCGGACGCGCCGGCGTTCCAGTCGCTCAACTATCAGCCGCAGATTGCGGCGACGCTGCCGTCGCTCGATCCGACGAAGGCGGGCAAGGGCATCCTGATCGTTGGCAAGCTGCGCAATCAGCTGGTGCCGATCTTCATCCGCACCGGCGCGGCGAATGCCGACCTGACGCAAGGCTCGCCCGTCGCGGACGACGAATCAGGGATCTCGATCCTCAGCCCGCAGGCGACGATCGCGTCGGGCTCGCAGAACGGCGAGTACACGGGGGTCGACAGCGTGCTCGACTACCGTGCGACGGCGCTCGTCGGCGCGCAGGCGACGCTGCTCGATCCGTTCCATGCGTCGCAGGTCGCGCTCACGCGCTCGCTCGATCTCGATTACACGCAGGCCGTGCCGGGCGTCGTCACGACGGTCCAGACGAATGCCGCGTCGGGGCCGCCTACCGGCAAGTTCATCTTCACGGGCGGCGTGTTCGGCTTTCTCGACATGAGCGACGTCAACAACCCGTATTTCACGGTGGGCGCGTTCGTGCAGTGAGCGCCGCGCGCAACAGGAGACACACGGCGACGCGCGGCTTGCAGCCCGCGTCGACCGACCGGAGTATCAGGAGACTTCATGAAGAAGCTGATTGCCGCGTGCGTCGTTGCCGGTGCATCGACGAGCGCTTTCGCGCAGGGGGCGGGCGATTTGGTCGCGACGCTCGGCTGGCTGCACGTGATGCCGCAGGATTCGACCAACGGCCTCACCACCAACGTCGTCAATTCGCCGATCAACGGGCCGCTGCGGCTGCCGGGATCGTTCACGTCACCGGGCACGAGCCTCACGGTCAACAACGCGGACACGGTAGGCCTCACGTTCACGTACTTCTTCACCGACCATATCGCGGTGACGTCCGTGCTCGGGATTCCGCCGGAGTTCGCACTGACGGGGCATGGCGTCATCCGGCCGCCCGGTCCGTCCGGATCGCTCGGCAGCGTCGATCTCGGCAATCCGGCGAATCAGCCCGCCGTGAAAAATGCGCGGCAATGGAGCCCGACGATCATCTTGAACTACTACTTCAATTCGCCGACCGCGAAGTTCCGGCCGTTCGTCGGCATCGGCGTGGCGTACAGCTGGTTCTCGAACATCGAGCTCAACGGCAATTTCGCGAAGGACATCAACGACAACCTCGGCAGCGTGCTCGCGGCGGGCGCCGGCAAGCCGGGGCCGACGTCGGTCGAGGGGAAGGCTTCGTCGTCGTTCACGCCGGTCTACAACCTCGGCGCGAGCTATGCGTTCGCGAAGAACTGGGCGCTGACGGCGACGCTGTCGTACATGCCGCTCAAGACGTACTCGTCGCTCGTCATCAAGGCGGCCGACGGCACGACGCTCGCGACGACGCGCACGCGGCTGAAGGCCGATCCGCTCATCACGTTCGTCGGGATTTCCTACAAGTTCTGAGCCATGGGCGCGCGGCGCCGGCGCCCGGGCTTCCTGTGACCGAGCGGTCGCGATTCGTCGGCTGCGACGTCACGTCACTGGCGGCATGCCGCCATTCGTCAAGTGAGGCAGACCCATGCGTAACCGTAAATTTGTTCCGTTCGTTGTCGCGTTGGCATTCGCAGCGGCCGCAGCTACGCCAGCGCTCGCCGTCACCGTATCTCGCGTCGACGGGCAGCCGATGAATCCGAACGGCGAGCCGTTCTCGGCGACGTCGTCTCCCAACGAAACGCTGCTGACCAAGGGCTCGATTTCCGCGAACTGCGTCGCGACGTTCAACGGCACGATCACGCCCGCGGGCATCGTCAACATCACGTCGACGACGTTTACCGGCAGCAACAGCCTGTGCGGGCTCATCAAGGGCAGCGCGAGCGGCACGAGTCCGTGGACGGGCCAGGCCGACAGCGCGACGCAACTGACGATCAACAACGCGCAGGTCAACGTGACGCTGCTCGGCCAGTGCGGCCCGAGCAAGATCGTCACGACGTGGAGCGATGCGAATTCGTCGCTGACCTTCAGCAATGCGGTGCTGACGCCGGACTGCAAGGTAACGGGGACGGTCGTGACGTCGCCGAAGTTCCGCGTGCAGTAATTCGCGTTCGTCGGGGTTCCTGCGTGCGGCGGCTCGTCGATCATGAGCCGCTGCGCGTGCATTGCGCGAACGCGGCCGCCAGGAGCCGCCGCGTTCGCGAGACGAAGTGCGACCGAAAGGCCGCCTGACGCGAGGGCAGTCGCGCATGCCGTTATGCCGGGATGCGCGGCCCGGCGAGCATCGCGATCGCGCTGAAGGGGTGGGCGCGTGGGGCCGCGATGCGCGTCGCGCGATGCGTGCGCGGGTGGCGCGCAGGCGCGCGAAACGGGTGCGAAGGCGAAACAGCCGTCGCGCCGGCGTTTCGGAGCCCGATCGAAAGCGGGGCGGCCGTCGTCGAAAAGAATGGGGCGACGCGTTCGCGCATCGACGCGGCGCGCGGAGTCGAGCCTTCGACGCATGGGCGAAGGCGGCTCGTGCGCGACGTGCAGCGACAGTTGCCGTCGCCCGAGTGCGGACACGATCCGCATCGCTATTTCTCGGATGACCCATGCCTGACAATCATAATCATCGCGTCGACGCCCAAGGCCTGTCGCTCGGCAGCTTGCGCACGGCAGCATGGCTTCGGCATCTCCTCGATCATGCGGAGTGCTTCGCATCCTCGGCGGCGGCGAGCCGCGAGGCGCGCATCGCAACCGCCGCGCGCGACACGCTCGCGCGGGCGGGCGCGAACGCGCGGCACGGCCCGGCGGCCGCCGCCGATCTTCTGAACGAACTGCTCGCGGCGCTGCAAGGCGGCGTGTCTGCGGACACGGCGCTCGCCACGGCTTTCGGCACATTCGAGCGCATGCCGACGAAGCGGCTGCTTGCGGCCGTGGATCGCCATCTGCCCGGTTCGAAAGCCGTGTTCGACGGCGCGTATGGCGTTGCCGACGCGTGCGGCTACGTCGGTCCCGAAATCGGCTGGGCCGCGCTCGACTCAATCGAGTTCGGCGTCGGGCGCGGGCTCGCCACGGACAGCGAAGTCGCCGAAGACGCGATGCGCGGTCTGGTGCGCTTCGACGGACGGGCGGCGGGCCGCGTGATCGACCGTGCGATCGGACGCATGTGGGGCGCGGACGAAAAGAGCATCGACGCGATGGCCGCACTCGCGGCGTTTTCGGCAACGCTCGCGGCGAACGTGCCCATCACGCTCGCCGCGTACGGCGGCGAACACAATGGCGTTGCGGCCGCGATTCGCGGCGAGCGACAGGATCTCGCTTCGACCGAGGGGCTGCTCGCCGCGCTCGCCGTCTGCCGGCTCGATCGCCTGACGGGCGCCGGCAGCTTCTGGGCGTGCTACCTGCTCGCGGGCGTGATGATCGCGGCGCCCGACATCGTGACCGCGATGGCTCGCCGCTTTCATGGCGACGCGCTGAACGCGTGGCTCGCTGCGCTTCTCGCCTCGCCCGCGCACAGCGAGGTCGGCGGTGCGGGCGCGGCTGCGCTTGCGCGGTTGTCCGCAACGATGAGCTTCACGTCGCGGTACAACCCGATCGTTCACACGAAGCGCAGATCGATGCGCTGAGTGCCGAGCCGGCCGCGCGGGCGGCCCACGCGGTTCGCGCTCAGATCGACGGGCCGATCTTGCCGAAGTGTCTGCCGGCCGCTTGGCGGCGAAACGCGCCGGCGATGTCGTCGAGCGCGAACGTGCGATCGATCGCCGGCTTGATGCCGGTCGCATCGATCGTGCGCGCCACGTCGATCTGATCCTTCGTGCTTCTCGCGAGCCCTGTCGTCGGATCGCCGGGTGCGATGTTCGGCGCGCGATCTTGATGAAGATGTCCGTTTCGTGAACGGCATCGAATTCGTTCGATTTTTTTTGAGCGAAATCACGAACCTTGGGAGGAGTCAAGTCGACATTTTTTATTCAATTCAAAGTGCATTTCATGTGGAAGAAGAAAGAATGTCGAGCGAATGAAATCGATATTTCATTTCGACATGAAAGATGATGGCTGGCGGTCGCCGATTGAATGTGTGCGGGCGAGTGGGCGTGCAAACGTCGCCGCATGTGCGGCCGTGCCTGACCATGTCGTAGATCGTCTGGGCGACGGAGCCGTGAGGAAGAGGCAGGGATGTTCGAGTCTCCGGATCTTTCTGGCCGCGCGGGAAGGAGTTTTGCTTCGCTCCGAGTGCCCTGCCATCCCCAACGGATCTGCGCAATGAGAGGCCGATCCTCGATCCTGACGATGATCGCACGTCGTCGTCTCGAGGGAGTGGCGAATGACATATTTTTCATGAAATATCAATGCAATTTTTTATTGAATTTTCATTGGATTTTTAAGGAATTTATGTATGCATTGAATAATGACATTTCTTGAGATTGAATGTAACGGAATGCAATGCATTGTTACGTTACGGCGTTCGTAACGACTGTATGGCGACACGTTAACTATGCTGCCCGTTCGACATATCGAGCAATTAAATTCGCCGACGATTTGTGTTTTTGAAGAAAACAGTGCGCGATCGACTCGGCGCACATGCTGGCATGCTCCGTGCGATGACCTCCGCGCCGTAATGACGGCGGTACCTATCCACACGAGGTCACATATGAAACAAAACTTCAAGTTGACGAGCATTGCACTGTCCGCAGCAGTCGCGTTTGGGGTCGCGGCTGCGACGCCGGCCGTCGCAGGGGGGCTGAATACTCTTCCGGTCTCCGCATCGACCGGCGATCTCGGCAGCGCCGGCTCCGGCGGCGCGACATTGGCGCTCGCAGGCGACGCGCAGCATGGGGCGATCCATGCCGGCGCGCTCGGTTCGGCCGACGCGTCGATCAGCAGCGGCGCACTCGACAGCTTGGCGGGCGCGCTCGCGAACGCGGTGAGCCACAACCCCGTTCAGGGCGTCGTGAGCAACGCGGCCGGCACGCTGACGAATCTGGCGAACAACAATCCGCTGCCGGGCGCACTGAGCAACGCCGCAAGCGCGCTGCAAAACGCGGTGGCGAACAACCCGCTGTCCGGTGTCGCGAACAACGCGGTGGGCACGCTGACGAATCTGGCGAACAACAATCCGCTGCCGGGCGCACTGAGCAACGCCGCGAGCACGCTGCAAAACGCGGTGGCGAACAACCCGCTGCCCGGTGTCGCGAACAACGCGGTGGGCACGCTGACGAATCTGGCGAACAACAATCCGCTGCCGGGTGCACTGAGCAACGCCGTGGGAACGTTGACCGGGCTTGCAAGCAATAATCCGCTCGCAGGCGCGATCGGTGGACTGAGCAACACGCTGCCCGGCGCCCTTGGCAACACGGCCGGCGCATTGGCGGGCGCGGCGAGCAACGGCGCGGGCGCATTGGCCGGGGCCGTCGGCAACGTGACGGGTGTGCTCGCAGGCGCGGGCAGCAACGTGGCCGGCGCGCTCGCCGGCGTGGCGGCCAACAACCCGCTGCCGGGCGTCGTGAACAACGTGGCAGGTACGCTCGCGAACGCGATCGGCAGCAATCCGATCACGCCGATCACGACCGTCGTGAGCGGCCTGATTAACGCGCTGCCCGTCGCCAATCCGACGGGCGTGTTGACGGGCGCTGTCAACAACGTCGCGGGCACGCTCGCGCGAGCGGCGAACGGCAACCCGGTTACGGGCGCGGTCGCTGGCCTCGTGAGCGCGCTGCCCGTCAGCAATCCGGCTGGCGCGCTGACGAGCGCAGCGAACAACGCGGCAAGCGCGATCGCGACGGTCGCGGGCGGCAGTCCGGCTGCTGTGATCGGCGGCGCTGTCGGCGGCGGCGCGAGTGCGTTGACGGGAGCCCTGACGGGGGCGGCCGGCACGGGCGTCGCGACGGGCTCGCAACTCGGAAGCGTCGGCTCCGCCCTGATGGGTTCGGGCGCGAACTCGGCAGGGAAGGTCCTGACGTCGGGCGGCAACGCGTTCGGCAGCACGGCCGCCTCGACCGGCTCGCTGCTGTCGACGGGCGCCGCCGCCGCGAGCACGGTCGTCAACTCGGTGAGTTCGTCAGTCGGTGCGGTGGTGGGGTCGTTGCCGAACCTGACGGTCTCGTCGTCGAAGTCGACGGCACCCGCGTCGAGCCCGCTCGCTCCGGTCGCGTCGTCGATCGCGACGCTCGCCGGCGCGCTGCCGAAGTAATGGCGCGCGGCGCGTCCGGGCGATGCTGCGGGACGCGCCTTCGCTCTCCTTCCTATATATAGGGGGCAGCGGCAGGCGGTAACCGGCCGGAAGGTGGTTGGCTAGAAGGCGAGGCAAGGCGGCATGGCGAAGAGGCCATGCCGCCTTGTCGTTTCGGAGCGAGATGCGTCGCGAAGTGCCACGGGGCGGGGCGCGGCGGCGGTTCGTCGCCGGCATTGGCCGTGCTGGCCGCCAGATCCGCGACCTGCCGTCACGGCGAATCGGCTTGGCCGTAAGGATTTCGTATGCGATGATTTTGTGCTCCGCATCGACCGAGTCGGCGCGGCAGATGCGCCGTCGATCCGCTCGGGAAATCCACGATGCGGCGCGCGACGCGTCCCGTCGCATCACGCGATGTTTTTGCAAGTATTTGTTTTTGTTGTAATTTGTGTGCGGCGCGATGTCGCCGTGCAGCCGTTTTCCCGGCCTTCCCACCCGCCGGATCGTCCCCGAATCGCGCGCGATTCCACTTCTTGAATTTGTCAAAACCCGTCCATATAATTAGCACTCGCTGCACGAGAGTGCTAACAATTCCTGCCGGCCGGCGAGCCGTCCGGTAGTTTCCCTCAGCGTTCTTCAGTCTCAATCAAGAGAGGAGTGAGTATGAACCTTCGTCCGTTGCACGATCGCGTGATCGTCAAGCGCCTGGATCAGGAAACCAAGACCGCCTCGGGCATCGTCATTCCCGACGCAGCCGCTGAGAAGCCGGATCAGGGTGAAGTTCTGGCCATCGGCCCGGGCAAGCGCGATGACAAGGGCGCACCGATCGCTCTCGACGTAAAGGTCGGCGATCGTGTTCTGTTCGGCAAGTATGCTGGCCAAACCGTCAAGGTCGACGGCCAGGAACTGCTGGTGATGCGCGAAGAAGACATCATGGCCGTGGTCAACGCTCAGTAAGCGTTCACCAACGGATCACAATCTCAGAGATTTCAAGGAGTTAGAAGATGGCAGCTAAAGACGTCGTATTCGGCGATTCCGCCCGCGCGAAGATGGTCGAAGGCGTGAACATTCTCGCCAACGCAGTGAAGGTCACGCTGGGCCCGAAGGGCCGCAACGTCGTGCTCGAGCGCAGCTTCGGCGGCCCGACGGTCACCAAGGACGGCGTGTCGGTCGCGAAGGAAATCGAGCTGAAGGACAAGCTCCAGAACATGGGCGCGCAAATGGTCAAGGAAGTCGCTTCCAAGACCAGCGACAACGCCGGCGACGGCACGACGACGGCAACCGTCCTCGCGCAATCGATCGTTCGCGAAGGCATGAAGTACGTCGCATCGGGCATGAACCCGATGGACCTGAAGCGCGGCATCGACAAGGCTGTCGCGGCAGCGGTGGAAGAGCTGAAGAAGATCAGCAAGCCGTGCACGACGAACAAGGAAATCGCACAGGTCGGCTCGATCTCGGCGAACAGCGATTCGTCGATCGGCGATCGCATCGCTGAAGCGATGGACAAGGTCGGCAAGGAAGGCGTGATCACCGTCGAAGACGGCAAGTCGCTGGCTGACGAACTCGACGTCGTCGAAGGCATGCAATTCGACCGCGGCTACCTGTCGCCGTACTTCATCAACAACCCGGACAAGCAAGTCGCCGTCCTCGACAACCCGTTCGTGCTGCTGCACGACAAGAAGGTGTCGAACATCCGCGATCTGCTGCCGGTGCTCGAGCAAGTCGCGAAGGCAGGCCGTCCGCTGCTGATCATCGCTGAAGACGTCGAAGGCGAAGCGCTCGCGACGCTGGTCGTCAACAACATCCGCGGCATCCTGAAGACCGTTGCGGTCAAGGCGCCGGGCTTCGGCGATCGTCGCAAGGCGATGCTGGAAGACATCGCGATCCTGACCGGCGGTCAGGTCGTCGCGGAAGAAACCGGCCTCACGCTCGAGAAGGCGACGCTGGCCGAACTGGGCCAGGCGAAGCGCATCGAAGTGGGCAAGGAAAACACGACGATCATCGACGGCGCAGGCGAAGCCGTGAACATCGAAGCGCGCGTGAAGCAAATCCGCACGCAGATCGAAGAAGCGACGTCGGACTACGACCGTGAAAAGCTGCAAGAGCGCGTGGCGAAGCTGGCCGGCGGCGTGGCGGTGATCAAGGTCGGCGCTGCGACCGAAGTCGAAATGAAGGAAAAGAAGGCACGTGTCGAAGACGCGCTGCACGCAACCCGCGCTGCCGTTGAAGAAGGCATCGTCCCGGGCGGCGGCGTCGCGCTGATCCGCGCACGCACCGCGATCGCGGCTCTGACCGGCATCAACGCCGACCAGAACGCCGGCATCAAGATCGTGCTGCGCGCGATGGAAGAGCCGCTGCGCCAGATCGTCACGAACGGCGGCGAAGAAGCGAGCGTCGTGGTCGCGGCGGTTGCTGCCGGCCAAGGCAACTATGGCTACAACGCAGCGACGGGCGAGTACGGCGACCTGGTGGAAGCCGGCGTCGTCGATCCGACCAAGGTTACGCGCACCGCGCTGCAGAACGCGGCATCGGTCGCCGGCCTGCTGCTGACGACGGACGCAGCCGTCGCGGAACTGCCGAAGGAAGACGCTCCGATGCCGGGCGGCATGCCGGGCGGCATGGGCGGCATGGGCATGGACATGTAATTGGCCTGAGGCCGATTACATCGAAGGACGCGCGGCGACGCGCGTTCTCCCAAACGAAAACACCCGCAGCGATGCGGGTGTTTTCGTTTGGGGCGACGGTATCGGGCGACGGTATCGGGCGACGGTATCGGGCGACGGTATCGGGCGACGGTATCGGGCGACGGTATCGGGCGACGGTATCGGGCGACGGTATCGGGCGACGGTATCGGGCGACGGTATCGGGCGACGGTATCGGGCGACGGTATCGGGCGACGGTATCGGGCGACGGTATCGGGCGACGGTATCGGGCGACGGTGGCGGAGTTTGAGGTCCGAAGTCCGAGGGCTGGCGCCAACGATCCGGGGTTCGAGCTCCGAAGCTGGGGGAGGCGAAGCCAGAAGCTAAAAGCCCCCGCCGCTCGCCGGCACCGTCCGGATCTCCCGGGTGCCGCCAATGCCGCGCCCGGGCATCGCCACTTCAGTTCGCGCGCTTGCCGACCCCGGTCGGCGCGGGCGATTCGTCCTCATTGCTGCGCGCCCAGAAGAAGCGATCCGGCAGGTACGCGCCCATCCCGGGCCGAAACGCGTCGCGCGCCGCCTGATAGAGATACTCCTGCGCCTCGCGTACCGCCTCCGGCGGCTCCTGGCCGTTCGCGAGCAGCGCCGCGATCGCCGCGCCGAGCGTGTCGGTGATGCCCATCAGCCGATGCGGCGTGCGCTCCCACAAATCCTGCCGGATCTGGCCTTCCTCGCTGTACAGCGAATTGACGAGCCGGTGGGAGCCGGTCTCGGTCGCCAGGATGTATTCGCAGCCCTGGCTGAGCAGATGCGACAGCGCGGCGTCGAGATTCGGCGCTTCGGCGTCGCCGTCCGGCTGCGCGAGCGCGATGAGCGTCGCTTGATCGGCGACGAGGAGCGTCGTTTGCGGCGCGAGCAGATCGGCGATCGATTCGCGCAGGTCGTCGGCGGCTAGCACATGCTCGTCGTCGAGCGTGAAGTCCGGTGCGAGGACGAGCGGCACGCCGTCGTAATCGGCGACCACTTCCGCGATCGCGCTCACGACTTCCGCCCGCGTCGCCGCGCCGATCTTGAACGCGGCAACGGGCATGTCTTCGAGCAGCATGCGAGCCTGGGCGGCGACGGTGTCGGGATCGAGTCCGGTGACTTCGTCGCAGGCGGCGGAGTCGCGCACGGTGTAGCCCGTCAGCACGGACACGCCGTGGCAGCCCATGCTCGCGAGGGTCATCAGGTCGGCTTGCAGGCCGGAGCCGCCCGTCGGATCGGACAGGCCGAAAGTGAGGACGATCGGAGGGGTGTTGCTGGACATGGAAATGGAAAGAGGAAACGATGAAGCCGGTTGGCGGATGCACCAGCCAGGTGCGCCCGCGCAGTCAATTATGCGGCGGATTCCGTTCGTTCGAAGCGTTTTTTTATCGCGTCGCAGCGAGCAAACGTGTCTAGAGGCCGATTGCTAGGCAGTCCGGCGCCGACACGGTACCATCATGGCTCTTCAAATCAACGGACTTTCCTTTACGCGGCTTAAGATGGAATATAAAAGCTGGATGTGCCTGATCTGCGGCTGGATTTACGACGAAGAAGCTGGGTTGCCGGAGGAGGGCATTGCCCCAGGCACACGCTGGGAAGACGTTCCCATCAACTGGACATGCCCCGAGTGCGGCGCGCGCAAGGAAGATTTCGAGATGGTCCAGATCTGACCGTCTCGCGCCGCCGGTTCGCGATCGAGCGAGCCGGCGGCGTCGGCGCGGCGGCATCGACGGGTTGAGGCGCCGCTTGCGGCGCGGCTTCGTTTCAGGTGCTGACGCTCGTGGCCATCATTTCTGAAATCGCAACGGTTCCGATCCTCGACGCCTTGCCCAATCCGCGGGGCGGCGCCGTCCCCACGGCCGAGGCGGCGCTGCGCGCCGCGCAACAGGCGTTCGAGCGGCGAGCCGATCCGGCCGAGCCGCTTGCCGTCGCTTCCGCGGCGCTGCACGAGGCGGGCTGGCTCGCCGCGCAGCGCTTCACCGTCGCGCTTGCGCATGCCGCGCCGCTTGCGGCGACCGAAGTTCAGCCGATCGCGTTCGAGTCCGCGTTGCGGGATTTCCGCGCCGCGCTCGAGCGGCACAATCTGCGTGAGCTCGCGTGCTCGCCGCTGCTGTTCGAGCATTACGGCGCGCTGTGCGCGCAGGCCGCGAGCGACTTGCGCGCGGATACGCCGCGCGACGCGCTCGCGCTCGCCGGCCGGGCGGTGCCGCCCGCGACGCTGTATGCGCTGTCGCCGCATGCGCTTGCGCACCTGCGCGCGCGCTACGAGCAGGCGCTTCTCGGCGCGTTGCGCGCGTCCGAGGCGGCGACCGACACGGCGCTCGACGGGCTCGCCGAATGCACGGCCGAACTGGCTGGCCCGTTTCCGTACGACTTTTGGCGACTCGCCGGCGCGTGCGTGCGGGTGCTGCGCGTGCACGGCGGCGTCGAACTCAAGCGCTTTCTCGCGCGCTGCAATCTGCTGCTCGGCGAGCAGGCACGCGGCTTGCGGATCGCGCCGGCCGCACTTGTCCGGGAGGCGCTCGCGCTTTTCTGGCGCGACTATGCGCTTTACGGCGCGGCGGCCGAGGACGTGAGCGACGTCGAGCTGTTGCATGACTACGGGCTGACCGTCGCGTGGCACGTCGCGGCTACGCAGGCGTCCGAGGCGTTGTGGGAGGCGGGCGCCGCGCGCGCCGAGGCCGAAGCGGTGCGCGCCGCGCCGACGCGAGAGCTCGGTGTCGTCACCGTCAACGGCCATGCATATGAAGATTTTCTGCAGACGGCCGATGCGTCGATGGCCGAACTGGCGCTCGATCCGCGCGCGGCCGACGCGGGCGCCGCATGGCAGGCGGCGGAGGCTGCGTATCGTGTCGGCTCTGCCGCGTGTGCGCTCGGGCTCGGGCACACGGCGCTGCTCGCCGATGCGCTCGGGCTCGCGTGGCGCCGCCGCGCGCATCTCGGCGCGACGGACGAGGCCGGCGCGGCGGCGTGCCGGCAGGCCGCGGAAGCGCTGCGCGCCGCGTTGCACAGGATCGCGGCGGGCATCGCGCCGCCCGACTTGACGGACGCGTGCGCGGCGCTCGCGGGCGCATTGTCGGGCGCGGCCCGGAACGCATGACGGGACGGGCGGCGAGTGAACTGCTCGGCTGGCTTCTTGCTTTCGGCCGATGTGGCGCAATCACGCGCGGCGCGCATGCCGATTGGCCGCGAACGCGTGATAGAGTGAGTGATATGTCGTGTCGACCCGCGCGGCGTACGAGGCCGCGATACGCGGCGTCCGTCGCGCCGCGAGGTCTTTGCTAAAATTCAAACCATGTCAAAGAGTTCCGATCGCATCAACCTTACCAACCAGTTCCTGATCGCCATGCCGAACATGGCGGACCCGACGTTTTCAGGAACGGTGGTCTATCTTTGCGATCACAGCGAGCGCGGTGCGCTCGGCCTCGTCATCAATCGCCCGACCGACATCGATCTCGAGTCGCTGTTCAACCGCATCGACCTGAAGCTCGAGATCGAGCCCCTCCTGCATATCCCCGTCTACTTCGGCGGCCCGGTGCAGACCGAGCGCGGCTTCGTGCTGCACGAGCCGGTCGCGGGCAGCGCGTACAACTCGTCGATGACGGTCGAAGGCGGGCTCGAGATGACGACGTCGAAGGACGTGCTCGAGGCGGTCGCGACGGGCACGGGCCCGAAGCGTTTCCTGCTGACGCTCGGCCATGCCGGCTGGGGCGCGGGACAGCTCGAAGAAGAGATTTCGAAGAACGGCTGGCTCACGGTCGCGGCCGATCCGCGGATCGTGTTCGACACGCCCGCCGAGGAGCGCTTCGAAGCGGCGCTCGGGTTGCTCGGCGTGAGCCCGTCGATGCTTTCCGGCGAGGCAGGGCACGCATGAGCGCGGCGCTTGCGCGCGACGCGACGCTCCTGGCGTTCGACTACGGCGAAAAACGCATCGGTGTGGCGGTCGGCAATGCGCTGACGCGCACGGCCCGCGCGCTCGTCATCGTTCCCAATCTGAACCGCGAGCACCGCTTCAAGGCGGTCGGCGAGCTGATCGCGCAATGGAAGCCGGACGCGCTCGTCGTCGGCTTGCCGCTGCATCCGGACGGCGCGCCGCACGAGATGACGCAGCGGGCATTGCGCTTCGGCAATCAGTTGAACGGCCGCTTCAACCTGCCGGTGAGCTGGGTCGACGAGCGCTATTCGTCGGTCGAAGCGCGTGCGGGCCTGCGCGCGCGCGGCGCCGGCGCGGATCGCGTCGACGCCGAGGCCGCCCGTGTCATCCTCCAACAATACCTCGACGAACTGCCCGATCATCATGAGTTCAATTGACGCCGAGGCGCTTTACCGCGTCCTGCTCGACCAGATTCGCGGCGCCTATGGCGAAGCCGCGTTCGCCGAAGCGGGCGGGCCCGTGCTCGCCGGCATCTACAGCGGCGGCGCATGGCTCGCCGAGCGCCTCGCGCGCGATCTTGCCGCGCCGGGTTTCGGCGTCGTCAACGTCGCGCTGCATCGCGACGATTACGCGAAGAAGGGGCTGCACAGCCAGGCGAGCCCGACGTCGTTGCCGTTCGAGGTCGAAGGGCGGCGCATCGTCCTCGTCGACGACGTGCTGTACACCGGGCGCACGGTGCGCGCGGCGCTCAACGAGCTGTACGACTACGGGCGGCCCGCCGCCGTCGAGCTCGCGGTGCTCGCCGATCGCGGCGGGCGCGAGCTGCCGATTGCGGCGCGTTTCGCCGGGGGCACGCTCGCCGTGGACGCCGACGCGACGCTCGTGCTCGAGCGCACCGACGCGGGACAATTCACGCTTCGCACCGAGGCGCGCGCCGGCTGACGCGCGCGACACGCATTCCGGCCGCCCGCGCGCATCGCGCATCCGGGCGCCGTTTGGCAACACGTTGGAATCACGCACATCATGACGACCGACACCACCGGCCGCACCGGCAACCCCGCCGCGGCCGCGCCCGCCGAGCGCTTTCGCTACGGCTTCCTGAAGGGCAACCCGCAGCTCACGAAGAACGGCGAGCTCAAGCATCTGCTGACGATCGAGGGGCTGCCCCGCGCGATCGTCAACCAGATCCTCGACACCGCCGAGCAGTTCGTCAGCGTGACCGACCGCGAAGTGAAGAAGGTGCCGCTCCTGCGCGGCAAGTCGGTGTTCAACCTGTTCTTCGAGAATTCGACGCGCACGCGCACCACGTTCGAGATCGCCGCGAAGCGGCTGTCCGCCGACGTGATCAACCTGAACATCAACGCGTCGTCGACGAGCAAGGGCGAATCGCTGCTCGACACGATCAACAACCTGTCGGCGATGCACGCCGACCTGTTCGTCGTGCGCCACGCGTCGAGCGGCGCGCCGTACCTGATCGCCGAGCACTGCGCGCCGCACGTGCACGTGATCAACGCGGGCGACGGCCGCCATGCGCACCCGACGCAGGGCCTCCTCGACATGTACACGATCCGCCACTACAAGCGCGATTTCACGAAGCTGCGCGTCGCGATAGTCGGCGACATCCTGCATTCGCGCGTCGCGCGCTCGGACATCCATGCGCTCACGACGCTCGGCGTGCCGGAAGTGCGCGCGATCGGCCCGCGCACGCTGCTGCCGGGCGGGCTCGAGCAGATGGGCGTGCGCGTGTTCCACAACCTCGACGAAGGCCTGAAGGACGTCGACGTGATCATCATGTTGCGTTTGCAGAACGAGCGGATGAGCGGCGCGCTACTGCCGTCCGCGCAGGAATATTTCAAGAGCTGGGGCCTGACGCCCGAGCGCCTCGCGCTCGCCGCGCCCGACGCGATCGTGATGCACCCGGGGCCGATGAACCGCGGCGTCGAGATCGACTCGCAGGTGGCCGACGGTCCGCAATCGGTGATCCTGAACCAGGTGACGTTCGGCATCGCGGTGCGGATGGCCGTGATGGGGATAGTCGCGGGCACGAACGACTGACGGAACGACTGACGCATCGCGCCGTCCAGGCGCCGCGGGCGCCCCGCGCCGCGTGCCGGACCCGACGAAATCAACGCATTCAACGCATCAACAGACAGCGCATGAAGATTCATATCAAAGGCGGCACGCTCATCGATCCGGCGGCCGGCATAGAGCGGCAGGCCGACGTGTTCGTCGCGGCCGGCAAGGTGGCCGCGATCGGCGCGGCCCCCGCCGATTTCAACGCGGCGAAGACGATTGACGCGGCCGGGAAGATCGTCGCGCCGGGCTTCGTCGATTTGTCGGCGCGGCTGCGCGAGCCGGGCTACGAGCACAAGGCGACGCTCGAATCCGAAATGGCCGCGGCGGTCGCGGGCGGCGTGACGAGCCTCGTGTGCCCGCCCGACACCGATCCCGTGCTCGACGAGCCGGGCCTCGTCGAGATGTTGAAGTTCCGCGCGCGCAACCTGCACCAGGCGCACGTGTATCCGCTCGGCGCGCTGACGGTCGGCCTGAAAGGGCAGACCATCACCGAGATGGTCGAGCTGACCGAAGCGGGCTGCATCGGCTTCACGCAGGCGGATGCGCCCGTCGCCGATACGCAGGTGCTGCTGCGCGCGCTGCAGTATGCGAGCACCTACGGCTACGCCGTGTGGCTGCGGCCCGTCGACGCGTTCCTCGCGAAGGGCGGCGTCGCGGCGAGCGGGCCTGTCGCGTCGCGGCTCGGCCTGTCGGGCGTGCCGGTCGCGGCCGAGACGATCGCGCTGCACACGCTCTTCGAGCTGATGCGCGTGACGGGGGCGCGCGTGCACGTCGCGCGGCTGTCGTCGGCGGCGGGCGTCGCGCTCGTGCGCGCGGCGAAGGCCGAGGGCCTGCCCGTGACCTGCGACGTCGCCGCGAACCACCTGCATCTGATCGACGTCGACATCGGCTACTTCGACGCGCAGTTCCGCCTCGATCCGCCGCTGCGCACCGAGCGCGACCGCGAAGCGATTCGCGCCGCGCTCGCCGATGGCACGATCGACGCAATCTGCTCGGACCATACGCCCGTCGACGACGACGAGAAGCTGCTGCCGTTCGCCGAGGCGACGCCGGGCGCGACGGGCCTCGAGCTGCTGCTGTCGCTGACCGTCAAATGGGCGCGGGAAGCCGGCGTGCCGATGGCGCGCGCGCTCGCGAAGATCAGCTCGGCGCCCGCCGGCGTGCTGAAGCTGCCCGCGGGGCGCGTCGAAGAAGGCGCGCTCGCCGACCTGTGCGTGTTCGATCCCAATGCGCACTGGCGCGTCGAGCCCCGCGCGCTGAAGAGCCAGGGCCACAACACGCCGTTCCTCGGCTACGAGCTGCCCGCGCGCGTGTGCGCGACGCTCGTCGGCGGCCAGGTCGCGTTCGAGCGCCGCTGACGCGAGCCCCATCATGAGAGCCCTACGCAAGACGCGCCTCGTCCTGCATCTGCTGCGCGGGATGGCGGTCGTCGCATTGTTCTTCGAGCGCGTGACGCCCGCGCGCCGCCTGGACATCACGCGGCGCTGGACCGTGAAGATGCTGCAGCTTTGCGGAATGCGGCTCGTCGTGCACAACGACGCGGCGCGGCTCGACGAGCGCGCGCTCGTCGTCGGCAATCACGTGTCGTGGCTCGACATCTACGTGATCAACGCGTGGCGGCCGACGCCGTTCGTGTCGAAGGCGGAGGTGCGTGCGTGGCCCGTCGTCGGCTGGCTCGCCGAGCGCCTCGGAACCGTGTTCATCCAGCGCGAGAAACGCAGCGAGGCGAAGCGGATCATGCACGAGCTTGCCGAGCGCCTCGACAAGGGCGAGCTGATGTGCGTGTTTCCGGAAGGCACGACGTCCGACGGCCTCGGGCTGCTGCCGTTCCATTCGAACCTGTTTCAGGCGGTGGTGTCGGCCGGCTGCGCGGTGCAGCCGATCTGCCTGATGTATGAAGACGGGCGCGGGCGCCAGTCGGTTGCGCCGGCATACGTCGGCGATCTGTCGCTTGCCAGGTCGCTCGACATGGTGCTGAGCGGCGGGCCGCTCACCGCGCATCTCTACGTGTGCGAGCCAATCGCCGCGACGGGCGACCGGCGAGAAATGGCCGCGCGCGCGCGCGCGGCGATCGCCGATGCGCTTGCACGGATGCAGCGAGACGTCGAGCGGCCGCTCGATGCGGATCTCGCGCGGCTTGCCGCCGCCGCGCATCCGACGCCCGCCGAGCCGGCCGGCGAATCCGAGGGCGAGGCCGAGCCGGAGGTAAGCGTCGACGCGATGCCGCGCCGCGAAGGGTAGGCGCAATGAGGCATCGATCGGCGGGAGGCGGCGGCGCCCGCCGGCCGCATTCCCGCACGGTCGGGCTTGCCGAGACGGTTGGTTATTCGTCCGCCGCCCCGCAGCGTTCGCACGCGACCTGCGTAACCGCGCGCTCGGCCGGCTCGTGCGCGAGCCGCACGGCCGACAGCCGATTGCCCCATACGCATCCCGAATCCAGCGCGACCAGGTTGTCGCGCAGCATCAGTCCCAATGCGGCCCAGTGGCCGAAGACGACCGTGACGTCCGCGCTCTTTCGCCCGGGCGCGTCGAACCACGGCAGATAGCCGGCGGGCGCGGCCGCCGGGCCGCCGTTCGCCCTGAATTCCATCGCGCCTGCGGGCGTGCAGAAGCGAATGCGCGTGAACGCGTTGAACGCGACTCGCAACCGATCCGTCCTCTTCAGGTTCGGGCTCCAGCAATTGGGGTCGTTGCCGTACAGGTTGCGCAGCGTGTCGTGCCAGTTCGGCGCGCGCAGCGCGCGCTGCAGTTCGTCGGCGAGCTCGAGCGCGAGCGTCGCGTCCCATTGCGGCAGCACGCCGGCATGCACCATCAGCATGCCGCGCTCGAAATGCGCGAACGGCCGGTGGCGCACCCATTCGATCAGATCGTCGGCGTCGGGGGCGTCGAGGATCTCGCCGATCGTGTCGCCCGGCTTCAGCGTGCGGATGCCGGCCGCGACCGCGAGCAGGTGCAGATCGTGATTGCCGAGCACCGCGACCGCGCGCTCGCCGAGCGCGGCGATCTCGCGCAGCGTCGCGAGCGACGCGGGGCCCCGGTTGACGAGGTCGCCTGCGAACCAGAGCGGCGTGTCGGCCGCCGGGGAGAGCTTGTCGAGGAGCCGCCGATAGGCGTCGTGGCAACCTTGGAGGTCGCCGAAGGCGATCGGCGGGCCGCTGGAGATAGATGTCATTCCTTTGCATTCGAGACCAAACCGGGTTCACGGTATCACAAGAAACCCCATCGATCCGGGCGGATCGGTGGCAGAAAAAATGCGATCCGGCATTGGCCGCTGCGGTAGAAACGTTCTCGAAAATATCGTGTCGTAAGCACACTTCCCGAGCTGTTTCAAGATGTTAGAGGGATGTTTTTTCACTTCCTTGCCCGTATAATTGCGGCCTTGTGGGGCAGTAGCTGTGCGCTGCCGACTTGGGCGCATGGTTCGATCGAGCCTCGCGGCCGCAACCGGCGGTGACACTCGAGCGACCAACGGCATTCTCCCGAACATGCCGGCCATGCTGACATCACGCCGGTTGTTTGACCGACTCCCAATTTCAGCAAAGGAATCCCATGATCTTGGTAACGGGCGGCGCCGGTTTCATCGGCGCCAACTTCGTGCTTGACTGGCTGGCACAATCCGGCGAAGCGGTGCTGAACGTCGACAAGCTGACGTACGCGGGCAACCTCGGCACGTTGAAGTCGTTGCAGGGGAATCCGAAGCACGTATTCGCGCGCGTCGACATCTGCGATCGCGCTGCAATCGACGCTCTGTTGGCGCAGCACAAGCCGCGGGCCATCGTGCACTTCGCGGCGGAGAGCCACGTCGACCGATCGATTCACGGCCCGGCCGATTTCGTGCAGACGAACGTGGTCGGCACCTTCACGCTGCTCGAGGCCGCGCGCCAGTACTGGGGCGCGCTCGACGCCGATGCGAAGGCCGCGTTCCGTTTCCTGCACGTGTCGACGGACGAAGTGTTCGGCTCGCTGTCCGCGACCGATCCGCAGTTCTCCGAAACCACGCCTTACGCGCCGAACAGCCCGTACTCGGCGACGAAGGCGGGCTCCGATCATCTCGTGCGCGCGTACCATCACACGTACGGGTTGCCGACGCTCACGACGAACTGCTCGAACAATTACGGTCCGTATCAGTTCCCCGAGAAGCTGATTCCGCTGATGATCGCGAACGCGCTCGGCGGCAAGCCGCTGCCCGTCTACGGCGACGGCCAGAACGTGCGCGACTGGCTCTATGTCGGCGATCACTGCAGCGCGATTCGCGAAGTGCTCGCGCGCGGCGTGCCGGGCGAGACGTACAACGTCGGCGGCTGGAACGAGAAGAAGAACCTGGACGTCGTGCACACGCTGTGCGATCTGCTCGACGAAGCGCGGCCGAAAGCCGCGGGGTCGTACCGCGATCAGATCACGTACGTGACCGATCGCCCGGGCCACGATCGCCGCTATGCGATCGACGCGCGCAAGCTCGAGCGCGAGCTCGCCTGGAAGCCGGCCGAGACGTTCGAGACGGGCCTCGCGAAGACCGTGCGCTGGTACCTCGACAACCAGGAATGGGTCGACGAGGTGGTGTCGGGCGATTACCGCAAGTGGGTCGAAACGAACTACGCGCAACGCGCGTAAAGGTTGAATCGATGGCACGCAAGGGCATTATTCTCGCCGGCGGTTCCGGCACGCGGCTGTATCCGATCACGCACGCCGTGTCGAAGCAGCTTCTGCCGGTCTACGACAAGCCGATGATCTATTACCCGCTGTCGACGCTGATGGTGGCGGGCATCCGCGACGTGCTGATCATCTCGACGCCGCAGGACACGCCTCGCTTCGAGGCGATGCTGGGCGACGGCAGCCAGTGGGGGATGAACATCCGCTATGCGGTGCAGCCGTCGCCGGACGGGCTCGCGCAGGCGTTCATCATCGGCCGCGAATTCGTCGGCCGCGATCCGTCGACGCTGATTCTCGGCGACAACATCTTCTACGGCCACGATCTCGCGAAGCAGCTCGACCGGGCGTCGGAGCAGGAATCGGGCGCGACGGTGTTCGCCTACCACGTGCACGATCCGGAGCGCTACGGCGTCGTCGAGTTCGACCGCGATTTCCGCGCGCTGTCGATCGAGGAGAAGCCCGCGAAGCCGCGTTCGAACTACGCGGTGACGGGGCTGTACTTCTACGACGACCAGGTGTGCGACATCGCGGCGGACATCAAGCCGTCCGCGCGCGGCGAGCTGGAGATCACCGACGTGAATTCCCGCTATCTCGCCGCGGGCGCGCTCAACGTCGAAATCATGGGGCGCGGTTATGCGTGGCTCGATACGGGCACGCACGATTCGCTGATCGAAGCGGCGACGTTCATCGCGACGCTGCAAAAGCGCCAGGGGCTCGTCGTCGCGTGTCCCGAGGAGATCGCGTACCGCCGGCAGTGGATCGACGCGGAGCAGGTGCTGAAGCTCGCGCAGCCGCTCGCGAAGAACGGCTACGGACAATATCTGAAACACATTCTCACGGATCAAGTTGCATGGCCATCCAAGTAACGCCGACGGCGCTGCCTGAAGTCACGATCATCGAGCCGAAGGTGTTCGGCGACGCGCGGGGCTTCTTCTTCGAAAGCTTCAACGCGCGGGAATTCGCCGAGCAGGTGGAGGCGGGCGTCGAGTTCGTCCAGGACAATCATTCGCGCTCGGCGAGGGGCGTGCTGCGCGGGCTGCACTATCAGATCCAGCATGCGCAGGGCAAGCTCGTGCGCGTGGTCGAAGGCGAAGTGTTCGATGTCGCGGTCGACATCCGCAAGAGCTCGCCGAATTTCGGCAAATGGGTGGGCGTCGTGCTGTCGAGCGACAACCATCGGCAGTTGTGGGTGCCGCCCGGTTTCGCGCACGGCTTCGTCGTGCTGTCGGAGGCTGCGCAGTTCCTCTACAAGACGACCGATTACTGGTATCCCGAATTCGAGCGGAGCATCGTGTGGAACGATCCGGCGATCGGGATCGAATGGCCGATCGATTTCGAGCCGCTGCTTGCGGCGAAGGATGCGGCGGGCAAGCTGCTTGCCGATGCCGAACATTACGCATGAGGTGGGCATGACGGTACGCGAGCGGGTGATTCTGCTGACGGGAATCAACGGGCAGGTCGGTCACGAACTAGCTCGTAGTTTGCAAGGCCTGGGTCGAGTCGTCGCGTTTGATCGGTGCGAACTCGACTTGTCGGATCTGGACGCGACGCGTCGGGTCGTGAGGGACGTTGCACCTGACTGGATCGTGAATCCGGCGGCTTACACTGCGGTCGACAAGGCGGAAGCAGACGTGGCTGCGGCAATGCGCCTGAATGCAGAGGTCCCCGGCTTGTTGGCCGAGGAAGCGAAGCGTCTCGGCGCCGCGCTCGTCCATTACTCGACCGATTATGTATTCGATGGCACGAAGGTGGGTGCCTACGTCGAGGATGATCGCGTCAATCCGCAGAATGTTTACGGCAAGGGCAAACTGGCCGGCGAGCAGGCCGTCGTGGCTTCCGGCTGTCATCACTTGATTTTCCGCACAAGCTGGGTGTATGGAACCCGCGGTCGGAATTTTCTGCTCACGATGCTGCGACTCGGGGCGGAGCGCGAGGAGTTGAGCGTCGTGGCCGACCAGTTTGGCGCGCCGACATGGTCGCGCACGATCGCGGAGTTGACCGCACATGTGCTCGCACAATCGGTAGTAACAGGTGCCCAGCAAGTCGATTGGTGGGGAGAACGTTCCGGCGTATATCACCTTACGGCGGGAGGCGTGACATCCTGGCATGCGTTTGCCGAGGCGATCTTCGCATTTTCCGATTTGATGAATAAGCCGGTTGTGCGTGCGATTCTGTCGTCGTCCTACCCAACGCCGGCGGTGCGGCCGCTCAATTCCCAGCTTTCGAATCAAAGGTTGGCCGAGACTTTTGGCGTGTCTGCACCAGATTGGCGCGACGCGCTGCGACTATGCCTGGAAACGGATTGAGCGACGCTGTCGGTGATTGGCCGCGTACTGGTGCGGTGATCGTTTTTTTTCATCCCGACGAAGTATGCATTGCGAGGGCCAATCGTCTTGCTAACGCGATGCATTGTGTGGTCGTCGACAATACGCCCGTCGCCCGGAAGCGCGATGCAATTGGCTTGTCCGAGTCGATCGAGTACGTGGCGAACGGCGAGAATCTGGGCATTGCAGCCGCGCTGAACCGAGGTGTCGGCGCACTGATTCGCGGCGGTTTCGAGATAGCTATTCTTTTCGACCAGGACAGCGATCCGCCGATGAACCTGCTCTCGGAGTTGCCGCGCGTCTTGATGGGCACGAATGCTACGGGTCTGCAGGTGGCGCTTGCCGGTCCGGCTTACGAGGATCGCCGGTTGCGCGGCGTCGCGCCGTTCGTTCGCTTCGGGTGGGGCAAGCTCAAGCGTATTCCGCCCGTCGGCGATGTGCCCATTGATGTCGACTTTCTCATCACGTCGGGCTCTTGCATCAATCTTGCTTGCTGGTCGGACATTGGCGTGATGGACGAAGCACTATTCATTGATTTCGTCGATCTCGAATGGTGCGTGCGAGCCAAGCAAAAGGGGTATCGGGTCGTCGGAGTGCCATGGCTTCGGATGACTCATGAACTCGGCGGTGAGCCGGTTCGCGTGCTGGGCCGCGCCTATCCGATGCACGGACCGTTGCGGCACTATTACCAGTTCCGCAACGTGGTCGCATTAGTCAAGCGGGCGTCGATGCCGCTGACGTGGAAGACGACGGAACTCGTCAAGTTGCCGGTCCGTCTGCTGGTTTACTGCTTTTTTCCCACCGATAGGAAAGCACACCTGAAGATGGCATGGCGCGGCATTGTTGACGGTTGGCGCGGCCGACTCGGAGCGTACCGCGCCCATTGATTTTCTCGAGAATCGACTGACCGACGCAGTTCAGTCGAACATGCGCACGCGCGGCGGATCGGCGAGCGTGAAGGGTAAAACGTCAGTGCCTAGCGATAGATTCGGGTTGTAGGCAGGATCGCGTTCGAGCGCGGCCCCCCAGCGTTGCTCCATCCAGTCGACTTCCCTTGCAAAGCGTGCGTACTTCTCCGGCGCCATGTCAGAGCCGCGCGTCGCCGATTCGTGGTGATAGAGCTCGGCGTAAGGCGTCCACACGTTTGCGTAACCTGCTTCGCGAACCCGCAAGCAGAAGTCGACATCATTAAATGCGACGGCGAGTTCCTCGTTCATCCCGCCGACTTCGTCGAATACAGACTTTCGAATCACGAGGCAGGCGGCGGTGACCGCAGACAGATTCTGCATCGTCACTGCACGATTGAAATATCCGAGATGCCCACGCCTCAACATGTGATGCATATGACCAGCGATGCCGCCGAGGCCGAGCAGAACACCGCCGTGCTGGAGCACGTCGTTCGGATAC
This sequence comes from Burkholderia savannae, assembly GCF_001524445.2. Lineage (NCBI taxonomy): Bacteria > Pseudomonadati > Pseudomonadota > Betaproteobacteria > Burkholderiales > Burkholderiaceae > Burkholderia > Burkholderia savannae. The sequence continues at coordinate 747,717 of NZ_CP013417.1, forward strand.
CAGAGCGCAGCGCCGACCGCGCCGTTGCCAGGCTGTGACGCGAGGCCCACCATCTCATCAAGCCAATCGGGCGAGATAACCTCGGTATCGTTGTTCAGCAGGCAGAGATAGGCACCGGTCGACACGGCCGCCGCGCGATTGTTCAACGCGGAAAAGTTGAATGGTGAATCGTCGCGCAGAATCCGGACGTTCGGCCGCTGTCCGATTTCGGCGAAGTACGCGAGCGTTTCGTTTTCGAAACTGCCGTTATCGACAACAATGATCTCATAGTTGGGGTAGAGCGTTTTTTGCAGGACGCTGTCAATGCACTGCCGCACGAGGGCGACGCCATCCCGAGTCGGAATGACGATCGAAACTCGTGGCGCTGGGCTTGGAATCGTATAGCGAATACGCAGGATGCCGAGCGAATCGAATGGCTGTTCGACCGTGGCCGCAATGCTGGTCCGCTTCAGATGCTCGTCGACGGCGCGAAGCGCCGCTTGCGCTGCGTAGGGTTTTGCGTCACGGGTCCCGGCGGTACTGCTCGGCGTGATCCGCCAGTGATAGAGCACATGCGGAATATGGACCACCGTGGCGTGCCCGGCGATTTCGACACATCGCCACGCCAGGTCGTAATCCTGGCTGCCCTCGAAGCCCGGGCGAAAGCCGCCTGCGGCTTTGACCAGCGCCGTCTCGATGACGCCGAGGTGAGAGAACATGTTCTGCGTCGCAAACATCGCCGGATTCCAATCGCTCTTGAAATACGGCATCGTCCGCTTGCCGTCCTCGGTGAGCTTATCCTCGTCGCTATAGAACATGCGTGCGTCGGGGTGGCGATTCATGTATTGGGCGACGACGAACAGCGCATGGGCGGGCAGGATGTCATCGTGATCGAGCAGCGCAATGTACTCGCCTGTCGCAAGCGTCAGCGCACTGTTGCTGGCTTCAGAGATATGGCCGTTCGTTTCGCGGAACACGGCCTTGATTCGCACATCTTCGGCTTGGTGCTGGCGGATGATCCGACCAGGCGCGTCACTTGTCGACGCGTCGTCGGCAAGGCAAAGTTCCCAGTGCGGATAGATTTGTGTGCGCACCGACCGGATCATCGCGTCCAGCAGCGACGGGTCGCTGTTGTATGTCGGCACGACGATCGAAATCACCGGTTTGCGCTTGAAGGCCTGCATCAGCATCTGTGCTTCCAGGCGCTGCGCATCACCGAGCGTGTCGTATTTGTCGATCCATGCGTGATAGACAGCTTCGGACGGCGGGGCGTCAGCAAATCCCATGCCGCCGCGCAAACGTCGAAGGCGAGCGAAAAAGCCACCAAGGCCTTCGCGGCGAAGCGCTTTGCCGTAGTACATGAACGCGCCCGCATAATTCCCCTGAACGTTTGCTTGCCGCTGAATTGTCTCGCTGACGATGCGCACGATTCGCGCGACGGCCGCGATCTGCCTCAATGGTGCGGTGATGCGCCAGGATACGGATTGGCGCAGCGTAGCCAATTCGCGTTCCAATTGCTCGCGTTTGCTTTCCGCCGACAGGTGGCGCACGAGGTCCGCGCGAAGGGTGACGAGTTCGTGCTCGAGTTCGGCGATGCGTTGAATTGCATTGCTTCGTTCAGGCTCGTGCTCAGCGCCCGCACGCGTATCGCTATGAGTTGGCGCGGTGGCCTGGAGATTGGAAGGTTGGCCGGATGTCATGTATGTTGGGCTGCATACGCAAGTCGAGTTGGACGGAGCGCTTCGCCGCCGCGCCGCTCAAATTTCCCCAGCGGACTCGCGAACGTAGAGATCGATGCGGCTCATCGGTACGCCGATGAGGCCGGTCGCCACGCGGGACGCTTCGGACTTCACGATCAAAGCGTCGTGAATGCAATCGGCGACCTCGATTGGCCCGTTTTTGCAGGTCGTGCAGAAAACGGAGAATGCGTATTCGCCAGGAGGCAGAATCGGCATGTCGAACCGAAACTCGGCCATGATCGCGGGGCTCGCGTGTGCGTCAGCCTCGTCCGCAACCTGTGCGAACGAAGTGTCGTCGCCGAAAAGCGGTTCGCCGAGCCTATCTTTGACAAAAAACGCAATGGTGGGCGTTGAGCCGCAGTTGGGGCGTCGTACGAGGATACGAAGCACGACGTGCTCGCTGCCGATTACCCACGCGATAGGCGCGCCGTTTTCGTTGGTCAGGTGTGCCGATTCGATAAGCTCGCGAGTGCGGTGGATGGGAAGCGTATGCGGATCGATGCATATCCCTGTGTTTTGCGGGACAGGGACTGTTTTGCGCAACGGAAAAAGCAGCCGTTGATCCGCCGTCGCGATGTCCGAGTCGCGCTCGGCCTGATCAACCGACGCCTTCGCGCTCACTTTCTCGTCATGCTGCCATGTGACGCCTTCGCCTTGCTGCTGCTTGTAGAACGCCTCGAAGTAGTGAGTGCATACTGCCTTGGCGCTACCCGATTCAAGTATCTGACCGCGATCGAGCCAAATGACGCGGTCGCACAACCCGCGGATCGCCGACGCGTCGTGACTCACGAAGAGTACCGTTCCGGTTTGCTGGAAACGCCGCAGAAAGCGCATGCACTTCTGGGTGAAGAAGGCATCGCCGACCGCCAACGCTTCGTCGACGACGAGAATGTCGGCGTCGACGTGCGCGATCACCGCGAACGCGAGGCGCACGAACATGCCGCTCGAATAAATCTTGACCGGTTGATCGATGAAGTGTCCGATGTCGGCGAACGCGATGATGTCTTCGACGCGGGCGTCGATCTGCTCACGCGTCAACCCGTGAAGCTGGCCGTTGATGTAGATATTCTCGCGGCCCGTATATTCGGCGTCGAAGCCGGAGCCGAGTTCCAGCAACGCGGCAATGCGACCATTCGTGCGCACGTCGCCTGTCGTTGGCGCGAGCGTTCCGCACACGATCTGTAGCAGAGTACTCTTGCCGGAGCCGTTGCGTCCGATGATCCCAACCGTTTCGCCACGGGCGATCTCGAAGTCGACGTCCTTGAGTGCCCAGAACATGCGAACGCAAGATCGTGCGTGCGTGAGCAGCCTGCGCCTTAGCGTGGCTAGCGGCGCGATGCCGCCCAGCAATCCGTAGACGCTTCGCTTCAGGCGATCGGCCGGCTTGTTGTACGACTCGAAACCCTTGCTCAGCGAAGTAGCGCGGATGACGACTTCAGATGACATCTGCAAAGCCCCTGCGGGTTTTTTGGAACCAGGCAAATCCGATCCAGGCGATGATTGCCGCCATCACCGAATAAGAAATCCAGTGATTCCAGTCGATCATGCGACCCCAGACGAGCACATCGCGACTTTGCTCGATCGGGAACGTCATGGGATTTAAATAGACGAATCCTCGAAACCGCTCCGGCAGAGAGGAAACCGGAAAGAAAACCGGTGACAGGAACATCAGCGCGGTGATGGCGATGCCGACCGTTTGGCCGATGTCGCGCAAATAGACCCCCGTCGCGGCAAGCATCCAGCTCACGCCCATGATGAAGACGCAAAGGGGGGCGAGGACGATTGGAAACAGCAAGGCGGTTGTGGGTACGGTGCCAACGATGAACCATTCGGCAACGAGGAGAATGAGCACGCTGACGCAGAGGTGGAACAAAGCTGACAGTAGAGTCACACATGGCAGGACTTCGAGCGGAAACACGATTTTCTTGACGAAGTTCGTATTCGACAGGATCTGCGACGGCGCACGGTTGATGCATTCCGAGAACAGGTTGAACATGATCATGCCGGCGAATAGTACGACTGCGAACTCGCCTTTCGACGCGCTGTGCGCGGAATCGCTCCAGCGCGACTTGAAGACCTCGCTGAACACGAATGTATAGACGCTTAGCATCATGATCGGCGTGAGCAACGACCAGAGTATGCCGAGGAACGATCCTTTGTAGCGTCCGACGGCGTCGCGCCGTGCAAGATCGAACATCAGACGCCGGTTCTTCACCAGCGATGCGGCGAGGTATCGCGGCGAAACGCTAAAGCTTTGCATAGATTCGATTGGCTATCTCAGCGGAAATGACAAAGGATGTCGGGCATTTAAGCGATCGGCGCGACGGCTGGTCGCAACTTCGCGGGCATGGAGCAAGGGCGCCGGCATCTGTGTTGACTATCTCGAGGCGGCGTTGCGGGGCGAGGGCTCACTCGGCACGCGCAATTATCTCACACTGGATTTGCAGTTGATCGGGCGGGGCTTCGACACTGTTTGTGTCGAAGTGTAAATGCTGAAATCGGTTGCGCATGCCGGAGGGGCCGGATTGTGCACCGACGTGGCAATGTCACAGTCGCAATAGCCCGTGGGATTTGGATGCCCGGCGCGTAGCCGCGAGCAGCGAACGAGGCCTACGCAGAATTTCCCATATTGTGAAATGGAGAAACGAGGTAGAATCACGGCCTATTTGCCATCGGCGTCGTTTCCCACGGCCGAAGCGTCACCTTTCGCGGGCGAGCATGTCGCACTCGGTTCGCCTTGCGACGCGCGAAGCCGCCTCGGGACCAACAGTTTACATGCCTGAAAACATAGCAATCGAAGCTATCCAGATCAGCAAGGGGTTCGCGTCATACGAACGGCCTGCCGATCGGCTGAAAAGAAGTGTGCTTGGAGCCGCAGCCAGGTTCGCGCCGAATGCGGCCGCGCGCAGTGCGGCACATCGCCGTGCGGACACGCTTTCAAACATGTTTTGGGCACTGCGCGACGTGAGCTTTTCCGTGGCCGCAGGCGAGACGGTCGGCATCATCGGTCGCAATGGCTCGGGCAAGAGCACGCTTTTGCAGATCGTGTGCGGGACGCTGGCGCCGACGGCAGGAGACATCGTGGTTCGCGGAAAGGTGGCTGCGCTCCTCGAACTCGGCTCCGGCTTCGACGTCGAATACACGGGCCGCGAGAACATCTATCTGAACGCGCAGTTGTACGGGCTGTCGCGTCAGCAGATCGACGAGCGCTACGATTCGATCGTGGCGTTCGCCGACATTGGCGACTTCATCGATCAACCGGTCAAGACCTATTCGAGTGGCATGTTCGTGCGCTTGGCGTTCGCAGTGATTGCACACGTCGATGCGGACATCCTGATCATCGACGAGGCGCTTGCCGTGGGCGACGCCTTCTTCAATCAGAAGTGTTACCGGTTTCTTCATGTCTTCAAGAAGCACGGAACCATTCTGTTCGTCAGCCATGATACGTCGACGATCAAGAAACTGTGCTCGAAGGTAATCTGGATCGATAGCGGACGAATCGTTGCCGAGGGCGACCCTGCTGAAGTCTGTACTGCGTACTTGGAGGCGCGACATGGGGCGTCGAGTGCGCGGACTGCCAGCGGTGTGCAGCGTGTCGAGCCGAAGCAGGTGCCCGCTGCGCACGACCAGCGTCGAGACATCATTAATGCATCGCCGCTGCGCAATGACATTCAGGTGCTGCCATTCGATCACCATGCACGGGCGTTCGGCTCCGGCGGCGCGCAGATTGTCGACGTCTCGTTCGTCGATGGCGAGAAGCGGCGGCTCGAGTGGATCGTCGGTGGCGAGGCCGTGACGTTGCGCGTCGCCATCAAGGTGGACGATGCACTCGTGTCGCCCATCGTTGGCTTCTTTCTGAAGAATGAGCGGGGGCAGGAACTGATCGGAGATAATACCTACGCGAGTTACGCAGACAGGCCGGTTCGCTGTGACGGGGACACTACGCTTTGCGCGGAGTTTTCGTTCTTGATGCCCGTCTTGCCCGTAGGGCGTTTCTCGATCAATGTGGCCGTGGCGGAAGGCACGCAATACGATCACATCCAACTCCATTGGATTCATGATGCGCTGCCGCTCGACGTGCATACGTCGAGGGTCAGGCACGCGCTCGTCGGTGTGCCGATGGTGCACGTCGAAGTTTCGCCGGCATCGTAGTGACGGGCGGATCCGATCGCGTCGCGTGATTGTCGCCGCTACCAGCGGAGGACGGCGGAGCAAATAATGAGATCAGTTCATCCAGGCTACGCCAGTTAGTAGAGCAGGATTTTTCAACATGACAATGCAAGCCCGAAGGTTTCGATTCAAAGGTGCAGAAAACGGTCACGAGTTTACCGGTGAGCGTTATCTGCCTGGGGTGGGCGGCCCGATTCAATACGAGCACTATCATCGCTATCTCTTCTCGACGGGGCTCTGCGCGGGCAAGGATGTGCTCGACATCGCGTCCGGGGAGGGCTATGGGTCGGCACTGCTCGCGCAAGCTGCGAAGTCCGTGATCGGCGTCGATATCGACGCGCGAGCCGTACAGAACGCACGCGTCAGGTATGGCGACCAGGCCAATTTGCGATTCGAATACGGTAGCGCGACAAGCATCCCGCTGCCGGATGCTTCGGTCGACATACTCAATTCGTTCGAGACGCTAGAGCATTTCCGTGAGCACGAGGCTTTCATGCGCGAGGCCCGTCGCGTGCTGAAACCCAATGGTCTGATGATAATTTCGACGCCCAATCGACCGATCTATTCGCCGCCGGGTGCGCCGCCGAACGAATATCACGTACGCGAACTCGATCGCGACGAGTTCGTCGAATGGTTGAAGAGTGGATTCAAGCATTTCGTTCTCTTCGAGCAGAAGCCGATCGCGGGTTCCGTGCTGCAGCGAGAAGGGAGGGTGGGCGCACGTGAGATCCATTGCTGGTCGGAAACTTCGATCGGCGAATATCGTTCGACGCTCGGCGTCGTGGATCCGGTCTATTTCATCGCGATCGCATCCGACGGCCCGATTCCGGAGCCGGACGACGATCTCCTGGACGGCGGCGTGTCATTCGGCCGTTACGACAACGCCCGCAACGATCAGATCGGCGCCCAAGGCGCCGAGATCGTGCGCTTGACGACCGAGACGATGAGCCGTGCTGACGAAATCGGCCGTCTGGTGGCCGACACTGTCAGACTGACCGAAGAGGTGCTAAAGCGCGATGCGGAAATCGGTCGTCTAACGGTCGAAACCGTGAGACTTAATGAAGTCATCATCGAGTGCAACGCGCAGATCGCGAAGCTCACGAGCGAACTGGGCCGCCTGAGGGGGGGGGATGTGCCTCGGGCGGTTATCGCCGCGCAGCCTGCCGACGCAATGCCCGTTCGGGAAGTGCTGAATGCGCTCGCTGAGCAGAAAGAAGTGTCGAGGCAGCTGCTGTCGCAAGTCGACGAAATGGCGGGGTATGTGAAGCGCGCGAACGCGGGTGGGGTTGGTTCGCTGCACGCGTTTGCTGCCGGGCCGGTGGCTGAACCCGCGATCGAGCCTTCGATAGCGGCGCTGCTGCGTGAGAACGAAGATCTGCGCCAACAAGCCGACATGATTTTCCGCTCGGCCTCTTGGCGCGTCACGAAACCGTTGCGTTTTGCTGCGCGGCGTCTGCGCACGGCTCGCCAGCGGCAAGCTTCGGCACGTTCGGATGCTGTTCCGGGAGGCCGTGTCGCCGAGGCCGTCATATCCACCGCCGTATCGGCGAGCACGCTGCGTCGATTCGAGCAATCTGCCGTACCGCGCGCGATCGTGGTCGTTCAATCGACCGGTCGCGGCAAGGCGCTCGACCACTGTCTCGCTGCGTTGAGTCAGCATACGACGTCGGTTCCGTTCCAGGTATTGCTGGCCGGTCCGGCAGACGCGCGGCTCGTGGCCGACAGTGGGGTCCGCGCACTTGCGATCGTGGAGGCGGGGATGTCGCTCGCCACGCTGGCCGAGTTCATCGCGTCGCCGGACGAGGCATTTGTCGTGTTGATTTCGGAAGATCTTGCTGCACATCCCGGTTGGCTTGAGGCGATTGACGAGGTCTTCGCGCGCTTTCCCGATGCGGCGGCCGTGACTGGGCTCGTGCTCAACAGGCACGGGCAGGTGCGGGCGGCAGGCGCCGTTGTCGATGCGAGCGCTCGGATGAAGCCGTTCGGCGTCGGCTTGGCGGCGGACAACCCGTTGATTCGCACCGTCGTTCCGGTGAAGGCGGCGAGCCCCGGGATCATCGCAATCCGCAAGCGCATCTGGGACGATATCGCAAGCGCGTTCGATCACGTGCCGCCGGTTTCGACTGGTCTTGTGTTGATTGCGCTCGAACTCGCCAAGCGCGGTGCGAATACGTATCTGCAGCCGTTCGCGCGGTTTACCGCACATGGTCCGGACGAGTGCGCCGACGTTCCCGTCAGTTCTACATGGGATGATGCGCATCAACGCTGGTCGCTTCGGCAGCGTTACGAAAAATTGTTCCGCGCTGATCGGGCGTTCGGTGACGTGCTGCCGCTGTCGCATCGTCCGAAGATCGTGATCGTCGATGCGTTCGTGCCGAAGCCCGATCAAGACTCCGGATCGGTCGACGCGTACTGGTACATGCGCATCTTCCGCGAGTTCGGATTCGACGTAAGTTTCATCGCGGCCTTCGAGCAGACGCCAGTCGAAAGCTATGCGGACGCGCTTCGGCGCTGGGGCGTGCGCGTGCAATATGCTACCGATCTTCCGTCGCTCAATCGTCTCGTGACAGAAGAAGCGAAGGGCGCCGCGGTTGTGATCGCACAGCGCATCATTGTCGCGCGACACGTGATCGAGCCGCTTCGCCATGATGTGCCGGGTATCAAGATCGTGTTCGGCACAGTCGACTTGCATTATCTGCGGGAAGAGCGAGCGGCGATTCTCGAGCGTTCGCCGGAGGCTCTCGAAGAGGCGCTGCTGTTGCGGCGAGCGGAGATTCAGGCGGTGTCCGAGGCCAACGCGACGATCGTCGTCAGCCGCCTCGAGGGCGACATCCTCAGAGACATCGTGCCGGACGCGAACGTACATCGAATTCCGATTCCGCGCTTGCCTACTCGGTCGACCCGTTCGTTCGACGAGCGCTCGGGCGTGCTGTTTGTCGGCGGTTTTGCTCACCGTCCCAACGTCGATGCCGTGAAGTTCCTGGTAAAGGACATTTGGCCGCTCGTGCGCCGGCGTTTGCCGGATGCGGAATTGCGCATCGTGGGTAGCGGCACGACAGATGAAGTGCGCACGCTCGATAACCCTGTCGCCGGCGTGACGATCGTCGGTTTCGTGGAGAACCTTGGAGAAGTGATGGACGCCGCGCGAGTTTCAGTCGCGCCGCTGCGTTTCGGTGCAGGAATCAAAGGCAAGGTTGTGTCCAGTCTATTGCACGGGCTACCGTGCGTACTGAGCAAGGTGGCGAGCGAGGGGATGGGGCTCGTCGCTGGCGAGCAGGTGCTCGAGGGCGACGGCGCGGAGGAGATCGCCGATGCGATCGTGAAACTGCACGAAGATCGCCAGCTTTGGCAGCATGTCGCCGATGCCGGCTTTGTGGCGGCTGCCGCCGAGTATTCCGTGGAGAGCGTCGCGAACCTGTTGTCGGGTTTGCTCGACTCCATCGGAGTCAAGGCGGGCTCCCGCAAACTCCGGTCGAACGCGTTCGATATTCACTGACGAAATCACTGGACTTCATTCAAATTCATGTTGCGCTCCTTGCTTTCAATGTTTCGTAAGCCGCCGCAGCGTCGCCCGCGTTCGGACGGCCGACTCGGCGTCGTGATCGAATTGGCGTCGTTCGATAAAGGCGGTCTTGAAAAAGTGGTGCTCGACTCGGCGATCGCATTCGATAGAAACCGATTCGACGTAACGATCGTCACGCCGGGCAAGGTTGGGCATCTCGGCGCTGTTGCGCGCGACGCGGGTTTGACGGTGGTCGGTCTGCCGTCTTCGAACACGCTTGCGGCGTACGAGCGCGTGCTCCGTGAATTGACCGCAGATGTCTCGATGTCGCACTTCTCGGATACCGGTTATCCGCTGTTCGCGCGGCTCGGCATTCCGAACATCACGTTCATCCACAATGTTTACGCGTTCTTTTCGGACGCGCAGGCGCAGTCGTTCGCGAGCAACGACCGGTACGTGGATCACTACGTGTCGGTCTCGAAAAATGCGACGCGTTACGCGGTGCAGAAGCTCGGCGTATCGGAGAGCAAGGTCGTGACCGTGCCGAACGGGTTGATCCTTTCGGAGCACGAAGCGAGGGAGAGGAAACCGGCAAAGCTGACACGCGCGCAGCTAGGTCTCGCCGACACGGATTACGTCTTCGCGAACGTTGCGTCCTACAATTTGCACAAGGGGCACTACGTGATGGCGGATGCGATGCGCCATTTGCTGACGCGCCGACAGGACGTAAAGATACTGTGCGTTGGCAATGTTATCTTCCCGCCGCACGTTGACGCGCTGCGCCAGTATCTTGTCGAACATGGACTCGAGCAGCATATTCTGATGCCGGGTTATTTCCCCGATGTCGAGGACGTGCATCGAATGGCGGATGCTTTTCTTCTGCCGTCGTTCATCGAAGGGTGGAGCATCGCAATGAACGAGGCGATGTTCTATCAAAAGCCGATGATACTGACCGACACCGGCGCGTCGGCGGAAGTGATCGAGAACGGCGATGTTGGCATACTGATTCCAAACGAATACGGCGATACGCCGAACCTGAACTCGAAACTGCTGGATGAACTTGCCTATGTGCCTCGGCAGTATGCGATCGCTCCGCGCCTTGCCGATGCGATGGACGAGATGGCATCGAATGCCGACGTGTGGCAAAAGCGCGGCATGCTTGGTCGTTGCAAGATCTATGAGCGATTCGATTTCGCGAATATCGTCAAGCGGTACGAGGAAATCATCGAGGGCGCAGTGAAAGCCGCGAATCGCTGAGCGGCGTGAGAGGGGGCACATGATCCATTCGTTGAAGTCGTTCTGCCGTTTCGTCCGCTGGCGTTTCAAGCCGGCAGTGTGTTTTTATCTCGGCAATCACCTCTTCATGAACTACATGCCGTATCGCATCCGGCATTGGTTTTTGCGGCGATTCTGCCAGGTGCGGATCGGCCGGGATTCGAGCATTGCGATGGGATGCTTCGTTACCGGCTATCACATCTCGATCGGCGACAACACCGTCGTCAACCGCTACACGTATCTCGACGGCCGCGTGCCGCTGACGATCGGGAACAACGTCAACATTTCACACTACACGTTGATCCAGACCTTGACGCACGATCCGCAGAATCCGGATTTCGTGTGTCTATGCAAACCGGTGGTGATCGAGGATCACGCGTGGATCGGCGCGCGCGCGATCATTTGTCCCGGCGTACACATCGGCGAAGGGGCGGTTGTCGGTGCGGGGGCGGTCGTGACGCGTGACGTGGCGCCTTATACGATCGTCGGCGGAAATCCCGCGCGCTTCATCAAGGAACGAACGAGAGATTTGCACTACCGATCGCGCTACTTCCCGTTCTTCGATACCGATATTCAATGAACGAAGCACCGGCCGCTTGCGACCGGTCAGCATATACTGATTGACGAATATGTCGATTTTCCGATTCTGTCGTGCGACCTCTGCGGGAGCAGTAGAGGCCGCCACCATCTCGGTCGTGATCCCTCTCTACAATCATGCCCGTTACATCGAAAGCGCGCTGGATAGCGTGCTGTCGCAGACGTCGCAGGCCGACGAGATCATTCTGATCGACGACGGTTCGTCCGACAACGGCTTTGACGTCGCGCAGCGCGTGCTGTCGAAGATTCCAAAGGCGAAGGCGTATCGACAAGACAACGCTGGAGCGCATAACACGATCAATCGCGCGATTGGCTTGAGCCGCGGTGACTTTGTCGCCGTTCTCAACTCCGACGACGTTTTTGTACCTACCAAACTCGCGCGTTGCAGAGCGATCGTGCGCGAGCAACCCGGCGTCGGTCTCATTGCGGGGCGAGTCAGCATCATGGATGACAACGGCGTTAGGCAGCATAGCGGCGCCGCGATCGATTGGCTGAGGCGGGCGCAGCAGTTCCTCGACGACACTAAGCTTGCTCAACTGGCGCTCCTGAACGAGAATTTTGTCGCGACGACGTCGAACATGGTGTTCGACCGTGCGCTGTGGCAAGCTGCTGGTGGTTTCCAGCCGTTGCGGTACTGCCATGATCTCGATTTCCTGATGTTTGCGTTTGCACACAGTTCAGTGTGTGTCGATGGCGATCGTGAGCATATTGTCTACCGAGTGCACGAGCGCAATACGATCAAGGAAGATCTGAGCAAAGTACGGATCGAAATTGCGGCCGTGATTGCCCAAGCATTGGCAATGTCCGGTCCGAGGCTCTTTTCCACCGAGTTGGGCGCGGCGGATCTGGCCGCGTTCAAGCGTTTTCTCGACAACAAGGGCATGACGGAACTGCTGTGCTTCTTTCAGACGACGCTGCCCGCCTTTCCGACACGGGCGGCATTCTACGAATACGCCATCGACCCGCGTCACGCGGAAGCCTTTGGATCGACGGTGATTGGTTGACGATTGGAGCGTGATCGATGCCGTCGGCTCGTGAGCGTAAACGGTGTCATTGGTGGCGCAGCAAGGCGAGGGCGCGTTGGCGCCGTGGCCTTGCCAACGCGCACGCTCAGAGGTAGCCGAATGCTGCCATTGCCTCGGCCGCCGTGGTGACGCAATGGCGGTTGATCTCTGGCGGGAGTTCGTTTTGCCAGGACTGCGCCCGTTCCTTGAGGAAGGGCTGCGACAGGTTCAGATGGCTCTGATCGTTGCGCAACACAGGCGCTCGTTGCGTATTGTCGAGCATGTTTTCCTCGAACGGCAGGCCGAGGAAAAACGAAGTGCAAGACAGTGCGATGCGCGGATCGGACACGAGGTCTTCGTAGCGAACGAGCAGATAGTTCGTTCGCCCCTGCATCGCTTTGAAAAGATGCAGGTTGGTGTAGTTCCAGAGGCGGGGAAAGTACTCGTCGATCCCCTGAGGGGCCCACGTCACATTTCTCAGCGATGCCATCGCGCCGCGAACGTCGCGGACGATGTGGATGAACTTGAGATTTGAGTTGAGCAGGCCGACCTGTTCGAGCTTACGGATGGACAGCAGGTCGTCCGGGGTCTTGTCGCCGCAGACGTGTTTGCCCGTGTTGCTTGCGATGCGGCCGTAGATCGCTGACAGGACGCCCGCGAGCGTCGGTTCGGCTTGCGCAAGCACGGCTTCGACTTCCTGAACCGAGATGTACGGTTCAAGCACTTCGCGGTAGTCATCGGTCGAGACAATGATCTCGGCGATGATTTTGCGCGCGGCCGACCAATCGCTGATGCAGCTGATGACGTGAGCGACCGGGCTGATGAACGTGGTTTGATTCGGAATGAATATCGCACTGTGGAGATTGAGGGATTCTTTGAAGAGGGTGGTGCCCGATCTCGGCGAGCCGAACAGGATGAACATTATGTTGCTGACTATCTAGAGGGATATGGGGATGGGATTCGATCTCCGGCGCGGGGAGCGCTTCGGGCGAACGGCGCAGCCGGAGGCAGCTTGCTTCGTAAAAGTCGGGATGGCGCAAATTCCAACCGACACCGCAGACATGTCCGCTCGGAAGCGCGCCGCTCGACGCGGCCGTGTCGAGCGACATGACGTTCCGGAGTTGGGCATGCTGAACGAGTGACGTGCAAGCCTAATCCACTTAACTGCGCCGCCGAGACATGGTGACCATAGCGCCCAGTCCTTACGGCGGGCGGCGCCCGATGGTGTTGAAGCTAATCGTTTTCGTAGTGTAGCGCGGTTGGAGAGATGATGGCATTTTGTAATTTTTCATAATGAAATTCGCGGATTGTAACAACTGTAACGGTTTTGGAATTTGTGTCGGCATCCGGTGCGGGCGTATGGCGTGTAATCAATCGTGAGCGGGCTCGTGCGATGTTCTGACGAGCGCTTACGAGATTTCTTGCCACTGGACTGGGTGCGTAGAGGGCGCTTGTCGAGCGTGAGCCGGCTTGCTCGTTTCGCGACTTTTCATCAAACTTGCATTTTCGATGCATGAATCGCCTGCCAATTGGCAAGGGGCGAGTTTTCCTGATTCTGAAATGACTGTCTCCACGTTGCAGCCCGGATTTGGGCGGGGATTGACCATATCGATCGTCGTGTACCGGCCGGACATGACAGTGTTGATGCGGACCGCGTACAGTCTGTGCGTTGCCGTCGACAGACTTCGCAGCCGGTGGCCAGCATTGCCGATCTTCGTCTACCTCGTGAACAACGGCGGCGCACATGATCTCTCTCCGGCGTCAGATTTGCTGCGCGATTACGGCATCGGCAGCGCAGTCCTGTCAGGACACGGCAATGTCGGCTATGGATGCGGGCACAATCTTGCAATCGATCAGATCGACAGCGGGTATCACCTCATCCTGAATCCGGATATCGATCTCGATAACGATGCGCTGGCGTGTTCGCTTGACTTCTTCGACCGTCATCCCGCTCTCGGCTTGTTGTCCCCTTTCATTGCAGGCGAGGACGGGCACATTCAATATCTTTGTCGACGTGTTCCGACCGTCCTCGATCTTTTTGTGCGCGGTTTCCTGCCGGTTCGTTTGCGAAAGCCATTCGGCGCGCGTCTTGCGCGGTATGAGATGCGTGATCGGATCAACGAGCGGGACGTCGTTTGGGAACCGCCGATCGTCAGCGGTTGTTTCATGTTGTTTCGAACGGACGTGCTCAAATCGCTTGCTGGCTTCGATGCGCGCTACTTCCTTTATTTCGAGGACTATGATCTCAGCTTGCGCGCGCACGACGTGACGCGCGTCGCCTATGTTCCCGACGTGCGCATCGTGCATTACGGCGGAGGGGCGGCTCGTAAGGGATGGTTGCACGTCCGCTTGTTTGTCGCGTCGGCATTTAAGTTCTTTAATCGTTTCGGCTGGAGATGGTGGTGAGTCGAATTCTCGTGACTGGCGCGAACGGTTTTGTGGGGCGTGCGGCGTGTGAGTCCCTTCTGAATCGCGGACATCACGTGACAGGACTCGTCAGACGGGCGGGCGGTTGCGTTCATGGCGTAGTGGAATGGGTTGACGATCGCGCCGATTTCGTCGGTCTCGATGACAATGCATTTCGGTCGGGCGAGGTGATCGACTGCGTCGTCCACCTAGCTGCCCGTGTACATGTCATGCGGGATGGCGTGCGCGATCCACAGGCAGCTTTCGACGCGACCAACGTGACTGGAACATTGCGGATCGCACGTGCTGCTCGTCAGCTGGGCGCGCGCCGCTTCGTGTTCGTGAGTAGCATCAAGGCGGTGGCGGAACGCGACGGCGGCGTGCCGTTGACCGAAGACGCCGAGCCGCGCCCCGAAGATGCCTATGGGCATTCGAAGTGGAAAGCGGAAGAGGCGCTGCGACAGCTCGGGCGAGCGTCCGGAATGGAGATTGTGATCATCCGTCCACCACTCGTCTATGGGCCGGGCGTGCGGGCGAATTTCTTGAGTCTCATGCGTGTAGTTGCGCGTGGCGTTCCACTGCCGCTTGGAATGATCAGCGCACGACGCAGCCTCTTGTACGTTGGTAATCTCGCCGATGTGCTGACATGCTGCGTGGACGATCCGAGAGCAGCCAATTGCACCTTTCATGTGGCCGACGACGACGCACCGACGGTAACGGATCTGCTGAAAGTTATTGGCGAGCAGTTGAACAAGCCAGCACGACTCTTTCCAGTGCCAACGCGAGCGCTGTACCTGTTGGGGCGCGTGATGGGACGCACGCCGCAAATCGAGCGGCTGACCGGCAGTCTTCGCGTAGATGCATCGCTGATACGTCGCACGCTCGACTGGCGCCCCCCATTTTCTACACGTGAAGGTTTGTGTGCGACCGCTCGATGGTATCGAACCACTTGTTCTCCCGAGTAGAATTCCGTCATGCTGAATGGTTTGGTTTCTCCGTGGCTGGGCGCCATCGGAATTTTCCTGTGCGCAGCGGCGGTGTGCGCTGCGATCTTGCGTGGTTTGCTGGCGACCGGTCTTGCGTGGCGCTTGGCGACCGACGTCCCCAATGACCGTTCGCTTCATGTTCGTCCGACGCCGCGCGTTGGCGGATGGGGGGTCGTGCCGGTGTCGGTTGCGGCCATGATGCTCTTCACCCCCGAACTTTGGGTGATCGCCTTGCTCACATTGGGACTCGCAACCATGTCTCAAGTCGACGATCGCCGAGGCTTGTCGGCGCGCGTGCGATTCGCTGGACATCTCTTGGCTGTGGCGATATTGATGCTCGCGTATCCGGCTTTGGCGCCGTGGTGGTGGCTGACGCTCGTTGCTTTTCTGATGTTATGGCTCATCAATCTCTATAATTTCATGGATGGCGCGGACGGACTGGCGGGTGGCATGACGCTGTTCGGTTTCGGCGCTTATTCAGCCGCGGCGTTTCTGGCGCCGAATTCGTCACCGGGACTTGCGCTCGCATCCGCAGCGATCGCGGGAGCGGCAGGGGGGTTCCTGTGGTTGAACTTTCACCCGGCGAAACTCTTTCTCGGCGATGCCGGATCTATTTCCGTCGGCTTCCTCGCGGGCGCGTTCGGCTACTGGGGGTGGCGCACGGGTGCATGGCCGATCTGGTTTCCGGCCATGGTGTTTGCTCCCTTTATATGTGATGCATCCGTAACATTACTGAGACGTTTGTTACGAGGTGAGAAGTTTTGGCAAGCGCATCGCGAGCATTACTATCAGCGGGTGATTCGTTCGGGCGTCGGACATGCGCGTATGGCGGAGTGTGCATACGTCATCATGTGCGCCGGTATCGCCGCGGCACTGTGGGCGTTGGGCCGATCGACATGCAAGCAATGGGCCGTGTTCTGCCTGTGGTACGGCGTACTGGCGATTGTCGGTGCCGCGATTGATCTCCGATGGCATCACGTATCCGCAGCGAAAACAAAATAGCTATACGAGGTTTGCCACTTATGATTAGACCAAAAGCATCGTGGCTGTCGCTAAGCGCATTCTTGTTCGACTTGACGGCAGTTTGCGGCGCATGGCTGATTGCTTATCTTGTCAGATTCAATGGTTCCGTTCCGGGAGAGTTCCTGTCTGGTGGACTAATCGCGCTCGCCTGGATCATCCCTGTGTATGGGGTGATGTTTCATGTGTTTGGGCTCTATCGTGGCCTTTGGGTGTTCGCGAGTTTGCCCGACTTGGTACGGATTTCCAAAGCGGTCATATTCGGCAGCTTGATTGTGATGATCGGTGCCGTCATGTTGCAACCTGCGCCGATCATCCCGCGTTCGGTGCTCGTGCTGACGCCGATGCTGTTGTTCCTGGCAATGGGTGGTGCCCGTGCGCTTTATCGCACGACGAAGGAGTTTTACCTGTACGGCGGACTCGTGGGCCAGGGTAAGCCGGTCCTCGTGCTCGGTGCGGGTTCTGCGGGCGCGAGCCTCGCGCGCGAGCTGTCGCGCTCCGGCGAATGGCGTCTCGCCGGCCTGCTCGACGACGATCCCGCGAAGCACGGGCGCGAAGTCTACGGCTACAAGGTGCTCGGCCCCATTAGCGAAGTCGCGCACTGGGCCGAGACCGCGAAGGCCGAATACGCGATCATCGCGATCCCGTCCGCTTCGGTCGAAGCGCAGCGCCGCGTCGCCACGCTCTGCGTGCGCGCCGGCGTCAAGGCGATGGTGCTGCCGTCGCTGACCGCGCTGATGCCGGGCCAGGGCTTCCTGTCGCAGATCCGTCAGATCGACCTCGAGGATCTGCTCGGCCGCGAGGCCGTGACGATCGACACGCCGCACGTCGAAGCGCTGCTGCGCGGCCGCGTCGTGATGGTGACCGGCGCGGGCGGCTCAATCGGCTCGGAGCTCTGCCGCCAGATCCTGAAATTCCAGCCCGCGCAACTGATCGCCTTCGATTTGTCCGAATACGCGATGTATCGCCTGACCGAAGAGCTCCGCGAGCGCTTTCCCGATCTGCCCGTCGTGCCGATCATCGGGGATGCGAAGGATTCGCTGCTGCTCGATCAGGTGATGTCGCGCTATGCGCCGCACATCGTGTTCCACGCGGCCGCGTACAAGCACGTGCCGCTGATGGAGGAGCTCAACGCGTGGCAGGCGTTGCGCAACAACGTGCTCGGCACGTATCGCGTCGCGCGTGCGGCGATCCGCCACGACGTCCGGCATTTCGTGCTGATCTCGACCGACAAGGCCGTGAACCCGACGAACGTGATGGGCGCGAGCAAGCGCCTCGCGGAGATGGCCTGTCAGGCACTGCAGCAGACGAGCGCGCGCACGCAGTTCGAGACGGTGCGCTTCGGCAACGTGCTCGGCAGCGCGGGCAGCGTGATTCCGAAATTCCAGCAGCAGATCGCGAAGGGCGGTCCGGTAACGGTCACGCATCCGGAGATCACGCGTTTCTTCATGACGATTCCCGAGGCGTCGCAGCTCGTGCTGCAGGCGTCGAGCATGGGGCAGGGCGGCGAGATCTTCATCCTCGACATGGGCGAGCCGGTGAAGATCGTCGATCTCGCGCGCGATCTGATCCGCCTCTACGGCTTCACCGAGGATCACATCCGCATCGAGTTCAGCGGGCTGCGTCCGGGCGAGAAGCTCTACGAGGAACTGCTCGCCGACGACGAGACGACGACCCGCACGCCGCATCCGAAGCTGCGCACCGCGCGCGCGCGCGAGGTGCCCGATCACCTGCTCGACGAGCTGCTGCCGTGGCTGATGCAGCACCGTGTGCTGAGCGACGACGAAGTGCGGCGCGATCTGCGGCGCTGGGTGCCCGAGTATCAGCCGGCTGCCGGGCCGACGCTGCAGAGCGTGCCGACCGGCAACGGGCTCGTCGCCGGCATCGGCCGCGAGGCGTGACGCCGGCCGAGAAGCAGGGCCGCGGGCGGGGCCGGCGTATAGGCGCGCGCCCGGCCGAGAACGTGCCCGTTCGGGCCTGCCGAATCGTTCAGCTCCGCGAAGCGGGCAAGTTGGGCAGTCGGTTTCGGCCGGGAGGAATTCGGCGGCGGCGAAGCGTGAAGGCCGGGGCGCCGCGCCGCTGAATTCGTTGCCGCGTTCGCTCGAACATGCGAGGCGCACGGCAAGCGTTCGATTCGTTGAATCAACGCTCGAAACGGTAGCGGGAACAGCGAGCGGCCGAAACGGCATCGATCCCAATTCAGGATGGGCTGCTTCATGGAAAAAGCGCGAGTCGAAGATCGGCTCGCGCTTTTTTTTGCCTGCCGTTGTGCCGCCGCCGCGTTACCGCCTCGGCTGATGCTTGCGGACCACCATCCAGCGCGGCGACTTGAACCGGACGATGCTCACGTAAAGCCACACGTACGTGAGCGCGAACACGATCACGAACGCGAACAAATGGATCGTGTGCTGCCAGAAGAGCGTCGCGGGAATCACCGCGACGAGGCAGAGCAGCCACAGGTACGGCGACGTCAGCGAATTCCGGCGCGTGAGCTCGTGCGCGGCGCGCGTGCCGACCGCCCAGCGCATCAGCCGCTTGTAGACGAGCATATGCAGGTGCACGCCGTCCGGGATGCCGGGCGACATGCCGCGAATGAATTTCTTCCGATAGATCGAGAAGCAGGTCTCGAAGATCGGATACATGAAGAGCAGCACCGGATACCACGCGGACACCTCGCGGTGCCGCATCACGAGCGAGATCGCGAGCTCGGCGAGCATGAAGCCGATGAAGTACGCGCCGCCGTCGCCGAGGAAGATGAGGCCCGCCGGAAAGTTCCAGATGAAGAAGCCCATGATCGCGCCCATCATCACGATCGAGCCGGACATCACGACCGGATCGCCGACCTGGAACGCGACGTACGCGAGCGACGCGAACATCATGAACGCGACCATCGATGCGAGGCCGTTGAAGCCGTCGATGATGTTGACCGCGTTCGCGAGCGCGGCGACGGCGAGCACCGTGACCGAGGCCGAGATCGCCGCGTAGCCGAGCAGGAAATCGAGGGGCGGCACGCTGATGCGCGTGATCGCGATGCCCATCAGCACGAACGCGAGCGCCGCGGCCGCCATCGTGCAGACAAGCCGCGCGGCGGGCGTCACTTTCTTCGTCAGATCCTCGATCAGCCCGGACGCGAACGCGGGCAGCCCGCACGCGGCGAGCCCGAGAATGCTGCCCGCGATCGCCGGATACCGGCGCGACAGCAGCGCCGTCGCGACCACGAGCCCGATCAGAATGCCGATGCCGCCCACCCGCGGCACCGGCCGCGCATGGAATTTCTGCACGCCGGCGAGATCGTTGTCGATCGAGAATTTCTCGTGCAGGTGCGCATAGCGGACGATGAGCAGCGTGACGAGAAGCGAGACGATGAAGCCGACGGCGAAGCTGAGCATGGGCGTGCCCGGAAATTGGACAGCGGATTATACAAAACCGCGCGGGTTGTTTTCCTGCCAGCGCCAGTGGTCCGCGCACATCCGGTCGAGGTCGCGCTCGGCCTTCCAGCCGATGATATCGGCCGCGGCGGCGGGGTTCGCGTAGCACTCGGCGACGTCGCCCGGGCGGCGCGCGACGAGCTCGTACGGCACGGGCCGCCCCGACGCCTTCTCGAACGCGCGCACGACTTCGAGCACGCTGTAGCCGCGGCCCGTGCCGAGGTTGACGGTGAGGCTCGCGTCGCGGCGCTCGAGTGCGTCGAGCGCCGCGATGTGGCCGCGCGCGAGATCGACGACATGGATGTAGTCGCGTACGCCGGTGCCGTCGGGCGTCGGGTAGTCGCTGCCGAACACACGCAGCTTCTCGAGCTTGCCGACCGCGACCTGCGCGACGTACGGCATCAGGTTGTTCGGAATGCCGGCCGGGTCCTCGCCGATGAGGCCGCTCTCGTGCGCGCCGACCGGATTGAAGTAGCGCAGCGTCGCGACGCGCCAGGCCGGATCGGCGAGCTCGACGTCGCGCAGGATCTGCTCGGCGATCAGCTTCGTCTGGCCGTACGGGTTGGTCGCCGAGAGCGGGAACGTCTCGTCGATCGGCGAGCGCTCGGGCACGCCGTATACGGTCGCCGACGAGCTGAACACGATCCGCTTCACGTTGCGCTCGCGCATCACGCGCAGCAGCGACAGCAGGCCGTCGAGGTTGTTGCGGTAATACTCGACGGGCTTCGCGACCGATTCGCCGACCGCCTTCAGCGCGGCGAAGTGAATCGCGGCCGTGATCGGATGCGCGTCGAACACCCGCGCGAGCGCGCGCTCGTCGCAGACGTCGACTTCGTGGAAGGCGGGCGTCTTGCCCGTGATCTTCTCGATCCGTGCGATCGCCTCGCGCTTGCTGTTGACGAGGTTGTCGGCGATCACGACGTCGTAGCCGTGCTCGAGCAGCTCGACGGCGGTGTGCGAACCGATATAGCCCGCGCCGCCGGTGACGAGGATCGTGCCCTTCGTGCTCATTGCTGATTGCTCCGTCAAAGTGTGACGCCCGTCAGGGCGGAAATGGTCTGATGATAACGTTCGATGACTTTCGCTTCGTCGAATTCCGCGGCGACCTTCCGCCGGCCGCGCTCGCCCATCGCGCGCCGCTCGGCGGCGCTCATGTCGAGCATCCGCGCGAGTTGCGCGGCGAGGCTCGCGCTGTCGCGCGCCGTGCACAAGAGGCCCGTGTCGCCGTCGGCGACGACGTCGCGGCAGCCCGGCACGTCGGTCGCGACGATCGGGCGGCCCATCGCGGACGCTTCCATCAGCGTGCGCGGCACGCCTTCGCGATACGACGGCAGCACGACGCAGTCGGCGCGGGCGATGTGCGGCCGCACGTCGTGCGCCTCGCCGAGGTAATCGATCACGCCCTCGCGCACCCACGCGTCGACGTCGGCGCGCGAGATCGCGCTCGGATTGTCGACGCCGACGGGGCCGAGCAGCGCGAAGCGCGCCTGCGGATAGCGCGTGCGCAGCGCGCGCGCCGCGTCGACATATTCGCGCACGCCTTTGTCCCACAGCAGGCGGCCAATCAATACGAACGTGAACGTGTCGCGCTCGGGCAGCGGCGCGAGCGCGAACTGCTCGAGGTCGACGCCTTCGCCGTGCAGGAGGCGCGCGCGCTGCGGATGCGCGAGGAGCCGCTCGTGCGCGAACGTGTCGAGATCGTCGCGGTTCAGGAACCAGATTTCGCGCGGGAAGCGGAACGCGAAGCGGTACAGCGCCTTCGCGACGCGTGCGGCGCGGCTTCTCTGGATGAATACGTAGCCCAAGCCCGTCGTCACCGCGATCGACGGCACGCGCGCGAGCCATGCGGCGATCGATCCGTAAATGTTTGGCTTGATCGTGTAATGGAACACGAGATCGGGCCTGATTTCCCGATAGTGCCGATAGAGCGCGGCGAGCGTGCGCAGGTCCTCGCGCGGGCTCGTGCCTTTCGATGCGACGGGCAGCTCCGCGTAGCGGCAGCCCATCCGCACGAGCGGCTCGACCGTGCGGTCGCGCGGCGCGAGCACCGTCACCTGCGCGCCGCGCGCGATCAGCATGCGCAGCAGGCCGTGCCGGTACGTGTAGATCGCCCACGCGGTATTGCAGACGAGAACGATGCGCAGGGCGGAAGCGGAACTCATGTCGGGCTGAAAAAAATAATCGGATGCGCGGGCCAGTCTGAGCGGGCGCGTGAGCGGGCGCGGCGCGTCATGCGGCGCCGCGCGGGGCGAACAGCAGGCGCTTCGCGCGCTGCAGCGTCGAATAGGGCGTCACGAAATGAAGCAGATTTTTCGCGACGCCGAGCCAATCGTAAGGATTGAGCGGATCGAAGTAATGCAGCGCCAGCGCGAGCGTCGACGCGATCTGCCGCCGCCGCTTCGTCGCGCTGATGCCGCCTTCGTTCAATTCGTAATACAAACCGAGCTCCGGCAGGTTCGCGCAATCGTAGCGTTCCATTAACCGTAAAAAAAGATCGAGGTCTTCCGCCGCGCGATATTTGATTCGATAGTTGCCGGCCTGTTTCACCGCCGCGATGTCGAGCATCATCGACGGATGGACGAACGGCGAGCGAAAGAAGCGCGTGCGGCGCAGCGTCGCGGGATCGGCGGCGGGCGTCAGCATGAAGAGCGGCCGGCCGTCGCGCGACACGACCTGCGTCCACGTGCCGAGGCCCGCCACGTGCGGATGCGCGTCGAAGTACGCGCGCTGCTTCGCGAGCCGGCCGGGCGCGGCGAGGTCGCCCGCGTCGATGCGCGCCGCGTAGCGGAAGCCGCGCGCGGCGAGCGCGTCGATGCCGGCCGCGAGCGCGCGCTCGATTCCGCCGTTTCGCGGCATCCGCAGCACGTCGATCGCGAGGCCCGGCAGTTCGGGCGCGGCGATCGGCGGCGTGCTGCCGTCGTCGACGACGAGCACGCGCACGGGCGCGTCCTCGCGAAACGACATCAGCGTGCGCAGCAGATCGTCGTGCGCGTTGTATGCCGGAATCAGCACGGCGACGTCGTCGAGCGAGCGGGCGGCGCCGGGCGTGGCGAAAGAGGGCGTCATGGGCGCAGCTTCAGGCGGATGTAATAGAAATTGACCGACGCGGCGGCGAGATAGCCGGCGGCGAGGCCCGCGAGCGCGCCATAGAGGCCGAGTGCGGGAATCGCGATCAGGTTGACGAGCGCGGCGAGCGCGAGCGCCGTCGACCATTTCGCGAGCAGCACGAACTTCGCCTGATACTTGAGCACGACGAGATTGCCGATCGCCTCGATGCCGGCCGGCACCGACAGCCACACCGCAAGGCGGAACACGTCGACCGACGTCTCGAAGCCGGGGCCGAACACCTTGCGGATAATGAAGCCCGCGAGCAGGTCGAGCACGAGCGCGCCCGCGGCCATCAGCGCGGCCGTCATGCCGATCAGGCGCCACACGTTGCGGCGCAGCCGCGGCGCGTCCTGCACGCGGTAGACGAACGCGGGCGCGATCGTTTGCGCGAGCATCAGCGCGAGCGTGATCCAGTTCTCGTTCAACTGCTGCGCGGCCGCGTAGCGGCCGAGCTCGGCGAACGACACGTAGCGCTCGAGCATCAGCCGGTCGAGCTTCAGGAACAGGTACATGCAGACGAGGCCGAGCCAGAAGACGGTGCCTGTCGTCGCGAACTCGCGCACGAGCGGGCGCTCGACGCGCCAGCCGAGCGCGCCGCCGTTGCGGCCGCGGTAATACCAGATCAGCGCGGCCGCGATCGCCGCGGCCTCGAGCGCCCACAGCCAGCCGAAGCGCGCGGGCGCGGCGGCGGCGCGCACCAAGAGCCACACGAGCGCCATCTTCGCGATCGCCGCCGTGATGCTCGCGAGCAGTTGCGGCTTGCTGTACGTCATGCTCTGCAGCCACGCATTGACGATGCCGACGAACGGCTCGCGCAGCACGAGCGTCACCGCGAGCCCGGCGAGCATCGCGCCGACGAGCGGATCGAACGCGCCCAGGGCGATCGCCGCCCACGTGAGCGCGAGCGCGGCGACCGACACCGCGAAGCGCAGCGCGAACGCGCTGCCGAGCACGGCGCCCAGTTGCGCGCCCGTGCGCTGGACGATCGTCGGCACGAGGATCTCCGCGCCGCACACCCAGGTGAGCGGCGCGAGGACGAGGAGGAGCGTATTCGCGTATTGCCATTTGCCGAACGCGTCGGGGCCGAAGTAGCGGGCGAGCAGGCCGCTCACGACGATCGCGACGCCGATCTGCGTGAGCCGCTCGAGCCCGAGCCACGCGAGGTTCGCGACGGCCTTCGCGACGTCGGGATTCGAAAGCCTGGATTTCAGCATGACGCGCCGCGGGCAAACGTGCGCGAGATGACCGGGCCGGCCGACCGCGGGAGCGGTTTTGCTGCGATGAAGCATTCAGGCATTAAAATGGGCGCGATCGGCGTAGCTGAAACCAGCGATTATAAGTTGGATCGGATTCGCTTCCGGCATCGGCAGAGCCATGCGTTGCCGCTCGCCGGTCGGTTCGGGCGACAATTTTTTACGCATTCGCGTTGAGGCGGCCAAATTTTTTATGGACGACACTGAGAGTGAATCGATGATCTCCCAATCCATCTTCAAGGCATACGATATTCGGGGCGTGATCGGCAAGACGCTCGACGCCGACGTCGCGCGCGCGATCGGCCGCGCGTTCGGCAGCGAAGTGCGCGCGCAGGGCGGCGACGCGGTCGTCGTCGCGCGCGACGGCCGCCTGTCGGGCCCCGAGCTCGTCGGCGCGCTCGCGGACGGGCTGCGCGCGTCGGGCGTCGATGTCGTCGACGTCGGCATGGTGCCGACGCCCGTCGGCTACTTCGCGGCGAGCGTGCCGCTCGCGCTCGCCAACGGCGAGCGCCGCGTCGACTCGTGCATCGTCGTCACGGGCAGCCACAACCCGCCCGACTACAACGGCTTCAAGATGGTGCTGCGCGGCGCCGCGATCTACGGCGACCAGATCCAGGCCCTCTACAAGCGCATCGTCGACGAGCGCTTCGAAGCCGGCAGCGGTTCGTATGAGCAATACGACGTCGCCGACCAGTACGTCGAGCGCATCGTCGGCGACATCAAGCCCGCGCGGCCGCTCAAGCTCGTCGTCGACGCGGGCAACGGCGTCGCGGGCCCGCTCGCGACGCGCCTGTTCAAGGCGCTCGGCTGCGAGCTCGTCGAGCTCTTCACCGACATCGACGGCAACTTCCCGAACCACCACCCGGACCCGGCGCACCCGGAGAACCTGCAGGACGTGATCGCGAAGCTGAAGACGACCGACGCCGAGATCGGCTTCGCGTTCGACGGCGACGGCGACCGCCTCGGCGTCGTCACGAAGGACGGCCAGATCATCTACCCGGACCGCCAGCTGATGCTGTTCGCGCAGGAAGTGCTGTCGCGCAACCCGGGCGCGCAGATCATCTACGACGTGAAGTGCACGCGCAACCTCGCGCACTGGGTGCGCGAGAAGGGCGGCGAGCCGCTGATGTGGAAGACGGGCCACTCGCTCGTGAAGGCGAAGCTGCGCGAAACGGGCGCGCCGCTCGCGGGCGAGATGAGCGGCCACGTGTTCTTCAAGGATCGCTGGTACGGCTTCGACGACGGTCTCTACACGGGCGCGCGCCTGCTCGAGATCCTCGCGCGCGTGGCCGATCCGAGCGCGCTTCTGAACGGCCTGCCGAACGCGGTGTCGACGCCGGAGCTTCAGCTCAAGCTCGAAGAGGGCGAGAGCGTGAAGCTGATCGACAAGCTGCGCGCCGATGCGAAGTTCGACGGCGCCGACGAAGTCGTGACGATCGACGGCCTGCGCGTCGAGTATCCGGACGGCTTCGGCCTCGCGCGCTCGTCGAACACGACGCCCGTGGTCGTGCTGCGCTTCGAGGCGACGTCCGACGCGGCGCTCGCGCGAATCCAGGACGATTTCCGGCGCGCGCTGAAGGCCGCGAAGCCGGACGCGAACCTGCCGTTCTGAGCTTGACTTTCGCGCGTCGCGCGGCGGGGGCGGCCCGACCGGCCTTGCGCTGACGCAAGCCTTGTCGAAAAAGCGGCGACGCATTCGTGCGTTCGCCGCTTTTTGTCTGTGCCGGCCGTCCGGCGCGATAAAATCCGTCCTTTCGGTCTGTGCCGGCGGCTGCCGGCCATTTTTTTCAGCGTGCAAAAAATTCTGATCGTGCGCGTGTCGTCGCTCGGCGACGTCGTGCATAACATGCCGGTGATCGCCGACATCCGCCGGCGCCATCCCGACGCGCAGATCGACTGGCTCGTCGAGGAAGGCTTCGCCGATCTCGTGCGGCTCGTCGACGGCGTGCGCAACGTGCTGCCGTTCTCGCTGCGGCGCTGGCGCAAGCGCCTCGGCACGCCCGGCACGTGGCGCGAGATCCGCGCGTTCCGGCGGCGGCTCGCCGAAGAGCGCTACGACCTCGTGATCGATTGCCAGGGGCTCATCAAGACCGCGTGGGTCGCGAGCTGGGCGCGCGGGCCGCTCGTCGGCCTCGGCAACCGCACCGACGGCGCGGGCTACGAGTGGCCGGTGCGCTTCTTCTACGACAAGCGCGTGCCGATCGTGCCGCGCACGCATGTCGTCGAGCGCTCGCGGCAGCTCGTCGCGGCCGCGCTGGGCGACCCCGCGCCGACGCCTGCCGATGCGATCGATTTCGGCGTCGACACGCGCGGCGCGTCGCAAGCGCTCGCGTCGCTCGATCTGAACCTGCCGGTGCCGTACGTCGTGTTCGTCCACGCGACGTCGCGCGCCGACAAGCAGTGGCCCGACGACGCATGGATCGGCCTCGGCGAGGCGCTCGTGCGGCGCGGCGCGTCGCTCGTGCTGCCGTGGGGCAGCGACGCCGAGCGCGCGACGAGCGAGCGTCTCGCGAAGGCGTTCGGCGCGGCGGCGATCGTGCCGCCGAAGCTGTCGCTGCCCGCGGTCGTCGGCCTCATCGACGGCGCGGCGGCGACGGTCGGCGTCGATACCGGCCTCGTTCACATCGCGGCGGCGCTGAAGCGTCCGACCGTCGAACTGTACAATTTCGCGACAGCCTGGCGCACGGGCGGCTACTGGTCGCCCAACGTCGTCAATCTCGGCACCGCCGGCGCGCCGCCGTCCCTTTCGCAGGTGAAGGACGCACTCGCGTCGTTCGGCCTCTTGTAATCCCGACAGGCGATCATGAGCGAATCCCAGATCATCGAAATTGCGTCCGCCGACTGGAGCGGCCAACATCTGTCCGTGCCGCGCGAGCAGCTGCTCGCCGGCCTCGAAGACGGCAAGGTGCTGTTCTTTTCACATCTGCGCTTCGCGATCGAAGGCGGCGAGGAAGCGCTGCTCGATCCCGCGTTCGCCGATCCGAAGCGCAAGAACATCAGCCTCGCGCCGAACGGCGGCGCGCTCGCCGGCGTGGCGGGCGACGCCGTCACGCAATCGGCCGTGCGCGCGCTGATCGCGCGTTTCCAGCAGCAGGCGGGCACGCTCGTCGACGGCCTCTTTCCCGAGTATCGCGGCAAGCTGCGCGTCGCGCCGACGAGCCTGCGCCTGATGCAGGTCGAGACGCGCGAGACGTCGTGGCGCAAGGACGACAGCCGCCTGCACGTCGACGCGTTTCCGTCGCGGCCGAATTACGGCGAGCGGATTCTGCGCGTGTTCACCAACGTGAACCCGGCGGGCGTGCCGCGCGTGTGGCGCGTCGGCGAGCCGTTCGAGGACGTCGCGAAGCGCTTCTTGCCGCGCATCAAGCCGCAGGTGCCGGGCTCCGCGTGGCTGCTCGAATTGCTGCACGTGACGAAGTCGCGCCGCAGCGCGTACGACCACCTGATGCTGAATCTGCACGACAGCATGAAGGCCGATCTCGACTATCAGAAGAGCAGCCCGCAGCAGACGATGCCGTTCCCGTCGGGCAGCGTGTGGGTGTGCTTCTCGGATCAGGCGTCGCACGCGGTGATGTCCGGCCAGTTCATGCTCGAGCAGACTTTCTTCCTGCCGGTGGACGCGATGGTCCGTCCGGAGCGCGCGCCGCTCGGCATTCTCGAACGCCTGCAGGGCAGGGCTCTCGTTTGAGCGCGCGCGACGTTTCCTTCGACGGAGCCGCCGCGCGATGCTGAGAGCGATCTATCGCGCGCTGTGGTGGCTGATCGCGCCGCTCGCGGTGCTGCGCCTGCTGTGGCGCTCGCGCAAGGAGCGCGGCTATCGCGAGCATATCGGCGAGCGCTTCGGCTTCGGGCCGGGCCGCGCGCTTGCGCGCCACATCGACGAATCGACGCCGATCGTCTGGGTGCACGCGGTGTCCGTCGGCGAGACGCGCGCCGCGCAGCCGCTCGTCGATGCGCTGATGCGCGCGCGGCCCGACGTGCACGTGCTGCTCACTCACATGACGCCGAGCGGCCGCGCGACGGGCGAGCAGATCTTCGGCGAGCGCGTGTCGCGCTGCTATCTGCCGTACGATCTGCCGCATCTCGTGCGGCGCTTCCTGCATGGGTGGCGGCCGTCGCTCGGCCTCGTGATGGAGACTGAAGTCTGGCCGACGCTCATCGACGAGTGCCGCCGCGCCGACGTGCCGCTCGTATTGACGAACGCGCGGATGTCGGCGCGCTCGTTCAGGCGCGCGGCGAAGTTCGGCTCGGCCGCGCGCGAAGTGTTCGGCGGCTTCTCGCGCGTGCTCGCGCAAAGCCCGGCCGACGCGGAGCGCCTGTCATCGCTCGGCGCGCGCAACGTCGCCGTGCTCGGCAACCTGAAGTTCGACATGACGACGCCGCCCGAGCTCGCCGCGCGCGGCCGCGCATGGCGCGAGGCGATCGGCGGGCGGCCGGTGTGGGTCGCGGCGAGCACGCGCGACGGCGAGGAGGCGCTCGTGCTCGACGCGTTCGCTGGGGTGACGACGCCGGGTGCGCTGCTGATTCTCGTGCCGCGCCATCCGCAGCGCTTCGCCGAAGTCGCGGCGCTCGTCGAGCGGCGCGGCTTGCGCCACGCACGCCGCACCGAATGGGCGGCCGACGCGGCCGCCGCCGCGGCGGGCCAGCCGGCCGCATCCGCGTTGCCGGCAAACGTCGACGTGCTGCTCGGCGATTCGATGGGCGAGCTGGGCGCGTACTACGCGGCCGCCGACATCGCGTTCATCGGCGGGAGCCTGCTGCCGCTCGGCGGGCAGAATCTGATCGAGGCGTGCGCGGTGGGCGTGCCGGTGCTGATCGGGCCGCACGTGTTCAACTTCACGCAGGCGACGGCCGATGCGGTCGCGGCGGGCGCGTGCGCGCAGGTGCGGGATTCGGCGGATCTTGCGTGCACGCTAGACGAACTGTTCGCCGATCACGCGCGCCGCACCGCGATGGGCGCGGCGGGCGCCGCGTTCGCCGCGCGGCATCGCGGGGCGACCGCGCGCACGGTCGACGTGCTGAATGCGCTGTTGCCGCCGCCGCGTGCCGTGTCGGCGGCAAGCGACGAAGGCGAGGGCGGCGGGCGCGACACGGGGGCTGCGCGCGACTGAGCGCCGCATCGCGCCGTGCGTGGTTGCGAGACGGCGGCGTCATCGCAGCCGCGGCCGCCACGGCCGCCGCATCGCGCGATCGCGGTGTCGCGCCGCTCCGCGATCGCGCGAGCCCAGGCCGCGAACATCGCGCGCCGCGCGCTCAGACCGTCAGCAATCCTTTTTTCTCGATGAACGCGATCACGTCGGCGACGCCGTCGAGCGCCTTCAGATTGCACATCACGTACGGGCGTTCGCCGCGCATCTTCTTCGTGTCGGACGCCATCACGTCGAGATTCGCGCCCACGAGCGGCGCGAGATCCGTCTTGTTGATCACGAGCAGATCCGACTTCGTGATCCCCGGGCCGCCCTTGCGCGGAATCTTCTCGCCGCCCGCGACGTCGATCACGTAGATCGTCAGGTCCGACAGCTCAGGGCTGAACGTCGCCGCGAGGTTGTCGCCGCCCGATTCGATGAACACGATGTCCGCGTCCGGAAAGCGCGACAGCATCCGGTCGACCGCCTCGAGATTGATCGACGCGTCCTCGCGGATCGCCGTGTGCGGGCAGCCGCCCGTCTCGACGCCCATGATCCGTTCTTCGGGCAGCGCGCCCGCGATCGTCAGCAGGCGCTGGTCTTCCTTCGTGTAGATGTCGTTCGTGATCGCGACGAGGTCGTAGCGCTCGCGCATGCCCTTGCAGAGCATTTCGAGGAGCGTCGTCTTGCCGGAGCCGACGGGGCCGCCGATGCCGACGCGCAGCGGCGGGAGCTTCTTCGTGCGGCGGGCCGCCGCCGCGGAATGGGGTGCGTTCATGATTCGGTGCGTGAGAATGCTCTGGGATGCTTATGAACGGAACAGGCGCGAATACTGCGATTCGTGCCGCGCGGACAGGATGCCGAGCTGCGGCGCGAACGTGTTGATCGCGTCGGGCGGCGTCGCGAGCGCGCGGCGCACCGCGGCGCGGATCGGCTCGCGCAGCGCGACGATGATCTTCTGGCCCGCGAGCTGGCCGAGCGGCACCGCCTTGATCGCGGCGGCCGTCTGGTTCTCGACCCAGCCGAACGCGTACGCGGCGAGCGTCGCGTCGGGCGTCGCGCCGTGCGCGGCCGCCGCGAACGCGAACGCGCTCGGCAGCGCGATCGGCGAGATCGACGCGAGCGTCGCGCGGCGCGCGGCGTCGCCCCATTCGAGCGACGCGCACAGTTGCGCGAGCGACCAGCCCATCTGCTCGGTTTCGCGGCGCAGCTCGGACGATTCACGGCTCGCGACGAATTCGTCGTTCGCCTCGGCGAGCGCCGCCGCGTCGTGCGCGTGCCAGCGCGCGAGTTGATGCGCGAGGAACGGCAGCTCGCCGTGCGCGAGCACGTCGGCGAGACCGCTCGCGATCCAGTCGCGCGCGTCGTCGGCGTTGCGGATGAGCGGCGCGTCGAGCGCGGCCTCGAGGCCCTGCGAATAGCTGAACGCGCCGATCGGCAAGGCCGGCGACGCGAGATGCAGCAGCGCGACGAGCTCAGCGGTGTCCATGGCCATGACCGTGCGAGCAGGACGGACCATGCTGATGATCGTGATCGTGATCGTGATCGTGATCGTGATCGTGATCGTGATCGTGCGAGTGCGAGTGCGAGTGCGAGTGGCCGTGGTGCTCGCCGAACACCTGCTGCGCGAGCGCGTAATCCTCGGCGAACGTCGCGTCGTGCCCGTGCCGATGCCCGCCGCCGTATGCGCCGGCTTCCGGCTGGAACGGCGCGTTCGCGCGCTCGATCGTCGCGCCGAGGCGCGTGAGCATATCGGCGAGCACGGGATCGTATTCGAGCTTCAGGTAATGCGCGCCGACCTCGACGGGCGTATGCCGGTTGCCGAGATGGTACGCGGCGCGCGTGAGCGTGAGCGCGTCGGGCGCGCGCACGAGCAGCACGGCTTCGTCGGCCGCGGCGACGCGCACGAGCGCGCCGTCGTCGGCGACGAGCACGTCGCCGTCGGCGAGCACCGTGCCGCGCGGCAGCACGAGCGCGATTTCCTCGCCCGTGTCGAGCGTCGCGGCGAGCCGGCTCTTGCAGCGCGCGTCATAAGCGAGCGTGAGCGCCGGCGCGCGCGCGACGAGCGAGGCGGCGAGTTTCACGTTCGGGGCGATGCGTTTGTCGATCGTGCGCATGATGATTCGTCAGGACTTCAGAACAGGAAATAGCGTTGCGCCATCGGCAGCACGGCGGCGGGCTCGCAGGTGAGCAGCGTGCCGTCGGCGACGACGTCGTAGGTTTCGGGATCGACGCTGATGGCGGGCCGCCACGCGTTGTGGATCATGTCGTTTTTCGTCACGGTGCGGCAGCCGCGCACCGGCACGAGCCTTTTCGCGAGCCCGTAGCGTTGGCCGATGCCCGCGTCGAGCGCGAGCTGCGACACGAACGTGAGCGACGTGCGCGCGAGCGCGCCGCCGCGCGTCGCGAACATCTCGCGGTAATGAACGGGCTGCGGCGTCGGGATCGACGCGTTCGGGTCGCCCATCTGCGCGAGCGCGATCATGCCGCCTTTCAGGATCATCGCGGGCTTGATCCCGAAGAACGCGGGCTCCCACAGCACGAGGTCGGCCCACTTGCCCGGCTCGATCGAGCCGACTTCGTGTGCGATGCCGTGCGTGAGCGCCGGATTGATCGTGTACTTCGCGACGTAGCGCTTCGCGCGGAAGTTGTCGTGGCGCACGCTGTCCTCGGCAAGCGCGCCGCGCTGCACCTTCATCTTGTGCGCGGTCTGCCACGTGCGGATGATCACTTCGCCGACGCGGCCCATCGCCTGCGAATCGGACGAGAGCATCGACAGCGCGCCGAGATCGTGCAGGATGTCCTCGGCCGCGATCGTCTCGCGGCGAATGCGCGATTCGGCGAACGCGAGATCCTCGGCGATCGACGGGTCGAGGTGATGGCACACCATCAGCATGTCGAGGTGCTCGTCGAGCGTGTTGATCGTGTACGGACGCGTCGGATTCGTCGACGACGGCAGTACGTTCGGCTCGCCGCACACCTTCAGGATGTCGGGCGCGTGGCCGCCGCCCGCGCCTTCGGTGTGGTACGTGTGGATCGTGCGGCCCTTGAACGCGGCGACCGTCGCTTCGACGAAGCCGCCTTCGTTCAGCGTGTCGGTATGGATCGCGACCTGCGTGTCGGTGTCGTCGGCGACCGCGAGGCAGTTGTCGATCGCGGCGGGCGTCGTGCCCCAGTCCTCGTGCAGCTTGAGGCCGATCGCGCCGGCCTCGACCTGCTCGACGAGCGGCTGCGGCCGGCTCGCGTTGCCCTTGCCGAGGAAGCCGAGATTGATCGGCCAGCCGTCGGCTGCCTGCAGCATGCGCTCCATGTGCCATGGTCCCGGCGTGCAGGTGGTCGCGTTGGTGCCGGTCGCGGGGCCCGTGCCGCCGCCGATCATCGTCGTCACGCCGGAAGCCAACGCCTCGTCGATCTGCTGCGGGCTGATGAAGTGGATGTGCGTGTCGATGCCGCCCGCCGTCACGATCAGGCCTTCGCCCGCGATGATCTCGGTCGCCGCGCCGATCGCGATCGTCACGCCCGGCTGGATGTCCGGATTGCCCGCCTTGCCGATCGCGGCGATGCGGCCGTGCTTGATCGCGATGTCCGCCTTCACGATGCCCCAGTGATCGAGGATCACCGCATTCGTGATCACGGTGTCGGCGACGTCGGCCGCGCCCAGTTGCGATTGCCCCATGCCGTCGCGGATCACCTTGCCGCCGCCGAACTTCACTTCTTCGCCGTAGATCGTATAGTCGCGCTCGATTTCGATCAGCAGCTCGGTGTCCGCGAGGCGAATGCGGTCGCCCGTCGTCGGCCCGTACATTTCCGCGTACGCGCGGCGGCTCAAACGTAATGTCATGTCGTCGAATCCTTCGGATGCCCGTGCGGGCGTGTCAACGAGTCGCGTCGGGGCGGGCGCTCAGAGCGGCCCCATCACCTTGCCCTGGAAGCCGTAGACGGCGCGCGCGCCCGCGAGCTCGACGAGCTCGACCGTGCGCGACTGGCCGGGCTCGAAGCGCACCGCGGTGCCGGCCGCGATGTTCAGCCGAAAGCCGCGCGCGGCCGCGCGATCGAACGACAGCGCGTCGTTGACTTCGTGGAAGTGATAGTGCGAGCCGACCTGCACGGGGCGATCGCCCGTGTTCGCGACGGCGAGCTCGATCGTCTTGCGGCCCGCGTTCAGCTCGTGCTCGCCTTCGTCGATGAGGATTTCGCCGGGGATCATGCGGCCCTCCGGCCAAGCGTGCGTGCGGCGCGGAATCCGTCAGCGGAATGCGCGGGGAAATGAACCATGCGGTGAATCATGATGCGCCTTCACGGAATCGGGTGGTGGACGGTGACGAGCTTCGTGCCGTCGGGAAACGTCGCTTCGACCTGGATGTCGGGAATCATCTCGGGCACGCCTTCCATCACGTCGTCGCGCGTGAGCAGCGTCGTGCCGTAATGCATCACCTCGGCGACCGTCTTGCCGTCGCGCGCGGCTTCCATCAGCGCGGCCGTGATGAACGCGATCGTCTCCGGGTAGTTGAGCTTGAGCCCGCGGGCTCGGCGGCGCTCGGCGAGAAGCGCCGCCGTGAAGATCAACAGCTTGTCTTTTTCTCGGGGAGTCAGTTTCATGAAAGAAACATTTTGGAAAACGTAATATTCGGGCGGCGCGCTGCGCGGCGGGCGCGAAGATATCGTAGCACTGCGAACGTGCGCGTGCGGCGAGGCCTGCTGAAGCAAGAGAGCAAGGCACGTGCCACGCGTTTTATCCGCGCGTTCGTGCCGCGCGGCGGTGCGGCGCGCACCGAGATGGCGCGTTTTTCTGAAAGGCGTGCGTCAGGAACGTGCGGCGATCAGGTCTGCCAGAGACGCAGCGGCTTCGCGTCGACGCCGTGGACGATCGGGCGCAGCGCAAGCCATTGGTCGATGAACAGGCGCTGCAGCGTTTCCATCGAATGGGCGAGCGCGCGAATCAGCATCACGCCGGGCGCGACGCACGTGACGCCGGCGCGCAGCGCGTCGTCGAACGGCAGCGCGGGCGCGATCGATTCGGCGAGCGCGTCGGTGCATGCGGCGCCGAGCGCCCACAGCGTGCCGTAGACGGGAAAGCCGCCGAGCCCTTGCGGCGCGGCGCGCAGCGGATCGGCCGCGTCGAGGCGCGCGCGCTCGACCCACAATGGCCGCCCCGACGGGCCGACGATCTTCGAGAACGATGCGATGCTGCCCGTCGACCACGCTTCGCCCGCCGCCTGGCGGCCGAGCTGCGTCGCGTCCCAGCCGAGCGCGCTCGCGCCGTCGCCGAGCTTCAGCACGAATTCGAGCGACGCGTGCGCGGCGTCGAAGAACAGATTGTTCTGCGGCAGCCAGTCGAGCTTCGCGTGCGCGCCGACGTCGATGTCGATCCGCTGCCGCGCGTCGAGCCCGTTCGACTTGTACCACTTCGTCGCGCCGGGCGTCGTCAGCACCGCGTGCGTGCCGGCGTCGAGCCTCACGTCGATCTCGAGGCGGTCGCCGCCGGCGACGCCGCCCGGCGGATGAACGATGACCGCGTGGCAGATCGCGTCGCCTTCCGGATAGAGCGCGCGCTGCACGCGCAGCGGCCCCGCGTGCCGGCGATGGGCGAGCGCGGTGCGCCCCGCCGGCTGCCGCTCGAAGCCGAGCTCGAGGCGGGCGTGCCACGCCTTGGTGGCGGGGCGGACGAGCGTGGCGTGGGGTTCGTGGGCGGACATCGGTCGAATCTGGAAAGCGGGCGCATCAATGCTACAGGATACCCGGCGCGCGGGCGCGGCCGGGCGCGATGGTTGCGCGCGACGATTTCGCGCGAGCGAGCCGCGTCGCGGCGCAGCCGCTTGCCGCTCGCGGATTGACGCAATGCGCGTTCGGCACGGGCGCGCTCGGCTCGCCTTCGCCGCGAAGCGCGCGGCTCAAACCGCGATCATCTCACGCACGCCGTGCGCGTCCATCTCGCTGCCCGCGCCGCCCGCGACGATCTCGCCGCGGCTCATCACCCAGTAGCGATCGGCGATCGAGCGCGCG
Organism: Burkholderia savannae; assembly: GCF_001524445.2. Classification (NCBI taxonomy): domain Bacteria; kingdom Pseudomonadati; phylum Pseudomonadota; class Betaproteobacteria; order Burkholderiales; family Burkholderiaceae; genus Burkholderia; species Burkholderia savannae. The sequence goes on from NZ_CP013417.1 coordinate 783,313, forward strand.
AAATCGTAGTACTGCTCGACGAGCAGCACCGTCATCTTCGATTCGTCGACGAGCTGCCGCAGCGTGCGGCCGATGTCCTGGATGATCGACGGCTGGATGCCTTCCGTCGGCTCGTCGAGGATCAGCAGTTGCGGCTCGCTCATCAGCGCGCGGCCGATCGCGAGCTGCTGCTGCTGGCCGCCCGACAGGTCGCCGCCGCGCCGCGCGCGCATGTCTTTCAGCACCGGAAAGAGATCGTAGATGCGGTCGGGCACCTTGGACGGCGCCTTGCGGCTCGCCGCGCCGACGAGCAGGTTCTCCTCGACGGTGAGCCGCGGAAAGACGTCGCGGCCCTGCGGCACGTAAGCGAGGCCCGCGGCGACGCGCGCGTAGGGCGGCAGCGCGCCGAGCGGCTTGCCGCGCCACGCGATGCCGCCGCTTTTCGTCGGTACGACGCCCATCACGCAGCGCAAGAGCGTCGTCTTGCCGACGCCGTTGCGCCCGAGCAGCACGGTGAGCTTGCCGTCGCCGGCTTCGAGCGTCACGTCGCGCAGGATGTGGCTGCCGCCGTAGTATTGGTTCAGCGCTTCGATCGTCAGCATCGCATCATCGTCCGAGGTAAGACTCGATCACCGCTTCGTCGCGCTTCACCTGATCGAGCGTGCCTTGCGCGAGCACCGCGCCTTCGGCCATCACGGTCACGCGGCCCGCGTCGCCCGCGAGCGCCGCGACGAACTCCATGTCGTGCTCGACGACCATCATCGAGCACGTGCCGCGCAGCGTGTTCAGCAGCTCGGCGAGCGCCATCGTCTCGTGGTCGGTCATGCCGGCCGCGGGCTCGTCGAGCAGCAGCAGCGCGGGGCGCTGCATCAGCAGCATGCCGATCTCGAGCCGCTGCTTCTGCCCGTGCGACAGCTCGCCCGCGAGCCGGTACGCGCTGTCCTCGAGCCGGATCAGCGCGAGCGTCTCTTCGATCCGCGCCTGCGCCGCGCGGTCGAGCCGCGCGCGCAGCGACGCGAACCAGCGCTTGTCGGCCGCCATCGCGAGCTCGAGGTTTTCCCATACCGGGTGCTGCTCGAACACGGTCGGCTTCTGGAACTTGCGGCCGATGCCGGCGCGGGCGATCTCCGGCTCGTTCATGCGTGCGAGGTCGAGCGTCTGGCCGAGGAACACCTTGCCCGCGTCGGGGCGCGTCTTGCCGGTGATCACGTCCATCATCGTCGTCTTGCCGGCGCCGTTCGGGCCGATCACGCAGCGCAGCTCGCCGACGTCGATCGACAGCGACAGCTTTCTCAGCGCCCGAAAACCGTCGAAGCTCACTTCGACGTCCTCAAGATAGAGGATCGTGCCGTGCGACGTGTCGATCGCGCCGGGCGTGACGACGTGCGACATCGGCGCCGTGCCGCTGACCGCGCGCAGATCGACGCCGTCCGGCTGCGCGAGGTCGGGAATCATCGCGTTCTCGTTCATCGTGGCGTTCCCTTGCGCGTGACGGTGTCGACGAGGCCCATGATGCCGCGCGGCAGCACGAGCGGCACGAGCACGAAGATGAGGCCGAGGAAGAACAGCCAGTATTCGGCGAAGTACGCGGTGAACACGCTCTTCGCGCCGTTGACGGCGAACGCGCCGACGATCGGGCCGATCAGCGTGCCGCGGCCGCCCACCGCGACCCAGATCGCCATCTCGATCGAGTTGCCGGGCGACATCTCGCTCGGGTTGATGATGCCGACCTGCGGCACGTACAGCGCGCCCGCGATTGCGCACAGCACGGCCGACACGACCCACACGAACAGCTTGTACGCGAGCGGGCTGTAGCCGAGGAACATGATGCGCGTCTCGCCGTCGCGGATCGCGGTGACGACGCGGCCGAGCTTGCTCGTGACGATCGCGCGCGCGGCCACGAACGACGCGACGAGCGTCGCGAACGTCATCAGCAACAGCGCCGTGCGCGTGTCGGGCGACGTGATCGCGAAGCCGGCGATGCGCTTGAAATCGGTGAAGCCGTTGTTGCCGCCGAAGCCCGTCTCGTTGCGATAGAAGAGCAGCATCGCGGCGAACGTCGTCGCCTGCGTGATGATCGACAGATAGACGCCCTTCACGCGCGAGCGGAACGTGAAGAAGCCGAACACCCACGCGACGGCGGCAGGCACGAGCACGACGAGCGCGAGCGCATACGCGAGATGCTCGGTGCCGCTCCAGTACCACGGCAGCCGATGCCAGTCGAGGAACACCATGAAGTCGGGCAGGTCGCTGCCGTACTTGCCGTCGCGGCCGATCGCGCGCATCAGGTACATGCCGATCGCATAGCCGCCGAGCGCGAAGAAAAGGCCGTGCCCGAGGCTCAGGATGCCGCAGTAGCCCCAGACGAGATCGAGCGCGAGCGCGGCGATCGCGTAGCACATCAGCTTGCCCGCGAGCGTCATTGCATAGGATGACAGATGAAAAGCGCTCGACTCGGGCGCGACGAGCGCGGCGAGCGGCACGCCGACGCCCACCGCGACGCACAGCGCGACGAGCGCGAGCCACGCGCGCCGCGACAGCAGCGCGGGGCGCGGCGGCAGGCCGAGCGCGAAGCGCGGCGCGGCGGGGGCGGCCGCCGCGGGGGAGGCGGCGCTCGGCGCGACGCAAAGTGATTGGATCGTCGAAGTCATGTCAAGCCTCCGCGCTGCGGCCCTTCAGGGCGAACATCCCTTGCGGGCGTTTCTGGATGAACAGCACGATCATCACGAGCACCGCGATCTTCGCGAGCACGGCGCCCCAGAACGGTTCGATCGCCTTGCTGACGAGCCCGAGGCCGAAGCCGCCGAGCACCGTGCCCGCGATCTGTCCGACGCCGCCGAGCACGACCGCCATGAACGAATCGATGATGTAGCTCTGGCCGAGATCGGGGCCGACATTGCCGATCTGCGACAGCGCGCAGCCGCCGAGCCCCGCGATGCCCGCGCCGAACGCGAACGCATACGAATCGACGCGCGCCGTCTTCACGCCGACGCACGCGGCCATCCGGCGGTTCTGCGTGACCGCGCGCACGAACAGGCCGAGCCGCGTCTTCGTGAGCACCGCCCACGCGACGCCGACGACGGCGAGCGCGAACGCGAGGATCGCGAGCCGGTTGTACGGCAGGATCAGGTTCTGCATCACGGTCACGCCGCCGCTCATCCATGACGGATTGACGACTTGCACGTTCTGCGCGCCGAAGATCATTCGCGTCGCCTGGATCAGGATGAGGCTCACGCCGAAGGTTGCGAGGAGCGTCTCGAGCGGGCGGCCGTACAGGTGCTTGAGCACCGTGCGCTCGAGCACGGCACCGAGCGCGGCCGCCGCGAGAAACGACGCCGGAATCGCGGCGAGCGGATACCAGTCGAACGCGCCCGGCAGGTAGCGCTGCACGAGCGTCTGCACGACATAGGTCGCGTACGCGCCGATCATCAGGAATTCGCCGTGCGCCATGTTGATGACGCCGATGAGGCCGTAGGTGATCGCGAGGCCGAGCGCGGCGAGCAGCAGCACGCTGCCGAGCGACAGGCCCGCGAACAGCGTGCCCGCGATCTCGCCGCGGCGCTGGATCGTGTGCAGCGCGTCGAGCCCTTGCTGTGCGGCGTCGCGCACGCGCGCATCGGGCTCCGCATAGCTGCCGTCGGCATTTTTCGCGGCGAGCGGGCGCAGTTGCTCGATCATGTCGAGATCGCGGCGCGCGGCGACGAGCCGCACCGCTTCGAGGCGCTTCGCCGGATCGGCGTCGTGCAGCGCGGCGATCGCCCGCAGCGCGTCGAGGCGGCGCTTGAGCGTCGGGTCGGTCTCCTTCGCGCGCGCCGCGTCGATCATCGGTTTCAACGATGCGTCGGGGCTCTTCAGCAGCGCATCGATCGCGCCGCGCCGCGTGTCGGGATCGGGCGAAGCGAGATCGAGCCCGGACAGCGCATTCGCGATCTTCGTGCGCAGCAGGTTGTTGAGCATCACGGGTTGCGCGTCGCCCGCCTGCGCGGGGGCGTTCGTCAGCGCGTCGCGCGCGGTGTCGCCGCTCTGGATCAGGATGCGTCCCGCGTCGGTCGCGAGCGCGTCGCCGTTCGCGAGCGCGTTCAGGAGCGCGACGGCGGCGGCGTCGTGCTCGGCGGCGAGATGGTCGACCGCGGCGGTCTTCGCGTCGAAGTCGTCGCCGGCGAGCGCGGCGACGTCGGCAGCCGTGACGGCGAGCGCCGCGCGGGGCGCGCCGAGCGCGAACGCCGCGCACGCGGCGAGCGCCGCGAACGCACGGGCGGCGCGGCTCAAAGGCGTGGGCATCGGTATGTCCTCGCGAAGGGAGAGGGCGCGCGCGGCGCGGCCGCGCGCGATGAAGACGCCGCGCTTTCGCGCGGCGCGTGCGCAGGCGTCAGGCGAGCGCCGTGCGGCGGCGGCGCAGGAACTCGGAAATCGAGCCGACCACATCGGGCTTGCCCTGATTGCCCGCGATGAACGGGCTCCACGGCTGCGCGCGGACGGCCGTCTTCGTCTTCCAGACGACGTTGAACTGGCCGTCGCCGCGGATCTCGCCGATCATCACCGGCTTGTGCAGATGATGGTTGCCGTCCATCGTCAGCGTGAAGCCCGACGGCGCGGCCACGCTCTGGCCGATCATCGCGGCGCGCACGCGGTCGACATCGGTGCTCTTCGCCTTCTCGACCGCCTGCTTCCACATGTGGATGCCGACGAACGTCGCTTCCATCGGATCGTTGGTCACGCGTTTCGCGCCGCCCGGCAGGTTCTGCGACTTCACCCACGCGGCGAACTGCTCCTTGAACTTCGCGTTCGCCGGCCCCTTCACCGACATGAAGTAATTCCACGCGGCCAGGTGCCCGACGAGCGGCTTCGTGTCGATGCCGCGCAGCTCTTCTTCGCCCACCGAGAACGCGACGACGGGCACGTCGGTCGCCTTGAGCCCCTGATTGCCGAGCTCCTTGTAGAACGGCACGTTCGAATCGCCGTTGATCGTCGAGATCACCGTCGTCTTGCCGCCTTGCGCGAAGGTCTTGATGTTCGCGACGATCGTCTGGTAATCGCTGTGCCCGAACGGTGTGTAGACTTCCTGAATATCGGAATCCTTGACGCCCTTCGATTTCAGGAACGCGCGCAGGATCTTGTTGGTCGTGCGCGGATAGACGTAATCGGTGCCGAGCAGGAAGAAGCGCTTCGCGCCGCCGCCTTCCGAGCTCATCATGTATTCGACGGCCGGAATCGCCTGCTGATTCGGCGCGGCGCCCGTGTAGAACACGTTGCGCGACATCTCTTCGCCCTCGTACTGAACCGGGTAGTAGAGCAGGCCGTTTAGCTCCTCGAACACGGGCAGCACCGATTTGCGCGACACCGACGTCCAGCAGCCGAACACGCACGCGACCTTGTCCTGCGTGAGCAACTGGCGCGCCTTCTCGGCGAAGAGCGGCCAGTTCGAGGCGGGATCGACGACGACGGGCTGAATCTGCCGCCCGAGCACGCCGCCGTTCTTGTTGATGTCGGCGATCGTCATCAGCGCGGTGTCCTTGAGCGAAGTCTCGGAGATCGCCATCGTGCCCGACAGCGAATGCAGGATGCCCACCTTGATCGGGCCTTTGCCCGCATCCGCCGCGCGCGCGAGCGGGCTTTGCCCCGCGAGCGCCATCACGCCTGCCATCGATCCGAACTTCAAAAGACTGCGACGTTTCATCGAATTCCCCTTGCCTGTTGGAGTGTGGGCGCGCACCGGAGCGGACACGCGGCGAACCGATTACGCAAGGCATGTGCCAGAAGCGGCGCGCGTGCGCGCGCCCGTCGGCGGGGCTTTCGGCGATGCGCCGCGGTGCCTGCGATGCCCGCGTTCGCGCATCGCGTGGTCCGTCGCGGTGCAGCGCCGGGCGCGCGCATGCTGCATGGTTGTGCATCGCGGGCCGCGTGCTTACACTCTCAATGCGAATTCCCCGCGGTGCGACGCTCGGGCGCCGCGCCCGTCAGCGCGCATCAAGACGTATTCCAGGCATCGTTCGATCGATCTCCGAGGAGCCTCCATGGCCGAACACGTTTCGAAGACCCCCGACCTATCCGCGTTCTGGATGCCGTTCACCGCGAACCGGCAATTCAAGGAAGCGCCGCGCCTGCTCGTCGCGGCGAAGGGGATGTACTACACGTCGCACGACGGCCGCCGGATTCTCGACGGCACCGCGGGCCTCTGGTGCGTGAACGCGGGGCACGGGCGCGACGAGATCGTCGCCGCGGTGAAGGCGCAGGCCGAGGAGATGGATTTCGCGCCGACGTTCCAGATGGGGCACCCGAAGGCGTTCGAAGCGGCGACGAAGATCGCGCGCCACACGCCGGGCGACCTGAAGCACATCTTCTTCACGAATTCGGGCTCGGAGGCGGTCGACACCGCGCTGAAGATCGCGCTCGCGTATCACCGCGCGCGCGGCCAAGGCGAGCGCACGCGCTTCATCGGACGCGAGCGCGGCTATCACGGCGTCGGCTTCGGCGGCATCTCGGTGGGCGGCATCGCGCCGAACCGCAAGGCGTACTCCGGGGCGTTGCTGCCGTCCGTCGATCATCTGCCGCACACGCTGAACCTGAAGGAGGCCGCGTTCTCGAAGGGGCAGCCCGCGTGGGGCGCGCATCTCGCGGACGAACTGGAGCGGCTCGTCGCGCTGCACGACGCGTCGACGATCGCCGCCGTGATCGTCGAGCCGGTCGCGGGCTCGACGGGCGTGCTGATTCCGCCGCAGGGCTATCTCGAGCGGCTGCGCGAATTGTGCGACAAGCACGGCATCCTGCTGATCTTCGACGAAGTGATCACCGGCTGGGGGCGGCTCGGCGCGCCGTTCGCATCGCAGTTCTTCGGCGTGACGCCCGATCTGCTGACGATGGCGAAGGGCACGAACAACGCGGCCGTGCCGATGGGCGCGGTGGCCGCGAGCGGCGCGATTCACGACGCGATCGTGAACGGCGCGCCCGCCGGCATCGAGCTGTTCCACGGCTACACGTATTCGGGGCACCCGCTCGCGGCCGCGGCGGCCGTCGCGACGATCGATCTCTACGAGCGCGACGGGCTGCTCACGCGCGCCGCGCAGATCGCGCCGACCTTCGAGCGCGAGATCCACCAGCTGAAGGACGCGCGCCACGTGATCGACGTGCGCAATCTCGGCCTGGTCGGCGGCGTCGAGCTGAAGCCGCGCGACGGCAAGCCGGGCGCGCGCGCGTACGAAGTCTTCGTCAAATGCTTCCAGAAGGGCGCGATGATCCGCTACACGGGCGATATCCTGGCGTTCTCGCCGCCGCTCATCGTGGAGGAGGCGCAGATCGTCGAGCTGTTCTCGATCGTCGCGCAAGCGCTGAAGGAAACGGAGTAGGCGGGACGGGAAGCGGGCGGGACGCTCGGGCGAAGCGGCGCGCATCGCGCGCGCCGCCGCGATGCGCGCTCAGTAGCGCGGCACCGACGGATCGACGTCGCGCGACCACGCGTCGATCCCGCCTTGCAGGTTGTAGAGCTTCGTGAAGCCGCGCGATTCGAGGAACATCGCGACTTGCGCGCTGCGCATGCCGTGATGGCACATGCAGACGATCTCCGCCTCGTCGTCGAGCTCCTCGCTGCGCGCGGGGATCTGCTGCATCGGGATCGATACGCTGCCGTCGATCTTCGCGGTCGCGATCTCCCACGGCTCGCGCACGTCGAGCACGACAGGCGCCGGGCGCGCCGGGTCGCGCAGCCATTCGGCGAGGGCGGAAGCGGTCAGGATCTGCATCGGCACGCGCTGCCTCAGAACTTGAAGCGCGACGGCTCGATCGCGTTGACGAGGTGCTCGACGTAGGTCTCGAACACATCGGCGACGCGGTATTGCTTCTCGTCGATGCGCGTGATGATCTGCGCCTCCATCACCGGCCGGCCGCCGACGAACGCGGCGAGGCGGCCGCCCACCTTCAGTTGCTCGAGCAGCTCCTGCGGGACGACGGGCAGGCCGCCCGACACGCAGATCACGTCGTACGGCGCTTTCGCGGGCCAGCCGCGCGAGCCGTCGCCGAGCGCGACTTCGACGTTCGTCACGCCGTTCTTCTTCAAGTTTTCCTCGGCGAACTGCGCGAGCTCCGGATCGATCTCGACCGTCGTCACGCGCTGGCCGCGCGCGCCGAGGAGCGCCGCCATGTAGCCGGAGCCCGCGCCGATCTCGAGCACGTTCTCGTGCTTCTTCACCGCGAGCTCCTGCAGGATGCGGGCCTCGACGCGCGGGAACAGCATCTTCTGGCCGTTCGGCAACGGCAGCTCGATGTCGGTGAACGCCAGCTCGCGGTACGCGGCCGGCACGAAGTTTTCACGCTTGACGACCGACAGCAAGCTCAAGACGTCGTGATCCAGTACGTCCCAAGGGCGGATCTGCTGTTCGATCATGTTGAAACGCGCTTTTTCGATATTCATGGTGTCATGCGGGCCTGGACGGCCGTCAGCGAGGGGACGAAGAACTTTCGAATTGTACCAAACGGGGTTGATGTCTTGCCTTCAGAACGCCTGCAGCCCGAAACCGGCTAGCGCTTGCTGTTCTTGATCTGCTGCTCGAAGGCGACGTCGAGCTTGCTCGCCTTGCGCGGCTTCTTCGGGCCGAGGCCGTCGACGAACGCGACGAAATCCTCGAGCGGCAGCGGCGCGCAGAGCTTCTCGGCGGCGCCGCTTGCCCGGTCGACGAGGTAGAAGAGGCCGCCCGGCATGCCGACCGCCGAATACTGCGGGTTGCCGGCGCGGGCTTTCAGGCGTTCGACCGCGCGGGTCGCTTGCGTGGTGCGCATCGTGCGTCAAAACGGAGTGCGATGAAACCGTCACTTTATCAACAACGCGGGCCGAGCGCGCGCCGCGCTCAGACCGTCTTCGAATAACGGTTTTCGGACGCGCCCGACAGGTATGCGTCGAACACCATCGCGATGTTGCGCACGTAGAGGCGTCCCGCCGGATGAATCGTCAGACGATCGCCGCCGATCGACAGCAGGCCGTCGCGCTCGAAGCCGCGCAGCGTGTCGAGCTCGCGCGAGAATTTGTTCGCGAAGCGCACGCCGTACGCCGCCTCGAAATGCGAGAACGGCAGCACGAGGTTGCACATCAGGTGCGAGATCACGTCGCGCCGCAGCCGGTCGTTCGCGGACAGCCTCACGCCGCGCGCGATCGGCAGGCGCTGGTCGGCGAGGGCCGCGCCGTAGCGCGGCAGATGCTTCGCGTTCTGCGCGTAGACGTCGCCGACCTTGCCGATCGACGACGCGCCGATGCCGACCAGATCGGCGTCCGCGCGCGTGCTGTAGCCCTGGAAATTGCGCTGCAGCGTGCCGTTGCGCTGCGCGCGGACGAGCTCGTCGCCCGGCCGCGCGAAATGGTCCATGCCGATGTACGCGTAGCCCGCGCGAGTGAGCCGCTCGATCGCGAGGCCGAGGAGCGCGATCCGCGTCGCGGGCGGCGGCAGCGCGGCGGCGTCGATCTGCCGCTGCATCTTGAACAGATGCGGCATGTGCGCGTAGCCGAACACGGAGAGCCGGTCGGGCTCGAGCTCGACGATCGTGTCGAGCGTGCGCGCGAAGCTCGACACCGTCTGGTGCGGCAGCCCGTAGATGAGATCGACGCTGACCGAGTGGTAGCCCGTCGCGCGCGCCGCGCGAACGAGGTCCGACGTCATCTTGAGCGGCTGCACGCGGTTGATCGCGCGCTGCACGTCGGGATCGAAGTCCTGCACGCCGAGGCTCACGCGGTTGAAGCCGATCGTGCGCAGATGAACGATCGTCGCGGGCGACGCGGTGCGCGGGTCGATCTCGATCGAGAATTCGCCCGTGCGGTCCGACGCGAGCGTGAAGTATTCGCGGGTCGCCGCCATCAGCTCGGCCGTCTCGGCGTTCGACAGGAAGGTCGGCGTGCCGCCGCCCCAATGGAGTTGCGTGACGGTCCGCTCGGGGTCGAAGAGCGCCGCCTGCAGCGCGATCTCGTGCGTCAGCTGATCGAGATAGGGCCGCGCGCGCTTGCGGTTGCGGGTCGCGATCTTGTTGCAGCCGCAGTAGAAGCACGCGGCCGCGCAGAACGGGATGTGGAAATAGAGCGACAGATCGCTTGCCGATGCGCCCGGATCGGCCGCCGCGCGGATGTAGTCGGCGGGATCGAAATCTTCGCGGAACTGCAACGCGGTGGGGTAGGACGTATAACGAGGGCCGTTCGCCGTGTATTTGGCGAGCAAGTCGGGTCGAAACAGCGCTTCGGACGGGATCGGCGGCGTCATGCTGGAAGCTCGAATCGTGCTCTGTGACGCCGGTCAGTATATAAATTGGCGCTTTCATTGAATTGTGTAATAACGTCGCAGCGGCGGATGGCACAATACGGCTTTCGTTCGACGCGGGCCCGCGATCCCGCATTTTGCGGCGGTTGCGGCTTGTTATGGGATGTTTGATGTGATGATTGGCGAAGTTGCCGTGATGTCGGGGAAGGCGCCCGCGCACGCGTGCCGCGAAGGCTGCGGCGCGTGCTGCATCGCGCCGTCGATCTCGAGCCCGATTCCCGGCATGCCGAGCGGCAAGCCGGCCGGCGTGCGCTGCGCGCAACTCGCCGACGGCGAGCGCTGCGCGATCTTCGGCCGGCCGGAGCGGCCCGCGTGCTGCTCGGGCCTCAAGCCGAGCGACGAGATGTGCGGCGCGTCGCGCGCCGACGCGCTCGCATGGCTCGCCCGCCTCGAAGCCGATACGCGGCCGGCCGCGCCGCTTGCCTCAGCAGGAGATTCAGCATGACCCAGACGAGCGCGCCCGACCGGCGCCGCTTCCTGATCGCCGCGTGCGCGGCGGCGGGCGTCACCGTGTCGCTTGCCGCGTGCGCGTCGACGTTCCCGTTCATTCCCGATCACTACACGTTCTCGCAAGGCGACGTGCAGCGCGCGGTCGCCCGCAAGTTCCCGTATCAGAAGACGGTCGCGCAGGTGATCGACGTCGCGCTCGCGAATCCGGTCGTCGGGCTGCTGCCCGACCGGAACCGCGTCGCGGTGCGGCTCGACGCGCGCTTCGGGAGCCCGTTCCTGCGCGAGCCCGTCAACGGCAAGTTCACCGTGTCGGGCCAGCTCGCGTACGACGCGCCGAGCCGCTCGGTCGTGCTGAAGGCGCCCGCCGTCGACAGCGTGAGCGTCGACGGCGACGCGCAACTCTATACGCAGCAGATCAGCGCGGCGGCTGGCCTGCTCGCGACCCAATTGCTGACCAACTATCCGATCTACACGTTCAAGCCGGAACAATTGCAATTTGCCGGCGTGAATTACGAACCCGGTACAATCACAATTCTTACAAACGGCATACGCGTGGCGATCGTCGAGAAGTGACGTCGCGCCGCGCGCGGCCGGATCGGCCGCGGCGGTTCCGTGGCCTCGGTTGATTCACTTTGGAAACGGGCCACGGATGGACTGGATACTGATTTGCAAAGCGCTGGCGCTTGGCATCGTCGAGGGACTGACCGAATTCCTGCCGGTGTCGAGCACCGGCCATTTGATCGTCGCAGGCAGCTTTCTGCGCTTTCATCCCGAGCAGGCGAAGACCTTCGACGTCGTGATCCAGTTCGGCGCGATTCTCGCGGTGTGCTGGGAATACCGCCGCCGGATCGTCGACGTCGTGACCGGCCTGCCGGCGCAGCGCGAAGCCAGGCGGTTCACGATGAACGTCGTGATCGCGACGCTGCCGGCGATCGCGCTCGCGCTCCTGTTCGAGAAAACGATCAAATCGGTGCTGTTCGCGCCCGTGCCCGTTGCGGTCGCGCTCGTCGTCGGCGGCGCGGCGATCCTGTGGGTCGAAGCCCGGCAGCGCGAGCGAGGCGCGCCGGCGCGCGTGCAGTCGATCGACGAGCTGACGCCGCTCGACGCGCTGAAGGTCGGCCTCGCGCAATGCTTCGCGCTGATTCCGGGGATGTCGCGGTCCGGCTCGACGATCATCGGCGGGATGCTGTTCGGGCTCGAGCGGCGCGTCGCGACCGAATTCTCGTTCTTTCTCGCGATCCCGGTGATTTTCGGCGCGACGCTGTACGAAACCGCGAAGGATTGGCGCGCGTTCAGCGTCGATTCGATCGGCCTCTTTTCGATCGGCCTCGTCGCCGCGTTCGTCAGCGCGTTCGCGTGCGTGCGCTGGCTGCTGCGCTACGTCGCGTCGCACGATTTCACCGCATTCGCGTGGTACCGGATCGCATTCGGGCTGTTCGTGCTGCTCGTCGGCTATAGCGGCTGGATCGAGTGGAGCTGAGGCCGCGGTTCTGAATTTTCGCCCGGGTAGTCGACGAGTTTGACGGCGGCGGCGAGCGAGCCGCCATCGCCGCCGTGCCGTGCGGTCGCCGCGACGCGCGGCGACCGTATTGGACGTTCAATCGACCGGATTCTCTTTCCCCGGTCTGCGCCGCGCGCGAGCCGCGCGGCGTCGCGCGTCAGCCCGCGCGCTTCCGGAACACCAGATCCCACACGCCGTGCCCGAGCCGCAGCCCGCGGCGCTCGAACTTCGTCACCGGACGATAGTCGGGGCGGGGCGCATAGTCTTGCGCGGTGTTCTCGAGCGTCGGCTCGGCGCCGAGCACCTCGAGCATCTGCTCCGCGTAGTTCTGCCAGTCGGTCGCGCAGTGCAGGTACGCGCCCGGCTTGAGCCGCGCCGCGAGCTGCGCGACGAACGGCGGCTGGATCAGCCGGCGCTTGTGGTGGCGCGCCTTGTGCCATGGGTCCGGGAAGAAGATGTGCACGCCGTCGAGGCTGCCGGGCGCGATCATGTGCTCGAGCACTTCGACCGCGTCGTGCTGAATGATCCGGATGTTCGTCAATTGCTGCTCGCCGATCAACTTCAGCAGCGCGCCGACGCCGGGCTCGTGCACCTCGACGCCGATGAAGTCGTCGCCCGGGCGAAGCGCGGCGATCTCGGCCGTCGACGCGCCCATCCCGAAGCCGATCTCGAGCACGCGCGGCGCGCGGCGGCCGAAGATCGCGTCCCAGTCCGGCTGCGTGCTGCCGTACGGGACGACGAAGCGCGGACCGAGCTCGTCGAGCGCGCGGCGCTGGCCCGTCGACACGCGGCCGGCGCGCGTGACGAAGCTGCGGATGCGGCGGAGATGGAGCGGGTTCGATTCGTCGTCGGCGTTGCCGGCTGCCGGCGCGGCGTCGATGGCCGGTGCGGAGGCTGCGTCGTTGGCGTCGTCGTGCGGCACGCCGGGGGCGTTCGGGTCGTCGTGAGTCATCGTGACAATGAAAGGCGAGTGGCGGGCGTGGCGCCGCGGCGCGCGACGGCGTCGCGTTCGACGGGCCGCCCGATACTGCGTACGAAATACGAAAAAGCCGCCTTCGACGAGGCGGCTTCGCGTGCTTCGGCGGCGGATGGCATCCACGGCCGGGAAAGTGGAGCGGGCGATGGGAATCGAACCCACGTCATCAGCTTGGGAAGCTGAGGTAATGGCCATTATACGACGCCCGCAGAACGCGTGATTCTACAGGGGTTTGCGCGGGGATGGCAAGCGGGGGATTCTGGACGGTGGTAGCGAAACTGACATCGCTCGGCGGTGGAGCGGTGGCATCGCTGGCAGTGCTCTTTTGAGCTGAACCGTCTAATACGGGACGGGAGCGCACCCACATGCGCTCCCGTAATGATGCCTCTCGACGACTAGAAAGCGAATTCTCCTTGGCGTTGAACTTGCTCCTCCTGATAAATGGCCAGCCCTAGCTCACAATAGTCGTGACTCTGCTCAATGCAGATCGCCCTTCTTCCGTGACGTACGGCAGTTCGGCCAGTGGTTAGGCTGCCAGCGAAAGGGTCCAGCACAACGGAGTCTTCGGGTAGTAGGTCAATGCAAAGCTGCGGAATTTCATCGGGGAACGGGGCGCTATGCCCGTGCACGTTCTTGCCACGAATCATCTTCATCACAGGCTTTGCCTGAAAGATTCTACTCCCCGAAAATTCATGCGAGAGCATTCCGGGTTTTCGGAAAACGAGGACATGTTCCCAGCAGTTAAAAGGCGACTGATAGAAAGGCGAAAAATTTCCTCCATTGAAGCCGCGTTTTCCCTCAATTTCTCCTTTATCCCAGCAGATGTTGCCCACGCACTCAAATCCGATTCTTCGAAAGAGATCGACCGTGTATGCGGATAGCGTCACGCGCTTTTGCCCGAGTGCAGAGAGTGCTACGATATTTTCATTGTCGAAGTAGTCAAAAATATTATAAAAATATAGCGATCCTGGTTTTAAAATTCGAAAAACTTGCAAATTCACGTTGTACATATCCTGCAGATAGCAGTACATGTTGTCCCATTGTGAATATTCTCGCGCGTTATAATATGGTGGTGATGTGACTGCGCCATCGATGCAGTCATCATCGATGTTTTGCAAAATTAAACTCGAATCCCCACAATAGACGGCCAGTCTATTATCGCCGAGATTGGTCATGCTGCAAGATGCAGTGACGGTCGAAGGGATCGCAAACCGATGAAAGAAATGAGCGGTACGAAACCATTGCAACGAGTCGTCCTTCGCTTCCTGCGGAAGCGGTTCCCAGCGGAGTGTACGGCCCAAAAGAGCCTGCGGCTGATAATCGAAGTCACCATAGCAATTCAGGGTATCACCATACATCGAATAAAAGCTCACGATCATAGTGAGTAGCGATTCAGGTTCCCAGCGATCAACGACGTCACGTCGCCATCGTTTGACGAGATCGCCAGAGATATCATTCTTTTCATCGTCAATGGCTTGCTGCATTGCCAGGGCACGAAAAGAATATCGCTTCCCTCTGTTGTACTTGCTCCGATCCGGGCATAACGGATTGCGACATTCCCAACTCTTCACGCCCAAGCTGGGATACGAGTTTCCCTCAACATTTTCCGATCTGCACGCGGGGCAAGGGACAAGCGTTTCGTCGCGGTGATTTTTCTGAAAAATCAGTAGCTGTGACGGCTCCTTGGTTCCGTTGTTTAATAGTATGCAATCGCGATAAGTAAACCCCTCGTTAACTAGTGAGAAGTTGGCTTTCTCCGTATCAATGTGAGGAATGTGCTTGAGTGTGGTCGATGCAATTTTCTCGTGGCGGAAATACGCTCGATGCAACGGCCGTTCGAGATGTTTTTCTCCAAATAGAGTAATATCTGCTGCTAGCTCGTACGAAATTTCGCGACTGCCGAATCGTATTGGATCTATTAATACAATAAAAAAGCCATGGTTATTCATGGCCTCGTAGCTTTTTCTTACGAGGCTCAGTGCCGAATTCCGCAGGGTATCTTCCTCATTGAAATTGGTCGCCCACCCTTGATCCAGTGCCAAGAAATGAAGTGCTTGATCTCGATGAAATAGTCGCGGGGAGCGTCTTTGGAGTTCGTTCCAGTAACTTTCTTCGTAGTGTTCGTGAGAGAAATGCTTGTCAAAGAAGCGGTGCAAATCCTTTTTCTCTGCGCATGCCCAGATGAAGGACGCAAAAAGGGATTTCAGTATTTCAAGCTTTATTTTTCGGTCGCCCACTTCCCGGCGGAGCTTGGCCGGGGCATTAAGCTCTCCCGTAACGTGTTCAATCGTTTCGTCGTGCGACGCGCAAGTCACGTGGCGCATTAGTTGCTCGCCGATCGTTCGCGGCACATTGCGCTCATCGAGAACGGTTAATAGCAAGTTGGGTTCGATGCGATCGAACGCTTGCTGTATGACCAACTTCTCATGATAGTTAAATGTGTATCCGGATTTGGCCGATCGCTCGAGAAAAACGGCAATATTTTCGGCATTTATTCGGAATTTGTTGTTGATTTGGGCGAGAAAGTTTGTTGTTCGGGATGTGGCAGTGGTCTGGCGAAGTGTCGCCAGATAACCTGCGACCGGCTCGCATATGAGTGTAAAAGAATCGTCGGTTGCGAGTTCATTTCGGGGCAGCCTGAGAATGCGGGTGAACTCATCATAGAGACGTCGTAAAGCGTCGGAGATCTGTCGGGCCATTCGATTTCCTAGAAACATGGGCTAGTCCTACGGCCGCAGGGGAGCGGTTGCGCTTCCTTGCGACCGAGGACTGTCTAGCATCCCGTATTGTACTAGGAGGAGCGCACCGGTCACTTTCGACCAAACGGACAACCTCTTCCAGCATTGCGCGTCGGTCATCAGCCCGATTGTTCCCTGATTCTCAACGCGCTTTCATGCCTGTGTGCACGTACGAACGGCTTGTTACGCCTCCTAGTCGTTAAGCAAGTCTTGGAGGGGGGCTTGTGATGTGGAGCTAATATCCATTTCGTACTTTCCCTCGCGATGGAGCCAGACAGCGAACGCCCACGCCTCGTCGAAGCGGATGCTTGCCATCGTCAATCCGTGTTCTCTACATAGAGTCGCGAATTCCGCTTTGGTTTTGGGGCGGCGCGCGAGAAGAATCCAGATGAGTACGCTCTGAGCAGGGGCAAATGAAATACCTCCGAGTGCATGCGAGGGTCGTTTGATCACATTGCATCGCTTACATAAGAGCTGAAGGTTATCTAGTGTATCAGCATTCAGGGGGTCTTCGCCCGCCTCCCAAAATTCTTGCTTCGATCTAATGTGGTCGGCCTCTAAAAACATTCGCGTTCCGCAGAGTACGCACTTTCCGCGTTGCTCGTAGAACCAGCTCATTACATTCCGCATAGTTTCGCGTGCGGGGAATCGGCTTTGAAATGATTTGTTCGATGCGATTGCCGTTCCTACCTGTGGTGGATTGAGTTCGCCGCATACTGCGAGTGCTACTTCGCTCCATGACACAATATTTTCGCTAACCATTTTTCCTACGAACTCGCGCCATTGATCTTCGCTCCAGTCTGCTTTTGAAAAGTGAACTGAAATATTTTTTTCAAGAAGGATTTTTAGCAATTCCTTGGCTTGTTCAAATGATACTAGAGAATAGAGTGTTGGAAATTGCTTGTCATGGAAGTCTTGTAGGGTGACATATCCTGCCGAAATTAATTTGGTTTTTGCTCGGTCAGATAGTGTGGGAATGTCTAAAACTTTGATTTGCCCTGCTGGAACGTGTTGAGTCATCTTGGCCCCCGTGTGAAGGCCTAATGCTATCAAGTAGTCGAGGCGTCGTGTGAGTATTGCGTCGGCCTGTTGCGGCTGGTAGGCCGCGTGATCAATTCGACAAGTTGCGGCCAACGGAGATTTGCTATAGGTGGGTGAGGAGCAGTGACTATTTTTCACCCACTTGCCGTCAACCGCGAATCGGGAGATGGTCCCAGCATGAACGACATCCAACACCCCAACGATTTCCCGCCGCTGACAATTGATCAGATGCGCGATCTGGCTGTTGCTGTGCGCGAAGATTTCGGCGGCAACCTCTCTCAGTCGGAGTTCGCGGACCGACTGCTGATGCTTCTCGAAGACGTGCCGGGTTACGAGATGGGCGAGTTACCGACTTCGCTGATCGAATCGGCATGGGCCGAGTACGTCGGCCATCGCATCGAGTCCTGATCGCTACTTGCGCCGCTTGCTCTTGGCAGGATGCTTGGCCTTGAGCATGTCAGCGAACTGCTGAACGAAATTCACGACGAGTTCCCGCTCGTCGCTATCCAATCCATCAAGTGCATCCGCCATCATGGCCAGTTGGTCGTCCGGCCGCTTAGATCCACGCTGCAACAACTGGTCAACCGAGCAGTCGAGCGCGTCACTAAGCTGCTGGAGTCGATGCAAGGTCGGCATCCTCGTACCGCGTTCCCACCGGCTGATCGCTTCCTGTTCGAGATCGATCATCTCCGCGAGCTTCGCCTGAGTCAGACCGCGTGCCCGTCGTTGTTCGGCAATGGCAGTTCCGACGCGAGCGGCAAGCAGCGCGTCTTGGGCGTCGTCCGTGGGGGAGGCAGGGCGGGTAGTCATAGAACGATATGGTCGTCTTCATTCCGATTGCGATGAACAACCGTATTGGAATGTTATATTCCAAAATGGTTGAATTTGTCGGGGGGGTGACGTATCGTGCGGAGATGCCTGAGCGGTCGGGGATAACAACGAACGCTCTCGGGCAAGGGCCAATCCAGAAAAATCAACGACCTATGACCACGAACGATCCTCTTTCCCGGTTTCACGCCTTCATGACCGCCTATGAGGGATGTCGAGCGTCGGCGCTCGCGAGCGCGTTGCAGATGACGCCGATGGCGGCCAGAGCACTCGGACTGATCAATGCATTTCCGGGCATGACCCTGCACGAACTGAGTTGTGTTCTCGGCGGCAGCCAAGGACAAGTAATCGGCGCGGCATTCGACCTAAAGCACTTCGGCTACATCGACATCACCGAGGAGCAGAATGACAATCGGCGGTGTGTACTCCGGCCGATCCGGGACCGGATGTTCGGCTTCGACGGGTATCAGAGGCTCGTGAACAATCTGGCGACGGACGCCGGGATCGCCGATCGGTTGACGGCGTTGCTGCCGCTGTATCAGGACGTTTTGATGAAAGCGCTGGAGGAGTTGCAGGGCGATGCGCAGAACGTCCAATATCAGGCGCAGCGCCGGATTCTCGCGCGGGTAGCGTGAACGCTGATTGAAGTCTTATGGAGTTCGAGAAGTTGTTCGAGGGAAGGTCATGGCCGACAGCGAATGAGCGGGTCGGCGTCATGTCAGTCGATTCGCTCAACCGGCAATGGATGCCTGTTGTGGTGGAAGATTGCTATCTCGTTGCGAAGTCGAGGGATGGCAAGGCTGCATTGCTCGGTCGCATGTGCAAGCGCGACGACGGCAAGTTTTGCATCGAAGTCATCGTGCGCGCCAAGATCGAAAACAAAGAGGTGGCCGCGCAAATTCGGACAGTCGGGTAAGTGGAATGCCCGGGGCCTGAGCCAGCGATAATGCAGGCAAAGGAACCGGAAAGATGACGAAGAGAACCCGACGGACGCACTCAGCGGCGTTCAAAGCGAAAGTGGCCCTGGCGGCGGTCAAGGGCGAGCGCACGCTGGCCGAACTGGCGCAGCAGTTCGATGTGCACCCGAACCAGATCACGGAGTGGAAGCGGCAACTGCAGGAGCGTGCGGCGGATGTGTTCGGCGCGGCCGCTCCACCGTCGAACGAGCCGCCGGTGGACGTGAAAACGCTGCACGCGAAAATCGGACAGTTGACGCTGGAGAACGATTTTTTGTCAGGAGCGCTCGGCAAAGCCGGACTGCTGAGCGCAAAGCGATGATTGACCGTACGCATGCGCTGCCGGTTTCGCGACAGACGCGACTGGTTGGCATCGCGAGATCGAGCGCGTATTACCGGGCGCAGCCAGTGAGCGAGGCGGACCAGTTGCTGATGCGGCGGATCGACGAACTGCACATGGAGTTTCCGTTTGCCGGAGCGCGGATGCTGGCGCGTCTGTTGCGCCGGGAAGGCTATGAGGTCGGCCGCCGCCGCGTGCGCACGCTGATGAAACGCATGGGCGTGGAAGCGCTGTACTGCAAGCCGAACACGAGCCGACGCAATGCGCAGCACAAGATCTGGCCGTACCTGCTGCGCGGCATGAAAATCGCCCGGGCCAATCAGGCGTGGGCACTGGACACGACATACATTCCGATGGCGCGAGGCTTCGTGTACCTGACGGCAGTAGTGGATTGGTCAAGTCGCAAGGTGCTCTCGCACCGGGTGGCGATCACGCTGGAAGCAGTGCACGCCGTCGAGGCGCTCGAGGAAGCGTTCGCGCGCTACGGGCTGCCGGACATTGTGAACACCGATCAGGGCAGCCAGTTCACGGCGGGCGCGTTCACCGAGGCCGTACTGGGTCGAGGCGTGCGGCTGTCGATGGACGGTAAAGGGGCCTGGCGCGACAACGTGTTCGTCGAACGCGTGTGGCGCAGCGTCAAGTACGAAGAGGTTTACCTGCGAGCTTACGAGTCGGTCAGCCATGCCCGGCGCTCCATCGGCGACTACATCGAGCTGTACAACCGAAAACGGCCCCATTCGAGCCTGGCGGATCGGACGCCGGATGAGGCATACTTCGCGACGCTGCCTGCGATCAAATCGGCAGCATGATTGCCTCGGACGTTCCACTTAAAAATCTCAGAAAACTGTCCGAACGAGTGAGGCCACCTCTCAGAGAGCGCTTTTGAATTTTCTTTCGGATCGCTACGCAGATCGGCTTGCTAACAAGATCAGCTATGGCTTCGTGAAGGATCGTGGGGTGAAGAAGGCTGTTCACGACGCTTGTGAGATTCGAGCGAAGTATGGATGGGTCTACAAGACAGATATCGCGCCTTTTTTTGACTCGATTGATCGGTTGCATCTTGAGCGAGCGCTGAAAGCCGTCATCCGCGAGCGCTCTCTCCATCCATTGTTGCTGCAGGCGATTGGTTGCGAGATTTCTGCGACGAGGGCGGGTGCGAAGAGGATCAGCCGGCTCGGCATTAAAGTGGGGCGAGGCGTGCGGCAGGGAATGCCGCTATCCCCATTCTTTTCCAACATCATGCTGGCTGGGTTTGACCGCGCGATTGCGCAGCAGAGTCTTCGTGCGGTCAGGTATGCAGACGACTTGATTTTCTTTGCCTCATCTCGCGGTGAGTGTGAGGGCGTGGCTGAATTCTGCGCGCGTCATCTTGCCCCGATCGGATTGACTGTACCGCCGGTTGAGCCCGGCTCGAAGTCAGTGATATACGAACCCGATCAGGCTGCCGAATTTCTTGGCGTGAGCTTGGTTCGCCGTAAGCGCGAATTTAACCCCACCTAGAATCGAAAGCTGAACGAGCGCAGGCTTGCGTCCGCAACTACAACTTGCGGACGCAACCGATGACACAGAACGAAGTTGATTTCCTGCCACTGCGGGTGACCGGCGTGACCGCGACGGGCAAGCGCAGGTTTGACGCCGAGGGTAAGCGCAAGCTGATTGAAGCCTGCCTGCAGCCGGGCGCGTCAATTGCCGGACTGGCGTTGAAGGCGGGTGTGAACGCGAACCAGCTGCATAAGTGGATTCAATTGCGCGAACGCGCGAATGCTGCTGTGACGGCGTGCGTCGAGCCCTTGCCATCGGCATTCGTGCCGGTCGTTCCGATCAACGAGGTGGCACCGGTGCGCACGAACCCCGAGCCGGTGAACGTACGGCGAACGTCACACAGGTACGAAGCGGCGAAGGCAATGACGCCGGCGCGACTATCAGCGCAGTTGCCCAACGGCGTAACGCTACAGCTCGAATGCGCCGCACACGATGGCGCTCTCGTGAAGGCGATGATCGAAGCGTTGGGGGCACGCTGATGTTCCGCTTCGACGCGGACCTGCAGATCTACCTGCACCGCGAGCCCATCGACTTCCGCGCCGGCATCAACAGCCTCGTCGCGCTGGTCGAGCAGTCGATGCTGCTCGATCCGCTTGCGCGAGCCGTCTTCGCGTTCCACAACCGCAAACGCGATCGCGTGAAGCTTCTGCTGTATGACCGGGCCGGATTCTGGCTCCTATTGAAACGCCTCGAGGCCGACCGTTTCGTTTGGCCCCGCCGTCAGCAAGCCGTGATCGAACTGACGGCCGAGCAGCTTCACCTGCTGCTCGACGGCGTCGATATCGACGCCGTGCGCCGCCACCCAGCGCGGCAGTACTGCCACACGAACTGAAGCAGGGTATCGCCGCTGTTGCCAGTAAACAACGGCGGCTTTAGCTGTTACAAATTCGCGTAAACCTATTTGGCTCTGCGTTTCGCTATCGTTGAGCGCATGTCCCCTCCCAATCTCCCCCGACTTCCGCGCACCGCCAAGGCCTATATCCACAAGCTGGAGGAGCGGGTGGCGGCCGATGCTCAGGTCATTGCCGAGCGTGACGCCAGGATCGACGAATTGACCAAGCGCCTGGATGCGCTGGAAGAGCAATATCGTCTCGCGTTGGCCCGACAGTACGCGCCGAAGAGCGAGAAGCGCCGCGACCGCGTGTTCAACGAGGCCGAAGAGGCAGCCCACGCTGAGCCGGCCGAGGAGGACGACGGCGAGCCGCTGACGTTGCCCGATACCGGGTTGCCGGAACCCGGCCAGCCTGAACCGCGCAAGCGTGGCCGCAAACCGCTGCCCGCGGACCTGCCGCGCGAGCGAATCGAGTACGACCTGCCCGAAGACCAGAAGATCTGCCCGTGCTGCAGCAAGGCAATGCATCGGATGGGCGAGGAAATCAGCGAACAGTTGCACATGCAGGTCAAGGTCTCGGTGCTGCAGCACGCGCGTTTCAAGTACGCGTGTCGGCACTGCGAGCGTCACGGCACGCACACACCGATCGTGGTCGCGCCGATGCCGGCGCAGCCCTTGCCGGGTAGTCACGCCAGTGCATCGATGATCGCCGCCGTCACGGCCGGCAAGTATGTCGACGGCACGCCGCTGTACCGGATGGAAGACGTGCTCGCACGCTCGAATATCGCAGTCAGCCGCGGTACGCTGGCGAACTGGATCATCCGCCCCGCCGAGCTTCACTACACGCGCCTGTTCAAGGCGCTCAAGAAGATTCTGCTCAGCCAGTGGCTGATTCACGGCGACGAGACCACCGTCCAGGTCCTGAAGGAGAACGGCCGAAACGCGCAGGACAAGTCATACATGTGGGTCTACCGAAGCGCGGAGGATAGCGAGCAGCCGGTGGTGCTGTTTGAGTACCAGCCGGGGCGTGGCCAGCAGTACCCGAAGGAGTTCCTCGGAGACTACGCGGGCACGCTGATGACGGACGGCTGGCCTGCGTGGCGGACGGTCAAATCGGCCACGCACCTCGGATGCCTTGCGCATGGACGCCGGATGTTCACGGATGCGCTCAAGGGGCAGAAGAACAAACCGAGCCCCCGCATCACGAAGGCGCTCGAATTCTTCCAGGCGCTGTACCAGGTCGAGACGCTCGCCAAACAGACGTTGCCCGAAGGCGAGACGCTGGCCGATTACCGGTACCGCTTGCGCCAACAGCACAGCGTGCCGTTGCTAAACGCCTTCAAGAGTTGGCTCGACGAGCTCGCGCCGAAGGTTCTGCCCAAGAGCCTGCTAGGCGAGGCGATCGGCTACTGTCTCCGGCAATGGCCTTACCTGAGTCGCTATGTGGACGATGGCCGGTTTGCAATAGACAACAACGTCATCGAACGCGACATCAGGCCGTTTGCCACGGCGAGAAAGTCGTGGCTCTTCAGCGATACGGTCGACGGCGCGAAAGCGAGCGCGATGGTCTACAGCCTGATGCTCACGTGTCGAGCCTGTGGCGTCGATCCCCATGCCTATCTGCTGCACGTGCTGACCGAATTGCCGCAGCGCGCACCGGATGCCGATATTAGCGACCTGCTACCGTTCAACTTCGCTCGACAGCAAGCCGTTACCGGGTAACTCCGATCGCTACCGCGCTGGGCCGAAGTATTGGTCCCACTGTTCCGAATCGGGATCGAGTCGGCGCACAATCGCGTCGTCTGCCCGCGCGATCAACCGTTCCAGCATCTGGCGCTTCGTTACCGAGTAACGGCGAGCTAACCGCGTCAGAGCAAGATACGCTTCCGTGCTCATCCACATATCCAGACGTCGATCACCGTTGCCGTCCTTGCCTGCCGTCTCGCGCCTTGCCCGATAAGCCGCCTGCCGCTGCGCCGTCGTTTGCGTCATCTCGCATCTCCTTCGTTACCCGGTAACTATCGATTCGAAACATGTTACCCGGTAACACGTCACCTAACGACGTGTGGCGGATTTAGCGCTTACGGTTCGCCACCAGTCAAGCTACCGACTTGAACTGACGCAAGAGCAAATCGTCGCGATTCGCGATGACTTGCTTAAGCTTGGCTCGATACAAGAACTCGTGACACGAGGGATAGCGCTACCAAAGCTGGGTCATGCGCTTATGCTGAGGCGAAACGGATATCTGGCGGCTTATGACATGTGCCACAACGTTGTAAGCGCTAAATCCGCCACACGTCGTTAGGTGACGTGTTACCGGGTAACATGTTTCGAATCGATAGTTACCGGGTAACGAAGGAGATGCGAGATGACGCAAACGACGGCGCAGCGGCAGGCGGCTTATCGGGCAAGGCGCGAGACGGCAGGCAAGGACGGCAACGGTGATCGACGTCTGGATATGTGGGTGAGCACGGAAGCGTATCTTGCTCTGACGCGGTTAGCTCGCCGTTACTCGGTAACGAAGCGCCAGATGCTGGAACGGTTGATCGCGCGGGCAGACGACGCGATTGTGCGCCGACTCGATCCCGATTCGGAACAGTGGGACCAATACTTCGGCCCAGCGCGGTAGCGATCGGAGTTACCCGGTAACGGCTTGCTGTCGAGCGAAGTTGAACGGTAGCAGGTCGCCAATATCGGCATCCGGTGCGCGCTGCGGCAATTCGGTCAGCACGTGCAGCAGATAGGCATGGGGATCGACGCCACAGGCTCGACACGTGAGCATCAGGCTGTAGACCATCGCGCTCGCTTTCGCGCCGTCGACCGTATCGCTGAAGAGCCACGACTTTCTCGCCGTGGCAAACGGCCTGATGTCGCGTTCGATGACGTTGTTGTCTATTGCAAACCGGCCATCGTCCACATAGCGACTCAGGTAAGGCCATTGCCGGAGACAGTAGCCGATCGCCTCGCCTAGCAGGCTCTTGGGCAGAACCTTCGGCGCGAGCTCGTCGAGCCAACTCTTGAAGGCGTTTAGCAACGGCACGCTGTGCTGTTGGCGCAAGCGGTACCGGTAATCGGCCAGCGTCTCGCCTTCGGGCAACGTCTGTTTGGCGAGCGTCTCGACCTGGTACAGCGCCTGGAAGAATTCGAGCGCCTTCGTGATGCGGGGGCTCGGTTTGTTCTTCTGCCCCTTGAGCGCATCCGTGAACATCCGGCGTCCATGCGCAAGGCATCCGAGGTGCGTGGCCGATTTGACCGTCCGCCACGCAGGCCAGCCGTCCGTCATCAGCGTGCCCGCGTAGTCTCCGAGGAACTCCTTCGGGTACTGCTGGCCACGCCCCGGCTGGTACTCAAACAGCACCACCGGCTGCTCGCTATCCTCCGCGCTTCGGTAGACCCACATGTATGACTTGTCCTGCGCGTTTCGGCCGTTCTCCTTCAGGACCTGGACGGTGGTCTCGTCGCCGTGAATCAGCCACTGGCTGAGCAGAATCTTCTTGAGCGCCTTGAACAGGCGCGTGTAGTGAAGCTCGGCGGGGCGGATGATCCAGTTCGCCAGCGTACCGCGGCTGACTGCGATATTCGAGCGTGCGAGCACGTCTTCCATCCGGTACAGCGGCGTGCCGTCGACATACTTGCCGGCCGTGACGGCGGCGATCATCGATGCACTGGCGTGACTACCCGGCAAGGGCTGCGCCGGCATCGGCGCGACCACGATCGGTGTGTGCGTGCCGTGACGCTCGCAGTGCCGACACGCGTACTTGAAACGCGCGTGCTGCAGCACCGAGACCTTGACCTGCATGTGCAACTGTTCGCTGATTTCCTCGCCCATCCGATGCATTGCCTTGCTGCAGCACGGGCAGATCTTCTGGTCTTCGGGCAGGTCGTACTCGATTCGCTCGCGCGGCAGGTCCGCGGGCAGCGGTTTGCGGCCACGCTTGCGCGGTTCAGGCTGGCCGGGTTCCGGCAACCCGGTATCGGGCAACGTCAGCGGCTCGCCGTCGTCCTCCTCGGCCGGCTCAGCGTGGGCTGCCTCTTCGGCCTCGTTGAACACGCGGTCGCGGCGCTTCTCGCTCTTCGGCGCGTACTGTCGGGCCAACGCGAGACGATATTGCTCTTCCAGCGCATCCAGGCGCTTGGTCAATTCGTCGATCCTGGCGTCACGCTCGGCAATGACCTGAGCATCGGCCGCCACCCGCTCCTCCAGCTTGTGGATATAGGCCTTGGCGGTGCGCGGAAGTCGGGGGAGATTGGGAGGGGACATGCGCTCAACGATAGCGAAACGCAGAGCCAAATAGGTTTACGCGAATTTGTAACAGCTAAAGCCGCCGTTGTTTACTGGCAACAGCGGCGATACCCTGCTTCAGTTCGTGTGGCAGTACTGCCGCGCTGGGTGGCGGCGCACGGCGTCGATATCGACGCCGTCGAGCAGCAGGTGAAGCTGCTCGGCCGTCAGTTCGATCACGGCTTGCTGACGGCGGGGCCAAACGAAACGGTCGGCCTCGAGGCGTTTCAATAGGAGCCAGAATCCGGCCCGGTCATACAGCAGAAGCTTCACGCGATCGCGTTTGCGGTTGTGGAACGCGAAGACGGCTCGCGCAAGCGGATCGAGCAGCATCGACTGCTCGACCAGCGCGACGAGGCTGTTGATGCCGGCGCGGAAGTCGATGGGCTCGCGGTGCAGGTAGATCTGCAGGTCCGCGTCGAAGCGGAACATCAGCGTGCCCCCAACGCTTCGATCATCGCCTTCACGAGAGCGCCATCGTGTGCGGCGCATTCGAGCTGTAGCGTTACGCCGTTGGGCAACTGCGCTGATAGTCGCGCCGGCGTCATTGCCTTCGCCGCTTCGTACCTGTGTGACGTTCGCCGTACGTTCACCGGCTCGGGGTTCGTGCGCACCGGTGCCACCTCGTTGATCGGAACGACCGGCACGAATGCCGATGGCAAGGGCTCGACGCACGCCGTCACAGCAGCATTCGCGCGTTCGCGCAATTGAATCCACTTATGCAGCTGGTTCGCGTTCACACCCGCCTTCAACGCCAGTCCGGCAATTGACGCGCCCGGCTGCAGGCAGGCTTCAATCAGCTTGCGCTTACCCTCGGCGTCAAACCTGCGCTTGCCCGTCGCGGTCACGCCGGTCACCCGCAGTGGCAGGAAATCAACTTCGTTCTGTGTCATCGGTTGCGTCCGCAAGTTGTAGTTGCGGACGCAAGCCTGCGCTCGTTCAGCTTTCGATTCTAGGTGGGGTTAAATTCGCGCTTACACAACGTTGAAGATCTGGGGCGCGAGTTGGGGAAGCTGGAACAACGAGTACTTCGAAGAATCTACAGTGAAGGTCTTGGGATTAACATCGACAAATTGTCACCAGCAGCCCGTAATTTTTTAAGTTTGATCTGATTTGGCTACTGATGCCCATGCCCTGCAAGGGCGCCCTTATACGTCTAAAGTAGGCGGACGAATGCTCCATCCGGAACTGCACTCAGAACGTACATGAAACCCTGCCAGCCCTTGCGACGTGCGTTGTCGGACAAAGGTTTTCGAGCGGAAAAGAGTGCAGGGTTCTGAAAGTCTGTTGGCAGATAATAGATGGCGTGAGCGTCGGTCGTCTTAAGCACAAGAAACAGAGCAAAGTAAATTGCCGCGTCCATGCGTTCTTTCTGTGGTCCCCACGCGGCGCCCAACAGCTGCTTAGGTAGCGGAGTAACATCAGACGCCGACATGGTCTTAACTTGTGCAAGGAATCCACAAAAATCGCAGATGATGTCGGCACACTTAAAATTGGTCGGAAGCCGTTTGAATGTTTTGCTTCTCTTGCATTTCGGGCAAGAGCATTTCTTGACAATCAACTGCTCTCCCCACGAGCCGAGTTGCTGCTTTGCTGTTGCCATCGGTATTTGAACGTTATGGATGTAAAGGTGAACGATATGCGCCTTGCCTTCGTTGCAAATGCAGCAACCATTGTGGCGGCAAAATTATCTCATCTTCCCAAGGCATAGGGCTGCAGCTTTTGGGGAACACAAGTGGGGTGAAAACTGGCATCGCCGTGAACCCCGCATCAACAGTGGTTCTTCGTGGAGCCGGGAGAAAATACGACGTGAGAACGCGCGTGAATAGTGGTTTTGATTAACGCGCCGGGGCTTGGGAAGCTGAGGTAATGGCCATTATACGACGCCCGCAGAACGCGTGATTCTACAGGGTTTGAAGCGGGGATGGCAATGGGCCTGGTTTGCCGATGGCGGAAGCCGGTGCCTGGCCTCCGTTCGATGCATACGCCGCTGCCCGCTGCTGCTGCCGCCGCTCGACGGGCATCCTGATGCGTTGTTGTACGCGTCGCCGGCATCGTCGGACGAGCGGGCAGCGCGCATGGAACGGATATTCGCGAGCCCGCACGACGCACGACGCGCGACGCACGACGCACGACGCGCGCGAGCGTCGCGCGTCGTCATCGTCCGCGTCACACGGTCAACATCACGCTTCCCGTTGTCTTCCCCGTCTCGAGCTCCGCATGCGCGCGCCGCATCGGTCAGCGCATAGCGCGCGCCGATCGGCGCGACCATTCCGTCGTCGAGCGCATCGAGCAGATCGCTCGCGCCGCGCGCGTACAACCCCGGATCGTTCGCGTGCGCAAGCGAGCTCGGCCGCAGGCGCGTGACCTCGCCGCCCGCCGCCTCGACGACGCCCGCGCCTTCGAAGCCGAGCACCGCGGGCAGCGACGCGACCGGGTACGGGCCGCTGCGAAAGTCGGTGTCGACGAAGTTCACGCCAATCACCGTTTGCTCGATGCGCACGTCGAGCGGCCCCGGCGGGGGAACGCCGACGTCGATGGCCTTCAGCATTCATCGTCGAGCTGGTGCGAGGCACGCCGGCGCTGCAGCGCGCGAGTGCGGCGGCGAAGTGAAGGGGATCGCGGAGCGACCGAGCCGGCGGCCGCGCGTCGGCCGACAGCGCGCGCCATGATCGCTCGGCGTCAAAAACGCTTCTGAGCGTGCGCCGCGCGGGCGTATGATCGTGCCGACTTCGATCGACGATTCCGAGCCATGTCCGACTCACGCCGCGCATCCTTTGGCACATCGCCCGACGCATCCGACGCCGCGGCGCGCATCGCCCCCGAGCGCGTCGACGCGGCCGTACGCGCGCTGTCCGGCGCCGACGCGCTGCTCGTCGCGGCGGGCGCCGGCATCGGCATCGATTCCGGGCTGCCGGATTTTCGCGGCGCGGAAGGACTGTGGCGCGCCTATCCGGCGCTCGGCCATGTCGGCTATGCGTTTCACGAGATCGCGTCGCCGCGCGCGTTTCGCGAGCGGCCGCGCCTCGCATGGGGCTTCTACGGCCATCGGCTCGCGATGTATCGCGCGGTCGTCCCGCACGAGGGATTCGGCATTCTGCGGCGCTGGGCCGGGGCGATGCGCAACGGCGCATTTGTGTTCACAAGCAATGTCGACGGCCACTTTCAGAAAGCGGGCTTCGATGCCGAGCGGATCGTCGAGATCCACGGCTCGATCCATGCGATGCAGTGTCTGCGCCCGTGCTCGGCGCACACGTGGGGCGCCGCGTCGTTCGTGCCCGTCGTCGACGAGCCCGCGTGCAGTCTCGTCGGCGATGTCCCCACGTGTGCGCATTGCGGCGGAATCGCGCGGCCGAACATCCTGATGTTCGACGATGCCCAATGGCTCGGCGCGCGCTACGACGCGCAGCACGATGCGTTGCGCGACTGGCTCGCGCGCGCGGGGCGCGTGGTGGTGGTCGAAGTCGGGGCCGGGACGGCGGTGCCGACGGTGCGCTTCTTCAGCGAGCGAATCGGCGACGACGTGATCCGAATCAATCTTCGTGAAGCGCATGCGCGGCGAGCCGACGTGATCGGACTGCCGGGCGGCGCGCTCGAGACGCTGCGCGTGCTCGATGCCGCGTGGCGGCGAGACTGACGAGCGGCCGCCCGCGCCGCCGCGCGCCCGTCACGGTTGCGCGACGAGCCCTTGAACCAGGTCGAGCGCGCGCGGCGAGCCCAATCCCGTCACGTAGTCGTAGCCGCCGCTCGCGGTGCAAACCATCCCGCAGGTGCCATTGGAGCCCGACGTCACGTCGTGATAGTCGCTGCCGTACGCGGACTTGCCGGCCGTGTAGAGCAGGTTGTACGAGCCGGCGAGCTTCGCTTTGCCGGCGGCGGCGCGCATCGAGTTCGCGATCGCGAAGAGCGCCGCCCATTGGGGCGCGCCCGCGCTCGTGCCGCCGACGACGAACCATCCCGACTGCCCTTGGTAGGTCACCGAGTCGTACACCGCGAAGCCCGAGCTCGGATTCGCGTTGTAGGCGACGTCGGGCACGCCGCGGCTGCCCGCGTACGGAATCGGCCACAGCGCCTGTCCGGACGGCTCCGGCTCGTACGTGCCGACGCCGCCGCCGCTGCCGCTCCACGCGGTTTCGCCGATGTAGTTGCCGGACGCGTCGGCGGACAGCGTCGTGCCGCCGACCGCGACGACGTACGGCGACACGGCCGGATATTCGGTGCCGTTGCCGCTGTCGCCGGACGATGCGACGAACGTGACGCGCTGCGGCGAGCTGAAGTGGCCGTCGAAGCCCGTCTCCCCGCTGAACTCGCTGCCGCCGAAGCTCATCGAGACGACGGATGCGCCGGCGCCGACCGCGGCGTCGACCGCGGTCATCAGGTCGTTGAGGCTGTTCGACGCCGCCTCGACGAGCACGATTTTCGCTTTCGGCGCGATCGCGTGCACCCATTCGACGTCGAGCGACATTTCGAGCGACCAGCCTGCGTCGGCGCGCGGCTTGCCGCCGCTCGCGTAGATCTTCTTGAAGCAGCCGTTCAGCGTCGTGCACGGCGGCAGCGAGAAGTTCTTGCTGAACACGCCGAGATCGGATTCGATCCTCGGATCGTCGTAGGCGTCGACGATCGCGACCACCATGCCGTCGCCCTGATTCGCGATCGAATCGAAGCCGTATGCGTGCCGCACGGTGGCGGGCGCGAGGCCTGCGACGCCGGTGGTCGAGAAGCGCGTCGGATTCGTGTGGAACGGCGGTCGCGCGTAGCCTTTCGGCACGCGGGTGCCTTCGACGTACGAGGGCGAATGGCCGTCGCCTTGCGCGAGCGCGGCCGACGTCGCGAATGCCTGAATGCATGCGGCCGCCATCAGGACGGACAGCAAGGGTTTGTTTTTCATGTTGAATTCTCCATATCAATAAATGGAGTGGTCTGTTTGAATTCTACGGGGCGGAAAATTTTTTTTGTATAGGAATGAGAGAATTGAGGGAATTCCCCGAGCCCATTTCGATATTCAGAGGATGGGGATCGTTGTTCTTTTCGAATCGATCGGACGGCTCGGGAGATTGGCGGTGGCGGGCGATCTTCAAGCGGCGGGGAATGCGCTGGAACGGGCCGTGCGATATCCGGAGTAACCCAGGGGAGAGTTTCTTGATAATCCGAATGGTTGATTTATTGGTTTTTCGATTGCGTTTTATTTGACGCTTCGAAAATAGAACGAACGGAAGTTTTATTCGGGATTTTTTCATGACGATGACGAACGGTCGAAGCGGTGCCGCCGATGCGGCCGGCGAGCGAAACCGCGGGCGCATTCGGGGGGGCGGCCGATATCGCGCGCGTCGACCGATTGCCGGACATCCCGCAATCCGCATAAAGTTGAGCGTGCGCGGCCGATGCGGGCGCGTCCGGCGTCACGCGCCGCCGATGCGGCGCGGGATGCGTGGCCCTTGCCGCATGGGCCGCACGGGCCGCGCGCGGATCTTCCCCGTCAATCATGAGGTACGGCCTTGTTCTATTCGATCGTCGCGATCTTCGTCGGCGCCGGGCTCGGCGCGCTGCTGCGCTGGTTCCTGAGCCTCGCTCTCAACGCGATCTTCCCCGACGTGCCGCTCGGCACGCTCGCATCCAACCTGATCGGCGGTTATCTGGTCGGCCTCGCGGTCGTCGCGTTCACGACGCGGGCGGGGCTGCCGCCCGAATGGCGGCTCTTCGTGATCACGGGCTTCATGGGCGGGCTCACGACGTTCTCGACGTACTCGGTCGAAGTGATGACGCACGCGGCTCAGGGCGAGTTCGGCTGGGCGCTCGCCGTGGCTGCCCTACACTTGATAGGTTCGTTCACATTGACGGGGCTCGGCATGTGGACCGCGCGGGCGTGGCTCGCGCCGGCCTGACCGGCGCCGGCGGAGGCGGCTATGGACGCGATCTTCCTGCGTTTTTACGTACACGAGAATCACCGGCTGCACTGGAAGCCGCTCTGGGAATGGCTGCTCGAGGAGGCGAACCGGATGGGCATCGGGGGCGGCTCCGCGTTTCGCGCGATGGCCGGGTTCGGCCAGCACCGGGTGCTGCACGAGGACCGCTTCTTCGAGCTGCAGGGCTCGCTTGCGATCGAGATCGAATTCATCGTCACGGCCGAAGAGGCGCAGCGGCTCGTCGAGCGCGTGTCGCGCGAGAAGGTGCGCGTGTGCTACGCGACGATTCCCGCGCGCTTCGGCGTGATCGACAATCTCGGTGACGGCGCGCCGGCCGCCGCTGATTCGCCGAAGGGATAGCGTGTCAGATTCCGAACAGCGTGAGCGACACCGCCGCGCGCGTGACGACCATGATCAGCACCTGGACGATCACGAACAGCAGGATCGGCGACAGGTCGATGCCGCCGAGATGCGGGATCAGCCGGCGCAGCGGGTTCAGGAACGGCGCCGTCAGCTGATACAAGATCGCCATCGCGGGCGAGCGCGGATTCAGCCACGACAGCAGCGCCATCAGGATCGTCAGCCACAGCACGAGATTGAGCGCCCACTTCACGACGGTCAGCAGCGCGACGATGAGGATCGTCGGGATGATCGACAGCGCGTCGACGCCCGCCATCGTCACCATCAGCGCGACGTAGACGAGCGACGTGACGACGGCTGCGGCGATGCTCGCCCAGTCGACGCCGCGCACGCCCGGGACGATATGCCGCAGCGGCAGCACGATCCAGTTCGTGGCCTGCAGCACGGCCTGCGTGACGGGGTTGTACGGCGGCACGCGCACGGCCTGCAGCCAGACGCGCAGGATCAGCGCGGCGCCGAACAGCGTGAAGACGGTATTGAGCAGAAAGCGGGCGATCTCGCCGAACATCTTTGAATCCTTTTCGTTATCCAGGCCAGTCGGGTAGCGTGCCGTCGCCGCCCGTGGGCGGCGCGCATCGGGCGTCACCTTATCACGGCTCGCCGCGGGCGGGGCGTGCGAGGTCGAGCGAACGTGCGAGCGATGCGTCGACGGCTTGCTCGAGCGCGTCGAGCGACGGGGGCGGCGACGCGCGCTTGCGCGCGAGCGCGACCGCGCGACGGGTGTTGAGGGCATAGAGCGTCGCGTGGTCGCCGCCGAGCGATTCGAGGAGCGCGAGCTGCCGCTCGACGATACCGACGTCGCCGCGCGACACGGGCCCCGCGAGCGCGTTCGCGAGCCCCTTGTCGCGCGCCGTTTCGATCGTGCCGGCGAGCATCGGCAGCAGCGCGCGCAGCGCGTCGCCCTCGGCGAAGCCGAGCGAGCGCCACAGCTCGACGCATTCGGCGAGATTGCAAAGCGCGAAGCTCGCCGCGTAGTTGGCGGCCGCGTGATAGAGCATCCGGCCGCCCGCCGGGATCGACAGCGGATGGCAGCCGAGCGCGGCCGCGAGCGCGACGAGCGCGTCCTTCAGCGCGCCGTCGGCCTCGATCGTCACCGAGCAGCCGTCGATCCGCGCGAGATCGGCGTCGCCGCCGCCGAACAGATAGAGCGGATGGAAGCCGCCCGTCGCCGCGCCCTGCGCGCGTGCGGGCGCGAGCAGCTCGACGCTCGACGCGCCGCTGCAGTGGACGAGCGCCTGAGCGCCCGCGCGCGCCGGCGAGAAGCGCAGCTCGGCGGCGATTCGGCCGAGCGCGTCGTCGGGCGCGGTGATGAAGACGAGGTCGGCGGCGTCGACGACAGCCTGCGGCGAATCGACCGCCGCGCAGCGCGCGCCGGGCGTCGCGCTTGCGCGATGGCCGTCGTGGTCGGTGTGGCCGTCGTGGCCGGCGGGTGCGGCTGCGGCGGCAGCGGCGGCGACGCGCACGGCGAGATCGGCGTCGATCTGCGCGGCGAGCGCCGCGGCCGACGCGTTCGAACGGCTCGCGATCGCGGTGACGGCGTACCCGGCGCGCGCGAAGCGGCGGGCGACGCAGCGGGCAAGGCGGCCCGCGCCGATGAAGCCGATGCGGGGCGTGGCGGACAAGGACATGGCGGCGATCCGTAATCTGCGGCAAACCGTCAGTATCGCGTATTCGGTCGCGACGGCGTTCGCTCTGGCCCCAAGGCGGCTCGCTTTAGGGGGCGGAACGAGGGGCGGGGTCGTCCGTCTCGCGCCGTCCACAAGCTGTCTCTAATTTGTAATCGTTCATTACCGTTCGCCGGACGGGCGGCGGGGCCCGCCGAGCGGCGCGTTCGGCGACTTCTCGCCATCCGCCGAATTGCCGCCGGATCGCACCCGCGCGGCGGCGTCCGATTTCGCGCATCGCCGCGCCGCGAGGCTTTGTGCAATTGCAATTTGCAACAAATGGGCGTGGCTCGCGATCCCGGATTTCGCTACATTCGTCTCATGCGGCAAGCATGCCGTCGCTGTTGATGTGGCGGGCACCGAAGCCCGCCGCCAGGAGAACCAAAGTGAAAAAGCTCATTCCGTTGATCGCCGTCGCAGCACTGGGCCTCGGGGCTGCGGCCGCCGCGCAGGCGCACGTGTCGATCGGTGTCGGCATCGGGGTGCCGATCGCGCCGGCTTACCCGGTCTATGCCGCGCCGCCGCCCGTTTATTACGCGCCGCCCCCGCCGCCCGTCGTCTACGCGCCGGCGCCCGTGTACTACGGGCCGCCCGCCGTCGTGGTCGGCGGCGGCTACTACGGCTACGGCCGCCCGTACTGGCGTCATCACGGCTACTACGGCCGTCCGTACTGGCGTCGCTGATCACTGACGTCGACGCGCCGCCCGGCCGGCGGCGCGCCTGATGCCACGGCGCGGCACGGCGAAGGTTCGTGCCGCGCCGTTTTCCTTTCGGGCTGCTGCGCGAGTCGAGCGAAGCTGGGACAATGATTGTTCCCTCGTCCAACGATGCGTTTTTCGCTCTCGCCGCCATGCCTGTTCAATCCGCCTCCGATCTCGTTCTCCCGACCTTCGCCGACGTGACCGACGCAGCCGCCAGGCTTGCCGGCGTCGCGCATCGCACGCCCGTCCTCACGTCGAGCACCGCCGACGCGCACACCGGCGCGACGATCTTCTTCAAGTGCGAGAACTTCCAGCGGATGGGCGCGTTCAAGTTCCGCGGCGCGTACAACGCGATCTCGCACTTCGACGCCGAGCAGCGCCGCGCGGGCGTGCTCACGTATTCGTCCGGCAACCACGCGCAGGCGATCGCGCTCGCCGCGCGCCTCGCGGGTATCCGCGCGACGATCGTGATGCCGCACGACGCGCCCGCCGCGAAGGTCGCGGCGACGAAAGGCTACGGCGGCGAAGTCATCACCTACGATCGCTACACCGAAAACCGCGAGGAGATCGGCGCGCGGCTCGCGCAGGAGCGCGGGATGACGCTCGTGCCGCCGTACGACCATCCGCACGTGATCGCGGGGCAGGGGACGGCCGCGAAGGAACTGATCGACGAAGTCGGCGAGCTCGACCTGCTCGTCGCGCCGCTCGGCGGCGGCGGGCTGCTCGCGGGCAGCGCGCTGTCGGCCGCCGCGCTCGCGGCCGGCTGCGCGGTGATCGGCGTCGAGCCGGAAGCGGGCAACGACGCGCAGCAGTCGCTCGCGCGCGGCGAGGTCGTGCACATCCCCGCGCCGCGGACGATCGCGGACGGCGCGGCGTCGACGCACGTCGGCGCGTACAACTTTCCGATCATCCAGAGGCTCGTCAAGCAGGTCGTCACGGTCAGCGACGCGCAATTGATCGACACGATGCGATTCTTCGCGCAGCGGATGAAGGTGGTCGTCGAGCCGACGGGCTGCCTCGGCGCGGCCGCGGTGCTCGACGGCGTGCTGCCCGTCGCGGGCAAGCGCATCGGCGTGATCGTGAGCGGCGGCAACGTCGATCTGGCGCGCTACGGCGAGTTCCTGCGCGGGTGAGCGGGGGGATGGGCGGCGGCGGTGCGCCGCCCGTTGCCTGAAACGTTCGCGCGCACGCGACGGGCGTGCATGCGATGCTGGCGGGCGTGATGATCGACCGGCGGTGCGGTGTCGTCGCTCGTCGGCGGGCGTGCGTGTGCGAGCGACATCCTGCGCGGCGGGTCGATTCGGTCGGCGATGCGATGCCGCTCGGCACGGATGCCTCCGATGGACGCCGAGCGGACGGCCGCGAAGCGGCTTGGTTCTTGATCGCGGTGGCCGTGTCGGTAGCGGTGGCGGCTCGGCGCGAGAGGCCGACGCGCGTGAAAGGGGCGCGCGAAAGGGGCGCGCGGATCGCCGTGCGCCGCCTCGCGGGCGAGGCTGGCGAGGCGGGTGTCAAGCCGCCGCGTTCAGGATCAGGTCGCGATAGCCGCCGACGATCACGCTGTACGAGAAATACGCGAAGAGCAGCGCGGACACGACGTGGCACGCGCGCATCAGTCCCGCGCCCGCGCGCTTGCGGCCCTGGCTCGCGAGCGTGCAAAGAAAGAGCGTCCACGCGAGCCCGCCGAGGAAGAAGCCCGACAGGAATATGGATGCCGTCGAGGGCGTCGTCGCGCCGGCCTTCGCGATCAGCGCGCCGCCGACCGCCGCGAACCACAGGATCGCCGACGGCGACGACATCGCGAGCAACATGCCGCGCGCGAAATGGCGCCAGGTGCTCGCTTGAACGGGCGCGGCGGGCGTGTCGTTGCCGCCGGTGGCGGGCGCCGGCGCGGGAAGGAGCGCCTCGCGCGCCATCTTCCATGTGAGGACGAGCAGCACCGCGCCGCCGCCGAGCCATACGGCCCAGCGCACCGCCTCGAACTGCAGCAGCACGGCCATCCCGGCGAGCGCGAGCGCCGCATAGACGAGATCGCCGATGCACGAGCCGATGCCGAGCCAGAAGCCCTGCTTGAATCCGTGCGACAGCGTGAGCGACAACATCGCGACGTTCGCGATGCCGATGTCGAGGCAAAGGGAAAGCGACAGGAAAAAGCCGTCGGACAACATCGACGTGGGCGCGAAGCTCATCATGGGGTGTGTCGTTATCGAAGATTGGAGGCGCGCCGGCTCACGACAGGCCGATTTCGGTCCACAGGCGATCGACGCGCGCCTTCACGGCGGCGTCCATCTCGATCGGCCGGCCCCATTCGCGCTGCGTTTCGCCCG
This sequence comes from Burkholderia savannae, assembly GCF_001524445.2. Classification (NCBI taxonomy): domain Bacteria; kingdom Pseudomonadati; phylum Pseudomonadota; class Betaproteobacteria; order Burkholderiales; family Burkholderiaceae; genus Burkholderia; species Burkholderia savannae. The sequence goes on from NZ_CP013417.1 coordinate 820,079, forward strand.
GCCACTTGTTGGTCGCGTCGAGTCCCATCTTCGAGCCGAGGCCCGCGACGGGCGACGCGAAATCGAGATAGTCGATCGGCGTGTTCTCGACGAGCACGGTGTCGCGCGCCGGATCGACGCGCGTCGTGATCGCCCAGATCACTTCCTTCCAGTCGCGCACGTTCACGTCCTCGTCGACGACGACGATGAATTTCGTATACATGAACTGCCGCAGGAAGCTCCAGACGCCGAACATCACGCGCTTCGCGTGGCCCGCGTAGCTCTTCTTCATCTGGACGATCGCCATTCGGTAGCTGCAGCCTTCGGGCGGCAGATAGAAGTCGGTGATCTCGGCGAATTGCTTCTGCAACAGCGGCACGAACACCTCGTTCAGCGCGACGCCGAGCACGGCCGGCTCGTCGGGCGGCTTGCCGGTGTAGGTCGAGTGGTAGATCGCGTCGCGGCGCATCGTGATCCGCTCGACCGTGAAGACCGGAAACCATTCCCGCTCGTTGTAGTAGCCGGTGTGGTCGCCGTACGGGCCTTCGAGCGCGTGCTCGTAGGCGGCCGCGGCGCCCGCGGCCGGGCGCGGCGGCGCGCCTTCGGGCGCCGCCGCGGGCGAGCCCTGCTGCGGATGGATGAAGCCTTCGAGCACGATCTCGGCGCGCGCGGGCACCTGCAGCGTGTCGACGCCGGGCGTCAGGCATTTCGCGAGCTCGGTGCGCGCGCCGCGCAGGAGCCCGGCGAACTGGTATTCGGACAACGTGTCGGGTACGGGCGTGACGGCGCCGAGCGTCGTCGCCGGATCGGCGCCGAGCACGACGGCGACCGGATACGGCTGGCCGGGATGCTTGAGCGCGAATTCGCGGAAGTCGAGCGCGCCGCCGCGATGCGCGAGCCAGCGCATGATCAGTTTGTTGCGTCCGATCAGCTGCTGCCGGTAGATGCCGAGATTCTGGCGCGTCTTGTTCGGCCCGCGCGTGACCGTGAGGCCCCACGTGAGAAGCGGGCCGGCATCGCCCGGCCAGCAGGTCTGGATCGGCAGCTTGTGCAGGTCGACGTCGGCGCCTTCCCAGACGATTTCCTGGCACGGCGGCGCGGACACCGTCTTCGGGCCCATGTCCCACACGGCCTTCGCGAGCGACAGCAGCTTGCCCGCGTCCTTCAGGCTCTTCGGCGGATCGGGCTCCTTGAGCGCGGACAGCAGCCGGCCGATGTCGCGCAGCGACGCGAGCGCCGCTTCGTCGTCGGCGTCGACGCCCATGCCGAGCGCGACGCGCCGCGGCGTGCCGAACAGGTTGCCGAGCACCGGAAACCGGTAGCCCGTCGGCGCGTCGAACAGGAGCGCGGGGCCGCCCGCGCGCAGCACGCGGTCGCAGAGCTCGGTCATTTCGAGCACGGGCGACACGGGTTGCGCGACGCGCCGTAACTCGCCGCGCTGTTCGAGGCTGTGGATGAAATCGCGTAAGTCTTTGTATTTCATGAAGGATGTCCGGGCCGCGCGCGGCAGGCGGGCGGCGGTGGGGGGCGGGCACGGCGTCCGCCCGGAAACGAGCGCCGATTTTACCCGGCCGGACAGCCAAGCGATGAAAACGCAAAAAATGGCGGCGGATCTGAACGCCAGACGGCACGAGGCTCCCGATTCCGACCCGTAACAAATCATTACTTTTTGTTATGAAATCGTATTTCTATAGTGTTGACGATCTATAAAACCCTGCTAGAATCCGCTCACATTGGTTGCAGGCCCCAGTGTTGAACCTTCAATCCCCGGTCCTATAGACGCAACGCGTCGCCGTCCGCCGATACCTGCACGGCCTTCTGACGGTCTGTTTGTTGTCCTAGCCAGCGCCCAGTCGACGCTGGTTTTTTGCGTAGGAGCCTCGCGCGTCCGCCTGCCGCAAGTGCAGGCCTTGTTTCGACGTGGCTCTGAACGGTACTTATACCGTTTCTCCGATACCGATGCGGTCCGACCAAGACGCTCGGTGTCTTGATTCCGCGGCAGCGCGTCATGTCTCGTCTCGAGCGCCGAGCGAGCCGCATGAATCATGTCCATGGAGGATCTGAATGAATGCTTGGTTATCGTGGCGTCCCAGTGAGCGGCATGCGCAGCTGTTGCGCGCAGCGCTGCGTCGCGGGACGCGTGTCAGTCACCATCTATTCAGCGTGGTCGGTTGTTGTGCGGTAGCGATCGGGCTTGCGCTGTGGCTGCTGCCCAACGTGCGCGGCACGCTCGCAGCGAAAGTCATGCCGTTCGTGTCGGCGGCCGTGCAGGCCGGTCCGGCGCGGCTTCTCACCGGTCATCCGGTGCCTGCTTTCGGCCCGGCGAACGCCGAAGAAAGCGAATCGATCAGCGCGGACGCAACGCCCTCGTCGACGGCCTCGCCCGTCGACGCCGCCGCGACCCTCGACGCCGCGCGCAACGGCCCGTCGCCCGTGTCGCTCGCGAAGCTCATCCCGATGCAGCGAGTCGCCGCCGACGCGCGCGACGACCGCGCGCTCGCGTCGAACCGCGAACAGGCGCTCGTCGCCACGTACCTCGCGCGCCGCTATCGTGTCGCGCAGGAGCCCGTCGGCCAGCTCGTCAAGGCGGCGTTCGAGACGGGGCGCGACGTCGGGCTCGACCCGCTGCTGATCCTCGCCGTGATGGCGATCGAATCCGGCTTCAATCCTTATGCGGAAAGCGGCGTCGGGGCCCAGGGCCTGATGCAGGTGATGTCGAAGGTGCATTCGGACAAGTTCGAGTATTTCGGCGGCACCGATGCCGCGCTGCAGCCGCTCGTCAACATCCAGGTCGGCGCGCTCGTGCTGAAGGACTGCATCGCGCGTGGCGGCTCGCTCGCGGGCGGGCTGCGTCTGTACGTCGGCGCGACGACGCCCGACGACGGCGGCTACGGCGCGAAGGTGGTCGGCGAGCGCGACCGGCTGCGCGACGTCGCGCGCGGCCGCAAGGTGTCGATCTACGCGTCGCAGCAGCCGGCGCAGGGCGCGGTGACGGTCACGACCGTGTCGACGTCGGGTGCGACGCAAAAGCGCGTGCGCACGACGCTCGACGGCGCGCACCCGCTGACGATCAAGTCAGCCACCGCGCCGAAGGCGCCGCAGCAGGACGACGCGAGCGTCGACACGGCGGCGAAGCACGATGCCGCCGCTTCGGAGCTCGGCACCTGACGACGCGCGAACGGCGGATTCGCCGCAGCGGCAGGTTGCTTCGGCCGCGAGCGCGAGTGGGTGGAAGATCGGGAATCATCGAAAAGGCCGGGTCCTGTGTTGAGCGGGGCTCGGCCTTTTTGCCTTTGCGGGCGGCGACGGTGGTGCGTCGTGAATGCAACGTAAGCGCGAATTTAACCCCACCTAGAATCGAAAGCTGAACGAGCGCAGGCTTGCGTCCGCAACTACAACTTGCGGACGCAACCGATGACACAGAACGAAGTTGATTTCCTGCCACTGCGGGTGACCGGCGTGACCGCGACGGGCAAGCGCAGGTTTGACGCCGAGGGTAAGCGCAAGCTGATTGAAGCCTGCCTGCAGCCGGGCGCGTCAATTGCCGGACTGGCGTTGAAGGCGGGTGTGAACGCGAACCAGCTGCATAAGTGGATTCAATTGCGCGAACGCGCGAATGCTGCTGTGACGGCGTGCGTCGAGCCCTTGCCATCGGCATTCGTGCCGGTCGTTCCGATCAACGAGGTGGCACCGGTGCGCACGAACCCCGAGCCGGTGAACGTACGGCGAACGTCACACAGGTACGAAGCGGCGAAGGCAATGACGCCGGCGCGACTATCAGCGCAGTTGCCCAACGGCGTAACGCTACAGCTCGAATGCGCCGCACACGATGGCGCTCTCGTGAAGGCGATGATCGAAGCGTTGGGGGCACGCTGATGTTCCGCTTCGACGCGGACCTGCAGATCTACCTGCACCGCGAGCCCATCGACTTCCGCGCCGGCATCAACAGCCTCGTCGCGCTGGTCGAGCAGTCGATGCTGCTCGATCCGCTTGCGCGAGCCGTCTTCGCGTTCCACAACCGCAAACGCGATCGCGTGAAGCTTCTGCTGTATGACCGGGCCGGATTCTGGCTCCTATTGAAACGCCTCGAGGCCGACCGTTTCGTTTGGCCCCGCCGTCAGCAAGCCGTGATCGAACTGACGGCCGAGCAGCTTCACCTGCTGCTCGACGGCGTCGATATCGACGCCGTGCGCCGCCACCCAGCGCGGCAGTACTGCCACACGAACTGAAGCAGGGTATCGCCGCTGTTGCCAGTAAACAACGGCGGCTTTAGCTGTTACAAATTCGCGTAAACCTATTTGGCTCTGCGTTTCGCTATCGTTGAGCGCATGTCCCCTCCCAATCTCCCCCGACTTCCGCGCACCGCCAAGGCCTATATCCACAAGCTGGAGGAGCGGGTGGCGGCCGATGCTCAGGTCATTGCCGAGCGTGACGCCAGGATCGACGAATTGACCAAGCGCCTGGATGCGCTGGAAGAGCAATATCGTCTCGCGTTGGCCCGACAGTACGCGCCGAAGAGCGAGAAGCGCCGCGACCGCGTGTTCAACGAGGCCGAAGAGGCAGCCCACGCTGAGCCGGCCGAGGAGGACGACGGCGAGCCGCTGACGTTGCCCGATACCGGGTTGCCGGAACCCGGCCAGCCTGAACCGCGCAAGCGTGGCCGCAAACCGCTGCCCGCGGACCTGCCGCGCGAGCGAATCGAGTACGACCTGCCCGAAGACCAGAAGATCTGCCCGTGCTGCAGCAAGGCAATGCATCGGATGGGCGAGGAAATCAGCGAACAGTTGCACATGCAGGTCAAGGTCTCGGTGCTGCAGCACGCGCGTTTCAAGTACGCGTGTCGGCACTGCGAGCGTCACGGCACGCACACACCGATCGTGGTCGCGCCGATGCCGGCGCAGCCCTTGCCGGGTAGTCACGCCAGTGCATCGATGATCGCCGCCGTCACGGCCGGCAAGTATGTCGACGGCACGCCGCTGTACCGGATGGAAGACGTGCTCGCACGCTCGAATATCGCAGTCAGCCGCGGTACGCTGGCGAACTGGATCATCCGCCCCGCCGAGCTTCACTACACGCGCCTGTTCAAGGCGCTCAAGAAGATTCTGCTCAGCCAGTGGCTGATTCACGGCGACGAGACCACCGTCCAGGTCCTGAAGGAGAACGGCCGAAACGCGCAGGACAAGTCATACATGTGGGTCTACCGAAGCGCGGAGGATAGCGAGCAGCCGGTGGTGCTGTTTGAGTACCAGCCGGGGCGTGGCCAGCAGTACCCGAAGGAGTTCCTCGGAGACTACGCGGGCACGCTGATGACGGACGGCTGGCCTGCGTGGCGGACGGTCAAATCGGCCACGCACCTCGGATGCCTTGCGCATGGACGCCGGATGTTCACGGATGCGCTCAAGGGGCAGAAGAACAAACCGAGCCCCCGCATCACGAAGGCGCTCGAATTCTTCCAGGCGCTGTACCAGGTCGAGACGCTCGCCAAACAGACGTTGCCCGAAGGCGAGACGCTGGCCGATTACCGGTACCGCTTGCGCCAACAGCACAGCGTGCCGTTGCTAAACGCCTTCAAGAGTTGGCTCGACGAGCTCGCGCCGAAGGTTCTGCCCAAGAGCCTGCTAGGCGAGGCGATCGGCTACTGTCTCCGGCAATGGCCTTACCTGAGTCGCTATGTGGACGATGGCCGGTTTGCAATAGACAACAACGTCATCGAACGCGACATCAGGCCGTTTGCCACGGCGAGAAAGTCGTGGCTCTTCAGCGATACGGTCGACGGCGCGAAAGCGAGCGCGATGGTCTACAGCCTGATGCTCACGTGTCGAGCCTGTGGCGTCGATCCCCATGCCTATCTGCTGCACGTGCTGACCGAATTGCCGCAGCGCGCACCGGATGCCGATATTAGCGACCTGCTACCGTTCAACTTCGCTCGACAGCAAGCCGTTACCGGGTAACTCCGATCGCTACCGCGCTGGGCCGAAGTATTGGTCCCACTGTTCCGAATCGGGATCGAGTCGGCGCACAATCGCGTCGTCTGCCCGCGCGATCAACCGTTCCAGCATCTGGCGCTTCGTTACCGAGTAACGGCGAGCTAACCGCGTCAGAGCAAGATACGCTTCCGTGCTCATCCACATATCCAGACGTCGATCACCGTTGCCGTCCTTGCCTGCCGTCTCGCGCCTTGCCCGATAAGCCGCCTGCCGCTGCGCCGTCGTTTGCGTCATCTCGCATCTCCTTCGTTACCCGGTAACTATCGATTCGAAACATGTTACCCGGTAACACGTCACCTAACGACGTGTGGCGGATTTAGCGCTTACAATGCAACTAACCGAGGGCGACGCGGTGGTGGCGCAGTGACGCTGAATTGTTGCGATTTGTTGCGACTGTGGCCGGCCGTGCGAATTGCGCCGGAGTCCGAAGTCTTCGACTTTCAAGCTTCGAGCTTCCGAAGCGTCGAACAGTCGGGCCGAAGCGTACGCCGCGACGACAGATGCGAAAACCGACAAATAAAGAAGCGCGAAAGCGAAAGAGGCGGGCGCCACGCTATAAATAGCGTGCGACCTGCCGCGCACGACGGGCGCGATCGACTCGCTACGCGCGCGGCGGGCTTGCGCATGAGGTTGCGCGTTAGCGCACAGCCGTCGCCCGTTCTATCGTCCGAAGAGCGTGCCGAGACGCTCGACGGCCTCCTCGAGCCGTGAGTACGCGGTCGCATAGGACAGCCGGATATAGTCGCGCGGCGCATGGACGCCGAAATCCATTCCCGGCACGAGCACCACGCCCGCGTCATGCAGCATCGCGTTCACGAGCGCGGCGCTGTTTCCCGCCGCAGGGTGCGCGACGCCGCCGCATTGCGCGTAGACGTAGAACGCGCCGTCCGGCATCACGGGCACCTTGAAGCCGAGCGATTCGATCGCCGGCACGATGAAGTCGCGGCGGCGCTGGAATTCGGCGCGGCGCGCCTCGTAGATGTCGAGCGTGTCCGGTTCGAAGCACGCGAGCGCCGCGTGCTGCGCGAGCGCCGACGGGCAAATGAACAGATTCTGCGCGAGCTTTTCGAACGTGCCGACGAGCGCGGGCGGCACGACGAGCCAGCCGAGCCGCCAGCCCGTCATGTTGAAATATTTCGAGAAACTGTTGACGGTGACGACGTCGTCGCCGAACGACAGCGCGGTGACGGGCGCGCCGTCGTAGCTCAGGCCCTGGTAGATCTCGTCGACGATCGTGAAGCCGCCGCGTGCGCGCACCGCGTCGACGATCCGGCCGAGCTCGGCCGGATCGAGCGACGTGCCCGTCGGGTTCGACGGCGACGCGAGCAGCACGCCGCGCGTGCGCTCGCCCCAGCGCGTCTTCACGTCGTTCGCGGTCAGCTGGAAGCGGGCTTCGGGGCCGCTCGGCACGAGCACCGCGCGGCCTTCAGCCGTCGCCACGAAGTGGCGATTGCACGGGTAAGACGGATCGGGCATCAGTACTTCGTCGTCGCGCCCGACGAGCGCGAGGCACGCGAGCAGCAGCGCGGCCGACGCGCCTGCCGTCACCACGATCCGTTCCGGCTCGATCGACAGGCCGTACGCACGCGCGTAGTGCGCGGCGATCGCCTCGCGCAGCGGCGCGATGCCGAGCGCGCTCGTGTATTGCGTGACGCCGCGGCGCAGCGCCGCGGCGGCCGCCTCGACGACGGGCTCCGGCGCGGTGAAATCCGGTTCGCCGATGCTCATGTGAATGATGTCGCGGCCGGCGCGCTCGAGAACGGTGGCCTCCTTGACGATTTCCATCACGTAGAACGGCTCGATCGCGTCGACGCGCGACGCAAGCCTCAGGAGCGAATCGGCAGCGGTATTCATCGTCGAATCAAAGCGGTGCGGAAAGAGCGAAAAGCGGGCGCGCGCCGCGCGCCCGCGAAGGGGGTTACGCGTCGCGTCGCGCGTGCGTTTCGGCCGGGCGCAGCTTGACGGCCAGCTTGTCGAGCACGCCGTTCACGTACTTGTAGCCGTCCGAGCCGCCGAACGTCTTCGCGAGCTCGACGGCTTCGTTGATGATCACGCGGTACGGCGTTTCGATCTGATGCGTGAGCTCGTACGTCGCGATCAGCAGCACCGCGCGCTCGACGGGCGACAACTGATCGATCGGACGGTCGAGATTCGGCGAGATCGCCTCGGCAAGCGTCGCATGCTCGCGGATCACGCCATGCAGGATCGTGTCGAGCAGCGTCTTGTCAGCCTTGTCGTAACCCAGCGCGCCGCGCAATTGCGCGTCGATCTCGCCCGGCGCCGCGTTCGACAGCAGCCACTGATACAGGCCCTGCGTCGCCAGCTCGCGCGATTGTCGGCGGGCGCTCTTCTTCATGCGCGCTCCTCTTCGTCTTCGTCGTCCTCGTCCTCGTCTTCGTCCTCTTCGTCTTCATCGTCGCTCAGTTGATCGAGCGTCATCGTGAGGTTCGCCATCTCGATGGCGACGCGCGCGGCGTCGCGGCCCTTTTCGGTCATCCGGGCGATCGCCTGCTCGTCGGTTTCGGTCGTGAGGACGGCGTTCGCGATCGGCGTGTTGAAGTCGAGCGCGATGCGCGTGATGCCTGCGCCGCTCTCGTTCGACACGAGCTCGAAGTGATACGTCTCGCCGCGGATCACCGCGCCGAGCGCGATCAGCGCGTCGAACTGGTTGCTTTCCGCGAGCTTTTGCAGCGCGAGCGGGATTTCGAGCGCGCCCGGAACCGTCACGAGCAGCACGTCTTCGCCGGAGACGCCGAGGCGCTCCAGCTCTTCGACGCACGCGTCCGCGAGGCCGTTGCAGACGGGTTCGTTGAAGCGCGATTGAACGATGCCGATACGCAGGCCATCGCCTTCGAGGTTCGGTTGATATTGTCCGATTTCCATATTCTTTCCGTGGAGTGGATGAGCGGTGATAGGGGCTGCAGCACAGGCTGACAACGGTACGACACTACGACACGAAACCGTCACGCGGCGTCGCAGGCGGATGCCGCGCCGCCCGGCATCGGCGCGAAGCCGGTGACTTCGAGACCGTAGCCGGACATGCTGCCGAGCTTGCGCGGATTCGACAGCACCTGCATCTTGCCGACGCCGACGTCGCGCAAAATCTGCGCGCCGATGCCGAACGTCTTGAAATCGACCGGCCGGCGCTTGAGCACGGCCGCCTTTTCCTTCTCGTCGAACGCGCGGAACACGTCGACGAGATGCTCGCTCGTGTCGCCGCAGTTCAGGAGCACGATCACGCCGAGCTCGCGCGAGGCGATTTCCTTCATCGCGGCGTCGAGCGTCCACGAGTGGGTCGACACGCCGGTCTCGAGCAGGTCGAGCACCGACAGCGGCTCGTGCACGCGCACGGGCGTTTCGTCGTGCGGCGCGGGCTTGCCGCGCACGAGCGCGATGTGCGGCGAGCCCGTCGGGTGATCGCGGTACAGCACCGCCTTGAACGGGCCGTGCGCGGTCTGCATCGTGCGTTCGGCGACGCGCTCGACGATCGATTCGGTGCGGCTGCGATAGTGGATCAGATCGGCGATCGTGCCGATCTTCAGGCCGTGCTCCTTGCCGAATTCGATCAGGTCCGGCAGGCGCGCCATCGTGCCGTCGTCCTTGATGATCTCGCAGATCACCGCGGCGGGCGTCAAGCCCGCGAGCGCGGTCAGGTCGCAGCCCGCCTCGGTGTGGCCCGCGCGCACGAGCACGCCGCCCGGCTGCGCCATGATCGGGAACACGTGGCCCGGCTGCACGATGTGCTCGGCGCGCGTGTCGTGCGCGACCGCCGTTGCGATCGTGCGCGCGCGGTCCGCGGCCGAGATGCCCGTCGTCACGCCTTCGGCCGCCTCGATGCTGACCGTGAACGCGGTGCCGTACTGGGTGCCGTTGCGATACGTCATGAGCGGCAGGTTGAGCTGCTTGCAGCGCTCCTGCGTGAGCGTGAGGCAGATCAGGCCGCGGCCGTAGCGGGCCATGAAGTTGATCGCTTCCGGCGTGACGAACTCGGCGGCGAGCACGAGGTCGCCCTCGTTTTCGCGGTCTTCTTCGTCGACGAGGATCACCATCCGGCCGGCTTTGAGCTCGGCAATGATGTCGGGCGTGGAGGCGAGCGTCATAAAAGGATCAGGGCAAGGGAAAGCGCGTATTTTACGCCACGCCGGCCGGGTTTTAGCCGGATGCGGCGAGGGCGGCCGGCGTGTTGGCCGAATGGCCGACGGCGGCGCGTGCGACGATGCGGCCGGATAGCCCGGCGGCGGCCGTCCGGCGGGTGTTTGCGAGCGTCGGTAAAGATCGGCGCGCGATGCGTCGCGCACGGCGAGCAGGCGTAAAGGGTGCCATGCGCGCGCCGAAGAGCCGATCGTTCCGATGCCCGGTCGCGCGCGCATGCGTCGCACCCCGGGCGCGTCCGGCGGCGCGCGGCGCCGGACGTGGCGGGGCGGGCGCTTATTTCGGCGCGGTCGTCATCCGCTCGACATACCGCGCGATTATGTTGAGTCTGGCCGGAAAGGCTTACTCGGCATGGCGCGGGGGTCGAAAGTGCACGCGTATACCGTCAAGTAGCGGTGGCTGAAGCGAGACTGCAATGGATAGCACGAGACGCAACACATGCCTTGCCTCACTCCGTCGGCGCCGAGGGCAATTAGTACTTCCGTTGCTCACCGCTTTGGCTCCCACACATATCCCGCCTTGGTCAACCGGGTCACCCAGGCGCCGCGTTTTCCGTGCTGTGCCATCAGTCGAACAAGGCGGCGTCGAAATGTCGTGTCGCGTTTGGCGCCTGCGTACGCCTCGGCAAGATCCTGTAGCGCGCGGAAAGCCTGGTCGTAGGACGACCCTGATCCACGCAGGAGCTTCGAATCGATGGCGGACCACGCACTGTCCTCGTCTTCGAGAAGCGATGTCAGGTAGCCTGCGCGCTCCGTCTTGCGCCGTGCTTCAGCAGCTTCGCGCGCTTCACGTTCCCTTTGCTCGCGGACTTCACGATGAAAACAGACCCGCGCCTCAATTTCGCCTACACGTCGTAGTTCAGGGCTCGTGACGCGATTGGGAAGCCTTGTCTGCTCCCACGTGAGGAACCTGCGCCGAAGGGTTCGCTCGGCTTCCTGGCTTCGTCCTTCGAGCAGCATGCGTAGTGCTGCCCGCATTTCATCTTCCGTCAACTCGAGCAGCCAAGGATCGAACCGGTCATCATCCCCGGATCCAGCAGCCTGTGGAGGGCTCGTTTCTGCTGCGGCGGCGAGCCAGTCCGGATCGAGCATCAGGAATTCAGCGAGGGCGTTCTGTGCAGGTGTCAGTGTCTTGAGTCCGTCCGGCAATGGCGGTTCACTGTCATCGTCGCGCAACTCGCCATTACCTATCCGCGCTAGCCAGCCGAGATAAAGCGGGCGTGTATCGCCTCTGAGCAGTTCATCGCGGATGGGTAGCAGCCGGGCCATCCACCCTGCGCCGTCTGCTTCTTCCGAGAAGCGAAGGTGTTCTCCAGAGTCGTCGTTGAACCACCAGTCGAGGAGGCAATGTTCGCCAGTGTCGATTGCGTTGAACGCCTTCGCAAATTGCGACGGTGCCGCGCGCCCCTTGCGACCGGTGTAATCGAGCAGCGACCGAGCATTGAATATTGCCCGTGGCAGTCGCAACAGAAGGCGGCAGCTCCCCCAGTTGGCTGAATAGACATGGGCGTCGAAGTAGCGCTCTACCCAGTCGAGCGGATCGCCTTTGAGGTTGCCCCAGTGATATTCATTGACGAAGCTCGAGGCTGTGATCGTTGCACGCGTTGAGCGGGTTCGCAACTCAGCCTGCTGTTGCCCAGTAAGCGGTCGGTCGACTGCGGCAAATTCGTAGTATTGGTATTCGCTCACGTTTCAATATTCATTTCGGGGCAATCGGTTGTCGCGCCAGGTTGTGGCTCGCTGAACTTTCCTGCCGTTGATCGGCTGCTATAGAAGCCGATGAGTCGGGTTAGGATGTTCTACCCTATATCCGATTGCTCGATAACCTGCCTGGCGCTTGTCCCACATCCGAAGCAAGCCCGGATGCCCAGTGTCGACGAAATCGAGGATGCGAACATCGGCTTTCGTTGCGTGCTCGCGGTGTAGTCTTCCGGCGTATTGCTGAAGCGTACCTTTCCATGAGATGGGCATTGCGAGGACGAGCGTGTCAAGCGGAGGATGGTCGAAACCTTCGCCCACGAGCTTGCCGGTTGCCAGAATCACTCGTGGAGCATCTGCCGGCAACGCTTCGAGTTCGGCGATTACGAGACTTCGTTGTTTCTTCGACATGCGCCCATGCAGTGTGAAAATCTTCTCCACGCTTCTGGTCAGAACTTCTTCGATGGCCGCGACGTGTTCGGTGCGCTCGGTCAGAACGAGAACCTTGCGCCCGCTGGAAAGTGCAGCGACCACCTCGTCCCCGATGGCCGCCGTACGGTGCGGGTCGGTAGCGACATGCCGGAAGACATCCTGAATACCTGCTTCGGCAGGTAGGTCAATCGTCGAAGATTGGATTCGGGGAATGACCTCAAGGTCGTGTGGCGCCGTGTCCGGTCGCGAGGCAGTATGGCGGATTGGTCCGCACTGCATGAATATAATGGGATGCTGGCCGTCTCTGCGGATCGGCGTCGCAGTCAGCCCGAGCACATATTTCGCTCTGGCGCGCTTCAGCAATCCTTCGAATGAGACCGCAGAGAGATGGTGGCATTCGTCCACGATCACATGCCCGTACTGCTCGATCAACTCGCTCGTGTCGCCCTGGCGTGAGAGCGACTGCATGACGGCAATATCGATTCGCCCGCTGGGCTTCACTTTTCCGCCGCCAATTGTGCCGACAACACCCTTGCTGACACCGAGAAACGCTTGTAGCCGCTTCTGCCATTGCCGGAGCAGTTCGGTTCGGTGTACAAGGACTAGCGTGTTGACCCCACGTCGCGCGATCAGGGCTGCCGCAGTTACTGTTTTGCCGAATGCGGTTGGAGCACATAGCACCCCGGTATCGTGTCGAAGCATCGCCGTGACAGCCTCTTCCTGATCGGCTCGCAACGTGCCTGAAAAGGCGACATCGAGGGGTTTGCCTGAAAACCGCTCGTCGTGAAGTTCGCACCGAATTCTGTTGTCACGAAGCAACTTGCGGGCGGCGTCAAGACATCCGCGCGGTAACGCGATGTGCTTCGGGTGGTTTTCTGCGCAACCAATAATTCGTGGTTTGTCCCAGACAGGGAAACGCATAGCCTGGGCCTTAAAAAATTCGGGATTTGGAAAGGCGGCGAGGCGGATCAGCCGGTTTAGCAAAGGTTGGGGGACGCATGCTTTCTCGAAATAGACGAGATTTGCTGCTGTGACAGAGAGCGAATCTGGCATCGGACCCGGCAGTGTGTCTTGCCGGTTTTTGCGCACTTTCCACGGTTCTGCCTGATCCTCCTCGGTAATGAAGGTTACATCGAGAGGGTGCGTACCGCCCGTAGCATCCATGGTGGTCTGCTCGACGGAGTCAGTCGCCATCGACTGAATCGACGCCAGGTAGGCCCACTGGTCCGTGTAGGGTTGGAAGTTCTCGTCGACGAATACACTGCAATCCTGCTCGCGCGGCGTCTTTTGCAGAGGAAGTGCAATCAGATTGCCGAAGCCACCCTTCGGCATCGTGTCTTGATTAGGGAAAAGGCGGTCGTAGGATGCCAGCTTCAGTTGCCGGGTTCGCGCGCATGTGTGGCTGATGATCGCGGTGCCCAGGCGTCGCGCATCCCGAGCAGGTACGGCCGACCGGAAGAAAATCCAGATGTGCGCGCCATTGCCAGATCGCGAGATTTCCAGCGCAACCGGTACGCCTAATTCGGTGCATGACGACCTGAAAGCCTGAGCATCCTCCTGCCAGTCGGCGTCATCGAAATCGACGGCAAGAAAATGACAGGTATCGTCAGCCAGCAAGGGGTAGACGCCAATCGTGTGCCTACCGGCAAGGTGGTCATAGACAATCTGGTCCGACAACGGTATCAGGAGGCGGTGGCCGCAGTCGGAGCATTTGATTCGGGGTTTCTCACAAATACCGGGTCTCCACTCGTTGGCACAAGCGGGTGAGTAGCCTGATTTGCCAGCCTTGCTTTGCCATCTGACCGGATAAACGTCGGTACGACCCTGAAACAGCCGGCGAAACAAAGCGACTTTCTCGTCCGTACTAAGCCGGGACGCCTCGGACTGCTGCGGGGCCACTGGTTCGGCCAACGACCGTTGGAAGTCGATGCCGTGCGCATCGAGCACGGCACGGAGCCTCGCATTTTCGGCGCGCAACCGCTCCAGTTCGCTGATCTCTAGTGTTGTGTCGGCGTCGTGAACGGGATGGACACCTTTCTGTCCCTGAACACCAACTGTCGTGGAGCGGTTCAATCCATGTCCTTCGAGCGATTGCTATATAATGAAAATTATATAGCAAGGAGGGCGTCATGCTTACATTCAAGGTCACAACGGTCGGAGCTTCGGCTGGCTTCATTCTTACCAAGGAGGCGATGGCATGGCTCAAGGTGCAGAAGGGCGATACCGTGTATCTGACTGAGGCGCCCGAAGGCGGCTACCGGATTACGCCGTACAACCCGGATTTTGAACGCCAGATGAAGTTGGCGGAAGAGATCATGCACGATGACCGCGAGATTCTGCGGGCGCTGGCTCAATGACAGCGTGGCGCTGGGTACGCGCAGATCTGACTTATGCGGTGCATGATCGCCAGCTTGCCGAGCATGGAGGGCTCGATGGCGTGCGCGACAAAGGCGCAGTGGAGTCAGCACTGGCTCGGCCGCAGAACCTGGACCTATACGCAAATGCGGACGCGGCGGCGCTCGCTGCCGCCTATGCGTATGGACTAGCTCGGAATCATGGCTTTGCGGACGGCAACAAGAGAACTGCGTGGGTGGTCGCGCGCCTTTTCCTGGCAGACAACGGCTATCGGCTGAAGTTTGATCCGGCCGACGCCGTAAGGACGATGGAAATGGTTGCTGCTGGCGCGCTCGATGAAGCTGCGCTGGCGGAATGGTTCCGGCAGCGGATCGCCAAGTAAGTCGGCGGACGATTAAACTCGAAACTCGCGCTGGTTTAACCAGTTACGGGCGTCTCATGAGTGACGCCGACGACAGCATCCTTTCGACATACCGCGCGATCATGTCGATTTCCAGATTGACCTTCGCTCCCGGCTTCAGATGCCGCAGCGTCGTCACCTCGACCGTATGAGGAATCAGGTTGATCGAGAATTCGCAGCCGTCGTCGCGGTCCTCGACGGCGTTGACGGTGAGGCTCACGCCGTTGACGGTGATCGAGCCCTTGTAGGCCAGGTAGCGGCCGAGCTCGCGCGGCGCGATCACCCGCAGTTCGTGCGATTCGCCGACGGGCGCAAAGCGCGTGACGGCGCCGAGCCCGTCGACGTGCCCGGACACGATGTGGCCGCCCAGGCGATCGTGCGCGCGCAGCGCCTTTTCGAGATTCACGTCGCCGGGTTCGGCGAGGCCGACCGTCTTGTTCAGGCTTTCGCGCGACACCTCGACATCGAACGTGTCGGCCGTCTTCGCGACGACCGTCATGCACGCGCCCTGGATCGCGATGCTGTCGCCGAGCGCGACGTCGGCGAGGTCGAGCCCGCCCGCGCGCAGCGTGAGGCGCACGCCCGCGTCGGGCGAGGAGGCGATCGGCTCGATCGTTTCGATGCGGCCGACTGCCGCGACGATTCCGGTAAACATCGTGTCGGGTTCCGTTATCAGTGAGTGGGGGGCGCGCTCGCGTGTGCGGGCGCGAAGCGCGCGAGGATGCGCAGGTCGTCGCCGACGCGCTCGACGCTGTGGAACGCGAGGCGCGTGCGATCGGCGAGCGACGCCGGCGCGGCGAGATCGAACATCGCGGCAGCGTCGGCACCGAGCAGGCTCGGCGCGAGATAGACGAGCAGCTCGTCGACGCAGCGCTCGCGCAGCAGCGAGCCGTTCAGCTTGTGGCCCGCCTCGACGTGCAGTTCGTTGATCCCGCGTTCGCCGAGCACGGCGAGCATCGCGGGCAGGTCGACCTTGCCGCGCGCGTTCGCGAGCGGCACGATCTCCGCGCCGCGCTCGCGCAGCGCCAGCGCGCGCGCTTCGCTTTGCGAATCGAGCGCGCCGCAGAAGATGAGGAGCGAGCCGCCTTCGAGCAGGCGCGCGGTGAGCGGAATGTCGAGGCGGCTGTCGATCAGCACGCGGCGCGGCTGGCGCGGCGTGTCGACGCCGCGCACGTTCAACTGCGGATCGTCTTCGCGCACGGTGCCGATGCCCGTCAGGATCGCGCACGCGCGCGCGCGCCACTTGTGGCCGTCGTCGCGCGCGGCGTCACCCGTGATCCATTTGCTTTCGCCGGAGGCGAGCGCCGTGCGGCCGTCGAGCGACGCGGCCGTTTTCATCCGCACCCACGGCCGGCCGCGCGTCATTCGCGACACGAAGCCGATGTTCATTTCGTGCGCCTCGTGCGCGAGCAGGCCGCAGCGCACGTCGATGCCCGCGTCGCGCAGCATCGCGAGGCCGCGCCCGGACACCTGTGGGTTCGGGTCCTCCATCGCCGCGACGACCTTGCCGACGCGCGCGTCGATCAGCGCGTGCGCGCACGGCGGCGTGCGGCCGAAGTGGCTGCACGGCTCGAGCGTCACGTAGACGGTCGCGTCGCGCAGGTCGTGGACGCGCGCGCGCGCGTCCTTCAGCGCCTGCACTTCGGCGTGATCCTGGCCCGCCGGCTGCGTGAAGCCCTCGCCGATCAGGACGTCGTCCTTGACGATCACGCAGCCGACGCGCGGATTCGGTGTCGTCGTGTACATCCCGCGCGCGGCGAGCGCGAGCGCGCGCTGCATGTGGGTGAAGTCGCTTTCCGAGAACATCGATTCGTCCTGTCAGTCGTGCGGCAGATCAGGGGCGCAGCGCCGCGAACGCGCGGCGTGCGGCGGCGAGCGTCGCGTCGAGCGTGTCGTCGTCGTGCGCGCTCGACACGAAGCCCGCTTCGTACGCGGAAGGCGCGAAATACACGCCTTCGTCGAGCATCAGATGGAAGAAGCGGTTGAAGCGCTCGGTGTCGCTCTTCGTCACGTCGGCGAAGCTCGCCGGCACGTGCTCGGTGAAGTAGAGGCCGAACATCCCGCCGATCGCGTCGGCCGAGAACGGCACGCCGGCCGTGCGCGCTTCGGCGGCGAGACCGTCGGCGAGCCGGCGCGTCTTTTGAGCGAGCGCGTCGTAGAAGCCGGGCGCCTGGATCAGCTTGAGCGTCGCGAGGCCCGCGGCGACCGCGATCGGGTTGCCCGACAGCGTGCCCGCCTGATAGACGCCGCCGAGCGGCGCGAGATGCGACATGATGTCGCTGCGGCCGCCGAACGCGGCGGCCGGCATTCCGCCGCCGATCACCTTGCCGAGGCACGTGAGGTCCGGCGCGATTCCATAGTGCTGCTGCGCGCCGCCCAGCGCGACGCGAAAGCCGCACATCACTTCGTCGAAGATCAGCACGGCGCCGTGCTTCGTGCAGAGCGCGCGCAGCGCGTTCAGGAACTCGGGCGTGCCGCGCACGAGATTCATGTTGCCCGCGACGGGTTCGACGATCACCGCGGCGATCTCGTCGCCGAACGCGGCGAACGCTTCGTCGAGCGCCGCGACGTTGTTGTATTCGAGGACGGTCGTGTGCTTCGCGACGTCGGCGGGCACGCCCGCCGAGGTCGGATTGCCGAACGTGAGGAGCCCCGAGCCCGCCTTCACGAGCAGGCTGTCCGCGTGGCCGTGATAGCAGCCTTCGAACTTGACGATCCGGCTGCGGCCGGTGAAGCCGCGCGCGAGGCGCAGCGCGCTCATCGTCGCTTCGGTGCCGCTCGACACCATCCGCACCTGTTCGATCGACGGCACGAGCTTGCAGATTTCCTCGGCGATCTCGATCTCGGCCTCGGTCGGCGCGCCGAACGAGAAGCCGTCGGCGAGCACGCGCTGCACGGCGGCGAGCACGTCCGGATGCACGTGGCCGACGATCATCGGGCCCCACGAGCCGATGTAGTCGATGTAGCGTTTGCCGTCCGCATCCCAGAAGTACGCGCCTTGCGCGCGCGCGACGAAGCGCGGCGTGCCGCCGACCGAGCGGAACGCCCGCACCGGCGAATTGACGCCGCCCGGGATGGTTCGCTGAGCGCGTTCGAAGAGAGTCTGATTGTTCGACATGAATTGGACCTGCGAGAGAGTGCGCGCGAGCGGCGAAGCGCCGCGGCTCGCGTCGGGCGTATCGATCCGACCGATTGTACCGGAGACGCGCGGCGCGGGCTTTCCCGGCGCTGCGGCGGTTCGGCGCGCGGGGCGGGGCGTGTGGGCGGAGCGCGGGCAACGCGGGTCCGGGCGACGCCGCGGCGCGGCGTATCGAGAAACGGTTCGCGATCGACGCTCGTGCGCGCGAGATTCGCGCGATTCCTGCGGTGCCGGACGGATTCGTCGCGTCGATCGACGAATGGGTCGTGGTTCGGTGCCGATTGCCGTCGTTCGCCGCGGCGAACGGCGGGATGAGGCGCGGGGCGAGTCGCCGCGCGAATTGCAGCACGAATTGCAGCGCGAATTGCAGCGCGAATTGCCGTACGAATCGCTGTACGAATCGCCGCCCGACGGGCGGCGCGTGACGAGCGGCGGTGCGCCGGCTATGCGCGCTTCGGTGGCTTGCGCTTGCCGGTGAGTTCGGCCCAGCGTTTTTCGAGCGCACCCTCGACCATCGGCTTGATCGACGTGCCCGACGTCTGCGCGTCCCACGTCTGCACCGAGAACGGATGCGCGCGCAGCGCGTCGCGCGGGATCACGACTTCGCTGTGGCCGTCGACGAGCCAGTCGTAGACGAAGTCGATGCAAAGCCGGTAGCCGCGCTTCGTCTGCGGATCAGGCACCTCGTACGGCCCGCGCGTCACGTAGCCGGAACCGAACACGCCCTTCGGCTCTTTCGCGACACGATGCAGGAACACGCGGTCGCCCGGCAGGATGCTGCGCGAGAAGCCGCAGCCCCAGACGTCGGCGACCGCTTCGCCCGCCTTCACGCGCGCGGCCATTTCGGGCAGCTCGGGCCAAGGCCATTTCTTGGGGCTCCAGATTAGCAGGAAGGCGGTCATGTCGGCAGCTCGGCGCGGAATCGTCCAACGAAAACGCCGAGCTTAACCGATGCGCGGACGCCGCGCGACGGCGGCGCGCGGAGACGATGGCCGGGATCATGAAACGCGGCGTGGGCCCGCCGACCCGCCGCTCGCCGACCTGCCGACTCGCCGACTTGCCGACCTGCCGACCTGCCGACCCGCCGACCCGCCGACCCGCCGACCCGCCGACCCGCCGACCCGCCAACCCGCCAACCCGCCAACCCGCCAACCCGCCAACCCGCCGACCCGCCAAACCGCCAAACCGCCAAACCGCCAACCCGCCAAACCGCCAAACCGCCATGCGCCGGACATCACGCCGGCCACTCCAGTCGGACCTGCATCAAGAACGCCGGCAACCGGTCGCGTACAATCGAGCCTCGCGGCGGCCCGACCGGGCGCCGCCCTCCTTGCCTGGCCGTCGCGCGCGCCCACCCGCGCACGGCGGCCGCTTCCGTGGAATTCCAATGCCTCACGTCGCAAGACGCCGGCCCGACGGCCGGCTGATCCTGTTGCTCGGCGCGCTCGCCGCGTGCGGGCCGATCGCCACCGACATGTACCTGCCGAGCCTGCCCGCGATCGCGGCCGGCTTCGGCGTGAGCGCCGCCGCCGCGCAGCGCACGCTGACGAGCTTCATGGCCGGCTTCTCGATCGGCATGCTGCTCTACGGACCGCTGTCCGACACCTACGGCCGCCGGCCCGTGCTGCTCGGCGGCATCGCGCTCTTCACGCTCGCGAGCGTCGGCTGCTTCGTCGCCGCGTCGATCGACATGCTGATCGTCGTGCGCTTCCTGCAAGCGTTCGGCGCGGGCGCGGCGTCGGTGCTCGCGCGCGCGATCGCGCGCGACGCGCACGAGCCGGCCGACGCGGCGAAGGTGCTGTCGATGGTCGCGATCGTCACCGCGATCGGGCCGCTCCTCGCGCCGCTCATCGGCGGGCAGGTGCTGCGCTTCTCGGGCTGGCGCGGCGTGTTCGTCGTGCTCACGCTGTTCGGCGCGGTCTGCGCGACGGCCGCGTTCCTGCGCGTGCCCGAGACCTGGCCGCGCGAGAAGCGCGCGAGCTCGGCCGTGCTCGCATCGTTCTCCGCATACGGGCGCATCGTCGCCGATCCGGTCGCGTGGGGCCATATGCTGTGCGGCGGAATGGCGTTCGCGTCGATGTTCGCGTACATCACCGCGACGCCGTTCGTCTATATCGATTACTTCCACGTGTCGCCGCAGCATTACGGGCTGCTGTTCGGGTTGAACGTCGTCGGCATCATGCTCGGCAACTTCCTGAACACGCGCCTCATCGGCCGCGTCGGATCGCTGAAGATCATCGCGGGCGCGTCGCTGCTGAGCTGCGCGGCGTCGCTTGCCGTCGCGTTCTTCGCGCTGACGGGGCTGGGCGGATTGTGGTCGATCGTCGCGAGCCTCTTTTTCGTCGTCGGCGTCGTCGGGATTCTGTCGGCCAATTGCACGACCGACCTGATGCACCGCTATCCGCACAACGCGGGCGCCGCGGCCGCGGTGTTCGGCGCGATGCAGCTCGCGCTCGGCGCGCTCGCGAGCGTCGCGATCGGCGCGCTCGCCGACGGCACGCCGTTCGCGATGGGCGTGACGATCGGCGTCTCGGGCCTCTTGTGCCTCGGCGGGCGCATGCTCGTGCTGCGCTGGCATGGCCTGCCGGTGAAGGGCAGGTTCCGCAACGTCGACGTCGCGTAGCGAAGCCGGCGGCTTGCGCGCGCCGCCGCCGGCATGCGGCTTTTCGTTGCCGCTGGCGCCGGTTGCCGCGCGGCACGAAGGGCCGCGTTCGGCGTCGCGCGGTCACGACGCGTGCGCGACGCCGTATTGCGACGACAGATAGCGCCGGATGCCGTCGGGCGCGGCGATGTGCGCGAACGCGGGGTGACGGCGCTTCAGCGTTCGCGCGACGTCATGCGTTCGCGCCGCACGCGTCGCGATACGCGAACAGCGCGGGCGCGCCGCCCGTATGCAGGAACAGCACCGGGCCGTTTCCTTCGATGCGGCCGCGCGCGATGCCGTCGAGCAGGCCGGCCATCGCCTTGCCCGTGTACACGGGATCGAGCAGCAGCCCCTCGGTTCGCGCGAGCAACCTGACTGCGTCGTTGCCCGCGCGATTGGGCTCGCCGTAGCGCGGCGCGAAGTAGTCGTCCCACAGATCGATGCGCGTCTCGGCCGGCGTTTCGACGCCGAGCAATGCGCTCGCCCGGTCGAGCAGTTGCCGCACCTTCGGGCGCTGCGCGGCATCGGTGCGCGACACCGTGACGCCGATCACGGGCAGCGATGGCAAGGCATGCGCGAGCGCCAACGAGAGGCCCGCGTGCGTGCCCGCGCTGCCGGATGCGAGCACGACGGCCGAGAAGTCGAGCGCCGCGGCGCGGATCTGCTGTTCGAGTTCCAGCCCCGCGCGCACGTAGCCGAGCGCGCCGAGCGCGTTCGAGCCGCCGATCGGAATCACGTACGGGCGACGTCCTTCGTCGCGCAGCCGTTGCGCGGCCGCTTCGAGCTGCCGGTCGGCGTCGTCGAGGTTGTCGACGTCGTGCACGCGCACACGGAACAGATCGAGCAGCAGCCGGTTGCCGCTGCGCAGGTAATCGTCGCGCGCGGTCCCGATCGGGTTTTCGAGCAACGCGACGCAGTCGAGGCCGAGTTGCGCCGCGAGCGCTGCGGTCTGCCGGACGTGATTCGACTGGATCGCGCCTGCCGTCACGAGCACGTCCGCGTTTTGACGGAGCGCGTCCGCGGCGAGGAATTCGAGCTTGCGCAGCTTGTTGCCACCCATCGCGAGCGGCGTGCAATCGTCGCGCTTCACGTAGACGTCGCGGCCGACGTGCGCCGACAGGCGCGGCAGCCGTTGCAGCGGCGTCGCCGCATCGATCAGATTCAGGCGGGCGAAAGTGTTCAGTTTGGTTGAAAGCGTCGTCGTGTTCATGCCGGGTGGAGGTGTCGGGTCGTCGTGACGCCGCCGGGCGGCGGCAGGCCAAGCGGGTCAGTGCAGGATCTTGTCGAGAAAGTCGCGCGCGCGCTCGGAGCGCGGCGTGCTGAAGAACGTCGCGCTCGCCGCGTCTTCGACGATCACGCCGCTGTCCATGAAGAGCACCCGATTCGCGACCTTGCGTGCGAATCCCATCTCGTGCGTGACGCAGATCATGGTCATCCCTTCGCGCGCGAGCTCGACCATCACGTCGAGCACTTCGTTGATCATTTCAGGATCGAGCGCGGATGTCGGCTCGTCGAACAGCATCGCTATCGGGTTCATCGACAATGCACGCGCGATCGCGACGCGTTGCTGCTGTCCGCCCGACAGCTGGCCGGGAAACTTCTGCGCATGCGCTTTCAGGCCGACGCGATCGAGCAGGCGCAGCCCGATGTCGCGCGCCTCGTCCTGGTCGCGGCGCAGCACCTTGATTTGCGCGAGCGTCAGGTTCTCGAGCACGGACAGGTGCGGAAACAGTTCGAAATGCTGAAACACCATGCCGACGCGCGCGCGCAACTGGGCGAGCTTGATCGACGGATCGCCAAGGCGCGCGCCGTCGACGATGATATCGCCCCGCTGGAACGGCTCGAGGCCGTTGATCGTCTTGATGAGCGTCGACTTGCCCGAGCCGGACGGCCCGCAGACGACGACCACTTCGCCTTTCGTGACGGTTGCGCTGCAACCGGTGAGGACTTGATGGGCGCCGTACCACTTCGATACGTTGTCGAGAGTAATCATGTTCGGAAACCTTGCGAATTGCACAACGCGCGGCCGTGCCGCGATCCGGACGGCCGCCGCATGTTCAGTGCGCCGACGGTAGCACGCAGCGCTTTTCGACGCGCACCTGGAGCCGCGACAGCAGCGTACTCAGGACCCAGTAGATGGCCGCGGCCGCGAGATACAGCGGAAGCGGCTGGAACGTCGATGCGATGGCTTCCTGCGTCGAGCGCAGCAACTCCGTCACGGTGATGACGGAGACGAGCGACGTGTCCTTGATGAGGCTGATCAGCGTGTTCCCGAGGCTCGGCACCGCGAGGCGCAGCGCCTGCGGGCAGACGACGTGGCGCAGCGTCTGCACGTGCGTGAGGCCGAGGCTGTGCGACGCGGCCCACTGGCCGCGGCCGATGCCGAGGATCGCGCCGCGCATGCTTTCGGACAGATAGGCGCCCGCGTTGAGCGTCAACGTCAAGATGCCGGCCGAAGTCGGGTCCAGCGAGACGCCGATGTCGGGCAGCCCGTAGTAGACGACGAACATCTGCACGAGCAGCGGCGTGCCGCGCATCAGGCTGACGTAGCCTTGCGCGATGGCGGACAGTATCCGGTTGTTGCCGATTCGCACGATCGCGACGACGAGGCCGACGATCAGGCCCAGCACCATCGACGCGAGCGCGAACTTCATCGTCAGAATCGCGCCGTTCGCGAGCACGGGGAGGGCGTGCACGACCACATCGAACGCTTCCATGAATTGGACTCCAAAACATTTACGGGCGCGCCGGCGGCCCCTGGGCGTGCCGACGCGCGCGGGTGGTGACGGTTATTGCGCGTTGGGGACCGACGTGTCGACGCCGAACCACTGCACCGAGATCTTCTTGAGCGTGCCGTCTTTGCGCATCGAGGCGAGCGCGTCGTCGATCGCCTTCGCGAACTTCGGATTGCCCTTGCGGAACGGGATGCCCATCTGCGTCTCGCCGCCCTTGACCGTCGCGCCCGGCCGCAGCGGCATGTGCGCGTTCTTGATCAGGTACGGCAGCATCAGCCGGTCGTCCATGCTGACGTCGATGCGGCCCGCCGCGACGTCGCGCAGCTTCTCCGGCGCGCCCGGGTACGTCTTCACCTCGACGCCGGGCAGCGTCTTCGCGAGATCGGCGAAGTTCGTGCCGAGCGTGACGCCGAGCCGCTTGCCCTGCAGCGCGCCCGGCGCGCCGTAGTCGAACTTGTCGTCCGCGCGCTGGATCAGTTGCGCGGCGGAGTACACATACGGCTGGCTGAAGTCGAGGGCCTGCTTGCGCGCCGGCGTGATGCCGACCTGGTTCACGATCACGTCGAACTTGCCCGCCTGCAGGCCGGCGAGAATCCCGCTCCATTCGGTCGTGATGAATTGCGGTTTCACGCCGAGCCGCGCGGCGACTTCCTTCGCGACGTCGACGTCGAAACCTTCGAGCTGGCCGTCGCTGTTGCGGTAGTCGAACGGGGGGTAAGTGCCTTCGAGCGCGATCTTGAGCACGCCGGCCTGCTTGACGCTGTCGAGCAGGTCGGCTGCGTGCGCGGAAGCGGCAGCGATGCCGAACAGCGCGGCGGCGAGTGCTGACGTGAACATCGGTTTGAATGCCTTCATCTTCAATCTCCGTGGGACAAAACTGAGCGAGTGATTTTACGGCTGCGTCGTCGCATCGACGGCGTTCGCCGCCCGCGCGGATTCGTGCGGCATCGGTGCGGACGGCAGTGACGAATGCGTGCCGAGTGAAGGCAAGCATAGTTTTGTCAAAATGGAAAATGTTTCCAAAGAATCCCGGATTTACACGGCCGCGTGGAAAGTTCTTCTATCGTTCGCGTGGGTTGCGCAAGTGCTCCGCTGTCGGCGCAACCGGGTGCAATCGTGGGGAAGCCGAGTCGACGCGTTGCCCGTCGGTTCCGGGCCGCGCAACCAAAAAAAAGCCGGAGCCCGAAGGCTCCGGCTTGCGGCGATCCGCGAGGCGCGGCGCGCGTCGAATGCTCTCGTCAGTCCTTCGCCGCGGGCGCCGCGCCGTGGCTCAGCCAGTCGAGCACGTCGGCGGCCTCGTCGTCCGCGCTCGCGCCCGCGCGCGCCTTCGCGCGCGCCATCGCTTCGGCGAGCTCCGCGTTCGGCGCGGCGCGGCGAATCGCGACGCCGACCGCGAGGATGTCGATCATCACGAGATGCAGAATCCGCGAGATCATCGACAGCTGCGATTCGCGCATCTCGATGTGATCGGTTTCGAGCGCGACCGTCGCGCGTTTCGCGAGCGGCGTGTTGCTCGACGTGATCGCGATCACCTTCGCGCCCGCCTGCATCGCGACGTCGAGCACGCGCAGAAGCTCCGGCGCGCGGCCCGACTTCGACACCGCGACGATCACGTCGCCCTTGCCGAGAAGCGCCGCCGACGCCGCCTGCATGTACAGGTCGCCGTAAGCGATCGTCGGGATGCCGAAGCGGAAGAACTTGTAGTGCGCATCCTGCGCGACGATGTTCGAATTGCCGAGCCCGTAGAACTCGATGCGCCGCGCGTTGTTCAGGATGTCGATCGCCTGCTCGACGTGCTCGAAGTTCAAGTGTTCGCGCAACTGAAGGATCGCCGACACCGTGTTGTCGAGCACCTTCGCGCCGAAGTCGGTGGCGGTGTCGCCGAGATGCACCTGGCTGTGGCTCATCGGGATCGTGCCCGTCAAGCCCGTCGCGAGCTTCAGCTTGAAGTCCGACAGCCCCTGGCAGCCGAGCGAGCGGCAGAAGCGGATCACCGTCGGCTGGCTCACGTCGGCCTTGCGCGCGATGTCGACGATCGGATCGTTGATGATCGAGCGCGGATGGTTGAGCGCGAGATCGGCGACGCGCCGCTCGGCGGGCGTCAACGCATCGCGCATCTGGCGGATTCGTTCGAACACGGCCGACGACGCGCCGCCCGTGCGGTTCGACAACTGCTCGGCGAGAATCGCCGACACGCCGAGGAACGCCGGATACTCGGCGGTGATGAGATAGGTCGGGATGTTCGCGAGATATGCCTCGAAGCGGCCCTTCGCCTCGAAGCGCGCGCGGAACGACGAGCGCAGGAACAGCTCGCCCAGCTTCGGCACGACGCCGCCGCCGATGTAGATGCCGCCGAGCGCGCCGAGCGTCACCGCGAGATTGCCGGCGAACGTGCCGAGAATTCCGCAGAAGCACTCGACCGCCTCGAGCGCGAGCGCGTCGCCCGCGTGCGCGCGCTCGACGATGTCGGCCGTGTCGACGTTCGCGGCCACCCGCTTCTTGTCGCGCGTGGCGAGCGCGCGGTAGATGATCTCCATGCCCGGGCCCGCGCACACGCGCTCGAACGAAACATGCGGATACTTGCGGCGCGCGTACTGCAGCACCAGATCCTCGCGCTCGTCCATCGGCGCGAACGTCGCGTGGCCGCCTTCGCTGCCGAGCGCGATCCAGCGGTCGTCGGCGGGGATGAGCCCCGACACGCCGAGCCCCGTGCCCGGCCCCATCAGGCCGATCACGCTGTTCTGCCGGCGCGCGCCGCCGCCGATCTGCACGCGCTGCGCGTCGGTCAGGCCGGGCAGCGCCATCGCGAGCGCGGTGAAGTCGTTGACGACGAGCAGCGTGTCGAAGCCGAGCGCGCGGCGCGTCGCCTCGATCGAGAAGCTCCAGTTGTGATTCGTCATCCGGACCTGATCGCCGTCGACGGGGTTCGCGATCGCGATCGCCGCGTGATTCACGCGGCCGATCTTCACGTCCTTCAGATACCTGCGGATCGCGTCGGTGAGCGTCGGATAGTCGGCGCCCGGGTATACGCGGATCTGCGTGATGTCGCCCGGGCCCGTCTCGAGCGCGAAGCGCGCGTTCGTGCCGCCGACGTCGGCCAGTAGGCGCGGCCCGTCGGCGTGCTGGGCCGCGGCGGCGGCCTTAGTTTGCGCACCAGTAGACATCGAGCTTCGTCCCCTTGTCGTTGGCCAGTTGCGAAATCGCGTTCTTTTGCGGCGCGGCCGCGGCCGCCTCCAGCACCTCGCGCTTGCGGCTTCCCGCGATCAGCAGGAACAGGCGCTCGATGCGCTTCAACGCATCGAGCGACAGGCTCACGCGCGCGTGCGGCGCGGCGCCGGGGTGGACGGCGACGAAGCGCTCGGCCGTCGCGATCGCGCGGTCCCATTCGGGCGCGTCCGCGAAGATCGACGCGGTGTGGCCGTCCTCGCCCATGCCGAGCACGGCGACGTCGGGCAGCGGGTGCGCGGGGCTCTGGTTGAGCGCCGCGATCTGCGAGTCGAGCGACTCGCGCACGTCGACGAGCGGCGCGAAGCGCGCTTGCGCGGCCGCGTTGCGCAGCAGCGTCTCGCGCACGAGCTTCGCGTTGCTCGCGTCGTCGGTGTCGGGCACCCAGCGGTCGTCGACGAGCGTCACGTCGATCCGCGGCCAGTCGAGCGCGGCGCCCGACAGCGTTTGCAGGAACGGCCGCGGGCTCGTGCCGCCCGACACGGCGAGCGTCGCGCGCGCGCTGCGCGCGAGCGCCGCCGCGAGCGCCTCGCCGACCGCTTGCGCGAGCGCTTCGGATTGCGCGCGCGGGGTTTCGAAAGCGTGAACCTCGATCACTTCTCCTCCAGACTGCTTTTATTGAATTGAATGAATTCGGTGGGAACCGTCGGGCGGCGCGCGGGCGAAGGCCGCACGCGCGCCGCGTTACGTCAGTTTTCTTCTTCGAGCCAGCAGGTGCCGTGCTGCGCGAGCATCGCGCTCGCGGCGGCGGGGCCCCAGGTGCCGGCCGCGTACGGCTTCGGCGGCTTCGCCGAGCGCGCCCATTCGTTCAGGATAGGCTCGACCCAGCGCCACGCGGCTTCCTGCTCGTCGCGGCGCACGAAGAGCGCGAGCCGGCCGTTGATCACGTCGAGCAGCAGGCGCTGGTACGCCTCCATCTGGCCTTCCTTGAAGAACTGATCGAATGCGAGATCGAGGTGCACGCTCGCGAGGTTCATCCCTTCGCCCGGCTGCTTCGCGAGGCAGTACAGTCGAATCGACTCGTTCGGCTGCAGCCGGATCACGAGGCGGTTCGCGCCCGCGCGCAGCGCGGTGGGCCCAAGCGCCGAGTGCGGCACCGGCCGGAAGTTGACGACGATTTCCGCGACGCGGTCGGCGAGGCGCTTGCCGGTGCGCAGGAAGAACGGCACGCCGGCCCAGCGCCAGTTCTCGATCTCGACCTTCAGCGCGACGAACGTCTCGGTCGGGCTCTCGGGCTTCACGCCCGGCTCGGTCGCGTACGCGGGCACCTGCGCGCCCCTGATCACGCCCGCGTGATACTGGCCGCGCACGGCGACCTTGCCGATGTCGCGCGGATCGACGGGCTTCAACGCGCGCAGCACGCGCAGCTTCTCGTCGCGCACCGAATCGGAATCCATCGAGTGCGGCGGCTCCATCGCGACGATCGACAGCAACTGCAGCAGGTGGTTCTGCACCATGTCGCGCAGCGCGCCCGTATTGTCGTAGAAATCGCCGCGCGCCTCGACGCCGAGCTCCTCGGCGATCGTGATCTGGATGCTCTCGACCCACTCGCGGCGCCACAGCGGCTCGAACAGCGCGTTGCCGAAGCGCAGCGCGAGCAGGTTCTGCACCGGCTCCTTGCCGAGATAGTGGTCGATCCGGTAGATCTGGTCTTCGGCGAAGATCTCGCCGACCGCGTCGTTGATCGCGTTCGACGAGCGCAGGTCATAGCCGAGCGGCTTCTCGAGCACGATCCGCGCGCCTTCGTTCAGGCCCACGGCGGCGAGCGCCTTGCAGATCGGCACGAAGAGCGACGGGCCCGTCGCGAGGTAGAACACGCGGATGCCGGACAAGCGTCCGACCGTGTCGCGCAGCAGCGCGTAGTCCTCCGCGCGGCCGAGGTCGAGCTTCACGTAGACGATGCGCTCGAGAAAGCTCTGCCAGACCGCTGCGTCGAACGCGCCGCCCGCCGCCTTCGCCGCATGCGGCTTCACGTGCTCGTCGATCCACTGCAGGTAGCCGTCGCGGTCGGCCGCATGGCGGGCCACGGCGACGATCCTGCCGGCCTCCGACAGCATGTTCGCGCGGTGAGCCTCGAAGAGCGCGGGGAGGATCTTGCGCATCGACAGATCGCCGGTGCCGCCGAAGAGAACGAAGGTGAAGCTCGAATCGGTATGCATGTGTCTCCGCCGTTTGGGGATGCCCGCGACGCGGGCCGTAGTGCGATAAAAATATTTTTGACACTGAATTGTAGTTTAACTACAATCCGCCGCAAGGGGTAGCACCCGAACGAAGAAAAGAAGCGCACGGCATGAAGAGGCGCGGTCTTCGGGCGGGCCGTGCGGCGCGCGCGCCGCACGCGGCAAATGTTATCGGACATTGATGAAGCGCATGTTCGCGCGGCGTCGCTGCCCCGGGTTCGAGCCGCGAGGCGGCGGAACCGGTTAGCCCAAAGAGGAGACGGTCGTTGAATTTCGAGTCACTCAGTTCCTAAGAGCCCGCGGCCGGCATCGGCCCGAACGCATCGATCATGCGTCGTTCGCGGCTCGATTTCCCGTGTCGTTCCGTAGCAAAGCCGGCTTTCGCGCATCCGCGTAGTCGAAAGCCTGACGAATCGATCCAAATCTGGAGGAGATAACTGATGAAAATTCGCGCGATCATGGGCGCGCTCGGCGCCGCAGGCCTGTTGTTCGGCGCCGCCGCGTCGCAAGCGGCAGAGAACGTCACGGTGCTGCACTGGTGGACGTCGGGCGGCGAATCGAAGGCGGTCGGCGTGCTGAAGGACGACCTGCAGAAGCAGGGCTACGTCTGGAAGGATTTCGCGGTCGCGGGCGGCGCGGGCGCCGCGGCGATGACCGCGCTGAAGACCAAGGTCATCAGCGGCGACGCGCCGTCGGCCGCGCAGATCAAGGGGCCGCTCATCCAGGATTGGGCGGACCAGGGCGTGCTCGTGAACATCGACGCGGCCGCGGGCGACTGGAAGCAGAACCTGCCGCCCGAGATCGACAAGATCATCAAGTACAAGGGCAACACCGTCGCGGCGCCGTTCTCGGTGCACCGCGTGAACTGGCTCTACATCAACAAGGCCGCGCTCGACAAGATCGGCGCGAAGCCGCCCGCGACGTGGCCCGAATTCTTCCAGGTGGCCGACAAGCTGAAGGCGGCGGGCATCCAGCCGGTCGCGATGGGCGGCCAGCCGTGGCAGGACCTGACGCTGTGGGAAGACGTCGTGCTGTCGCAAGGCGCCGACTTCTACAAGAAGGCGCTCGTCGACCTCGACCAGAAGACGCTCACGTCCGACAAGATGCTCGAAGTCTTCAACACGGTCCGCAAGATCCAGGGCTACTTCGACTCCGGCCGCAACGGCCGTGACTGGAACCTCGCGACCGCGATGGTCATCAACGGCCGCGCCGGCATGCAGTTCATGGGCGACTGGGCGAAGGGCGAGTTCGAGGCGGCCGGCAAGAAGTCGGGCAAGGACTACATCTGCGCGGCGGTGCCGGGCACGGCGAATGCGTACACGTTCAACGTCGACTCGTTCGTGTTCTTCCAGCAGAAGGGCCAGAAGGCGGCGACGCCCGGCCAGATCGCGCTCGCGAAGACGATCATGACGCCCGCGTTCCAGGAGCAGTTCAGCTTGCTGAAAGGCTCGATCCCCGTGCGTCTCGGCGTGAAGATGGACAAGTTCGACGATTGCGCGAAGAAGTCCTACGCTGATGAGCAGACGGCGATCAAGGCCGGCGGCTACGTGCCGTCGCTCGCGCACGGCATGGCGCAGAGCGACGCGACGGCGGGCGCGATCACCGACGTCGTGACGAAGTTCATGAACTCGCAGCAGGACTCGAAGAGCGCGGTCGCCGCGCTCGCGCGAGCCGCGAAGGTGAAGTAACGCACGGCGCGAGCGCCCGGATTCGCGCATCGTCGCGCCGGGCGCTGCGTGCTGCACCCGCAGCAAACGGGCCGCGAGCCGGCCCGCGCCGTACCCGCCGCCCGCGCCGGCTTCGTGCCCGCGCGCGGCGATCTCGTCCCAGGAGTCGAAACACGTGGCTGCCCCTCTTAGCGGAAACGGAACCAGCGCGGCTGCCGCGCACCGCACGTCGCCGCTGTCGGCGTTCGCCGACCGCTGGATTCCGAAACTGGTGCTCGCGCCCAGCATCGCGATCGCCTTGGTTTTCATCTACGGCTTCATCGTCGTCACCGGCTATCTGTCGCTGACGAATTCCCGGCTGTTGCCGAACTACGATTTCGACGGCTTCGGCCGCTATTCGGACCTGTTCCAGAACGACGTCTGGTGGACGTCGGCCGCGAATCTCGGCTGGTTCGGCATCCCGTTCGTCGCGATCTGCGTCGTGCTCGGGCTCTTTCTCGCGATCCTGCTCGACCAGAAGATCCGCAACGAAGGCGCGCTGCGCGCGGTGTTCCTGTATCCGATGGCGCTGTCGTTCATCGTCACGGGCACGGCCTGGCAGTGGATACTGAATCCGGGCCTGGGCCTCGAGAAGGTGATGCACGACTGGGGCTGGACGAATTTCTCGTTCGGCTGGCTCGACGATCCGGACAAGGCGATCTTCTGCGTCGTGATCGCGGCCGTGTGGCAGTCGACGGGTTTCGTGATGGCGCTCTTCCTCGCCGGCCTGCGCGGCGTCGACAGCGAAATCTTCAAGGCCGCGCAGGTCGACGGCGCGACGCTGCCCACGATTTACCGCAGAATCGTGATTCCGAGCATGCGCCCGGTGTTCTTCTCGGTGCTGCTGATCCTCTGCCACATCACGATCAAGACCTTCGACCTCGTCGTCGCGCTGACGGCGGGCGGGCCGGGCACGTCGTCGTCGCTGCCCGCGATGTTCATGTACACGTATTCGTTCAACCGCGGGCAACTCGGCGTCGGCGCGGCGTCGTCGGTGATGATGCTCGCCACCGTCGTCGCGGTGCTCGTGCCGCTCATGTATCTGGAATCGAGGAGCACCCGCAATGCAGCCTAAGATGACCCTCAGTCGGGCAGTCATTTACGCGGCGTTGATCCTGTTCGCGTTGTACTTCCTGTTCCCGATCTACGTGATGCTGTCGACGTCGTTCAAGGATCTCGACCAGTTGCGCACGGGCAACCTGCTGACGCCGCCGTCGAACTGGACGGTCGCGCCGTGGGCGAAGGCGTGGAGCGAGGCGTGCACCGGCGTGCGCTGCGACGGGATGAAGCCGTTCTTCTTCAACTCGATCAAGATGGTGATTCCGGCCGTGCTGATCTCGTCGCTGATCGGCGCGTTCAACGGCTACGTGCTCACGCACTGGCGCTTTCGCGGCGCGGATGCGCTCTTCACGATGCTGCTCGTCGGCTGCTTCATCCCGTTCCAGGTGATCCTGCTGCCGATGGCGCGCGTGCAGGGCTTCTTCGGAATGGCCAACACGATTGCGGGCCTCGTGTTCGTGCACGTCGTGTACGGGATCGCGTTCACGACGATGTTCTTCCGCAACTTCTACGTGAGCGTGCCGGCGGAACTCGTGAAGGCGGCGCGCATCGACGGCGCGGGCTTCTTCACGATCTTCACGAAGATCCTGCTGCCGGTGTCGCTGCCGATCTTCATGGTGTGCCTGATCTGGCAGTTCACGCAGATCTGGAACGACTTCCTGTTCGGGATCGTGTTTTCCGGCGTCGATTCGATGCCGATCACGGTCGCGCTGAACAACCTCGTCAACACGTCGACGGGCGTGAAGGAGTACAACGTCGACATGGCGGGCGCGATCATCGCCGCGCTGCCGACGCTCGTCGTCTACGTGATCGCCGGGCGTTACTTCGTGCGCGGCCTGACGGCGGGCGCGGTGAAGGGCTGAGCTCGGCACGAACGACGCGAACGGGCGGGCGCCGCGCGCGGCGCAACGATACGAGACATACGAGACACGACGCGGCGCACGCGCGCCGCACTGAAGACAGAGGATTCACAGCATGGCAAGCCTTTCCATCCGCGACGTGTACAAGACCTACCCGAACGGCGTGCCTGTCCTGAAGGGCGTCGACATCGACATCGAGGACGGCCAGTTCCTGATTCTCGTCGGCGGTTCGGGCTGCGGGAAATCGACGCTCCTCAACATGATCGCGGGCCTCGAAACCGTGACGAAGGGCGAGATCCGGATCGGCGAGAAGGTCGTCAACGACCTGTCGCCGAAGGATCGCGACATCGCGATGGTGTTCCAGTCGTACGCGCTCTATCCGTCGATGACGGTGCGCGAGAACATCTCGTTCGGCCTGAACATCCGCAAGGTGCCGAAGGGCGAGCAGAAGCAGATTGTCGATCGCGTCGCCGCGATGCTGCAGATCGAGCACCTGCTCGATCGCAAGCCGGGGCAACTGTCGGGCGGCCAGCGGCAGCGCGTCGCGATGGGCCGCGCGCTCGCGCGCGATCCGGCGCTGTTCCTGTTCGACGAGCCGCTCTCCAACCTCGACGCGAAGCTGCGCATCGAGATGCGCGCCGAGATCAAGCTGCTGCATCAGCGCCTCGGCACGACGATCGTCTACGTGACGCACGACCAGATCGAGGCGATGACGCTGGGCGACCGGATCGCGGTGATGAAGGACGGCGTCGTCCAGCAGTTCGGCGCGCCGCAGGACATCTACGATTCGCCGTCGAACCTGTTCGTCGCGGGTTTCATCGGCGCGCCGCCGATGAACTTCATCAACGGCAAGCTCGTCGAGCAGGGCAGCGGCGTGGGCATCGAGCTCGACACGGGCGCGATGCGCGGCGTGCTGAACCTGCCGTTCGACGCGAAGCGGATGAACGGGCACGTCGGCCGCGACGTGATCCTCGGCCTGCGGCCGGAGCGCATCACCGATGCGCGGAGCGCGCACAACGGCGAGAGCTCGCGCCTGCAGCCCGTCGACGTGACCGTCGACGTGACCGAGCCGACGGGCCCCGACACGCACGTGTTCGCGCAGGTCAACGGCAAGCGGATCGTGAGCCGCGTGCACCCGGCCGCCGATCCGAGGCCGCAGCAGAAGCTGTCGCTGTTGTTCGACGTGTCGAAGGCGGTGCTGTTCGATCCGTCGACGGAGGCGCGGATCGCGTGATTCCGCGCGCGCGGGCTGCGGCGTCGGATGACGGCGCCGCACGCGCGACGCGTGCGTGGCTCGATCGCCGCGCCGATCGCGGGCGAAGCCCGAGCGGCGGTGAGACGGCAAGGGAGCGGGGAAGAGAAGGGCGGACGTGCCGGCACGGGCCGCCTTTTTTTCGCCTGCGTCGCACGCCGCGAGCGCAGCGAGCGCCGCTAGTGCGGCAGCCGGATGTCGAGCTTGTACGTGACGAGCCGCGCGACGAGGATGAAGGCCGTCGCCGCGAGCACGCTGTAGACGGAATCGAATTGCAGCCACACGAGCAGCAGGTAGATCAAGCAGCCGGCGAACGCGCAAGTCGCGTACGGCCGCGAATCGCGCAGGATCAGCGGAATGTCGTTGCACAGCACGTCGCGGATGATCCCGCCGAGCACGCCCGTCGTCACGCCCATCATCGCGGCGACGAACCACGGCATCTGCGCGTCGAGCGCGATCGACGTGCCGGAGATGCTGAAGATTCCGAGGCCGACCGCGTCAGCGACGAGCAGCAGCCGCTCGGCGGACAGCCGCGACGCCATCCTGAGCACGAGCGGCGCGGCGAGCGACAGGCCGAAGATCGCGATCATGTAGCCCTGGTGCTCGACCCAATAGAACGGGCGCCGCTCGAGCAGCACGTCGCGCATCGTGCCGCCGCCGAACGCGGTCGCGAGCGCGACGACGAACGTGCCGACCGAGTCGAGCCGGTTCTTGCGCGCCTCGACGAAGCCGGAGATCGCGAACGCGAGCGTCGCGATCGCCTCGAGGACGGCGATCGCGAGCGCGAGCCTGGGATGCACGCTGCCGCCCGTCTTGGTTTCGCGCTTAGGCCGGCTGCAATAGCACGAGGACGGCGCCCGCGCCGCCGTCGTGGCCGCGCGCCTGGCAGAACGCGATCACCTCGTCCTTCTGCACGAGCCACGCGCGCACCTTGCCCTTGAGCACCGGCTCCTTGCCGACCGAGCCGAGCCCCTTGCCGTGAATCACGCGCACGCAGCGCAGGCCTTTCTTGCCCGCGTCGCGGATGAATTCGGCGAGCGCCTCGCGCGCCTCGTCGCGCCGCATCCCGTGCAGGTCGAGCTGCGCCTGGACGATCCATGCGCCGCTTCTGAGCTTGCGCACGACGTCTTGGCTCACGCCGGGGCGGTGGTAGTACAGCGTCTCGTCGGTGTCGAGCAGCGTCTCGGGATCGAATTCGTCGGACAAAGTCTCGGACAGCACCGCCTCCTCGTCCTGCTGCGTGTGCTTCGGCACGGGCTCGGGCACCGGACGGCCGCTCGCGGCGCGCGGCGGCGCGGCGAGCGGCTTGATCTCGCCGATCTCGCGGCGAAACAGATCGGCGTCGGCGTTGGCCTGGCGGGCCGCCTGCTTCGCCTGCGCCGCTTCGCGCGCGCGGCGCTCGGATTCGCCGGCGAGCGACGCGCGCAGCGCGCCGAGCCCGGTGAGGCCCTGGCCGCGCAGCGCGGCGGGCGACGGTGGCGGGCTCGCGGGCGCGGGCGCCGGTTCGACCGCCCGTGCGGCGGCTTGCCGCTTCGCGGGGTCGCTCGGGTGAGGCTGGTTCTTCGCCATGATGAATCGAATGCGGGGAAGGGCGGGCGCGCCGACGCTGCGGATTCGCCCGACGGACATGAAAAAGAAAAAGCCGCTGCGCGATGCACAGCGGCTGCGGTGTGTCGGACCCGGCAGGCGGCGCGCGGCGAGACGCCATTGTAGCGCCCGCGCGGCGCGCTTACTTGCGGTCGTGCAGGCTTTCGAGATAGCGCTGCGCGTCGAGCGCCGCCATGCAGCCCGTGCCCGCGCTCGTGATCGCCTGGCGGTAGATGTGGTCCTGCACGTCGCCCGCCGCGAACACGCCCGGCACGCTCGTACCCGTCGCGTTGCCCGACAGGCCGCTGTTCGTGATGATGTAGCCGTCCTTCATCTCGAGCTGGCCCTTGAAGATGTCGGTGTTCGGCTTGTGGCCGATCGCGACGAAGAGGCCCTGCACCGCGACATCCTCGGTCGCGCCCGTCTTCACGTGCTTGACGCGCACGCCCGACACGCCGGAATCGTCGCCCGTCACTTCGTCGAGCACGTGGTCCCACTTGATCTCGACGACGCCTTCCTTTTCCTTCTCCAGCAGGCGGTCGACGAGGATCGGCTCCGCGCGGAACTTGTCGCGGCGGTGGATCACCGTGACCTTCTTCGCGATGCCCGTCAGGTAGAGCGCTTCCTCGACGGCCGTGTTGCCGCCGCCGACGACCGCGACGTTCTGGCCGCGATAGAAGAAGCCGTCGCAGGTCGCGCAGGCCGATACGCCCTTGCCCATGAACGCTTCTTCCGACGCCAGGCCGAGATACTGCGCGGATGCGCCCGTCGAGATGACGAGCGCGTCGCACGTGTATTCGCCCGCGTCGCCGACGAGGCGGATCGGCTTCTCGTGCAGCTTCGCGGTGTGGATGTGGTCGAACACGATTTCGGTGTTGAAGCGCTCCGCGTGCGCGAGAAAGCGCTGCATCAGCTCGGGGCCCTGCACGCCGTCCGGATCGGCCGGCCAGTTTTCGACGTCGGTCGTCGTCATCAACTGGCCGCCTTGCGCGATGCCCGTGATCAGGAGGGGCGACAGGTTCGCGCGGGCCGCGTAGACGGCCGCCGTGTAGCCGGCGGGGCCGGAACCGAGAATCAGGACTTTCGCGTGTTTGGGCGTGGACATGTGCAGGATCCGTAAAAAGCGGCCGGCCGGGCGGATGACGCTGCCGGGCGGCCCGTTGCGAGCGGGATACCGTCGCAGATGGGTGCAAAGCTCGCATTATAAAGGGCTGTCTGCTGCGCTGCCGAATGGACTTTTCAATCGACGCGATAGCTTCGCGCGGCGCCAACTGTGGTAACGCGTGCACATTCCCGGCGCGAGTCGGCGGGGCGTTACCGTCATTTACACTTGGCGCGGCGGCGCAGCGTTTACAATAGATCGGATCGAACGATCGGCCGTCCTGCCGCGCGCAGGCCGCCTCATCGCCCTCTTGACGGATTCATGGCAAAAGCACCTTACACCGCTCAGGCCCAAGCGCTGCCGCATCGCATGTCGCGCCTACTGACCGAGATTCGCTGGATTCTCCAGGTCGCGCTGCTCGCGTTCCTGCTGATGGCGCTCCTGAGCTACAGCCGGCGCGACCCGAGCTGGACCCACGCCGCGCAGGTCGACCACATCGCGAATTGGGCAGGGAGGGTCGGCGCGTGGACGGCCGACATCATGCTGCTGCTCTTCGGCCTTTCCGCGTATTGGCTCATCGTGCTGCTCGGGCGGCGCGTCGCCGCGAATTATCGGCGGATCACCCGCCACGACACGCTGCCGGACGAGCCGGCACGGCCGGCGGGCTGGCTCGCCGAGGGCTTCGCGTTCGTTCTCGTGCTGCTCGCGAGCGACGGCATCGAGGCGCTGCGGATGTGGTCGCTGAAAGTGCAACTGCCGCGCGCGCCGGGCGGCGTCGTCGGCGAGGCGCTCGCGCGCGGCGTGTCGCACGCGTTCGGCTTCACGGGCGGCACGCTCGCGCTGCTGATCGCGCTCGCGATCGGGCTGTCGCTGTATTTCCGCTTTTCCTGGCTGTCGGTCGCCGAGCGCGTCGGCGATGCGATCATCAACGCGTTCACGCTCGCGAAGCTGCGCCGCGAGGCCGAGCGCGACCGCAGGCTCGGCGAGGCCGCGGCCGTCAAGCGCGAAGGCAAGGTCGAGGAGGAGCGCGTGCGCATCGAGGAGCACGAGCCCGTCACGATCGTGCCGCCCGTCGTCACGCCGGCGAAGTCCGAGCGCGCGGAGAAGGAGCGTCAGCAGCCGCTCTTCACCGATCTGCCGGGCGACTCGACGCTGCCCGCGATCTCGCTGCTCGATCCCGCGCCGACGTCGCAGGAGACGATCTCCGCCGACACGCTCGAATTCACGTCGCGCCTGATCGAGAAGAAGCTGAAGGATTTCGGCGTCGAGGTGAGCGTCGTCGCCGCGTACCCGGGCCCCGTCGTCACGCGCTACGAGATCGAGCCCGCGACGGGCGTGAAGGGCAGCCAGATCGTCAATCTGTCGAAGGATCTCGCGCGCGCGCTGTCGCTCGTGTCGATTCGCGTCGTCGAGACGATCCCCGGCAAGAACTACATGGCGCTCGAGCTGCCGAACCAGCGCCGGCAGACCGTGCGCCTGTCAGAGATCCTCGGCTCGGAAGTCTACGCGGACGCGCCGTCGATGCTCACGCTCGGCCTCGGCAAGGACATCGGCGGCAAGCCGGTTTGCGCGGACCTGGCAAAAATGCCGCACCTGCTCGTGGCCGGCACGACGGGCTCGGGCAAATCGGTTGGGATCAACGCGATGATCCTGTCGCTGCTCTACAAGGCGAGCGCCGAGCAGGTGCGCGTCATCCTGATCGATCCGAAGATGCTCGAAATGAGCGTCTACGAAGGCATTCCGCATCTGCTGTGCCCGGTCGTCACCGACATGCGCCAGGCGGGCCACGCGCTCAACTGGACGGTCGCCGAGATGGAGCGCCGCTACAAGCTGATGAGCAAGCTCGGCGTGCGCAATCTCGCGGGCTACAACAACAAGATCGAAGACGCGAAGAAGCGCGAGGAGAAGATCCCGAATCCGTTCAGCCTGACGCCGGACGATCCGGAGCCGCTCGGCCGGCTGCCGAACATCGTCGTCGTGATCGACGAGCTGGCCGATCTGATGATGGTCGTCGGCAAGAAGGTCGAGGAGTTGATCGCGCGGATCGCGCAGAAGGCGCGCGCGGCGGGCATTCACCTGATCCTCGCGACGCAGCGCCCGTCGGTCGACGTGATCACGGGCCTCATCAAGGCGAACGTGCCGACGCGGATCGCGTTCCAGGTGTCGTCGAAGATCGATTCGCGCACGATTCTCGACCAGATGGGCGCGGAGTCGCTGCTCGGCCAGGGCGACATGCTGTACCTGCCGCCCGGCACCGGGCTGCCCGTGCGCGTGCACGGCGCGTTCGTGTCGGACGACGAGGTGCATCGCGTCGTCGAGAAGCTGAAGGAGCACGGCGAGCCGAATTACGTCGAGGGGCTCCTCGAAGGCGGCACGGCGGACGGCGACGAAGGCTCGGGCGCGGGAACGGGCGATGCGAACGGCGAGTCTGATCCGTTGTACGACCAGGCGGTCGAGGTCGTCATCAAGAACCGGCGTGCATCGATCTCGCTCGTGCAGCGCCATCTGCGGATCGGCTACAACCGCGCGGCGCGCCTGCTCGAGCAGATGGAGCAGTCCGGGCTCGTGTCGGCGATGTCGTCGAGCGGGAATCGCGAAATCCTCATGCCCGCGCGCGATGCAGATTGAATTCGCGCCGGCGCCGTCGGTCGAACGCACGCCGGCCGTCTACGGAGAAAACCTCAACATGCAGCATCAGTCGTTGGCAGTTCACCCCGCTTTTCGCGTCGCGCCGAAGCGCACGTTCGCGCGCACGCTGCGCGCCGCGCTCGCGGGTGCGGCGCTCGCGCTCGTCGCGTCGCACGCGTTCGCGAGCGGCACCGAGCAGTTGAAGGCGTTCGTCGCGAAGGTGCACGCGGCGAAGGGCGATTTCACGCAGCAGATCGTCAAGGCGCCGTCGAAGGCGGCGAGCGGCGCGGTGCCGACCGTGAAGCCGACCGACAACTCGAGCGGCAGCTTCGTGTTCTCGCGGCCCGGCAAGTTCATCTGGACGTATCAGAAGCCGTACCAGCAGGTGCTGCAGGCCGACGGCGACAAGCTCTACGTGTACGACAAGGATCTGAACCAGGTCACCGAGCGCAAGTTGGCGGGCGCGCTCGGCGCGAGCCCCGCCGCGATCCTGTTCGGCAGCAACGATCTCGAGAAGAACTACACGCTGCGCGACGCGGGCGAGAAGGGCGGGATCGACTGGCTTGAGATGGTGCCGAAGGCGCAGGACACGCAGTTCCAGCGGATCGGCATCGGCTTCAGGAACGGCGTGCTCGCCGCGATGGAACTGCACGACGTGTTCGGCAACGTGACGCTGCTCACGTTCTCGAACATTCAGACGAATCCGCCGCTGAAGGCCGACCAGTTCAAGTTCGTCGTGCCGAAGGGCGCGGACGTCGTCACCGGCTGAGCGCGGCCGGGGCGCATCGACCGACGACCGGGCCCGCCAGCGATGGCGGGCCCGGTTCGTTTGGGCGCGCGCCACGTCGCGTCGCTGCCTCGCGCGCCTAGCCGCCGCGCCGCTGCCCGGCCCGCCGTGGCAGCGGGCGGCGCGGCTGTCATAATGTCCGGTCCGGCGGCGAACGCTTGCCGCCATCGTTTTTCGTGGGAGCCAAGGTCCATGTCCGACCTGTTTGCAGTCGAACCGCGCCGGCCGCTCGCCGAGGCGCTGCGCCCGAAGACGCTCGCCGACGTGATCGGCCAGACGCATCTTCTCGGCGAAGGCAAGCCGCTCAGGCTCGCGTTCGAATCGGGCAAGCCGCATTCGATGATTCTCTGGGGGCCGCCCGGCGTCGGCAAGACGACGCTCGCGCGCCTGACCGCGCTCGCGTTCGACTGCGAGTTCATCGCGCTGTCCGCCGTGCTGGGCGGCGTGAAGGACATTCGCGAGGCGATGGAGCAGGCGCGCGACATGCTGAACCGCACCGGCCGCCACACGATCCTGTTCGTCGACGAGATCCACCGCTTCAACAAGGCGCAGCAGGACGCGCTGCTGCCGTTCGTCGAATCGGGGCTCGTCACGTTCATCGGCGCGACCACCGAGAATCCGAGCTTCGAGGTGAACTCGGCGCTCTTGTCGCGCGCGCAGGTGTACGTGCTGAAGTCGCTGACGGAAGACGAACTGCGCCAGTTGCTCAAGCGCGCGCAGGACGCGGCGCTCGAAGGGCTCGCGTTCGACGACAAGGCGGTCGACACGCTGGTCGGCTACGCGGACGGCGACGCACGGCGCTTCCTGAACCTGCTCGAGCAGGCGCAGACGGCGGCAACGTCCGCGGGCGTGACGACGATCGACGCGGCGTTCGTCGAGAGCGCGATGACGATGAATGCGCGCCGCTTCGACAAGGGCGGCGACAACTTTTACGATCAGATCTCCGCGCTGCACAAGTCGGTGCGCGGCTCGAGCCCGGACGGCGCGCTGTACTGGTTCTGCCGGATGCTCGACGGCGGCGCCGATCCGAAATACCTCGCGCGGCGGATCGTGCGGATGGCGTGGGAGGACATCGGCTTGGCCGATCCGCGCGCGATGCAGATCGCGAACGACGCGGCCGGGACGTACGAGCGGCTCGGCTCGCCGGAAGGCGAGCTCGCGCTCGCGCAAGCCGTGCTCTACCTTGCGTGCGCGGCGAAGAGCAACGCCGGCTACAACGCGTACAACGAGGCGATGGCGTTCGTGCGTCAGGACAAGTCGCGCGAGGTGCCGGTGCATCTGCGCAACGCGCCGACGAAGCTGATGAAGGAGCTCGGCTACGGCCACGCGTACCGCTATGCGCACGACGAGCCGAACGCGTATGCCGCGGGCGAGACTTATTTGCCGGACGGGATGCGCGAGCCGCGCTGGTACAAGCCGGTGCCGCGGGGGCTTGAAACGAAGATCGCGGACAAGCTCGCGTGGCTGCGCGAGCTCGATCGCGACGCCGGCAAGAAGGATTAGCGGCGGCCGCGGCCGGCTGCCCGTTCAGCGCTTGCGCGCGGGCTGCTTCTTCCAGTAGTCGAACGGCTCGTGATGGCAGTCGATGTCGAGCTCGGCGACGCGCGCTTGCAGGCTCGATTGCGCGTCGGCGACTGCGAGGTTGTAGATCGCGGGCCCGATTTCCTGGACGAAGAAATGCAGCAGCGCGCCGGCCTGGATGTTGCCGATCGGCTCCTCCATGTTTTCGGTGAAATAGCGTTGCAGCGACGCGATCGCGCGGTCGCGCACGTCCTTGTCCAGTTCGATGCCCATCGTTTCTCCGTGTCGACCAGAGTTAGCGCTTTAGCGCTTACTCTGGTCCCATGCACCGCAGTCGACGAGAGTTAGCGCTTTAGCGCGTGTTCAGGTCCCATGCACCGCGGTCGACCGGCGTTCGCGCGTCAGCGCTCGCTCCGGTCCCATGCAAAGCGGCTTCGCGGCGCGCGGCACGCATG
Organism: Burkholderia savannae; assembly: GCF_001524445.2. Classification (NCBI taxonomy): domain Bacteria; kingdom Pseudomonadati; phylum Pseudomonadota; class Betaproteobacteria; order Burkholderiales; family Burkholderiaceae; genus Burkholderia; species Burkholderia savannae. Next base: position 861,961 of record NZ_CP013417.1, read on the forward strand.
CCTGAAACGCGATACTGCCACGAACAGCGGTCCGTTTGCGACGCCGGCCGTCCGGCCGACGCCGTGGCGGTCGCGCGGTGCGTTAGAATTCTCCTCTTACACAACGATTCTCCTGTCCTCCCATGCTCGACATCCAGTTGCTGCGCAAAGACCTCGACGGCGTCGCGAAGCGCCTAGCCGATCGCGGCTACACCCTCGACGTCGCCGCGTTCTCCGCGCTCGAATCGGAGCGCCGCGCGATCCAGACCCGCACCGAAGAGCTGCAGGCGCGCCGCAACAGCCTCTCGAAGCAGATCGGCGCGATGAAGGGGCGGGGCGAGGACACGTCGGCGGTGATGGCCGAAGTGGGCGGCATCGGTGACGAGATGAAGGCGTCGGCGGTGAAGCTCGACGAGATTCAGGCCCGCGTGTCCGATCTGATGCTGCAGATGCCGAACCTGCCGCACGAAAGCGTGCCGGTCGGCCGCGACGAAACGGAGAACGTCGAAGTGCGCCGTTGGGGCACGCCGCGCCAGTTCGATTTCGACGTGAAGGACCACGTCGACGTCGGCGCGCCGCTCGGCCTCGATTTCGAAACGGGCGCGAAGCTGTCGGGCGCGCGCTTCACGGTGCTGCGCGGTCCGATCGCACGGCTGCATCGCGCGCTCGCGCAGTTCATGCTCGACACGCACACGCAGCAGCACGGCTACAGCGAAATGTACACGCCGTACATCGTCAATCCCGACGTGCTGTACGGCACGGGCCAGTTGCCGAAGTTCGCCGACGACATGTTCCGCGTCGAGAAGGGCGGCGCGGAGAATACCGTCACGCAATACCTGATCTCGACGTCCGAGATCTCGCTGACGAACACCGTGCGCGATTCGATCGCCGAGGCGTCCGCGCTGCCGATCAAGCTGACCGCGCATTCGCCATGCTTTCGCTCGGAGGCGGGCTCGTACGGCCGCGACACGCGCGGGATGATCCGTCAGCACCAGTTCGACAAGGTCGAGATGGTGCAGATCGTCGCGCCGGAGGCGTCGTACGCGGCGCTCGACGAGATGGTCGGCCATGCGGAGGCGATCCTGCAGAAGCTCGAGCTGCCGTACCGCGTGATCACGCTGTGCACGGGCGACATGGGCTTTGCGGCGGCGAAGACGTTCGACCTCGAAGTGTGGCTGCCGGCGCAGAACACGTATCGCGAGATTTCGAGCTGCTCGAACACCGAATCGTTTCAGGCGCGCCGGATGCAGGCGCGGTTCCGCAACGCGCAGGGCAAGCCGGAACTCGTGCACACGCTGAACGGCTCGGGTCTCGCGGTCGGCCGCACGCTTGTCGCGGTGCTGGAGAATTACCAGAACGCCGACGGCTCGGTGACGGTGCCGGTCGCGTTGCGGCCGTACATGGGCGGCGTCGAGCGGATCGACGCGCCGTCGAACGCGGCCTGAGCGGGCTTCCGAGCGGCTTCGAAAAATATTTGAGAAAAAACTTGGAAGTCGGCAAAAGGGTGTTCTATAATCTTCGCTTCGCCGGGACGACCTACCGGTGAGCGAAAAAAGGAAAGGTGGCAGAGAGGTCGAATGCGCCGGACTCGAAATCCGGTATACGGTTATACCGTATCGTGGGTTCGAATCCCACCCTTTCCGCCAGATGAGAGAGCAATCTCGGATTGCTCTTAAGGAAGCGCCGGATTCGATGGAAGAATCCGGCGTTTTTTTATGCCATACGAGCATCGATTACGCCGGAGTTTCCGCTCAAGAACAGGAAACGCGTGCGCGGATCGAAGCGTCGGCGAAGACCGGCGTCGACGCATTCCACAAGAAAAACGGCTCCGCGCAACGCTGCGACGACCCGTTCCAGACACGCTCCCCAGAAATCTCAAGCGCGGCGACACGCTAGCCGTCTACCAGCTCGACCGCATTGCGCGGTCAAACACATGCTGAGCAGCATCGATGGGATGCAGGAACGCGGCGTGGGATTTGGAGACCCTGACCGGGCGCATCGACACCAGCTCCCCCGCCGATGAGTACCGCGTCGCCCCTTCACGCTGAGCGACGATTCGAACTCGCGCGTGTTCTTCGTCGGCGAATTACTGACGCCGGTCGTCGTGCGCACGAAATCGTTTATCTCCTTTGTCACAGTCAAGCCGATCATGCTCGCCTGAGCGGTTGGCTGAACCGGGAAGATCGCGTCTTCATTCCGATACTTCAGGCTCCATGCCGGCGCGCGCCGGCGCGCCGGGATACGGCGCGGCACCACGATCGGCGCCGATTGCTCGACGTTTCAACATGTCAACGCATACCTGCCTCGATCGCACGCGCAGATTCGGCGAAGTCACAACCTTGAGTCGCGAATCGCGATTCAATGCCGCAATCGCGGCTTCGAACCTACCCGCAAGCAGCCGTGTCGCGTTCGAATCATCGCCGACGCGGCCCGCGCCGACGAGGCGCGAGCCCCCGACGCATCCACCCAAGAGACTCAGCGCAAACCGGAACGTGGAGTCGTGATTCGCTTGCTCAGTAACCTCATGCGCCCGCGGCTTTGCCGTCGTCGTTGTAACGTCGCGCGTCGACGAAGCGCCCGGCTTTGCACCGCGCCAGCGCCACGAGTTTTCCATGCGACAGAGCGATGATGCAGGGGCGACTTTCGGTCTCCCTATCATTTCTGGTAGTTGCACTGCCAATTCGATTGCGAGCCCAATGAGAAGAGAGGGCGATGCGTCGGCGATGCGACTGGCCGACGCTTGTCGCCCTCACCAGAGGTTCTAAATGTACGTGTACTCGGTAAAAGGAGAATCACATGAACATCAATGGAACTTATAAATCCCAGGACGGCGCTTTCACGTTGACGATCGCCAACGCAAACGAAGGGAACGGGACATTCGGCGGAAGCTACGTTTCGAAATACACGCCGCAGGGGCAGCAGACCTTCGGCGTGCTCGCCGGAATCTGGAACTACGTGGGCAACGTGACCACGCCCAACAGCATCGCGTTCATCGCGAATATTCGGCCTGCCAACTGGCCTTATTGCATTCAGGACACGTGGAGCGGCGTCATGACTCAGCAAGGGCAGATTTTGCTGAACGGCGTTCGCTCATATCTGAACGCAGACGGCACGTACGTGCTGTCCTCGTTGGGAACGATGCCCTTTAGCGCCCAATAGGGCGGGGCGTGCGCCCGACGCAACGCGAGGTGGCGGTTCGCCCGTGCGCCGCAGCTGTTGGTTCCGGGCGGAAACCGGCCCGCCGCAAGCCGACTGCGCACGCGGCCTCCTGCGTTGCAAGTGGAAAGCCCGCGACGTTGCGGGCTTTTTCATACGCTACGCGGCTTTGCGCCTTCGGGAACCACCGGATTTCCGTGCCGCAGCCGCTCGATGCCCCTGCATCCATGGGGCAGGGCGCTTCGGGCCCGGACGGATGCGCGTCGTTTCGTTCCGCGTCGGCCCGCCGATGAGCGCGGCGTTGCCGTTACCGACACGGCTCGCCTGTTCGGGCATTCGGCGCGGACGTGCGCGGCCGTGCGCATGGTCGCCCTCGTGTCGGCGGACCGGTGAGGCGACGTCCGCGCCCGTGCGACGCGACAGCCGGCAGATCGGTTCATCGCATATTGCTGCGCTGCCGCATAAGCGCGAAATTGCGCGCGATATCGTGCTTATCGACGACATTTCGCAGCCATTCGGAAATTACGATTTGACTCATGCCCCGCTTTCGGTTGAAGCTAACGGCTTGCTGTCCGAAGGGGGCTGTGCCTGCATGAGTTCGACCTTGACTGTTCGTCGTATTGCCGCGGATCAAGGCGGCGTGTATCGCGAACTGCGCGCCGCCTCGCTGCGCGAGCCCTATGCGAGCGGCGAGACGCCGGAAGCCGAGCTGGCCGTCGACGCCGCGAGAGCGGCGGCGATCGCGCAGCAGCGCGCGACGTCCGACGAATCGACCACGTTCGTGTTGTACACCGAAGGCCATCCGGCCGGCATGATCGGCGCGTATTTCGACAGCACGCCCGCGCGTCGCGCGTTCGTGAGCGAGCTGTGGGTCGCGCACGCGGTGCGTCACCTGCGCGGCGGCGTGCTGCTCGTCGACACGGCGCGCTCGTGGCTCGCGTCGCGCGGCGCCGTCGAGATCTGCGCGTGGATCGCCGACCAGAACCGCAGCGCGATCCGTTTCTACGAGCACGTCGGCTTCGCCGACACCGGCGAGCGGGCGCCTATCACCCGCGTGCCCGGCGCGATGAAATCGCTGTTTGTCTGGCGCGAGCACGCGTAAGCGGCGTGCGAACCGATCCCGTTCCCTCCTTGCCGCGCCCGGACCGGGCGTCGCGGGCGGGCGCCGCGCCGCGCGGGCGCCCGGCGCGCCCGAAAATGATGGCCCCCGGCGTGGACGCCTGTAAAATACGAAAAATTTTTTTGCAGGACGTCCATGTCGCTTAAAAAATCGCCATTCTTCGAACTGCGCAGCGGTTCGGTCGACACGTTGCTGTTCATCGTGAAAACCGCCGACCTCGATGCGTTGCGCGCCGAGTTGGTCAAGCGTTTCGAAGCGACCCCCGAATTTTTTGCGGACGACGTCGTCGCGATCGACGTGCGGCGGCTCGCGGACAACGAACGCGTCCCGCTCGACGAAATTCGCCGGATGCTGAACGACGTGCGGATGCGGACGATCGGCGTGATCGCGCAGCCCGGCCAGCACGCATGGGCGGCGGGCGGGGACTTGCCGCTTCTCGAGGCGCGCGACCGGCGCGCGTCGGCGCCGAAGGCGGCGGACGACGCGCCCGCGCAGCCGGCGGAGCAGGACGCGCCAGCCGCCGGGCAGGCCGCGCTCTTCGCCGAAGCCGGCCCGTCCGGCGTCGAGGCGCCCGCGCAGTCGGCGAGCGCCGCGCCCGCCGCCGCGCCGCAATCGGCGACGCTCGTCATCGACAAGCCGCTGCGTTCAGGACAACAGATTTACGCGAAGGGAGATCTCGTGGTGCTCGGCCCGGTCAGTTACGGCGCCGAGGTCATCGCGGAAGGCAACATCCACATCTACGCGCCGTTGCGCGGCCGCGCTCTCGCGGGCGTGCACGGCAATCACGACGCGCGCATCTTCTGCACGTGTCTCGAACCGGAGCTGATCTCGATCGCGGGTATCTATCGGACCACCGAGAACCCGCTGCCGGCCGACGTACTCGGCAAGTCGGTGCAGATCCGGTTGGAACAGGAAAAACTGATGATCGAACCGCTGCGCCTCACGTAACACGCGTGGCGCGGCAATCGGGTCGGTCGGTCCTCATTGACGAACACAGGGTAGGTAAATGGCAAAAATCATCGTGGTGACTTCGGGCAAGGGCGGCGTGGGCAAGACGACGACGAGCGCGAGCTTCGCTTCCGGTCTCGCGCTGCGCGGTCACAAGACGGCCGTGATCGATTTCGACGTCGGTCTGCGCAATCTCGACCTCATCATGGGCTGCGAGCGCCGCGTCGTCTACGATCTCGTCAACGTGATCCAGGGCGAAGCGAACCTGAACCAGGCGCTCATCAAGGACAAGAAGTGCGAGAACCTGCACATCCTGCCCGCGTCGCAGACGCGCGACAAGGAAGCGCTGACGCGCGAGGGCGTCGAGAAGGTCATCAACGACCTGATCGCGATGGATTTCGAATTCATCATCTGTGATTCGCCCGCGGGCATCGAGTCGGGCGCGCTGCATGCGATGTACTTCGCGGACGAGGCGCTCGTCGTGACGAACCCGGAAGTGTCGTCGGTGCGCGACTCGGACCGCATCCTCGGCATCCTGTCGTCGAAGACGAAGCGCGCGACGGAAGGCAAAGATCCGATCCGGGAGCACCTGCTCATCACCCGCTACAACCCGAAACGCGTGACCGAAGGCGAGATGCTGTCGCTCGACGACATCAGCGAGATCCTGCGCATCAAGCTGATCGGCGTCGTGCCGGAGTCCGAAGCAGTGCTGCACGCGTCGAACCAGGGCCTGCCCGCCGTCCACCTCGACGGCACCGACGTCGCGGAAGCCTACAAGGACATCGTCGCGCGCTTCCTCGGCGAGGACAAACCGCTGCGTTTCACCGACTATCAGAAGCCGGGCCTGCTGCAGCGCCTCTTCGGCTCCAAGTAACGGAGGCGCGTCATGTCGATTCTGTCGTTTCTGCTCGGTGAAAAGAAGAAGTCCGCGGCCGTCGCGAAGGAGCGCTTGCAGCTCATCATCGCGCACGAACGCGTGGGCGGCCGCCCGCCCGCCGATTATCTGCCTGCGCTGCAAAAGGAACTCGTCGCGGTCATTTCGAAGTACGTGAAGATTTCGAACGATGACATCCGCGTGAGCCTCGAGCGCCAGGACGATCTGGAAGTGCTCGAAGTGAAGATCGAGATTCCGCAAGCCTGACGCATTTCCCGCCTCATCGCGCGCGGTGCGTGGCCGCCGCGCGAGGCCTTACTTCTCGTTGCACTTTCGGGCCTCCCGTAACGCAGCGTCTGTCCGCCGTTACGCCTTCCCGAGCATTGAATGGATACGCTCTCGTCGCGTATCCAATCACATTCTCGGAGGCAAGGATGTCTTTCTCTCTTCATCGTGTCGTGCTGCCGTTCGTCGTCGCGGGCGGGGGCCTTTGCGCGGTCGCCGCGCCGCTCGCCGCGAGCGCCGGCGAGATCATCGTTGCGCAGGCGGCGCCGGGCGTCGTCGTCGAGCCGGCCGCCGCGGAAGTCGTCGTCGTTGCGCCGAGCGCGCCGCCGCCCGTGCGCTACGAGGTCGTGCCCGAGCCGCGTGTCGGCTATGTGTGGGATCGCGGCCACTGGCGCTGGGATCATGGCCGCTACGTGTGGATCGCCGGGCATTGGGAAGCCGAGCGCGTCGGCCTGCACTGGGAGCCGGGCCACTGGGCGCAGCGCGGGCCGGGCTGGGTCTGGATTCGCGGCCACTGGGCTTGAGGAGGGCCGGGCGATGAAACGAACCTTGTTCGCGCTTGCGCTCGTCGCGCTGACGCTGGCCGGCTGCGTCATCGTGCCGGCGCGGCCGGTGTACTACCGGCCGGCGCCCGTCGTGATCTATTGAGCCGGGCGATGCGGCGGCTCGCGATGCGGTGCGCCGTTCGACTGCGGCGGGGAGGCGTCGGCGCGCGCCGTCGGCTCGCCGTCTGCGTCGAGCGCCGAAGCCGAGTCCGCTTGCGCGAGCGGGGCCGCACGCGAGGCGTCGGCCTCGCTCGCCGCATCGGCGGCGTGCGTCGCGGCATTCGCGCCGCCGAGCTTTTCCATCGTCGCCGTATCGTTCGCGTCGGCGGCCGGCGTGCCGTCGTCGCGCAGCGTATCGAGCGGATCGGCGGGCGCCGACTCGGCGTCTTCGGGCATCTTGAGCGCCGTGATGCCGGTGTGCGCGGGAGCGGCGGCGGCGGGCGCGGCCGCCGCGTGCTTCGGCTGCGGCGGCTTCAGATAGCGCTCGGCGAGCGTTTCGTAGAGGGGCGGCACGAACAGGCGCGACACGCGGCTCGCGATCAGCGCGGTCGCCATCAGCGAGATCACGAGCGCGTGGCCGTTGATCATCTCCATCACGATCACGAACGACGTGATCGGCGATTGCGTGACGGCCGCGAGATAGCCGACCATCGCGAGGGCGATCAGCATCGGCAGATGCATCCCGCTGAACACGTAGTGCAGCAGATTGCCGAAGCCCGCGCCGATCGACAGCGACGGCGCGAAGATCCCGCCCGGAATCCCGGGCAGATACGACGCGACCATCGAAGCCATTTTGAGCAACGGATACAGGACGGGCAGTTGTTCGCGGCCGTCGAGGAGCCCGCGCGCCTGCGCGTAGCCGCTGCCGAACGTCGTGCCGCCGGATGCGACGCCGACGGCGGCGATCGCGACGCCGCACGCCGCCGCGAACACGATCGGACGCTCGCGGTAGAGCGTCAGCAGCCGCGCGGGCAGCCAGCGGCCGGTGTTGAGCAGCAGCCAGCCGAACAGGCCGCCTGCGACGCCCGTGACGAGCGCCGTGAGCAGCACGGCGGGCGCGAGCATTTTCGGAAATTGCAGGCCGATGTCGATCGTGCCGAAGTACGTGTAGTTGCCGTTCATGCCGAGCGCGATCACGCCGGCGATGATGATCGCGGTGATGAGCACGCCGCTCGCGCGCGCCGAGAAGCTGCGGCTCAACTCCTCGATTGCGAACACGATTCCCGCGAGCGGCGTGTTGAACGCCGCGGACAGGCCCGCCGCCGCGCCCGCGAGCACGAGCTGCCGTTCGATCAGCGCGTTCGAGCGCGGGTAGAAGCGGCGCAGGTTGAACATCAGCGATGCGCCGATCTGCACGGTCGGCCCTTCGCGGCCGATCGTGAAGCCGCCGACGATGCCGAGCCACGAGATCAGGATCTTGCCGAACAGGATGCGCAGCGTTAGCAACCGCGAGCCGAACGCGCTAGGCTGTGCGTGCAGCGTGGCGATCACCTGAGGAATCCCGCTGCCTTCCGCGCCGCGAAAGAAGCGGCGCGTGAGCCAGACGGACAGCGCGGCGACGGCGGGCGTCAGCAGGAACGGCAGCCACGGGCGGCCGCGCTCGAGCGTGCGGAACGCATCGTAGCCCCAATCGATGAGCCGCGCATACATGACGGCCATCAGGCCCACCGCGATCGCGCCGAGCCAGAACACGCCGTACTGGCGCCAGATCCGCTGCGTGCGGCGCGTGAGAGTTGGAATCAGGCGAGGGCGTTGCATGGGCAGTGATGCGAGCAAAAACGAAATTATAAGGAGCGCAATGCATGGCCGCGACGACGTCGAGTGATCGTAATTTGATTGTAATTTTTGTCTTCTGCGATTCGATCTAATTAGAATGCCAAACTAACAAGCTGGAGACATCCACATACAAATGAAACGTATTCTCATTGTGAAGGTGACATCGCTCGGCGATGTCGTGCAGACGCTGCCCGTCGTCGCGGACATCCATCGCGCGTTTCCGGGCGTGCAGGTGGATTGGGCCGTCGACGAATCGTGCGCCGACGTCGTGCGCTGGAGCACCGGCGTGAGCCGCGTGCTGTGCGCGCCGCTGCGGCGTTTCAAGAAGGCGCGCAGCCGCGCGGACCTGCAGGTGATCGCGGCTTCGATCGGCGAGCTGCGCGCATACCGTTACGATGCGGTGATCGACCTTCACGGAGTCTACAAAAGCGCGATCATTTCGTTTCTCGCGCGCGCGCGCCGGCGCTACGGCTACCGGAATCAGGATCTCGGCGAGCTCGGCGCGATGTTCGCGTACAACGGGCGCTTCGGCCCGCGCCCCGCTTGCGATGCGTGGCACGGCATGCGCGTGAGCGCCGGCGAGGCGCTCGGCTACGAGCCGCAGGGCCGCGCCGATTACCTGCTCGAAGTGCCGCCGGAGTCGCGCGAGCCGCATACGGCGCCGCTCGCGGCGTACGCGGAGCCGGCCGGGCCGTATGCGCTGTTCTTTCACGCGACGTCGAACGACGACAAGCGCTGGCCGGCCGATCACTGGGGCGCGCTCGCGCGCGAGATGCTCGCCCGCGGGCTGCACGTGCTGCTGCCGTGGGGTGGCGAGCACGAGCGCGAGGAGGCGCAGCGGATCGCCGCGCACGCGCCGGGCGCCGTCGTGCTGCCCAAGCTGACGCTCACGGACGTCGCGCGCAAGATCGATCGCGCGACGCTCGTCGTCGGCGTCGATACCGGCTTCGTTCACATGTCGCACGCGCTCGAGAAGCCGACCGTCATGATCTTTCGCGCGACGTCGCGCCAGCATCTGGGCGTGGGCGGCGCGCCACAGTCGCTGTCGATCGGGGACGAAGGCTCCACGCCGAGCGTCGACGACGTGCTCGGCGCGGTCGAGCGCGTCTATCCGGCGGGCACGATGGAGGAGCCGCGGCGCGTCGCCGCGATGTAGGCGTGCGCGGGCATGCGCGGCCCGTTCGCCGGGCGCGGCGCGCTCAAGACATCAGTAATTCGAACGCGATCACGGCCGCAATGGCCGCGAGGTTCGCGGCGAGCGCTTCGAGCGCGATGCCGAGCCAGCTTTTCGGCCTGAAGTGCGCGGCAAGCAGCAGCGCGCCGCCGAGCGACAGCGCGAGAATCAACACGAGATCGGAGTTTTGCAGGCGAATGAGGTCCATCGCGGCGGCTCCTGTCGGCTGATGCCGAATGCGTCGCGCTCGCCGCGCTGCGCGGCAGGTGTTCGTCCATCGAGTATAGACACGGCGACGCGTAACGAAAACGCGGCCGGCCGCCGCTCGTTCGACGCGGGCGGGGGCACGATCCGGATCGCGCGGCCCGCCCGTCGCTCGCGCGTTCAGGTCAGCTTCGCGTCGCGCGTCTCGCGCATCAGCAGCACGCCGACGAGGCTGATCGCCGCCGCGACCGACACGTAGCCGCCTACCCACGCGAGCCCGCCGCGCGCGGCGAGCAGCTGCGCGATGTACGGCGCGATCGACGCGCCGAGGATGCCGCCCAGGTTGTACGCGACGCCCGCGCCCGTGTAGCGGACGTTGGTCGGAAACAGTTCCGGCAGCAGTGCGCCCATCGGCGCGAACGTCACTCCCATCAAGAACAGCTCGATCGTCAGGAACAGCGCGACGAACGCCGTCGAGCCGCTGCCGAGAAGGGGCGCCATCGTGAAGCCCGACAGCAGCGCGGCGATCGAGCCCGCGATCAGCACAGGCTTGCGGCCGAAGCGGTCGGCGGCCGCGGCGGCGAGCGGCGTCGCGAGCGCCATGAACAGCACCGCGAAGCACAGCAGGCCGAGAAAGCTCTGGCGCGAGAAATGCAGCGTCGCGACGCCGTACGACAGCGAGAACACCGTCGAGATGTAAAAGAGCGTGTAGCAGACGACCATCGCGAGCGCGCCGAGCAGCGTCGGCCGCCAGTGGTGCGCGACGAGCGCGGCGATCGGCACGCGCACGCGCTCGTGCCGGTCGAGCGCGGCCTGGAATGCGGGCGTCTCGGCGATCTTCAGGCGCACGTACAGGCCGACCGCGACGAGCGCCGCGCTCACGAGAAACGGAATGCGCCAGCCCCACGAGCGGAACTGCTCGTCGGACAGCGTGAGCGCGAGCGCGAAGAAGAGGCCGTTCGATGCGAGAAAGCCGATCGACGGGCCGAGCTGCGGGAACATCCCGAACCAGCCGCGCTTGCCGGCGGGCGCGTGCTCGGTCGCGAGGAGCGCGGCGCCGCCCCATTCGCCGCCGAGGCCGATGCCCTGGCCGAAGCGCAGCACGCAGAGCAGCACCGGCGCGAGCGCGCCGATCGCGTCGTAGCCGGGCACGAGGCCGATCGCCGTCGTCGACACGCCCATCACGAGCAGCGACGCGACGAGCGTCGATTTGCGGCCGATCCGGTCGCCGAAGTGGCCGAACAGGAACGAGCCGATCGGCCGCGCGATGAACGCGATGCCGAACGTGACGAACGCGGACAGCGCCTGCGCGGTCGCCGAGCCGTGCGGGAAGAACACGGGACCGATCACGAGCGCGGCGGCCGTCGCGTATACGTAGAAGTCGTAGAACTCGATCGCCGTGCCGATGAAGCTCGCGAACACGATGCGCCGATGGCTCGTCGTGCCGGCTGCGCGCGGCGCGGCGGCGGAAGCGGAAAGACGGGTATCCGACATGCGGGTCTCCGGTTGTGGCGGTACGACGCCCGGCGGCTCGCGCATCGCTCGTCGCGCGCGAGCGGCGGCCGTCGCTCCTTGATTCGAATCGAGAGTCGGGTGCGACGCGAAGCGGGCGGCGCATGCCGGCGGTTCGCGCGCGGCCGTGCGACGGCGCACGCCATGCCCATGCGGGCCTTTGCGTGCCCGCGTGTCGTCGATGCGTGGCGCGGCTTGCCGGATAGGCGCGACGCGCTAGCGGGCCTTGCGGCCGAACGGGGTGCGGGAAATTATAGCGACGCGGGCGCGAGCCGTCGCGCCGCGTGCGGCGGCGCGCGGGCGGACGGGAACGGCGGTTCGCGCCCGCGTCCGGTTCAGTTGAGCGTCTGCGCTTGCGGCGCCGCTTTCGTGCGCAACTGGAACTGGCCGTTGTCGTTGAAGAGCCAGGTTTCCATCAATTCGACCTGGCCGCGCCCGTCGAGCATCTTCGCGGGCGGCGGCGGCAGCGGCGCGGCGCGGCGCAGCGACGCGAGCGCGATGCCTTCCGCTTCGTCGTCGCCGTTGCTGCGATAGACGGCCGATTTCACGAGCTGCCCGTTGCGATCGACGGTGAACGCGACGACCACGAGCGAGCGCAGCATCGCCTGGGGCGTGCCGCGCAGGATGCGATCCGAATTGCGATTGGCGATGCGCTCGGCGACGGCCGCACGGTATTCGGTGGCGCTCATCGACGGCACGCTCGGCACGACGACTGCGCCGTGCGGCGGCGGCAGCGTGATCGTGCATGCGGCGAGCGCGGCCGCGCACGCGGACAACACCGCGCCGCGCCATGCGGTTCGGATTCGGACGGAGTCGGAGCGCGTCGTCATGATCGCCTCCCTGGGGATCGGCGGAGCACCGATTTCATGATAGGTCCGCGCGCTCGGCGGTGCATCGGGACAAACGATCGACGTGATCGCGAGAACCGGTTCGCCCCCGCCGCGTAATCGCTCCGTTCGCGGTGGCGGCCGCGTTTGCGCTCGCGGCGTAAGGCAATTGTCGCCGCGGCGATGTCGACGAGGCGGTGACGTGGAGCCGCCTCGCGTCGCCGCCGATCGAGCGCCGAATCGTGTGCTCGCGGTCGCATCGATCGAGAGGTTTCTTCAAGCCGCTATCGGCGGCAGCCGGAAGTTCGTGCTGGTGCGAGCGATGTCCGAAGCGATATCCGATGCGCGCCCTTCGACAATGCGACGATGCGATATGGCGGCGCTCGCCGTGCCGCGCGATTTCGCCGTCGAACGGAGCGAATCTGCGCGGCTTGTTCGATCCGCGCCGCGCTCGAAAGCGGGTTTTCGACCGGCACCGTCGCGCCGAACACGAAACGCATGCGCTCACGCCGGCGGTTTCGTCGGCGAAGCCGCGACGCATCGGCACCGGCACCGGCATCGGCTGCGGCTTCGGCTTCGGCATGCGCGATGCGCGATGCGCGATGCGCGTTGATCGCCTTTCCCGATCCGTAATAGGATGGCCCATCCTCGATTGTCCACCAACGAAGAGAGCGCAATGGAAGACTGGAAATTGCCCTGGACGGGCGGATGCCGCTGCGCAAGGCTGCGCTTCGAGATCACCGCACCGCCGCTGCTGACGATGGCGTGTCACTGCACCGGTTGCCAGAAGATGAGCGCAAGCGCCTTCTCGCTGTCGATGGCGATTCCCACGCAGGGTTTTCGCGTGACTGAAGGCGAGCCGGTTGTCGGCGGCCTGCACGGCGAGCAGATCCGTCACCGGCATTGTGACTGGTGCAAGAGCTGGGTGTTCACCGAGCTCGAACCCAGCATGGGATTCGTCAACGTTCGCCCGTCGATGCTCGACGATTTCGGATGGTTCACCCCTTACGTCGAGACCTATACCAGCGAGGCGCTGCCTTGGGCGAGGACCGGCGCGATGCACGGTTTCGCGACGTTTCCGCCGCTCGAGGATTATGGCCCGATCGCCGCCGAGTTCGCGCGGAAGGGGCCACGCCCTGGGCGATAGGCGGCACATCATGGGCCGCCGCCGGGAGATCGATGCGAGGTTCTCATCCCGTGCGGCGCGCGACGGGAATCGTCGCGCTCGTGCTCGGTGGCTTCGCGGCGCGATGCGCGAGCCGAGGAACCGCCGCGGGGAGCGAGCGATTCGCGATAGAGGCTCGTTGCTCGTTCGCGAAGGACGGTCTTCCCGAATTCGCGGTCGATCGTTTCCGGTTCGTTTCCGATGTGTTTCCTGCGGCCTCGAATCGTTTCGCACATCGACGTCGCCATTGTGTTGCGAGCCCCCGGCCGGAGTTTGTTGATCGCGCGCGCAACGCGGACATGCGCGTTGCGCGAAGAACGCATTCGCAGGCGTGCCGATCAGTGCGGCGAAAGCCCCAGCGTTCGTGTCGCAGGCGATCGCGCGCCAGCGCGACGACGGAAACGCCGCGCGGGGCGCAAGCGCCCGAGCCGCTCACCGGGAATCGCGTGGCGGCCGGGCGCCGAACGCTCGTCCGCGCCGCCTTCACTCGCGCCTATTCGCAACGTTTCATCTTCAGGACGCGCGAAACCTGACCAGTCGTGAACCCGCTGTTGCGCACAAAAGGCGTGCAGTCGAGCGGTGCGGTCAACGATTCGCTGACGGCAAACAGGCCGATGAAACGAAACGCGTCCGTCTCCATCTTGATGAACACGGGAATGGCGCCGCCCTGATTGGCGAGCGTCCTGCCGGCGGCTCTTGCCGAAGCGCTGCCGTCGCAGATGATGACATCGGGCGCTTGCGGATTGAGATCCGTCCGCAGGCAGGCGGCGACGACCTTGCCGTTCTTCGTGGGCAAAAACGCCTGCTTGCTGCCGCCGCAGGCCGTGTGGATGAATTCGCGCGTGTAGTTCTTGTTGATTTCAAACATGTCGATGCTCCAGATTCGTCAAATGCAATGCATGCGAGCGGGCATGCCCGTGAATCAAAATCGCTCGAGCCGTCCGGCGCGTGTTGCGGCGATGCACATGTTGCCTCTCACGCGTTCGGCGACGCGCGCTCGAAATCAGGATCGCCGGCTCGGCCGCCCGACGCTCTCCCGCGCGATCAATTCGCTCAGGATGCGCAGCAGGACTTTTCCTTTCCGCGTGATCGAGAACTTGGGCGCGCCCTTTTCCCGATCGATCAGTTCCGCCAGCCCTGCGTCGCGGAGCATCGTCATGTCGAGCGTTCCCCGCTCGATTTCGACGGGCGCATGTTCGAGCAGCATCAGCGCCGCCATTTCATGCGCGCTCAGCCGCGGCATGTTCGCCGGCACCGAATTTCCATGGAACTCGTTCATCAGCAATCCTTTCTTCAACACGCATGGCGCACATGCGTATCGCATCGTTCGCCACGCGCAAAACGATGCGAAGTCCGAAGGGGCGGGCGAAGAGCAGGAGCCGCGTCGTGTCGACGGTCGGCCCGTCCCGGCTCTCGGGATTCGGCCCGGGCGCGTCGACGCCGTCGGAAGGCCATTGCCAGATATCGGCTCGATGGCGACGTGCCGCGCCTCGGAACGCGGGCATCGTGCGCGCGTTGCGGTTTCCGCGAGCGAACGCAGCCCCGCATGGCGCGCTGCCGCCGGAGTTGCGGCAGCCGGGCCATTCCTGCGGGCCGAAGGACACTCGGGAAGGGTAGCTAGCGGCGCGCACCGCCCGCCTTTCGGCAGGACGATGGCTCGAGGAAAAGAGCTTGCGTCCTGCCTGTCAGGTAGCGATGCAACTTGGGGGACGAGGACATCGGATGGTCATGTCGCCGGCTCTCGGTTGGATTACGGTTGATATTTTATTGAGCCGCGATCCGGTGACAAGTAAAAAGGTCGTAAAGGAGGATGGGTCGGCGCGCTTGTCGATGCGTGTTCCGTGCGTAGCGCGGGGCGGCGGAATGTCGAGAGCGCGATGCAGGCGCGCGCGCTCGGCCGTCGCCGCGGCGCCGCCACGTTCGCGCCGGCGCGCCTCACCGACACGCGGCGCATCGCATCCGGACGAATCATCGTGGTCCGCACGCGGTCGCGGCATCGCCGACGGTGTGCGTTCACGGTTGAAGAGAGGCGATGGCGTGCCTCTTGCGAATCCGCACGCCTTGCGGATGCCGCTTTCCGTCACCTGCAGTCAGGCGCGGGTGAATGCGCATTCATGCATTCATGCACTCACGCATTCACGACTTGAGCGCGGGAGCGCTAGCGCTCAGGCGTCCCGTCGAAAGATCGCGAATTCTCGCTATCCATTCTTGATTGAGCTCCGAAACGTGAACGGCTATGCATGGCGAGATTCGTGGTGGTCCAACGCCGAACGCCGAACGCCTCCGAATCCGAATCCGAATCCGAATCCGAATCCGAGGCGACCTCATCGATACGTCTGCCGGCGTATTGAAGTTCGAACAGAAAACGAAACGAAGTCGAACCGCGTTCGACGCGGCGATGCAAAATTTCGGCGTTGGTCACAGAGTTGACTCACGTCAATTGTCTGTAAAAACGCGTGACTAAGCTACGTCCGAGCGCGGGACGCCGACGCAGGCGTGCTGCGCCGAAGTGATCAGGGGTTCTATTCATTTCGCATCGAGCCGCTCGAAGTTGCTCGACGCTCCGATGCGATGGCGCGCATTCGCTTTCTCTCACCCGACGCCTCCGCCGTTTCTGTTTACGCAACTTTTATAGTCCCGCGCTTCGGTTTTTCGGGAAGTTTACCGTGGCTCTCATACGCTGGGTTTAGCGGGTTTCCGCTTGGAGGCGCGACCATGGATCTCCTTTACCTCATCGCCATCGGCGTATTCGGCGGCTTGATCGCCGCGATGATCGCCGGTTGCGACAAACTGCGCCGCACGTCGGGAGGCCGCTCATGAGTGCCTGGATGATGTGGCTCGCGGGCGCCGCGACGGCCGTCTTGTTCGTCTATCTCCTCTATGCGCTTCTGCGCGCGGAGGATCTCGAATGAACCTGAACAATTCGATCCAGACGGGCATTTTTATCGTCTTATTGATCGCGCTGGCGATTCCGCTCGGGCGATACATGGCGAATGTGCTCGACGGCAAGTCGGCGATCGTGCTCCGCGTAGGGCGACCGGTCGAGACCGCGCTGTACAGGCTAGCCGGCGTCGATTCCGCCGCGGAGATGTCGTGGCGGCAATACGCGATGGCCGTCGTCGCGTTCAACGCGCTCGGCGTCGTCGTCGTGTACGGCGTGTTGCGCATCCAGCAATGGCTGCCGGGCAATCCGCAAGCATTCGGCCCGATGACGCCGGACGCCGCGTTCAACACCGCGGTGAGCTTCGTCACGAACACCAACTGGCAGGACTACACGCCGGAGCAGACCGTCAGCTATCTGACGCAGATGGCCGCGCTGACGGTGCAGAATTTCTTTTCGGCGGCCACGGGCATTGCCGTCGTGGTCGCATTGATCCGAGGCTTCGCGCGCCATACGTCGAAGACGATCGGCAACTTCTGGGTCGACTTCACGCGCATCACGCTCTATATCCTCATGCCGGCCGCGCTCGTCGTCGCCGTCGCGCTCGTGAGCCAGGGCGCGATCCAGAACTTCTCGTCGTATGTCGACGTGCCGACGTTGCAGGTCACGCACTACCAGGCGCCCAAGACGGACGCGCAAGGCAATCCGGTCAAGGACGCGAAGGGCAATGCGGTGATGGCGGACTTCAAGGCCGACAAGCAGACGATCGCGATGGGGCCCGTCGCATCGCAGGAAGCGATCAAGATGCTCGGCACGAACGGCGGCGGATTCTTCAATGCAAACTCCGCGCATCCTTACGAGAATCCCACGCCCGTCGCCAATTTCACGCAGATGATCGCGATACTGATCATCCCCGCCGCGTTGTGCGTCGTGTTCGGCCGCATGGTGGGCGACCGCCGGCAGGGCCATGCGATTCTCGCGGCGATGACGATCGCGTTCGCCGTTGCGTGCTGGGGCGAAATATCCGCGGAGCAGGCCGGCAATCCCGTCTTCACGACGCTGAACGTCGATCAGCGCGCGTCGCCCGTTCAGGACGGCGGCAACATGGAAGGCAAGGAAACCCGATTCGGCATCGCGCAGTCGGGCATCTTCACCGTCGCCACGACGGCGGCGTCGTGCGGCGCGGTGAACAACATGCACGATTCGTTGACGCCGCTGGGCGGATTCGTCCCGCTGATGTTGATCCAACTCGGCGAAGTGATCTTCGGCGGGGTGGGTTCCGGACTCTATGGAATGCTCGTCTTCGCGTTGCTGGCGGTGTTCGTCGCCGGGCTGATGATCGGACGAACGCCGGAGTACGTCGGCAAGAAGATCGAATCGTACGAGATGAAGATGGTGTCGATTGCCGTTCTGCTGACGCCGCTCCTCGTGCTCGTCGGCGCGTCGGTCGCCGTGCTGTCGGCGGCCGGCGTGGCGGGCGTCGCGAATCCGGGCCCGCACGGCTTCTCGGAGATTCTCTACGCGTACAGCTCGGCCGCGAACAACAACGGCAGCGCGTTCGCGGGCCTCTCGGTCAACACGCCGTTCTACAACGTGACGCTCGCGATCGCGATGTGGTTCGGTCGCCTCGGCACGATCATTCCGGTGCTCGCGATCGCGGGCTCGCTCGCGGACAAGAAGCGCATCGCGGTGACGGCCGGCACGCTGCCGACGCACGGTCCGCTGTTCGTCGTGCTGCTGCTCGGCACGGTGCTGCTCGTCGGCGCGCTGACCTATGTACCGGCGCTCGCGCTCGGCCCGGTCGTCGAGCATCTGATGATGATCGCCGGTCATTGACGTCGTTCATGGCGAGGTAGACATGATTCAGGATAACCAAGCATCGCAACATCGCCCCGACAACCTCGGGCACGCGCGCCTCGCGGCGCGCTCGATGTTCGATCCGGCCATCGTCCGGCCGGCTTTGGTCGATTCGTTGCGCAAGCTCGCGCCGCGCACGCAGTTGCGCAACCCGGTGATGTTCTGCGTGTACGTCGGCAGCATCCTGACGACGGTCCTGTGGATCGCCGCGCTGCGCGGCGACGCCGAGGCGCCCGCGGGCTTCATTCTCGCGGTCGCGCTGTGGCTGTGGTTCACCGTGCTGTTCGCGAACTTCGCCGAGGCGCTCGCCGAAGGGCGCTCGAAGGCGCAGGCGGCATCGTTGCGCGCCGCGCGGCACGACGTGATGGCGAAGAAGCTCGAGGGGCCGCACCCGAAATCGCCGATCCGCATCATGACCGCGAGCGACCTGCGCCGCGGCGACGTCGTGCTCGTCGAGGCGGGCGACGCGATTCCGGCGGACGGCGAGGTGATCGAAGGCGTCGCGTCGGTCGACGAATCGGCGATCACCGGCGAATCGGCGCCCGTGATCCGCGAATCGGGCGGCGATTTCTCGTCGGTGACGGGCGGCACGCGCGTGCTGTCCGACTGGATCGTCGTCCGGGTGACGGCGAACCCGGGCGAGGCGTTCCTCGACCGGATGATCGCGATGGTCGAGGGCGCGAAGCGCAAGAAGACGCCCAACGAGATCGCGCTCACGATCCTGCTCGTCGCGCTGACGATCGTGCTGCTGCTCGCGACGGCGACGCTGCTGCCGTTCTCGATCTTCTCGGTCGCGGCAGCCAAGGCGGGCCATCCCGTCACGATCACCGCGCTCGTCGCGCTGCTCGTGTGCCTGATTCCGACGACGATCGGCGGCCTGCTGTCCGCGATCGGCGTGGCGGGCATGAGCCGGATGATGCAGGCGAACGTGATCGCGACGTCGGGGCGCGCGGTCGAGGCGGCGGGCGACGTCGACGTGCTGTTGCTCGACAAGACGGGCACGATCACGCTCGGCAACCGTCAGGCGTCGGCGTTCTACCCGGTGTCGACCGTGACCGAGGAGGCGTTCGCCGATGCCGCGCAACTGGCGTCGCTCGCCGACGAGACGCCGGAGGGCCGCAGCATCGTCGTGCTCGCGAAGCAGCGCTTCAACATCCGCCAGCGCGACATGGCCGCGCTGCACGCCGTGTTCCTGTCGTTCTCCGCGCAGACCCGAATGAGCGGCGTCGACCTGTCCCCCGCAGGGGCTTCCGCCGGGGCGCCGAGCCGCGAGATACGCAAGGGCGCGGCCGACGCGATCAAGCACTACATGGAAGCGCACAACGGCAGCGTGCCCGCCGAAGTCGACAGCATCGTGAAGGACATCGCGCGGCGCGGCAGCACGCCGCTCGTCGTCGCCGAATTGCGCGACGGCATCTCGCGCGTGCTCGGCACGATCGAATTGAAGGACATCGTGAAGGGCGGCATCAAGGAGCGCTTCGCCGAGCTGCGCAAGATGGGCATCAAGACCATCATGGTGACGGGCGACAACCGGCTCACCGCCGCGGCGATCGCGGCGGAGGCGGGCGTCGACGATTTCCTGTCCGAGGCGACGCCGGAAACGAAGCTCACGACGATTCGCGAGCATCAGGCGCAAGGGCGGCTCGTCGCGATGACGGGCGACGGCACGAACGACGCGCCGGCGCTCGCGCAGGCGGACGTGGCCGTCGCGATGAACACGGGCACGCAAGCGGCGAAGGAAGCGGGCAACATGGTGGATCTCGACTCGAACCCGACGAAGCTGATCGAAGTCGTCGAGATCGGCAAGCAGATGCTGATGACGCGCGGCTCGCTCACGACGTTCTCGATCGCGAACGACGTCGCGAAGTATTTCGCGATCATTCCGGCGGCGTTCGCGACCACGTATCCGCAGTTGGGCGTGCTGGACATCATGCGTCTGACGTCGCCGTCGTCGGCGATCCTGTCCGCGGTGATCTTCAATGCGCTCATCATCGTCGCGCTGATCCCGCTCGCGTTGAAGGGCGTGAAGTATCGCCCGCTCGGCGCGTCGGCGCTGCTGCGCCGCAATCTGCTGATCTACGGGCTCGGCGGCATTCTGTTGCCGTTCCCGTTCATCAAGCTGATCGACGTGATCCTGACCGCGCTCGGTTGGGCATAACGGGGGAGCGACATCATGAAGACGCTGATTCGGCCGGTGCTCGTGCTGTTCGCCGCGCTGACGCTGATCACGGGCGGCCTCTATCCGCTCGTCGTGACCGGGATCGGGCAGGCCGTGTTTCCGTGGCAGGCGAACGGCAGCCTGCTCACGCGCGACGCAAGGGCGATCGGCTCGGCCGTCATCGGTCAGCAGTTCGATGCGCCGCAGTATTTCTGGGGGCGTCTGTCGGCGACCACGCCGAATCCGTACAACGCGCAGGGATCGAACGGCTCGAATCTCGGGCCCACGAACCCGGCGCTCGCCGAAGAAGCGAAAGGGCGGATCGACGCGCTCAAGGCCGCGGGAACGGACGTGTCGAAGCCGATTCCGGTGGATCTCATCACGTCGTCGGGCAGCGGCCTCGATCCGGAGATCACGCCGGCCGCGGCGGCCTATCAGGCGGAGCGGGTGGCGAAAGCGCGGGGCTTGTCCGTCGATCAGGTCAGCCGCCTGATTGCCGGCGGCACGAGCGGGCGCCAGCTCGGCGTGCTGGGCGAACCGCGCGTCAACGTGTTGAAGCTGAACCTGGCGCTCGACGAAGCGAAGCCGATGCGCTGACCGGCGATCGATGGCGGGCCGTCGTGAGCGATCCGGCAGGGCGCTCCAGGCCGGGCGTCGCGCGCGGGGCCGGCGAGCGGGCCGTCGCGCGGCGACGGCGAGTGTCGGGCGCGACGGCATCCGGAGATCGGCGGCGCGAACGCGAACCGAACGCGGCGGGCTCGACGCAACGTCGTCTGCCGCGCATGAGCCTGGAGAGGTGGCAACGACATGATATTTTCGCCGGCTGCCGGCCACGCGCGGTCGACTCGAACGATTCGACAAGGTCGAGCATGAGCGAGCCGACCGCTACCGTCATGCTGATCGACGGCGAAACCTGCATCCGTCACTTCGTGCGCGCGGCGCTCACGCACGAGGGCTTCGCCGTCTACGATGCCGGCACGGGCGCACGAGGGCTCGACGAGGTCGCGCGGCGGCATCCGGACCTCCTGATCGTCGACGTCAACTTGCCGGATGTCGACGGCATGGACCTGATCGGGGAGATTCGCCGCGCGTCGCGTGCGCCGCTGATCGTCCTGTCGTCGCGGGATCGGGAATCCGACAAGGTGGCCGCGCTGAATGCCGGAGCGGACGATTATCTGACGAAGCCGTTCGGGGTGCCGGAATTGATCGCACGCATCCACGCGCGTCTGCGGCGGCTGACCGGCAATCCCCGTCATCGCGGAGGCGTCGTGCGCTTCGGCGGCGTCACGATCGATCTCGGCGAGCGGAGCGTGATGCGCGAGGGCGGGGTCGTGCACTTGAGCCGCACGGAATATCGGCTGCTCGCGTTGCTGGCCCGGCACGCCGGACGATTGCTGACGCATGACCAGTTGCTGACGGAGATATGGGGGCCGTCTCACATGCAGGATCAGCATTACCTGCGCGTCTACGTGGGGCATTTGCGCCAGAAGCTGGAGCGCGACCCTGGGCGTCCGGAGCACATCATGACGGAAGCGGGCGAGGGATATCGGCTGATCGGCGCGCGGTAGCGGCGCTGCGCGCGTGGCGGAGGGTTTTCTGGATCGGCATCGCAAACGGAATGCACGTTCGACACGCGACGGCGCCGCCGTATCGAATGCTCGACGCACGCGCGCTGATGAACGCGCGTCTCGGCAGCATTGCCCGAAAAATACGCAATGGAAATTTCGGATCGCTACGCTTTGCGACGAGATGTCGCGATGCCGGTTTCAATTGCAGAAAACGCGGTCGATTGCGCGCGACGCTCGATTCGTTCAGCAAAAGATTGCCGGCGGCTCGTGGTCCGGCGATGCCGGCTCCAGGTCGAATTCCCCAGGCGGTCCGCCGCTTCGCTCGCGGGACGCCGCGCCTGATGACCCGCCGCGCCGCCTCGGCCGCGATGAGGTTCACGAGCGTTGGCGATTTCGGCGGCGATTCGAAG
Organism: Burkholderia savannae; assembly: GCF_001524445.2. NCBI lineage: Bacteria > Pseudomonadati > Pseudomonadota > Betaproteobacteria > Burkholderiales > Burkholderiaceae > Burkholderia > Burkholderia savannae. Next base: position 884,400 of record NZ_CP013417.1, read on the forward strand.
CGGCGCCCGTCGTTCGTCGCGGCATCGCGGCGAGAACGTCATGCGCGCCCGTCTTGCAACCGGGAAAATCGAGACAAAAATATTGCTCACACAGTGAGACCGGATGAATTATAAAAGTTGAAGCAGATCCGTTTTGCAGCGCCGAAGAGGCGAGGGAATCGATTCCGATTTTCGAATCGGCATGACGCTTACGAGATATTCGGTGTCGATTCGGCAATCATGATGCCGATTATCTAATTCGCTCCAATTGTTGCATTTCGTTGAATTAAAAATAAATCAATGCGCAATCTGGGATTTTCTGCAGAAGACCGATGCGCCACGCGACGGCGGCTTCGCGAACGATTGCGGGCGGCGCTCGCGTCTGCCGCCGTCGCGTCGACCATGGCGGCGGCGCTTCAAATCGCCGAAGCCGCGCCGGCGCCGGCGCCCGCGTCCGCTGCGGACTTCTCCGCGTCCCGGCGTCCGGACGCAGGCGTTGCCGACGGTCGCGCCTCGCAGGCGCAATCGCAAGCGCGATCGCAAGCGCGATCGGAAGCGCACCTGCCGTTCTCGTCGCTCGGCGCATACGACGTGCTCAAGTTCCGAGGCGTCGACGCGACGCGCATCGTCAACGCCGGCGTGCGGCTCGATCGAGTGGTCAATGCCGCACGGCTGCGCCTCGTTTATGCGTATTCGCCGGCGCTCGTGTTTGCCGTTTCGCATCTGAAAGTGACGGTCAACGGCGAAGCCGTCGCGACCGTGCCGTTCGCGCCGGAGCGCGCGGGCCGCACCGTCACGCAGGACGTTCCGATCGATTCGCGCTTGCTCAGCGATTTCAATCAGATCGGCCTGCATCTCGTTGCGCACTACACGCTCGATCATTGCGAGGACCCGAACCATTCGTCGCTGTGGGCCGACGTCAGCCCGTCGAGCGAATTGATCCTCGACGAGGAGGCGATGCGCCTGCCGAACGATCTCGCGCTGCTGCCCGTGCCGTTCTTCGATCGGCGCGACAACGATCGGCTGACGCTGCCTTTCGTACTGCCCGCGGCGCCCGACGACGCGACGCTGCGCAGCGCGGGCGTGCTCGCGTCGTGGTTCGGCGCGCTCGCGAGTTACCGTCACGCGCGCTTTCCGCTCGCGTCGGCGCCGCCTGCCGGCGCGCACGCGGTGGTCGTCGGCATTGCGTCCGCGCTGCCTGCCGGGTTGAGCCTGCCGGCGATCGACGGCCCGATGCTGATCGTCGCCGACAATCCGTCTGCCGCGGACAAGAAGCTGCTCGTCGTCACCGGGCGCACCGCGGCCGAAGTCGACGAAGCGGTTCGTGCGCTCGTGCTCGGCAAGGCGGCGCTGTCCGGGCCGTGGGCGCGGATCGCGCGGGTCGATGCCGGCCCGCCGCGCAAGCCGTACGACGCGCCGCGCTGGCTGCCCGTGACGCGGCCCGTCGCGTTCAGAGAGCTCGCCGAGCAGCCCGACGCGCTCGAAGTGCGCGGCAGCGCACCCGATCCGATCCGGCTGAACCTGCGTCTGCCGGCCGATCTGCATTCGTGGAGCGGGGCGGGCGTGCCGCTGCTGCTGCGCTATCGTTACACGGCGCCGACGGTGCCGAACAACTCGACGCTGTCGGTCGAGATCAACGAGCAGCTCGTCAAGTCGTACCGTCTTCCGCTCGCGTCGGCCGACGACGCGCGCGGACGATTGCAACTGCCGCTGCTGTCCGATCCGGACGCGCGCAGGACGAGTGCCGTCGACATCCCCGCGTTCCGCGTCGGCAGCGCCAACCAGTTGCAGTTGCGCTTCAATCTCGATTCGCAGCAGACCGGCTGGTGTTCGGGCGTCGCGTCGCAGCCGCAGCGCGCGGCGATCGATCCGGATTCGACGATCGATTTCTCGCACTTCGTTCATTACGCGGAGTTGCCGAATCTCGCGTATTTCGCGAACAGCGGGTTTCCGTTCACGCGCTACGCGGACCTTTCGCAAACGGCGGTCGTGATCGCGGATGCGCCGTCGCCCCAGGAAATCGAAGCGTTCCTCGCGATGCTCGGCCACATGGGCGAATGGACGGGCTTTCCGGCGCTGCGCGTCGCGCTCGCGCGCGAGCGCGACGCGGCGGGGCTCGTCGACAAGGATCTGCTCGTCGTCGACGGCGGCTCGTCGTTTCCGCTGCTCGACCGCTGGCGCGCGGCGTTGCCGGTCGTCTTCGGCGCGCGGCCCGCCGACGGCATGGTGCCCGCCGCGTTCGCGGTGACGGAGCGCTGGCGTGTCGGCGACAGGCGGCGGGAAGGCAGCGCGCTGCTCGAGCAGCGCGGCGCGCTCGGCGCGCTGCTCGGCTTCGAGCTGCCCGGCAGCCGCGGGCGCAGCGTCGTCGCGCTGACGGCGACCGACGCGCAGCGCCTGGGCGATCTGCTCGACGTGTTCGACAAGCCCGGGCTCGTCGCGCAGGTGCAGGGCGATCTCGCGCTCGTCCGGGCGGATGCGGTGGACAGCATGCGGGTGAACGACACCTACATCGTCGGCTATGTGTCGTGGTACGAACGGCTCTGGGGCCACGCGGCGAAGCATCCGCTGCTGCTCGGCATCTCGGGCGTGCTCGCCGGCCTGCTGCTCACGCTCGCCGCGTTCGGCGTGCTGCAGCGGATCGCCGAGCGGCGCCGCAGGAGCTGACGGATGGCCCGCGAGCCGATCGACCCGACGCGGCGCACCGGCTTTGCCCGACCGATGCGGCGTGCGGCGACGGCGACGGCGGCGCTCGTCGGCGCGGCGGCGGTGGCGGGCGCCGCCGCCGTTCGCGCGCAAGCCGTCGCCGTGGGCGACGCGAGCGTTTGCGCGGCCGCGTCGGACTGGCCCCGCTGGGCGCGCTTCAAGCGCGATTTCATGTCGATCGACGGCCGCGTGATCGACGTCGGTTCGGCCGACGAGCGGACCGTGTCCGAGGGCCAGGCGTACGGCCTGTTCTTCGCACTCGTCGCGAACGACCGGCCGGCCTTCGACGCGCTCCTTCGCTGGACCGAGAACAATCTCGCGCAAGGCGACCTGAGCGCGCATTTGCCCGCCTGGCTGTGGGGCCGCGCGAGCGACGGCGCGTGGCGCGTGCTCGACGCGAACGCGGCATCCGACGCCGATCTGTGGATCGCGTACGCGCTGCTGGAGGCGGGGCGCTTATGGCGCGAGCGCAGCTACATCGCGCGCGGCGCGGCGCTCGCGAAGCGCGTGCTGGACGACGAGACGGCGACGCTGCCGGAGCTCGGCGTCGCGCTTTTGCCGGGGCCGGAGGGCTTTCAGCCGGCGCGCGACCGATGGCGGCTGAACCCGAGCTACTCGCCGCCGCAGGTGATACGCGGCATCGGCGCGCATCTGCCGGACGACGCGCGCTGGCCGCGCCTCGTTTCGAGCGCGCGCCGCGTGCTGCTCGACGCCGCGCCGCGCGGCTTCGCGCCGGACTGGACGGTCTATCGCGCGGGCGCCGGCTTCGGGGCCGATCCGGCCACGCGCGGCGCGGGCGCGTACGACGCGATTCGCGTGTATCTGTGGACGGGCATGCTCGCGGCGGACGATCCGCTCGCGAAGCCGCTGCTCGCGCGTTTCGCGCCGTTCGCGAACTACGTGGCCGCGCACGGCGCGCCGCCGGAGACGGTCGATACCGAGACGGGCGTGCCGGGCTCGAGTGCGGGCAATGCGGGCTTTTCGGCGGCGGCGGTGCCGTTTCTCGACGCGCGCGGCGAGCGCGCGCTCGGCGACGCGCAGGTCGAGCGCATCGCGCGGCTCGACGGCGAAACCGCGCCGGGCTATTACACGGCCGTACTGACGCTGTTCGGGCTCGGCTGGCGCGACGGGCGTTATCGGTTCGCGGCCGACGGCATGCTGAACGTCCGATGGAGCGAGCCGTGCGCGGCGGGCCGCTGATGCGCGCGGCGGCGCTCGCGCCGCGGTTCGCGTGGCTCGCATCGTCGGTCTGGGCGACGGCGGGGATCGCCGCGACGCCGCCGGCCCTGCGCGCGCCGAGCCAGGCCGACGCGCGCGCCGACGCGAGGCGTCTGTTGGAGGCGGCGCGGATGTGGTCCAACAAGCACCGCGACGACCTCGCGCGCGACGCGATCCGCAAGGCGCTGCTGATCGCGCCCGGCGATCCGGCGCTGCTCGCGGAGCAGGCTCGCATTCTGCTTCGCCTCGGCGACGCCGCGGGCGCGCAGGCGGCGCTCGCGCGCCTGCGGTCGGTCGCGCCGGGCGCGGCGGTGACGCGTCAGATCGAGGACGAGTATCGCGTCGCGACGAGCGGTCGCGAGGAAATGGCGCAGATCCGCCTGCTCGCGCGCAGCGGGCGCGGCGACGAAGCGGCGCGAAGGATCGTCGCGCTGTTTCCGCACGGCGCGCCGTCGGGCGCGCTCGGCGCGGAGTATTACCAGATCGTCGCGCGCGCGCCGGACGGCCGCGCGCAGGCGATCGACGCGCTGCGCCGCAGCGTAGCGGCCGATCCGGACGACGTCGCCGCGACGCTTGCGCTCGTGCGGCTGCTGAACGAGCGCGCCGATACGCGCGCGGAGGCGAACCGCATCGTGTCGGCGCTCGCGCGGCGGCAGGACGTCGACCGCGCGGACGTGCTCGCGCTCTGGCGCAGAGTGCTGCAGTCGGCGGGCCGCGATCCCGCCTATCTCGATGCGATGCGCGCCTACCTCGCGCTCGCGCCGGACGATGCCGAGTTCGGCGACGCGGCCGCCGCGATCGAGCGCGAGCGCGACGCGCAGCGCCGCCTCGAGCGCGATCCGGACTACGTCGCGCAGCGGCGCGGCTTGCAGGCGCTCGCGCGCGGCGACGACGACGCGGCGCGGCCGCTGCTCGAGCAGGCGGCGCGCGCGCGGCCGCGCGATCCGGAGGCGATCGGCGGGCTCGGTTTGTTGCGGCTTCGCGAAGGCCGGCACGACGAAGCGCGCGTGCTGTTCGAGCGCGCGGCCGCGCTTGCGCCCGACAATCGCGCGAAATGGGAGAGCCTCGCCGGCACCGCGCGTTTCTGGGGCCTGCTCGCGCAAGGCCGGGCCGCGGCGGCGCAGGGCCGAACGGAAGACGCCGAGCGCGCGGCGCGCGCGGCGCTCGCGATGAAGCCCGGCCAGGCCGACGCCGAACTGATGCTCGCCGACGCGCTGCTCGCCCGGCGCGACTGGCGCGACGCGGAGCCGCTGCTGCGCGAGTTGCTGGCGGCGCACGCGCCGAGCGTGTCGGCGGTGCGCAGCGAGACGACGCTGCTCGAGCAAACCGGCCGCGCCGATCAGGCCGAATCGCTGCTCGACGCGCTGCAACGCCGTTTTTCCGCAGCGGGCGACCGGCACGCGCTCGCGCGCTTGCGCGCCGACATGATCACGCAGCAGGCGGGCGCGCTCGCGGCGGCGGGCAAGCGCGGCGCGGCGGCCGAGCGCTACGAAGCGGCGCTGCGCGCCGCGCCCGACGCGCCGTGGACACGTTTCGCGCTCGCGCGCTTGTATCGCGACATGGGCCTGCCTCAGCTCGGCCGGACGGTGATGCGCGACGGGCTCGGGATTTCCGATGCATCCGACATGCATTACGCGAGCGCGCTCTATCTCGCGTCGATCGACGACACGGCGGGCGCGCAGGCGGCGCTCGCGCCGGTGCCGCGCGGCGAGCGCACCGACGGAATGAACGCGCTCGCGCGCAAGCTCGACGCAAGAGAGGCGATCGACGCCGCGCGTGCGGCCTATGCGCGCGGCGAGACGCGCGCGGCCGCCGCGGCGCTCGATCGCGCGGCGGCGCTCGCGTCGGACGATCCGGACATGACGGCCGCCGTCGGCGCGCAATGGATCGCCGAAGGCGACGGCGATCGCGGCGTCGCGCTGCTGCGCGACTGGATCGCCGCGCATCCGCAGCGCGCGGACGTCGACGTGCGGTTGCGCTACGGCGATCTGCTCGGCAGCGCGGGGCGCGACGACGAGCTCGCCGCCGCGCTCGCCGCGCTGCGCGACGAGCCGAATCTGACCGTCGGGCAGAAGGCGCGCGTCGACGACCAGGCGCTGCGGCTCGTGCTGCGCAAGACGGACGACGCGCTCGCGCGCGGCGACTATGCGCGGGCGCGTCGGCTGCTCGACGCCGCGAGCCCGGAAGAGAAGGCCGACAGGCGCTATGCGCTCGAGCTGGCCGACCTCGAGCGCGAGCAGGGCCATGACGCGGCCGCGCGGGACGCGCTCGCGCCGATTCTCGCGCGCGCGCCCGACGATGCCGACGCGCGCCTGTCGCTCGCCCGCATCCTCGAGCGGGCCGGCGATCGCGACGGCGCGCTCGCGATCGTGCGCGACGTGCTCGCGCGCGCGCCGGAGGACGACGTCGACGTCCGCCTGTCCGCCGCCCGCCGGTTCACCGCGCTGCGGCGGCCGGACGAAGCGCGGCGGGTGACCGATGCGCTTCGCATCGCCTATCCGGCGCGCGCCGACGTTACCGTCGAAGCGGGCCGCGTCGCGCAGGACGAGGGCCGTTACGGCGAAGCCGAGTCGCTCTATCGCTTGTCGCTCTCGCAGGAGCGCGCGGAAGGCGTCGCGCCGGGCCGCGACGGCGCGACGCCCGCGCAAGACGCATGGGGCGATCTGCGGCAGCGGCGCAATCCGGAAATCGAGGCGGGGTGGCTTCCCGCATACAAATCGGGCGACGCGGGCGTCTCCGAATATCACGCGCAGCAGGGAACCGTCTATCTGCAGATGCCGTATCGCTACGACGGCCACTTCTTCGTTCATCTCGACGCGGTGCATCTCGACGCGGGCACGCTCGACACGCGCGACCCGAACGCGTACGCGCTCGCCACGTTCGCGACGTATTCCGCGTTCGCGTCGCAGAACGTGAATCCGCCCGGCTCGCTGCATCAGTCGGCGACGGGCGTCGGATTCGGTGTCGGCTATCAGTCGGAGGCGTGGCGCGTCGACGTCGGCACGACGCCGCTCGGCTTTCCCGTGCACTACGTCGTCGGCGGCGTGAGATATCGATTCGGCGCCGGGCCCGCGCGCTTCTCGATCGGCGCGTCGCGGCGGCCCGACGACACGGGCAGCGAGCTGTCGTATGCGGGCTTGCGCGATCCGTGGACAGGCGCGGCGTGGGGGGGCGGCGGCGCGACGGCGTCGACGTGCACGCGAGCGTCGACGTCGGCGCGGCGAACGTTTTCGCGGATGTCGGCGCGGGCGTGCTGACCGGGCGCAACGTTGCCGACAATGCGGAGATCACGTTGCGCACGGGCTTCACCGTGCCCGTCTACCGGCGCGCGGGCATGCGCGTCGACGCGGGCCTCGTCGGCAATGCTTGGCACTACGCGAACAACCTGCGTTTCTATACCTACGGGCAGGGCGGCTACTACAGTCCGCAGCGTTACCTGTCGCTCGGCGTGCCGATCGAGTGGCTCGGCCGGCGCGGCGCGCTCACGTGGGATCTGACCGTCACGGCCGGCGTGACGAACAGCTACGAGAGAAACGCGCCGTATTTCCCGAACGGGCTGCCGAACGTCCCCGGCCTGAAGCCGCCGCAGGCGCTCGGCGGCCTCGTGTTCGGCGGCGGATCGACGCGGGGCGTCGCGTTCTTCTACGGCGTCGACGGCATCGTCCAGTACCGCGTGAATCCGCATCTCGTGATCGGCGCGCGCATCAGCATCGATCATTCGCATGACTATGCGCCGAGCTCGGGGCTGCTGTACCTGCGCTATGCGTTCGACGCGCGCAAGAACGAGAGCCGTCTGTCCCCCGAGCCGGTTCGGCTCTATTCGAGTTACTAGACGTCGGAAGGAGCATTCGCGCGTGAACACCGAATCCGATTCCGCCCGCTACTCGACCCTCGGCGCCCGGCTGCTCGCCGGCGTGCGCGCGTTCGGCCGGACGCGCACGCCGCCGGCCGGCGCGGACTGGGGCCGCCTCGCGATCGACGCGCTGCCCGGCGAATGGACGAAGCTCGAGCCGGGCGGACTATACGCGGTGTACGCGGCGGCGCGCACGCCCGGTTGCGACGCGCTCGTCTGGGAAAGCGCGCGGCAAGCGGGCGCGCGCGACGTCACGGTCGTGCTTGCGTGCGACGCGCGGTCGGCGTCGGCTCGCTTGCGTGAGCGCGGCTTCGCGAACGCGGCGCGCGGCTGGCCGCGCCGCCTGAACGTGCTCGCGATGCCGGTGCGTTCGGGCGGCGAAGCGGGCAAAACGGGTGAAACGGGCGAGGCGGTCAAATCGCCGTTCGCCGCGCTCGCCGGCGGCCTCGCCGCGCTGAAACGATTCGGCTTTCGTGCGAATGCGCTGTATTTCGTCGAGGGCGCCGAGCGCTGGTTCGACTGGAGCGATCCTGCGGCGCTCGCGGAAGAAGGGCGCGCGCTCGCCGCCTGGTGCCTCGCGCGCCGGATCGCCGTCGTGCTGCTGCTCGGCGACGCATCGCCCGACGGCGCGAGCGGACAGGCGCGCGACGCCGCGCCGGACGATCGCCCGATCGTGCGCGATGCCCGCCGCGCGCAGCTCGGCGGCTTCCATCGCGCGTGCGCGGGCGTCGCGCAACTGCAGCGCTCGCACGGGGAATTGCTGTGGGTCGTCGATTTCTGGCGCACGCGCGGCGCGCTCGCGACGGGCGAAGCGCGCGCGCTGCGCTTCACGCCGGCGGGCCGGCTGACGGCGGCGGACGACAGCGCCGCCGACGCGCGCGAAGCGCAGCGCCTCGCCGCGGACGAGGCGCGCGTCGTCGTCTCGCGCGCGGTGGTCGGGAACGAGACGTGGACGCCCGACGAATGGGAAGTCGTCTCCGACAACGACGCGGTGCTCGCGGCCTGCACGGCGGCTCACGCGGCGACCGCCGTGCTCGCGTACGCCGGGCATGCGCAGCTCGAGGCGCTGTGCGCGATCGTTCACGCGCTGCGCCGCGGCTGCGGCGGCGCGCTGAAGATCGTCGTGGTCGAGCGCGGGGAAGTGCTGCGCCATCACTTCGAGCTGCTGATGCTGAGCCTCGGCGCGAACCAGGTGATCGCGCGCGACTTGCCGCATGCGCGCGTGCTGGCCGTGCTGCGCTCGCTGCAAGGCCAGCTCTATGCGCGCCCGGTGCCGTCGGACTATCGCGCCGCGCTCGCGGCGTTGCTCGGCGAAGGGGCGCTCGGCTATCTGCCGGTGGGCGCGTTCTGCCTGCACGTGCGCGCGGTGCTCGAGCGCAGCGCCGCGCTCGCGTTGCCGCATGCGCTCGTCAAGCTGACGCTGCTGCCGGGCGTCGCGCACGCCGATGCGCTGCGCGCGTGCGTGCCGCGCCGCGCCGGCGACGTGCTGACGGCCGACGCGCAGCACGTCTACCTGTTTCTGTTCGCATGCGAGCTGCCCGACGTGCGGCGCGTGCTCGACCGCCTTTTCCAGGTGCCGGTCGAGCGCGTGTCCGATCGCATCGTGCATCTCGCCAACGAGAGCATCAAGCTCGAACTGGATCGCCTGCTGGCGGCGAACCGGCGCGCGCCGATCGCCGACTACAGCGACCTGTTCCCGCGGGCGCACGCGGCGCGTCCGGCGGACGAGCCCATCGCGGAAAAGCCGTCGGCCGACACGGCCGGCCGGCGATCCGACGCAATCGAGGCGTGCGCGTCCGCGCCGGCCGCCGTTTCGCCGCAGCCGGAAGCCGCCGTCCGCCATCTCGGCGATGCGACGCGCTTCGCGATGCCGCTGCGCGATCCGAAGGGGCGGCCATGACTTGGATGCTGATCGGTTTCGTGCTCGGCGTGGCGATCGCGATTCCCGCGTGGATCGCGTCGCGGCGGCTCGGCATCGGGCGCGGCCTGCAGGCGCCCGCGCGGTTTCGCCGGCATGCGGCCTCGACGTTCGACGTCGCGCCCGTCGTGCTGCGCGGCCGCTATGTGCCGGGCGCCGGCGAGGCGGCCGAACGTGAGGACGCGCGATGAAGACGATCGCCGTGATTTCGACGGCGGGCGGCGCGGGCCGCACGACGCTGACGGCCGCGCTCGCCGTGCTGCTCGCGCGTCGCGGCCGCCCGGTCGTCGCGCTCGATTTCGATCCGCAGAATCTGCTCGGCGTGCCGCTCGGGCTCGACGCATTCGCGTCGGCGGGCATCGCGCACGCGCTGTCGGGCGCGGCCGCCGCATGGCACGCGCACACCTGGCGCAGCGCGGACGGCGTGCTGTTCGTGCCGTATGGCGACGTCGATCCCGCGCAGGCGCTCGCGTGCGACCTGCGGCTCTCGGCCGAACCGGAGTGGCTTGCGCGTTCGCTCGTCGACGTCGATTTGCCCGGCAACGGCGTGACCTTGATCGACGCCGCGCGCTATCCGTCGCAGCAGGCGGCGCACGCGCTGCGCTGCGCGGATCTCGCGCTGTGCGTCGTGCCGCCGGAGCCCGCCGGTTGTGCGACGGCCGCAGCACGGCTGCCCGAACTGCGCGCCGAGACCGGCACTGCGCTGCACATCGTCGTCAATCGCCTGAATCCCGCGCGCGACATGCAGCGCGATGCGCTCGCGATGCTGCGCGCGGCGGCGGGGCCGGGCGTCGTGCTCGAGCAGCGCGTGCATTTCGATGCGGCGCTGCCCGAGTCGCTCGCGCGCGGCACGTGGTTCTTCGACGATGCGCCGCATTCGCAGGCGTCGCACGATATGCACGGCGTCGCGGGTTGGGTCGACGCGTGGCTCGATGCGCCGGCCGGGGGCGAGACGTCGGGAGCGCGGCAATGACATCGCGCGTCGCGCTCGGCCGCCGGATCGGCGACGCGGCCGCCCGCATGCGCGACTGGATCGCTCGCGGCCTTGGCGTGCCCGCCGAACGCTCGTCGTTCGATTGGCTCGTGCGCGCGTTCTTCCATCCGCCGGCGCCCGGCCGGCGCGACGCCGCGCGCGACTGGCTCCGGGCGGCGATACTCGCCGTGGCGACGCAGTGGGGGGTGATGCAGCCGCACAGTTCGCGCGAGTGGCTTTGGCGCGTGGTCGTGCGTGCGCCGCGCCCCGCCTCGGCGGTTCGTCGTCGCGCCATTGAGCGGCATTCGGCTCGGTTCGCGCCGGCGCGCCGCGTCGCCGTCATGCTGGGCGCGCTGCCATGGGAGCGATGGAGCGCGCGGATGGAGCGCGGCGCGACGCGCGTTGCGCGTTCGCGCGTGACACTGTCGATCGTCGCCGCGGCGGGCGCCGCGCTGTGGCTTTGGGCCGCGACGTCGCCGCTGCTGCCGGGCGCGCAGTTCGCGTTCTTCGCGGCCGTGCTCGGCCTCGCGCTCGTGATCCGCCGCATGCCCGGCCACGTGCCGACGCTCGTGCTCGCGATGCTCGCGCTGCTTTCGATGATGCGCTACGTCTGGTGGCGCAGCACCGAAACGCTCGACTTCCGCACGCCGGTCGAGGCGCTGGTCGGCTATCTGCTGTACGCGGCCGAGGCGTACACGTGGCTCATCCTCGTGCTCGGCTTCGTGCAGACGATATGGCCGCTCGACCGGTCGGTCGAGCCGCTGCCGGACGATCCGGCCGGCTGGCCGAGCGTCGACGTCTACATTCCGACGTACGACGAGCCGCTCGCCGTCGTGAAGCCGACGATATTCGCCGCGCAGAGCCTCGACTGGCCCGCCGGCAAGCTCAACGTCTATCTGCTCGACGACGGCCGTCGTCCGGAGTTCGAAGCATTCGCGCGCGACGCGGGCGTCGGCTATCTGACGCGCGACGACAACCGCCACGCGAAGGCGGGCAACATCAACAGCGCGCTTGCGCGAACGCACGGCGAATACGTCGCGATCTTCGATTGCGATCACGTGCCGACGCGCTCGTTCCTGCAGACGACGATGGGCGCGTTCCTGCGCGATCCGAACTGCGCGCTCGTGCAGACGCCGCACCATTTCTTCTCGCCGGACCCGTTCGAGCGCAACCTCGGTACGTTCCGCCGCGTGCCGAACGAAGGCAGCCTGTTCTATGGCCTCGTGCAGGCGGGCAACGACCTGTGGAACGCGGCGTTCTTCTGCGGCTCGTGCGCGGTGCTCAAGCGCGGGCCGCTCGAAGAGGTGGGCGGCGTCGCGATCGAGACCGTCACCGAGGACGCGCACACCGCGCTGAAGCTGCATCGCCGCGGCTATACGAGCGCGTACCTGCCGACCGTGCAGGCGGCGGGCCTCGCGACCGAAAGCCTCGCGGGCCACATCAAGCAGCGCATGCGCTGGGCGCGCGGGATGGCGCAGATCTTTCGCATCGACAACCCGTTCGTCGGGCGCGGCCTCGGCCTGTTCCAGCGCATCTGCTACGGCAACGCGATGCTGCATTTCTTCTACGGCATCCCGCGGCTCGTGTTCCTCACGGTGCCGATCGCATACCTGTTCTTCCATCTGTATTTCATCAACGCGTCGGCGCTCGCGCTCGCGAGCTACGTGCTGCCGTATCTCGTGCTCGCCCAGCTCTCGAATTCGCGGATGCGGGGGCGTTTTCGCCATTCGTTCTGGGCGGAAGTGTACGAATCGGTGCTTGCGTGGTACATCGCGCTGCCGACGACGATCGCGTTCCTGAGCCCGAGGCACGGCAGGTTCAACGTGACCGCGAAGGGCGGGCGGATCGACGAAGCCTACGTCGACTGGGCGACGTCGAAGCCGTATCTCGCGCTGCTCGCGCTGAACGCGGGCGCGATTTGCGCGGGAGTCGTGCGGCTCGTCGTCGCCCAGGGCGACGAAGCGTCGACAGTCCTGCTGACGATGAGCTGGACGCTCTACAACCTGATGATGCTCGGCGCGGCGATCGGCGTCGCGTACGAGGCGAAGCAGGTGCGCGTCACGCACCGGATCGCGATGCGGGTGCCGGCGACGCTGCTCTTCGCCGACGGCACGACCATCGCGACCGTCACGCACGATTATTCGAGCGGCGGCCTCGGCCTCGAGGCGCCGGCCGGCCTGATGCTCGAACCCGGCACGCCGCTTCGGATCTGCATCACGCGAGGCGATCAGCCGTTTCACTTTCCCGTGCGCGTCGCGCGCTCGCGCGACGGCTATCTCGGCGTTCAGTTCGAGCAATTGACGCTCGAGCGCGAACGGCAACTCGTCGAATGCACGTTCGGGCGCGCGGATGCGTGGCTCGACTGGCGCGACGACGAACCGTCCGACGCGCCGCTGAGCGGCCTCGTTCAGGTGGCGACGGCGGGCATCGCGGGCTACGCACGGCTCGCGAGACGCACGCTGCGGATGGTGCGCTCGCCGCGAGAGGCGGAGCGTGCGCGCTGACGACGAGACGAATCACACGGAGCCGCGGCTATGACGATCTGGAATCTGTATTTCATCCTGAAGATCGTGCTGTTTGCGACCGGGCACTTGAAGCCGCTCTGGCTCGCGAACGTCGGCCTGGCGCTTGCGCTCGCGTTGACCGCGCCGATTCGTCGGCGCGGATTGCAGGCGCTGCGTCACGTGATCGCGCTCGCGCTCGCCGTGCCGCTGATCTACCGCGAGGCCGGCTTGCCGCCAGCCGCCCGCATCGTCGAAGCGTTCGGCGGCCTCGAGTCGTTCAGTCTCGCTTACTGGATGGAACTCGCGTCGCGATACGTGCCGCCCGCACTGCTGTTGGCGACGATCGCCGCGATCGTCGTCTATGGGATCGTGAACCGCTGGGTGCGCGTCGCGACGTTCGTGCTGGCGGCGCTGATCGTGATACCGATGTGGCAGGCGGGCGAGGCGATCGTCGCCGGCGCGCGGGCGGGCGACGGCTCGTCTGCCGCCGACGCTCGCGACGCCGCGCGTGCGCTCGATCACAACGCGGCGCTTGCCGCGTTTCGCACGCGCGAGTCGCAGCGCGTCGTGACGTTCGGACATCCGCGCATCGATCCGGCCACGCAGTTCGACGTGATCGTGCTGCACGTGTGCTCGCTGTCGTGGGACGATCTCGACGTCGCGAAGCTGCGCAATCATCCGCTGCTCGGACGCTTCGACTATCTGTTCACGAACTTCAGCACGGCGGCGAGCTACAGCGGGCCGGCCGCGATTCGCGTGCTGCGCGCGACGTGCGGACAGGAGGCGCATGCGGACTTGTACAAGCCGGCGTCCTCGTCGTGCTATCTGTTCGCGCAACTGGCCGAAGCCGGCTTCGCGCCGCAGACGCTGCTCAATCACGACGGCCATTTCGACAACTTCCTGCAGGTCGTTCGCGACAACATCGGCGCGCCGAACGCGCCGGTGTTGTCGAACGCGGACGCGCCCGTCGCGATGCACGCGTTCGACGGCTCGCCGGTCAAGGACGACTACGCGACGCTCGCGAGCTGGTACGCGAAGCGCGGCACGACCGCGGGCCCCGTCGCGCTGTACTACAACACGATCAGCCTGCACGACGGCAACCAACTGCCGGGCAGCCACTTGACGAGCCTCGACTCGTACCCGCTGCGCGCGCGCAAGCTGATGGACGACTTCGATCGCTTCGCGGACCTGATCGCGTCGTCGGGCAGGCGAGCCGCGATCGTGGTCGTGCCCGAGCACGGCGCGGCGTTGCGCGGCGATCGCAACCAGGTCGCGGGGCTGCGCGAAATACCGACGCCGCGCATCATCCACGATCCCGTCGGCGTGCGGCTCGTGGGTTTTCCGGGCAATCACGGCGCGACGACGGTGATCGACGAGCCGACGAGCTTTCTCGCGCTCGCGCAATTGCTGTCGAACGTCGTGAGCGGCGCGCCGTTCAGGCCGGGCGCGACGCTGTCGCGCTACGCGGCGGATCTTCCGCAGACCGAGATGGTCGGCGAGAACGAGGGCACGGTGACGGTGAAGACCGCGGACGGCTACGTGGTGCGAACGCCCGACGGCGTATGGGTGGGGGAGCGATGAGCACGCGAAACGGAAAGCCCGACAACGACCTGACGGGGCTTACGCAGTACGTTGCGGGATTCGACGCGGGGCACTACGTCGACGAGCAGGCTCAACGGATTTATGAGGATGCGCTCGTCAAATGGCCGCTCTTGGCTCGGCTGATGGGGCTCGAGGCCGCGTCACGCGCTGACCGGCGGGCGGTAGGGTAGATGCGTTCGCGCGGCTTTGCCGAGCGGAATTGAAGGTCACGCGGGAGGCTCTCGGGCACCGTCGTTGCAGGTTCCGATCCCGAAGGCACCCGAAAAAGTATCCGGCGGATTTTGAAAATCTGCGACTTTTCTTGGAAGCCAATGACAGCTTGGGTGGCCCGCAAACCCTTGTCCGGCTTGGCTTTGCGGCATTTCTTGAGAGGCGGGGGAGGCGTGTGCTGGCGGAAGCGGTGTCATGCAAACTGCCTTGTGTATCAACGGTTTTGTGGAAAAAAATTGAAAAAGTACCCAACCAAGTACCCAGAAAAATAGGCCCTTTCGTCCTATAAGGCTTTGACCGGCTTCGATAATGTCGTCTCCGCCTTTTGTTCCGCCAAACTGCCTTATTTGGCAAGGCGTTCGGGATTTCTGGTTCCGAAAGTACTCTATTTAGTACCCGGATAAGGCGTCCATTGTGCAAATGATGCCAGGCGTCTTTGCTTCACCGCAGGAGCAGAAATCGTTGGAGAGTTGGAGATAATCGTCAAAATCGGCCGAAAAGCCTTTTCCAGTAAGACTTTCCTTGTCTCCAAGTGTATCTCCAGAACACCAATTTTCTTGGAGAGAGAGTTGGAGGCAGATAGTCGAGTTCATCGATCGCACTTGGTTGCTTCGAGAATTGCTTCGCTGTCTGGAGCGCTGCGCGCAAAGAAATTTCTCCCCCGCCACGGTGCTTGAAGGGGCGGAAAGCGCGGGCGATGTGTCCGCCGCACGGAGATCGGCAGCTTGCAAAAATAACCCTTATAGGGTAATGTTTGTGCATGGAGAAGAACACGCCGCACTACAAACTCGCCACCGTTCAGGCCACCGTCGCCAGGTTGGGGGCAGCCGCGTTCACGAAGACTGCCCTTGATGGCGGAAGAGCCATGGGGCTCACCAGCGCGGACATGCTTGCCGTCGTTGCTGGCTTAAGTTCCGTGTCACATAGGCGTGGCGGCAATTTCTTCAAATCCATGACCACCTACGGCGATCACACGGTATGGCAGGACGTGTATCACGCGGGCACGCCCAACGGCAAGTTGGCCTACATCAAGATTACCGAGCGAAGCGACGGGGCGCCGGTCATTCAGTTCAAGGAGAAGTGACATGAAACATCGCAACTGCGCGAACTGCGGCACCCGGAATGGCATGACGCGGTTCGAGAACGAATCTTTTACGATTCAGCACGAAACATTCAGCGCCCAAGTTCACGGACTGTCCGGCTGGCGCTGCAAGGCATGCGACGAGGTCGAATTCGATCCGCAAAGCGCGATGCGGTACGCAGAAGCCGGTGACGCGCTGGTGCTCCAGGCACGCGAGCACACGCAGCATGAAATTCGTCGCATTCGCAAGAAACTGCATCTGAGCCAAGTGCAGGCCGCTCGCTTGACCGGTGGCGGACACAACGCCTTCTCGCGTTACGAGAGCGGCGATGCCACGCCCGTGGCGGCCGTGGTCAATCTGCTGAAGCTGCTGGATCGTCAGCCGGAGCTCTTGAAGGTGTTGGTGGATGCGCCGGTTGTCGAAGTGCAGTTGGATAGATGAACGCAACGGACTGCATCAGACGACGAGTTGCTGATGCTGTTCCGATGCCAAATTGAGGCGGGAGGCTGGCGGCGTAGCCGCCAGCTTAGCTGATGTTTATTTGCCCGCATTGCGATCAGCGAATCGCGCTTGCGACGGATAGAGGGCATACCTGCGCTAGGAAGCGGGTAGGGCATACTTTGCGGCGCTGCCTGCGATCAAATCGGCAGCATGGCTGCCTCGGGTGGTCCACTCAAAAATTTCAGAAAACTGTCCGAACGAGCGAGGCCACTTCTCGGTGCAGCCGGCGCCGTCGCTGGCTCGGGCAAGAACGTGACCGGTAGCGGCACGATCTCCTTCGCCGGCCATACGAACACCTCCTCGGTGAGCGGCAAGGGCGACGGCAACGCACAAGCGCAGGGTATCAGCGGCGCCGATGCGAACGCGCAGGCATGGTCGACCCTCGGCATGAGCCGCCACTACTAAGGCGCGTTCCGGGAACACGACATCAGGTAGCGAAGTGGAGGCTGAATCCTGACCAGGCCATCAGGGAGGACGGATTCAGTCTCCTTTCTTGCCAATCGTCCTTCAAAAAGGGATCGTCATGAAAGCGAATGTTATTTTTGCGGCGGCTCTCGCAGTGCTTTCGACCGCTGCGACGGCAGGGCCGACTACGTCGAGCCAGACGCAATCCGTCACAGGCGGCGTGTCCGGATCGGTACTCATCGGTTCGGGAAGCTATACCAGCAACTCGACATCTGTTGCAGGATCGGCGGCAAACAGCACGGCCACGCCTGCAGGCTCGACCGCAACGGCCTCCGCGATGCACAACTCGACTTCGACCGCCAGTGGTTCTGGAAAAGACGGGGGCGCGTTCGCAGCCGGCGGTGGGATCGGTGTCGCCGGCGCCAGCGGAACAACCCAGGATACGAATGCAAACGCCGATGCGCTATCCGGCGGCGTCACTGCAACGATCGTTCTGGGCGCGAGGAAATACACGACCACCACCGCGAACGACAAGGGCAATGCGAATGCGGGTGCAATCGCGCTGACCGGGAGGAACGGCTCTGCCACGATCGCCGGCGCAGATCACATCAATACCTCCAACGCCAACAGCACGGGTTACGCCGGCTCGCCGTCTGCATCTGGCGGAAGCCAAGGTGACGCCAGCGCCATCTCGAGCAGCAAGTGATGCATCCGTTGGGGACCAGCTTCTCACGAACGCTGGTCGTCAGATTGGTTCTGTTGTCATTGTGAGGACTTTGCATGAAGCAGACATTGATTGCCGTCGCGCTGGCGCTTGCCACGACATCGGCTTATTGCGTCGACCGAACTTCGGCCGGCGATGCGCAATCGTCTTTGCAAACGCCAAACGACCAAACTCAAACGATCATCTCGCGGGAACGGGCGACGCCATCAAAAAGCAACCCTGCCGAGGAAGCAGGTGCTCAACAGGATCGGGGTTATTGGGTCGATTCGTGGCGCGAGTTGGGCAACGGCTGGAAACAGCTCGGGGAAGCAAAAAAGTAGGTAGAGCAGGAACCGGGAAGTGATTCGGTTGTTAGGGTCGGGAGGTTAACCTAATCCGGAGTATCGTATGAACAGCGAAAAGATCAAGGTGGCGTGCGCGACAGTATTTGCATTGGCCACGATCAGCGGGCACGCACAGACGACATCAAACTCGAATTCGAGTGCGCAGTCCGCGTCCAATTCCGTGTCGATTGGGCAAGGGGGAGGCTCAAGCCTCAACACCATCAACACGACGACGTCGTCGCGCGGCGGGAATGCGCGGGGGGGAGACGCTACGAGCAACAGTTCGTCGCAGGTGCACGGCAGCGGGAATTCGAACGTTCAAGTCAATGTGTCGTTGCCGTCAAGCGGCACCAGTTCATCGCCAGCGGCGACCCTCGCGGCCCAGGATGTGGGAACCCCAGGCTCGAGCCCGTACAACACGCAGACTACCGACAACGTGAATTATTCCGGCACGCAGACTATCAAGACGAACCCGACCATTCAGGCGCCGGGTTTAACCACGACGCTGTCGGACACGTGCATGGGTTCCCTCAGCATCGGATTGTCGCTTCCCGGGTTCGGCGCAACAGGTGGGACAACGCTGGTCGATCAGGCTTGCGTTCGTCGCCTCGACGCCCGCGAGTTTCGGGCCATGGGGCTGACGGATGTCGCGCTCGCCCTGCTATGCCAGAGCGATGCCAATCGGCGCGCTGTTGAGGCGACCGGTCATCTTTGCCCGGGCACCACGGCACCGCTCGCGCGCTCCAACAATGCAGCCAACGTCGAAGCGGTTGCGGCGGATGACGAAAAGTACCGTGATCCGCTGGTGCGCCATCGTTTAGGCTTGCCACCGCTCGAGGGAGTTGGAAACAACGCGGCCGCCATCAGTACAGTTGCGCGCGCTAGCACGCAACGCGAAGCAGCCAGTGTTCCCGCACGCATCGCAGCGCCTGTCGTTTCGGCCGCGCAGGCAGCAACTGCTGCCGCGGTACCCAGTGCGGCGCCGGTTGCCTCGGCTGCACCAGTCGCGGTGCCGGTACCCGCGGAGCTCACCGCGCCGGCACTGGCGATCGCGGCTGCGCCCGTCAATGCGAAACCGTCTCAAGCCGAGACGAAGCGAGCGTCGGAGTCCAGTCACGAAGTCGGCGCTGCATCGGGGGCGCCTTCGTCGCAGGCAGATTCGAGCGTAGCGCCGGCGGATCAAGGCGACAACGCGAAACAGCAAGCGATGAGCACCACGATACCGAACAGCGCTCCGTTATTGTCGGTCGAGCCGGCTGCCACTCCGACCCCGGTTTCTGCCCCGATTGTCGCGCCGGTAATTACCGCTGGCCCGGCAGGTGAAGGCTTCGGTGCACAGAAATCCGCGCCAGTCGTGGACGCCCTGCCCGAAACCGACTCACAGCCTAACGGCACTTTGGCGACGGATAGCGACGCAAGGGCCACGCAGCCCCCATCAGAGCCTCAGGCAGCGCCAGTTGCCGCTCCCGCGTCGGACGGGACAGGTGGACCCGCAACGGAGCGAAGCGCAGCACCGGCTACCAACGTATCGCCGAAAGTCGTGTCGACGAGCACCACATCCTAAAATATGCAAAGGAGTTGCCATGTGCGAGATTCTGCGTCTTCCGTGGAAGTTGGTTGGCCGGGTGCGCACGTAGGGGGATAATGCTTCCCATATTCCCCTTACTTTGAGGGTGTTGGCTCCCCCGGGCCCGCACCCCTTTTTGCCTAGCAAGTTGTATGGAGGCGACCATGAGGAGCGCATTGTTTATGTTGGCATTCTGTAGCGGGCAGGCGATCGCCCAGGCCAACTTGTCGAACCAAGCGTTGCTCGCCATTCTCAGCGAACAAAATGCTGCGAATGCACTCAACGTTCAACAGACGATCGCCATGCTGCCGCGAGCTGAAAACTCGGGGTGTGTTCCGATGGTAATGATGAGCGAACCGCTAGTTGTTTATATTGATCCGCGGGAAGGCCATGCGCTTGCATGGCAACCCGAGACCTTCGATCGCCCGCCAGCCTTCGAAGCCCGTTCATGGACTGTACCCGATAAGTTGAGCTCAGTACGGCATCGTACCGAGAAGATGCAGGCCAAACCCTGGTCCGATGCTGATATTACGACAAAGCACATCGCGGAGTCGTCGCACGCTTCCGCGTCTGGGACGGTGCGCCAATGGAAAACGAGCAACTTGGCGATGACCGAACGCTCGACGCAGGGCGAGGTATCCGTGAACGGTAAGACGTATCGCCAGTTCAGTGCGGACGCTTATACGAGCAACGAACAGCCCCGGGAACCACTGACTTCCGGTGTGCGGGTCATATTCTGCCGGTAACAGCCCTCCGACACGTGATGGGTTCCAGTGATACGGCGGGCAAGCCCGTGAATACCGTCAGACAACCGACGCACCGAACGACGTGAAGACGATCAGCGCACCATTGCCCCCTTGTCGAGGTATTCGTCCTTTTCGTACTAAATCTGGCGGTTTGTTTTGAATCACATTTTAAATCAATAATTTGAGAAGTCCTCGACTTTACCGAGCCGCGCCATTTGGATGCAAAATCCGGCACTTTCACCCGGTCGCGCCCACTAGCCCCAGTCGCATCCGGTAGTCCGTCAGCAGTTGCTGTTGCGTGGTAAGTCATATCAGCGCCTCGTGGAGGCCGTGGTAGACGGAGTCGAGAACCGGCACCAAAGTGATGCCGATCATTTTCGATTTGATGGACATCACTTCGACAGTAAGCACCTCACGACGGCCGTCGTAGACGGCGATGAAGAGCGACATCAAAGTGGTGCCCATCATTTTGGATTTGATGGACATCACTGTGACGGAGTCGGAAGCCAAGCCGGGTAGCCGCAAGGGACGCCCGAACCATGATCCCGAGTTTCGACGCCGGCTTGCGGCCGCGGCCTGCGAGCCTGGTGTGTCGGTTGCGAAGTTGGCGCGGGAGAATGGCATCAACGCAAACATGCTGTTCACCTGGCGGAGCCGGTATCGCGCGCAATTGCAGGTCGAATCGACGTCGCTGATTCCAGTGGCGGTGGTTCATGAGACGCCGCCGGTGACAATGCCACCGGATGCCCCCGACGTCGACCATCCGACGCCGCGAACCGGGACGATCGAGATTCGGATCAGCGGGGTGATCGTCAAGGTCGACGGCGTGGTCGATGCCGATACGCTGCGGGTCGTACTGGGGAGTCTGCGGTCGTGATCTCCCTGCCCACGGGTACACGCGTCTGGCTTGTTGCGGGCATCACCGACATGCGCTGCGGATTTCAGGGGCTGGCGGCGAAGGTGCAGACGGCGCTCGAGGAGAATCCGCTGGGTGGCAACGTGTTCATCTTCCGGGGACGCCGGGGCGATCTCGTGAAGGTCATGTGGGCAACCGAGGACGGGCTCTGGCTTCTCGCGAAGCGGCTTGAGCGTGGCCGCTTCGTCTGGCCGCAGGCCGATGGCGGCAAGGTTCATCTGACGGCGGCGCAGCTGTCGATGTTGCTCGAAGGCATCGATTGGAGGCAGCCGCGTCGTACCGCGGCACTGTCGATGTTGTAAACCGCGCGGAAGGCTCGTAAACTGCGCCGCATGTCGAACGGCGCCGAACTTCCTGACGATGTTGAAACGCTGCGGGCCTTGCTGGTCGAGGCCCGTGCTCAGCTTGCCGAGCGTGATTTCGAGATCGAGCATCTCAAGGCGCAGATCGCCAAATTCAAGCGCATGCAGTTCGGGCGCAAGTCCGAGCAGTTGGACCGGGAGGTCGCGCGGCTCGAAACCGCGCTCGAAGATCTGACGGGTGAGCGTGGCGTCGCGGATATGCGACGCGCCCGCCAATCGAGTGCGGGCACGCCGGCCGGCGACGCGTCGCCGAAGGAAGCGCTGCCGCCGCATCTGCCACGCGAAGAACGCGTGCTGGAAGCTGACGCGACCTGTCCGAAGTGCGGCGGCGCCATGCAGCCATTCGGAGAAGACGTGTCCGAGCAACTCGCCCGGGTCGCGGCGGTGTTCAAGGTGATTCGCACGATCCGTCGCAAGTGGGTCTGCCCGTGCCACCACATCTCGCAACCGTCCATGCCTGGCCTGCCGATCACGCGCAGCATCGCCCATCCGAGCCTGCTGGCCGACATCCTCGTCTCGAAGTACGCGGACCACACGCCGTTGTATCGGCAGTCGCAGATTGCCGCGCGCGACGGCGTGAAGCTCGATCCGGCCAGCATGGGCCGCTGGGTCGGTCAGTGCGAGGCGCTTTGCGAGCCGCTGACCGAGGCGCTGCGCCGCTACACGATGGCAACGTCGAAGCTGCATGCGGACGACACGCCGATCCCGGTGCTTGCGCCGGGCAACAAGAAGACGAAGACCGGACGGCTCTGGGTGTACGTGCGCGACGACAGCCGTTCGGGTTCGGCGGAATCGGCTGCAGTGTGGTTTGCCTACTCGCCCGACCGTAAAGGCATCCATCCCCAGACCCATCTCGCCGGATTCGCGGGCATCCTGCAGGCCGACGCCTACAGCGGCTTCAACGAACTGTACGAGCGCGGCAAGATCCGTGAAGCGGCATGCTGGGACCACGCGAGACGGTACATCTACGAGGTTCACGACCGCACGCCGACCGACGCGACCCGACAGGTACTCGAATTGATCGGCGAGCTCTACGGCGTTGAGGTCGACATCCGAGGCCGACCTGCTGCTGAACGGCTGCGCGTGCGGCAAGAGAAAAGCGTGCCGTTGCTTGCAGCCATCAAGGCGTGGATGACGGGCAAGCTCGCCACGCTGTCGAAGAAATCCGAGCTGGCCAAAGCGATCCGTTACTCGCTTAACCAGTGGGATGCGCTCGTGCTGTATGGCAAAGAGGGCTGCGCCGAGATCAGCAACGCCCTGGCTGAAAACGCGCTGCGCTGTGTGAGTTTGGGGCGCAAGAACTTCTTGTTCGCCGGCTCCGATAGCGGCGGCGAGCGGGCTGCCGCGATGTACGGTCTGATCGGGACGTGCAAGCTCAACAGGATCAACCCGCGCGCCTACCTCGAATACGTCCTGACCCATATCGCTGACCATCCGATTAACCGCATCGACGAACTGTTGCCCTGGAACGTGGCCACCAAGCTGCCTCGGCAGGCTGACCCATCGGCGTCTACTGATTGATTGCCAGCCAATGATAACCAGGTAGTCCGATGCCCGATCATGCCTCACGCGGCCGTCGTGTTGCGGACGGCCGCCGCGAGGTGCTTACCTTCGACAGAATCCGAAGAGAAACCGGGTAGCCGCAAAGGTCGGCCGAACCATGATCCGGAGTTCCGGCGGCGACTCTGGTTTTCGCACCAGTTGTTATCGATCGGGACTTGCGGATCGTCGAGGTAACGCATCAGCGCGGCCCATCGCATCCTGCGTCGCGTGCGAATCTCGGCTCAAAACGCGAGCCTTGGCGGCGCGTAGACGCCGTAATACGGCCCGACGCCGGTTGCGACGCCGGTCAGTTTGACGCCGCTGACGAAGTGCCCCTGGATGTACTTGGCGCTCCCGCCGACCGATGCGTCGATATGGAAGGCGGCGAAGGCGACGATCGCGACATAGGTCTTGCTGGACGTCTGCGTGACGACCGGCAGCACCACGGTCGTCCCTACCGGAACCGATCTGTAAAGCGCCGTCTTCGCCCCCGGGACGAGCCAGATACTGTCGCCGATGGCAAACGGCGACGGATTGCCGGTCGCCATCAGGTTCGTCATCGTCGTCACGTCGTTCGCCGTCGACTGAAATGAAGTCCATTGGCCTGCCATGCAGGACATGCCGTATGTCTGTCCGTTCGTCACGATGAATTCGTACGGCAGATTCGTCGACGGATTGACGAGCGGCTGATTGGTCGCCAGGTTCCAATATTGGTTGTAGACGCACTGGTCCAGCGCGATCGGAAACAATCCGCCCGAAGCGACCGCCCCCGGTGCCGCGATCGCCGCCACAGCGGTCGCGCTGCCGGACACGCTATCGATCCCGAGCAGGCCTCCCAGCAGTAACGGTATCGCCCCGCCGTTGACGCCCGTCGCGCGCGTCATCGTGACCTGCACCGCCGGCGCGTCGTAGGTTCCAGGTGTAATGGTCGTCGCTTGCATGCCGGCCGGGCTGCCGGCCAAGTTCCAGTAGCCCGCCTTGACCATGCCGGCCGAAAGCTTCACGCCATCCGACGCGTTGAGAGCCACCGCGCCGTTCGCCGTCGAGACGGCCTGCGCCCAGTTCGGACCGGTGTCGATGGATTGCATCAACGCCGCCGCACCAGTCAATGCCGCTGCATCGGCTGCGTTTTGCAGCTCGTTGCGCACCACCGCCACGCGCGCGACGTCGATCGCGAATGCGCCGAACGACAGCAGCGGTATGAGGAACAACAAGAAGAACAACGCGATTGATCCGTCCTGCTGTTTCGCAACCTGCCCGCTCGCTCGAGGATCAAGCGCAAGCCGATGCGTATATCCGGCCCACCCAGGTCGAAGCCCGCTGGCCCCAATGGAATCCGCTGACTCATTCGTCATTTTTGCCACGGACCGTGATGTCCAGAAGACGATGCAGGTTTGATGAGTCCCGATCTTACCTGTTTGCCATTACAACACTACCTTGCGCAACCTTGGACTACGGGGTGGTGATCGGATGCGATACGATGCCGAGGCACATCAAGCCGCGGTGACTGGAGGCGGATAGACGATCCTTTCCCTCATAGCGAAATTCCAGACATGGCATCTCCTGCCTCCCGTCAAGTTCGCGCGATCCGTAATCGCGGGCAGGTATGTTATCGCAGACGTATTTTTTGCCTACTGACAATAGTCACAGGCCTCTGAGAACCTTATAAATAAAGGCTCTGAGGAGAAACTGCCAGATTTAGTACGAAAAGGACGAAAATCCCTCGTCGCCCGGCAAGTACACCGTGCACGGGGTGGCCGTAGCCTCCGACAAGCATCGGACCCAGGGCGACATGCGTCCAAAGTGAAATGACGAAGGCCGATGTTGCATACCAGCATCATTTTTCCTTGTTCATCGCGTTTCGCGTCACTCACGAGTAGTCGTCCAATACCTCGTACTGACGGCACGCCGACGTCGACTTATTTCGTCACGCGATGTCGCCACATCATCGCGCCCGAACTCGTCATGTCTTCGCAGCAATGGAAACGCGCCACCCTTCGCGCGTCACGTATTAACACTGCGACATTTTTCGCCGATTCCGAAAGGCGACGGTATCCCCGTACGCCTGGCTTCCCCATGCATCCGGCAAGCGGCCGCCTTGGCACGTTGCCAGCTTCTTTCGACGCGCTGCCAATGGCGGATTCGACGCGCGTTCGAGGACGACTGGCTATCAGTTGGTCGGGGTACAGTAGCTGCGCGTTGTATATGGTGGGCCGCTTTGGGGTATCGGCGTATCCCGAATTCGTTTCTTGTCGCGTCGGCCCTTGAAGGCGGTTTCGGCTAAACGGGTCTCTTAATGCTCACTGACGAGCCAATCGGCGAAATTTCTCTGGCCATGCAGAACACGCCAGACATCGATGTGGTCGTCCCTTTCCACATAGCAGACTATGTACGGGTAGCGCTTCAACGACCAACAACGTAATTCAGGAATGCCAAGCTCGTATGCATAGCGCGTCGAACCTGAGGACGGATGGCGACATATGTGAGCGTAGGCTTGTTCCAAAGCATCAATGAAGCCCAACGCGGCTCGTTCGGCGTCTTCGTTCACATACCAGCTCACTGCGTCATCGACATCTTGCCTAGCCAACGCTCTCGGAATAAGTGGCTTAACCTTCATCCGCGAGCGTTCCGTACGCGTGCACGCAAGGAGTCAAAATATCCCTCATCGACGGCCGGCGTCTGCGCTGCTGCAGCTCCCTGCAACAACAGATCGCGAAGTCGCTGACGGTCTTGATCCTTACGAATAAGCTCGCGGACGTACTCGCTGCTGGTGCCGTAGCCACGCTGACTGACTTGTTCGTCGACAAATACTTTCAGCGCTTCCGGCAAGGAAATGTTCATCGTGCTCATGCGAGCATCCTACTTAGTTTGGCAAAATTTGGCAAGTCCATAATTTCCCCATAATTTCCCAAGAAAAATGGATCCAGATTACGAGCTTCTCGTGGGATTGTTGCAACTCACGGGTGTTAGGTCTCAGCGAGGACCTGCACGGGGCAGATCACTGCACGGCTATATCGATGAGGCGCGTGCCGATGTGTTCGACAACAACGAATACTTCTACAATCCTCACCGGCGGCATTCAACATTGATCTTCGTTAGCACAGAGCATGGCGTGTCATTACATCCGTCCGGGAGAACGGGGGAAGGTCACGCACACCAGATGACTCAGTCAGGCCTTTGCTGCGCGATTGCCAAAACTCCGAGCCAGGCTGGCCTCGCGGGCCTAGCGTGCGTTATTTCTGTTTTCTGAAGCGACCACTATGGCCGATATGAAGAATGTGCCTGTTCCGCTAGTCTCGCAGTCTCCACGTACCGTCGGTGGTATGCCGCTGGCCATCTGGGCCGCGAATCGTTAGTGGTGCCTGTGGGCGGCAACCTGGGGCGGCGCGTGCTGCTGAGTCTATTCATCCTGCTCTACAAGAACGAGTTGGATGTAACTGCCCAATTAGGTCTGCCGCCAAACCGCGTCGTGGAGATGGGCGCACGGTCGGACTTGGCCTGAGCGAAGCCATCGTCACGGCCGGCGCCGTTGCGCGGGGCTTTGCCGAGGGGTGGTGATGGAGGGGTGTCCTGGATTCATTCTAACGTCGCAGAGGCTCACGTTTTCGTTCGAATTGGGCTTGCCAACCCGCCGCGTCTATTCACACACATTTTCTCAGGGAGGCTACTTGCTGCTACAAGGGCTGTACAGATCGTTTGGCGCGGTCGTTGATGACGTTGGCTATGAAGTGAATTGCCTTGACACAATCGCGCTGCGTAATCGGCACGTCGCGATCAATCCGCTCTCTGATTACTTCTTCGCTGATCTACTCGCTCCGCTCGATCGCCGTGATGTAATCCGCCGCCGCCCCGAATGGCAGGAAATGGCTCTCAGCCTGGCGCGATTTATTGAGACCACCCTCGGACGG
Organism: Burkholderia savannae; assembly: GCF_001524445.2. Lineage (NCBI taxonomy): Bacteria > Pseudomonadati > Pseudomonadota > Betaproteobacteria > Burkholderiales > Burkholderiaceae > Burkholderia > Burkholderia savannae. The sequence goes on from NZ_CP013417.1 coordinate 911,436, forward strand.
TACTGGGAAATCGAAGGCGCTTGTCGCCGAAACGTGTATTGCTGGCGGCGGGCCGAAGTCGTGGAAAGATGGGATTACCCGGCCTGGGCACAACGCGCCGCAACAAACTTGATGTACAAGGCGTATAGCATCTTCAAGCGCGGTGGCGAAGCCGATGCTGATGACGGCAACTTGTTGATGATGGCCCGACAGTACATCGGTGCGCATGATCTACTGACTGATGCGCAACTGCTGTCGGGGCTTGCGATTCGCGAGGCTGCTCGTGCCATCGAGCATCTCGTCCGGCTCGCGCGGGACGTTGAGCATGATCCGAACGTCGCCTTTTGGCTCAAAGCATGGCTCAGGTCGGACGTGCAGAGTAACGATTACGCACGAGACCAATTTGGTGCTGAACTGGATGCTCGCATCGATCGCGCGGCACTGGATATCTTCTACCCCGATCTGGAAACGGTGACGGACTACCGCATCCACGCGGAAAAACTGCTGCTGCTCGCGAGCGTATGCGCGACAGGACGCCTGTCTTCCACCGAGGCGAGCAGACTGTTCGCGCAGTTGGAAGCCCGCGAACAGCACATCGAGGAGCTTGGCTCGACCGTTGACGAGATGCGCGCGAAGCGGGCGAGCTTCCAAATCAAGGGAACCCTCGCGCGAACGAAGCTCACGGCGGCTGACAAAGACGAAGTGAAACGGCAGTACGACGACCTAGTCGCCGCGCACCCGGACAAGCAAGTCAAAGATATCGAACTGACACTTGCCGACCAATGGGGCGTTGCACGCAGTACCATTCAGCGCGCGGCTGGAAAGAAGCACTAGCCGATGGCATGCCAATCATATGATTGGCATGCGCGAGCCTTCTAGACTCCGCTCCAATCCTTGCGATTGGCAGGGAGCATCTAGGAGGCTTTATGACAGTTCAATTCCAAGCAACCGCAATCCAACCGCGCCGCATCGTGCGAATGCCGGCGCTGCTGGAGCGCGTTGGCCTCAGCGAAAGCGAGGTCCGTCGCCGCATCAAGGCCGGCACGTTCCCGCGCCCCGTGAAACTCGGCCCGCGCGCCATCGGCTTCGTGGTCGCCGACGTGGACGCGTGGCTCGACGCCCTGACGACGCGGGAGGCAGCGTAAGCATGACCCAAGGTGAAGCTCGCCGAACCGCTGCGATGTGTCGCGCGTGGCTCGACGCTTGCACGGCGTTCGAAGATGCGCGCGTGACGTGCGGCAATCTCGATCTGCTTCGGATGGCCGTGTTCCTGGAGCGCGTGTCGACCGCTCTTTGGGCGTCGGATAGCCACGCCTGCCAACTGGCGGCGATTCATGCGACGCAAATTGCCCAGTTGCTCATCGCGCCGGGCAACCTGTCGCCTGTGTCGCGTGTGATTTTCGCGAGCGAGCTGGAAGGCTCGGTGCTCGACGTGGGCGACGCGTTGGACGATGCAGGCCGGCCACTCGCCGATCCAATCGGTGCAGCAAATCGACGCCATTATCGACGTGCTGTGGTCGCGTGGCGACGACCAGCACGCCCGCTCCGCCGTGCGGCTGCAACGCATCGCGGTCACGCTGATCGAAAACGGGCTCAGCGCATGACGATCGCGCGCACCCAAAGTCGCTTTGCCATGACGCGGTGTGGCCGGCTGCGGCTGCGCCGCTTCGTCGTTTCGGGTTTGTCGCTCGGCAAATTTGCGCCGCGCGGCCTCGCGCGGTATCCTATGCGTGTCGCTGAGACAGCAGCGACCCGGATTGGCGTCCGGAATCTGAAAACGGCGGACGACCGCCATTTGGCGGTATTTTTTCGTCCGCGCGTCAACGCACGCCTTCAACGGTCGGGCCTTGGCGGGGGTGCCCTCGGGCACGCCGGTTTCCGTTTTCGCCGGTACGCCAACCCTGTCATGTGCCCGGCCACCCCAATTGGCGTTGGGAGCCGGGTTCGTTACCACGAAAACGGAGGTCGCACCCAATGCGCAAGTGCACACACGCCTATTCCGGGCGAAATGTTCCCCTTATCCACTCGATCATCCGCGCCGCGCTGCGCGAAGCAGCCACCGCCGACACGTACCCATCCACGCTCGATGCGACCGGCGCGGCCCTCGTCGCCATCGCGGCGCTCGTGCGTGCGGAGGTGCGGCGTGGCTGATGCGTTGTCGATCCACATGAACGACGGCCGCCGCATCGAATTCGCCGGCACGCTCGCGTTGTCTCACTTCGTCGCGAGCCGTGCGATGCACCTCGAATCGCTGCTGCTGGCGTTCGCCGACGACGGCTTCACGACGTTTCAAGACATGAGCGAGGGCGCGCGCGTCAACCTGCTTTGGCTGGTGCAGGGCATGGCGAGCGAACTGCGCGAGCTGGCCTTTGCGATGACCGTTGTCGGAGGTGCGCAATGAGCCAGTACGTCCGAACCGCCGTGATTGAAGGATTCGACAACGCGCCGCCGCTCGATACCGGCGCACCGATCGAACTGCAATTCGCCGTCGACCTCGGCGCGGTCTGCGCCGACGCATGGCTTGAGCTGAAAGGCGAAGTGCGTCTGTACGACTACGCCGCCTTTCAGGTCGATGCCTTCGTGCGCGGGCTGAAAGCCGGCATGCGCGACGACGGCGAGGTCGATGCGCATCGCGTCACGGTCAGCCGCCACGCGTTCGCCGCCGGCCTGATGGGGCGTGTGCAACAGCACCTGTTCGCGGCGCTCGGTGTCACGCGCGATCCGCGCACGACGCACTGAGGCGACCATGATGCTCGGCCGCTAGGCGGCCGTCAGCATCATTCAATTCTTCGCGCGCCGGTAACTGGCTACCCGATATGGACTACTAATCGGATAGCTGGCCGGCGCGCGTCCAATGGGAATCTATGAGTAACACACCCATGTCCGAATTCGAGCGGGCGAGCGTCGCGCTCGGCTATGTTCCGGCCGACGATCGCGACACGTGGCGTCAGGCCGGCATGGCGCTCAAGGCCGAATTTGGCGAAGAGGGTTTCGCCCTCTGGAACGAATGGAGCCAAGGCGCGCAGAACTACCACGCAAGAGACGCCCGCGATGTGTGGAAGTCGTTCAAGGGCGGCAAGATTACCATCAACACGCTGTTCCACCTCGCAAAGCTTGGCGGCTTCGATCCGCGCGCGCATCGCGCCAAGCCGGTCGATCCAGAACAGCGCGAACGGCAGCACGCTGAGCGCGCCGCCCGCGAGGCGGCCGAGCTGGCTGCGTTGACCGAGAAGCAGCAAGCCGCGTCGGCGCTCGCCGAATCGATCTGGTCGGCGGCCGAGCCCGCGCCGACCGATCACCCCTACCTCGTTCGCAAACGCATCCCCGCCGACGCGCTGCGCGTCTATCGCGGCAACCTGAGCATCGGCACGGCCGCATGCGACGGCGCACTCGTCATTCCGGCGCGTGATGCGGACGGCAAGCTGTGGACGCTCGAATTCATCCTGACCGATGGTCAGAAACGCTATCTGCCGAACGGCCGTAAGGCAGGCTGTTTCTCGCTGATCGGCGGCGCGGTATCTTCGGTCTTGCTGATCGGCGAGGGTAACGCCACGTGCGCGACGCTCGCGGCCGCGACGGGCTACCCGGCCGCCGTCGCGTTCGACGCCGGCAACCTGCACGCCGTCGCGACGGCACTGCATGGTCGGTATCCGGACGCGCGCATCGTCGTGTGCGCCGACGACGACCACACGACGAACGGCAATCCGGGAATAGCCAAGGCCCGCGCAACCGCCGAAGCCGTGGGCGGCACGGTGGCCGTTCCCGACTTCGGCCCGAACCGTCCGGCGGCCGGTACGGACTTCAACGATCTGGCTGTACACCTCGGCCCGGATGCGGTAGCCGCTGCCGTGCGCGCAGCGCTCGCCGTAGACGGCTCGCCGGGTTCCAATAAGGGCAAGGCTAGGCCGCCAGCCACGAAGCCCGCCAAGCGCCCGAAAACGGCTCGCGCGCAGGATGGCTCGTGGCGGTTCGAGGTCGACGACGAAGGCGTCTGGTATCACGGCTTTAACAATCAGGGCGATCCGCTGCCGCCGCATTGGATCAGCACGCGCATCGACGTGATCGCGGAGACCCGCAACGAGATGAGCAGCGAATGGGGCTATCTGCTGGAATTCACCGACCGCGACGGCATCCTCAAGCGATGGGCGGTGCCGGCCGGCCTGTTCGCGGGCGACGGCACCGAGCTGCGGCGCATGCTGCTCGATATGGGCGTCAAGCTCGGCGTCACGCAGACCGCCCGCATGCAGATCGCGAACTACATCCAGATGGCGCGGCCCGACGAGCGCGTGCGCTGCGTGCCGCGCGTCGGCTGGCATCACGGCGCGTTCGTGCTGCCCGATCGCGTGATCGGCACGGGCAAGGAGGCGCTGATCTATCAGGCCGATACGCCGATCCAGAGCCAGTTCAAGGAGCGCGGCACGCTCGACGACTGGCGGCGCGAGGTCGCGGCCTACTGCGTCGGCAACAGCCGGCTGCTGTTCTGCATCGCGACCGCCTTTGCGGGTCCGCTGCTGCACTTCTCGGGGCTCCAGTCGGGCGGCTTTCACCTGCTCGGCACGACCTCCAAGGGCAAGTCGACGGGCGGCGTGATCGCTGCGTCCGTGTTCGGCTCGCCGGACTACGTGCGGAGCTGGAAAGCGACCGACAACGCGCTCGAAGCGGTCGCCACGCAGCACAGCGACGCACTGTTGATCCTCGATGAAATCGGGCAGGTCGAGCCGCGCTTGGTCGGCGACGTGATTTACATGCTCGCGAACGAGTCGGGTAAGGCGCGCGCGTCGCGCAACGGGTCGGCCAAGCCAGTCCTGACGTGGCGGCTGCTGTTCCTGTCGAACGGCGAGAAGAGCGTATCCGCGCTGATGGCCGAGGCGAACAAGCCGATGAAGGGCGGCATTGAAGTGCGCTTGCCGGCGATCCCTGCCGAAGTGGGCGACATGGGCGTGGTGGAGGAACTGCACGGCTTCCCGACGCCGGCCGCGTTGATCGAGCATCTAGAGCGGCACGCAGGCAAACACTACGGCACGGCCGGGCCGGCGTTCATCGAGTTCGCATCCGCGCAGGCGGACGAGCTGGCGGAACATCTGCGCAAGCGCGTTGATGAGCTGGTGACGGAATGGGTGCCGGACGGCGCGCATTCGCAGGTCGCGCGTGTCGCGAAACGATTCTGCCTTGTTGCTGTGGCGGGCGAGCTGGCGACCGCGCAAGGCCTGACCGGTTGGCCGGAAGGCGCGTCGGTCGATGCGGCGCGTCGTTGCTTCGAGGGCTGGATGGAGTTGCGCGGCGGCGCGGGCAATTCGGACGAAGCGGAAGCCGTGCGTCAGGTGCTGCACTTCCTCGTCGCGCACGGCGACAATCGTTTCGTGCGGATGAACCGCGCGCAGGACGACCATCGGCCGAACGTGCCGCACCGGGCGGGCTTCAAGCAGCACGTAAAGCGCGACGAGCGCCGCACGGCGATCGCGTCCGATCGCGAGTATTACGCCGAGTTCGGCGACAAGATGAGCATCGACGATGCCGAAAGCGTCGAGACGGAATATCTGATCGAGGCGGCCGTGTTTCGCAAGGACGTGTGCGCCGGCTTCGATCACAAGATGGTCGCCAAGGCGTTGATGAAGCGCGGCGTGCTGATGCCGCGCAGCGACGGCTATCCGTATCGACAGGAGTACATCCCCGGCCACGGGAAATTCATGGTGTACCGCGTTCGTCCGTCGATCTTCACGCTCGAACTGTGAACCGCGCCGCCGCCGTGCGGGAGGGCGGCGGCGGGAATTCCTTTGCGCGCGATTCCACACCCGCGAATCAAAGTTGCTTTGGCAATGCGCACCAGATGGAACCGGGCGGCGCACGCTATGTGTTGCCTGCGCCTACAGGCCGGCGTTACGCAGTAACTCGGAGGGAAGAAGTTGCAATGCGTGCGCAATGCGGACGATATTCATGAAGGTAACGTTTCGTTCACCGCGTTCAATCTTGCCCATGTGCGAGCGGTCGATCTCTGCAAAATCAGCCAACGCCTCTTGCGACATCACCAATTCCTTGCGGCGAGCGCGAATCGCCGCGCCGAGCGACACAAGGTTCCCGTCCTTATCAAGTTTTCCCGAGATTCTTGCCATGCCTTGAATCGTCGCGCTATGGTGCATTCAAGGACACGGTATTTACGGACCATTTTCAGTTCGTCATGTCGCCTAGCTGTCATGTTGAGCTATAGATTGTCCTAAATTTCGATTGGAGCAGCCCCGTAAATCACTGGGCACGAGCCGGGAAAGCCGGTCTCGAATCTTGCTGAATTCGTAACGATCCGGGTTCGTTTATCTCCAGTATCTCCAGCGTTCTCCAAGTCTGTTTGGAGACAATCAAAGCCTTACGCCACAAGGCTTTGCGGCCGATTCTGGCGTTTATCTCCAAATCTCCAGCGTGTTTTGCGCTGAGCGGCTTTGCGGCGGACACCCGAGACAAGCGCAAGCGTAGGCCGGGCGCGGCTCTCCGCGAGTTGGAAACCATCGAAAACGCGTTTCCGCAGGGGGAAGTCGGCGACGCGCTCCCACCCACATTGTTGCGTCCATCGCAAGGGTTCAGCGGCCGGAGTCGCGGGGGGCCCCCATGCCGTCGCCGGCATGCGGGGGCTCACACCCGCGTCCTTTCTCTACTGGTGACGGATATAGGGGGGCCACATAATCATAGCGGGCTAAATCAATTGATCGCGTCACGTCCAGGTCACGCCCGTTTTATCGGTGAGAAACTCACGGAAGGGGGACATATTCATAGCGGCAATGGCGCTCACGACCAACAGGCGCACCGTCGAACGCCCGAGCGGCCAAGCGGTCAGGCTGCGGCCTTGGTTAATGTGGTCGCCACTTCTTGCTCGATGTAGTCGGCCCATGCCTGCATCAGCGTGCGGCGCTTTTCGAACAGGTCGCCGCGCCTGTACGCCGCCTCGGTTTTGTCGCGGATCGCATGCGCAAGCGCCATCTCGACTACCTCGTTCGAAAACGATGTGCTCTCTGCCGCCCAATCCCGGAACGTCGAGCGGAAGCCGTGGACAGTCAGCGTGCCACGCTTCATGCGTTCCAACACTTGCAGCATCGCCATGTTGGACATCGGCCGTCGAGCCCTCATGCCCTCGAACACGACGGGCGAATCCTCCGACGTAGGCAGCGCTTTCAGCAGTGCCAACGCCGCCGCCGACAACGGAACGCGATGCGCTCGCTTGGCCTTCATCCGCTCGGCTGGAACGGTCCAAAGCTGCGCATCCGCGTCGAATTCATCGTGGCGCGCACCGATCACCTCGCCGGTACGCATCGCCGTCAGGATCGTGAATTCCAGCGCACGCGCCGCCGTGCCGACCATGCCGCGCAGTTCTGCGACGAACGCGCCAATTTCCGTGAAGGGAAGGGCGGTGTGATGCTTGGGCTTTTGCACCTTGGTCGGCGCGGCTAGCAGTTGATCGAGATGTCCACTCCAGCGAGCCGGGTTCTCGCCGTCACGCAGGCCACGCACCTTCGCCCAATCCAGCACGTTCTCAATTCGGCCGCGCAGGCGCGATGCGGTCTCATTTTTCGTTAGCCAGATCGGCTCAAGCACTCGACGCACGAGGTCCGTGTCGATGTCGGCCGGGCGCAATGCGCCGATGATGGGATAGGCATAGGTCGCGAGGGTGTTCGTCCACTGTTGCGTGTGCTTCGGATTCACCCATTCCGCACTGCGTGCCTCGATAAACGCCGTGGCGCACTGCTTGAAGTTCAGCGCGCGGGCTGCGTCGATCTTGCGGCGGGCCTTCTCCTGCTTGCGCAGCATCGCAGGATCGTTGCCGCCCTGCACGGCCGCGCGATGCTCGTTCCGTGCCGCTCTTGCGGCCTCTAGCGTGACGCGTGGGTACGGGCCGATCTGTATCAAGCCTTCGCGGCCGTCCGGCTTCATGTACCGGAACTGCCAGTACTTCAATCCGTTGGGCTTGACGAGCAATGCGAGACCGCCGCCATCGCTAAGGCGATAGGCGCGTTCGCGCGGCTTGGCCGCGCGGCATTGCAGATGACGTAGGAGGCTCTCAGGCATTGTCGTTATAGGTCCAAAAAGTACCCGGAAAAGTACCCGGCAAAATTTGGAATTTTACGACTTTTCTTGGATGCTTACGAAAGCTCAGATTGCCCGCAAACCTTTGTCCGGCTTGGCTTTGCGGCATTTATTGAGAGGCGGGGAAAGCGTGTCCTGGCGGAAGCGGTGAGATTCGAACTCACGGACGGTTGCCCGTCGCTGGTTTTCAAGACCAGTGCCTTAAACCACTCGGCCACGCTTCCAAGGCCGTGCATTGTAACCGAAATGGCGCGCGAATCGTCGGCGTCGCCGCGTTCGATTCGCGCGTTTGCGCATCGGCCGCTCGTTCTTCGGCCGAGCGTCGCCTGGGTGCAGATCGAGCGTCAGCCGGTCATTCGTCGCGCAGGAAAAGCGCCTGCAGATCGTTGAGGAAGCGCTGGCCGAGCGGCGTCGGCGCGATGCGCACGTGATCGCGGACGATGAGGCCGCGTCGCTCGGCTTGCGCGAGTGCGGGCTCGATCGCGGCGAGCGACATGCCGGTGCGTTCGGCGAAGCTGTGCACGGGCACGCCTTCGACGAGCCGCAGCGCGTTCAGCATGAACTCGAACGGCAGATCGCGCGGCCCGACTTCGCGTTCCTCCTGCACCGCCGCGCCCGCTTTCGCCTGCTCGATGAATGTCGCCGGATGCTTGTAGCGCGCCTGACGCAGGATTCGGTTCGGAAACGACAGCTTCGTGTGCGCGCCCGCGCCGATGCCGAGATAGTCGCCGAAGCGCCAGTAGTTGAGGTTGTGCTTGCACTGCCGATGCGGCTTCGCGTAAGCGGACACCTCATAGCGCGCGTAGCCCGCCTGCGCGGTGCGCTCGTGCAGCCAGTCCTGCATGTCGGCCGACATGTCGTCGTCCGGCACGGCGGGCGGGAACTTCGCGAAATACGTGTTCGGCTCGAGCGTCAGGTGATAGAGCGACAGATGCGGCGGCGCGAACGACAGCGCGGTTTCGAGATCGGCGCGGCATTCGTCGAGCGTCTGGCTCGGCAACGCGAACATCAGGTCGAGATTGAAATTGTCGAACGTGCGCGCGGCGATCTCGACCGCGGCGCGCGCCTGCGCGGCGTCGTGGATTCGGCCGAGCGCCTTCAGGTGCGCCTCGTCGAAGCTCTGGATGCCGATCGACAGGCGATTCACGCCGCTCGCGCGGAATTGCGCGAACTTCGCCGCCTCGAACGTGCCGGGGTTCGCTTCGAGCGTGATTTCGGCGTCCGCGTCGAGCGGCAGCAGCGCGCGCACGTCGGAAAGCAGCCGGTCGAGGCCCGCCGCCGACAGCAGGCTCGGCGTGCCGCCGCCGATGAACACCGTATGCACCTGGCGTCCCCAGACGAGCGGCAGCGCGTGCTCGAGATCGGCGCGCAGCGCGTCGAGATAGTCGCGCTCGGGCAGCGCGCCGCCGTCCTTCCATTCGTGTGAATTGAAGTCGCAATACGGGCACTTGCGCACGCACCACGGGAAATGCACGTACAGCGCGAGCGGCGGCAGCGACGCGAGCCGGATCTTGCCGGGCGCGGCGAACGTCGCGACGACGCGCGCGCCGTTGGCGGCGGCGTCGCTCATCGAATCTCTCCGAGCCGCGCGACGAGCGCTTTCAGCGCGAGCGCGCGATGACTGACCGCGTTCTTCGCGGCCGGCTCGAGCTCGGCCGCCGTCGCGCCGAGCGCCGGCACGAAGAAGTGCGGATCGTAGCCGAAGCCGTGCGCGCCGCGCGGCGCATCGACGATCTCGCCCGCCCAGCGGCCTTCGGCAACGATCGGCTCCGGATCGTCCGCGTGGCGCACGAGCGCGAGCACGCAGCAGTAGTACGCACGCCGGTCGGCGACGTCGCGCAGTTGCTCGACGAGATACGCGTTGTTTGCCGCGTCGCTCCTCTCGCGGCCGGCGCGCTGCGCGTAGCGCGCCGAGTAGACGCCCGGCGCGCCGAGCAGCGCGGGCACGCACAGGCCGGAATCGTCGGCGACGGCGGGCAGGCCCGTCGCGCGCGACGCATGGCGCGCCTTCGCGAGCGCGTTCTCGACGAACGTCACGTGCGGCTCGTCGGCTTCCGATACGCCGAGCTCACCCTGCGGCACGACAGCGATGCCGGCCGTCGAGAAGAGGGCGGCGAACTCGCGCAGCTTGCCGGGGTTGTTCGACGCGAGGACGATGCGCGAGAGCGCGGCGTCGTTCGATGCGTGCGACATCTCAGGCCTCCAGCGCGGCGCGCTGCAGGCGCACGAGCTCGCCGATGCCGGCTTGCGCGAGGTCGAGGAGCGCGTTCATCTCGGCGCGCGAGAACGGCGCGCCTTCCGCGGTGCCTTGCACCTCGACGAAGCCGCCCGCGCCCGTCATCACCACGTTCATGTCGGTGTCGCACGCGGAATCTTCGTCGTAATCGAGATCGAGCACGGGCTCGCCGCCGAACACGCCGACCGAGATCGCGGCGACGTAGTCGGTGATCGGCGAGCGCGCGATCTTGCCCGCCGCGACGAGCTTCGTCACCGCGTCGTGCGCGGCGACGAACGCGCCCGTGATGCTTGCCGTGCGCGTGCCGCCGTCGGCCTGGATCACGTCGCAGTCGAGGTGCAGCGTGCGCGGGCCGAGTGCGTTCAGATCGAACACCGCGCGCAGCGCGCGGCCGATCAGGCGCTGAATTTCCTGCGTGCGGCCCGTCTGCTTGCCGCGCGCGGCTTCGCGGTCGCTGCGCGTGTGCGTCGCGCGCGGCAGCATGCCGTATTCGGCCGTGAGCCAGCCCTGGCCGCGATCGCGCAGGAATTCGGGCACCCGCTCGGCGACGCTCGCCGTGCAGATCACTTTCGTATCGCCGAACTCGACGAGCACCGAGCCTTCCGCGTGCTTCGTGTAGTGGCGCGTGATGCGCACGTCGCGCAGTTGGTCGGCGCGGCGGCCGCTCGGGCGTGGGGAGGAATTCGTCATCGGGGCAATGTGCAGAGGAGAAAGCTGAATTTTACCGCGCGCACGGCGCGTCGGCCCGGCGGGTCCGGCACGCAAAAATGGGATAATGGCTGTTTCGCGCCCCGCGCCTCGCAAGCGCCGGGCGTCTCGAATCCTCCTGGCCCGCTGGGCCATCAAACGACGGGACGAACGATGATCTACAGCATGACGGGCTACGCGAGCGCGACGCGCGATCTCACGACGGCCTCCGGCAACGGCGGCACGAGCGTATCGGTCGAACTGCGGACCGTGAATTCGCGGTTCCTCGACCTCAATTTCCGGATGCCGGACGATGTGCGCGCGTGCGAGCCGGCGCTGCGCGAGATGCTGATGAACAAGCTGTCGCGCGGCAAGGTCGACGTGCGCATCAATTTGCAGCGCGGCGACCAGAACGTGAACGCGGGCGCGCTGAACCACGCGGCGCTCAGCCAGCTCGCCGAGCTCGAGCGCGCGGTGCTCGACGCGTTTCCGGGCGTCGGCCGCCTGCGCTCGGGCGAGATCCTGCGCTGGCCCGGCGTGCTTGCCGAGAGCGGCGTGTCCGCCGAGGCGCTGCGCGAGGCGGTGCTCGCATGCGGCAAGGAAGCGATCGGCGAGCTCGTCGTCGTGCGCTCGCGCGAGGGCGCGCAGCTCGCGGCGATGCTGCTCGCGAACGTCGCGGAGATGGAGGCGATCGTCGCGCGCATCGCGCCGCTCGTGCCGGAGCTGATCGCGAAGCACCAGCAGAAGATCGTCGAGCGGCTGCAGGAGGCGCTCGGCATCGCGGCGCCGGTAGGCAGCGCGCCCATCGCTTCGCGCGAGGAGGCGGCCGAGCGCATTCGTCAGGAAGTGACGATGTACGGCATCCGCATCGACATCGCCGAGGAGCTGTCGCGCCTCACCGCGCATCTGAACGAGACGCGCCACGTGATCGAGAAGGGCGGCCGCGTCGGCAAGCGTCTCGATTTCATGATGCAGGAGCTGAACCGCGAGGCGAACACGCTCGGCTCGAAGGCGGCGGCGAAGGAGCTCGCCGACGCGTCGATGGCGCTCAAGCTGCTGATCGAGCAGATGCGCGAGCAAGTGCAAAACCTGGAGTAACGCAACATGACCGATTCGAACCGCGACGGCGCGGCAGCGCATTCGCTGCACGTCGGCGTCTATCCCGGCAATCTCTTCATGGTCGTCGCGCCGTCGGGCGCGGGCAAGTCGACACTCGTCAACGCGCTCTTGTCGAAGGATTCGGAGATTTGCCTGTCGATTTCGTACACGACGCGCAAGGCGCGCCCCGGCGAGCAGGACGGCCAGCATTACCACTTCACGACGGTCGAGGATTTCCGCGAGCGTCACGCGCGCCACGAGTTTCTCGAGAGCGCCGAAGTGCACGGCAACTACTACGGCACGTCCCGCGTCTGGATTGAAGAGCAGATGAAGAACGGCCACGACGTGCTGCTCGAAATCGACTGGCAGGGCGCGCAGCAGGTGAAGAAACAGTTCCGCAACGCGGTCGGCATCTTCATTCTGCCGCCGTCGCTCGCCGCGCTCGAGGAGCGCCTGAAAAAGCGCGGGCAGGACGAGCCGAACGTGATCACGCGGCGCCTGCTCGCGGCGGGCAGTGAGATCGCGCACGCCGCGGAAGCGGAGTACGTCGTCATCAACGAAACCTTCGAGCACGCGCTTGCCGAGCTCGAGTGCATCGTCGCCGCGACGCGCCTGCGCTTCACGTCGCAATATGCGCGGCACACCGAACTTTTCGTCGAGCTCGGCATTCATCTGCCGCACGCGGAGTGACGGCGGCGAACGAGGCACATAAGGTAGAATAAGGAACATATTCAGAAGGAACGACCCAACATGGCTCGCATAACCGTTGAAGACTGCCTGAAGCAGATTCCGAACCGCTTCGAACTGGCACTCGCCGCCACTTATCGCGCGCGGCAGCTCGCGCAAGGCCATACGCCGAAGATCGAAAGCCGCGACAAGCCGACGGTCGTCGCGCTGCGCGAGATCGCGGCCGGCCAGGTCGGTGTCGAAATGCTGAAGAAAGTGCCCGTTTAAGGCACACTCGGTTTCTTCAGCCATGTAGTCCACGCGCAACCGACGAGCGAACCTAGGAGGCGAAAATGAGCACCACACCATCGTCCGCCTCCTCGGGGGCCGGGCACGCCGAGGCCACCGCACCGTCCTCCGCGCGTCAATATATCGACGCGGTCCTCGAACAGTCGTTTCGCCATCTGTTCGGGCCGACCGCGACGCCGGAGCAGCCGCGCAAGCACGGCGTCGTTTCCATCGCGAAGCTGACGGCCGCGCTTGCCGATTACCTCAGCCCTGAGGAAATCAAAGAGGTCAAGGCGGCGTTCCACTTCAGCGACGAAGCCCACCTCGGCCAGTATCGCCAGAGCGGCGAACCCTACATCACCCATCCCGTCGCCGTCGCGGAAATCTGCGCCGGCTGGAAGCTCGACGCCCAGGCGATCATGGCGGCGCTCTTGCACGACGTGATGGAAGACCAGGGCGTGACGAAGAGCGAGCTCGCCGAGCGCTTCGGCCCCAAGGTCGCGGAGCTGGTCGACGGGCTGTCGAAGCTCGACAAGATGGAGTTCAGGAGCCGCGAGGAAGCGCAGGCGGAAAACTTCCGCAAGATGCTGCTCGCGATGGCGCGCGACGTGCGCGTGATCCTCGTGAAGCTTGCCGACCGCCTGCACAACATGCGCACGCTCGGCGCGGTGCCGATGGAAAAGCGCCGCCGCGTCGCGCGCGAGACGCTCGACATCTACGCACCGATCGCGCACCGCCTCGGCCTGAACAACACGTATCGCGAGCTGCAGGACATGAGCTTCGCGAACTTCAATCCGCATCGCTACGCGACGCTCGAAAAGGCGGTGAAGGCCGCGCGCGGCAATCGCCGCGAAGTGATCAGCAAGATCCTCGAGTCGGTGCAGCGCGCGATGGCGGACGCGAAGATCGACGCCGAGATCACCGGCCGCGAAAAGACGATCTTCAGCATCTACAAGAAGATGCGCGACAAGCAGCTGTCGTTCTCGCAGGTGCTCGACGTGTACGGCTTCCGGATCGTCGTCGAGCATCCGCTCGACTGCTACACGTGCATCGGCGTGCTGCACGCGCTCTACAAGCCGGTGCCGGGCAAGTTCAAGGATTACATCGCGATTCCGAAGGTCAACGGCTATCAGTCGCTGCACACGACGCTCGTCGGCCCGTTCGGCGCGCCGATCGAGTTCCAGGTGCGCACGCGCAAGATGCACGAGATCGCGGAGGCGGGCGTGGCCGCGCACTGGCTGTACAAGAACGGCGGCGCGGATCTGAACGACGTGCAAAAGCGCGCGCATCAATGGCTCAAGTCGCTTCTCGACATCCAGAGCGAGGCGGGCGATTCGAGCGAATTTCTCGAGCACGTGAAGATCGACCTGTTCCCGGACGCGGTCTACGTGTTCACGCCGAAGTCGAAGATCATGGCGCTGCCGCGCGGCGCGACCGCGCTCGACTTCGCATACTCGATCCACAGCGATCTCGGCAACCAGTGCGTCGCCGTGAAGATCAACAACGAACTGCTGCCGCTGCGCACCGAGCTCAAGAGCGGCGACATCGTCGAGGTGATCACCGCGCCGTACTCGAAGCCGAACCCTGCGTGGCTCGGCTTCGTGCGCACCGGCAAGGCGCGCTCGGCGATCCGGCATTATCTGAAGACGATGCGCCTGAACGAGTCGGTGCAACTCGGCGAGCGCCTCGTCGACCAGAGCCTGAAGGGCTACGGGCTCGCGCTCGCGGACGTCGCGCCCGAGGTGTGGGAAAAGCTCGTGCAGTGGACGGGCAACAAGAGCCGTCAGGAGATCTTCGCGGACATCGGTCTCGGCCGCCGAGTGGCCGCCGTGATGGCGAAGCGAATCGAAGTGCTGATGAGCGGGCGCGATGCGGACGACGATCTGCCGCGCGCCGAGCGTCACGCGGCCAACCACGCGCCGCCCGTCGTGATCACCGGCACGGAGGGGATGTCGGTGCAGCTGTCCGCGTGCTGCCGGCCGATTCCGGGCGACGACATCATGGGCTACATCGGCATCGGGCTCGGGATGGCGATTCATACGACGGCCTGCCGCGTCGCGCAGCGCATTCACCGGCGCGATCCGGGCCGCTGGATCGACGTCGCATGGGCGCCGCAGCCGGGCCGCCTGTTCGACGTCGCGGTGAAGGCGCTCGTGAAGAACACGAAGGGCATTTTCGCGCGCGTCGCGGCGGACATCACGTCGGCCGACGCGAACATCGTCCATATCGCGATGGACGAGGATCTGACGCACGAATCGACGGTGTTGCGCTTCGTGATCCAGGTGAGCGATCGCGTGCATCTCGCGAACGTGATGCGCCGCGTTCGCACGAATCCGGACGTGATGCGGATCATGCGCGAGCGCTCGAACGACGACGTCGTGCATGCGCGCCACGACGGCGGGATGCGGATCGATCGCGAGCGGCAGGATTACTAGCGTGCGGATGGCGCCCGGCGCGGGCGCAGGCAAGCGCGGCATCGGCGGCCTTCGGGCCGCCGTTTTCGTCTGGAGCGCGGCGAGGCGACGAGAGGCGCAGGAAAGGGCGGTGGGCGCGGGCTTTCAGTGCCGGCCGTGCGGAGCGGCGGGGCGCATCCATCCGCGCGCAAAAACAAAGGGCCTTCCCGGAGGAAGGCCCTTCAAAAATGGCGCGGCTGGCAGGATTCGAACCCACGACCCCTTGGTTCGTAGCCAAGTACTCTATCCAACTGAGCTACAGCCGCACGCAAAGCGGTACAACTTTGAACTGAGAGGGCCTTCTCGCGAGAAGGCCCTTGAAAAAATGGCGCGGCTGGCAGGATTCGAACCCACGACCCCTTGGTTCGTAGCCAAGTACTCTATCCAACTGAGCTACAGCCGCACGCAGAAGTGGGATTATAGCAAACAAATTTAAAAAGGGAAGCCTTTCTCCACGATTTATCAGATAAGGCTGTTCGTGTAACCTTACAGCATCCGATAGTCGCTTAAATTGCATCATGAACAAGGCGTTTGTGAAGGAGTCGGACGGAGACGACGACGACCTCGACCACGCGCAGGCCGCGATTCCGCCCGGCGCGAAGAACTACATCACGCCGGCGGGCCACAAGCGCCTGCGCGACGAGTTGCTGCATCTGATCGACGAAGCGCGCCCCGAGGTGGTGAAGCTCGTGTCGTGGGCGGCATCGAACGGCGATCGCTCGGAGAACGGCGACTACATCTATGGCAAGCGGCGTCTACGCGAAATCGACCGCCGCATCCGCTTTCTGACGAAGCGTCTCGATCTTGCCGAAGTCGTCGACGCGAGCCGCCAGGAGAACGCGGATCAGGTGTTCTTCGGCGCGACCGTCGATTACGCGACGCAGGACGGCGCCGAGCATACGGTGACGATCGTCGGCGTCGACGAGGTCGATCTGGATCGCGGGCACGTGAGCTGGATCTCGCCCGTCGCGCGTGCGCTGCTGAAGGCGCGCGTCGGCGACACGGTCACGCTGGTGACGCCCGTGGGGCCGGAGCCGATCGACGTGCTCGACGTTCGCTACCCGGCGCCGGGCGCGGCGTGAGTCATGAGGGGAGAGCGCGTTGCTCTTCTCGCACGCCGGCCGCGAGCAATGCATCCGCGGCTCGCGAGCCGCGCAGACATGCCGCCGACATCGCGCGCACTCGGGCGAAGCAGCTCCGTGCCCATCCGATCGATCATAAAAAAAGCGCCCCGAAAGGGGCGCTTTTGATCGGGCCCGAAGGACCGGTTAGAAGCGGTGACGCAGGCCGGCCGTGACGGCGACCTGTTTTTCGCTCGACGACATGCCGCCGATGCCGTTGATGTATGCGCCGAGGCCCGTGCCGTCGCTGTTGACCTTCTGATACACGCCTTGCAGGTACACGTCCGTGCGCTTCGACAACGCGTAGGCCGTCTGCAGGTTGAACTGGTTCCAGCCCGGGTGATGGTTCTCGATGAAGCCCGCGGTGTACGTGTACGAGCCCGAGACCGTCCAGGCCGGCGTGAACGCGTAGCGCGCGTTCACTTCATAGTTGTTGAAGCGCATGAACGTGCCGTCGAGCGCGATGCCGCTCGAGAGGCCCGATGCGCTCGCGCCGATCGCCGTCGCGCGATTGACGCGCGATTGCGTGAACACGAAGCCAGCCGTCGCAGGACCGTACGTGTAGTTCAAGCCGCCGCCGAACACACGCTGGCGCTTGCCGACGAACGTGTTGTCGAGTGCGACCGCGCCCGATGCGTTCGACACCGTCGGGCCGAAGTCGTTGTTCAGTTGCAGGTAGCCGGCGCCGACGTTGAAGCCCGCGTAGCTGTACGACACGCCCGCGCTATAGGCGCGGTTGTTCGTGAACTCGTTGCTGTTCGAGAAGCCGTACAACGCGCCGAACTTCAGGCCGGCCCAGTTCACGCTCGTGTACTTGACGGCGTTGTTGATCCGGAACGAATTGTTCAGGTTGTCGTTGTCGAACGGGTGCGCGAACTGCGTGCCGCCGAATTGCGTGCCCGTCAGCGACAGCGGCCCGAGGTAGTCGACGACGCTGTCGTATTGACGGCCGAGCGTCAGCGTGCCGTATTGCTCGTGCGACAGGCCGACGAACGCCTGGCGGCCGAACTCGCGACCGTTCTGCTTCAGCGTGCCGTTATTGATGCCGAAGCCGTTTTCCAACACGAAAATCGCTTTGAGGCCGCCGCCGAGATCTTCGGCACCGCGCAGGCCCCAGCGGCTGCCGTTGACCGAGCCGGTGGATTGCGACCACGCGCTGTGGCCGCCTTGGTTATTCGTGTAGGTGATGCCGGCGTCGATCAGGCCGTACAGCGTCACGCTGCTTTGCGCATGGGCGGCCGTCGCGAAGACGCCAGAGAGAGCGGCAACGATGAGGGTCTTTTTCATTGGGTTTATCTCCGTCCGAAACAGGGTGGATAACGATATCTGACCTGTTCTTCGATGTTCCCGGCGGCTGCTGCGAGAAACCGAGCCGGGGCATGTCTCGGGCGCATACCGCCGCCCGTCATCACAAGCTATCCGCAGTGTAAAAGAGCGTTGCCGAAAGTCGATGAATCCGGATTAAGAAATAATGTATTTTCTTTTCAGCAATAATTGGGGTGGCGGCGGAAACCCTTGCGGGGCAAGGCTTTGGGCTGGATTGAGCAAATATTTTTCCGCTCCCGAACCTTCGGCGACGTTGCGCGACAGCGACAATCGGTGGAGAGCCGGCCGAGGTGCATCCCGCATGCGCGCGATTATTGACACTTCGGCAATAGAGGTTTGTGGGGAGTACGATTAATGAAAGGGAGTCAACTCGTTATACTGAGGTTTCTGCTTACCAAAGCAGACTTTTTCGTTGACGGAAAAGATCTCCAAACCTTTGTCAGCGCGACTCTCCGGTCGCGCTTTTTTTTGCCCACTCCTATTGTTCATACCAGCGCCTGCGGCGCCTGGGTGGAGGCGACGCGTCGGTCGGCTCTTCCTGCGCGGGCAGGACGGGCTGCGCCCAGTCTTCCATCACGTAGTGACGCGCATCGAGCGGCGATGCAAGCAGGTTCTGCCAATGATCGCCATGCCACGTCGCATCGAATTCGCTCGCGAACATCGTGGGCGCCGCCGGCGCGCGGCCCGTCGAATTGTTGCGGCGCGCAATGCCGAGCCGGTGTGCGAAGCGTTTGATGCCGTTCAGCATGACAGTCTCCCGCGCCCTACGGGGCGACGCTCAGCATTGCAAAGGTTCTTGCGCACCGCAACCCGGACAAATACTAAGCCTCGTCAATTCGCTCGATCGCGGTAGATTTTTCTTTTGCGGATTTTAATAGTCAGCTACCCCGGTAATAATGACAGGTGTTGTTGCGGTTAATTAATTTCTCGCTCCTAGTGTACCGATTCCAGTTGTATTCTTATCAAATCGTATAAGCGGTCATCAAAAATTTTCTTGACTGAATTGGATTCTCCCATTTATAAAAGCACCACCAAGCTTGCAGTGCTTCCCGCACGTCGAAAGAAGGGGGTAGAGGAAGCGTCGGAGCTTTGTGTGACGGTATAAGGGCGTAGCCCGTGTTTTATTTTTATTTAGTGGGGAACTAGGAATATGGATACCGGTATCGTGAAATGGTTTAACGATGCTAAGGGCTTCGGCTTTATTACGTCGGACAATGGCGGCGAAGATTTGTTTGCCCATTTCTCCGAAATCAGGATGGAGGGCTTCAAGACCCTTAAGGAGAATCAGCGTGTGTCGTTCGAAGTGAAAACCGGCCCGAAGGGCAAGCAGGCCGCGAATATTCAGGCGCTTTGAACGCCTGAAACGCGCCGAGGGCCGTGCAAACCCCCGCCTAGGCGGGGGTTTTGATTTCTTGGGCGAGTAGAATAGGGACTGCTAGCGCCGGGGCCGCCCCCGCGTCCGTCCGACAACACACGAAGTGCCGTCCGCCCGCCATCCATGTCCGTCTCGCCGCTGCTCCACCCTGCGATCGACACGCCGCTCGCGTTCGTCGATCTCGAAACCACCGGCGGTTCGGCCGTCGAGCATCGCATCACCGAAATCGGCGTCGTCGCCGTGCATGCGAATCACGTGTCGACCTGGACGACGCTCGTCGATCCGCGGCAGCCGATTCCAGCGTTCATCCAGCAACTCACGGGCATCACCGACGCCATGGTGCGCGGCGCGCCCACGTTCGCCGACATCGCATCCGCATTGTTCGAGCGGCTCGACGGCAAGCTCTTCATTGCACACAACGCCAGCTTCGACCGCGGGTTCCTGCGCGCGGAATTCGAGCGCGCGGGCTTCGCGTTTAATCCCGACGTGCTTTGCACGGTGCGGTTGTCGCGCGCGCTTTTCCCGCGCGAGTCGCGTCACGGGCTCGACGCGCTGATCGAGCGGCACGCGCTCATGCCTTCGGCGCGCCACTGGGCGCTCGCCGACGCGGATCTCATCTGGCAGTTCTGGCAAACATTGCACGACGCGATTCCGGCCGATCAGTTGCGCGAGCAAATCGCGCGCACGACGCGCCGTTTCCGGCTCGCGGGCACGTTGACGGAGGCGCATCTGGAGCGCGCGCCCGCCGGCTGCGGCGTGTATGCGCTCTTCGGCGACGACGATGTGCCGCTCTACGTCGGCCGCAGCGTTCGGGTCCGGCAGAGGCTGCGCGCGCTGTTGACGGGGGAGCGGCGCTCGTCGAAGGAAATGCGGCTTGCGCAGCTGGTTAGGCGGGTCGAGTGGCGCGAGACGGGCGGCGAGCTCGGCGCGCTGCTGGCCGAGGCGGACTGGATTGCGTCGCTCGCGCCTTCGTTCAACCGGCGGCCGGACCGAAGCGCCGCGGGCGACGCGGGCTGGCCGTTCGACGGGCCGGTCGCGTTCGAGGAGCGCGGCGAGTCGAGCGTCTTTCATGTGGTTGACGGTTGGCGCTACGTCGGCGCCGTGGCGTCGATCGAGCAGGCCGCGGCGCTCGCGGCCGAAGCGCGCGAGGCGGGCGGACGCGACGCGGAGGCGGCGCCCGCGGTGCGCCGCATTCTGCGAACGCATCTTGCGCGCGGGCTGCAACCGATCCCGCTCGCGGGCGCCGCGTCCGCTGCCGCCTAGCCGACGGCGCTTGCGCCGCCCGCCGTGCAGACGTGAGACAGCGCGGTGCCGAGCGCGTCCTTCTGGCCCGAATCGTAGCGCGTCAGCGTTTTCCAGTTCGCGATGCTGCGTGCGAGACGCGACGGGCAATCCTGCGCGTCCCGCAGTGGCGCGACGCGCGCGAGCGCAGCGATCAGCGACTGAGTCAGCCGGTCGAGCTGCGGCCGCGTGCTCGTCGCGAGATCGGGCGCGGGGCCTTCGGGGCCATGCGTCGCGCGCCACGTCGCGAAGAGCGCGTTCTGCACCTGCTTGCTCGCGGTGATCTGGTCGTCGAAAAAAGTGCGGGCGTAAGCGGGATCGACGCCGCTCGCCGTCGCGCGCTTTTCGACGTCGGCCAGCAGCGCCGCTTCGCGCGGCGGGTCCGAAATCGGCTTCTTGTTGATCCACTTCCATTGAGCGACGGGCTCGGCGAGCGCGAGGCGCTGCGACGCGAGCGCGACGAGGTTCGTGAGCGCGGTGTCGTCGCCGTCGGCGGCGGCGACGCGAGGCGCGGTCAGCACGGCGAGGCCGAGCGCGGCGGCAGCCAGGCTTGCACAAAGAGATGGTTTCATGGCGAAAAACGACAATGCCGGCTTGCGGGAGCCGAGTGGTGGAAAAAACAGAAGAATAAGCGAAGACGTTGCGCAGCGACGCGGCGCAAGCGAGGGATCAGCGGACGCAGCAGCCTCGACCCGGCTGGCCGTTGCGGCCCGGGTTCGGTATGGGTTGCCGAGACGAGAAGGCGGCGGTGCGCAAGGAAGCGTTCGCGAGCACGCGACGATTCACCGGCACGGATGCGCCGTCGGGCCGTGCACGGTTACTTCGGCGTGCACAGCTTGTGCTGCTCGTCGAAAAACGCGCGCACATGTTCGGGCAGCTCGGCGAGAAACTCGACGGCCACGGGCTCGGGGTCCGGGCTCATCACCTTCTCGGGAGGCGGAATGCGGGTTGGCCTTTCGTCCATGTTCTCTCTCCTTGGGTAAGAGAATTATCGAACGCCAGCTTTGCTTTGTGCCAGTGTTCAATCGTTAGATTTTGTCTCTGTTGCTTAAACGGTACATGCATTTGCGTTGATTTGCGGCAATGCGCGTTTCCGAACGGATGCGCATCGTTCGAAGCGCAGCCGCAAACTGACTTGTTATACTGCGCGCCTCTTTTTCCCGAGCTGCGATGAAACGTTCGACGCGATGGATGAGCCTCGTCTGGCTGGCGCTGGTACTCAACGTACTGTCGCCCGTCATCGGCTACGCGCGCGCCGCCTCGAATGCGGCCGACGCGCCGTTCGCGCTCGAGTTGTGCAGCGCAGCGGGCGCGAAGCGCATCGTCGGCGCGGGCGAGACGCGCAAGGACGACGGCGCGCTCGCGCACGTCGCTCATTGCGTCTACTGTCCCGGCTTCGCCGCGAACGTCGCGCTCGGTTCGAGCGCGCCCGTGTTGCCGTGCTTCGTTCGTGCGTTCGCGTATGCGAGCCGCGTCGAGCGGCCCGCCGTCTTCTTCCGCCGCGGCGTGCGCATCGCGCAGCCGCGCGCCCCGCCTGAAACCGTCCCGGTCTGATCTCAGCAGCCCGCTCGCGCGTTGCCACGCGTGAGCGCCGTCGCGCGCGCGACGTCGGGCGTCACGTCCGTTCTTCTGCGAAGACGGGCGCGGCGTGCGTTCGCATGCGCGGCGATCCGCCGACCACGTTTTCAGGATTTGCTTCTCCATGTCTCATGCTCTTGCCGCGCTCGCCGCGCGCAGGCGGCTCGCGGCCGCCTGCGCCGCGGCGCTCGCCTGGCCGGCCGCTCATGCGGCGCCGACGGGCGCCGCCCCTGCCGATTCAACGTCCGACGCCGCCGCCGCGACGACGGCATCCGGGAAAACCTTGAATGTCGTTACCGTGACCGCGCAGCGCCCCGCATTCGCGCCCGACACGCCCGGCGTCGTCGAGTCGCTCACGCGCGATCAGATCGATTCGCACGTCAACGTGACGACCGAAGACGCGCTCAAGTACGCGCCGAATCTGATGGTGCGCCGCCGCTACATCGGCGATCGCAACTCCGTGTTCGCCGGCCGCGATTTCAACGAGCTGCAGAGCGCGCGCGGGCTCGTCTATGCGGACGGCCTTCTGCTGTCCAATCTGCTCGGTTCGAGCTATTCGTATCCGCCGCGCTGGTCGCTGATCCAGCCCGACGACATCGCGCGCGTCGACGTGCTGTACGGCCCGTTTTCCGCGCTCTATCCGGGCAACGCGATCGGCTCGACCGTGCAGATCACGACGCGCAAGCCGGAGCGGCTCGAGGCGTCGGTGTCGACGCAGTTCTTCACGCAGCGTTACCGTGACGGCTACGGCTTCGCCGACAGCTTCGGCGGCAATCACCAGACCGCGCGGCTCGCCGACCGGATCGGACGTTTCTGGTATGCGCTGTCGCTCGACCGGCTCGAGAACGACAGCCAGCCGATGCAGTACGCGAGCCCGAACGCCGCGTACGATCCGAAGCTCGGCGCGCCGGTGCCGGTGACGGGCGCGGCTTCAGACGTCGGCCCGAACGGCCGGCCGCGGACGATCGTCGGCGCGCAGACGATCGAGCGCACCGAGCAGCTCAACGAGACGCTGCGCTTCGGCTACGCGTTCACCGACCACGTCGACGCGACGGTCACGCTCGGGCATTGGGAGAACCACTACCGCCAGCACGGCGACACGTTCCTGCGCGATGCGGCAGGCAACCCGGTGTACGGCGGCAACGTGTCGTTCGGCGGGCGCAGCTACACGGTGTCGCCGACCGCATTCGCGCCGCAGAACGGCGACCAGGAGAATTGGCTGTACGGGCTCGGGCTCGACGCGCGGCTTGCGTCCGGCTGGAAGCTGTCGGCGAGCGCTTCCGCATACGACGTGTCGCGCGACGTGTTGCGCAGCGCGTCGAGCGCACCGCCCGGCGCGTGGGACGGCGGGCCCGGCACGGTGTTCCATGGCGACGGCACGGGCTGGCGCACCGTCGATCTGCGCGCGGAATCGCCCGACGTGCGCGGGCATCGCTTCTCGTTCGGCTATCACTTCGACACGTATTTCCTGCGCAACGCGACCTACAACACGGCCGACTGGCGGAACGCGGCGCCGACGACGCTCGCGAACAGCTATCGCGGCAACACGCGCACGCAGGCGCTGTACGCGCAGGACGCGTGGCGTTTCGCGCCCGGCTGGCTCGCGACGCTCGGCCTGCGCTACGAGCGCTGGGACGCGTACGGCGGCGAGCTCGGCAATGCGGGCGCGACGCTCGGTTATGCGGATCGCGGCGCGACCGCGCTGTCGCCGAAGCTCGCGCTCGAATGGCAGCCCGCGGACGCGTGGCGCTTGCGGCTGTCGTTCGCGACGGGCACGCGCTTTCCGACCGTCGCCGAGCTGTTTCAAGGAACGATCTCGAACAACGCGATCGTCAACAACAACCCGAACCTGCAGCCGGAAAAGGCGATCGACTGGGATTTCACGGCCGAGCGCGACGTCGGCTTCGGCGTCGTGCGCGCGAGCGTGTTCCAGAGCGACCTGCGCAATTCGATCTACAGCCAGACGACGGTCGCAGGCGCTTCGACGTACACGAACATCTCGAACGTCGGGCGCGTGCGCGTGCGCGGCGTCGAACTCGCGTTCTCGGGGCAGGACGTCGGGATCAAGGGGCTCGATGTCGACGCGAACGTCTCCGCGACGAACGCGCAGACGCTCGCCGACGCGGCGAATCCGAGCTACGTCGGCGCGCGCTGGCCGAGAGTTCCGCGCATGCGCGCGAACCTGCTCGCGTCGTACCGCTTCGACGAGCACTGGATGACGAGCGTCGGCGTGCGCTATTCGGGGCGCCAATTCAGCACGCTCGACAACAGCGACGTGAACCCGAACGTGTACGGCGGCACCAGCTCGTATACGGTCGTCGATCTCAAGGCGCGCTACCGTTTCGATCGCCACTGGCTTGCGTCGTTCGGCATCGACAACGTGACCGATCGCCGCTACTACGTGTTCCACCCGTATCCGGGCCGCACCTTCTATGGAGAGTTGAAATGGTCGCTTTGAAGCATGGGCCGGCAGGCGTCGCGCTGCTCGCGCTCGCCTGCGGTGCGCTCGCGCACGACGCGCGGCCGGCTGCGGTGGCGTCCGCGCCGCATGCCGCTCACATGGCAATGGACTCGGCAACTGCCGGCGCCGCGCAGAAAGCGCCGCTCGCGACGGGCGCCGCGTTCGATGCGCGTCATCGGCTGTGGGTCGCGTGGGTCGAGGGACAGCACGTCGTCGTCGCGCATTCGGACGACGCGGGGCGCACGCTGTCCGCGCCCGCGACGGTCAATGCGCTGCCCGAGCCGGTCTACACGAGCGCCGAGAACCGGCCGAAGCTTGCCGCGAGCCCGGACGGGCGTGCGGTCTACGTCACGTGGTCGATGCCGCTCGATGCGCCGTACACCGGAATGGTGCGCTTCTCGCGCTCGCTCGACGGCGGCGCGACGTGGTCCGTGCCCGTCACCGTGCATCGCGACCGGCAGGCGATCACGCATCGCTTCGACATGCTGACGGTCGATCCGCAAGGCCGCGTCTTCGCCGCGTGGATCGACAAGCGCGACCTTCTCGCCGCGCAGCGCTCAGGGAGAGCGTATGACGGTGCGGCGATCTACTACGCGGTGTCGGCCGACGGCGGCGCGACCTTCGCGCCGGAGCGCAAGGTGACGGACCACACGTGCGAATGCTGCCGGATCGCGATGGCGGCCGATCCCGACGGGCGCGTGCAGGCCGCGTGGCGCAACGTGTTTCCCGGCCAGATTCGCGACCACGCGATCGCGGTGCTGCCGGTGTCGGCGGATCGCGCGGTCGAGCCCGTGCGCGCGACGTTCTCGAACTGGCAGGTCGAAGCGTGTCCGGATCACGGACCGGCGCTCGCGATCACGAACGATGGCGTGCGGCATCTCGCGTGGTTCGGCGTCGTCGACGGCAGGGCCGATGTGTTCTATTCGCGGCTCGATGCGGGCGGCGCGCCGCTCGGCACGCCGTTCGCGTTCGGCGACGATCCGGCGACACCGAACGAGCAGGCGTCGCATGCGGCGATCGTCGCGCCGCGCGACGCGCTTTGGCTCGCATGGAAGGCGTTCGACGGCGACACGATGCGCATCAAGTTGCGTCGCTCCGACGACGGCGGCGCGCACTGGAGCGCGCCGCGCACGATCGCGCAGACGTCCGGCGCGAGCGACAATCCGCAATTGCTGACTGATCGCGGGCGCGTCTATCTGTCATGGCGCACGCGCAACGACGGCTACCGGCTGATCGACGTGGAGGGGCAACGATGAAGCGCAGGATGCTCATGCTCGCTGCGCTCGCGATCGCGGCGTCGAGCATCGCGGGCGAATTGCAACCGCCGCAATCGCCGCAGCCGCTGCGCGCGGCGGATGTCGCGTCGCTCTATGCGAGCGGGCGCGGCGCGCCGCTCGTCGTCGAAGTCTGGTCGCTCGACTGTGGCTACTGCCGCGAGAACGCCGCGCATCTCGTCGAATGGCAGCGGCGCCATCCGCAGGTGCGGATCGCGCTCGTCGCGCTCGATTCGCTCGACGAGCACGCGCCGCAGCTCGCCGGCGCGTTCGCGCAGATGAAGCTGCCCCCGAACGTCATGCAATATGCGAACGCCGAGCCGATGCCGGAAAGGTTGCGCGTGGCGCTCGATCCGGGCTGGCGCGGGGAGCTGCCGCGCACGCTGTGGATCGACGCGGACGGCATGCGCCGCGCGAAGAGCGGTCTGCTCGCGCCGGCCGTGCTCGATGCGTGGCTGCAACGTCGGGAGCCCTGACGATCGGCGCGCGGCGCATGCCGTCGCCGGCAAGCGGGCGCTGCGTCCGCTTTGCCGGCGGCGCGCATCGCGCAACATCGCGCCGCGTGTCGTGTTCGAGCGTGCATGTACGGTGCGATGGCGAGCGAATGCCTTTCGCGCGAAACGAGGGGATTGGACGATCGGGAATGCGAAGAAGCGGCGGGTGGCCGCGAGACGGGAAATGCGGCGCAAGCGCCCGGCGGCCGCGCGGCGCGCCGGGCGAAGCTGGCGTCAGGCTCGTTTGAATAGCCGGATCACGAACAGCAGAATGACGGCGCCGATGACGGCGACGATGATCGAACTGATGAAGCCGCCGCCGATGTGAATGCCGAGAATGCCGGCGAGCCAGCCGCCGATGACGGCACCGACGATGCCGACGATGATGTCCACGAGCAGCCCGAAGCCGCCGCCCTTCACGAGCAGGCCGGCGAGCCAGCCTGCGATTGCGCCGATGATGAGCCACATAATCAAGCCATGAGCCATGGTGGTTCTCTCCTTTGTTAATTCCCACGAATGAACCGACGTCGGGCGCTGCCTGTGACGTGACGCGGATCGCACGCCGATCCCGGAGCGTCGCCCCCGCAATTTACTTCAATAGACGGGTCAGGATCGTTAAGTAATGTTACGCATCTCGTCCGAATTGACCAAATATTTTTTGTCGGACGGGCGCCGGTACGCGCATTGAAATAAAAGCGTAAGAAAAATCCGCGCGCGATTCTTTTGCGGTGATTCGGCCGCGGCGGCGAACGTCGCGCATGCGGCGCCGCAGCGAATGCCGAGCCGTTCGCGATGCGAAAGTTTCCACGGTAGGCGGCGACGAACCGGCGCACCGTGCGGTGCGCCACCGTTCACGGCGGCAGAACGCACGCGTGCGCGTTTCGTTCGGTTGAAACGGGTTCGGCACCGCAACGCCGACGCGATACGCTTCGTTGCGCGACGCCTCGGCCGGCGCGTCGGATTCAGTCGGTTTCAGCCGGTCTCAAGCGAGCGGAAAGGCGGCGAAGAGCGGCGTGTCCTCCGCGGACGCGGAGAATGCCGTCAGATGCGGATGAGCGGTTTCGTCGACGATGGCCGGCAACATCATGCGCGTGAACCGCCATGCGATCGCGACCGTCGCACCCGCTTGCGCGAGCCGGTTGTCGCGCTCGGTGATAGGCGTCCACGGCAACGACGCATCGAGTGCATCTGCGGCCGGCAACTGGTTGCGGACGTGCGCGAGCCGCGCCTGCACGGCGGCCGCGACTCGCGGATGCCGATGCCCGGTGTCGAGCACGGCGATGCCGCTCGTGAAGTCGAGATATGCGTTGCCGTCGACGTCTTATAAGCGTTCGCTGCGCGCGCTCGACGTGGATCGGGTGGACCTGGCCAACGCCGCGGGCAACGGCGGCGGCGCGGCGGCCATTCCACGCTTCGTTCGGGGAACTTATCGTCACGCTCCTGAATGGCTGAGCGAAAGAGGGCGGGCGGCGCGCGTTTCTCGGCGAGCTCGGGTGCCGCCGCCCGCGTGAGATCCGTATCCGCGCGCGCCAAGTGCGCGATGAGTGTCGACCCGCGCGGGCGATGATCAGTTCTCCTGACACGATCGCCGCCGGCCGCTCGATCGGCGCGTGCTACGGCGGCGCGAGCGCGCACGCGAAGGCGTAGTTCGAGCGCATCGGAACGCGAGTCGTCGAGCTGGGCAGCGAAGCGCCATTCGACGCGCTCACGGCCCTCGGCCCGTGTCTGCCTATTGCGCTCGCGTATTGCGATGCGGCCGGGTATCGCGGTGTGCGTCGACGATGTGTTCGAATGCGCGGCCGCGTGCGGGCTCGGCGACTGGCGCGGCGTTCTCGATTGGGCGCAGCGTGCGGCCGGGTGCTGAGCGTGAGCGAGACGCAGACTTGCCTGAGCCGCGCGGCGACGCCGGCCGGCATCACCGAGGCGATTCTCCGCGCGCCGTCGTTGCGCAAGCGTCTGCCGGACGCACTGCGCGAAGGCGTTCGCCACGGCGCCGCGATGGCGCGGCACTGGCGGGTTGGATCACGAGGAGGCGCATGCACGCAGGACTTGAAGAAAAACCGGATCGTCACCCGTTAGAGGCTGCTCGCCTCGCGGTCGAACGGCTTCACGCCGAGCTCGTCCTCGAGCATCTTGATCTGGCGGCTCGCGGCGCCCACTGTGACGTGCGGATGATGCGCGGCTTCGGTGAGGCTGTAGCCGCGCGCGGACCCTTCGAACGTGCGCAACGCCGACAGCGACGGGAGCTTCGACGTGTCTTGCGGATCGGGGCGCAGGGGCCGGCTCAATCTGATTGACGCGGAAACGGGACGGCGTATTTCGCAACGAGTTCGAAATGACTTCATCACGGTTTCGGGCGCGGCCTGGACGCGGGGCAGTGGGCGATTCGCTCGACGTGCGCATTCGATGGCGGCGCGGCGCGACGAAAAGGGCTTCTCGATGCACGCGCGCGCCGACATGTGCCGCATGCGTCTCGCAAGCGACGCTGCGGCGAATGTCGCGATGCGCGCCGTCACGCAAGACGCGAGCGCGACGCCGGAAAGCGAAAAGGGCCGCGACGCTTTCGCATCGCAGCCCTTGAATCTGTTGGTGCCGGAGATAGGAGTCGAACCTACGACCTTCGCATTACGAATGCGCTGCTCTACCAACTGAGCTACACCGGCAACAGAGAAACGAAATTATATGGAGCTACCGGCACGCTGGCAAGAGGATTTGGCAAAAAATTGTGGAGAATGCTTATTGGTGCCGGTAACTGCTTGATTCATCGGGATTCCCGTCGATCGATTCACCGCTTTGCGCAGGCATTCGATGGCCTCGCATCGATCGAAACGCGAGCTCGCACCATGACGGCTCCATGCGAGCTCGCGTTTGTCGTGCTCCGGTCGACCGGAGCACGCCCGCAACGGGCGGGCATCGCGTTCGCCGCGCCGAATGCGAACGAGCGGGGCGCGCTCGGCCGTCGCTCGCGCGACGTCGCGTTACGACTGGGCTTCCTGGTGGTAGCGCGAGACGCGCTCGACCTCGTTCTTCGAGCCGAGAATCACCGGCACGCGCTGGTGCAAGCCGGTCGGCTGCACGTCGAGGATGCGCTGCAGGCCCGTCGTCGCCGCGCCGCCCGCCTGCTCGACGATGAACGACATCGGGTTCGCCTCGTACATCAGGCGCAGCTTGCCCGGGCGATCCGGCGTGCGCTTGTCGGCCGGGTACATGAAGATGCCGCCGCGATTCAGAATCCGGTGCACGTCGGCGACCATCGACGCGATCCAGCGCATGTTGAAATTCTCGCCGCGCGGGCCCTCGGCGCCGGCGTTCAGCTCGTCGACGTAGCGCTTCACCGGGTCGTACCAGTGGCGCGCGTTCGACGCGTTGATCGCGTATTCGCGCGTGTCTTCCGGAATCCGCAGGTTGCTTTGCGTGAGCACCCACGAGCCGACTTCGCGGTCGAGCGTGAAGCAGTTCACGCCGTTGCCCGTCGTCAGCACGAACACGGTCTGCGGGCCGTACACCGCATAGCCCGCCGCGACCTGCTCGGTGCCCGGCTGCAGGAACGACTGCTCGGTTGCCAGCTGGCCGTCCGGGCAGCGCAGCACCGAGAAGATCGTGCCGATCGACACGTTCACGTCGATATTCGACGAGCCGTCGAGCGGATCGAACACGAGCAGGTACTCGCCGCGCGGATAGTTCGCGGGGATCGGAAAGAATGTTTCCATTTCCTCCGACGCCATCGCCGCGAGATTGCCGCCCCATTCGTTCGCGTCGAGCAGGATCTCGTTCGACAGGATGTCGAGCTTCTTCTGCACCTCGCCCTGCACGTTCTCGCTGCCGGCCGTGCCGAGCGCATCGCCCAACGCGCCCTTGCTGACGTTGTAGCTGATCGCCTTGCACGCGCGCGCGACCACTTCGATCAACAGGCGCAGGTCGGCGGGGAGGTTGTTGGTCTCACGCTGCTGCTCGATCAGATACTTGGAAAGCGTGGTGCGTCGGGAAATGGACATGGGGAACTCCGAGAGGCTGACGAATGCGTTGGATGTTGGGATAGGAATAGGCTCGATTTTACCCGTGGCGACCTGCCGCAGACGGTTTTTCGGCGAAAGCGGGTCGGAACGGCGCGCCGCGCCGCTTACAGCAGCTCGATCTCGGGCAGCGACGTTGCGCTCGTCTCGCGCATCGTCGCGACGAAGTCGGCCGCGTACGGGCGCGTCGAGAACGCGGGCAGCGTCGCCGCGTAGAGCTCGCCCGACAGCGTCGAGCCGTCGGCGCGCAGCACCGCTCGCGCGCTCACGTAACGCTTGTCGAGGTAAGTCGCGACCGCCCACAGCGGCAGCGCCGCGACGCCGCGGCGGCTCGCGACGAGCTGCAGGATCGCGACCGTCAGCTCCGACGTGCGCCGCTTCGGCTCGATGCCGGCGGGCTTGAGCACTTGCCGGACGATGTCGAGCATTTCGTCGGGCACCGGGTACGTGATGAGCGTCTCGTCGCGGAAATCGTCCGCGCACAGCGACGGCTTCTGCGCGAGCGCGTGGTCGTTGCCGACGAGCCCGACGATCTGGAAGCGAAAGAGCGGGTGATGGTCGACGGCTTCGTCGGCGTCGGCCTCGGCGACGATCGCGAGATCCGCGCGGTCCTGATGCAGGAGGCCGATCGGGTCCGCGTGAAAGCCCGACACGATGTCGAGCTCGACTTCCGGCCAGCGCTGCCGGAACGCATCCATCGCGGGCATCAGCCAGTCGAAGCAGGTGTGGCACTCGACCGCGATCCGCAGCGTGCCGCCCGTGCCGAGCGCGAGACGCGCGATGTCGCGCTCGGCTTCCTCGATCGCGGGCACGACCTCGCCGGCGAGCGCGAGCAGGCGCTTGCCGGCCGCGGTGAACGTGAGCGGCGCGGATTTGCGCACGAACAGCGGCAGCCCGAAGTGCGTTTCGAGCGCCTTCAACTGGTGCGACAGCGCCGACTGCGTGAGGCACAGAACCTGCGCGGCGCGCGACAGGTTGCCGGTGTCGCGCAGCGCCGCGAGCGTCTGCAGATGCCGGAATTCGAGCGGTGAGCGGATCATCGAGAAGCGCCTGGCTGGTTACTATGTTGAAAAGAATTCATGATATTCGGCAAAAACTTTCGTTTGAGTAATGATAGGGCAAATCCGATACTGCCGGTCACTTCTGGAGGATCGAGATGACCACCGCACACATCCTGGGTTTTCCGCGCATCGGCGCGCAACGCGAGCTGAAGTTCGCCCTCGAACGCTATTGGCGCGAAGGCGCGTCGGCCGACGCCGAGCACGCGCTCGTCGAGACCGGCCGTGCGCTGCGCGCCGCGCACTGGCAGGCGCAGCGCGCGGCCGGGCTCGACTGCGTGACGGCCGGCGACTTCGCGTGGTACGACCACGTGTTGACGACGCTCGCGCACGTCGGCGGCCTGCCGTTGCGGTTCGGCTTCGACGCGCGCGCGCTCACGCTCGCCGACTACTTCGCGGCGGCGCGCGGCAACGCCGCGCAGCCGGCGATGGAAATGACGAAGTGGTTCGACACGAACTATCACTATCTCGTGCCCGAGTACTCGCCCGCGACGACGTTCGGGCCGGGCGTCGAGTGGCTTTTCGACGAAGTGCGCGAAGCGCGCGCGCTCGGCCATCGCGCGAAGGCGGCGCTCGTCGGCCCGCTCACGCTGCTGTGGCTCGGCAAAGCGCGCGACGGGCTCGCCGATCGCCTCGAGCTGTTGCCGCGCCTCGTGCCCGCGTATCGGTCGCTGCTCGCGCGATTGAAGCAAGCGGGCGTGGACTGGGTGCAGATCGACGAGCCGATCTTCGCGCTCGATCTGCCCGCCGCGTGGCGCGACGCCGCGCAGCCTGTCTACGAAGCGCTCGCGCCCGACGCGCCGAAGCTGCTCGTCGCGACTTACTTCGACGACGCGAGCGAGCACGCGGCGCTCCTGAAGGCGTTGCCCGTCGCGGGGCTGCACATCGACCTCGTGCGCGGCGACGCGCAGCTCGACGCGTTCGTCGCGGGCTATCCGGCCGACAAGGTGCTGTCGTGCGGGATCGTCGACGGCCGCAACGTGTGGCGCAATGATCTCGATCGCTCGCTAGCGCGGCTCGCGCCGGTGCGCGATGCGCTCGGCGAACGGCTGTGGGTCGCGACGAGCTGCTCGCTGCTGCACGCGCCCGTCGACCTCACGCACGAGCCGAAGCTCGACGACGAGCTGAAGGCGTGGCTCGCGTTCGCGGTACAGAAGACGCGCGAGGTCGCGGCGCTGCGCGACGCGCTCGTGAAGGGACGCGCGGCGGTCGCGGCGGAGTTCGACGATGCGGCGGCGGCCGCGAACGCGCGACGTACGTCGGCGCGCATTCACAACCCGCTCGTCAAGCGTCGCGTCGCGGCGCTGACCGATGCCGACGCACGCCGCGCGGGCGCCTATCCGGCGCGCGCGGCCACGCAGCACGCGCGTTTCGATCTGCCGCCGCTGCCGACGACGACGATCGGCTCGTTCCCGCAGACGCCGGAAATCCGCCGCGCGCGTGCGGCGCTCAAACAGGGCGTGCTCGATCATCTCGGCTACCTGGAGGCGATGCGCGAGCAGGTGCGCATCGCGATCGACAAGCAGCTCGCGTACGGGCTCGACGTGCTCGTGCACGGCGAGGCGGAGCGCAACGACATGGTCGAGTACTTCGGCGAGCTGCTGTGGGGCTTCGCGATCACGAGCAACGGCTGGGTGCAGAGCTACGGCTCGCGGTGCGTGAAGCCGCCGCTCATCTATGGCGACGTCTATTTGCCGGAGCCGTTGACGGTGGGCTGGGCGTCGTACGCGCAGAGCCTGACGGCGAAGCCGGTGAAGGGCATGCTGACGGGGCCCGTCACGATGCTGCAATGGTCGTTCGTGCGCGACGACCAGCCGCGCGCGACGACCGCGCTGCAGATCGCGCTCGCGCTGCGCCAGGAGACGCTCGATCTCGAGAAGGCCGGCATCGGAATGATCCAGATCGACGAGCCGGCGCTGCGCGAAGGGCTGCCGCTGAAGGCGCGCGATCGCGCCGCGTATCTCGCCTGGGCGGTGCGCGCGTTCAAGGTCGCGTCGTCGGGCGTCGCGGACGCGACGCAGATCCACACGCACATGTGCTATTCGGAATTCGGCGACATCCTGCCGTCGATCGCCGCGCTCGACGCCGACGTGATCTCGATCGAGACGACCCGCTCGAACATGGAGCTGCTCGACGCGTTCGAGACGTTCGCGTATCCGAACGAGATCGGGCCGGGCGTCTACGACATCCATTCGCCGCGCGTGCCCGACGCGGACGAGATCGAGCGGCTCATCCTGCTCGCGCTTGAGCGGATTCCGGCAGAGCGCCTGTGGGTGAATCCGGACTGCGGGCTGAAGACGCGGGAGTGGCGGCAGGTCGACGCGGCGCTCGCCGCGATGGTCGAGGCGGCGAAGCGCGTGCGGGAGACGGTCGCGCAGGCGGCGCTCGCGTGATGTGACGCGGCGGCGCGTGACGGCCGGGCGCGGCATGCGGCGCGCGCGTGTGTTTTGCGTCGGCGGGCGCGCGCATCGCTCGCGCGGGCCGCACGACTCGACTCGAATCGATTCGACCCGACTCGATTCGATTGACTTCGGCTTCGGCTTCGGCTTCGGCTTCGGCTTCGATTCGCGCAGCCGATCGGGCGGTCGTCCGCTCGCTCGATAAAAAAGCCGGCATCGCAACACGCGATGCCGGCTTTTTCGTCCGCGGCCGCCGGGAAACGGGCGGCCGCAACCGCCGTCAGGCGAGCGCCTTCTCGACGATCTCCCGCACGTCGCGCGACTGCGCGTTCGCGGCGACACGCTCGAGCGCGTCGCGCATCTTGTCGCGCAGCGCCGGCGTGAAGCGGCGCCAGAGCTCGAGCGCGCGCGCGAGCCGCGCGGCGACCTGCGGATTGAGCGCGTCGAGCGCGAGCACCTGGTCGGCCCAGAACGCGTAGCCCGAACC
This sequence comes from Burkholderia savannae, assembly GCF_001524445.2. Classification (NCBI taxonomy): domain Bacteria; kingdom Pseudomonadati; phylum Pseudomonadota; class Betaproteobacteria; order Burkholderiales; family Burkholderiaceae; genus Burkholderia; species Burkholderia savannae. Next base: position 945,777 of record NZ_CP013417.1, read on the forward strand.
GTCGGCCGCGTGGAACTGCGCCGGATTCGCCGAACAGAAGCCGAAGATCAGCGAGCGCGCGCGGTTCGGATTCTTCAGGTTGAACGCCGGATGCGCGAGCAGCTTGCGCACGACGTCGAGCGTCGGATGCTCGGGCGTGCCGCGCCGCGTCGCCTGCATCGAGAACCACTTGTCGATCACGAGCGCTTCCTTCTCGAAGCGGCGGTAGAAATCGTCGAGCGCGCGATCGGCGGCGCGCGCGGCGTCGGCCGAGCCGGCGGCCGCCGACAGCAGCGCGACGAGCGCGGCCGAGCGGTCGGTCATGTTGTTCGCGGCGTCGTATTGCGCGTTCGCGAGACGGACCGCGTCGGCCGGCTCGTCGAGCTCGGCGAGATACGCGAGCGCGAGGTTCTTCAGCGCGCGGCGGCCGGAGTCGTCGGGCGTCGGCGCATACGCGCCCGGCGTCTGGTGGCGCTCGTGCACCGCGAGCCACTCGTCGCGCAGCGCGGTCGCGAGCTGGCGCCGCACGAACTGGCGCGCGCGATGGACGGCGGCCGGATCGGCTTGCGTCATCTGGTCGGCGAGATAGGCCTCCGACGGCAGCGTGAGCGCGAGCTCGCGGAACGCGGGCGACAGCGTGTCGTCCGTCAGCACGCGCTTGAACGCGGCGACGAACGCGTCGTCGAGCGCGAGCGGCTGCTGCGCGGCCGCGCGCGCGGCAAGCGTGAGCAGCGCGCGCGTCGCGAGGCGCTGGCCCGCTTCCCAGCGGTTGAACGGATCGCTGTCGTGCGCGAGCAGGAACGCGAGCTCCTCGTCACGGTAGTCGTATTCGACGATCACGGGCGCCGAGAAATTGCGCAGCAGCGACGGCAGCGGCGCTTCGTCGACGTCGACGAACGTGAACGTCGTTTCCGTGTCGGTCAGTTCGAGCACGCGCGTCGTGCCCGACGCGGCCGTCTCGCCTTCGAGCCGCAGCGGCAGGTCGCGGCCGTCGGCGCCGATCAGGCCGATCGCGAACGGAATCAGCAGCGGCCCGTTCTGCGTGTCGCGCGCGGCGGGCGCGGCTTCGCCGTAGCCTTGCCGCAGCGTCACCGAATAGCGCTTCGCGGCGGCGTCGTACGCGGTGCGGACCGTCACGCGCGGCGTGCCCGCCTGGCTATACCAGCGCTCGAACTGAGCGAGGTCGCGGCCGTTCGCGTCGGCCAGCGCGTGCCGAAAGTCGTCGCAGGTGACCGCCTGGCCGTCGTGGCGCTGGAAGTACAGATCCATTCCCTTGCGAAAACCGTCGCGGCCGAACAGCGTCTGATACATCCGCACGACTTCCGCGCCTTTCTCGTAGACGGTCATCGTGTAGAAGTTGTTGATCTCGACGTAGCTCTCGGGCCGCACCGGGTGCGCCATCGGGCCCGCATCCTCGGCGAACTGGAGCTGGCGCAGCACGCGCACGTCCTCGATCCGCTTGACCGCGCGCGCCGCGGCATGCTCGCCGTCGCCCGCCGACATGTCGGCCGAGAACTCCTGGTCGCGGAACACGGTGAGGCCTTCCTTCAGGCTCAACTGGAACCAGTCGCGGCAGGTCACGCGGTTGCCGGTCCAGTTGTGGAAATACTCGTGGCCGACGACCGATTCGATGTTCGCGAAGTCGACGTCGGTCGCCGTTTCCGGATTCGCGAGCACGTACTTCGTGTTGAAGATGTTGAGCCCCTTGTTCTCCATCGCGCCCATGTTGAAGTCGCCGACGGCGACGATCATGAAACGGTCGAGATCGAGCTCGAGGCCGAAGCGCTTTTCGTCCCAGCGGATCGAATGGATCAGCGAATCCATCGCGTGGCGGGTCTTGTCGAGATCGTGCGGCTCGACCCACACCTGCAGCAGCTTTTCCTTGCCGCTGCCCGAGGTGATCTTTTCCTCGAGCTTGACGAGCTTGCCCGCGACGAGCGCGAACAGATAGCTCGGCTTCTTGAACGGGTCTTCCCATTTCGCGAAGTGGCGGCCGCCCGGCAGCCCGCCGGAATCGACGAGGTTGCCGTTCGACAGCAGCACCGGGTACGCGGCCTCGTCCGCGCGCAGCGTGACCGTGTACGACGCCATCACGTCGGGACGGTCGACGAAGTAGGTGATGCGGCGAAAGCCTTCCGCCTCGCACTGCGTGAAGAAATTGCCGCTCGACACGTACAGGCCGGACAGCGTCGTGTTCGATTCGGGCGCGCACGCGTTCTCGATCGTGAGCTCGAACGCGTCGGGCACGTTCTCGACGGTGAGGCCGTGCTCGTGCGCGCGCACGGCGTCGTACGGCCTGCCGTCGAGCCGCGCGCCGACGAACTCGAGCGCTTCGCCTATCAGCTCGAAGTGCGGCGCGGGCGCGGCGTCCGGGTTGCGACGCACGCGCATCGTGTTCTTGACGATCGTGCGCGCCGGCTCGAGATCGAATTCGAGCGCGACGGCGTCGATCAGGAACGCAGGCGGCGTGTAGTCGCTGCGGCGGATCACGGCGGATGGAGCGGCGGTATCGGACATGTCGATCGTGGGCTTAAGAAAGTAGGGGGCGCGCCGATCGGGCGGCGCGGCGGCAGGAGCCCATTGTACAAAGCCTTTGCGCGCGGTGCGCGGGGCGAACTTTTCGGCGCGCCGAACGGTCTTCGTATTATCGGCGCGGTGCCCGCGCGGGCGGCGTATGATCCGGTCATCGCGACGCCCGGCCGGCCCGCGCGACGCCATCGATCAAGAGGACGAACATGAAACGCAATCCCATCATCCGCGGCGCGGCATGGCTCGCGGGTGCCCTGATCGTGCTGCTGTCCGGCTGCACGTCCTACGTCACGACGCAGGTCACGGCGTTCTCGAACTGGAGCGGCAGCGACGCGACGCGCACCTACGCGTTCGCCCGGACCGCCGAGCAGCAGAATAGCCTCGAGCAGTCGACTTACGAGCAGATCGTCGGCAACGAGCTGTCGGCCTACGCATTCACCCGCGCGCCGGAGAAGGCCGCGCGCTATCTCGTCGGGCTCGCGTACGGCATCAAGAGCGATTGGGTGTCGGTGCCGCAGCCCGTCTACTACGACCCGTGGTTCGGCCCCGGCCCGTACTGGCGCGGCGGCCCGTGGGGGCCGTTCGGTCCGTGGGGACCGTTTCCGGCGGGCTACGTGAATCAGAGCTACCAGATCTTCCAGCGTTCGCTCGAAATCCGGATCACCGAGCGCGCGACGGGCAAGGAGGTCTATAACGTCGCCGCGCGCAACGCGGGCGAAGGCTCGTCGCTGCTGCAGGCGATGCCGTATCTCGCCCGCGCGGCGCTCGCCGATTTCCCGCTCGGCAACGGCACCGTGCGCACGGTGCGGCTGCCCGTCGACAAGAACGGCGCGCCCGCGCCGATGCCGTCGAACGAGCGCGCGGTGCCGGCCGCGCCCGCATCCGGCGCCGCCGCGGCGCCGGCGCGTTGAGAGGCGGCCTGGCGTCGAGGCAGGTCGGCGGAGCGGGAAGCCGGTGGTCTGGGCGGCCGGTGAAGCGGCCGGGCCGGTCGAAGAAGCGGCATATCGGCGAAGCGGGCGCCGGGCCGGCGGACAACGGGCCGCTGCCTTCGCCGCGAGCCGCGGCCGTGCGCGGTGGGGCTGCGCCCACGAATGGTCCGTCTGCCTGATGCGGTTTTCGCGCCGTCAGGCGCCGCCGCGAACGAACGCGAGCGCGCCGAGCACGACGAACAGCACGGCCGCGATGGCATGGACGAGCTTCGTCGGCAGCTGGTGCGCGAAGCGGTCGCCGAGCAGGATCGCCGGCACGTTCGCGAGCATCATCCCGAACGTCGTGCCGGCGACGACGCCGACGTAATCCTGGAAGCGCGCGGCGAGCGCGACGGTCGCGATCTGCGTCTTGTCGCCCATTTCGGCAAGGAAGAACGCGACGAACGTCGCGCCGAACACGCCGAGACGCGAGCGGTTCGCGTTCGCCTCGGCGGCGTCGAGCTTGTCCGGCACGAGAATCCACAAGCCCATCCCGATGAACGAAATCGCGAGCGCCCAGCGCATCACCGACGGCGTCAGATACACGCCGAGCCACTCGCCGAGCGCGCCGGCGAACGCGTGATTGATCAGGGTCGCGGCGAGGACGCCGGCGATGATCGGCAGCGGCTTGCGGTAGCGGGCGGCGAGGACGAGAGAGAGCAACTGGGTCTTGTCGCCGATTTCGGCGAGGGCGACGGCGCCCGTCGAGATTAGGAAGGCTTGAGTCACGGAATGAATATCCCAGGGCCTGGTTGAACGCGAGCGACGATTCGCCGCGCGCCGGGCCCATCTGCGGCGTGCGGTGAACCATCGGTCTCGCCAGGCCTTGCGGGCTGCGTCCGCCATGGCCGCGACGGCCAAGTCTGTTGACGGACGCCTCCGTCACGAGCGCGCCGGGCGGCGTCGGCTCAAGCGGAGCGGCTACTCCCCAATGAGGAGCGGATTCTAGCACGCCTTTTTTGCACGAAGGGAAGGATTGTTGCGTCGCGTTGCGTTGCGTCGCGTCGCGTGGAGCGAAGCGATGCTGGCAATCGATGTGGCGGGGATGCCGCCCGCACCGGCGCAGGCGGGCACGGCGGGCGGGGGCGGGCGCTGCGGGTTGCGGAGGACGGGCGGGGAAGCGTCGGGTTTCGGTCGAGTCCGATTTGAATCGGATCGAATCGGGTCGAATTGGGGAATCGGCGCGCCAGGGCGCGCGAGCGCGGTGCAGGCGCGGGCGCGGCAGCGAGCACGCGCCGCGTGTGTCGGCGATTCGACTCGTGCCGGCGTCTTTGCCGTCGCGACTGCTGCACCGCAGCGTCGCGCGCGGTCGTCGGTCGTGATTCGCACGTCAGTCGATGCGTGTCGCTTCAGCGGGGGGGCGCGGCGTGTTCCGCCGCCGAACGGTCGCCTGCCTGCGTGCTCGGCCGCTCAGCTCGCGTCGGCGCCGTCGCGCCGATGCACGCAGCGACCCGCCGCGTACGTGCGATAGACGGCGCGATCGTCGCCGAGCAGCGCGAGCGCGAACAGCAGCTCTTCGAGCGATTCCGCGCGCGCGGTGCGGCGCGCGAGCAGCGGCGTCGCGGTCGGATCGAGCACGACGAAGTCGGCCTCCGTGCGCGGCGCGAGCGTGCCGATCGTGTCCGCCAGCTCGAGCGCGTGCGCCGCGCCCGCCGTCGCGAGCCAGAACATGCGCGTCGCGCTCAGGTGATGGCCGGTCATCCGTGCGATCTTGTGCGCCTCGTTCATCGTCTGCAGCATCGAGAACGACGTGCCGCCGCCGACGTCGGTCGCGAGCGTGACGGCCATCCGCTGCGCATTCGCGCGATCGAAATCGAACAGGCCGCTGCCGAGGAACAGGTTCGACGTCGGGCAGTGCGCGGCGATCGCGCCCGTTTCCGCGAAGCGCCGGCGATCGTCGTCGTCGAGATGAATGCAGTGGCCGTAGACCGCGCGGCGGCGCAGCAGGCCGTAGTGATCGTAGACGTCGAGATAGCTGCGCCGCTCGGGGAACAACTCGGCCGCCCAGCGGATTTCGTCGAGGTTCTCGGCGACGTGGCTCTGGATGAACACGTCCGGATGAAGCTTCGCGAGCGCGCCGCACGCTTCGAGCTGCTCGTGCGTCGACGTCGGCGCGAAGCGCGGCGTGAGCGCGTACAGCTGCCGGCCGCGGCCGTGCCAGCGCGCGATCAGCTCGGCGCTGTCGTCGTAGCCCGATTGCGCGGTGTCGCGCAGGAACTCGGGGCAGTGGCGGTCCATCAGCACCTTGCCCGCGACCATCCGCAAACCGCGCGCGTCGCTTGCGTCGAAGAACGCATCGGCCGACTGCTTGTGCACGGTGCAGTAGACGAGCGCCGTCGTCGTGCCGCACGCGAGCAGCGTGTCGAGGAAGAAGTCCGAGACGTCGCGCGCGTGCGCGGGATCGGCGAAACGCCGCTCGGTCGGGAACGTGTAGCGGTCGAGCCATGGCAGCAGGCCCGGCGCCGGCGACGCGATCATTTCGGTCTGCGGATAATGAACGTGCGTGTCGATGAAGCCGGGCACGATCAGCTTGTCGCGCATCTCGACGAGCGTCGCGCCCGGCGCGAGCCGCGGCGCGAGCGCCGCATGCGCGCCGGCCGCGACGACGCGCCCGTCGTCGACGATCACGAGGCCGTCTTCGTCGTACGCGGCCGCATTGTCCGATTGCGCGGGATCGCCGTCGAATCGCAAGAGGCGCGCGCGGAAAGCGGTTTGAGTCATCGTTGGGAATCCGTATCGATTGAAGTCAGAGCTGTGCGACGAGAAGCACCGACAGCGCGGCGACCACCCACATCGCCGGCTTTACTTCGTGGCGGCGGCCCGTGAAGAGCTTCAGCACGACGAACGCGAGGAAGCCGTACGCGATGCCTTCGGTGATCGAGTACGTGAGCGGGATCAGGATCATCGCGAGGAACGCGGGGATCGCCTCGTCGAAGCGATGCCATTCGATCTTCGTGATCGATTCCATCATGAACACGCCGACGAGCACGAGCGCGGGCGCCGTCGCGATCGCGGGCACGAGCGAGAGCAGCGGCGACAGGAACAGGAACGGCACGAAGCACAGGCCCGCGACCACCGCGACGAGCCCCGTGCGGCCGCCCGCCGAGATGCCCGCCGCAGATTCGATGTACGCGTTCGCGGGGCTCGTGCCGAGCGGCGCGGATACGACGGCCGAGAACGCGTCGACGATCATCGACTGGCGAATGTTGCGCGGATTGCCGTCGCGGTCGCGCAGGTTGCCCGCTTCCGAAATCGCCATGAACGTGGACAGCGCGTCGAAGAACGCGGTGAACAGCATCACGAAGATGAACGGCCAGTAAGCGAATTTCAGCGAGCCGAGCAGATCGAGCTGGCCGATCGCCGAGAAGTCCGGCGCAGCGACGAAGCCGTTCCAGTTGACGAGCGTCTTCACCGCGATCGCGGCGGGCCAGTACGCGCTGCCGTCGCCCCACACGCGGCCGATCGGGATCGCGAGCAGCGTGGTCGCGACGATGCCGAGCATGAGCGCGCCCGTCACGCGGCGCACGACGAGCACGGTCGTGATCGCGAGGCCGGCGAGGAACGTGACGATCACCGGATTGAGCGACGTCGCATGGACGATCGTCACCGGATCGCCGACGATGAACTTCGCGTTCACGAGCCCGATCAGGCTGATGAACAGGCCGATTCCGCACGACACCGCGTGCCGCAGGTTGGCCGGAATCGCGTCGACGACGAGCTTGCGCGCGTTGAACGCGGCGAGCGTCGCGAACAGCACGCCCGCCCAGAACACGCAGCCGAGCGCGGTTTGCCACGGCATTTTGCCGCCGTGGACCATCACGAACGTGAAGAGCGCGTTCATGCCCATGCCGGGCGCGACGAGCACCGGGTTGCGCGCGTAGAGTCCCATCGCGCAGCTGCCGAGGAAGCTGACGATCACGGTTGCCGTGAGCGCGGCCGAAAACGGCACGCCCGCCTGCGACAGGATGCCGGGATTCACGACGATGATGTACATCGCCGTCAGGAACGTCGTCACGCCGGCGACGATCTCGGTGCGCAGCCGCGAGCCGGACTCGCGAATGCCGAAGCGGCGCTCGAGCGCCGAGCGCTTCGCGGGCGCGGCGGTGCCTTGATAGAGGTCCATCGTTAAGCTCTCCTCAGAGTCTCGTGTCGAGCGCATCGCGTCACGACGCGCGCGCTTTCGCGCGCCCCGCATGCAGCGCGCGCGTCGTTTCGGCCGTCAGGCCGCGTGCCAGTGCGCGTCGAGCTTCGCGATCAGCGCCGCGCGTTCGTCGGCGCTCACGAACGACGCGTCGAAGCCGTTCTTGATCACCGTGTAGACGTCGGCATCGCCAAGCTGCAGCGCGTCGACGGTCGCGAAGTAGTTTGCGTTGACGTAGCCGCCGAAATACGCGGGATCGTCGGAGTTGATCGTCACCGCGACGCCGCGGTCGAGCAGATCCTTCAGCGTGTGCTTCGTCAGGTCGTCGAACACGCAGAGCTTCAGGTTCGACAGCGGGCAGACGGTGAGCGCGATCTTCTCGTTCGCGAGACGTGCGACGAGCGCCGCGTCTTCCGCGCTGCGCACACCGTGATCGACGCGATCCACCTTCAGCACGTCGAGCGCTTGCGTCACGTAGTCGGGCGGGCCTTCCTCGCCCGCGTGCGCGACGAGCTTCAGGCCCCGCTCACGCGCCTTCTCGAACACGCGCGCGAACTTCGACGGCGGATTGCCGCGCTCGGACGAATCGAGGCCGACGCCCACGAGGCGCTGCGCGTAGCGATCGAAGAGGGGCAGCGCCGCTTCGAATGTCGCGAGCGCGTCCTCCTCGGACAGATGACGCAGGAAACACAGGATCAGCTTGCTCGAGAAGCCGCGCTTTTGCGCATCGGCGAGCGCGCGCTCGATGCCCGCGACGACGGTCTCGATCGGCACGCCGCGCTCGGTGTGCGTCTGCGGATCGAAGAAGATCTCCGCGTGCGCGACGTGATCGGCGAGCGCGCGCTCGACGTACGCGGCCGTCATGTCGTAGAAATCCTGCTCGGTGAGGAGCACGCTCGCGCCCGCGTAGTAGATGTCGAGGAACGACTGCAGATCGCTGAACGCATAGGCGGCGCGCAGCGCGTCGATCGAGTCGTATGCGAGCTTCACGCCGTTGCGTTGCGCGAGCTTGAAGATCAGCTCGGGCTCGAGCGAGCCTTCGATGTGGATGTGCAGCTCCGCTTTCGGCGCGCGGGCGATCTTGTCTTGGAATGTCGGGGTCATCGTGGTGTCTGTATGCGTAACCTGGTTTGAATGACGGCGGCTCAGCATGCGCGCGCGCCGGGCGGCGAAGGCGATGCGGCCGGATGCTCGTTCGCGCGGCGCGCGTCGACGGTCTGCAGGATCTGCGCGGCGACGGCGATCGCGATCGCCTCGGGCGCCTTGTCGACGATGCCGGGCACGCCGATCGGGCACTGCATCCGCGCGATCTGCAACGGGTCGATGCCGCGCGCGGCGAGCCGGTGCTCGAACTGCACCCGCTTCGTGCGCGAGCCGATCATGCCGAAGTACGCGTAGTCGCCGCGCGCGAGGATGCGGTGCGCGAGCTCGAGATCGCGGGCGTGATTGTGCGTCATCACGACGAAGTACGCACCGGGCTCGGCTTCGTCGATCGCTTCGTCGGGCGCGTCGTTCGCGTCAAGCGACAGGTTGCGGATGCCCGCGAGCGCATCGGGCGGCGGGAACTGCGCGTCGCGCTCGTCGACCCAGCGGACGTGGCAGGGCAGCGTGCCGAGCACGCGCACGAGCGCCGCGCCGACGTGCCCGGCGCCGAACAGCACGACCGAAAACGCGCGCGGCGCGATCGTCTCGGTCAATAGCGGCGCGCCGCTCATTTCCCACAGCAGGCAGTCGGGGCGCGCGGCGCCCGGCTCGGGCTCGCTCAGCATCACCGCGTCGGGGTCGGGGCCGAACGACACGCTGCGCACGGTCGGCGCGCCCGCCGCCGTGCGCTTGGCGAGCGACGTGACCCAGCCGAGATCGGCGATGTCGAGCCGCTCGAATGCGAGCACGACCGCGCCGCCGCAGCATTGGCCGAGGCTCGGGCCGAGCGCGAGCCGTTCGAGCCGTCGCGCATGCGGCGTGTGCGCGCCTTCCTTCAGCAGCTGTCGGGCGATCTCGATCGCCTTCCACTCGAGATGGCCGCCGCCGATCGTGTGGCGTGCGGCTTCGCGCGTGACGAGCATCTTCGTGCCCGCGTCGCGCGGCGCGGAGCCGTCGACGCGCGCCACCGTCACGAGGACGGCCGCGTCGCCGCGGGCGAGCAGGTGCTGCAGGTCGGTGAGCCAGGTTTCCATCCGGCGCTTCTCCTGATCCTGAGTCAGACCGCGACGGCCCGCCGGGCGGCTGCTGCCGTGCGATTCGCGCGGCGCGTGCGGGCGAGAGCGGTCGCGTCGGGACGCGTCGTGCGCGGCGCTCGCCGGGGCGCGGTGGCAGCCGCGGCGCGCGCGCGCTTGGCGTCTCGGCGCGACGAACGCGTGATCGCGGCGCCCGTCCGCGACGTGCTGCACGTGAAGCTCGCGCAGCCGGCTCGATCGCCGTGGCCGGAGGCAATGCGGCCGAAGACGACGAGGGACACGCCGCGGACGCGGCAACGGCGAGCGGCGGCGCGCATCGGCTGCGCGTCGCGACGGCGCGCGGCGGACGGGCGGACTCGCGGCGAACCGGCGCGGCGCGCGCCGTCGTCAGGCCGGGCGCCTCGCGCCTTGATGCGCGGGGCGGCGCGGACAGGGCTGCGGCGGGAAATGCGGATGGTTTGCGTTGTCATGGCGAATCCACGGGACATTGCGGATCAGGCGCGCGTTACGCAGGGTCGAGAGCCTCCCGCCTCGCGCACGTAGATCGCCATCCGGAAACGAAGATAGCACCGCAAAAAAATGGCGGCATGGCCTGGCAATGATGCGGGCTATTCGGCGGCGATCATGATGCACGTAGGATTCGCGCGCCCGTCCGAAGTTGCCGGGCGGCGGGAAACCATTGCCCCGCGCGGGTCGCGGCGGGGCGGGACGCGGATGCGGCGCCGCCGGCGCGCGTCGGCTCCCGGGCCGCCGCGCTCGGGAAAACGAGCAGCGGCCGAGCAGCGGCGGCGCGGAGCGATCTATCGCGATCCCCATGCGCCGCCGCGCCGACGCAGGTCAGCGCAGCCGGCCGCGGTGGCGCAGCAGGCTCACGGCGACGGGCACGACGATCAGCACGAATGCGATCAGCGCCCAGCCGGGCAGCAGGATGCCGAAGATCGGCGGATAGACGGTCTCGCACAGCCCGGCGACCTTGAACACGCCCGGCAGCCAGTGCGCAGGCGGCAGGCTGTCGACGATCGGCTGCAGCGCGTCGAAGCCGCAACTGAAGCCTGGGTTCAGTTGCACGTACAAATGGCGCGCGGCGGTGCCGACGCCCGCGGCGGCCGACAGCACGATGAGCGCCTCGGTCACCACGATGCCCGCGCCGCTCGTCATGCCCGCGCCGATGAACGCGAACAACGCGATCAGCACGAAGAAATAGCGCTGGATGATGCAAAGCGGGCACGGATCTTCGTTTTTCACGTACTGCAGATAAAGCGCGCCGGCCAGAAGCGCGAGGCACACGAGGCCGAGCAGCACGAGCAGGCGCCGTTCGCGGCGCAGCGAGAGCATCAGGTTGTTCATCGAAACGGGATTCCTTCGAGCGGTCAGGAAAATGAATCGTCGGATTTTAACGCGAACGCCGCGCCGTCTTCGGGCGGCGTCAGCGGATCGTCGCGAGCACCGCTTCGACCGCCTGGCCGATCGCGAGCAGCGCGTCGTCGCGATGCGGCGCGGCGGCGAGCATCAGGCCGACGGGCGCCGTGTCGCGCGGATGGCACGGCAGCGACAGCGCGCAGGCGTCGAGAAAGTTGAACGCGCTCGGGTTGCGCAGCACGAGCGCGTTCGTGCGCGCGAACGCGTCGTCATCACGCTCGAGCTCGTCGATGCGCGGCGGCGCGACGGGCACCGTCGGCGCGACGAGCGCGTCGAAACGCTGCCACACGGTGCGCGCCGCTTCGTCGATGAGCGCCGCGCGCGCGGCGACGAGATCGAGATAATCGGTGGCGCTCGCCGGCTCGCCCTTCAGGATGCGCGCGAGCACGCGCGGATCGTACGCGTCGCGGTGGCGGGCGATGAGCGGGCGATGCCACGCGTACGCCTCGATCGACGAAAAGCCGATGCGATTGATGTCGGGCAGCGTGTCGAGCGGCGCGAAGCGCGCTTCCGACACGATCGCGCCCGCGGCTTCCAGGTGCTTGAGCGCCGTGTCGAGCGACGCCGCGACGTGCGCGTCGACGCCGTCCGTCACGTAGTTCGTCAGCACGCCGAGCCGCACGCCTTCGAGCGGCCGCGCGGCGCTCACGTGCGGCTCGAGGCCCGCGAGGACCCGGTCGACGAGCGCGCAGCACGCAACCGACACGCCGATCGGGCCGAACGAATCGAGCGTCGCCGAAAGCGGCACGCCGCCTTGCCTCGGAATCCGGCTCGCGGTCGGCTTGAAGCCCGTCAGTCCGCAGAGCGCGGCGGGTATCCGGATCGAGCCGCCCGTGTCAGTCGCGAGCGCGACGGCGGCCATGCCGTCCGCAACCGACGCGGCCGCGCCCGACGACGAGCCGCCCGCGATCCGCTCGTCGCCGGGCACGCCGCGCCGGTACGGCGAGCGCGGCGTGCCGTAGTGCGGATTCAGGCCCAGGCCGGAGAACGCGAACTCGCTCATGTTCGTGCGGCCGACGAGCACGGCGCCCGCGCGCTTCAGGCGGGCGACGGCGATCGCGTCGGCGGTCGCGGGGGGCGCATCGGCGAGCACGCGCGATCCCGCGCGCGTGACCTGCCCCGCGATGTCGAACAGATCCTTCACCGACACCGGAATGCCCGCGAGCGGCGACAGCACAGTGCCCGCGGCGCGCAGGCGATCGTGCGCGTCGGCGGTCGCGCGCGCGCCTTGCGCATCGACCTCGGTGAACGCGACCGCGCCCTGTCCCGCCGGATCGGCGATCCGTTCGAGCGCGGCTTCGACGAGCGCGCGGCTGGTCGTCGTGCCGGCGGCGAGATCGGCGGCGAGCCGGGCGAGCGGCGGGAAGGGGGCGAAAGTGGTCATGGCGGTATCGGGCTCGATCGGGTTGGCGACGCGCCGCGCGAAGCGCGCTCGGCACGACACGTCACGGCGCGGCGCGTCGCGTCGCGAAGCCGCGCGTGCGGCGTGCGACGCTCGGGTTCGCGCATTGTAGAACAGCGCTGCGGCGCGGGGCTGAGTCCGGCGGCTCGCCGCTTCGCGTGCGCGGCTCGCGTCGGCCGACGCGCAGGATGCCGAATCGCCGCGCGGCGGCGAATCGGATCGCTGCGGTGGCGTTCGGGCGTGCGGACATGCGGCCGTTGCGATATCCGAACGACGTTTGCGGTCGACTGCAGGTTCGTGTGAGGTTTATTCGCGTGCGCCGTCAGCCGATGCGAGATTGCATGCGAGCCGCGCATGAAGTCAGGGGGGCGAAGCGCCTGGGCGGCGCATCGCGATGCAGTTTGCCGACGCGCGCTCTATGCGCGCTCGACGCGCACGCGCGCCGTTTCGCACGCCGAATCATGCGCGTCGTCGCGCGATTGCAACGTGCGTCGGCGTGAATTCGACACAACATTGCAACAATATTGACGAAACGCTGTCGGTTTGCCGCCGATCGTGTACTGAAGCATAATGAATTCTCGTTGATTCTCCGCGTGACCGACGCGCCAGACCTTCGTCATGAGCGAAAACACGTCCGCAAGAGCCGAGCAGTCCGGTTCTGCCTCTTCTTCCGTTGCGACGTCTTCCGGCCACGCCGGCGCGGCATCGTCTTCCGTTTCCGACAATCCGTCCGTGGGCGCGACCGTTCACGTCGGCGCGTTCGCCGCGCAGATCGCGGCCGCGCAGGACGTCGGCGACCCCGGCTCGGCGCCGACCGATACGATTGCCGAGCCCGGTGCGCCCGGCGTCGGCCCGGGCGGCCCGGGCGCGCGCCCAGCCGCCGCGTCGGCCGGTTCATCGGCCGGTTCATCCGCCGCCGCGCCGCCGGGCGCGACGGCCGCCGGCGCGGCTTCCGCCGCGAGGGCAGGCTCGCCGCCGCCCGGCTTCGGCGCGCCGCCCGATTTCGAGGCGTCGCGCCCGCCGCCCGCGAGCGCCGCGCCGCCTGCGCCGCCCGCGTACCTGAAACAGAGCGATACGCCGTGGTCGGTGTTCGGCCGGATCATCGCCGCGCGGGCGCGCCGGCTGTTCGACCGCGCCGGCCAGCGGATCACGCAACGCACGCTGCGCATCGGCGTGTCGGCGCGGATCTTCCATCCGGAGCCGGGCGCGCCGGGGCTGCGCGGCAAGACGCTGCAATATCTGGAGGAATCGATCGCGCACTGGGTGATGTCGCGCGACGTGCTCGTGTTTATGATTCCGACCGTCGGCCATCAGGGGATGCTGCACCCGAGCAACATCCGGCTGCGCGACTACGCGAAGCATCTCGACGGGCTGCTGCTGCAAGGCGGCGCCGACGTGTCGCCGCAGACGTACGCGGCTTCCGACGCGTATTCCGAGTGGCCCGGCGACCGCGTGCGCGACATGTACGAGCTCGAGCTGCTGCACGAGTTCATCGAGTCGGGCAAGCCGGTGCTCGGCGTGTGCCGCGGCTGCCAGCTGATCAACGTCGCGTTCGGCGGCTCGCTCTATCAGGACATCGCGACCGACGTGCCGACGGCGGGCGCGCACGTGAGCGAGCACTACGACCAGCACCGGCACGCGATCCGCTTCCCGGACGGCTCGACGCTCGCGAACATGTTCCCCGGCCGCCGCGAGGCGATCGTCAACTCGATCCACCATCAGGCGATTCGCGATATCGGCCGCGATCTGAACATCGAGGCGGTGTCGGCGGAAGACGGGATCATCGAGGGAATTCGTTATCGCCGCGCGCCGTTCGTCGTCGGCGTTCAGTGGCACCCGGAGTTTCATCGCGCGGGCGGCCCGGAGCTGCTCGACTGCACGCCGCTTCTCGACACGTTCCTGCGCGCGGCGCGCGAGACGCGGCTGTAGCCGATCGGCGCGCGACATCCTCGGCGCGAGACGACATGACGGGCCGCACGCGGGTGCGGCCCGTCGTTCGTTCGGCATCCGGAGCGTCGAAGCGTCGGAGAGTCGGAGAGTCGGAGAGTCGGAGAGTCGGAGAGTCGGAGAGTCGGAGAGTCGGAGAGCGGCGGTGCGGCCGCGTGATTCTCGCGGCGCGACGCCGCATCGCTCACACGATAAACGCCGGAAATCCCGGCGTATTCGTCAGTTTTCAAAATCCTTTCGAACGACTTCGCAAGTGACGCATCGACGCATCCCGCCGCCGTTCGCAGTAAGATGGCAGGCGCCGTGCAGCGCATCATCGATCTGCACCGCCCCCGGCGCGCCGGGGCAAGAAACACGATGTGATACGCGCCGCATGCCGCTCGATCGGCCGCGGCGCAGCCTTATCGAGAGAGACATGTCTACAGCGTCCCCCGCAATACAGCAGGAATCCAAGGCCAGGACCGTGTTCCGCGTCGTCAGCGGCAACTTCCTGGAGATGTACGACTTCATGGTCTACGGCTACTACGCGTCAGCGATCGCCAAGACCTACTTCCCGAACGGCAACGCGTTCGCGTCGCTGATGCTGTCGCTGTCGGTGTTCGGCGCGGGCTTTCTGATGCGCCCCGTCGGCGCGATCGTGCTCGGTGCCTACATCGACCATCACGGCCGCCGCAAGGGCCTCATCCTGACGCTCGCGCTGATGGCGCTCGGCACGCTGACCGTCGCGACGATTCCGGGCTACGCGACGATCGGCGTGCTCGCGCCGATTCTCGTGCTGCTCGGGCGGCTGTTGCAGGGCTTTTCGGCGGGCGTCGAGCTGGGCGGCGTATCGGTGTACTTGTCCGAGATCGCGACGAAGGGCAACAAGGGCTTCTACACGTCGTGGCAGTCCGGCAGCCAGCAGGTGGCCGTCGTGTTCGCCGCGTTCGTCGGCGTGCTGCTGAACCGCGCGCTGCCCGTCGAGCAGATGACGGCGTGGGGCTGGCGCATCCCGTTCCTGATCGGCTGCCTGATCGTGCCGTTCCTGTTCCTGATCCGCCGTTCGCTGAAGGAGACCGACGAGTTCCTCGCGAAGCGCCGCCGCCCGAGCATGGGCGAGATCATGAAGTCGATGCTCGAGAACTGGGGCGTCGTGCTCGCGGGCATGGGGATGGTCATCATGACGACGGTGTCGTTCTACATGATCACCGCGTATACGCCGACGTTCGGCAAGGAAGTGCTGCATCTGTCGGCGATCGACGCGCTCGTCGTGACCGTTTGCGTCGGGCTGTCGAACCTCGTCTGGCTGCCGCTGTCGGGCGCGTTGTCCGACCGGATCGGCCGTCGTCCGGTGCTGATCGCGTTCACCGCGCTCACGATCCTCACCGCGTATCCGGTGATGCAGTGGCTCGTCGGTTCGCCGTCGTTCCTGCGGCTGCTGACGGCCGAACTGTGGCTGTCGTTCCTGTACGGTTCGTACAACGGCGCGATGGTCGTCGCGCTGACCGAAGTGATGCCGGCCGACGTGCGCACCGCGGGCTTCTCGCTCGCGTACAGCCTCGCGACGACGATCGGCGGCTTCACGCCGGCGATCTCGACGCTGCTGATCCACGAGACCGGCAACAAGGCGGCGCCGGGCCTCTGGCTCGGCCTCGCGGCGATCTGCGGGCTGATCGCGACGCTCGCGCTGTACCGGTCGCCGGAAGCGCGCAATCAGTACAAGACGGCTTGAGCGAACGTGCGGCCCGGCGCGAGCGGGCCGCGATGGACGAAGCGGAAAACGGAGCGCCTAGCGCTCCGTTTTTTTGTTTGGGCGAAGCGATTTGCGGCGGCGGAGCGTGGCGGCGGCGAGGATCGTTGTCGCGAGCCGTGGCGGTATGCGGGCGCGGCATCGACAATATTGCGGCACGAAGGCACGAAGGCACGAAGGCACGAAGGCTCAAAGGCTCAAAGGCGAGAAGGCGAGAAGGCGAGAAGGCGAGAAGGCGAGAAGGCGAGAAGGCGAGAAGGGCGCGAATTCCACCCATAACGGCGCGGCGCGCCCTGCACGAGCGACGATTCGCGGATACGACGCTCGAACGGCCGAAGGCGGTCCCGCACGAATGCGCGCGAGCCGTCACCCGCGCGCGATCTCGGCCGCGACCGTCGCGACCACATCGTCCCAGCGTCCCGGCTGCGATTGCCGGACGAGCCGCGCATGCGGATACCACGGACTATCGTCGCCCGTGCTCCAGCGCCAGTCGGCGGCGACGGGCAGCATCAGCCACAGCGGCTTGCCGAGCGCGCCCGCCAGGTGCGCGAGCGCGGTGTCGATCGACACGACGCCGTCGAGCCGATCGACGAGTGCAGCCGTCGCCGCGAAATCGGTCAAGCCATCGAGGCGGTGGATGCGCGCCGCATGCGGATGCACGTCGAGCGCCGCGCGCTCGGCGTCCGACAGCGCCGGCTGCAGCACGATCCAGTCGACGCCGGCGAGCGCGAAGAGCGGCGCGAGCGTGTCGAGCGGTACCGCGCGGTTTTCCTGCACCTGAGCGCTGCCGGACCACGCGAGCCCGAGCTTGCGCTTCGCGTGTCCGCCGAGCGAGCCGCGGAAGCGGCGGCGCGCGGCATCCGGCACGTCGAGATACGGCGTGCGGGACGGGATCGCGTCGTATTCGAGGCCGAGCGCGAACGGCAGGCTGAGGAGCGGACAGACGAGATCGGCCACGGGCATGCGCGCCGTATCGGTCGGCACGACGCTCACGCGCCAGCGCGCGGCCATTGTCTCGACGAGCGGCAGCAGCGCCGGCTGGACCTGCAGGATCAGCCGCGCGCAGCGCTCGCGCGCGAGCGGAACGAGCCGCACGAACTGCAGCGTGTCGCCGAAACCCTGTTCGGCGCGCACGAGCAGCGTGCGGCCTTCGATCGGCTCGCCTTGCCAGCGCGGCAGCGGCCCGAGGGGCGCCGCGCCCGGCAGCGCATGCCGCGCTTCATACGCGGGCAGGCCGCGCGCGAAGTCGCGCAGCGTGAGCAGCGTGACCGCGCGATGCATTTGCGCGAGCGCATGCGCGGGATCGAGCCGCAGCGCCTGGTCGAATGCGCGCAGCGCCATCTCGTGCGCGCCGAGCGCGTGGTGCGCGGTGCCGAGATTGAGCCACGCGAGCACGAACGACGGATCGAGTCCGACCGCGCGCTCGTAATGCGGCAGCGCGTCGCGATGGCGGCCGAGCGCCGCGAGCGCGTTCGCGAGCCCGAACAGCGCGAGCGGAAAGCGCGGCTGCAGCGCGAGCGCGGATTCGAACGCGGGCAGCGCCTGCGCATGCCGGCCGATCGCATCGAGCGCGTTGCCGAGATTGAAATGCGCGGCGACGAAGCGCGGCTCGGCGGCGAGCGCCGCGCGAAAATGCGAGATCGCTTCGTCGGTGTTTCCGAGCGCGGCGAGCGCCATCCCGAGGTTGTTGTGCGCGCCGGCGTGGCCGGGACGCAACTCGAGCGCGCGGCGAAACGCCGCGAGCGCGTCGTCGTGCCGGCCGAGCGCGTTGAGCGCGTTGCCGAGGTTGTTGTGGATCGATGCGTCGCCGGGCGTGAGCGCGAGCGCGCGCTCGAACGCGTCGACCGCGTCGTCGTGACGCTCCTGCGCCGCATACGCGTTGCCGAGGTTGTAGTGCGCGAGCGGGAACGTCGGCGCGAGCGTGAGCGCGTTGCGAAAGCGCTCGATCGCGTCGTCGAGGCGACCGAGCGCCTTGAACGCATTGCCGAGGTTCAGTTGCAGCGCGGCGTCGTTCGGACGCAACTCGACCGCGCGGCCGACGAGATCGGCCGCTTCTTCGTGCCGGCCCTGCTGATGGCGCAGCACGCCGAACAGGTGCAGCGCATCGGCGTCGGCGGGGTTGGCCGCGAGCGCCGCCCGATAGCCGTGTTCGGCGACGTCGAGCCGGCCTGCGCGGTGTGCGGCGAATGCGCGGTCGAAAGCGGATTCCATGACGCGAGACAAACGGGAAACCTCGCATTTTCCCACACCTCGGACGGCGCCCGCCGATTCGGGGGCGCGCCGCGCTATGGATGCGGCGAGGCGGCGGGCGTAGACTGCGAATGTTGCGTATCGACGAGGTCTTTATGGCAGTCGTTCCGCTCGCCACTCCTCCCGTCCTGATCGTCGGCGCCGGGCCGACCGGGCTTGCCGCCGCGCTCTGCCTCGCCCGCGCCCGCGTGCCGGTGCGGATCGTCGACAAGGCGGCGCAGCCCGCGCGCTTTTCACGCGCGATCGGCATCCAGGCCAGAACGCTCGAGCTCCTCGAGCAGCAGCGCGTCGTCGAACGGTTCGTCGAGCTCGGGCATCGCGCGCGTGTCGCGATCCTGTACTCGGGCGGGCAGCGCATCGCCGAGCTCGATTTCGATCCGTTGCAAACGCGCTATCCGTACCTGCTGTTTCTCGACCAGACCGTCACCGAGCGGCTCTTGGCCGAGCATCTCGCGACGTTCGGCGTCGAAGTCGAGCGCGGCGTGACGCTCACGCACTGCACCGATCCGGACGGCGCGCTCGATGTCCGCCTGCGCCACGGCGACGGCCGCGAGGAGAGCCTGCAGCCGTCGTACGTCGTGGCCGCCGACGGCGCGCACAGCACCGTTCGGCATCTGCTCGACGTCGAATTCGTCGGGCATGCGTTCGAGCAGACGTTCATGCTCGCCGATCTCGATGTCGACGCCGACTGGCCGGACGACGAGATTCATTTGTTCACGACGGGCGACGGCATCGCCGGATTGTTTCCGATGGGAAACGGGCGCTACCGGCTCGTCGCGGATCGACCGCCGCGCAACGGCGCGCTCGACGACGAGCACGGGCCGTCGCTCGAACTGTGTCGCGAGATCGTGCGCGCGCGCGTGATGCCCGAGCTGAAGATCGGCGATCTCGCGTGGTCGTCGTATTTTCATCTGCACAGCCGGATGGTCGCGCAACTGCGCCGCGGGCGCGTGTTCTTCGCGGGCGACGCGGCGCACGTGCACAGCCCGGCGGGCGCGCAGGGGATGAACACGGGCATCCAGGAGGCGTTCAATCTCGGCTGGAAGCTTGCGCGGGTGCTGGCCGGCAACGCGCCCGAGCGGCTGCTCGACACGTATCACGACGAGCGCCATCCGATCGAGCGCGACGTGCTGCGGCAGACGAGCTTCGCGACGCAGGTCGTCGAGGCGGGGCGCGGGCCGCTCAGGCTGCTGCGCGAGCACGTCGTGCCGATTCTCGCGTCGTTCGGGCCGCTGCGGGATGCGGCGCGCCGCACGGTCAGCGAGCTTGCGATCCAGTACCGGAAGAGCCCGCTCACGCTCGAGCGCGTGCTCGACGGCGGGCCGCGCGCCGGGGAACGCGCGCCGGATGCGCTCGTGCAAGTGCTCGACGGGCCGCTCGGCAAGGCGCCCGGCGTCGCGCGCCTCTTCGATCTGCACGATCCCGCGCATTTCACGCTGCTCGTGCTCGAGCCGCGCTCGGCCGTCGACGACACGCTGCCGTCGGACCCCGGCGAGGACGGCCGCACGCTTGCCGGCGCGCTCGAGCGGATCATGCCGGGCGCGGTGCGCTGCTGGCGCCTGACGGACGCGCAAGGCGAGGGCGCGCCGCTGCTGAGCGATGCGTACGGGGGCGCGCGGCCGGCGTTCTATCTGCTGCGGCCGGACGGCTATGTCGCCGCGCGCGGTCGCCCGGCGACCGATGCGAGCGCGTTGCTGCACCATTGCGAGACGTGGTTTTCGGGGATGCGGCTCGAGACTTGAGGGCGACGGCGTGCTCGACGCAAGCGCCAGGCGCGCGGTCGCGCGACGAGCGGCGCCGCCGTCTCGCCGTCTTGCCTTGCGGTTGTCGCGTCTTTGAAGCGGGCGAGCGTTGCGTCGTCGCGATGCGGCGTCAACGCGAACGCGGCGATGGGGGCGGCGTGCGCGAAGCGTCAGCGCCGATCCGCGCGATGCGGCGTCTGTCCGCACGCGATGCTGCGAGCAGCGAGCGCGCGTCGTTCGCGCGGCACGGCGGCGTCGCGCGCGTCGCGACGCGCGCCTGCGGCCGCCTATGCGGCGCGCGGCGTTTCGGGCGCGGGCGCCGGTTCGAGCGATGCGCGGTGCCTGTCGATCGCCTCGCGAACGATCGGCGCGACGCTTGTCGCGGCCTCGTCGTTCGGATCGTCGAGCGCCGCGAGGAGCGCGCGCCGCATCCGCGGCTCCCAGAAGCGCCGGATGTGATCGGCGACGCCCGCGACCGCCTCGTCGTGATCGGGCATCGACGCGAAGAACGCGCCGATCTGGTTGGCCATGTCGATCAGGTGTCGGCTTTCCATGTCGACCTCACTTGCCCGTTGCCGTCGCCGTTGCGCTCGACGTCGCCGGCGCGCTCGCCGTCGTGCGCCGCTCGAGCAGCGCGAGCTGCTCCGCGCGAAAGCGCGTGTACGCGCGCTGCCACTCGGACGGCTGCGCGACGGGCGCGACCTGCACCGCCGTCACCTTGTATTCCGGGCAGTTGGTCGCCCAGTCCGAGCTATCGGTGGTGATCACGTTCGCGCCGGATTCGGGGAAGTGGAACGTCGTGTAGACGACGCCCGGCTGCATCCGCTCGGTCACGAGCGCGCGCAGCACCGTCTGCCCCGCGCGCGATTCGACGCCGACCCAGTCGCCCGACCTGATTCCGCGATCGTTCGCATCGTGCGGATGGATCTCGAGCCGGTCCTCGTCGTGCCAGCGCACGTTCTCCGTGCGGCGCGTCTGCGCGCCGACGTTGTACTGCGACAGAATCCGGCCCGTCGTCAGGATGAGCGGGTAGCGCGGCGTGACCTTCTCCGGCGACGCGATGTACTGCGTGATCATGAACTTGCCCTTGCCGCGCACGAAGTGATCGACGTGCATCGTCGGCGTGCCTTCGGGCGCCGCGTCGTTGCAGGGCCACTGCACGCTGCCGAGCTCGTCGAGCAGCGCGTACGACACGCCTGCGAACGTCGGCGTGAGGCGCGCGATCTCGTCCATGATCTCGGACGGATGCGCGTAGCGCATCTCGTAGCCGAGCGCGCGCGACAGCATCAGCGTCACCTCCCAGTCCGCATAGCCGGAAAGCGGCTTCATCGCGCGGCGCACGCGCGAGATCCGGCGCTCGGCGTTCGTGAACGTGCCGTCCTTCTCGAGGAAGGTCGCGCCCGGCAGGAACACGTGCGCGTACTTCGCGGTTTCGTTCAGGAAGATGTCCTGCACGACGAGGCATTCGAGCGACGACAGCGCGGCCGCGACGTGCTGCGTGTTCGGGTCCGACTGGACGATGTCCTCGCCCTGGCAGTAGAGGCCCTTGAAGCTGCCGTCGAGCGCCGCGTCGAACATGTTCGGGATGCGCAGGCCGGGTTCCGGCTGCAGCGTCGTCGACCAGGCCTCGTCGAAGAGCGCACGCACCGCGGCGTCGCCGATGTGCCGGTAGCCGGGCAGTTCGTGCGGGAACGAGCCCATGTCGCACGAGCCCTGCACGTTGTTCTGTCCGCGCAGCGGGTTCACGCCCGCGCCCTCGATGCCGAGGTTGCCCGTCGCCATCGCGAGATTCGCGATGCCCATCACCATCGTCGAGCCCTGCGCATGCTCGGTCACGCCGAGCCCATAGAAGATCGCGGCGCGCCCGCCCGTCGCATACAGGCGCGCGGCGGCGCGCACGGCGTCGGCCGGCACGCCCGTGATACAGGCCGTCGCCTCGGGCGAATGCTCGGGCCGCGCAGCGAACGCGCGCCACACGTCGAACGCGTGCGGCTCGCAGCGTTCGGCGACAAACGCCTCGTCGACGAGCCCTTCGGTGACGATCACGTGCGCGAGCGCGTTGACGAGCGCGACGTTCGTGCCGGGGCGCAGTTGCAGATGATGGACGGCCTTCACGTGCGGGCCGTCGACGAGATCGATCCTGCGCGGATCGATGACGATCAGCTTCGCGCCCTCGCGCACGCGGCGCTTGAGCCGCGAGCCGAACACCGGATGGCCGTCGGTCGGATTCGCGCCGATCACGACGATCACGTCGGCCGAGCCGACTGACGCGAACGTCTGCGTGCCCGCCGATTCGCCGAGCGTGACTTTGAGCCCGTAGCCCGTCGGCGAGTGGCACACGCGCGCGCAGGTGTCGACGTTGTTGTTGCCGAACGCCGCGCGCACGAGCTTCTGCACGAGATAGGTTTCTTCGTTCGTGCAGCGCGACGACGTGATGCCGCCGATCGAATCGCGGCCGTGCTTGTCCTGGATGCGGCGGAACTGCGCGGCCGCATGGCCGATCGCTTCGTCCCAGCTCACTTCGCGCCACGCATCGGTGATCTTCTCGCGGATCATCGGTTTCGTGATGCGGTCCTTGTGCGTCGCGTAGCCCCATGCGAAGCGGCCTTTCACGCACGCATGGCCTTCGTTCGCCTGGCCGTTCTTGTGCGGCGTCATCCGCACGACCTGGTCGCCCTTCATCTCCGCCTTCAGCGAGCAGCCGACGCCGCAATACGCGCAGGTCGTGACGACCGCGTGCTCGGGCTGACCGAGCAGCGCGACGCTCTTCTCGACGAGCGTCGCGGTGGGGCACGCGGCGACGCACGCGCCGCACGATACGCACTCCGAATCCATGAACGCGTCGCCCGCGCTCGCCGCGACGCGCGATTCGAAGCCGCGCGCGGCGATCGTCAGCGCGAACGTGCCTTGCGTCTCCTCGCATGCGCGCACGCAGCGGTTGCAGACGATGCACTTCGACGGGTCGTAGCTGAAGTACGGATTCGACTCGTCCTTCGCGTCGCGCAGATGGTTCTTGCCGTCGAAGCCGTAGCGCACCTCGCGCAGCCCGACTGCGCCCGCCATGTCCTGCAGCTCGCAGTCGCCGTTCGCCGCGCACGTCAGGCAGTCGAGCGGGTGATCGGAGATGTAGAGCTCCATCACGTTGCGGCGCAGGTCCTGCAGGCGATCGCTTTGCGTGCGCACCTTCATGCCGGCTTCGACGGGCGTCGTGCACGACGCCGGATAGCCGCGCCGGCCCTCGATCTCGACGAGGCACAGGCGGCACGAGCCGAACGGCTCGAGCGAATCGGTCGCGCAGAGCTTCGGCACGTTGATGCCGGCCTCGATCGCCGCGCGCATCACCGACGTGCCGGCCGGCACCGTCACCGTGCGGCCGTCGATGTCGAGCGTGACGTCGGTATCGGCGCGGCGCGCCGGCGTGCCGTAGTCGGTGTCGTCGAACGGATCGGGGCGGCGCGCCTGCGCCGCGCTCTTGCACGCGCACTGACCGGAGCCGCAGCCTTGCCGGGGCGAATCGAAAGCGGAAGAGGTCATTGGGACTCCTGCTGTCAGGCCGCGGCCGGCGCAGCGTTTTTCGCGCGCGCGGCGAGGCCGAAATCTTCGGGGAAGTGATCGAGCGCGGACAGCACCGGGTACGGCGTCATGCCGCCCATCGCGCAGAGCGAGCCCGCCGTCATCGTGTCGCAGAGCTCGCGCAGCAGGCGCACCTGCTTTTCCGACGTGTCGCCCGCGCGGATCTTCGCGATCGTCTCGACGCCGCGCGTCGAGCCGATCCGGCACGGCGTGCACTTGCCGCACGATTCGAGCGCGCAGAAGTGCATCGCGTATTCGGCGAGCGCGGCGAGGTTCGACGTGTCGTCGTGCAGCACGATGCCGCCATGTCCGACGACGGCGCCGATGGCCGCATACGCCTCGTAGTCGAGCGGGATGTCCCATTGACTGTCGGGCAGGTAGGTGCCGAGCGGGCCGCCGACCTGCGCGGCGCGCGCCGGGCGCCCGCTCGCGGTGCCGCCGCCGAAGTCGAACAGCAGCTCGCGCAGCGTGACGCCGAACGCGAGCTCGACGAGCCCGCCGCGCTTCACGTTGCCCGCGAGCTGGAACGGCAGCGTGCCGCGCGAGCGGCCCATCCCGTAGTCGCGGTAGAACGCCGCGCCGCGCGCGAAGATGATCGGCGCGGTCGCGAGCGTGATCACGTTGTTGATGACGGTCGGTTGTCCGAAGAGTCCCGCGAGCGCGGGCAGCGGCGGCTTCGCGCGCACGACGCCGCGCTTGCCTTCGAGCGATTCGAGGAGCGCCGTTTCCTCGCCGCACACGTACGCGCCCGCGCCTTTCGCGACGTGCAGCTCGAACGCGTGCGCGGTGCCGAGCACGCTCGCGCCGAGCCAGCCGGCGGTACGCGCGCGGGCGATCGCTTCGCCCAACGCCGCGATCGCGTGCGGATATTCGCTGCGCACGTAGATGTAGCCGATCGTCGCGCCCGTCGCGACGCCCGCGATGATCATCCCTTCGATCAGGCAGTACGGATCGCTTTCCATGATGAGGCGATCGGAGAACGTGCCGGAATCGCCTTCGTCCGCGTTGCAGACGACGTATTTCTGCGCGGCCGCGGCTTCGCGCACGGTCCGCCATTTGACGCCCGCCGGAAATGCGGCGCCGCCGCGTCCGCGCAGGCCCGATTCGACGAGCGTCTCGCAGGCGGCGGCGCCGTCGAGCGCGAGCGCATTCTTCAGGCCTTCGAGCCCGCCGTGCGCGACGTAGTCGTCGATCGACAACGGATCGGTGATGCCGATTCGCGCGAACGTGAGCCGCTGCTGGCGCTTCAGGTACGGCATTTCGTCGACGATGCCGACGCGCGCCGGGTGTTCGCCGCCGTCGAGCCAGCCGGCGTCGAAGAGCGCGGGGACGTCGGCCGCCGTGAGGTTCGCGTAGCCGACGCGGCCCGCGGCCGTGCCGATCTCGACGAGCGGCTCGAGCCACAGGAGCCCGCGCGAGCCGTTGCGCACGAGCTCGATCGCGGTGCCGCGCGCGGCCGCCTCGGCCTCGATCGCGCGGGCGAGCGCGTCTGCGCCGACCGCGAGCGCCGCGGAATCGCGCGGCACGTAGATGCGCGTGCTCATGCGGGCTCCTTCGCGCGGACGGCCGCGTCGAAGAGCGCGTCGAAGCGCGCGGGCGACATCTTCGCGTGGAGCGTGTCGTTGATCGTGAGCGACGGCGACTGCGCGCAAAGGCCGAGGCAGTAGACCGATTCGAGCGCGACTTCGCCGCCGTGCTCGCCGTCGATGCGGCAGCCGGCGCGCGCCTGCGCGTGCGCGACGAGCGCCTCGCCGCCCATGCTGCGGCACGCTTCCGCGCGGCAGAGCCGGATCGTCACGCGCGCGGGCGGCGCGGTGCGGAAGTGGTGATAGTAGGTCAGCACGCCGTGCACTTCGGCGCGCGACAGATTGAGCGCCTTCGCGAGCGGCTCGACACATGCGGGCGGCACGTAGCCCGCGTCGTCCTGGATCGCATGCAGGATCGCGACGAGCGATTTGCCGGGTTGCGCGTGTGCGCGCACGAGCGCGTCGGGCGCGACGGAATGGGGGGACATCCGGTTGCCTCCTCCGAAGTCATATATGCGCTTTGGGTTCATATGGAGCGCAAACAGACTTTGAGATATTGATATGAGTCAACGATAAATCGATAGAATGACGGCTGCAATAGGAAACGGGATTGCATAAATGATTCGAGTCGAATGCGACGCGCATTTGATCGTGCGCGACAACGGCGGCCGCACCGCGAGCCTGACTGATGTGGCACCGCTTCTCGAACTCGTCGCGGCGACGGGCAGCATCGCGCAGGCGGCCGAGGCGAAAGGGCTGTCGTACCGGCACGCGTGGGGGCTTCTGCGCGCGCTCGAGGCGTGCGTCGGCGGCGCGCTGATCGAGACCGTGCGCGGCAAGGGCTCGTCGCTGTCCGAACTCGGGCAGGCGGTCGTCGCTGCGCAGCGCCTCGCGGGCGAGCGCCTCGACGGCAACCTGCGCGCGCTCGCCGCCGAGGTCGCGAGCGGGCTGAACCGGCGGCTCGTGCGGCACGCGGGCGCGCTGCGGATTCATGCGTCGCACGGCTACGCGGTCGCGGCGCTCGTGTCAGCGCTCGTCGAAGCCGGCTCGCCCGTCGACATCAAGTACCGCGAGAGCGTCGAGGCAATGCGCGCGCTCGCGGGCGGCGAATGCGATCTGGCGGGGTTTCACCTGCCGCGCGGCGTGTTTCGCGCGCACTGCGCGCAGATCTACCGGCCGTGGCTCGACGATGCCGATCACGTGCTGATTCATCTGACGCGCCGCAAGCAGGGCCTGTTCGTGTCGCGCGGCAACCCGAAGCGGATCGAGGGCCTCGCCGACCTCGCGCGCGGCGACATCCGCTTCGTCAACCGGCAGCCGGGCTCCGGCACGCGGATGCTGCTCGATCTCGCGCTGCGCGACATCGGCATCGATCCGGAGCGGATCGACGGCTACGCATCGGCGGAGCTGACGCATTCGGCGATCGCCGCGTTCGTCGCGAGCGGGATGGCGGATCTCGGCTTCGGCGTCGAGCCTGCCGCGCGCCATTTCGGCCTCGATTTCATACCGATCGTCGACGAGGACTATTACTTCGCGTGCGAGCGCTCGCGGCTCGGCGATGCGCCGCTCGCGGGCGCGCTTTCGCTGCTGCGAGACGACGGCTACCACGCCGCCGTCGCGCGGCTCGACGGCTATGATCCGGGCGCGTGCGGCACGCTCGTCGACGTGGCGGCGGGCCTCGCGGGCACCGCCGACGGCGCGCGCGCGAGCGGTCACGGACGGTAACGAAGCGGGTATGCGAGCGGCGCTGCAAGGCGCGCGCATTTGCGTTACGCTTGCCGCTTACTTTCGTATGAGCCAAAGCGCCGACCGGCGCCCGACACACCGATGAAGCTCCTGACCCATCTCGCCGTCGCGTCCGCCGCCGCGGGCGCGCTCGCCGTGGCCGCGACGGTCGCGTTCGCGCAGAACTCGCCCGGCGTGCCGGGCGGCATCCTGAATGACCAGTTCCGGCTGAACGAGCATCCGCAGATGCAGTTCGCCGCGTCGGCGCCGTCGAAAAAATATCAGAGCGGCAAGAAATCGGATCTGCGCAGGAAGGGCGACATAGGCGATCCGAACGGCTGCAACCTGAAGTGCCCGATGAATTGACGGCGCTCTTGCGCGGCGCCGACCGAGGTGGCCGCGCGAGATGCGCGGCGGATGCACGCCGGCCGCGCAGCGCATCCGGCGGGCATGCGTGGCACGACGCATGAGATCGCCCGCTGACGAACGAAGCGAGGACAGGCGAACGAAGCGAGGACAGGCGAACGCGAACGCCGTAAGCGACGGCGCCGGCTCGCCGCCGGCATGACGTCAAGCGGCCGTCGAGGGCGGCCGCGCGCCCGGCCACGCATGGCCGATCGGCGACGGGGAACCCCAGAAGTCCGCACAGCGCTGCAGCCGGTAGACGGCCGCGGGCGGCACGTTCGCCCATGCGATGCCGATGCGCTCCGCGCGAATGCCGATCGCCGCGAGCCGGCTTGCGGGAATCGGGCAGCGAGGCAGATAGGTGAACTGATAGAACGCGCCGCCCGGGCCGAGGTGCATCGCGAATGCGCCATGCACGATCGCAACCGCCTGCTCGACGGGCATCGCGACGAGCGGCAGGCCACTGACGACGGCGCTCGCACGCGCGTCGCCGAACAGGCCGCGCGTGATGCCGAGTTCGGCCGCATCCATGTTCATGACCCGCAGGTCGGGAAAGCGGCGACGCAGCGTCGCGGCGAACGCCGGATCGGCTTCGACGAGCACGAGCCGCTCGGCGGCGACGCCGCGCGACAGCAACTCACGCGTGAAGACGCCCGTGCCCGCGCCGAGTTCGATCACGCGCGCGCTGTCGCCGGGAATCTGGGCGGTCATCAGCATGGCGAGCGCGGGACCGGACGGCGCGAGCGCGCCGACCTGACGGGGATTGCGCAGCCATGCACGCAGGAAGAGCGCGAGTTCGGGAATCCGCATGGTTGGTTCCAGGGGAATTGAGCGGCAAGCTGTCACGGCGCCGTTCCGATGAAATCGGCTTCGGCTTTGCGACCGGCAAGCTAGCCTGCCACGATCAAAAACACAGGCCATCGTGTATTACCCGCTGTGTTGCGCTGGCGCATGCCGCGCATTGCCAACGCGAATCGGCCGCGACGCGGTCGATCGGATCTGGCGAAGAGGCCGGATGCGGACGAAGGGCGGCACGCGCGGAATGCGCCGCTCGCGCCGACGATCGACGAAAGCGCGGCGCGAGACTATCGCGGCAAAAAAAAGCCCTTGCGGAACAAGGGCTTCGGGGTATTCGGTGGGGCGCAGGATGTCGAGTACGTCAGGCGGCGTCAGGTTCGCCATTGGCTTGCCGCCGATCCACGGGAAGGCGTCCACCTCTAGGCGGCGCAAGATACGGTCTCCGTGACTGTCCGACCATGTGGGCGCGTATTTCGCGTGCCACTCGCGCGCGATGGCTTCGAACCAGTGTTCCGCGTTGAGACGCTGGGTGCGCTTCTCGGCTTTCTTGGCTTCGCCTGGATCAATGTTCGCCGCCAGTTTTTCGCGTACGGCATCCCGCTTTTTGCGCGCTTCTACCAGCGAAACTTCCGGATAGGTGCCAAACGCCAAGCTCTTCTCTCTGCCGCCGAATCGATATTTCAAGACCCATCGCTTTCGCCCTGCTGGGGTGACAAGCAGGAACAGTCCGCCGCTGTCGAATAGCTTCTGCTGTTTTTTCCATGGGCTTGGCGCGGCGGATCGCCATATCAGTCAGTGCCATGCGCGTTCCTTTGCTGGCTGAGGATGAATGGGGTTTGGGGGTTGTCGATTGATGGAGGGCTGGAGAGCCCCCAGAAAAACCCCCGGTTTGGGGTTGTTTCTACCGGACAACGTTGGGCGTAGTTTGCAATAAAAAACCCCGCGAAGCCAAGCTGGGCGGGGTTTTCTGGGTAAAGACGGGTGACGCTAGGCAGGAAAATGGTGGAGGCGGCGGGAATCGAACCCGCGTCCAGAAGCGGTCCACGACCAGTTCTACATGTTTAGTTCTGTCTTTTGATTTAACCGTGACGTCGCGGACGAACACGCTCCGTTGCGGCGATTCACTAAGTTTTCGACCCGGCCGTCGTGACGCCGGCAAGGCTTAACTGACGTATATGACCTCTGTCGGTATTGCTACCGGTCTTGCGACACTAGCCCGTCAGTGAACTAGGCAGAGGACGGCGGCCCTTAGGCTGCCAGTGCGAACGTATCGTCGTTTGCAGTTACGTTTTTCCCATTGATTAACGAGGTGACGGGTCCTCGACATGCCCTAGCCGCTTCACAACCCCTGTCGAAACCAGGTCGCCCCCAGCGGATTACACATTATAGCGCAACGCGCGCAGCAATCGCTCCAGTTCGTCCGTTGTCTCGACGAGATGCTGCGCTTGCCACTCGGCGGGCACGGCGCTGTCGCCGCAATAGCCGTACGCGGCCGCCACCGTTGGCATCCCGGCCGCGCTGCCTGCCTGGATGTCGCGCAGGTCGTCGCCGACGTACACGATCCGCGCGGGCGCGAGCGACAGCCGCTGCGCCGCGTACAGCAGCGGCGCCGGATGCGGCTTCGGGTGCGACGCCGTGTCGCCGCTGACGACGCACGCCGCGCGCCCGGCGAGGCCGAGCAGTTCGACGAGCGGATCGGTGAACCGCGCGGCCTTGTTCGTCACGATGCCCCAGCGCACGCCGCGCGCGTCGAGCGCGTCGAGGAGCGCGCCGATGCCCGGAAAGAGCGTCGTCTGCACGCACAGGTCGGTCGCGTAGTTCGCGAGGAATTCGTCGCGCAGCGCATCGTATTCCACGTCCGCCGGCGCGATGCCGAACGCGCCGCCGATCAGGCCGCGGGCGCCCGCCGATGCGAGCGGACGCAGCGCGTCGAGCGGCGTTTGTGCGACGCCGCGCGAGCGCTGCATCTTGTTGACTGCGGCGGCGAGGTCGGGTGCGGTGTCGGCGAGCGTGCCGTCGAGATCGAACAGCACGGCTTCGCATGCATCGAGGCGCGGCTCGTCGGTCGGCGACGCGGCGAAGGAGGGCGAGGATGAGCTCATGGACGAGATCGAAACGGGTGGCGGGTCAGGCGCTGCGGCGGCATGCGAGGAGATAGTTGACGTCGGTGTCGTTCGACAGCGTGAAACGCTTCGCGAGCGGGTGATACGTGATGCCCTTGATCTCGACGGTCTGCAGATCGGCTGCGCGCACGAAGCGTGCGAGCTCGGATGGCCGGATGAAGCGCGCGTAGTCGTGCGTGCCCTTCGGCAGCATCTGCGCGATGTACTCGGCGCCGATCACGGCGAGCAGGTACGACTTCAGGTTGCGGTTCAGCGTCGAGAAGAACACCCAGCCGCCCGGCTTCACGAGCGTCGCGCATGCGGCGACGATGTTCGCGGGCGACGGCACGTGCTCGAGCATCTCCATGCACGTGACGACGTCGTACGTGCCCGGTTCGCGCGCGGCGAGCGCTTCGGCCGCGATCGCCTCGTAATCGACGGTCACGCCGCTCTCGAGGCTGTGCAGATCGGCGACGCCGAGCGCTTCCGTCGAGAGATCGATGCCCTTGACCTGCGCGCCGAGCGACGCCATCGATTCGGACAGGATGCCGCCGCCGCAGCCGATGTCGACGATGCGCTTGCCCGGCAGATGCGCATGCGCGTCGATCCAGTTCAGACGCACCGGATTGAGGTCGTGCAGCGGCTTGAATTCGGCGTTCGGGTCCCACCATTTGTGGGCGAGGTCGCTGAATTTCTGGAGTTCGTGCGGATCGGCGTTCGTCATGTCGGCAAGCGGATGCGGGAAAGAGGGTGGCGGCGCGCCCGTCAAGCCACGAGTATATAAGCTAAGCGGGCGAGGTCGCCAGGAACGCGGCCGAGCGATGTCCGGGCCGCGTCAATGAAAAAGCCCCGCCGAAGCGGGGCTTTTGAAGCAGATGCGATCGATCCGCGGCTTACTGCGCCGGAACGGTCGTCTTCTGCACTTCCTGCGTACCAACCACTTCGACTTCCACGCGGCGGTCCGGTGCGAGGCAGGCGATGAGCTGCTTGCGGTTCTTCTGCTTGCAGGTGTTGCCCGTGACCGGGTTGCGCTTGCCCTTGCCTTCCGTGTAAACCTTGTTCGCCGGAACGCCCTTGCTGACAAGGTACGACTTGACGGCTTGCGCACGGCGCAGCGACAGACGGTCGTTGTACTTGTCCGAACCGATGCGGTCGGTGTAGCCCGTGGCGACGACCACTTCCACGTTCATGCCTTGGATCTTCGAGGCCAGTTCGTCAAGCTTCTGCTTGCCGGCCGGCTTCAGGATGGCCTTGTCGAAGTCGAACAGCGTATCGGCTTGGTACGTAATCTTCTGGCTCGTGATGACCGGAGCAGCCGGTGCAACCGGGGCCGGTGCCGGTGCCTGGGCGACCAGTGCGCCATCGCACTTCGCGTTGGCGGTGGCCGGCGTCCAGAACGCATCGCGCCAGCAGAGCTCGTTCGTGCCGTTCATCCACACCCATTCGCCCGTGCCATTCACCCAGTTGTCATTCACGGCTTGACGCGACGCCGGCACCGACTGTGCCGAAGCGGATGCAGCCATAACTGCGGTAGCTGCAATGAACGCGAGCTTTGAAAGTTTATTCATATTTCTCCTCTCGAAATTGAGATTACCGCAGGTTTACTGCGAGCCTGTTGACGATGACAAGTCATACATTGCTCGAAGTATAACATTGGTGCGGCACAAAAAACGCGGCACCGCTCTGTGTAGACTTCGAGCAGCGTCTAACTTTCAGTGCGTTGGCATTTTGCCATATCGTTCCCTTCCCACGAAAAAAAATCCTCCCCACCCTAAGATCGGTCTATCGATTGTGGCGCGAGTGCAACACCGCTTGCCGCATGTTTTGAAAATTGTCAAGTCTGTTGGCGGGGAATTGCAGATTTTTTGAAATGCGAACCTTTCGTTGATCGTTTTGTGTTTTTTTGTGCGTGCGGCGGGGCGGGGTGGCGGCGAAGCGGCCGCGCGAGTTTCGCCATTCTTATATAGAGGGGCCGCGTTGGGGCGGGTTGGGGCGCATGTTAGAATCGCACGTTGCGTCGCGCGAGCGGCGCCCACGCGAAAGGCGGCCCCGTCTTCGCTCCGAAAAGATACGGATACATGGATCAATTCGCCAAAGAGACCCTGCCCACCTCCCTCGAGGAGGAAATGCGCAAGTCGTATCTCGATTACGCCATGAGCGTGATCGTCGGACGTGCCCTTCCGGATGTCCGCGATGGCTTGAAGCCCGTGCACCGGCGCGTGCTGTTCGCAATGCACGAACTGAACAACGACTGGAACCGGCCTTACAAGAAGTCCGCGCGTATCGTCGGCGACGTGATCGGTAAGTACCACCCGCACGGCGACACCGCGGTCTACGACACGATCGTCCGGATGGCCCAGGACTTCTCGCTGCGCTACATGCTCGTCGACGGCCAGGGCAACTTCGGCTCCGTCGACGGCGACAACGCGGCCGCGATGCGCTACACCGAAATCCGGATGGCCAAGATCGGCCACGAGCTGCTCGCGGACATCGACAAGGAAACCGTCGACTTCGGCCCGAACTACGACGGCAGCGAGACGCAGCCGCTCATCCTGCCGTCGCGGATTCCGAACCTCCTCATCAACGGTTCGTCGGGGATCGCGGTCGGCATGGCCACCAACATTCCGCCGCACAACCTGAACGAGGTCGTCGACGCGTGCCTGTATCTGCTGAACAATCCGCAGGCGAGCGTCGACGAGCTGATCGAGATCATCCCCGCGCCGGATTTCCCGACGGCCGGCATCATCTACGGCGTCGCGGGCGTGCGCGACGGCTATCGCACGGGGCGCGGCCGCGTCGTGATGCGCGCGACGACGCACTTCGAGGAGATCGACCGCGGCCAGCGGATGGCGATCATCGTCGACGAGCTGCCGTACCAGGTCAACAAGCGCTCGCTGCTCGAGCGCATCGCCGAGCTCGTCAACGAGAAGAAGCTCGAGGGCATCTCCGACATCCGCGACGAGTCCGACAAGAGCGGCATGCGCGTCGTGATCGAGCTCAAGCGCGGCGAAGTGCCCGAGGTCGTGCTGAACAACCTCTACAAGGCGACGCAGCTGCAAGACACGTTCGGCATGAACATGGTCGCGCTCGTCGACAACCAGCCGAAGCTCCTCAATCTGAAGGAAATCCTGCAGTGCTTCCTGTCGCATCGACGCGAAGTGCTGACGCGGCGCACGGTCTACGAGCTGCGCAAGGCGCGCGAACGCGGCCACGTGCTCGAGGGCCTCGCCGTCGCGCTCGCGAACATCGACGAGTTCATCGCGATCATCAAGGCCGCGCCGACGCCGCCGATCGCGAAGCAGGAACTGATGGCGAAGTCGTGGGATTCGTCGCTCGTGCGCGAGATGCTGACGCGCGCCGAGACGGAGAACGCTGCGGCGGGCGGGCGCGACGCGTACCGCCCGGAAGGCTTGAGCCCGGCGTTCGGCATGCAGGGCGACGGCCTCTACAGGCTGTCCGATACGCAGGCGCAGGAAATCCTCCAGATGCGCCTGCAGCGTCTGACGGGCCTCGAGCAGGACAAGATCATCGGCGAATACCGCGACGTGATGGCGCAGATCGCCGATCTGCTCGACATTCTCGCGCGGCCCGAGCGGATCACCGTGATGATCAGCGAGGAGCTGAACGCGGTGAAGGCCGAGTTCGGCGACGCGCGCCGCTCGAAGATCGAGCTGAACGCGACCGAGCTGAATACGGAAGACTTGATCACGCCGCAGGACATGGTGGTGACGATGTCGCACGCGGGCTACGTGAAGTCGCAGCCGCTGTCGGAATATCGCGCGCAGAAGCGCGGCGGCCGCGGCAAGCAGGCGACGCAGATGAAGGAAGACGACTGGATCGAGACGCTCTTCATCGCGAACACGCACGACTACATCCTGTGCTTCTCGAACCGCGGCCGCGTGTACTGGGTCAAGGTCTACGAGGTGCCGCAGGGCTCGCGCAACTCGCGCGGCCGTCCGATCGTCAACATGTTCCCGCTGCAGGACGGCGAGAAGATCAACGTCGTGCTGCCCGTCAAGGAATTCTCGGCCGACAAGTACGTGTTCATGACGACGGCCTTGGGCACCGTCAAGAAGACGCCGCTCGAAGCGTTCAGCCGGCCGATGAAGAAGGGCATCATCGCGGTCGGCCTCGACGAGGGCGACTACCTGATCGGCGCGGCGATCACCGACGGCGCGCACGACGTGATGCTGTTCTCCGACGCCGGCAAGGCGGTGCGCTTCGACGAGAACGACGTGCGTCCGATGGGCCGCGAGGCGCGCGGCGTGCGCGGGATGCAGCTCGACGAAGGTCAGCAGGTGATCGCGATGCTCGTCGCGGGCAGCGAGGAGCAATCGGTGCTGACCGCGACCGAGAACGGTTTCGGCAAGCGCACGCCGATCACCGAGTACACGCGCCACGGCCGCGGCACGAAGGGGATGATCGCGATCCAGACGTCCGAGCGCAATGGTCGCGTGGTGGCCGCTACGCTCGTCGACGCCGAGGATCAGATCATGCTGATCACCACGGCGGGCGTGTTGATCCGCACGCGCGTGTCGGAGATCCGCGAGATGGGACGGGCGACGCAAGGTGTTACACTCATCAGTCTCGATGAAGGCACCAAGCTTTCGGGTCTGCAGCAGATCGCCGAGGCGGATGCCGATCCCGACGACGACGACGCGTCGGAGGGCGGCGACGCCTGAGCCGGTTGTGACCGTCGAGCCGCCGCCCGGCGCGCACGCAAAGATGCGGCGTGACGGGCGCGGCGTATAAACTGTGCATATTTCCATGAGGGAGTGATGATGCAAAAACGATTCAAGCAACTGGTCCTGCTGGCAGCGATGGTTCCGGCGTTCGCGATGGCTCAGTCGCTGTCGAACCAGACTTCGGCTCCGGCGGCCGCTGCTCCGATCGACGCAGACAAGAAGGCGGCGATCAAGGATCTGCTCGACGCGATCGACGCGCCGAAGCTCGTCGCGGCCATCGCGAACAGCGCCGAGATGCAGTCGAAGCAGCTCGTGCCGGCGATCCTGTCGGACGCGCTGTCGGAGAACAAGACGCTGAACGACAAGCAAAAGCAAGCCGCCGTGCCGACGCTGCAAAAGAATGCGGTGCCGAAGCTCGTCGACGGCGCGGGCAAGGTGTTCGGCACGCAGCAGTTCACGAACGACGCGATGCAGGCTCAGTACGACGCGTACGCGAAGTACTACAGCACGTCGGAGATCAAGGATCTGACGACGTTCTACAAGAGCCCGACGGGCCGCAAGTTCATCCAGGTTCAGGATCAGGTCGGCCGCGACGTCGTGAACGGCCTGATGCAGAAGTACATGCCGCAGGCGATCAAGGCGACGCGCGACCAAGCCGACAAGGAAGTCGCGACGGTCAAGCCGGGCAAGTAAGCCGCGCCGGCTGAGGCCCGCCGGCCGGGGCGTTCGCCGCCCGGGTTTGGCGGGTTCGTCAGGACAGTGCGATAATGGCCGTTTGCGCGACAGCGCAAGCGGCCATTTCCTTTTCCCGCGCGGCTTTCGGCGGATCGAGGCGGCCGCGTCCCTTCCGAGGTTCTCACGATGCGCGTCTTTAATTTCTCCGCCGGTCCCGCGGCGATGCCCGAGGAAGTGCTGCGCCAGGCGGCCGCCGAAATGCTCGACTGGAACGGCAGCGGCATGAGCGTGATGGAAATGAGCCATCGCGGCAAGGAATTCATGTCGATCCACGAGGCGGCGCTTGCCGATCTGCGCGAGCTGCTCGACGTGCCCGCGAACTACCGGATACTGTTCCTGCAGGGCGGAGGGATCGCCGAGAACGCGATCGTGCCGATGAACCTGCTCGGTTCGCGGACGACGGCCGACTTCATCGTCACGGGCTCGTGGTCGCAGAAGTCGTTCAACGAGGCGAAGAAATACTGCGCGCCGCATCTCGCCGCGACGGGCAAGACGGAAGCGGGCTTCACGCGCGTGCCGGCGTTCTCCGAATGGCAAATGTCCGACGATCCGGCGTACGTGCACCTGTGCACGAACGAGACGATCGACGGCGTCGAGACGTTCGACATCCCCGATCTCGGCAACGTGCCGCTCGTCGCCGACGTGTCGTCGCACATCCTGTCGCGTCCGATCGAGATCGAGAAGTACGGCGCGATCTTCGGCGGCGCGCAGAAGAACATCGGGATGGCGGGCGTGACGCTCGTGATCGTCCGCGAGGATCTGCTCGACCGCGCGCTGTCGATCTGCCCGTCGGCGTTCGAGTGGAAGACGGTCGCGCTCAACAATTCGCTGTACAACACGCCGCCCACCTACGCGATCTACATCGCGGGCCTCGTGTTCAAGTGGCTGAAGGCGCAAGGCGGCCTTGCCGAGATCGAGAAGCGCAACATCGAAAAATCGAAGCTGCTGTACGACGCGATCGACGCGGGCAGCTTCTATCTGAACAAGGTCGAGAAGTCGGCGCGTTCGCGGATGAACGTGCCGTTCTTTCTTGCCGACGAATCGCGCAACGAAGACTTCCTTGCCGGCGCAAAAGAGCGCGGGCTGCTGCAGTTGAAGGGCCACAAGTCCGTCGGCGGCATGCGGGCGTCGATCTATAACGCGGTGCCGCTCGCGGGCGTGCAGGCGCTCGTCGAGTACATGAGAGATTTCGAGCGGCGATGCGCGTGACGCGCGCCGCTCCCTAAGCACGCTTGTCAATTCATGGACGACGAACTCAATACCCGCCTGAAGCCTTTGCGCGAGCGCATCGACGCGATCGATGCGCAGCTGATCGCGCTGCTGAACCAGCGCGCGGCGGTCGCGCTCGAGGTCGGCGAGGTCAAGAAGCACTTCAACGCGCCCGTGTTCCGGCCGGAGCGCGAGCAGCAGGTGATCACGCGCTTGCAGGACATGAGCGGCGGGCCGCTCGCGAGCGAGCACATCAGCGCGATCTGGCGCGAGATCATGGCGGCGAGCCGTGCGCTCGAGCAGACGATTCACGTCGCGTTCCTGGGGCCTGTCGGCACGTACAGCGAACAGGCGATGTTCGACTACTTCGGCCA
Organism: Burkholderia savannae; assembly: GCF_001524445.2. Classification (NCBI taxonomy): domain Bacteria; kingdom Pseudomonadati; phylum Pseudomonadota; class Betaproteobacteria; order Burkholderiales; family Burkholderiaceae; genus Burkholderia; species Burkholderia savannae. The sequence goes on from NZ_CP013417.1 coordinate 983,192, forward strand.
TTCGATCGAGGGGCTGCCTTGCCCGTCGATCGACGAAGTGTTCCGCTCGGTCGAGGCGGGCGCCGTGGCATTCGGCGTCGTGCCGGTCGAGAACTCGTCGGAAGGCGCGGTGTCGCGCACGCTCGATCTGCTGCTGCACACGCAGTTGCTGATCGGCGGCGAGCTGTCGCTGCCGATTCATCACAACCTGCTCACGCAGACGGGCACGCTCGACGGCGTGAAGCGTGTCTGCGCGCATGCGCAGGCGCTCGCTCAGTGCCAGCACTGGCTCGCCGCGAACGCGCCGCATCTCGAGCGGCAGGCCGTCTCGAGCAACGCGGAAGCCGCGCGCCTCGCGGCCGACGACGCGACGGTCGCCGCGATCGCGGGCGACCGCGCAGCGACGCACTACCGGCTGCAGATCGCGTATGCGCTGATCCAGGACGATCCGCACAACCGCACGCGCTTCGCCGTGATCGGCAAGGAGCCGGCGGGGCAGAGCGGGCACGACCAGACGTCGCTCATCGTGTCGGTGAAGAACGAGCCGGGCGCGGTGTTCAAGCTGCTCGAGCCGCTCGCGCGGCACGGCGTGTCGATGACGCGCTTCGAATCGCGCCCGGCGCGGGTCGGCACGTGGGAGTATTACTTCTACATCGACATCGAAGGGCATCGCGACGACGACGCCGTCAAGGCCGCGCTCGCGGAGCTCGGCAAGAAGGCGGCATTCCTGAAGATTCTCGGTTCGTATCCGCGCGCGCGGTGAAGCGCATCGCGTTGCGTTGCGCGGGCCGGCGCGGCCTGCTTCGGCCGCATCGGCCGAAGCGGCGCGCGGCGGCAGGTTCACGGCTGAACGGCTTGCCGCAGCGAGGCGGCGCATGGCTCTTCGCGCTTGCGAATGTGCGGCGCGCCGGGCCGGCGGCCGTTCGATATTGACCCTCGCGCGCCCGGGCCTGGCCCGGACGCGCGTTACTTGGCTCTCGTCGTGTCAGGCTTTTCTTTCGACAAACTGGTGATTTTCGGCGTCGGGCTGATCGGCGGCTCGCTCGCGCTCGCGTTGCGCGAAGGCGCGTCGGGCGGCAGGCGCGAGGTGGTCGGCGTCGGCCGCTCGACGGCGTCGATCGAGCGCGCGCTCGCATTGCGCGTGATCGACCGCGCGGCGGCGCTCGACGACGACGCGCAACTGCGCGACGCGCTCGCGGGCGCGGATCTCGTGCTGCTCGCCGCGCCCGTCGCGCAGACGGGCGCGCTTCTTGCGCGGATCGCGCGGTTTCTCGACGCGTCGACGATCGTCACCGACGCGGGCAGCACGAAGTCGGACGTCGTCGCGGCCGCGCGCGCGGCGCTCGGCGCGCGGATCGGCCAGTTCGTGCCGGGCCACCCGATCGCGGGGCGCGAATCGAGCGGCGTCGACGCGGCGCTCGCCGATCTGTACGTCGGCCGCAACGTCGTGCTGTGCGCATTGCCGGAGAACGCGCCGGACGCTCTCGCGCGGGTCGAAGCGATGTGGCGCGCGGCGCGCGCCGACGTGCGCGCGATGAGCGCCGAGCAGCACGACCGCGTGTTCGCGGCGGTGAGCCATCTGCCGCACGTGCTGTCGTTCGCGCTCGTCGAGCAGATTCTCGGCGAATCCGATGCCGAGCTGAAATTCTCGTACGCGGCGGGCGGCTTCCGCGACTTCACGCGCATCGCCGCGTCGAGCCCGGAAATGTGGCGCGACGTGTGTCTCGCGAACCGCGCGGCGCTCCTCGACGAGCTCGACGCCTACACGCGCGTGCTCGCACGGCTGCGCGCGGCGATCGACGCGGGCGACGGCGCCGCGCTCGAAACCGTGTTCGCGCGCTCGCGCGCGGCGCGCTCGGCGTGGCGCGAGCGCGGCGCGAAACCCGCATCCGCTGTCCGTTCAGCTATCCCTGCAACAGGATTTCACATGGAACATCTCGATCTCGGCCCGTTCTCCCATGCGCAAGGCACGGTGCGCCTGCCCGGCTCGAAGAGCATCTCGAATCGCGTGCTGCTGCTCGCGGCGCTCGCGGAGGGCGAGACGACCGTCACGAACCTGCTCGATTCCGACGATACGCGCGTGATGCTCGACGCGTTGACGAAGCTCGGCGTGAAGCTGTCGCGCGACGGCGACACCTGCGTCGTCGGCGGCACGCGCGGCGCGTTCACCGCGAGAACCGCGGATCTCTTCCTCGGCAACGCGGGCACGGCGGTGCGGCCGCTGACGGCGGCGCTCGCGGTGAACGGCGGCGACTACCGGATTCACGGCGTGCCGCGGATGCACGAGCGTCCGATCGGCGATCTCGTCGACGGGCTGCGCCAGATCGGCGCGCGGATCGACTATGAAGGCAGCGAGGGCTTTCCGCCGCTCAGGATTCGGCCCGCGACGATCTCGGTCGACGCGCCGATCCGCGTGCGCGGCGACGTGTCGAGCCAGTTCCTGACCGCGCTCTTGATGACGCTGCCGCTCGTGAAGGCGAAGGACGGCGCAAGCATCGTCGAGATCGAGGGTGAGCTGATCTCGAAGCCGTACGTCGAGATCACGATCAAGCTGATGGCGCGCTTCGGCGTGACGGTCGAGCGCGACGGCTGGCAGCGCTTCACGGTGCCGTCGGGCGTGCGCTACCGGTCGCCCGGCGCGATCATGGTCGAGGGCGACGCATCGTCGGCGTCGTACTTCCTCGCGGCGGGTGCGCTGGGCGGCGGGCCGTTGCGCGTCGAGGGCGTCGGCCGCGCGAGCATCCAGGGCGACGTCGGCTTCGCGAATGCGCTGATGCAGATGGGCGCGAACGTGACGATGGGCGACGACTGGATCGAAGTGCGCGGCATCGGCCACGACCACGGCAGGCTCGCGCCGATCGACATGGATTTCAACCTGATTCCGGACGCCGCGATGACGATCGCGGTCGCCGCGCTCTTCGCCGACGGCGCGAGCACATTGCGCAACATCGGCAGCTGGCGCGTGAAGGAAACCGACCGGATCGCCGCGATGGCGACCGAGCTGCGCAAGGTCGGCGCGACGGTCGAGGAGGGCGCCGACTATCTCGTCGTGACGCCGCCCGCGCAGCTCACGCCGAACGCGGCGATCGACACCTACGACGACCACCGGATGGCGATGTGCTTCTCGCTCGTGAGCCTGGGCGGGGTGCCCGTGCGCATCAACGATCCGAAGTGCGTCGGCAAGACGTTCCCCGACTATTTCGACCGTTTCCTGGCGCTCGCGAAGGCGTGACGCCCGTATTGACCCGATGAAATCGACTCGACCTTTTCACCCGACCCCAGTTATCACGATCGACGGCCCGACGGCATCCGGCAAGGGCACCGTCGCGGCGCTCGTCGCCGCGCACCTCGGTTTTCACCTGCTCGACAGCGGCGCGTTGTACCGGCTCGCGGCGCTCGCGAGCATCCGCTATCAGGTCGAGCCCGACGACGTCGACGCGCTTGCAAAGCTGGTCGACGGCCTCCACATCACGTTCCGCGAGGGTTGCGCGCAGCTCGACGGCGTCGACGTGTCCGACGCGATCCGCGCGGAGGCGGTCGGCAACCGGGCGTCGGCGATCGCCGTCCACGCGCCCGTGCGCGCGGCGCTCGTCGCGCGGCAGCGCGCGTTTCGCAAGACCCCCGGGCTCGTCGCGGACGGCCGAGACATGGGGACCGTGATCTTCCCGGACGCGGTGCTGAAGGTGTTCCTGACGGCAAGCGTTGAGGCGCGCGCCGCGCGCCGGCATAAGCAATTGATGCAAAAAGGTTTTTCTGCTAATATGAATAACTTGCTCCAGGATTTGCGCGAACGCGACGCGCGCGACAGCAATCGCGCCGCCGCGCCGCTCAAGCCTGCGGCAGACGCCAAGCCCCTCGACACGTCGGCCTTGACGATCGAGCAATCGGTCGCACAGGTGCTCGCGTGGTATCGGGAGCTCGGCCAGCCCGCCTGATCGGGGGCGAAAGCGCAGTAGGTGCTTCGCGCGTCGCGCGAAGCGTGTGTTAAACCCTTACCCCGTGTGGATTCGCGGGCGCGTCGCCAGCCGTTGCGGCCGGCGCGGGCGGTAGAGCGAAACCACGCACAAACCGATTTTTATGTCCGACCTGCAAACCTCCAACCCGAATACCGAATCCTTCGCGGCTCTGTTCGAAGAGTCGCTGACCCGCCAAGACATGCGCGCCGGCGAAGTGATCTCCGCCGAAGTCGTGCGTGTCGACCACAACTTCGTGGTCGTCAATGCCGGTCTCAAGTCCGAGGCCTACATTCCGATCGAGGAATTCCTGAACGATCAGGGCGAGGTTGAGGTTCAGGCGGGCGATTTCGTTTCCGTCGCGATCGACGCGCTGGAAAACGGCTACGGCGACACGATCCTGTCGCGCGACAAGGCGAAGCGTCTCGCTTCGTGGCTGTCGCTGGAAAAGGCTCTCGACAACAACGAACTCGTGACCGGCACGATCACGGGCAAGGTCAAGGGCGGCATGACCGTGATGGTCAACGGCATCCGCGCGTTCCTGCCGGGTTCGCTCGTCGACACGCGTCCCGTCAAGGACACGACCCCGTACGAAGGCAAGACGCTCGAGTTCCGCGTGATCAAGCTCGACCGCAAGCGTAACAACGTCGTGCTGTCGCGCCGCGCGGTGATCGAAGCCACGCAAGGCGAAGAGCGCGCGAAGCTGCTCGAGACGCTGAAGGAAGGCGCGATCGTCAACGGCGTGGTCAAGAACATCACCGACTACGGCGCATTCGTCGACCTCGGCGGCATCGACGGCCTGCTGCACATCACCGACATCGCATGGCGCCGCGTGCGTCACCCGAGCGAGGTTCTGTCGGTCGGCCAGGAAGTCACCGCGAAGATCCTCAAGTTCGACCAAGAGAAGAACCGCGTCTCGCTCGGCATCAAGCAGCTCGGCGACGATCCGTGGGAAGGCATCTCGCGCCGCTACCCGTCGGGCACGCGCCTGTTCGGCAAGGTCACGAACATCACCGACTACGGCGCGTTCGTCGAAGTGGAATCGGGCATCGAAGGCCTCGTCCACGTGTCGGAAATGGACTGGACCAACAAGAACGTCGCTCCGTCGAAGGTCGTTCAGCTCGGCGACGAAGTCGAAGTCATGGTCCTCGAGATCGACGAAGACCGTCGTCGTATCAGCCTCGGCATGAAGCAGTGCAAGCCGAATCCGTGGGATGACTTCAGCCGCAACTTCAAGAAGGGCGACAAGATCACGGGCGCGATCAAGTCGATCACCGACTTCGGCGTGTTCATCGGTCTGCCGGGCGGCATCGACGGCCTCGTCCACCTGTCGGACCTGTCGTGGAGCGAAGCTGGCGAAGAAGCGGTTCGCAAGTACAAGAAGGGCGACGAAGTCGAGGCGATCGTGCTCGGCATCGACGTCGAGAAGGAGCGCATCTCGCTCGGCATCAAGCAGCTCGAAGGCGATCCGTTCAGCAACTACGTCGCGATGAACGACAAGGGCTCGATCGTCGACGGCGTCGTGAAGTCGGTCGATGCGAAGGGCGCGGTCATCACGCTCACGCCGGACGTCGAAGGCTACCTGCGTGCGTCGGAAATCTCGCAGGATCGCGTCGAAGACGCACGCAACGTGCTGAAGGAAGGCGACAAGGTCAACGCGATGGTGATCAACATCGATCGCAAGTCGCGCGGCATCAACCTGTCGATCAAGGCGAAGGATTCGGCCGAGCAGCAGGAAGCGATGCGCGGCCTGCAAGCCGATTCGAGCGCCGCTGCGACGGGCACGACCAACCTCGGCGCGCTGCTGAAGGCGAAGCTCGACGGCCAGAACCAGTAAGCCTCGCGAGGTCTGCTGAAGTATGACCAAATCCGAGTTGGTCGCCCAGCTGGCATCGCGATTTCCGCAGCTCGTGTTGAAGGATGCGGATTTCGCGGTGAAAACGATGCTCGATGCGATGTCCGACGCCTTGTCGAAAGGGCATCGCATCGAAATTCGCGGCTTCGGCAGCTTCGGTCTGAACCGCCGTCCGGCGCGCGTCGGACGCAATCCGAAGTCGGGCGAGAAAGTGCAGGTGCCTGAGAAGTACGTGCCGCACTTCAAGCCCGGCAAGGAATTGCGCGAGCGCGTCGACGGCCGTGCCGGCGAGCCGTTGAAGAACGACGAGCCGGAAAGCGGCGAGTGACGGTTCCGCCGCGGTCGATGCCGAACCAGCATGGCTGAAAGAAAGCGCCCCTCGCGGGCGCTTTTTCTTTGGCGCGCCGCGCGCGTTTCGCGAAGCGTGTCAAGCGCCGGCACAAGCGATTCACGAAGCGCGAAACGCTTCCTTTACAATACGGGGCGCCTGAAGCGCTGCGAAGGGGAGTCGCACGCGCTGCCGAACAATCTCAGTCAAAGAGAGGGAGTCATGAAGTTCATCGTCTGGTTGATCCGTGTGCTGGTGTTCGTGCTGCTGCTGGTGCTTGCGCTGGCCAATACGCAAAGCGCCACGCTGAATTTTCTAGCCGGGTACAACTGGCAGGCTCCGCTGATCCTGATCGGCCTCGCGTTCTTCGGCGTCGGGCTGATCGCGGGTTTGTTGTCTGCGCTGCCCGCGATTTTCCGGATGCGGATGGAGAACGGCCGCCTGAAGCGCGACTTGCGCGCTGTGCGCGAGAACCCGGCCGTCGTCGACCAGCCGCCGATGCCGCCCGTCATTTAACGATGCCGACGCCGTGCACGATGCGCGGCCCAGGTTTTTTTCGACACGTCGCATGGATCTCGATTTCTGGTGGCTGCTCGCCATTCCCGTTGCGTTCGCGCTCGGCTGGATGGCGTCGCGCTACGACCTCAACAAGCTGCTGTCCGAGAGCGCGAATCTGCCGCGTTCGTATTTCCGCGGCCTGAACTTCCTGCTGAACGAACAGCCGGATAAAGCCATCGACGCGTTCATCGAAGTCGCGAAGCTCGATCCCGAAACGGTCGAGCTGCACTTCGCGCTTGGCAACCTGTTTCGCCGTCGAGGCGAGACGGACCGCGCGATTCGCGTCCATCAGAACCTGCTGAGCCGCAACGATCTGCCCGTGAACGAGCGCGATCACGCGCTCTTCGAACTCGGGCAGGATTTCCTGAAGGCGGGCCTGCTCGACCGCGCGGAAGAGGCGTTCCACAAGCTCTCCGAAGGCGACTACGCGCTCGACGCGCAGCGCGCGCTCCTCACGATCTATGAGATCGAAAAGGACTGGAACAAGTCGATCGACACCGCGACGCGAATCGAATCGATGGGCGCGCCGCGCCTTGCGACGGAGATCTCGCAATTCCATTGCGAGCTCGCGCAGGACGCGCTGCTGCGCAAGAACGCCGAACTCGCGGCCGGGCATCTGCGCGACGCGCTCGCGGTGAATCCGCAGAACGCGCGTGCGACGATCCTGTCGGGCGACGCTGCCGCCGCAGCGAGCGACCATCTCGCGGCGATCGAGCACTGGCGCCGGATCGAGACGCAGAATCCCGCGTACCTGCCGCTCGTCGCCGACAAGCTGATGAAATCCTACGTGGCGCTCGATCGGGCGGCCGACGGCGCCGATCTGCTGACGGACTACGCGCGGCGCTATCCGTCGAACGATCTGCTCGACGTCGTCTATCAGTACGTCGCGCAGATGCGCGGCAACGGCGCCGCGCACGCGCTCGCGCGCTCGCAGATGGAAAAGGCGCCGAATCTGTCCGGCATGCTGCACTTGCTCGATGCGCAGATCGCCGCGGCCGACGAGCCCCGCCGCGCCGAGCTCGAAATGATGCGCACGCTCGTCAAGCAGCGCACCAAAAATTTGCCACGATATACATGCCAGAATTGCGGTTTCCGGGCGCGCCTCTTCTATTGGCAGTGCCCCGGATGCAGCGGATGGGAAACCTATGCGCCGCGGCGCGTCGAGCCCGCCGTTGCGTAGCGGGGCAGTAATGGGGCAGGCCGCGCCAGCCGGCGTGACATCGCCGGCGCGGGCCTGAACCGGGCGGACGCCGTCCGCTCGAGCGAATCATCGGAATACTTATGAAGATCACCATCATCGGCACGGGCTATGTGGGCCTCGTCACCGGCGCGTGTCTCGCCGAGATCGGCCACGACGTGTTCTGTCTCGACGTCGATCCCCGCAAGATCGACATCCTGAACAACGGCGGCATGCCGATTCACGAGCCCGGGCTGCAGGAAATCATCGCGCGCACGCGCGCCGCGGGCCGCATCACGTTTTCGACGGACGTCGAGGCGAGCGTCGCGCACGGCGAGATCCAGTTCATCGCGGTCGGCACGCCGCCCGACGAGGACGGCTCCGCCGATCTTCAATACGTGCTCGAGGCGGCGCGCAACATCGGCCGTCACATGGCGGGCTACAAGGTGATCGTCGACAAATCGACGGTGCCCGTCGGCACCGCGCAGCGCGTGCGCGCCGTGATCGACGAGGCGCTTGCCGCGCGCGGCCTTGCCGGCAGCGCCGGGCATCGCTTCTCGGTCGTGTCGAACCCCGAGTTCCTGAAGGAGGGCGCGGCCGTCGACGATTTCATGCGGCCCGACCGGATCATCATCGGCGTCGACGACGACGAAGCGGGCGCGATCGCCCGCGAGAAGATGAAAAAGCTCTACGCGCCGTTCAACCGCAATCACGAGCGGACGATTTACATGGACGTGCGCTCGGCCGAATTCGCGAAGTACGCGGCGAATGCGATGCTCGCGACGCGCATCTCGTTCATGAACGAGATGTCGAATCTCGCGGATCGCGTCGGCGCCGACATCGAGGCGGTGCGGCGCGGGATCGGCTCCGATCCGCGGATCGGCTATCACTTCCTGTACGCGGGCGTCGGCTACGGCGGCTCGTGCTTCCCGAAGGACGTGCAAGCGCTCATCCGCACCGCGAGCGAAAACGGCCAGCCGCTCAAGATCCTCGAGGCGGTGGAGGAAGTGAACCACGCGCAGAAGAACGTGCTGCTCGGCAAGATCGAGCAGCGTTACGGCGCCGATCTGACGGGCCGCACGTTCGCCGTCTGGGGGCTCGCGTTCAAGCCGAACACCGACGACATGCGCGAAGCGCCGAGCCGGCGCCTGATCGCGTCGCTGCTCGCGCGCGGCGCGACGGTGCGCGCGTACGATCCGGTCGCGATCGACGAGGCGCGGCGCGTGTTCGCGCTCGACCTGCACGATGCGCCCGACGCGCTCGCGCGGATCGCGTTCGTCGACTCGGCCGACGATGCGCTCGCAGGCGCGGACGCGCTCGTCATCGTCACCGAATGGAAGGAATTCAAGAGCCCGGATTTCTCGCATCTGAAGGCGGTGCTGAAGGCGCCCGCGATCTTCGACGGCCGCAACCTGTACGAACCCGATGCGATGGCCGAACTCGGCATCGATTACCACGCGATTGGACGCCCCTATGTCGAGCCCGTCTCTTCCTCCGCGCGCGGATAAGCGCGCGCCGCTCGCCGCCTCGGCGAGCGGCGTGCCGCGCGAGCAGATTGCGAAATCGCGCGTGCTCGTGGTCGGCGACGTGATGCTCGACCGCTACTGGTTCGGCAACGTCAACCGGATCTCGCCCGAGGCGCCCGTCCCCGTCGTGCACGTGCAGCGGCAGGAGGAGCGGTTGGGCGGCGCGGCGAACGTGGCGCGCAACGCGGTGACGCTCGGCGGCCAGGCAGGCCTTCTGTGCGTCGTCGGCGGCGACGAGCCGGGCGAGCGGCTCGTCGAGCTGCTCGGCGAAAGCGGCGTGACGCCGTATCTCGAGCGCGATCCGTCGCTGCCGACGACGATCAAGCTGCGCGTGCTCGCGCAGCAGCAGCAATTGCTGCGCGTCGACTTCGAGGCGGCGCCGACGCACGAAGTGCTGCTCGCGGGGCTCGCGCGCTTCGACGCGCTGCTGCCTTCGTACGACGTCGTGCTGATGTCGGACTACGCGAAGGGCGGGCTCACGCACGTGACGACGATGATCGCGAAGGCGCGCGCGGCGGGCAAGCCCGTGCTCGTCGATCCGAAGGGCGCCGATTGGGCGCGCTATCGCGGCGCGTCGCTGATCACGCCGAACCGCGCGGAGCTGCGCGAAGTTGTCGGGCAGTGGACGTCCGAGGACGACCTGCACGCGCGCGTGACGAAGCTGCGCGCCGAGCTCGCGCTCGACGCGCTGCTGCTCACGCGCTCGGAGGAGGGGATGACGCTCTTCTCGAACGACGGCGAGCTGCACGTGAGCGCGCTTGCGCGCGAGGTGTACGATGTGTCGGGCGCGGGCGACACGGTGATCGCGACCGTCGCGACGATGCTCGGCGCGGGGCTGCCGCTCGTCGAGGCGGTCGTGCTCGCGAATCGCGCGGCGGGCATCGTGGTCGGCAAGCTCGGCACCGCGACCGTCGAGTACGACGAACTGTTTCATTGAACGGCGCATGGCGCGCGCTGCCGCGCGCCGTGTGCCCATTTTCATCGGTAGGACGATCATGACCCTCATCGTTACCGGCGCGGCCGGCTTCATCGGCGCGAACATCGTCAAGGCGCTGAACGAGCGCGGCGAGACGCGCATCATCGCGGTCGACAATCTGACGCGCGCGGACAAGTTCAAGAACCTCGTCGATTGCGAGATCGACGATTATCTCGACAAGACCGAATTCGTCGAGCGCTTCGCGCGCGGCGAATTCGGCAAGGTGCGTGCGGTGTTCCACGAAGGCGCGTGTTCGGACACGATGGAACACGACGGCCGCTACATGATGGACAACAATTTCCGCTACAGCCGCGCGGTGCTCGACGCGTGCCTCGCGCAGGGCGCGCAGTTCCTGTACGCGTCGTCGGCGGCGATCTACGGCGGCTCGACGCGCTTCGTCGAGGAGCGCGAGGTCGAGGCGCCGCTGAATGTCTACGGCTATTCGAAGTTCCTGTTCGACCAGGTGATTCGCCGCGTCTTGCCGAGCGCGAAGAGCCAAATCGCGGGCTTTCGCTATTTCAACGTGTACGGGCCGCGCGAGTCGCACAAGGGCCGGATGGCGTCGGTCGCGTTCCACAACTTCAACCAGTTCCGCGCCGAGGGCAAGGTCAAGCTGTTCGGCGAATACAACGGTTACGGCCCGGGCGAGCAGACGCGCGATTTCGTGTCGGTGGAGGACGTCGCGAGGGTGAACCTGTATTTCTTCGACCATCCGGAGAAATCGGGCATCTTCAATCTCGGCACCGGCCGCGCGCAGCCGTTCAACGACATCGCGACGACGGTGGTCAACACGTTGCGCGCGCTCGAAGGCAAGCCCGCGCTCACGCTTGGCGAGCAGGTGGACGCGGGCCTCGTCGAATACGTGCCGTTCCCGGACGCGCTGCGCGGCAAGTACCAGTGCTTCACGCAGGCCGACCAGACGAAGCTGCGCGCGGCGGGCTACGATGCGCCGTTCCTGACGGTGCAAGAGGGCGTCGACCGTTACGTGCGTTGGCTGTTCGGCCAGCTTTGAGAGGCGCGCCCGCATCCTTAGACTGGATCTCACGGTCGGCAGCCGCCGGCCGTTTTTCTACGGAGATCCAGATGCTGAAGAAACTTCTCGCGACGGTCGCGCTGTGCGCCGCGGCCGCGCACGGATGGGCTGCCGTCGACGTCAACGCCGCGAACGACGATGCGCTTCGCGGCATCAGGGGCATCGGCCCGGCGAAGGCCAAGGCGATCATCGACGAGCGGAGCGCACACGGCCCGTACAAGGATGCGGCCGATCTCTCGCGCAGGGTGAAGGGCATGGGCGGCAAGACGGTCGAGCGCTTGCAGGCCGAAGGCCTCGCGATCGGCGCGGCGCGTGCGCCCGCCGCATCCGCGGCGCCGCAGAAAGCGGCGGCCGCCGGCAAGAAATAATCCGGGCTGCTGACGATTCCGGCGCCGACGATCCCGCGGTCGAGCGATCGCACGGTCGGCGGCAACGGCGATGTCTCCTTCAGGCGCTGCTTCGGCGGCGAATTCCCGCGGCGCACGCCGCGGGCTTTTTGCGTGGCCGCAGCGCATTGCTCGAGAGAGCCGCCGAATGTCCGCGGCGGCGGTCAGGGCTTGACGGCCGTCGTGCGCGTACGTTTCTCCGCTGGTTTACAATCGATCCACTCATCGGCATCGGATAAACGTGACGTTCATGGCTTACAAAACTATCGAAGACACGATCGGCAATACGCCGCTCGTGCAGCTCGTCCGCTTGCCGGACGACGAGATTCGCGCTCGTAACAACGTGATTCTCGCGAAGCTGGAAGGCAACAATCCGGCGGGGTCGGTGAAGGACCGCCCCGCGCTGTCGATGATCCGCAAGGCGGAAGAGCGCGGCACGATCAAGCCGGGCGACACGCTGATCGAGGCGACGAGCGGCAACACCGGGATCGCGCTCGCGATGGCGGCGGCGATCCGCGGCTACAAGATGGTGCTGATCATGCCGGAGGATCTGTCCGTCGAGCGCCGCCAGAGCATGGCCGCGTACGGCGCCGAAATCGTGCTGACGCCGGTGAAGGGCGGCATGGAGTTCGCGCGCGATCTCGCCGACCAGATGCAGCGCGAAGGCAAGGGCGTGATCCTCGATCAGTTCGCGAATCCCGACAATCCGATCGCGCACTATGAAGGCACCGGCCCTGAGATCTGGCGCGAGACCGAGGGCCGCATCACGCACTTCGTGTCCGCGATGGGGACGACGGGCACGATCATGGGCACGTCGCAGTATCTGAAGGAGAGGAATCCGAACATCGAGATCGTCGGTGCGCAGCCGGAAGAGGGCTCGCGCATTCCGGGCATCCGCAAATGGCCGGAAGCGTATCTGCCGAAGATTTTCGATCGCAGCCGCGTCGATCGCGTCGAGAACGTGAGCCAGGCCGCGTCCGAGGCGATGGCGCGCAAGCTCGCGGCCGTCGAGGGCATCTTCTGCGGAATTTCGTCGGGCGGCGCGTGCGAAGTCGCGCTGCGCGTCGCGCGGCAGGTCGAGAACGCGACGATCGTGTTCGTCGTCTGCGACCGCGGCGACCGTTATTTGTCGACGGGCGTGTTCCCCGCGTGACGCGCGGTCCGGCTGCGCGGGGCCGTCAATGAAAAAGCGCCGCTAGCGGCGCTTTTTCATTGGCGCGACGGCGCAGGCCGCACGCAATGTCATTCCGACGACGGTTGCGCGGCGGGCGCGGCATTGTCCGGCGGCGCCGTCAGCGCGCCGCTCGCTTCCATCTGCGCCTTCACGCGCTCGCCCAGCTGATACACGGCGAGCGCATAGAAGAAGCTGCGGTTGTAGCGGGTCAGCACGTAGAAATTTTGCAGTCCGAGCTTGTATTCGGTTGAGCGGCCGGGCGTCGGCAGATCGATCACGGTGACGGGCGTGCTCGCCTCCGATGCGATGTTGACGGACGGCTCGTCGAGCACGAGGCCCGCGCGCAGCAACTGCGACAGCGCCCAGTGCGGCTCGGGGCGGCCGTCGGCCGCCGCTTGCGCGACGCCCAGGCTGCCCGTGTCGGGCGCGATGTTCCATACCACCGGGCGGCTGGTCTCCCAGCCGTGCTGCTTCAGATAATTCGCGACGCTGCCGATCGCGTCGGCCTGGCTCGCGCGCAGATCGATGTGCCCGTTGCCGTCGTAGTCGACCGCGTATTCGCGGATGCTGCTCGGCAGGAACTGCGGGATGCCGACGGCGCCCGTGTACGAACCGAGCACGCTCGTCGGATCGAGCTGGCTGTCGCGCGTCCACACGAGGAAGTCTTCGAGGTTCTTGCGGAACGTCTCCTGGCGCGAGTCGCGATTCGGCGTGTTCGGATAGTCGAATGCGAGCGTGGTCAGCGCGTCGAGCGTGCGGAAGTTGCCCATGTAGCGGCCGTAGATCGTCTCGACGCCGATGATGCCGACGATCACCTCCGGCGGCACGCCGAATTCCGCCGCTGCGCGCTGCAGCGTTCCCTGATTCGCGCGCCAGAACTTCACGCCGGCGTTCACGCGCACGGCGTCGAGAAAGCGCGACTGGTAGACGCGCCAGTTCTTGACGGCGGGCGACGGCGCGGGCATCACGAGTTTCGCCGCGGTCGCTGAATAGCTGACGCGCGCGAAGAGCGTGTGCAGCGCGTTCACGTCGAAATCGTGGCGCGCGGCCATGTCGGCGATGAACGCGTCGATCTTCGGGTTGTTCGCGTAGCGCTGCGGAACGATTTCTTCTTCGAACGTCTGCCCTTGCTGCACGCTCGGCTGCGGCTGCGGCTGCGGCTGCGGCTGCTGTTGCTGTTGCTGTTGCTGTTGCGTTTGCGGCTGCGCTTGCGCGTCGACGGCCGCGGCGGGCTGCGTTTGCGCGACGGCGGCGGACGCGAGAAGCGTTGCGGCGAGCGACAGCGCGGCGAGCGGGAAGCGAAGGCGGAAGGCGAGCGAGGCGGGGGCGGCAGGCTGGTTGAAAGTCATGTCGAAGCGAGGCGGACGAGGCGGATGATTTCGGGCCAGTATAACCGACGCGCCCGCCGCGCCGGCCCGGCGCGGGGCGCGTTGTGGTAAGTTAGCGGCGAACTTCGCACCAGACGATATCGCGGACATCCTTGACGGAGACCTGCGGCGCGCACCGGCCGCGTCGCGGAACGAGCTTATGCCAACGGCCTTTTACACGCACCCCGACTGCATGCTGCACGAGATGGGGGAGTGGCATCCCGAGTCGCCGGCGCGGCTGTCGGCTATCCAGGATCAACTGATCGCGAGCCGCATCGACGATCTGATCGTCCACGAGACGGCGCCGTTCGCGAGCGAGACGGCGCTTGCCCGCGTGCACACGCAGGCGCACATCGACTACATCCGCAGCCGGATTCCGAAGGAAGGCTACGTCGAGATCGATCCCGACACGTCGCTGAACCGCTACACGTGGCGCGCGGCGCTGCGCGCCGCGGGCGCGGCCGTCGAGGCGACGGACGCCGTGCTCGAGGGCCGCTACGACAACGCGTTCTGCAGCGTGCGCCCGCCTGGCCATCACGCGGAGCCCGCGCGCGCGATGGGCTTTTGCTTCTTCAACAACGTCGCGATCGCCGCGCGCCATGCGCTCGAGATCCATGGCCTCGAGCGCGTCGCGATCATCGATTTCGACGTTCATCACGGCAACGGCACCGAGGCTGCGTTCGCGAACGACGAGCGCGTGCTGATGTGCGGCTTCTTCCAGCATCCGCTGTATCCGTTCTCGGGCGTCGACCATCAGGCGCCGAACATGGTCAATCTGCCGATGCCCGCGCGCACGAACGGAATGGCGGTGCGCGAGGCGGTCGACCTGATGTGGCTGCCGCGGCTCGACGCGTTCAAGCCGCAGATGCTGTTCGTATCGGCGGGGTTCGACGCGCATCGCGAGGACGACATCGGCGGAATGGGGCTCGTCGAGGCCGACTACGAGTGGCTCACGACGCAGATCTGCGAAGTCGCGCGGCGGCATGCGCAAGGCCGCATCGTGAGCTGCCTCGAAGGCGGCTACAACCTGTCCGCGCTCGGGCGCAGCGTGGTCGCGCATCTGCGTGTGCTCGCCGGGGTGTGAGCTCGCGAGACGGCGAGCGACGGGCGGGCGATGACGGGCGCGATGGCGCGCGACGCCGGCCGTCGAGCGCCGGCGCGCATCGGCAAGCGCCAGCAACGCGCGGCGGAGATCGTATCCCGTTCGCGGCGGCGCGCCCGATCGACCAGGCGAGCGCTCAGGCAGCGGTGGCGCGGTGGCGCGGCCGCCGCGCCGGTTGCGAATCCGCGCGGCGCTGGCGGCGCGCCGTTCTTCACCTCGCGTCGCTCCCGTCTTCGCGCAACGTGTTCCGGTGTCCTTGCGCTCCGCTTGGTCCCGGCATTACCCGTGCGCCGGCGCACGCGCAAGAATCCAGTCGATCAATGCGCCGATCACGCGCTCACGTTCCAGATCGTTCATCGTCTCGTGATAGTTGCCTTCGTATAGCGTGAGCGTGCGGTCGGGCGAGCCGACGTGCCGGCCGAAGTCGCGGCTGCCGTCGGGCTCCGTCAGTTTGTCGGCGGTGCCGTGATAGACGAGCACGGGCACGCGCAGCGCCGCGCGCCCGCCCTCGATGCGCCGCATCGCGTCGAGAATTTCGGCGCCGGTGCGCGCCGGCACCGAACCGTGATGGACGAGCGGATCGGCGCGATTCGCGGCGACGACGGCCGGATCGCGTGACAGCAGCGCGGCGTCGATCTTGATCGCCGGAAAGCGGGGCCATACGCGGCTGATGAAGCGGCTCATCGCGAGCATCCACTTCGGCACGTCGCGGCCCGGCGCGAGCGCGGGACTCGACAAGATCAGGCCCGCGAAGCCCGCGCGGCGCGCGGGCGCGCGCTCGACCGCGTAGAGCGCGGCAATCGCCCCGCCCATGCTGTGCCCCATCAGGAAGAGCGGGGTGCCGTCGCGCGCCGCGCTCGCGACGAGCGCATCCGCATCCTGCAGATATTGATCGAAGCGCTCGATCCATGCGCGTTCGCCGGGCGAATGCCCGTGCCCGCGCAGATCGATCGCGACGACTTCGATGCCCGCCGCGCTCAGCCGCTCGGCGAGCGCCTGGTAGCGTCCCGCGTGCTCGGCGAGCCCGTGCACGAGCGCGACGCTCGCGCGCGGCGCCGCGAACCCCGGCGCAGCCGGCCACCGGTACGACGCGAGCGCGAGCCCGTCGGCCGTGCGCAGGTTGCCGCGCTGCGGGGCCGCGCCGGCGGCAGCGGCGGAGCGGAGCGAAGTCGAAGCGGCAGCGTCCATGGCGTGAGTCTCCGGAGCGAGTAGTTATGAAGGATGCGCTCGATCATAGACGCCGTCCGTGACGGCCCGTGCGGGCGCAGCCCTCTAATCGCGTTTGGTTATGAAAAGGTGGAAATCGATTATTAAGTGAAATGTGGCGGATGCGGTAAACTCGCGGGTTATTCCCTAGACCTAGATGCGGCGGCGGTCGACAGCGAAGCCCGGCACATCCGGCTGCGCGGTTCCGCCGCTTTGTTTACATGATCGAAATTCGCAACCTTTCGCAGCGATTCGAGGGGCCTCGCGGCTGGATCGAGGCGCTGCACAACGTTAATCTGACGATTCCGCAGGGCGAGGTCTTCGGCATCATCGGCCGCAGCGGCGCCGGCAAGAGCACGCTCGTGCGCACGATCAACCTGCTCACGCGGCCGTCGGAAGGCAGCGTGTCCGTCGGCGGGCGCGACCTGACGCAGTTGTCCGCCGGCGAGCTGCGCGGCGCGCGGCGCGATATCGGGATGATCTTCCAGCACTTCAACCTGCTGTCGTCGCGCACGGTGTTCGACAACGTCGCGCTGCCGCTCGAGCTCGCGGGCGTGAAGCGCGGGGAGATCGAGGCGACGGTGCTGCCGCTTCTCGATCTCGTCGGCCTCGCCGCGCAGAAAGACCGCTATCCGGCGCAGATCAGCGGCGGCCAGAAGCAGCGCGTCGGCATCGCGCGCGCGCTCGCGAGCAAGCCGAAGGTGCTCTTGTCCGACGAGGCGACGTCCGCGCTCGATCCGGAGACCACGCGCGCGATCCTCGACCTGCTTCGACGCATCAACCGCGAGCTCGGCCTCACGATCGTCCTCATCACGCACCAGATGGAAGTGATCAAGGACGTGTGCGATCGCGTCGCGGTGCTCGACGCGGGGCGCGTCGTCGAGGAAGGCAACGTGATCGACGTGTTCATGCGTCCGCACCACGAAGTCACGCGCGCGCTGATCGGCGACGTGATCGCGCAGGAACTGCCGCCCGCGATGAAGGCGCGCGTCGCCGAGCGCCTGAAGACGGGCTCCGGGCACCTGTTGCGCCTCGCGTTCACGGGCTCGGGCGTCGATCAGCCGATCCTGTCGGAGACGATCCGCCGCTACGAGCTGGACTTCAACATCCTGCACGGCCAGATCGACGAAATCCAGGGCCGCGCGTTCGGGTCGCTCGCGGTGCTCGCCACCGGCGAGCCAGGCAAGGTGGGGCAGGCGTTCGCGTATCTGCGCGAGCAGGGCGTGGTCGTCGAGGAGCTTTCGTATGTTGAGTGAAATGTTCGATATGTTCGTGCAGTCGTTCTGGGAGACGCTGATCATGGTCGGCATCTCCGGGGCGGTCGGCGCGCTCGTCGGTCTGCCGCTCGGCGTGCTGCTGTACCTGACCGACCGCCAGGGCGTGCTGCGGAACCTCGCGGTGAACCGCGTGCTGGGCGGCATCGTCAACGCGGTGCGCTCGACGCCGTTCATCATCCTGCTCGTCGCGGTCATTCCGTTTACGCGTCTTGCCGTCGGCTCGTCGATCGGCACGGCGGCCGCCGTCGTGCCGCTCACGATCGCGGCCGCGCCGTTCATCGCGCGGCTCGTCGAAACCGCTCTGCGCGAAGTCGATCGCGGCCTCATCGAAGCCGCGCAGGCGATGGGCGCGACGACGGGCCAGATCGTGTTCAAGGTGCTGCTGCCCGAATCGCTGCCGGGCATTGTCGCGGGGCTCACGATCACGTTCGTGTCGCTCGTCGGCTATTCGGCGATGGCGGGCGCGATCGGCGGCGGCGGCCTCGGCGATCTCGGCATCCGCTACGGCTATCAGCGCTATCTGCCCGAAGTGATGTGGACGGTCGTCGCGATCCTGATCGTGTTCGTGCAGATCGCGCAGTCGTTCGGCGACTGGCTCGTGCGGCGCCTGAGCCACAAGTAGCGCAATCGAAGACGAACGAGCGCCGCGCGCCGCGATACGCGATACGCGGCGGCGACGGCGCCGCAACCGGTGAGGAGATCCGGAGATGCAACGAAGAACGATGCTGAAGCTCGCCGCCGCGTTGGGCGCGGCCGCGTGCGTCGCAAGCGCGCATGCGCAGGCGCAGACGATCAAGGTCGGCGTGACGGGCGGCCCGCACGCGCAGGTGATGGAGGAAGTCAAGAAGGTCGCCGCGAAGAGCGGGCTCGACATCAAGATCGTCGAGTTCTCCGACTACGTGCAGCCGAACGCGGCGCTCGCGGCGGGCGACCTCGACGCGAACAGCTATCAGCACTATCCGTATCTCGAAGCGCAGGTGAAGGATCGCGGCTACAAGATCGTCAAGGTCGCGGACACGGTCACGTTCCCGATGGGCATCTACTCGAAGCGCGTGAAATCGCTCGCGGAATTGCGTCCGGGCGCGCGGATCGCGGTCCCGAACGATCCGACGAACGGCGGCCGCGCGTTGCTGCTGCTGCAGAAGCAGGGGCTGCTCAAGCTGCGCGACGGCGCGGGCCTGAAGGCGACGCGCTTCGACATCGTCGATAACCCGAAGCAGCTGAAGATCGTCGAGCTTGACGCGGCGCAGATTCCGCGCTCGCTCGCCGATGTCGACGCCGCCGCGATCAACACGAACTACGCGATGGAAGCGGGCCTGAAGCCGAAACAGGACGCGATCGCGATCGAGGGTCCGAACGGCCCTTACGCGAACATTCTCGCGGTGCGCTCGGAAGACAAGGACAAGCCGTGGGTCGCGAAGCTCGTCGCCGCGTACCGGTCGCCCGACGTGAAGCGCTTCATCGAGCGTCAATTCGGCGGCGCGGTGATCGCCGCGTGGTGAGCGAAACGAGGGGCGCCGCCGATTAGAGGCGGAAATCGAAAACCCGGGCTTGGCGTCCGGGTTTTTTCTCTTTTAAAATAGAACGACCGTTCGCTATTGTCGGCATGCCGCAAGGGGACGCTATCCTCGGTAGCCGCAAATTGAATGCCCGGCGTCGCCGCCGCGCGGCCGAGCCTCGCTATAAAATGGCCGCTGGTCGTGTTCGTAACTTTGGAGCGTGTGCATGAAAATCCTGGTGCCAGTGAAGAGAGTGGTCGATTACAACGTGAAGGTCCGGGTGAAGTCGGACGGCACGGGCGTCGATATCGCGAACGTGAAGATGTCGATGAATCCGTTCGACGAGATCGCGGTCGAGGAGGCGGTGCGCCTGAAGGAAGCGGGCGTGGCGACCGAGGTGATCGCGGTGTCGGTGGGCGTCGCGCAGGCTCAGGAAACGCTTCGCACGGCGCTCGCGATCGGCGCGGACCGTGCGATTCTCGTCGAATCGAATGACGAGGTGCAGCCGCTCGGCGTGGCGAAGATCTTGAAGGCGCTGGTCGACAAGGAGCAGCCGCAGCTCGTGATCCTCGGCAAGCAGGCGATCGACGACGATTCGAACCAGACGGGCCAGATGCTGGCCGCGCTCGCGAATCTGCCGCAGGCGACGTTCGCGTCGAAGGTGACGGTGGCGGACGGCCGTGCGATCGTCGCGCGTGAAGTGGACGGCGGCGCGGAGACGCTGTCGCTCACGCTGCCGGCCGTGGTGACGACCGACCTGCGCCTGAACGAGCCGCGCTACGTGACGCTGCCGAACATCATGAAGGCGAAGAAGAAGCCGCTCGAGACGGTGAAGCCGGAAGACCTCGGCGTGGACGTCGCGCCGCGCCTGAAGACGCTGAAGGTGGCGGAGCCGCCCAAGCGTGCGGCGGGCGTGAAGGTGCCGGACGTGAAGACGCTGGTCGAAAAGCTGAAGACCGAAGCCAAGGTGCTGTAAGGGGAGCGCAAAGAAATGACGATTCTGGTAATTGCCGAACACGACAACGCATCGATCAAGGCATCGACGCTGAACACGGTGGCCGCCGCGGTGAAGATCGGCGGCGACATTCACGTGCTGGTCGCGGGCCGCGATGCGCAGGGCGCGGCGGACGCGGCGGCGAAGATCGCGGGCGTGTCGAAGGTGCTGCTGGCCGACGCGCCGCAACTCGCGGACGGTCTAGCGGAAAACGTCGAGGCGACCGCGCTGAACGTCGCGAAGGACTACTCGCACATCCTCGCGCCGGCGACCGCATACGGCAAGAACATCGCGCCGCGGATCGCCGCGAAGCTGGACGTCGCGCAGATCTCGGACATCACGGCGGTCGATTCGGCCGATACGTTCGAGCGCCCGATCTACGCGGGCAACGCGATCGCGACGGTGCAGTCGAGCGATCCGATCAAGGTGATCACGGTGCGCGCGACGGGCTTCGATCCGGTCGCGGCCGAAGGCGGCAGCGCGCCGGTCGAGAAGATCGACGCGGCGGCGGACGCGGGCGTGTCGCAGTTCGTGAGCCGCGAGGTGACGAAGCTCGATCGTCCGGAACTGACGTCGGCGTCGATCATCGTGTCGGGCGGCCGCGGCCTCGGCAGCGGCGAGAACTACACGAAGGTGCTGGAGCCGCTCGCCGACAAGCTGCAGGCGGCGCTCGGCGCGTCGCGCGCGGCGGTGGACGCGGGCTACGTGCCGAACGACTATCAGGTGGGCCAGACGGGCAAGATCGTCGCGCCGCAGCTGTACATCGCGGTGGGCATCTCGGGCGCGATCCAGCACCTGGCCGGCATGAAGGATTCGAAGGTGATCGTCGCGATCAACAAGGACCCCGAAGCGCCGATCTTCAGCGTGGCCGACTACGGCCTCGTCGGCGATCTGTTCACGCTCGTGCCGGAACTCGTGAACGAGCTCGGCTGACGCGCGCCGCGCGCGTTGCGTTCAACGCGCGAGCAGGTCGAACATGAACAAAGGGGCGCGGCGAGCGCCCCTTTTCACACCATAAGCAGACTAGGAGAGGAGCAACATGAGCTATACCGCACCCGTCAAGGACATGCTGTTCGTGATGAAGGAGCTGGCCGGCATCGATGAGGTCGCGAAGCTGCCCGGCTACGAGGACGCCGGCTTCGATACGGCGCACGCCGTGCTCGACGAATCGGCGAAGTTCTGCGGCGAGGTGCTCGCGCCGCTCAACGTCGAAGGCGACAAGAATCCGAGCAGCTGGAAGGACGGCGCCGTCACGGCGACGCCCGGCTTCAAGGAGGCGTTCCGCCAGTTCGTCGAAGGCGGCTGGCAGGGGCTCCAGCATCCGACCGAATACGACGGCCAGGGCCTGCCGAAGCTGATCGCGACGCCTTGCATCGAAATGCTGAACGCGTCGAACCTGTCGTTCGCGCTGTGCCCGCTTCTGACCGACGGCGCGATCGAGGCGCTCCTCACGGCCGGCACCGACGAACAGAAATCCCGCTACGTGCCGAAGCTCATTTCCGGCGAATGGACGGGCACGATGAACCTGACCGAGCCGCAGGCGGGCTCCGATCTCGCGCTCGTGCGCTCGCGCGCGGAGCCGCAGGGCGACGGTTCGTACAAGGTGTTCGGCACGAAAATCTTCATCACGTGGGGCGAACACGACATGGCCGACAACATCGTCCACCTCGTGCTCGCGCGCACGCCGAACGCGCCCGAAGGCGTGAAGGGCATCTCGCTGTTCATCGTGCCGAAGTTCCTCGTCAACGACGACGGCAGCCTCGGCGCGCGCAACGACGTGCACTGCGTGTCGATCGAACACAAGCTCGGCATCAAGGCGAGCCCGACCGCGGTGCTGCAGTACGGCGACCACGGCGGCGCGATCGGCTATCTCGTCGGCGAAGAGAACCGCGGCCTCGAGTACATGTTCATCATGATGAACGCGGCGCGCTTCGGCGTCGGGATGCAGGGGATCGGCGTCGCCGAGCGTGCGTACCAGAAGGCCGCCGAGTTCGCGAAGGAGCGCGTGCAGAGCCGTCCCGTCGACGGTTCCGCGAAGCAGTCGGTGACGATCATTCATCACCCGGACGTGCGCCGGATGCTCGCGACGATGCGCGCGCTCACGGAAGGCGCGCGGGCGCTGTCCTACGTCGCCGCCGCGCATTGCGATCACGCGCACCGCGCCGCCGACGAAGGCGTGCGCGCGCGGCATCAGGCGATCTACGAGTATCTGGTGCCGGTCGTGAAGGGCTGGAGCACCGAGATGGTCAACGAGGTCGCGAGCCTCGGGATTCAGGTGCACGGCGGAATGGGCTTCATCGAGGAAACGGGCGCCGCGCAGTACTACCGCGACGCGCGCATTCTCGCGATCTACGAAGGCACGACCGCGATCCAGGCGAACGACCTCGTCGGCCGGAAGACGGCGCGCGACGGCGGCGCAGTCGCGAAGGCGATCGTCGGCGAGATCCGGCAGACGGCCGACGCGCTCGGCGCGCACGATGGCCCGGCATTCGCCGCGATGAAGGCGCAACTGGAAGACGGCGCGCGCGCGTTGTCGGCCGTCGTCGACTTCGTCGTCGCGAACGTGAAGGGCGATCCGAACGCGGTGTTTGCCGGCAGCGTGCCGTATCTGAAGCTCGCGGGCGTCGTGCTGTGCGGCTGGCAAATGGCGCGCGCGCTGCTCGCCGCGCAGCAAAAACGCGCCGACGATCCGAAGTTCTACGACGCGAAGATCGCGATCGCGCAGTTCTACGCAGAGCACATTCTCGCGCAGGCGAGCGGGCTCGAAGCGTCGATCGTCGGCGCGAAGGGCGGGCAGGGCGTGTTCGCGCTGACGGAAGACCAGTTCTGATCGTCCGGCTCGGCGGCTAGACGCCGAAACGAAACGCTGAAACGAAAAACGGCGCCCTTGGGCGCCGTTCCTTTTGAACGCGGCCGCGCATGCGGGCCGCCCGATTCGCGCGTCAGTGCGTCATGCGTAGGCGGGACGATGCTCGCCGTCCGTTTCGCTCAGATAGCGATGCACGGACAGGTCGTCCGCGCGGATCGCCGGCTTCTTGCCCGACATCAGGTCGGCGAGCAGTTGGCCGGAGCCGCACGACATCGTCCAGCCGAGCGTGCCGTGGCCCGTGTTGAGGAACAGGTTCGGCACCGGCGTGCGGCCGACGATCGGCGTGCCGTCCGGCGTCATCGGACGCAGGCCGGTCCAGAACGACGCGCTTGCGGTGTCGCCGCCGCCCGGGAACAGGTCGTTCACGCACATTTCGAGCGTTTCGCGGCGCGCCTGGCGCAGCCGCTTGTCGAAGCCGACGATCTCCGCCATCCCGCCCACGCGGATGCGATCGTCGAAGCGGGTGATCGCGATCTTGTAGGTTTCGTCGAGCACGGTCGACACCGGCGCCTTCGCCGCGTCGACGATCGGCGCGGTGATCGAATAGCCCTTCAGCGGATACACCGGAATCTTCACGAGATTCGCGACGAAGTCCGTCGAGTACGAGCCTAGCGCGACCACGTACGCGTCGGCGCGCACCATCTCGCCGCCGCAATGAACGCCCGCGATCTTACCGCCCGCGATGGCGAGCGCGTCGATGCTCGTGTTGAAGCGGAACTTCACGCCGAGCTGCTCGGCGAGCGCGGCGAGGCGCGTCGTGAAGAGCTGGCAGTCGCCCGTCTCGTCGCCCGGCAGCCGCAGGCCGCCCGTCAGCTTTTCCGAGACCGCGGCGAGCGCCGGTTCGGCCTTCTTCAGCTCGTCGCTCGACAGCAGCTCGAACGGCACGTTCGCCTCGCGTAGCACCGCGATGTCCTTCGCGGCGCCGTCGAGCTGCTGCTGCGTGCGGAAAACCTGGAGCGTGCCGCCCGTGCGTCCTTCGTACTGGATGCCCGTGTCGGCGCGCAGCGCCTGCAGGCAGTCGCGGCTGTATTCGGCGAGGCGCACCATCCGGCCCTTGTTCAGCGCGTAGCGCTCGGTCGTGCAGTTGCGCAGCATCTGCCACATCCATTGCAGTTGGAATCGCGTGCCGTCGAGGCGGATCGCGAGCGGCGCATGCTTTTCGAACATCCACTTGACGGCCTTCAGCGGCACGCCGGGCGCGGCCCACGGCGCCGCGTAGCCGGGCGAGATCTGGCCCGCGTTCGCAAAGCTCGTGTCGAGGGCGGGACCGGCCTCGCGGTCGATCACCGTGACTTCATGGCCCGCGCGAGCCAGATAATAGGCGCTCGCCACGCCGACCACGCCACTGCCCAAGATAACCACTCGCATAGCTGCTCCGGATAGAGAAGACGCCGGGCGGCGCGCGGCACACCCGGTGCGCTCTGCGATTTCCACCCAACCTAGTTTTTTGCGCTATGGTATTGTTGAGACTATAGGTTTTGTTATTGTATTTTTTCAATTTTCAGTAAAAAAACGATGAGAACCCAACGCCAGCCGGTACGCGCGCTCGACAAGCTCGACCGGCGCATTCTGAAGCTGCTGCAAGAGGACGGCCGCATGGCGATGAAGGACCTCGCCGAGCGCGTCGGCCTGACGGTCACGCCTTGCATCGAGCGGGTGCGGCGGATGGAGCGCGACGGCGTGATCACGGGCTATCACGCGCGCGTCGACCCGGCGCAGCTCGGCGCGGCGCTGCTCGTATTCGTCGAGATCACGCTCGATCACAAGAGCGGCAACATGTTCGAGCAGTTTCGGCGCGAGGTGATGAAGATCGACGAGGTGCTCGAATGCCATCTGGTGTCGGGCGACTTCGACTATCTGATCAAGGCGCGGATCGGCGAGATGGCCGACTACCGCAAGCTGCTCGGCGACATCCTGCTGCAACTGCCGGGCGCCGTGCAGTCGAAGAGTTATGTCGTGATGGAAGAGATCAAGGAGACGCTGGCGATCGCGGTCGACGAGTGAGGCGAGCGCGCGTGCGCGCGGGCGCGCGCGCGAATTCTCGGCGCTTGGCACAAACCGCCAATTACTGTATGTTTATACAGTAATTGGCGGTTTTGTCATTCGCGGCTCGGGCCGCGTAGCAGAGGCACGATGAACGATCGATCCGACGTCGAATATCCGGTAGCGCCGCCCGCGCCCCGCAAGGGGCGCGGCGCGGTGGGCAACCTGCAGGGGCGCTACGAGATCGTCGAGCGCGA
Organism: Burkholderia savannae; assembly: GCF_001524445.2. NCBI lineage: Bacteria > Pseudomonadati > Pseudomonadota > Betaproteobacteria > Burkholderiales > Burkholderiaceae > Burkholderia > Burkholderia savannae. The sequence continues at coordinate 1,008,691 of NZ_CP013417.1, forward strand.
GGCGGTCGACGACGGCTGGACGCGCGACGACGACGGCGAGCCGCCCGCCGCGTTGCGCACGCAGGTGTTCGAGGAGCGCGCGAGGACGATCCTCACGCGCAACGCGTCGCCGGACATCCCGTTCAACGTGTCGCTGAACCCGTATCGCGGCTGCGAGCACGGCTGCATCTACTGCTTCGCGCGGCCGACGCACAGCTATCTCGGGCTGTCGCCGGGGCTCGATTTCGAGAGCCGGATCTACGCAAAGGTGAACGCGGCGGAGTTGCTCGCGCGCGAGCTCGCGAAGCCCCGTTACGTGCCCGAGCCGATCGCGCTCGGCGTGAACACCGACGCGTATCAGCCGGTCGAGCGCGAGCTGGCGATCACGCGGCAGGTGATCCAGGTGATGCACGATCACGGGCAGCCGTTTGCCGCGATCACGAAGTCGTCGCTGATCGAGCGCGATCTCGATCTGCTCGCGCCGATGGCCGAGCGCCGGCAGGTGATGGCGGCCGTCACGATCACGACGCTCGATCCCGAGCTCGCGCGGGCGCTCGAGCCTCGCGCCGCGACGCCTTCGCGCCGGCTGCGGACGATCCGCGCGCTGCGCGACGCGGGCGTGCCCGTCGGCGTGAGCGTCGCGCCGATGATTCCGTTCGTCACCGAGCCCGATCTCGAGCGCGTGCTCGAGGCGTGCGCGGACGCTGGCGCGACGCATGCGAGCTATATCGTGCTGCGGCTGCCGTGGGAGGTCGCGCCGCTCTTCACCGAATGGCTCGCCGCGCATTTCCCGGATCGCGCGGAGCGCGTGATGGCGCGCGTGCGGGACATGCGCGGCGGCAAGGACTACGACTCGGATTTCAGCCGGCGAATGAAGGGGGACGGCATGTGGGCGGATCTGCTCAGGCAGCGCTTCCGGATGGCGGTCAAGCGCTGCGGGCTGAACGAACGCTCGCGCGGCATTCTCGATTTCTCGCGGTTCGGTGCGCAGCGGCAGTCGAAGCCGCGGACGCCGCTCGCGCGGCCGGGCAAGGCGGCGCAAGCGAAAGACGCGTCGCAGCTCAGCCTGTTCTAGAGCGCGTGATGCGCGCGGGGTATTCGTGCGGGGTATGTGTGTCGCGTCGGCCGCGCCTGCGCACGCATCATTGCGAAATTTGCTTGGCCGCCTCGACCTGCGATTCGAAGTACGTCTGGAACGCGAGCGCGAGCCCTGTCATCAGCAGGAACGCGCCGATCAGCAGCGAGAAGATGACGACGAACACGACGCCCCAGCCGGAGCGGCTGCGGCGGTCCGTTGCGGCGTTGAATTGCGCGTCCCATTTGTCGTCGGCGCGCAGCCCGTAGACGAGCGCGGCGAGGAAGGCGGCGAGCAGTGAAATCGCGCCGGGCATGACGAGCCACCAGCCGAGCGCGGCGCTGCGCCCCGAGGCCGCGAGCAGCAGGAACCCGGGAACGCCGACGATCGTCGCGAACACGTGCGCCCAGCCCGCGAGGTCTTTCCAGCCGTATAGATAGAAACGGTGCGCGCCGAGTGAGCCGAACAGGAAGGCGAGCAGTGCGGTGAGCGTCTTTGAGCGAAAGCGGGGCGGCGTGGTCGTGCTGCTGGACATGTCGGGCAGGCAGAGAGGTCTTCTTCGTGGACGCCCCGGCGAGGCGAGGCGGGGCGCGGCGGTCGGCTCGCATTCTACGATGTGGGGCGCGGCACGGTCACGCGATGGTTGCGTCAATGCGTCGCATCGTAGGTGATCCGGTAGATCGCGCCTGCGTAGTCGTCGCTGACGAGGAGCGAGCCGTCCGGCAGCGGCAGCACATCGGCGGGGCGTCCCCAGACGCTTTCGTCGGGCCGGAGCCACCCTTGGACGAAGGCCTCCTGGCGCGCCGACCGGCCGTCGGGCGAGGCGATCACTCGCATGACCCGGTAGCCGACCTTGCGGCTGCGGTTCCACGAACCGTGCTCGGCAATGAAGATATTGCCCCGGTAGTCGGGCGGGAACATGTCGCCCGTATAGAAGCGCATGCCGAGCGAGGCGACATGCGCGCCCAGCTTGAGCACAGGCGGCACGTAGCTCGCGCACGTGTGGCCGCCGCCGAACTGCGGATCGAGCACGTCGCCGCCGTGGCAGAACGGATAGCCGAAGTCGAGGCCCGCGCGCGGCGCACGGCTCAGCTTGTCGTCGGGGCGGTCGTCGCCCATCAGATCCCGGCCGTTGTCGGTGAACCAGAGCTCGTGCGTCGCCGGATGCCATGCGAAGCCGACCGTGTTGCGCACGCCGCGCGCATAGACCTCGTAGCCGCTGCCGTCGGGATTCATCCGGCCGATCATCGCGTAGCGGTCGCGGTCGGCGACGCAGATGTTGCACGGCGCGCCCGTCGGCACGTAGAGCTTGCCGTCGGGCCCGAATGCGATGAATTTCCAGCCGTGATGGCGTTCGGTCGGCAGCGCGTTCGTGACCACGACGGGCTTCGGCGGCGCGGCGAGCCGCTCGTCGATCCGGTCGAGGCGTAAAATTCGCGATACGGCCGACACGTAGAGCGCGCCGTCGCGGTACGCGACGCCGACCGGCATCTCGAGCCCGGATGCGATCACGTGATGCTCGCGCACATGGCCGTCGCGCACGACGAGCGCGTGCACCCGCCCCTCCATGCTGCCGACGTACAGGATGCCCCGCGGCGACCACGCCATTTCGCGCGCGGCGGGCACGTCGTCGGCGAGCACCTGGACGCGGAAGCCGGGCGGCACGCGCAGTTCGTCGATCGGCAGCGCGGCCGACGCATCGGCGGCCGCGATTGTGGCTGCGATTGTGGCGAGAACGAGACAGGCGGCGGCCGCCGCGCGCAGCAAAGCCGGCAGGTCTGACGAAACGATGCGCGACAGGGCGGTGGAAGGACGCATGACGGACGAAGGCGGGCGAGCGCGAAGCGCGCGACGGGGCAATTGTAAGTCTCCGGAGGCGGCAGCCGGGTTTTTTTGCCGGGTAAGTGTTTGTTGTGCCATCGATTTCGGGCTATAATCGCACGTTTCAGTAGTTTTCGAACCCGGTTTCCCCGAAGGAATTCATATGGTCATCATCCGTCTGGCTCGCGGCGGCTCGAAGAAGCGCCCGTTCTACAACATCGTCGCCACCGATTCGCGCAACCGTCGTGACGGCCGTTTCATCGAGCGCGTCGGCTTCTACAACCCGGTCGCGACGAAGGGCGAAGCGCTGCGCATCGCTCAAGACCGCCTGACGTACTGGCAAGGCGTTGGCGCGCAACTGTCGCCGACCGTCGAGCGTCTCGTGAAGCAAGCGCAAAAGGCGCAGCCGGCTGCCTAACATGGCGCGGCGTGCCGGAAGTGCCGGCTGCGAGGTTCGTTGATGGCTGGTCACGACTCCGGTAGCGCAAAGCGCGGACAAGCGCCGTCGTTCGGCGTATTCGTCCGCAAGCCGGTCGAGCGCGCGCCCGTGAAAGCGGCGAGCGGCGGCGCGGCTGATTCGGAAGCAATTCGCATCGACGCGGCGCAGTCGTGGCCGGACGATGCGGTCGAGGTCGGCGCGGTGGTCGACGCGTACGGCCTCAAGGGCTGGGTCAAGCTCGCGGCCCATGCCGGTGCGGGGCGAGGCGGCGACGCGCTCCTCAACGCGCGCGACTGGTGGCTGCAAAAGGGCGCGGAGCGGAAATCCGCGCGCGTCACGCAGGCGAAGCTGCATGGCGACGCGATCGTCGCGCATCCGGCCGGCTCCGCCGATCGGGATGCGGCGCTCGCGCTGCGCGGTTTTCGCGTGTTCGTGCGTCGCGGCGATTTCCCGGCGCTCGCCGCCGACGAGTTCTACTGGGTCGATCTGATCGGCCTCGACGTCGTCAACGAGGCGGGCGTCGCGCTCGGCAAGGTCGCCGACATGATCGACAACGGCGTGCATTCGATCATGCGCGTCGAATATCCGGCAACCGGCAAGGATGGCGGGCCGAAAACCGGCGAGCGGCTGATTCCGTTCGTCGGCGCGTACGTGAAGGCGGTCGAGCAGGCGGCGGGGCGCATCGTCGTCGACTGGGAAGCCGATTACTGAAATGGACGAAGCCACGCAGAGCGCGATCCAGTTCGACGTCGTCACGCTCTTTCCGGAGATGTTTCGCGCGTTGACCGACTGGGGCATCACGAGCCGCGCGGTGAAGCAGGGGCGGTTCGGCCTGCGCACGTGGAATCCGCGCGATTTCACGACCGACAATTACCGTACCGTCGACGATCGCCCGTATGGCGGCGGCCCCGGCATGGTGATGCTCGCGAAGCCGCTGGAAGCGGCGATCGGCGCGGCTAAGGCCGAGCAGGCGGCGCAGGGCGTCGCGACGTCGCGTGTCGTGATGATGTCGCCGCAGGGCGCGCCGCTCACGCACGAGCGCGTCGCGCGGATGGCTGCGGAGCCGGGCGTCGTGCTGCTGTGCGGCCGTTACGAGGCGATCGACCAGCGCCTGATCGATCGTTGCGTCGACGAGGAACTGAGCCTCGGCGACTTCGTGCTGTCGGGCGGCGAGTTGCCTGCGATGGCGCTGATGGACGCCGTCGTGCGCCTGCTGCCGGGCGTGCTGAACGATGCGCAATCGGCGGTGCAGGACAGTTTCGCCGACGGGCTGCTCGATTGCCCGCATTACACGCGCCCCGAGGAATACGAGGGCGTGCGCGTGCCGGACGTGCTGCTCGGCGGACATCATGCCGAGATCGAACGCTGGCGTAGGCAGGAAGCGTTGAGAAACACCCTTGCGAAGCGTCCCGATCTGATCGCGCGGGCGCGTCGCGAAAAGTTGCTGAGCCGGGCCGACGAGGCGTGGCTTGCAAGTCTCGCGAAAGAAGCGAAGCAGGCCTCCTGAGGCGGCGGCGCTTTCGCTCGCGAATATGGCGGTGCCGTGCATGCGTGCGCGGCGCCAGATGTGAATCCATCCTCTATCGGGGCCGAGCCTGGGTGCAGGCGGGCGCAAACGCCGACAAGATGGCTTTAGGAGTCAGTGATGAATCTGATCGCAAAACTTGAGCAGGAAGAGATCGAGCGCGCGCTCGCAGGCAAGACGATCCCCGCATTCGCCCCGGGCGACACGGTGATCGTGAACGTGAACGTGGTGGAAGGTAACCGCAAGCGCGTTCAGGCTTACGAAGGCGTCGTGATCGCGAAGCGCAACCGTGGCCTCAACTCGTCGTTCATCGTCCGCAAGATCTCGTCGGGCGAAGGCGTCGAGCGTACGTTCCAGACGTACTCGCCGCTGCTGGCGAGCATCGTCGTGAAGCGTCGCGGCGACGTGCGTCGCGCGAAGCTGTACTACCTGCGCGAGCGTTCGGGCAAGTCGGCTCGAATCAAGGAAAAGCTGGTGTCGAAGGATCGCGCCGCTGCTGCGCAACAGTAAGCGCGCTCGGGAACGTGCGCCGGATGTCGATCGGCGCGCGTTTCGTCAGGTGCGGAAAAGCGCCGTGCGGGAAGCTCCCGCACGGCGCTTTTTTTTCGCAGCGTGTCGAGAGCCGCGGCGCTGCCGCGGCTTTTTGCATTCGACCGCGGTCGCGCGATTGCGCATTCGGGTGAAACCGATCGGCGGCTCGACGCACTGCCTTGAAACGGCGAGCATCGGCCTGCACGCGTGCTGCTCGTGCCAGCGGAGCGCCGGCAAGGCCGGCGCGCGGTGGCTCGCTCACAGGAACTGGCCGAGGGGCAGGTCGAGATCGATCGTCGCACGGCTCAGTTCCGCTTCGGCGGCCCGCGCCTTCGCGGAAAAGAGCCGCATCAGCACGACCTTGTTCAGCGTGTCGCTGCGCAGCGCGCCCTGCGCGCGGCTGCCGATCAGCGTCACGCGCGCGGCGACCGGCCAGCGCCCGGCGCGCGCATAGAAGCGCGCGAGCGGCGGATCGCACGTGAACACGCCGATGTCGATGCCGCTCGCTTGCAGCCACTGCGTCGCCGCCGCGACCGTGCGCGTGCCGAGGCCCGCGCGCCGGTGCGCGGGATCGGTCGCCACCCAGCTGAGCCCGCCGATCGAGAAGCGCTCGCCCGCGTGCGAGATCGTCTTGCGCACGACGGCCGAGTAGCCGACGACTTCATGGTTCGCCGGCGTCGATACGTAGAACGACATCGCGTCGAGGCGAGGATCGTGGATCACCGGAGTCGTTTCGCCGGGGGCAAATGCATCGTCGGGGTCGACGCGTTGGTGGAGCAGGGCGAACTGGCGTCGAAGCGCGTCGGGCGCGTCGTTGTAGCGAATCGAGTGGAGTGCGTAGGCGTTCGTCATGTCGCGGGGGCATCGTGATATGGGCGGGTGGGGCGTGACAGCGAGGCGCGCCGGGGTTCATGCTGGTTCGTCGGCGCTCGGTTTGCCGATGGTCGGGCTTGCTGTCGGGCTTGTTGCCGGGCGGGCGAAGCGGCTGTCGGGCCGGTTTTCCGCTCGTCCGGGTTTGCCCGGCGCGGGGCCGAATCGCCCCGGCTCTCGAAGGCCCGGGTGCGACGACGGTTGCCCGAGCGGTCCGAATCCCGGGCCGCGCGGATGGCGCTCGCATGCAAGTTGCCGGTTCCGCGGGATGCACAAACGGCGGCGCCGGTTCGTGCCGGATATTCGTTCGATCGCGGGCGCGTCAGGCGGTTCGTGGATGTAGCGCGAATCGGGCCAACTTGCATGCCGTCGATCGGTGCGCCGCGGACGGCATCGCTGCGGCACCATATAATGAGCCACGCATCGACGCACGCGCCGCCGATTTGCCGGTTGCCGACGGCAGTGCCGCCCGACGATCCGCCGCGATGGGCGTTTTTTTCTTTCCGGCGCGACAATATGGTCATATCCATTCCGAGAAGAGCGTCCCCTTGATCCGTCGCCCCATCATCGACCCCGAAGTGCTGCCGATCGAGACGACCGGCGCCGGTCTGCCGGCCGTCCCGCCGCCGTTGCTCACGCCGGCCGGCTTGCGCAGCCGTTTCGAGCAGCCGCCCGAATGGACGCAGGAGCCCGTCGAGGTGCAGCTCGCCGACGGCGTCGATCCGCGCAGCGCGGCGGTGCTCGTGCCGCTCGTCGTGCGTGAGCGTGGCCTGACCGTGCTGCTCACGCAGCGCGCGGACCACCTGAACGACCACGCCGGCCAGATCAGTTTCCCGGGCGGGCGCCGCGAGCCCGACGACCGCGACGCGAACGCCACCGCGCTGCGCGAGGCGCGCGAGGAAATCGCGCTCGCGCGCGAGCGCGTCGAATTGCTGGGCGCGCTGCCCGACTATCTGACGGGCACGGGTTTTTGCGTGACGCCTGTCGTCGCGCTCGTGCATCCGCCGTTCACGGTGCAGGCGGACACGCTCGAAGTTGCCGAGATTTTCGAAGTGCCGCTCGATTTCCTGATGGACCCCGCGCACCACCAGGTGAGGGTGTTCCGCTGGGAGGGCGGCGAGCGGCGCTTCTTCGCGATGCCGTATCCGCGCGGGCCGGTCGGCGGCCAGTATTTCATCTGGGGCGCGACGGCCGGCATGCTGCGCAACCTGTACCGCTTCCTCGCGGCCTAGCGGCCGGCGCCACAGTCGACGCACGCCGCAGCCATCCGGCGCGCCCGCTGTGCTATCTTTACGCGAAAAATCAATCACCCAGAACGGCACGGCCCTTCGCATGACTTTCTTCTCGGTTCTCCTTGCCCTCATCATCGAACAGGTCCGCGCGCTGTCGCCGAGCAATCCGGTCTTCGCGCTGTTTCAGTCTCATGCGGAATCGGCTGCGCACGGCTTCGACGCCGGCAAAAGGAAGCATGGCGTGCTCGCCTGGCTCGTCGTCGTGCTGCCCTGGGTGCTTGCCGTCGGGCTCGTCTATTTCCTGCTGTACAAGGTGAGCTTCGTGCTCGCGTTCCTCTGGAACGTCGTCGTCGTGTACTTCACGCTCGGCTTCCGGCAGTTCAGCCATTACTTCACCGACATCCACCTCGCGCTCAACAACGACGACGTGCCGCGCGCGCGCGACATCCTGCGCGAGTGGACGGGCATCGACACGGTCGACATGCCGGTCAGCGAGATCGTCCGCCATACGCTGATCCACGCGGTCGTCGCGTCGCATCGGCACGTGTTCGGCGTGTTCTTCTGGTTCGTGCTGCCGGTCGGCCCGGCGGGCGCGGTGCTGTACCGGATCGCCGAATATCTGTCGCGCAGCTGGTCGGCGCCGGCGGACGACCGCACCGCGGCGTTCTCGACGTTCGCGCAGCGCGCGTTCTTCGTGATCGACTGGGTGCCGGCGCGCCTGACGGCGCTCGGCTTCGCGATCGTCGGCAACTTCGAGGATGCGATCTACGCATGGCGCAATCACACGCGCCAGTGGCCCGACTCGAACGACGGCGTGCTGCTCGCGGCCGGCAGCGGCGCGCTCGGCGCGCGGCTCGCGGGCCCGCTCGCCGAGCAGTCGAGCATCGATGCGCTCGCGGCGGGGGACAACGGGCCGGTGACGGTCGGCGACGACTGCACGCCGCGCACGCTGCAGTCGGCCGTCGGCCTCGTGTGGCGCGCGGTGATCCTGTGGATGCTGCTTCTGTTGATGCTGACGATCGCCGTCTGGGTGTCGTGATGCGGCGGGGGCGTTGCGCGTGCTTCGCCCCGACCGCGACAGCCAACGAAAAAGCCGGCTTCGAGCCGGCTTTTTTGCGCCTCGTGCCGTGTCGAGCGGGGCGCGCACGTTATTGGTGCGGCGTCGGGCCTGCGGGGCGAGCCGGCACGCGGTGCGGTCAGCCGTCGCGCGGGTCGCGGCCCGCGCCGCAATGCCAGCACGCGGTGAACTGTGCATCGAGCGTCTCGCCGCAGCGCGCGCAGCGCCACGGCGCCGCGCCGGCGGGCGGCCCGGCCGATGCCGCCTCGATCAGCCGCCGCGCGAGCGCCTCGTCGCGCTCGTCGTCGAGCCAGATTTCCGGCAGGCACGCGTCCATCGGCAGGCCGCCGAGCGCGCCGCTGGCGTAACAGTTGTGCAGCTCGCAGCCGACGCCTGCGACGTCGAGCACGTTCGCCCAGTGCTGGGCGGTGGCGAGGTCGGGGGCCTTGAAGCGCATCGGCGTCTCCTCCGTGCGTGACGAACGGGCGGCGGCGGCGCGTGGGCCGCCGGGCCGCCGGGCTAGCGGACGATCTGGCTCGCCTCGTGCACGAGCTGCGCGTACAGCGCGTGGCGCGAGGCCGCGATCCTGCCGCCGGCGACGGCTTCCAGGATCGCGCAGCCCGGCTCGTGCAGATGATGACAATTATAGAAACGGCAATGCGGCAACAGCGGCCGGAACTCCGGGAACGCGCGCTCGAGGCGGCCTTCCGTCAGATGATAGAGGCCGAACTCCTGGAAGCCGGGAGAATCGATCAGCGCGCCGCCTTCCGGCAGCGGATAGAGGCGCGTGAACGTCGTCGTGTGGCGGCCGCTGTTGAGCGCCGCGGAGATCTCGCGCGTCGCCGCCTCGGCGTCGGGCACGAGCAGGTTCACGAGCGTCGATTTGCCCATCCCCGACTGGCCGAGCAGGATCGTCGAATGGCCGGCGAGACGCGGCGCGAGCTGCGCGCGCGCGTCGTCGGGCGCGCCCTTGATCGACAGCTCGAGCACGTCGTAGCCGAGCGCGCGGTATGACGCGAGACGCTCGCGCGCGGCCGGCAGCGCGGCCTCGACGTCGATCTTGTTCAGCACCACGACGGGCTTCAGCGCGTTCGCCTCGGCGGCGATCAGCGCGCGGCCGAGCAGGTCTTCGCTGAAATACGGCTCGGTCGCGAGCACGATCAGCAACTGATCGAGATTCGCCGCGAAGAGCTTGGACTTGAACTGGTCGGAGCGGTAGAGCAGGTTGCGCCGCTCGCCGATCTCGACGATCACGCCCTGATCGGCCGACGTCCGTTCGTAGACGACGCGGTCGCCGACCGCGACGTCGCTTTTCTTGCCGCGCGGAAAGCACTGCAGCATCGGGCCGCCGTCGGCGGGCGCGACGATGTAGTGGCGGCCGTGCGCGGCGATCACGCGCCCTTCGACGCGCTCGCCGCCGCGCGCGGCGGCCTTGGCCGGCTGCTTGGTCGGCGCGTGCTTCATGAGTGCTGGAGCAGCCGGTCGATCCGTTGCGACGCGGGCGGGTGCGAGTAATAGAACGCGGTGTAGACGGGGTCGGGCGTGAGCGTCGATGCGTTGTCTTCGTAGAGCTTCACGAGCGCGTTGACGAGGTCGCGCGCGTCGGTCTGGCTCGCGGCGAACGCGTCGGCTTCGAACTCGTGCTTGCGCGAGCTCAGGCTGCCGAGCGGCGTGACGAAGAACAGGAACACCGGCATCGACAGGAAGAACAGCACGAGCGCGACGCCCGCGTTGCTGCCGGCGAGCGACGGCATCACGCCGAGGCCCGTGTAGAACCACGCGCGCTGCGCGAGCCAGCCGAGCAGCGCGAGGAGCGCGAGGCTGAGCGCGAACGTCCAGAGCATGCGCTTCATCACGTGGCGGCGTTTGAAATGGCCGAGCTCGTGCGCGAGCACCGCTTCGATCTCGTTGCCCGTCAGGCGGGCGAGCAAAGTATCGAAGAACACGATCCGCTTCGACGCGCCGAAACCCGTGAAGTACGCGTTGCCGTGCGCGGAGCGGCGGCTGCCGTCCATCACGAAGAGGCCCTTCGCCGCGAAGCCGCAGCGCTTCATCAGCCCTTCGATGCGCGTGCGCAGCGCGTCGTCGGACAGCGGCTCGAACTTGTTGAAGAGCGGCGCGATGAAGCTCGGGTAGAGCACGAGGACGAGCATCTGGAAGCCGACCCACACCGCCCACGTCCACAGCCACCAGAGCGCGCCCGCCTGGTTCATCAGCCACAGCACGACGAAGAGGAGCGGCAGCCCGAGCGCCGCGCCGAGAAGCGCGTTCTTCGCGAGATCGGCGAAGAACAGGCGCTTGGTCATCCGGTTGAAGCCGAAGCGCTCTTCGATGCCGAACTGGCGGTAGTACTCGAACGGCAGGTCGACCGCGCCCGAGATCACGAGCACCGCGGCGACGAGCGCGACCTGCTGGCCGTAGCCGCGCCCGAGCCAGCCGGAGAGCAGCGAATCGAGCGCGCCGACGCCGCCGAGGAGCGTGAGGCCGACGAGCACGGCCGAGCCCACGACGATCTCGAACATCGTGAGCCGGGTGCGCTCGATCGTGTAGTCGGCGGCGCGCTGATGCGCGGAAAGCGGGATCGTTTCGCGGAATTGCGCGGGCACGCGGGCGCGATGCGAGGCGACGAAGCGGATCTGCCGCGACGCGAGCCACAGCTTGGTGCCCGTCATCGCGACGACCGCGACGGCGAAGAGCAGGGTGAAGGTATAGGCGGACATCGAAGGCGCTGGTGGTATCTATGCGAGAATTATATGTTCTTGCGGACCCGGCCCGCTCGTCGTTTGCCGGCCCGCCCGGCGGCGCGCGCCGTCCGCCCATTTCCCAGGATTGCACATGACCGATATCTCCGCCGCGGCCGGCCAGCCCGCGCTCGTTCGCAACGAATTGAACCTCGTGTGGCTCGACATGGAAATGACGGGCCTGAACCCGGACACCGACCGCATCATCGAGATCGCCGTCGTCGTCACCAATTCGACCCTCGACGTCGCGCTCGAAGGGCCGGTGCTCGCGATCCATCAGAGCGACGAGACGCTCGCGAAGATGGACGACTGGAACAAGAACACGCACGGCCGCTCCGGCCTCATCGACCGCGTGCGGGCGTCGCGCGTCACCGAGGCGGACGCCGCCGCGCAGATCGCGGCGTTTCTCGGCCAGCACGTGCCGCCCGGCAAGTCGCCGATGTGCGGCAACTCGATCTGCCAGGACCGCCGTTTCATGGCGCGCTGGATGCCGGAGCTCGAGCGTTTCTTTCATTACCGCAATCTCGACGTCAGCACGCTCAAGGAGCTGTGTCGGCGCTGGCAGCCCGCGATCTACAAGGGCTTCCAGAAGCGCGCGATGCATACCGCGCTCGCCGACATCCACGAGTCGATCGACGAGCTCAAGTACTATCGCGAGCACTTCCTGATCCCGGCCGCGCCGGCGGGCGAGACCGCTTAAGCGGAGCGGGGCGGCGCGCGCGATCCGGCGCGGTGCCCGTGCGCGGCGCGTGCCGGCGCGCTCGCGCGCCGCGCCGAGCGGCCCGCAGCCGGCGTACGACGCGGCGCCCGCGCCGCATGTCGCCGCGTTGCGCCGCGCCGCGTGCTCCACGAAGGCCGCCGTGTGCGCGGCCGGCACGTCGGACGGGCCTCGCGGCCCGCGTGCGTCGAATGTGCCTCGACCGCCCGCGGCGGGGGCGTCTTCCGGAAGGCTGTCTGCCGCGGAGGCGCCTATCACGGAATCGGCTGCCTTGGCGAGCTGCGCGGCCACGCCGCCAACGGCCGCCGTCACTTCGGCGCGCGCACCGCGCTCTTCGGCCGGAACGCCGCGCATACGGCCGGATTCGTCTGCGCGTAAGGGCCGCCGATCAGGTCGATGCAATACGGCACCGCAGCGAAAATACCCGGCACCGCGACCTTGCCGTCGTCGCCGCGCAGCCCTTCGAGCGTTTCCTTGATCGACTTCGGCTGGCCGGGCAGGTTCACGATCAGCGCCGCGTGGTCCGCGGTCTCGCGGATCACCGCGACCTGCCGCGACAGGATCGCGGTCGGCACGAAATTCAGGCTGATCTGCCGCATCTGCTCGCCGAAGCCCGGCATCTCCTTCGTCGCGACCGCGAGCGTCGCCTCGGGCGTCACGTCGCGGCGCGCCGGGCCCGTGCCGCCCGTCGTCAGCACGAGGTCGCAGCCGAGTGTGTCGACGAGCTCGATGAGCGTCGCCGAGATCGTCGGCGCGTCGTCCTGGATGAGCCGCGTTTCGGCGCGCCACGGCGACGCGAGCGCGGCCGCGAGCCACTCGGCGAGCGCCGGGATGCCCTTGTCCTCGTAGACGCCGCTGCTCGCGCGGTCGCTGATCGACACGAGGCCGATCACGAGTTCGTCGGGATGGTTACGCTTGGTCGTCGTCGTCTTCATCGTCGGAAGGGGAGGAGTGCTCGGGCGAGTCGTGCGCGTCGCCCGCCGAGCCGCTCGCCGTCTTGATCCACTGGAACAGCTCGCGGAAGTAGCGCGGCGGCCTGCCTTGCTGCACTTCCTTGCGCGCGTTGCGGATCAGCGTGCGGCCTTCCTGCACGTCGGCGGCCGGATGCTCGCGGATGAACGCGGTCAGCGCGTCGTCGCTCGCGAGCAGTTGCTCGCGGGTGCGTTCGATCCAGTGCAGGCGCGCCGTCTCGGCCTTGTTCACGCCGCGCTGCGTGTCGAGCGCCGTGCGCAGCGCGGCCGTCTCGTCGGCGGTGAGCGAGCGCATCACGCGCCCGACGTACTGAACCTGGCGGCGCTTGCCCTCGTGATCGGTGATGCGGCGCGCCTCGCGCACGGCGTCGGCGAGATCTTCCGGCATCGGCATGCGCTTTAGCGCGTCCTTCGGCAGCTCGACGAGGGCGGAGCCCAGTTCCTGCAGCGCGTGCATGTCGCGCTTCAGTTGGGATTTGCTCGGGCGATCGTAGCCGTGGTCGGCGTCCTCGCCGGCGTGCTCGATCGGTTGGATGCGGGTTTTGCGTGTCATGGGCGGCATTGTATCGCGGCGCGCACCGCACGCCGCGCATCGCCGCAGCGCGCTGCGTTCGCCGACTCGCGTCGCCGGCGCCGGACCTTGCTATGATCGCGGGATACGCACATTTCGAAACACGCGGGCGACCCGCCCGCCACCGGATATCACGACGATGGCTGCAAACCTCGACGCCCAGGCGCACTATTTCCCGCACACGCAGGACGAACTGAAAGAAATCGCGACGGACATCCTCCGGCACGCGAAGGCGCTCGGCGCGACCGACGCCGCGACCGAGATCTCCGAAGGCGACGGCCTGTCGGTGTCGGTGCGGCGCGGCGAAGTCGAGACGATCGAGCACAACCGCGACAAGACGGTCGGCGTGACCGTCTTCATCGGCAAGAAGCGCGGCAACGCGAGCACGTCCGATTTCTCGCCCGCCGCGCTGAAGGACACGGTCGCGGCCGCGTACAACATCGCGCGCTTCACGGCCGAGGACGACGCGGCCGGGCTTGCCGAAGCCGAGCTGCTCGAAACCGATCCGCGCGATCTCGACCTCTACCATCCGTGGTGCATCTCGGCCGACGAAGCGGTCGACATCGCGCGCCGCGCGGAGGACGCCGCTTTCGCGGTCAGCCCGCAGATCCGCAATTCGGAAGGCGCGAGCGTGTCCGCGCAGCACTCGCAGTTCGTGCTCGCGACGACGCGCGGCTTCCTCGCCGGCTATCCGTACTCGCGCCACTACGTCGCGTGCGCGCCGATCGCGGGCAGCGGCCGCCACATGCAGCGCGACGACTGGTACACGTCGAAGCGCCGCGCGGACGAGCTCGCGTCGCCCGAGTCGGTCGGCCGCTATGCGGCCGAGCGTGCGCTCGCGCGGATGGGCGCGCGCCGGCTCGACACGCGCAAGGTGCCCGTGCTGTTCGAGGCGCCGCTCGCGGCGGGCCTGCTCGGCGCGTTCGTGCAGGCGGTGAGCGGCGGCGCGCTGTATCGGAAGACGTCGTTCCTCGTCGACAGCCTCGGCAAGGAAGTGTTCGCGCCGCACGTGCAGATCGTCGAGGACCCGCACGTGCCGCGCGCGATGGGCAGCGCGCCGTTCGACGAGGAAGGCGTGCGCACGCGCGCGCGCAGCGTCGTGAAGGACGGCGTGGTCGAGGGCTATTTCCTGTCGACGTATTCGGCGCGCAAGCTCGGCACGCAGACGACGGGCAACGCGGGCGGCTCGCACAACATCGCGCTGAGGAGCGCGCAGACGAAGCCGGCCGACGATTTCGACGCGATGCTCAAGAAGCTCGGCACGGGCCTGCTGCTGACCGAACTGATGGGGCAGGGCGTCAACTATGTGACGGGCGACTATTCGCGCGGCGCGGCGGGCTTCTGGGTCGAGAACGGCGTGATCCAGTATCCGGTCGAGGAAATCACGGTTGCGAGCACGCTGCAGGAGATGTTCCGCCACATCGTCGCGATCGGCGCGGATTCGATCGTGCGCGGCACGAAGGAAACGGGCTCGGTGCTGATCGAACAGATGACGATCGCCGGGCAGTGAGCGCCGCGATCGGTTCGATCGCGCGCAAAAGCAAGAAGCGCCGCGGGAAGCGGCGCTTTTTTTGTCGTCGGACGTTATGCCGTCGGGCAGGCGGGCGCGGGATCATGCGCCGTCCGGCGTTCGTCAGCCGGCGCGCCTGCGATGGTAGACGACGAACGCGTACGCGAACTCGTTCGGCTGCGCCGCGCGATGCGCATCGCGCGACACCTCTTCCCAATGCGCGGGATCGGGCGCGGGGAACGACGCGTCGCCTTCGAAGTCCTCGTCGATCTCGGTGACGATCAGCTTGTCCGCGTGGCGCAGGCCCTCCGCGTAAAGCTGCGCGCCGCCGATCAGGAACGCCTCGGCCGCGCCGTCGCGCTCGGCGAGCGCGAGCGCGTCGCCGAGCGACGTGACCGTGTCGCAGCCGTCGAAGCGACGCGCGGCGTCGCGCGTGACGACGATGTTGCGGCGGCCGGGCAGCGGCCGGCCGATCGACTCGTGCGTCTTGCGGCCCATGACGATCGGCGCGCCCATCGTCGTGCGCTTGAAGAACGCGAGATCCTCGGGGAGTTTCCACGGAAGTTGGTTGTCGCGGCCGATCACGCCGTTGCGGGCGCGTGCGACGATCAGGGTCAGCGTCGTCATGACGGGAACAGTAGAGATGCCGGAAGGGCACGATTCTACCGGATCGCGCGTCGGCCGCCGCGCGGCGCTTCGGCTTCGTTCGGCGCCGCCGCACGGGCGGCGTTCGCGCGTCGCGCCGGCTCGAAAGGCGACGGGTGCGTGATTCGCGTCGCGGCGTGCCCGGCGGCGGACGCTTCGCGTTCCGCGTTCCGCGTTCCGCGCGCCGCATGCCGCGCGCGCGTCACGCGTGGTCGGCCTCGTCGTCCGGGGCGCTCGCGCCCGGTCGATGCGTTCCCCACGACAAGTCGCGCAGGCCGTGCGACACCATCAGCCGATACAGCGTCGCGCGCGACACGCCGAGCTCCGCCGCCGCCTCGGTCAGGCGGTTGCGATGCCGCAGCAGCGACGCCTCGATCGTGCGGCGCTCGGCGCGCTCGCGCGCCTCGGCGAGCGTCGTCGCCTGGCGCGTCGCGAACGGCGCGAGATCGAGATCGGCGGCCGACAACTGGCGGCTGTCGGACATCACGATCGCGCGCCGGATTCGGTTGATCAACTCGCGCACGTTGCCGGGCCACTGGTAGTTGTACATCGCCTCGACCGCGCACGACGTGAAGCCGTGAATCCTGCGCGCGCCGTCGCTTCTGAAGCGATGCAGGATGTGATGCGCGAGGATCTCGATGTCCTTGCCGCGCGCGCGCAACGGCGGCTCTTCGAGCTTCAGCACGCATAGCCGGTGATACAGGTCCTCGCGAAAGCGGCCGTTGCGCATCGCCGCCTCGAGATCGACGTGCGTCGCCGAGATGATCCGCACGTCGACGGGAATCGAATCGTGCCCGCCGAGGCGCTCGATCCTGCCTTCCTGAAGGAAGCGCAGCATGCTCGCCTGGCTTTCGAGCGGCATGTCGCCGATCTCGTCGAGGAACAGCGTGCCGCCGTCGGCCGCCTCGACGCGGCCGATCTTGCGCTGGCTCGCGCCCGTGAACGCACCGCGCTCGTAGCCGAACAGTTCCGACTGCAGCAGGTGATTCGGAATCGCGCCGCAGTTGATCGCGACGAACGGCGCCTTGCGGTGTTCCGAGCGCTCGTGGATCGCGAGCGCGGTCAGCTCCTTGCCGGTGCCTGATTCGCCGGAGATGAACACGGTCGCGTCGGTGGCGGCGACCTTGCGGATCATCCGGAACAGCTGTTGCATCGCGTCGCACGCGCCGACCATCTCGTCGCCCGTCGCCTGCGCGGCGCCCGCCGCGATATCGAGGTCGCACAGCGCGACCATGCCGTATGCATGGCCGACGAGGTAATCGATCGTCTCGTGCGGCGGCGGGCCTTGCATGTAGTCGAAGCAGTATTGGCGAATCAGCCGGCGCACGTCGGGATCGTTGAGGCGGGTGTCGCCCGCGAGCGCGATCCAGCCGACTTGCTGTTGTCGCAGCACCGATTCGAGCGTCGGCAGCTCGCGCGGCGCGAAGCCGTCGAGATCGGCGATTCCCGCCTGCGGCTCGTCCGGCTTCACGCGCCGCGCCGCTTCGTTCGCCGAGCGTGCGACGTGCACGTTCCAGTGTCGCGCGCGCAGATGCTCGACGAGCACCGTGTCGGGCGTGCGCGACAGGTAGACGAGCTGGCGCGCGGCCGTGTCGGCCGGCGGGACGCACGGATGCGCGGCGTGACCGGGCGGCGTGCAACCGGAGGAGGAGCGGGAGTCTTGCACGATGCACCTCTGCATGGATGTTGTTCAGAACGTGTCGCGGATGTGCGCGCCGAGAGCGGCGCGCGATGTCCGGTGCGGGCGTCGCGTTCGCCGCATGCGTCGCGGCGAGCGCGCCGGCGCCGCGATCGAGGCGGGCGAGCGGCGAAGGGGGCGACGCCGTTTGGCCGGCGCTCGGCTCGGGCGCGGCGCATGCGTATTCGTCGAGCATTCGTTCAGGTCGGAAGCGCGGCGATGCGCGCGACGCGCGTCGCGCGATGCACGGACGGCGCGCGCGTGCCGGGTGCGTGAAGTCGGACGACGCGGCCGCGCGGCGCCGCCGACCGTGTCCGGCCGAGCGGCGACGCCGCGATCGAGGACGCGCGCGCACGGCGCGCGGCGCGCGAATGCGGCGGCTGGCCGAACGAGCGTCGGCGCGGTTTCCCCGGCCATGTCGGTCCCCCCGTTGCGCGACGCGCCGCATGTTCGGCGGCGCGACGCACACTCCCCGGTAAGAGCCGTCGACGGCTGCGCGTCAGCGCGGCGACGACGAATGGTTGTCTTGCCTGTCGCCGGCATTGCCGGCGGTCTTCGATTCGATGATGCCGATCGCACGCGCCGCGCCGCGACGTGTGCTCGACGCGGCGAGCCGGTTCGCTCGCCGCGCCGGAAAAACGTGTGCGCCGGCGCGACGCGCCGCCGCGTCGCCGGCGTCGTCAGTGTCGCCGGCGTTGCCGGCGTCGTGCGTCCGGCGCGACCGCCGCGGCATGCATGCCGCGGCCGGTGCGCGCACAAGCGCCGATGCGCACGCGGCCCGATGCGAATCGCGTCGGCGGCGCGCGTCGCGGGCCACGCTCGATGTCATTGCGATCCGCTGATCGCGCCCGCTTGTCGCGGCGGCGTCGGCGCGATCGACGCGCGCGCATCCGCGCGGCACGGCGTTGCGCGGCGCGACGCCGCGTGCGTTGTCTGAAGTCGGGCGAAGCGCCGAGGCGGGCGCGAAACCGGCGGCCGTTGCAGGCTTCGCCGCTGCAAAGCGTGGGCGCGTCGTCATCCTGCGCTCCGACGTCTAGGAATTCCGTTGTCAAAAAGAGTGCCCGCCGGGGGACGGAGCACCAAAACGTTTGCCGTTGCATGAACGGCTTCGGCTATCTGGACGACCTGGACGATTCCGATGAGATGTGCGAGCGCGTCGCCGTGGCGCAATGCACGCTGCATGTCATGCCCCCCCGACGGCTGTCCCAGATTTCCGTGTTTCGAGGCCGCCTCGGATAGCGCGCTATCCGGGGCGGTCTCCACTTCCGCGCTCAGCGTGAGGATCGTGACGCTGCGGCGCTGAAGGCCTGCGGCGCCCGCGCGACGAAGCGCGGGCGGCGAACCTGACGGGTTCGACAATGCGATGCATCCGGCGCTCGTCGGCGCATGCGATGCGCGAAGCCGAGCGAGCCGGATGGAAATGTGCGAATGCTTCGAATCGGAGTGAGGCCAAACGCGCGTGCGGCGCGCGGCGGCCGCGTTCGCGCGCCGCATGCAGGCATGCACGGCCGGCGCGCCGAGACGGTCGCGATCGTCGCGAATGCGCGACGCGCGTCGGCGATTCGCCGCGCGCGATTCGACCGCGTGCTCGCGCGCCGCGCCGCGCGGAACCGCGCCCATCGGCTCGGCGCGCACGTTCGCGTCGCTGAAACCGATCCGCACGGCGGACAGCGTGCGGCGCGACGACGGGTGCGAAGCGTCGGGCATTGCGGTCATCTCGTCTCCTGTTCGCGTTGCGTTGTTTTGTCGCGGCGGGCTCGCCCTTTGCATTCGAATGCGTCATTGCCTCGTATCGCGCGTGCCGTCGCTGCTGACCGTGCGCTGTGCGTCGGCCGGCACGGGCAGCGGCGTCGGCGGGCCGATCTCGTCCCATAGCGTCACGGCTGCGCCGCCGCCGACGAGCGGTGCCGGCGTCGCGACGGGAACCGGTGTCGCCGTGCGCTCGCGCGGTCGCGCGAACGCGCCGGCGTCGACGCGCGCGATGCGTTCGGTCCATTCGGCCGAGGCGACGTGCATGGGCTGCGCATCGGTGATTCGATTTGTTTCGTTTTCGTGCGCGGTTGCGACGAAAGGGGACAACACGGCAAACCACGCGGCGAGCACAGTGGCGGTGCAATGAGGTCGATAGGCAAGACAGGCCGCAATTCGCATGGCGTCTCTCCGGTTTGCCGGTGATCCAGCGAAATGCATGCCATCGCGCGCAATCCGTTGACCGGGCGGGCTGCGCGAATGCGCGGACGAATCGGGGCGCGCTCGATCGCGCGCAAAACGTTTCAGGTCTGAAACGGGCACTTGGGAATACCGCTGATTCAAAAATTGACGGGTTAATCTAATCTTCTATTCAAGCGTGCAACGAATTAAGCGAATTGATAAACACAGTCTTTCGGAGTTTAAGCAGAAGAATGCAATGCCGTTTTAATGCAGTCCATGCTGAAAAGAGTTGATTTAATTCATTTGCTTTGTCGCACGCTTGTCAGTACGCTGAAACAACATAGAGTCGAGAAACGGGCGGCCGTGACCACCGCTCTTTTTCGAGCCAAGCGCCGATCTACGGGGAAACGCAGTTCCAGTGTTGTGAAAAATGACGAGCCGAGCTCCTCTCGCGGGTTCCGGCTCGGTTCCGTCGCGCGCCTGTGCCAGGCGGCGCGACGCAATTCGATTGACTGGGTGGCGTCATGGATGTTGCGGCAAGGCATCTCATCTACTATTCCCATCGTCCGGATGCGGATCTGCGGCGCTGTTTCGATCAGCACGGATGGCAGGTCGACGTCGTCGATTCGCCGCGCGAGATGCGGCGCTCCGCCGCGCGCGACGTGATCGCGGGCGGCTTGCTCGATTTTTCTTGCGGCGTCGGGGCCGCCGAATTGCGCGAGCTCGAAGCCAGCTTGAAGACGCCGAACGTGGGATGGATCGCGACGACGAGGCGGGGGCAGATGGAAGACGACGCGGTGCGCCGGCTCGTGCGCGATTACTGTTTCGACTACGTGACGGTGCCTTACGAATGCGAGCGCATCGTCGAATCGGTCGGCCACGCGTACGGGATGGTCACGCTGTCGGAAGGGCTCGCGCCCGCCGCCGCGACGGTGCGCAACGAAGGCGAGATGGTCGGCACCTGCGACGCGATGCTCGCGCTCTTCAAGATGATCCGCAAGGTGGCCGCGACCGACGCGCCCGTGTTCATCTCCGGTGAATCGGGGACGGGCAAGGAGCTCACGGCGGTCGCGATTCACGAGCGTTCGTCGCGCGTGAGCGCGCCGTTCGTCGCGATCAATTGCGGCGCGATTCCGCCGACGCTGTTGCAGGCCGAGCTGTTCGGCTACGAGCGCGGCGCGTTCACCGGCGCGAATCAGCGCAAGATCGGCCGCATCGAAGCCGCGAACGGCGGCACGCTGTTCCTCGACGAAATCGGCGATCTGCCGTTCGAGAGCCAGGCGAGCCTCTTGCGCTTCCTGCAGGAGCACAAGGTCGAGCGCGTCGGCGGGCACACGTCGATTCCGGTCGACGTGCGGATCATCTCGGCGACGCACGTCGACATGCAGGTCGCATTGCGCAACGGCCGCTTTCGCGAGGACCTGTATCACCGGCTATGCGTGCTGAAGCTCGAAGAGCCGCCGTTGCGCGCGCGCGGCAAGGACATCGAGATCCTCGCCCGGCACATGCTCGAGCGTTTCAAGGGCGACGCGCACCGGCGGTTGCGCGGCTTCACGCCCGACGCGATCGCCGCGCTTCACAACTACGCGTGGCCGGGCAACGTGCGCGAGCTGATCAACCGGGTGCGGCGCGCGATCGTGATGTCGGAAGGGCGGATGATCAGCGCGGCGGATCTCGAGCTGTCGAACTACGCGGAAGTCGTGCCGATGTCGCTCGAGGAGGCGCGCGAAAGCGCGGAGCGGCACGCGATCGAAGTCGCGCTGCTGCGGCATCGCGGCCGGCTCGCGGACGCCGCGCGCGAGCTCGGCGTGTCGCGCGTGACGCTCTACCGTCTGCTCTGTGCGTACGGGATGCGCGACGACGGCAGCACGCGCGCGAAGCGCGAAGAGGACCTGCGTCGGGCCTGCTGACGCGGCCCTTGCTAAAATGGCGGGCACGGCCGCTTTCCGCGGCCGGAGGAACCCGCATGAAACAGTATCTCGACCTCGTTCGCACCATTCTCGACACCGGCACCTGGCAGAACAACCGCACGGGCATCCGCACGGTCAGCATGCCCGGCGCGATGCTGCGCTTCGATCTGCAGCAGGGCTTTCCCGCGGTGACGACGAAGAAGCTCGCGTTCAAGTCGGCGATCGGCGAACTCGTCGGCTTCCTGCGCGCGAAGCGCAGCGCGGCCGATTTCCGCGCGCTCGGCTGCAAGGTGTGGGACGCGAATGCGAATGAGAACGCGCAGTGGCTCGCGAACCCGTACCGCCGCGGCGAGGACGATCTCGGCGACGTGTACGGCGTTCAATGGCGGCAGTGGCCGGGCTACAAGGTGCTCGACGCGCACGCCGACGCGCAGATCGCCGATGCGACGTCGCGCGGCTTTCGCGTCGTCGCCCGATTCGACGAAGGCGGCGCGGGCAAGGTGCTGCTCCACAAGGCGATCGATCAGCTGCGCGATTGCCTCGACACGATCGTGCGCGATCCGTCGAGCCGGCGCATTTTGTTTCACGGCTGGAACCCCGCGGTGCTCGACGAGATCGCGTTGCCCGCGTGCCATCTGCTGTATCAGTTCCTGCCGAACGTCGAGCGCCGCGAAATCTCGCTGTGCCTGTACATCCGCAGCAACGACGTCGGACTCGGCACGCCGTTCAATCTCGCGGAAGGCGCGGCGCTCCTCGCGCTCGTCGGCCGGCTGACGGGCTACGCGCCGCGCTGGTTCACGTACTTCGTCGGCGATGCGCACATCTACGAGAATCAGCTCGACATGCTGAAGCAGCAGCTCGAGCGCGAGCCGTTCGAGAGCCCGCGGCTCGAGATCGCCGAGCGCGTGCCCGATTACGCGAAGACAGGCAAGTACGAGCCGGAATGGCTCGAGCGCGTCGAGCCGTCGGATTTCACGCTCGCCGGTTATCGCCATCACGAGCCGTTGAGCGCGCCGATGGCCGTCTGAGCGGCGCGCCGCTCGTCGGCCGAATCATGAAAAAACCCGCGAAACTCGCGGGTTTTTTTGTTTGATGCGCGGCGCGACCTCACGCACGCCGACGTTCTTCGCGGTGCGCATCGGAGCCGTGCTGCTGGTCCGGACGCACCTGGCGCGCCGGCTCCTGGCGCGGCGCGGGAGGCGGTGGGGTGTGCGGCACGGCGGGCGGCGGCGGCGCGGGGCGCGGTTCCATGCGAGGCGCCTCCATTCGCGGCGCGGGGGCGCGAGGCGCTTCCATCCTCGGCGCTTCCGTCTGCGGACGTGGCGCAGGGGCCGGCGCGCGATATTCGTTGCGCGGCGCGTCCTGACGCGGCATGCCGCGCGGCGCCTCGGTCGCGCGCATTTCGTTTCGCGGCGCGGGCTGCGGCTGCGTCCGCTCGGCGGGCTGCGGCGCGGACGGCGCGGGGTGGATGGGCGTGGGCGTCGAGCGGATCGGCGGCACCGCGTTCTGCGTCGGCGAACGGTAATTGAGCGGCGCATTCGGCCCGGCGTTCGCGCGAGGCTGGCCTTCGTTCGCGTGCTGCTGCTGGATCGGCGGATGCGGCTGCGTCCACGACGGCTGCGCGCGCTGCGCTTCGCCCGGTGCGCGTGATTCCGCGCGCGCGCCTAGGCCCTCGTCGGCTGCGGGCGGCCGCGGTACGCCATTGTTGAACGCCGGCGCGGGATTCGGGCGAGACACGTTCGGCTGCATCGCGTTCTGCGGGCCGCCCGGCGCGTGCGGCGCATTCGGCTGCGCGAGGCCCGGTTGCGGGATGCCGGGGCGCGCGAGGTTCGGTTGGGCCGCATTCGGCTGCGGCATGTTCGGCTGCGGTGGCTCGCCCGCGCGCGCGGCCGGGTTGCCGGCGCCGCCCTGCGGTCGGCGGCCGGGTTGAGCGACAGGCGCGTGCGTATCGACGAGCTGCACGTTGCGCATCGCCCAGCGGTTCGGCGCACCCGCGTTTTCGGGCGAGCGCACCGGCCGCATCGCATAGTTCGGCGGCGCCGAGGTCTTTACGACGGGCGCGCCCGCGCCCGGCACCCGCGCGCCGCTTTGCGCGAGGTGCGCGGCGAGCTGGTCGTGATAGGCGGCCGGCACGACCGGGTTGCGCGTCGCGACGATCGCGCGCTGCTCGACGGCCGCGGGCGGCCGGTACGCGGCGTTGCGCAGCGCGCCCGCGAAGCTTTGCCGCACCGGCGCGACGCCCGGCGCGCCCGAGCCGACGTGCGCGTTGCGCCACTGCTGCGGATCGACCTTCTGCGCGAAGCGCGACACCGGCTGCCCGTGGACGAACGCGGTCGCGGGCACGGCCGTCACCGCGTTCGGCGCGCGGAAGTTCACGTACGTGTTGTGGATGTTCGTGATGTTCGTCACGTTCACCGTCTTGTTGACGTTGATGTTGTTGACGTTGTTCACGATCACCGTCCGGTTCACGTGCTGATAGTAGTGCGGGCTCCAGCCGCCCCAGCTCGGCCGCCACGGATCGTGCGGGCCGAGCGGGAACCACGCGACGCCCGCTGCCGCGATTCCGCCGATCGCGAGGCCGACGCTCCAGTCGAAGCCGCCGCCGCCCCCGCCGACGAACGCGACGAGCGCGGGCGCGTAGCACGGCGGCGCGCTGACGACGAGCGGGCCCGGCACCCAGGCCCACGAATCGTCGACGTAGGCCCAGCGGCCGTAGTGGTAAGGCGCGAAGCCCCACGGCTGGTCGTCGACCCAGGTCCAGCCCCACGGCGCCTGCCAGATCCAGTGGCCGGTGCGATACGGCGCCCAGCCGGCGGGCACCGCGCTCGGCACCCACACCTCGCCGTAATCGGGGTCGTCGCGCCACGAGCCGTTCGCGTCGAGATCCTGGTAGCCCGGGATTTCGCGCGACACGTAGCGCGCCGACACCGAGCGCTCCTCGGCGGCATCGCGGCTCGCGGCCCATTCGTCGAGACCGTCGGGCGGCGGCGCGGCGCCCGTGTCCGCGACTTGCAGCCCGGTGCCCGTGAAGACGACCCGCTGGCCGGCCGACACCGGCATCTGCGCGCCGTCGCCGTAGACAGTCGCGCTGCCGCGCCGCACGGTGACGGTCGTGCTCGAGCCGTCGGGCGCGACGTCGACCCGATAGTCGCCGGGCGAGCCGACCGCGAGCGCGAGGTTCGGCGTGTCGACTTCGTACGACGTGCCGGGCGGCAACTCGCGCACGTGCGTCGACAGCGTGCCGAGCGGCACCTTCAACTGCGTGTTCGTGTCGTCGAGGTTGAGGAGCGACAGGCTCGTCGACTGGCCGAGGCGCACCGCGGTCGAGCCGATGTGCAGCTCGGAGCGCGCGCCCGAATCGTTCCATAGCTGGTCGCCGGTCGTGAGCGGGCGATTGACGGCCGCGTACGACCAGTCGCTCGCGCCCGCGGGCTCGGTCGTCACGGCGCCGGACAGGTAATTGAGGCGCGCGACGCGGCTCGGCGGATCGCCGCCCGCTTGCTGGGCGACGCCGGCGGGCGGCGCATCGATGGTCTGCGCGATGGCGGGCGGCAAGGCGGCGAGCATCGCGACGGCGACGAGCGTGTGGCGGGCGATGCGCGACAGCGCAAATGGACTACGAACGGCGAGGATGGTCATCATTGTCTCTGTTATGTCCGGCGTGGCACGCGCCGTATGAATCCACTCTATCCGCTCGACATGTTTCAGTGACGGTCGTTTTGTTATGCGATTTGACGTGCGTGTAACAAGAATTGTCGGCACTCGGGAATTCGTCAGACCGATGAAAGCGCGCGTCATCCGCCGGTAAACAGCGCGTCGAATTCGCGCTGCCCGGCGGGCGTCACGCGCAGCACGCGCGGCTTCGCCGCGTGCTCGATCCAGCCGCGCCGGCAGAAGCTGTCGAGGAGCGCGGCGCCGAGCGCGCCGCCCAGGTGCGGACGACGCTCGCTCCAGTCCGGGCACGTGCATGCGAAGCGGCGGCGCTTCGCGCGCTGGCCGCCGACGTCGACGCCCCATTGCGCGAACTGCGCGGCGCCCGCCGCGGTCGCGTCGAGCGCGCCGTCCGCCATCGTCAGCCAGCCGCGCGACATCAGCCGCTCGAACACCTGGACCGCGAGCTCGCCCGCCATGTGGTCGTAGCAGGTGCGCGCGTAGCGCATGTCGGGCGGCACGGTGCGCGCCGGTTGCGGCGTCGGGCGCCGCGGCGCGGCCGCCTGCGCGACGTTCGCGAGCGCCTCGATCGCCGCGGCGATGTCGGGCGACGCGATCCGGTAGTAGCGGTGGCGGCCGCGCACGTCGAGCGCGAGGAGGCCGCCGTCCGCGAGCCGCGCGAGATGCGCGCTTGCCGCTGACGGCGACAGCCCGGCGATCATCGTCAGCTCGCCCGCGGGGCGCGCGCTGCCGTCCATCAGCGCCCAGAGCATCGCGGCGCGCCCCGGATCGGCGAGCAGCGCGCCCAGATGGCTCAGGCCGGGGAAATGGTGGTGGCGGTCGGAGTCGGACATTGGCGGATTTCGGACAGGGGGATGTGTTCGAGTGTAGGCGCGTATTGCATTCGATGTTTCGGCGTCGGGTGAAATGTCGAATGCGCGCCGGGCTTGATGACTGAAGCCGGCGTTGCGGTTCGGGCGCATGCCGGGGTTCGGGTTCAGGTTCAAGTCGTGGCATTGGCTCCGGTTCGGGCGCATGCTCTGGCTCTGGCTCTGGCTCTGGCTCTGGCTCAGGTTTGGGTTTAGGTTTAGGTTTAGGTTTAGGTTTAGGTTTAGGTTTAGGTTTAGGTTTAGGTTTGGGCTCAGGGCAAGGAGCAGGTCCAGGGCAAGGTGTCTCGGATTAGGGCGACCCGACGTCATGCGCCCGCCGCCTTCGGCGCGTGTCCCGACAGCGCGCGTAAAATGCGACGACCGCTGACCCGGCGGCGCGCCATCGCGGCGCGCCGGCCATTCGACGACGCTTCTCCCGATGAAAACGCTTGTTGCAACCCTCATTGCCGTCTTTGTCTGCACCGGCTGCGCGTCCGGCGGCGCGGGCGGGTCCGGCGCCGGCACCGGCCGCATCGAGATGTACGGCACGATCGATCAGGGCATCACGATCCGCAACTGACGGCGCGGCCGCGAGCTAGCGCCGCTTTTGCCCCGGCGTGCGCGGCGGGCCCGGCTCGGCGGGCGCGACACTTTGTCGCAGCGCAACGTATAATCATCTCCTTTCCCGCTACACCGCAGAACTGGAGCTAGCCGACATGCCCGCCACGCCTTCCGCGCCGCTTGATCGCACCGAAACCGTTTTCCGCTTCCTCGCCGAGCCGACGTCCGTGAACTTCGGCGGCAAGGTGCATGGCGGCGCGTTGATGAAATGGATCGACGAGACCGCGTATGCGTGCGCGGCGATCTGGTCGAGCCGCTATTGCGTGACGGTGAGCGTCGGCAACATCCGCTTCCAGCGGCCGATCCTCGTCGGCAATCTCGTCGAGCTGAAGGCGCGCGTCGTCGCGACGGGCCGCACGAGCATGCACATCCACGTGTCGGTGCACGCGGGCGATCCGAAGGGCGGCGTGCTGCGCCAGACGACCGATTGCCTCGTCGTGTTCGTCGCGGTCGACGAGAACGGCAATCCGGTGCCCGTGCCGCCGTTCGAGCCCTCCACCGACGAGCAGAAGCGGCTCGCGCAATACGCGATGGAAGTGCGGGCCGCGCTCGACAAGATCGTCGAGCTCAAGCCCGAGGAAGTCGCGAAAGGGGAAGTGTGAGCGCGCATCGGCGCTCGTCGCGCGGCCAAGCGGGCGCGTGAGCGGGGGCCGCCGGGCTCATCGAACCGAAGACGCCGCGATCGTTCGCGGCGTTTTTCATTGGAGCGGCGCGGCGCGGCGTGAAAGCGGGGCGGCGTGCGCGGGCTTGCGTCGACGTGCGTCGCACACGTTGCTCACGCATGCTGCAGCGATTGCGCGTCGAGGGTGCATCGAGGGCGCGCCGGGATCGTACGGTCGGCAGGGCGGCGGCGATCGAATGCCCGCGAGCACGTTCACGTGATGATGATCGTGCGCTTCGATTCGATTACATCGGATCGAACGCAGACGATCGAGCGCCGATGATCGAGCGCGTTCGATCAAGCCGGCGACGATCAACCGGCGACCATCGAACGACAACCGGCAATCACATGGCGCCGGCCGCCCGGCGCCGATCCAGCGCGGGCGAGCGCGGGCTCCGCCACCGGCCCGCCGCCGCGCTGGGCCGTCGTCGGCCCGCGCGACGCCGACCGAGTCGCGGCCCCGCCGTGCGCGTCGCGCGTCGCCGGCATCGGACATCAGCCGTTGCCGACCATCTTCTCCGGCCGCACCCATTCATCGAACTGCGCTTCGGTCACGTAGCCGAGCGCGAGCGCCGCGGCTTTCAGCGTCGTGCCTTCCTTGTGCGCCTTCTTCGCGATCTGCGCGGCCTTGTCGTAGCCGATGTGCGGATTGAGCGCCGTCACGAGCATCAGCGATTCGTTCAGGAGCGCGTCGATGCGCGGACGATTCGGCTCGATCCCCACCGCGCAGTGATCGTTGAAGCTCTGCGCGCCGTCCGCGAGCAGCCGCACGGATTGCAGTACGTTGTGCGCGATCATCGGCCGGAACACGTTCAGCTCGAAATTGCCGCTCGCGCCGCCGAAGTTCACCGCGACGTCGTTGCCGAACACCTGGCAGCACAGCATCGTCACGGCTTCGGACTGCGTCGGGTTGACCTTGCCCGGCATGATCGAGCTGCCCGGCTCGTTCTCCGGAATCGACAGCTCGCCGAGCCCGCAGCGCGGCCCGCTCGCGAGCCAGCGGATGTCGTTCGCGATCTTCATCAGGCTCGCGGCGACGGTCTTCAGCGCGCCGTGCGCGAACACGAGCGCGTCGGCCGCGGCCATCACCTCGAACTTGTTCGGCGCGCTGACGAACGGCAGCCCGGCGAGCCGGCCGATCTCGGCCGCGACGCCCGCGGCGAACTTCGGATGCGCGTTGAGCCCGGTGCCGACCGCGGTGCCGCCTTGCGCGAGCTCGTAAAGATGCGGCAGCGCCGCTTCGGCGTGGCGGATGCCCTGATCGAGCTGCGCGACGTAGCCGGAGAATTCCTGGCCGAGCGTGAGCGGCGTCGCGTCCTGCAGGTGCGTGCGGCCGATCTTCACGATGTCGGCGAACGCGGCTGCCTTCGCGTCGAGCGTCGCGCGCAGCGTGCGCAGCGCGGGCAGCAGATGCGTGACGATCGCGCGCGCGGCGGCGATGTGCATCGCGGTCGGGAACACGTCGTTCGACGACTGGCCGCGATTGACGTCGTCGTTCGGATGCACCTTGCGGCTCTCGCCGCGTTCGCCGCCGAGCAGCTCGCTCGCGCGGTTCGCAATCACCTCGTTCAGGTTCATGTTGGTCTGCGTGCCCGAACCCGTCTGCCAGACCGCGAGCGGGAATTCGTCGGGGTGCTTGCCCGCGACGATCTCGTCGGCGGCGGCGATGATCGCGTTCGCCTTGTCTTGCGCGAGCACGCCGAGCTCGAGATTGACGGCGGCGGCCGCCCGCTTGATCAGCGCGAGCGCCTCGATCAGCTCGGGCGACTGCTTCTCGGTCGAGATCTTGAAGTTCTGCAGCGAGCGCTGCGTTTGCGCGCCCCATAGCCGGGCCGCGGGCACTGCGATTTCACCGAACGTGTCGCGTTCCATCCGTACTGCTTCGCTCATGATTGCTCCTTCAGATGACGGGGGACGCCGCGCGGACGCGGCGCAATGCGCATGCGGGGACGGGGCCGTTCTCGCGACGGCGGCCGCTTGATCGGCAAGCATAGCGCCGCGCGCGATTTCGTGCCGCGGCGCGCGTGGCGGACAATGCGAACGCGGGAGGAATCGGGCGCGGGCGGGGCGGGGCGCACGCGCGTCGCGGCGATCGGGACGGCGTGGCGTATGCGAGCGCCGGCGCGATTGGCGGGACGTGGATGCGCCGATTTCGCTCGGCGCCGACGTCGCGCGCGGCCGCACTCGACGCGAGGCGACGCGGACTGTCCGGTCGGCGTCGCCTTGCCGGATGGATGGCGGTCAGCCGATTCGACGGCGTCGACGAGGCGGCGATCGCATGCGCGCATCGTGCGGCGAATCGGCCGATGCTTGCGATGATGCGTGCCGTAGAGTCCGATGAAATGAACATAGGCCGCTCGCGGCGGCGAATGAGCGCTTGCGCGGATCGCCGTCGCCGTGTTCGCCTGCGCTAACGCGCTAACGCGCTAACGCGCTAACGCGCGCGCCGAAGCCCGCGCTTAACCGCGCGCATGCGTCCTGAGCGCCGCGCTCTTCCGATGGAAACGCCACGTCATCAGCACCGCGACGCTCGCGAGCCCGGCGGCGAGCCCCCACCACAGCCCGCGCGCGCCGAGGCCCGCATGGAACGCGAACCAGTAGCCGGTCGGAAAGCCGATGCCCCAGTAGCCGAGCGTCGCGGCGAGCATCGGCACGCGCGTGTCCTTCAGGCCGCGCAGGCAGCCGGAGCCGACCGTCTGCATCCCGTCGACGATCTGGAACACGGCGGCGATCCCGAGCAGCGACGTCGCGAGCGCGACGGTGTGCGCGTTCGCGGGATCGTCGAGCTTCAGATAGAGGCCGACGATCGCGTGCGGCGCGACGATCAGCACGAGTCCCGACAGCGACATGAACGCAATGCCGAGCCCGAGCGCGACGAAGCCCGCGTGCCGCGCGGCAACGGGCGCGCCCGCGCCCGCCCAGTAGCCGACGCGCACGTTCGCCGCCTGGCCGATCGCGAGCGGCACCATGAACGCGACCGACGCGACATTGAGCGCGATCTGATGCGCGGCGAGCGACGATTCGCCGAGCACGCCGACCGTGAGGCCCGTCGCGAGGAAGAGCGTCGATTCGACGCCGTACGTGATCGCCACCGGCCAGCCGATGCCGAACAGCTCGCCCATCAGCGGCAGCCGCGGCCGCGCGGCGACGACGAAGTGCTTGAACGCCGGCCGCCCGTGCAGCAGCGCGACGAGCAAGAGCGCGGAGAGCCAGATCGTGATCGTCGTCGCGGTCGCGGAGCCGAGGAAGCCGAGGCGAGGCAGCCCGAACGCGCCGTGGATCAGGCCGTAGTTGAGGAACGCGTTGACGCCGACGCCGGCGAGCGACACCCACAGCAGCCGCTTCGCCGCGCCGATCGCGGGCAGGAACGAGCGCATCAGCCCGACGCCGATCAGGCTGCCGGGGGCCGCGAAGCGCAGCACGGCCGCGTATTCGCCGACATTGCGCGCGAGCGCCGCCGGTTCGCCGAACGCGCGCAGGAGCGGCTCCGCGAACGACAGCAGCGCGAACGCCGGAACCGCGAGCAGCAACGACAGCGCGAAGCCCGTCCAGTAGATGTGCGGCACGCGGTGCTCGGCCTGCGCGCCGCGCGCGTGCGCGACGCTCACGCTGACCGACGTCAGCACGCCTTGCAGCAGCGTCACGACGACGAAGAACAGATTCGCGCCGAGGCCGCCCGCCGCGAGCGAGTCGGGGCCGAGCGAGCCGAGCAGCACGGTGTCGGTGACGCTCATCGCCATTTGCGACAGCTGCGCGATCGCGAGCGGCGCGGCGAGGCGCGCCGTATCGGCGGCGTGACGGGACAGGGTGGGGGGCGGCGCGGCGGCCGCTCGCGTGAAACTGGTAGGCGACATGGGACGCGTTCGCGCGGACGGCCTGCCCGCGCCTTTGCTTATTTTTAGGAAACAATGAGATTACGAGTTTCCGCGAACGCTGTCGATGCCGGCTTCTGATGGCCTTACGGCCGACAGGGGCTCGCTACGTCGCGGCGTGCACGGCGATGCGCGTGTCGCCGAGCAGCACGACCTGGCCCGCGCGGATCTTGCACGTCTTGCGCAGCTCGGGCGCGCCGTCGACCTTCACCGCGCCCGACGCGACGAGCATCTTCGCCGAGCCGCCGCTGTCCGCGAGACCGGTGAGCTTGAGCAAGTTATGCAGTTCGACGAATTCGCCGGTCAGCGTGAAATCCAGGTTGGGCATGGCAGTGAGAACGGGAAAGAAGAGCGCGCCGCGCGACGGCGGCATCGCATCATAAGCGATGCGCGGCGCAAGCGGTGTAAGGCGCGCGTCAAATGTTTTCGGGGTTTCGCGCGATTCGGGCCGCCGCGTGTAAGCGAGTGTGTCGAACTCGTCAGCAAATGAAACGGTGGGTAACAGTTGTCGAGAACGGCGAACCGCGAACGAAATCGGCCGGTCTGTACACGGACTCGCTGCATGTCGCGGCGGGCACATAGCGGCGGCCTTCGACGGCACGCCGTTCCAACGACTTTGTTGAGGAGAATTGCGATGTCCAAGATTCGTGCAATGTTGATCGGTGCCGCGGTGGCGGCGGTGGCGACGACCGCTTTCGCGCAGACGGCCGGCGTGGCGACGCAAGGTTCGGTCGGCGGCTCGGCCGACGTGCTCGGCCAGAAGGCGGGCGCGAGCGCGCAACTGAACGCGGGCGGCGACCTGTCGGCCGCATCGCCGGAAGCGGCGGCGAATGCCGTCAAGCATTCGGCGAAGAAGCACGTGACGCACGCGAAGGCCAAGGCGAAGGCGAAGGCCGACGAAGCGGCCGAGCTCGGCGCGGACGCGAAGACGAAGGCGAGCGGCGCGGTCGAAGGTGCGACGAATGCGGCGGGCAACGCCGTCAACGGCGCGACGAGCGCGGCGGGCAATGCGGTCGGCGGCGTCGCGGGCGCGGCGGGCGGTCTGGCGAAGGGTGTCGCGGGCGGCGCGAACGGCTCGCTGTCCGTCAACGGCGGCGTGAAGGCCGGCGCGGGCGAGTAAGCGCCGAAGGCCGGCGCGCGGCAAGCGGGCTTCGCCCCGGAAGGCTCGCCTGGCGCGTTGCGCGTCGACCGATGGACGACGGCCCGGATCGCATCGCGCGGTCCGGGCCGTTGCGTTTTAGCGGTCCGCCTTCGTGCTCGAACCGCGTTTGCGCGCGCGCGAACGAGCGCGCCGCGCGTGACTGGTTACGGCCAACGGCAATTGCAACGGCTATGGCTACTGGCTACTGGCTACTGGCGGCGGCGCCCCTGCGGCTGCGCCGTGTTCTGCGCGCCGCGCGCGGGCGGCGTGACGATGAACACGCTGCGCAGCCACGCGGCGATGCGCGTGAAGATGTCGTACGGCTCCTCGACGAAGATCTCGGGCTTCAGGAGCCGCAGGTATTCCATGATCTGCTGCGCTTCCTGCTTCTGGAACGAGCCGTGCGCGATGCCGAGCCTGAGCAGCCCGCGCAGCTCGCCGAGCTTCTCGCGCGCGACGCTGCCGACGCTCATCTCGCACGCGAGCTTCGCTTCGTACACGCGTTGCCGCAGCGATTCGGCGAGCCGCCACGCGGGCGTCTGCATCCGCTCCTCGAGCGTCTGAATGTCGGTGACGGCCGCCTTGATCTGCGCGGCGAGCGGATCGACGAGCGCCGCATCCCCCTGCGCGCCGGACACGACGGCGGCCGCCCATTCGCGGCATGCTTTCGCGAGTTCGTCGGGCGTCCATTCGGAGCGCGACGCGAAGCCGAAGCCGAATTCGCCCGCCTGCCGGATCAGGATCGCGACGACGTCCGGAAACTCCTTGTCGAGCGTGCGCTTCGCCCACGCATACTGGCCGCCTTGCAGGAGCCGCTGCACGGCGTGCTCGGTGAGCGGCACCATGCTGTCGAGCAGCTTCGCGCGCAGGAAATCCTCGAACGACGGCGTGACGAACTGCGGATCGAGCTTGAGCGACACGCGCAAGAACGCATCGAAGTCTTTGCGCAGGGAAGCGACGGTGTCGTCTTTCAGCGTGAGAGTGATTTGGCCCATGTCTGTCTCGATGCTCGATGCCGGTCGGCTCGACCGGCGCTTTCGCCCGCGCGCAGCCGACGTGGGCAGGCCGCGTGTCGGCTGCGCGGATCGGCCGGCTGGCCGTCGGTCGTCGTGCTGTCCGGCCGGATCGGATGACGGGATTCGGTCGCCGGGCGCGGGGCTTCATCCTCTTAACGGCTGTGCGCGCGGGAACTTGAGGGCCGTGCGCGCCGATGCCGCGCGTGCGGGCGGCGCACGCGGCTCAGCCCGGCAGCCAGCCGCGCGGCGGCACGATCGCCTGCCAGAAAAAGAACACGGCGAGCCCGGCGGCGATCGTGACGAGCGGCCGGCGCGTCGCGGCGGACACGAGCACCGCGGCAGCGGCGCCGACGAGCCGGGGATTGCGCCAGGTCAGCTCCGCGTCGCCGCCGTGCGGCGCGAGCGTCATCGGCACGATGATCGCGGTCAGCACGGTCACGGGGACGAAGCGCAGCGCGGCGAGGAGAAGCGGCGGGAAGGCGAGGCGATCGCCGAGCAGGAAGAGCGTCGTGCGGATCGCGTACGTGAGCGCCGCCATTCCGAGAATCAGCAGCGCGTAGCTCATGATGCGGCCTCCGCGCGCCGGCGCGCGCGCTGCTCCGCGAACCAGGTCAGCGCGACGCCGATCACGACGCCCGCGGCGACGGCGGCGAGCAACCCGAGCTTGTACGGCCACGCGCGGCAGAGGAGCGCGACGGCGCCCGCCGTCACCGCGGCGGCGAGATTGCGCAGCGAGGCGAGTTGCGGCACGACGATCGCGATGAACGTCGCCGCCATCGCGAAGTCGAGCCCGAGCGACTGCAGGCGCGGGAACGCGGCGCCGAACAGCAGGCCCGCGATCGTCCACACCTGCCAGTTCACGTACATCGCGACGCCGGAGCCGAAGAAGTGGTCCGGCCCGGTCGCGCCGGGCTCGGCATGACGGTAGTGCGCGTACGCGACGGCGAAAACCTCGTCCGTCATCAGCGCGCCGAGCGTCGCGCGCCACCGCAGCGGCAGATGCGCGACGTACGGCGCGAGCGTCGCGCTGTAGAGCAGATGGCGCAGATTGACGACGAACGTCGTCGCGAGCACGACCGCATAGCTCGCGCTGCCCGCGATCAGGCCGAGCGCGATGAACTGAGCGGAGCCGGCGAAGAGCGCGAACGACATCAGCTCGCCGTGCCACGGCGCGAGCGGGCCCGTCGTGACGAGCGTGCCGAAGATCACGCCGAAGGGGGCGGCACCTACCATCATCGGAACGGTGTCGCGCATGCCGGCGGCGAATTCGCCGAGCCGGGCGGGCGGGGGATGCGTGGAGCGGGACTGGGACAAGGCGGCTACCTCCTGTGCGATGGAGGATAGCCGCGCGGGAGAGGCGCTCGCTTGTACGTTCTTGCGATGTCGATGTCGTGAAGGCCCAGCCCGAGCCAAAGCCCGAGCCAAAGCCAAAGCCAAAGCCAAAGCCAAAGCCAAAGCCAAAGCCAAAGCCAAAGCTGGTACCGGTACCTTCGCCGGAGCGGGAAGCGACGGCGGCGGCGATGCGCGTCTGTCGCTACAACGCTACGACGGCTGCCATCGCCCGGGCGGCACGCCGAACATCCGTTTGAAATGGCGGGTGAAGTGGCTTTGATCGGAGAAGCCGCACGCGGCGGCGACGTCGGCGACGCTCGCGCCCGCGCGCAGCGGTGCGAGCGAGCGTTGCAGGCGCAACTGGTTGCGCCATGCGTGCGGCGGCATGCCGGTTGCGCGCGAGAACAGGCGCGCCGCATGGAACGGCGACAGCCCGGCCGCTCGCGCGACGTCCGACAGCGTGACGGATTCGGACAGATCGGCGGCGAGCCGCTCGCGCATCGCATCGACGCGCCGGCGGTCGGCCGCGACGTCGCGCGGCGCGGTGCGATTGCCGGCGTGACGCGCGATCAATGTCGAGTAGGCGTCGAGCATCGCGGTTTCGGCGGAGAGCGGATCGTCGATCGGCCGGGGCGCGCTTGCGTCGCGAGGGAGCGCATCCGGCAGCCAGGCCGAAGTCGAAACCGAGCCGGAACCCGAATCCAAAGCCGGACCGGAATCCGGACTCGAAGCCAAACCCGAAGCCAAACCCGAAGCCAAACCCGAAGCCAAACCCGAAGCCAAACCCGAAGCGCGGCCCGCCGCCGCGACGCGTTCGCCTCGCAGCAGCCGATCGATCGCCTCACGCAGCCCCGTCGCGCCGCTCGCTTCCATCAGCCGATGCGCGGCGACGAGCCGCGCGGCGAGGTCCGCGTCGTGGATGACGTCGAGCCGGAACCACGGCTGCGGCTGCGGCGTGCCCGCGATTTCGTCGGCGAGCGCGCGGATGAAGTCGACGGGCACGTAGGCCACGCGATAGCGCCAGCCGTCTTCGGCCGCGCGCGAGCCGGTGTGGATCTCGCCCGGATTGATGACGGGGATCGAGCCCGTGTCGGCGACATAGGCGCTGCCGCGGCACGTGTAGCGCTCGGCGCCCGCCACGATGACGGGAATCGTGTACGCGTCGTGCCAGTGCGGCGCGAACGCATGGTCGCGGTAGGTCGCCGTGACGAAGTCGGCGTCCGGCAGCAGCGGCGTGCGCCAGTATCGGACCTGCTCGTGCGCGCGTTCGGATCGCATGGCGGCGGCTCGCGACGGTCCGGCGATGCGGGTGCGCCCGTTATCTGACCGGAATCGGCGTGCCGGTCGGCACGGGCACCGCGGTCACGCTGTTCTTCGGGCTGCCCGTCGCGATCCGGTCGCTGTAGGTCAGATAGACGAGCGTGTTGCGCTTCTTGTCGACGACGCGCACGACGTGCAGCGTCTTGAAGATGAACGACAGCCGCTCGCTGAACACGTCGGTCTGCTGCCTGAGCGGCTCGGTGAAGCGGATCGGGCCGACCTGCCGGCACGCGATCGACGCCTCGGTCGGGTCCTCGGCGATGCCGAGCGTGCCCTTGATGCCGCCCGTGCGGGCACGCGACACGTAGCACGTGATGCCGCTCACGAGCGGATCGTCGTACGCTTCGACGACGACGCGGTCGGAGCCCGTCAGGCGGAAATTGGTGTTGACGCTTGCGACTTCCTCGGCGCGCGCGGCCGGCGTGGCGATCGAGACGAGGGCGGCGCAGGTCGCGAGGACAGCGAAATAACGGTTTTTCATCGGTGGGGAAGCGGCGGATGCGTGGCGAGAAGCAGAGCACGACTCTAGCACGCCGCCGCCGGCGCGACGGTGCGCGGCACAACGAAAACGTAGAGGGGAAAAGCAAAAAGGCCCGTCGCGAACGACGGGCCTTCGAAGCTGGCTCCCCGACCTGGGCTCGAACCAGGGACCTACGGATTAACAGTCCGGCGCTCTACCGACTGAGCTATCGGGGAATAAGACGGTTCGGCGTGCTTGACGCCTCGAAACTAGGCGGCCATGAAAAAGCCCGTCTGCAACGGGCCTTTGCAATTCTTGGCTCCCCGACCTGGGCTCGAACCAGGGACCTACGGATTAACAGTCCGGCGCTCTACCGACTGAGCTATCGGGGAACAAACAGCAGAGAAATGAGATTCTATGAGGCGCTGGCCGATCTGTCAATACTTTTGCACATCGGCTTCGTCACGCGACGTCGCGTCGCGCCCCGCGAGCGCGGGCGATCAGCGCTCGAGCAGGTGCAGCTTGTCCTGCACGTCTTTCCACTCGTCGGCGTCGGCGGGTGCGGGCTTCGTCTTCGTGATCGACGGCCAGTTCTTCGCGAGCTCGGCGTTCAGCGGGGTGAACTGCTGCTGGTCGCCCGGCACGTCTTCTTCGGCGTAGATCGCATTGGTCGGGCATTCGGCGACGCACACCGCGCAGTCGATGCACTCGTCCGGATCGATCGCGAGAAAGTTCGGGCCTTCACGGAAACAGTCCACAGGGCATACATCGACGCAATCCGTGTATTTGCACTTGATGCACGCTTCAGTCACAACGTGGGTCATTCAAAACGCTCCTGCGGCGGAATCTAGGTATGTATGGGGGCGACGCATGGCGCCAAAACCGGCATTGTAACTGATGCGCCAAACCCGCATTGCGCGCTCGACTTCGCCGCTTATACCGTTTCGTGATTAGTTTATGGCGGAACGCGCGGCGCCGCGGCGCTTCGGCGCGGATTTGCGCCGCATTCGGGTAACATGCGTCAACCGGAGGGCAGGCGCGCCGCGCGCGAACGCTCGGGCTCCGTCTCGATCTTGGCAGTCTGGAATCATGATCATCACTTCGCTGCTCGATACCGACCTGTACAAATTCACGATGATGCAGGTCGTTCTGCATCATTTTCCCGCCGCAAGCGTCGAATACAGCTTCAAGTGCCGCACGCCCGGCGTCGACCTCGTGCCGTACATCGACGAGATCCGCGCCGAGGTCCGCTCGCTGTGCGAGCTGCGTTTCACCGATCCCGAGCTCGACTACCTGCGCCGGCTGCGCTTCATCAAGAGCGATTTCGTCGATTTCCTCGCGCTTTTTCATCTGAACGAGAAATACATCTCGATCATGCCGTCGCAAAAAGGCAGCGGCGAGATCGACATCGAGATCAAGGGGCCGTGGCTGCATGCGATCCTCTTCGAGATCCCGGTGCTCGCGATCGTCAACGAGGTGTACTTCCGCAACACGCAGCGCCGGCCCGACTACCGCGAAGGGCGCGAGCGGCTGCGTGAGAAGATCCAACTGCTCGGCGCGAAGCCCGAGTTCGCCGATTGCAAGATCGCCGACTACGGCACGCGCCGCCGCTTCTCGAAGATCTGGCACGAGGAGGTGCTGCGCACGCTGCGCGACGGGCTCGGCGCGCAGTTCGCCGGCACGAGCAACGTCTACTACGCGATGCAGCACGAGATCACGCCGCTCGGCACGATGGCGCACGAGTATCTGCAGGCCTGCCAGGCGCTCGGCCCGCGGCTGCGCGATTCGCAGACCTACGGCTTCGAGATGTGGGCGAAGGAATATCGCGGCGATCTCGGAATCGCGCTGTCGGACGTCTACGGAATGGACGCGTTCCTGCGCGACTTCGACATGTATTTCTGCAAGCTCTTCGACGGCGCGCGCCACGACTCGGGCGATCCGTTCGACTGGGGCGAGCGGCTCATCCAGCACTACGAGGAAAATCGCTGCGATCCGCGCACGAAGGTGCTCGTGTTTTCCGACGCGCTCGACATCCCGAAGGTCATGCAGCTGTACGAGCGGTTCCGCGGGCGCTGCAAGCTCGCGTTCGGCGTCGGCACGAACCTGACCAACGATCTCGGCTACCAGCCGCTGCAGATCGTCATCAAGATGGTGCGCTGCAACGGGCAGCCCGTCGCGAAGCTGTCCGATTCGCCCGGCAAGAGCATGTGCGACGACAAGGCGTACCTCGCGTATCTGCGCCAGGTGTTCGGGATCACGCAGCCGCCCGACGACGACGCGGGCAAGTGACGCCGCCCGCAAGGGCGGCGCGCGAGCGCGGCCGCATCGACGCAGCGCGCATGCGGGCCGCACGGCCCGCTTTTTTTCGTGTCCGCCGCGACGGGCGCGCGCCGCATCGGCCGGTATAATCGGGCCGGTATCGAAGGCCATCGTCACGAGGAGTTCATGGACACATCGGCTGCCCGCCGCAACATCCTCGCGCGCATCCGCGCCGCGCAGGGCCGCCCGGCCGAGCTGGCCGAGGTGGAGCGCGAGCATGCGGCCGATTACGTCGCGCGCCATCCGGCGGGGCCGCGGCCGCCGCTCGAAGGCGATCTCGTCGCGCGCTTCGTCGACGAGGCGCTGCGGCTCGAGACGACCGTCGACACCGTCGCGTCGATGCGCGACGCGCCCGCCGCGGCCGCCGCGTATCTGCGGCGCACGGGGCTCGGCACGCAGGCGATCGCGTGGCCGACGCTCGACGAACTCGACTGGGCGGGCGCGGGGCTCGCGGTCGAATTCAGGAAGCCCGTGGACGGCGACGTCGTCGGCATCACCGGCTGTTTTTGCGCGACGGCGGAAACCGGTTCGCTCGTTCTGCTGTCTAGTCCGAAGACGTGCTCGTCCGCCGCGCTGCTGCCCGAAACCCATATCGCGCTCGTGAGCGCGTCGCGCATCGTCGCGGGGCACGAGGACGCGTTCGCGTTGATCCGCGCGGAGCGCGGCGCATTGCCGCGCGCGGTGAACTTCGTGTCGGGGCCGTCGCGCACCGGCGACATCGAGCAGACGATCGTGCTCGGCGCGCACGGGCCGTATCGCGTTCACGCGATCGTCGTGCGCGACGCGTGACGCGTGACGCCACGGTCGCCGCCGTCGCGTTGCGCGCCGTATCCATTCGCAATTCAAGAGGAACTCACATGAAACGACATGCCGCCTGGGCGGGCATGGCGCTGGGAGGCGCGCTAGGCGCCGCTCCCGCGCTCGCATCGGCCGCAACGCTCGACGGTGCCGCGCTTTCCGCGTTCTGGGCGATCCCGTTCGCGGGCATCCTGCTGTCGATCGCGCTCTTTCCGCTGATCGCGCCCGTGTTCTGGCATCACCATTTCGGCAAGATCGCCGCGGCCTGGGCGGTCGCGTTCCTGATTCCGTTCGCCGCGACGTTCGGCTTCGGCACCGCGTTCGGCACGCTGATGCACGCGCTTTTCGAGGAATACATTCCGTTCATCGTGCTGCTGACGTCGCTGTATACGGTCGCGGGCGGCATCTGCGTGCGCGGCAACCTGCACGGCACGCCGAAGCTCAACACCGGCATTCTCGCGCTCGGCACCGTGCTCGCGAGCGTGATGGGCACCACGGGCGCCGCGATGTTGCTGATCCGGCCGCTCTTGCGCGCGAACGACAACCGCAAGCACGTCGTGCACGTCGTCGTGTTCTTCATCTTCCTCGTCGCGAACGCGGGCGGCTCGCTGTCGCCGCTCGGCGATCCGCCTCTCTTCCTCGGTTTCCTGAACGGCATCGATTTCTTCTGGACGACGATCCATCTCGCGCGGCCGATGCTTTTCATCTGCGCAATCCTGCTCACGCTCTTCTTCGCGATCGATACGTACTTCTATCGGAAGGGCGGCGAGGAGCGCAAGCCGTTCCTCGATCCGACGCCCGATTCGCACGGCGTGTCGATCGAGGGCAAGATCAACTTCGTGCTGCTCGGCGCGGTGATCGCGCTCGTGCTGATGAGCGGCTTGTGGAAGCCGGGGGTCACGTTCGACCTGTTCGGCACGCACGTCGCGCTGCAGAACGCGGTGCGCGACGTCGCGCTCGTCGCGGTCGCGCTCGTGTCGCTCGCGATCACGCCGCGCTCGGCGCGCGAGGGCAACGCGTTCAACTGGGCGCCGATCGAGGAGGTCGCGAAGCTGTTCGCGGGCATCTTCGTGACGATCGCGCCCGTGATCGTGATCCTGCGCGCGGGCGGCGACGGCGTGTTCGCGCCGATCGTCCATCTCGTCACGGACGCCGACGGCAAGCCGATCGACGCGATGTATTTCTGGGCGACGGGCGTGCTGTCGTCATTCCTCGACAACGCGCCGACCTATCTCGTGTTCTTCAATCTCGCGGGCGGCGACGCGCAGGCGCTGATGACGACGGGCGCGACGACGCTCGCGGCGATTTCCGCGGGCGCCGTGTTCATGGGCGCGAACAGCTATATCGGCAACGCGCCGAACTTCATGGTGAAGGCGATCGCCGAGTCGCGCGGTGTGAGAATGCCGAGCTTCTTCGCGTACCTCGGCTGGGCGCTCGTGATTCTCGTGCCGGTGTTTTTGCTGACGACGTGGGTGTTTTTCGGCGGTTAGGCAAGATGACGATGACGGCCGCGCGGGCGGCGGGCGGCGCGATGCGCGCGTTCGCCGCCCGCGCGGCGTGACGGAGACGGCAAT
The DNA here is from genome assembly GCF_001524445.2 of Burkholderia savannae. Classification (NCBI taxonomy): domain Bacteria; kingdom Pseudomonadati; phylum Pseudomonadota; class Betaproteobacteria; order Burkholderiales; family Burkholderiaceae; genus Burkholderia; species Burkholderia savannae. The sequence goes on from NZ_CP013417.1 coordinate 1,049,749, forward strand.
GCAGAAAATCCTGGTCGCGCACTCGATCTTCCCGGACGTGATCGAGCGGCTCAAGCAATATTTCGACGTGGACTGGAACGACGGCGACGCGCTGTCGCCCTTCGCGCTGAAGGCGCGTCTCGCGGACAAGGACGGCGCGCTGACGGCGAGCGACGTGATCGACGCGTCGGTGCTCGCGGCCGCGCCGCGGCTGCGCGTCGTGTCGAACATGGCGGTCGGATACAACAACTTCGACATCGGCGCGTTCAACGCCGCGCACGTGCTCGGCACCAACACGCCCGACGTGCTGAACGAGACGACGGCCGATTTCGGCTGGGCGCTGATGATGGCGGCCGCGCGGCGGATGGCCGAAGCGGAGCACTGGCTGCGCGCGGGGCAGTGGCGCAAGTGGTCGTACGACAGCTTTCTCGGCGCGGACATCCACGGCGCGACGCTCGGCGTGATCGGCATGGGCCGCATCGGCCAGGCGCTCGCGCGGCGCGCGCGCGGCTTCGACATGCGCGTGATCTATCACAACCGCTCGCGCGTCGCGCCGGAGATCGAGGCGCAGTTAAATGCCGAGTACGTGTCGAAGGCGGCGCTCCTCGCGCAGGCCGATCACGTGGTGCTCGTGCTGCCGTATTCGGCCGAGACCCGCCATACGATCGGCGCGGCCGAGCTCGCGCTGATGAAGCCGACCGCGACGCTCACGAACATCGCGCGCGGCGGGATCGTCGACGACGCCGCGCTCGCCGCGGCGCTGCGCGACAAGCGGATCGCCGCAGCCGGCCTCGACGTGTTCGAAGGCGAGCCGGGCGTGCATCCGGCGCTGCTCGAGGTGCCGAACGTCGTGCTGACGCCGCACATCGCGAGCGCGAGCGAAGGCACGCGCCGCGCGATGGCGAATCTCGCGGCGGACAATCTGATCGCGGCGCTCGGCGTCGGGCCGCGCGCGGGCCGTCCGCCGAATCCGATCAATCCCGGCGTGCTGGGGAAGGCTCGCATATGACCGAAACCTTGTTGCTGGCCGCCGTCGTCGCGTTGGCGGTAGCGCTCGCCGTCGCGCTCTTCGCGCTGCTGCGCGGCGGCTCGCGCGGCGAAGGCCTCGAGCGGCTCGCCGAGCAGATCGACGACGCAAACGACGCGCACGCGCATGCGGCCGAGCGCCTCGAGCGCGAGCTGCGCGCGGAGATCGTTGACGGCGCGCGCAACTCGCGCACCGAGCTCGCGGGCAACTTCGCGCAACTGCAGCAGACGCTCGCCGCGCAGCTCTCGAGCGTCGCGACCGTGCAGAACAGTCAGATCGACGGCTTCGCGCAGCAGCTCGCGAAGCTCGTCGCGGGCAACACGCAGCAGTTCGACGCGATGCGCGACACGCTGCAGCGGCAGGCGCAGCTCGCGCGCGAAGAGCAGGGCGCGGCGCTCAGGCATTTCGGCGACACGCTCAATCAGCAGCTCAAGCAACTGACGGAGGCGAACGATCGCCGGATCGGAGAAGTGCGCGCGACGCTCGAAACGCGCCTGAAGGAAATCGAGGCGAACAACGCGGCGAAGCTCGAGGAGATGCGCCGCACCGTCGACGAGAAGCTGCACGCGACGCTCGAGCAGCGGCTCGGCGAATCGTTCAAGCTCGTGTCGGACCGGCTCGAGCAGGTGCATCGCGGGCTCGGCGAAATGCAGACGCTCGCGGCGGGCGTCGGCGATTTGAAGAAGGTGCTGACGAATGTGAAGACGCGCGGCACCTGGGGCGAAGTGCAGCTCGAGGCGCTGCTCGAGCAGATGCTGACGCCGGACCAGTATGCGAAGAACGTCGCGACGGTGCCGAAGAGCGGCGAGCGCGTCGAGTTCGCGATCCGGCTGCCGGGCCGGCACGACGACGGCGCGACAGGCGAAGCTCAGCCGGTGTGGCTGCCGATCGACGCGAAATTCCCTCGTGAGGATTACGAGCGCCTGATCGACGCGCAGGAGCGCGCGGACGCGGCGGCCGTCGACGAAGCGGCGCGCGCGCTCGAGGCGCGGATTCGCGCGGAGGCGCGCACGATCGCCGAGAAGTACGTCGCGCCGCCGCATACGACCGATTTCGCGCTGTTGTTCCTGCCGACCGAAGGGCTCTACGCGGAGATCCTGCGCCGTCCCGGCCTCACCGATCTGCTGCAGCGCGACTATCGCGTGACGGTCGCCGGCCCGACGACGCTGACGGCGCTCCTGAACAGCCTGCAGATGGGCTTCCGGACGCTCGCGATCGAGAAGCGCTCGAGCGAGGTCTGGCAGGTGCTCGGCGCGGTGAAGACCGAGTTCGGCAAGTTCGGCGACGTGCTCGCGCGGACGAAGTCGCAGCTCGAGACGGTCACGCGCTCGATCGAGGCGGCCGAGCAGCGCACGCGCGTGATGAACCGCAAGCTCAAGCAGGTCGAGGCGCTGCCGGGCGAGGTCGCGAACGGGCTGCTGGGCGCCGACGGCGCGGAGGCGGACGAGAGCTGACGCGCGCCGCGCGCAACGGCGAAAGCATCGCTGGTCTCGCGCGCCTCTGGCGTGCGGAACGAAAAACGGGGCGCCGCGTGCGCCCCGTTTTGCTTTGCCGGTTCGATCGTGTGCCGGGCGGCCTCGTTCGGCTTCGTGCGCTCGCGTTTTTGCCGGCCGCCCGTCGCGTTTCGCGCCGATCGCGGGCCGAAGCAAGCGATGTCGGCGTGATGCCGGCGTGACATCGACGCGCATGGACGTGCATCGGCTCGCGGCCGATTCAGGCGCCGCCGCCCGCGAGCCGCGCGAGCGCGTCGCCCGTCACGCGCACGACGCGCCAATCGGGCAGCACGTCCGCGCCCATCTTCCGATAGAAGTCGATCGCCGGTTGATTCCAATCGAGCACGGTCCATTCGAAGCGGCCGCAGCGGCGCTCGACCGCGATCGCCGCGAGCCGCCGCAGCAACTGCGTGCCGAGGCCCGTGCCGCGCTGCGACGGCTGCACGTACAGGTCTTCGAGATAGAGGCCTCGGCGGCCGAGGAACGTCGAATAGTTGTGAAAGTAGAGCGCGTAGCCGACGATCGCGCCGCCGTTTTCCGCGACGAGCGCCTCGGCGGACGGCCGCGCGCCGAAGAGCGCGTCGGCGAGATCTGCTTCGGTCGCGACGAACAGATGCGTGAGCTTCTCGAATTCGGCGAGCTCGCGCATCAGCGCGAGCATCGCGGGCACGTCGGCCGCCGCGGCCGCGCGGATCGCGATCGTCTCGTCGGCCGCTGCGCTCACGCTTCCTCCGGCGCGTCCGACAGCACGATCTCGATGCCGCCGAAGCGCGATGCGACCCAGTTGTACGCGTGGCACGCGATCCACAGCAGCACGAAGCCGACGATCGCGTTCAGCAGCAGCGCGCTGAAGATCGTGCTGACGATCGTGCCCAGCCCGACCGATTGGTCGCGGATGAATGCGTTGACGATGCCGAGCAGCACGATCGGCACGCTGAACGTCAGATAAACGAGGATCAGCGCTTTCGCGGTCTGCCCCGGCGCGATCGATGAGATTTGTTTTTTCATATGCGAGTTGCCCCCGTGGAAGTGCTGAGATCGGATTCAGATGACGCCGTCGAACGGCAGGATGTCGACCGTCGCGCCGGCGTCGACGCGTGCGGCGTCGTGCGCGAGCACGATGAAGCAGTTCGCGTCGCTCAGGCTCTTGAGCGACGCCGAGCTTTGCGAGCCGGCGGGCGTCACGCGCCAGACGCCGCTCGCGTCGCGCGCCGCGCGCCCGCGCAGGAATTCGGTGCGCCCCGCGCGCTTCTTGAGCGGCGCGTCGCAGACGGCCGGGTAGCGGGGAAGCGGCGGCGCGTCGGCGCCCATCAGCGCGAGGAGCGCGTCGCGCACGATCACGACGAAGGTCGCCGCAACCGCGACCGGATTGCCCGGCAAGCCGAAGAAGAGCGCGGGCCGCGCGTCGCGTGCGCCCGCCCAGATGCGGCCGCACGCGAGCGGCCGGCCCGGGCGCATCGCGACGCTCGCGAACGTGACGTCGCCGAGCTTGTCGAGCAGCGCGCGCGTGAAATCGGCGTCGCCGACCGACACGCCGCCCGATGTGATCACCGCGTCCGCCTGCGCGGCCGCGGCCTTCAGCGTGGCTTCGAGCGCGGCGGGATCGTCGCGGACGATGCCGAGATCGAGCGCGTCGACGCCGACGCGCGCGAGCATCCCGGCGAGCGTCGCGCGGTTGCTGTCGTAGAGGCCGCCGTCGCGCAGCGGCTCGCCCGGCAGTTGCAGTTCGTCGCCCGTCGAGAAGAACGCGACGCGCACGCGGCGGCGCACCGCGACGTCGGCGATGCCGAGCGACGCGAGCAGGCCGAGATCGGCGGCGCGCACGACGCGGCCGGCGGCGAGCGCGCTCGCGCCGCGCGCGAGGTCCTCGCCCGCGCGGCGGCAGTGGTCGCCGCGCGCGGCGGCCGATGCGGGAAAGCGCACGACGTCGCCCGCCGCATCGACTTTTTCCTGCGGGATCACGGTGTCGCAGCCCGCGGGCATGCGCGCGCCCGTCATGATCCGCACGCACGCGCCGCTCGCGACACGCGGGCCGTCGAACGGATGGCCCGCGAGCGCGCGGCCCGCGACCGCGAGCTCGAGCGTGCCGTCGGCGGCCGGCGCGGCGAGCGCCGCGCCGTCGAACGCGTAGCCGTCCATCGCGGCGTTGTCGTAGGCGGGAATGTCGAACGGCGATGCGACGTCGCCGGCGAGCACGCGGCCGAGCGCATCGCGCAGCGCGACGCGCTCGACCTGCGCGACGCCCTCGACGAAACGCAACGCGAGCGCGCGCGCTTCGTCGACGGTCAGCGCGACGGCGTTCTCGGACGTGGCGGATGGCGTAGGCGTGGTGTGCGTGGTCATCGATGACGGCGCCGCTAGGCGGATTGTGTTCGGGGCCGGTGTCCCGGCCGCCGTTGTGACGCGCTCGCATCGCAAGCGGCGGGCGGCGCGAGCAACGAGATGCGGCCCGTCATGCGCGTTCGAGGCCGGCTAAGTCCCGCAAAGAGTTTGCATTGTAAAACGCCCGCTCGTCGTCAAACGGCACTTCGGCCGTCTTGTGGCGTGCGTACCACGCGCGCATCTTGCGCTCGCCGGACGCGAGATAGGCGCAGAGATCGTCGGCGAGCGCGGTGCTCACGAGCGCGAAGACGGGCTGCGCCGAGGCGCCGCCGTTCGCGTCGACGGTCGTCGCGAACGCGATCTCCGCGCGCTGCGCGTCGAGCGCGGCGCGCAGGCGCGCGGCGAGATCGGCGGGCAGGAACGGCGAATCGCATGGCGAGCACAGGACGAGCGGCGTGCTCGCCGCGCGCATGCCTGCGGCGAGCCCGGCGAGCGGGCCGGCGAAGTCGGCGTGCGTGTCCGTAATGACGCGCGCGTGAAACGGCGCGCCGAGCGCCGCGTATGCATCGAGATGGCGATTCGCGCTGATGACGAGCGCGTCGACCTGCGGCGCGAGCCGGCGCAACACGTGCAACGCGAGCGGCTCGCCGCGCAGCGGCTGCAGCCCTTTGTCGACGCCGCCCATCCGCGTGCCGCGCCCGCCTGCGAGCAGCAGGCCGGTGATCGTGGAGGAGGGGGCGGCGTGCGGCGGCATCGTGAAAGCGGCGGGCGCGTCGAGCGGGCGGCGCGCCTAGCCGCCGATGTAGGACATTTCGACGCGCTTCGCTTCGCTTGCCGCTTCTACCGTCGCCGGCGCGCTGCCGCGCAATTGCGAATAGCGGTCGGTGCGCGCCTGCCAGATGTGGCCGATCACGGTGGCGATCTGCTCGTCGGTCGCGCCGCCGCGCACGAGGCTGCGCAGGTCGTGGCCGGACGAAGCGAAGAGGCACAGATACAGCTTGCCTTCCGTCGACAGCCGCGCGCGCGTGCAGTCGCCGCAGAACGCGCGCGTGACGCTCGAGATCACGCCGATCTCGCCGCTGCCGTCCGCGTAGCCCCAGCGCTGCGCGGTTTCGGACGGCGTGTGCCGCTCGAGCGGCACGAGCGGGAAGTGCTCGGCGATGCGCGCGACCACGTCGGCGGACGGCAGCACTTCGGCCATGTTCCAGCCGTTCGACGTGCCGACGTCCATGTATTCGATGAAGCGCAGCACGACGCCCGTGCCCTTGAAGCGGCGCGCCATCGGCACGATCTCGGCGTCGTTGGTGCCGCGCTTGACGACCATGTTGACCTTCACGGGCGCAAGGCCCGCCGCCTGCGCGGCGAAGATGCCGTCGAGCACGTCGGCGCTTGCGAAGTCGGCGTCGTTCATTCGCTTGAAGAGCGTGTCGTCGAGCGCGTCGAGGCTGACCGTCACGCGCGAGAGCCCCGCGTCGCGCAGGCTCCTCGCCTTGCGCACGAGGAGCGAGCCGTTCGTCGTCAGCGTGAGGTCGAGCGGCCGTCCGTCGACGGTCGTCATCTTTGCGAGGCGCTCGATCAGGAATTCGATGTTTTTACGCAGGAGCGGCTCGCCGCCCGTGATGCGGATTTTTTCGACGCCGTGTGCGACGAAAAGCCGCGCGAGCCGCTCGATTTCCTCGAGCGTCAGGAGGGCGCTGTGCGGCAAAAACGGGTAATCCTTGCCGAACACGGTACGCGGCATGCAGTACACGCATCGGAAGTTGCAGCGGTCCGTGACCGAGATGCGCAGGTCGCGCAACGGGCGCGCGAAGGCGTCGCGGAGCGTGCCGCTCGGCGCGAGCAGGGCGCCGGGCAGATCGGGCGCCGCGCTCACCGGGGTCACGGGGATGATGCGTCGGGACATGTGCGTTGCAAGATAAGCCAGACCTCCATTTTAGCTGGAAGCGCCGGGAGGGGCCGGGCATGGAAACCCGCAGAACCGGAGCACAGACAAAAAAGCCCGCCTTTTCGGGGCGGGCTTTTTCGTGCGATGGACGACCGGATCAGCGGTGAGTCGTCTCGACTTGCTGCATCGGCGTCGTGTCGACGGGCGGCAGCGGCTTGCGTTCGCGCGGCACGCGCATGGGCTGCACGATTTGCGCGGCGACGGCCTGAGCGGCATGCAGCTTGTCCGCGTCCGTATTGACCCAGACGAGGCCGGCGGCTTCGAGCACCGTTGAGAGGCTCGTGCCCGGCGCGGCCGCGACGGGGGCGGCGGCCGTAGCCGGTGCGATGGCCTCGGCAGCCGGCGCAGCCGGTGCTTCGGCGACGGCGGGCGGCTCGTGCGCGATGCGCGTTTCGACGGGCGCGGCCGCGACAGGCGCGGGCTGCGGCGCGACGGCCGGCGCTGGCTCGGCAACCGGGGCCGGAGCAATCGCCGGAGCCGCCGCTTCGGACACGTCCGCCGCGGCGGCTGCAACCGGTGCGGCCTCGACGGCAGCGGCCTCGGCCGGCGCGGCGGCTTGCGCCTGCACGGTTTCGGCCGGAGCCGGCTCGGCGTGCGCCGCGGCTGCCGGTGCGGCCTCCACCGCTGCGGCTTGCATCGGCGCTTCGACAGCGCGAGCGGGCGCTGCCGGAGCCTGCTCGGCCCCGGCGGCGGGCGTTTCGGCTGCCGCTTGCGGCTCGGCCGTCGCGCCGCTCTCGACGTGAGCGACCGCTTCCGCGGCGACGGCTGACGCCGCTACCGCCGCTACACCCGCCTGCGCGGCGTGCTGCGGCTCATGGCCGGCAACCGGCGCGGCGGCTTCGTGCACATCGGCTGCGGTCGCTTCGGCCGTCACGTCTTCGCCGGCTTCCGCCGCTTGCACGGTGCCTGCGGCTTCGTCCTCGCGCTCGCGGCGGCCACCACGGCGACCGCGACGGCGACGGCGGCGTTCCTCGCCGTCGCGGGCGTTCGAATCGGCCTCGACGCCGGCTTCGGCGCCGAGCGCATGCGCCGGTTTCTCGGCCGGTTCCGCGTGGGCGCTTTCGCCGCGGTTCACCGTTTCGAGCGTCGCGACGTGCGGCACGGGCTTGCGCCGCTCGCCGCGTTCGCCGCGCTCACGGCGCTCGCTGCGCGGTGTTTCCGCGGCATCGACCGTTTCGGCGCGCTCACGCGGCTCACGCGGCTCGCGCTGCTCACGGCTTTCGCGCGGTTCACGGCCTTCGCGACCTTCGCGGTTGTCCCGGCCGCCGCGGCCTTCGCGTGCCTCGCGGCCTTCGCGCGGCTCGCGGGTTTCCTTGCCTTCGCGCTCGGCGCGCGGCGCCTGAGCGCGGCCGCCGCCCGCTGCGGCCTGGTCGCGGCCGCCTGCCTGTTGCGCGCCGCCGCCGCGACGGTTGCGATTGCGATCGCCGCCGCGTTCGGCCTTTTCACCGCGCTCGCCACGCTCGCGCGCCGGACGCGCGGCCGCTTCCTGCGCGGCGGGCGCCGGCGCGGAGGCCGCGGCCGGCTGCATGCCGAACAGGTTCTTCAGCCACTTGACGAATCCGCCGCTCGCCGGTGCGACGGCGGCGGGCGCCGCCTCGGGTGCGGGCTGGCGCTGCGGTGCGGGGCTCGGTGCCGGACGCTCGGGCGTGATGCCCTTCACGGCCGCTTCCTGACGCGGCTTCGTTTCCTCCGCGCGCTTGCTGTAGCCGGTTTCGGCCTCGAGCTCGCGGGCGGCTTCCTCGGCCATCTTCCACGAGGCGCGCGGATCGTCGAGGCGCGCGTCGTCGTGGCGCAGGCGCTCGAGCTTGTAGTGCGGCGTATCGAGATGCTTGTTCGGAATCAGCACGACGCCGACCTTGAACCGCGACTCGATCTTGTTGATTTCCTGGCGCTTTTCGTTGAGCAGGAAGGCCGTCACCTCGACGGGCACCTGGCAGTGGATCGCCGCGGTGTTCTCCTTCATGGCTTCTTCCTGAATGATCCGCAACACTTGCAGCGCGGACGATTCGGTGTCGCGGATGTGGCCCGTACCGTTGCAGCGCGGGCACGTCACGTGGCTGCCTTCGGAGAGGGCCGGACGCAGGCGCTGGCGCGACAGCTCCATCAGCCCGAAGCGCGAGATCTTGCCCATTTGCACGCGCGCGCGGTCATGCTTCAACGCATCCTTCAGGCGCTGCTCGACTTCGCGCTGGCTCTTCGCCGATTCCATGTCGATGAAGTCGATCACGATCAGGCCGCCCAGGTCGCGCAGGCGCAGCTGGCGCGCGACTTCGTCGGCCGCCTCGAGGTTCGTGCGGGTCGCCGTTTCCTCGATGTCCGCGCCCTTGGTCGCGCGCGCCGAGTTCACGTCGATCGCGACGAGCGCCTCGGTGTGGTCGATCACGATCGCGCCGCCCGACGGCAGCGGCACCGTGCGCGAGTACGCGGTCTCGATCTGGTGCTCGATCTGAAAGCGCGAGAAGAGGGGAACGTCGTCGTGATAGCGCTTCACCTTGCCGACGTTGTCGGGCATCACGATGTCCATGAACGCGCGGGCCTGATCATGGATCTCGGTCGTGTCGATCAGGATTTCGCCGATGTCCGGCTGGAAATAGTCCCGGATCGCGCGGATCACGAGGCTCGATTCGAGGTAGATCAGCATCGGCTGGCCGGGGTGGCCGCTTTGCGACGCCGCCTCGATCGCGCGCCAGAGCTGCAGCAGGTAGTTCAGGTCCCACTGCAGTTCCTCGGCGCTGCGGCCGATGCCCGCCGTGCGGGCGATCATGCTCATGCCGTCGGGGATCTGCAGTTGCGCCATCGTTTCGCGCAGTTCCTGGCGCTCGTCGCCCTCGATGCGGCGCGACACGCCGCCGCCGCGCGGGTTGTTCGGCATCAGCACGAGGTAGCGGCCGGCGAGCGAGATGAACGTGGTGAGGGCCGCGCCCTTGTTGCCGCGCTCTTCCTTCTCGACCTGGACGATCAGCTCCTGGCCTTCGCGCAACGCGTCCTGGATGCGCGCGGAGCGCATGTCGACGCCTTCCTTGAAGTACTGGCGGGCGACTTCCTTGAACGGCAGGAAGCCGTGGCGGTCTTCGCCGTAGTTGACGAAGCAGGCTTCGAGCGACGGCTCGATGCGGGTGACGACGCCCTTGTAGATGTTGCCTTTGCGCTGTTCGCGTCCGGCGGTTTCGATGTCGATGTCGATGAGCTTCTGCCCATCGACGATGGCGACGCGCAGTTCTTCCTGCTGCGTCGCATTGAACAGCATGCGTTTCATTGAACGACTCCAGGCGGCTCTGCCGGCGGCGCGCTCCGGTTGTCAGGCGGAGCGCGGGACGACGTCAGGCCGCGCCTTGTTGTGTTGTCACGAGCACGCTGGAGCGGGAATGATGGCGGGAGAATGGCCTGATGAGGCGCGAGCCCATACGACGGGCCGCGGCCAGAGGGCGCCTGCGAACACGGCTTCAAAGCACACGGCGTCGACACTCCGCGCGCCGCAGGGCGCGCTAAGCCTCCGACCGGGCACTGCCGCGGGGCGCGGCGCAAAGTGCGCGCGGCGCCGGGTGGCGGCATATGCTGCGGCTCGGCCGCAGCGGGGAGTATCGAATCCAGCCCGACTTTCCCGCCTGGGGTGTTCCTTCCTTGGTTTTGACGTCGCCAAGCTCCGCGCTCTTGCGGAACCACATCGGGCGCACGCCGTTCTATTCGCAACAGGGAGCCGCGCCGGGCTAACATCGCGCCGCGCCGCAGCTCCCAACAAATTCTTTTTGTCCAACATTCCGTTACCGCGGCACGGCTCCGACCGAATCCGCCTGTGGGCGCGATCCCTGCCAGAGCGGGGTGCCGTGCGTGCAACTTGCTGCTTTCATTTCGTGAGGACGAGCAGCACGCCCCGGGCGCAAGTAAAATAACAGTTTGCGCTTGCGCCTCACGCAGTCCGCCCGAAAACCGGCCGATCAGGCCGCTCCATTACGGAAAGCTGCGCAAAATTATATTCAGTATGAATGAGTTAGGCAAAAAATCCCATAATTCGGTCGCAAGCGGCCAGGTTTCGCTCATCGAGATCGACGAAAACGCAGCCGGGCAGCGCATCGATAATTTCCTGCTGCGCGTCTGCAAGGGCGTGCCGAAGAGTCACATTTACCGGATTCTGCGCAGCGGCGAAGTCCGTGTGAACAAGGGCCGGATCGATGCGCAGTACCGGCTCGCGTTCGGCGACGTCGTGCGCGTGCCGCCCGTGCGCGTCGCGGCGGCCGACCTCGCGCGCGCGGCCGGTCCCGCGCCCGTGCCCGCCGCGGAATTCGAGATCCTGTTCGAGGACGACGCGATCATCGCGCTCAACAAGCCGGCGGGCGTCGCCGTGCACGGCGGCAGCGGGGTTGCGTTCGGCGTGATCGAGCAGATGCGCCATGCGCGGCCGCACGCGAAGTTCCTCGAACTCGCGCACCGGCTCGATCGCGAGACGTCGGGCATCCTGATGCTCGCGAAGAAGCGTTCGGCGCTCGTCGGGCTGCACGAGCAGATCCGCGACAACCGGATGGACAAGCGCTACTACGCATGCGTGCACGGCGACTGGGCGGCGGACTGGGGCCGCCGCCGCGCGGTGAAGGCGCCGCTCTTCAAGTACTCGACGCCCGACGGCGAGCGGCGCGTGCGCGTCCAGGAAGACGGGCTGCCGTCGCACACGGTGTTCAATCTCGTCGACCGCTGGCCGGGCTATGCGCTCGTCGAGGCGGAACTCAAAACGGGTCGGACCCATCAGATTCGCGTGCACCTCGCTCATCTGGGCCTGCCGATCGTCGGCGACGCGAAGTACGGCGATTTCGCGCTGAACAAGACGCTCGCGCGCGCGAGCGCGGTGCCGTCGATCAAGCGGATGTTCCTGCACGCTCACCGGCTGCGCCTCGCGCACCCGCTGACGGGCGAGCCGCTGCAGTTCGACGCGCCGCTGCCCGCCGAGTGCCGGCAATTTCTCGACCAACTCACCGACTTGCGCGAACACGCGTGACACGCATGGCCCGACAGCAATTTGATCTGATCGTCTTCGACTGGGACGGCACGCTGATGGATTCGACCGCGCACATCGCGCAAAGCATCCAGGCCGCGTGCCGCGATCTCGGCGTGCCCGTGCCATCCGACGAGGCCGCCCGCTACGTGATCGGGCTCGGCCTGCGCGACGCGCTCGCCGTGACCGCGCCGAGCCTCGATACCGCCGACTATCCGCGGCTCGCCGAACGCTACCGGTTCCACTATTTCGTCAAGGACCAGCGCATCGAGCTGTTCGCCGGCGTGCGCGAGATGCTCGAGGAACTGCGCGACACCGGCTACCTGCTCGCCGTCGCGACGGGCAAGGGGCGCGTCGGCCTGAACCGCGCGCTCGACCAGGCGAAGCTCACGAGCCTCTTCGACGGCACGCGCTGCGCGGACGAAACGTTCTCCAAGCCGCATCCGGCGATGCTGCAGGAGCTGTCGCGCGAATTGGGGCAGGATCTGGCGCGCACCGTGATGATCGGCGACACGACGCACGACCTGCAGATGGCGGCGAGCGCGGGCGCGGCGGGCATCGGCGTCGCGTACGGCGCGCATTCGGGCGACGCGCTCGCGGCGCTGTCGCCGCGCTTCGTCGCGCCCGACGTCGCGGCGCTCGCCGGCTGGCTGCGGGAGCACGCATGACGGGCGGCGGCGACGCGCGCTTCGTCTGCGCGGCCGACGCGCTCGTCGACGGCGGCGAGGGCGTGCGGGTCGACGCGACGCTGCGCGGCGAGCCTGCCGTCGTGTTCTTCGTGCGCTACGAGGGGCGCGCGTACGGTTACCTGAACCGCTGCGCGCACGTGCCGATGGAACTAGACTGGGCCGAGGGCCAGTTCTTCGAATCGTCGGGCTTATACTTGATGTGCGCGACGCACGGCGCGATCTACGAGCCGGAGACGGGCAAGTGCGTCGGCGGCCCGTGCCGCGGCGCGCGGCTGCGCGCCGTTCAGGTCGACGAGCGGGATACGCCGGGCGGCCGCGCGGTGTTCTGGCTGCCCGACGGCGATCTGCGCCCGGCCTCTTCTGACCACTGACTTTCACGCATGTCCGATCAAATCAATCCGCCCGATCCGTCTTCCTCTTCCGCGGCGAGCGCCGCCGCTCGCGAACCAAACTGGGAGCGCGCGGTGCTCGAGCGCGTCGCCCTCGCGGCGATCAAGGAGCAGCGCGCCGCACGGCGCTGGCGGATATTCTTCCGCTTCGCGTTCCTCGTCGTGCTCGCCGTGCTCGCGTTCGCGTTCCTCAGCGTGTCCGGCGACGGCAGCAAGCTCGCGAGCGGACGCCACACGGCCGTCGTGACGATCGACGGCGAAATCGCGGCGAGCACCAACGCGAACGCCGAGGACATCAACACGGCGCTCGGCAGCGCGTTCGAGGATTCGGGCACGGTGGGCGTCGTGCTGCGCATCAACAGCCCGGGCGGCAGCCCGGTGCAGGCGGGCATCGTCTACGACGAGATCCGCCGGCTGCGCAAGAAGTATCCGGCGAAGCCGCTCTACGTCGTCGTCTCCGACATGTGCGCGTCGGGCGGCTACTACATCGCGGCGGCGGCCGACAAGATCTACGTCGACAAGGCGAGCATCGTCGGCTCGATCGGCGTGCTGATGGACGGCTTCGGCTTCACCGGGCTGATGGGCAAGCTCGGCGTCGAGCGGCGGCTGCACACGTCGGGCGAGAACAAGGGCTTCTTCGATCCGTTCTCGCCGGAGACGGCGAAGATGGACGCGCACGCGCAAGAGATGCTCGACCAGATCCACGAGCAGTTCATCAAGGCGGTGAGGGACGGCCGCGGCGCGCGGCTGCACGACTCGCCGGAGATCTTCTCGGGGCTTTTCTGGACGGGCGCGAAGAGCATCGAGCTCGGCCTCGCCGACGATTACGGGACGACCGATACCGTCGCGCGCGACGTGCTGAAGGCGCCCGATCTCGTCGACTACACGGTCAAGGAAAGCCTGACCGATCGCGTCGCGCGCCGCTTCGGCGCGGCGGTCGGCAAGGCCGCGCTGAAGGCGGCCGTGGCCGGCGGCGAGCTGAAGCTGCGCTGACGGCGCGGTCCGCCGCGCTCAGTTCGCGAGCAGCAGGAAAATCGCAGGGCGCTTGTGCAAATCGGGCACGGGCGCCTTTTTCCATTCTGCGGCCGAGCGGCTCGCGATCGTCTCGGTCGGCAGCGTGAGGTCGGCCGCGACGCATACGAGCGTCGACGGCGCGCACGTCGCGACGAGCGCATCGAGCATCGCGTGATTGCGGTACGGGGTCTCGATGAAGATTTGCGTCTGATTCGCCTTGCGCGACTGCTGCTCGAGCTCGCGCAGGCGCTTCGCGCGCGCGGCGGCGTCGACGGGCAGATAGCCGTGGAACGCGAAGCTCTGGCCGTTCAGGCCGGACGCCATCAGCGCGAGCAGGATCGAGCTCGGCCCGACGAGCGGCACGACCTTCACGCCGCGCTCGTGCGCGCGCCGCACGAGCAGCGCGCCCGGATCGGCGACGGCGGGGCAGCCGGCTTCCGACACGAGCCCGGCGTCGGCGCCGGCGAGCACGGGCGCGAGCAGCTTGCCGATCTCGCCCGCGGGCGTCTTCACGTTCAGCTCGCGGATCTCGATTTCCTGGATCGGCCGCTCGGTGCCGATTTTCTTCAGGAACGCGCGCGTCGTCTTCGCGTTCTCGCCGATGTAATAGCCGAGCGACGCGGCGCGCGCCTGCACGGCGGCGGGCAGTACGGCGGCGAGCATCTCGGCGTCGCCTTCGCCGAGCGTGTTCGGGATCAGATAAAGCGTGCCTGCCGTCATCGTCCGTTCGCTCCGCCGGAAGCCGGCGCCCGCGCGCCGAAGAGGGGATAGCCCGCCGCGCGCAGCATCCGCGTGAGCGCGATGAGCGGCAGGCCGACGAGCGCGGTCGGATCGTCGGAGTCGATCGCGTCGAGAAGCGCGATGCCGAGCCCTTCCGATTTCGCGCTGCCCGCGACGTCGTACGGCGTCTCCGCGCGCAAATAGGCGTCGAGTTCGACGTCGGTCAGCGTGCGGAACCGTACGCGCGTCACCACGTCTTCGATCTGCGTCGCGCCCGAGCGGCTGTCGTACAGGCAAAGCGCGCTGTGGAATTCGACCTCGCGGCCGCGCATCGCCTGCAGTTGCGCGAGCGCGCGCTCATGCGTGCCCGGCTTGCCGATCTGCAGCCCGTCGAAGGTCGCGACCTGATCGGAGCCGATCACGAGCGCGCCGTGAGGCGCTCGGGCGCGTTCGGCCGCGGCGCGCGCCTTCGCGGCGGCGAGCCGCAGCGCGGTCGCCGACGGCGTTTCGTCCGGCAGCGGCGTTTCGTCGACTTCGGGCGTGATGACGTCGAACGGCACGCGCAGGCGTTCGAGGAGCTCGCGCCTGTAGCGGGAGCTGGAGGCGAGGATCAGCCGCGGCGGGCTGGAAGCGTTGTCCGGCATGATGGTGTCGGGTATCGGTCGGTTCGAAAGATCGGATGTGAAGGAATGGCCTCCGCCGCGCGGCACGCGGGCGCTCGGCGGGGGTGTGTTCGGTGATGCCTTAAGTATTTGACTCGAAAAGATAAAACGGGTATGCTCTTGCGCTTTTCATCGGCAGGGTTTTTGCGAGTGCCCGACCACGGCCCGATGCGTCCCATCGGCGTACGTACACATCGGGCGTGCGCATCGTGCGCCACGCATCGGGCGCGTGGTGCGCGGGCCGCCTGCACGAACGACGAGTTGTACCGAGGGTTGATACGGCAGGAGCGCACATGAATCCGTCTTCAGGTAAGCCTGCGGTTTCGCTCGATCCGCATGCGATCGATCTGTTCGAATTTGCGCGCAGCGCTCGGCAGGCGGCGGGTGCCGTCCGGCTTTCGCAGTTGCCGCGCATGTTAAACGAAGTGCCGGCGGACGCGCCAGACCGCGACACCGTATTCACCTGGCAGGCCGAGGGTTCGACGCAGCCCGAGCTGCAGGACGACGGCGCCGAGGGGCAACAGCCTTATCTGCGGCTCGCGCTGCACGGTGCCGCGTGGCTCGAGTGCCAGCGCTGCGTGACGCCGTACCGGCAGTCGTTCGACATCGACGTCGTGTACCGGATCGTCGCCTCCGAGGAAGAGGCGGACGAATTTCCGCTCGACGAAGATGACGTCGATGTGATCGTCGGCTCGCGCCAGTTCGATCTCGTCGAATTGATCGAAGAGGAGTTGCTGCTTTCGCTGCCGCTCGTGCCGAAGCACGACGTTTGTCCGGCGGTGCACGAAAGCCTCGTGTCGGGCGTGAGCGGTCCAGCGGCCGATACGGACGATACGTCCGACGAACCGGCGGGCGAAAGCGACAGGCCGAATCCGTTCGCGGCGCTCGAAGCGCTGAAAAAGGGCGGGGACGGCGGCAAACACTAAGCAGTTGGGGCGCGGGAAGGCGTGAGGCCGCAGGGCCGGGGTAGCAAGCGCCGGATCGGGCTGTGTTAGAATCCGGAAAATTTTTAGGAGTTAGTCATGGCAGTTCAACAAAACAAGAAGTCGCCGTCGAAGCGCGGCATGCATCGTTCGCACGATTTCCTGACGACCTCGCCGCTCGCCGTCGAGCCGAGCACGGGTGAAGTGCATCTGCGTCACCATATCAGCCCGAACGGCTACTATCGCGGCAAGAAAGTCGTCAAGACGAAGAACGACTAAGCGTTTCCGTCTCCGTGGCGCGCGTCTGATGGCCATTCAGGCTCGTCGCGCGACAACCGGTTCGCTTGACACTTTCCTGGCTCAACAAGAAGGCGGCATTCAACTGCCGCTTTTTTGTGCCTGAAATTCGTCGCATTCCATGACTGTAAAGCTCACAATCGATTGCATGGGAGGCGACCACGGCCCGTCCGTGACCGTTCCCGCGGCAGTCAAGTTCGTTCGGTCGCATCCCGACGCGCACCTGATGCTCGTCGGCATCGAAAGCGCGATCCGGGCGCAACTCAAGAAGTGCAAGGCGCTCGGCGAGCCTGCGCTGTCCGTCGTGCCGGCCACCGAAGTGGTCGCGATGGACGATCCCGTCGAAGTGGCGCTGCGCAAGAAGAAGGACTCTTCGATGCGCGTCGCCCTCAATCACGTGAAGGAAGGCGAGGCGCAGGCGTGCATCTCCGCCGGCAACACCGGCGCGCTGATGGCGGTGTCGCGCTACGTGCTGAAGACGTTGCCCGGCATCGAGCGGCCCGCGATCGCGTTCGCGCTGCCGAATCCGACGGGCTACACGATGATGCTCGACCTCGGCGCGAACGTCGACTGCGAGCCGCAGCACCTGCTGCAGTTCGCCGAAATGGGGCACGCGCTCGTCGCGGCGCTCGAGGGCAAGGAGCGGCCGACGATCGGTCTTCTCAACATCGGCGAGGAGATCATCAAGGGCAACGAAACAATCAAGCGCGCTGGCGAGCTATTGCGCGCGAGCACGTTGAATTTTCGCGGCAACGTCGAAGGAAACGACATCTACAAGGGCACCGTCGACGTGATCGTCTGCGATGGCTTCGTTGGCAACGTTGCATTGAAGACGTCCGAGGGCCTTGCGCAGATGCTCGCGGACATCATCAAGGAAGAGTTCAGCCGCTCGCTTTTGTCGAAGCTGATGGCGTTTCTCGCGCTGCCCGTGCTGCTGCGCTTCAAGAAGCGGGTCGATCATCGCCAGTACAACGGCGCGGCGCTGCTCGGCTTGCGCAGTCTCGTCATCAAGAGCCATGGCTCCGCCGACGCGTACGCGTTTGAGTGGGCGATCAAACGCGGGTATGATGCCGTCAAAAATGGCGTGCTGGAGCGTCTTTCGCGAGCGATGGCGGAAAACGCCGCGCCGCTTGGCGAAAGCGGTCGCGACGCGGGCGGAGCGGGGCAGGCGAGTCCGTCCGCAGGCCAGCCAGCCGAGCCCTCCGCCGCGCTTTCCTCGAAGACATAATGGCCCAATCGACCCTCTATTCCCGCGTGCTCGGCACGGGTAGCTACTTGCCGCCCGACCGCGTCACGAATCAAGAACTCGCCGCTCGTCTCGCGAAGGATGGCATCGAGACGAGCGACGAGTGGATCGTCGCGCGCACGGGCATCCACGCGCGGCACTTCGCCGCGCCCGACGTGACGACGAGCGATCTCGCGCTCGTCGCCGCGCAGCGCGCGATCGAGGCTGCCGACGTCGATCCGCAGTCGATCGACCTCGTCATCGTCGCGACGTCGACGCCCGATTTCGTGTTCCCGAGCACGGCGTGCCTGCTGCAGAACAAGCTCGGCATCAAGAACAACGGCGCCGCGTTCGACGTGCAGGCGGTGTGTTCGGGCTTCGCATACGCGCTCGCCACGGCCGACAGCTTCATCCGCACGGGGCAGCATCGCACGGCGCTCGTCGTCGGCGCGGAGACGTTCTCGCGCATCCTCGACTTCAAGGACCGCACGACCTGCGTGCTGTTCGGCGACGGCGCCGGCGCCGTCGTGCTGTCGGCGTCCGAAGAGCCGGGCATCCTCGGCAGTGCGCTGCACGCGGACGGCAGCTACTCGAACATTCTCTGCACGCCGGGCAACGTGAACCGCGGCGTCGTCGCGGGCAGCGCATTCCTGCACATGGACGGCCAGGCCGTCTTCAAGCTCGCCGTGAACGTGCTGGAGAAGGTCGCGGTCGAAGCGCTGTCGAAGGCGGATCTCGCGCCGGAGCAGGTCGATTGGCTGATTCCGCACCAGGCCAATATCCGTATCATGACAAGCACGTGCCGCAAGCTCGGCCTGCCGCAGGAACGCATGATCGTCACCGTCGACGAGCACGGCAACACGTCCGCCGCGTCGATCCCGCTCGCACTCGACGTCGCCGTGCGCGACGGCCGCATCAAGCGCGGCCAGCACGTGCTGATCGAAGGCGTCGGCGGCGGCTTCACGTGGGGCGCGTCGGTCTTCCGCTTCTGACGGGTTTCTCCTCGCATCCCATCGGCGCGCAGTTCGTGCGCGCCGCTCGATTCGATTCATTTGGGGACGATATGAAATTTGCATTCGTTTTTCCGGGCCAGGGCTCGCAATCGGTCGGCATGCTCAATGCATTCGCCGACGTCGCCGTCGTGCGCGAGACGCTCGACGAAGCGTCCGACGCGCTGGGTCAGGACATCGGCAAGCTGATCGCCGACGGCCCGGCCGACGAACTCAATCTGACGACGAATACGCAACCCGTGATGCTGACGGCCGCGTACGCGTGCTATCGCGCGTGGCGGCAGGCGGGCGGCGTGGAGCCGTCGATCGTCGCGGGCCACAGCCTCGGCGAATACACGGCGCTCGTCGCCGCGGGCGCGATCGCGTTTCGCGACGCGCTGCCGCTCGTGCGCTTCCGCGCGCAGGCGATGCAGACGGCCGTGCCCGTCGGCGTGGGCGGGATGGCGGCGATTCTCGGTCTCGACGACGATGCGGTGCGCGCGGTGTGCGCCGAGGCGTCGGCGTCGGGCGTCGTCGAAGCGGTGAATTTCAACGCGCCCGCGCAAGTCGTGATCGCGGGCACGAAGGCGGGCATCGAGAGGGCCTGCGAAATCGCGAAGGCGAAGGGCGCGAAGCGCGCGCTGCCGCTGCCCGTGTCGGCGCCGTTCCACTCGTCGCTGCTCAAGCCCGCGTCGGACAAGCTGCGCGACTACCTCGCGAAGGTCGACGTGAAGGCGCCGCAGATTCCCGTCGTCAACAACATCGACGTCGCGCAGGCGTCCGATCCCGAGGCGATCAAGGATGCGCTCGTGCGCCAGGCGGCGGGCCCCGTGCGCTGGGTCGAGTGCGTGCAGCACATCGCCCGCCAAGGCGTGACGCACGTGATCGAGTGCGGCCCGGGCAAGGTGCTCGCGGGCCTCACGAAGCGCATCGACGGCAACCTGGTTGGCGCGTCGGTGTTCGATCCGGCGTCGCTCGACGAAGCGCTCAAGCTCGCCGCCGCCTGACGTTGCGTCAGGCGCGCAAGCTTGCCGATTCAACCGAAACACGGAACCACTGCATGGACAAGACTCTCGACAAACAAGTCGCGATCGTGACCGGCGCGTCGCGCGGGATCGGCCGCGCGATCGCGCTCGAGCTCGCGCGCCGCGGCGCGACGGTGATCGGCACCGCGACGACCGAAGCGGGCGCCGAGGGCATTTCCGCCGCATTCAAGGAAGCCGGGCTCGAAGGCCGCGGCGCCGTGCTGAACGTCAACGATGCGGCGACGGTCGACGCGCTCGTCGAGTCGACGCTCAGCGAGTTCGGCGCGCTGAACGTGCTCGTCAACAACGCGGGCATCACGCAGGATCAGCTCGCGATGCGGATGAAGGACGAAGAGTGGGACGCCGTCATCGACACGAACCTGAAGGCGGTATTCCGTCTGTCGCGCGCGGTGCTGCGCCCGATGATGAAGGCGCGCGGCGGACGCATCGTCAACATCACGTCGGTGGTCGGCTCCGCGGGCAATCCGGGGCAGATCAACTACGCGGCCGCGAAGGCGGGCGTCGCGGGGATGACGCGCGCGCTCGCGCGCGAGATCGGCAGCCGCGGCATCACCGTGAATTGCGTCGCGCCGGGCTTCATCGACACCGACATGACGAAGGTGCTGCCGCAAGATCAGCAGGCCGCGCTGAAGACGCAAATTCCGCTCGGCCGCCTGGGCAGCCCGGAGGACATCGCGCATGCGGTCGCGTTCCTCGCATCGCCGCAGGCCGGCTACATCACGGGCACGACGCTGCACGTGAACGGCGGCATGTTCATGTCGTAACGGAATTCGTTTACCATCCGCGCCGTGCATGCGTGACAGCGCATCCGGCGCATGCTTGGCCGCAAAGCCGGCGCGCATTTTGGGCAGCACCAAACCTGCTAAAATGCGCGCACTTGTAAATCTGAACTTTCCCTCGGAGGGGTAATGGACAATATCGAACAACGCGTCAAGAAGATCGTCGCCGAACAACTGGGCGTCGCCGAAGCTGAAATCAAGAACGAAGCGTCGTTCGTGAACGACCTCGGCGCGGACTCGCTCGACACGGTCGAACTGGTCATGGCGCTCGAAGACGAGTTCGGCATGGAAATTCCGGATGAAGAGGCAGAGAAGATCACGACCGTTCAGCAAGCGATCGACTACGCTCGCGCGAACGTCAAGGCGTAACACGCACGCCGTCTGCAAGTTTTTGCACACGCTGCGCTGGATGCGCGATCGCGTCGGCGTCGTCGCCGGCCGAGCTAACAGCCACAGGGCTCGCAGGAGTGGTTCCTGTGGCCGCTGTGGCTTTTGTTTTTGTCATTCAATGGAAAAGAGGTTACCGTGAGCCGCCGTCGTGTTGTTGTTACAGGCCTTGGGCTGATTTCGCCTGTTGGCAATAATGTTGCCGACGGCTGGGCCAATCTCGTGGCCGGCAAGTCCGGCATCGTCAATATCACGAAGTTCGATGCGACGAACTTCTCGACCCGCTTCGCAGGCGAGGTGAAGGGCTTCAACGTCGAGGACTACATCCCGGCGAAGGAAGCGCGCCACATGGATACCTTCATCCATTACGGGATCGCGGCCGGCGTGCAGGCGATGCACGACAGCGGCTTCCAGGTCACCGACGAAAACGCGGAGCGCGTCGGCGTCGTGGTCGGCTCGGGCATCGGCGGGCTACCGATGATCGAAGTCACGCAGACCGAGCTGCTCAATCGCGGCCCGCGCCGGATCTCGCCGTTCTTCGTGCCGGCGTCGATCATCAACATGATCTCCGGCCACCTGTCGATCAAGTTCGGCATCAAGGGCCCGAATCTCGCGATCGTCACCGCGTGCACGACCGGCCTGCACTGCATCGGCGAGGCCGCGCGCCTCATCGAATACGGCGACGCCGACGTGATGATCGCGGGCGGCGCGGAGTCGACCGTGTCGCCGCTCGGCATCGGCGGCTTCGCGGCGGCGCGCGCGCTGTCCCAGCGCAACGACGATCCGGCGACGGCGAGCCGTCCGTGGGACAAGGACCGCGACGGCTTCGTGCTCGGCGAGGGCGCGGGCGTGATGGTGCTCGAGGAGTACGAGCACGCGAAGGCGCGCGGCGCGAAGATCTACGCGGAAGTCGCGGGCTACGGGATGAGCGGCGACGCCTATCACATGACGGCTCCGCTCGAGGACGGCGACGGCGCGCGCCGCTGCATGCTGGCCGCGCTGCGCAACGCGGGCGTGAATGCCGATCAGGTGAATTATCTGAACGCGCACGGCACGTCGACGCCGCTCGGCGATCTGGCCGAGACCGTCGCGATCAAGCGCGCGTTCGGCGACCACGCGAAGGACATCGTCGTCAACTCGACCAAGTCGATGACGGGGCACTTGCTCGGCGGCGCCGGCGGGCTCGAATCGGTGTTCACGGTTCTCGCGGTCCACAATCAGGTGTCGCCGCCGACGATCAACATCTTCAACCAAGATCCCGAGTGCGATCTCGACTATTGCGCGAACGAAGCGCGCGAGATGAAGATCGACATCGCGCTGAAGAACTCGTTCGGCTTCGGCGGGACTAACGGCACGCTGGTTTTCAAGCGCGTCTGACGCGGGGTCGCTTGACGGAGCCGTTCCACGCCGCATCGGCAGGTGCGCAGCACGTCGTGCTGCGCGCGTCGGCGTGCTTGCGCGCCGCATGCGCGCTGTTCGTGCCGGTCGTCGGCGCGGCGGTGCATGCGGGCGCCGCGCCGCTCGTCGGCAACGGCGGGGCGGCGGCGCTCGCCGTGCTGGTCGCGGCGCTCGTCGCGCTGCGCGCACGGGCCGCCTGCGAGCGGCGCCAGCCGGCCGCGTTGCGGATCGATGCCGGTGCGGGCGTGCTCGCGGCGTTCGATCGCGGCGGGCGGCTGCTCGCGCGCGGTCGGATCGCCGGTTGCACGCAATGGAGCGATCTGCTCGTCGTGCTGACGGTGCAAGGCCGCGGCCGGCGCGCAACGCCGCTCGTGATCCCGGTGGACGCGGTCGACGCGCCCGTGTTCCGCGCGCTCTGCGTGCTCGGCCGGCGCGCCGCGCGCGGGACGCTCGCGGCGGCATGAACGCGGCCGGGACCGTTCCCTGGCTCAAACGCGCATGAGCGCCTCGAGCGGGAACGTTACAATAGCGCTCCGCGTTGCTTCCCTCGTTTACGGATTTGTCAGGTGAGTGAAAAAGAAATCGATCAGGTACTGGTCGAGCGCGTACAGAATGGCGACAAGGCGGCGTTCGAACTCCTGGTCTCCAAATACCACCGCAAGATCATCCGGTTGATCTCGCGCCTCGTGCGAGATCCCGCGGAGGTCGAGGACGTGGCCCAGGACGCGTTCATCAAGGCCTATCGCGCGTTGCCGCAGTTTCGCGGCGAGTCGGCGTTCTACACGTGGTTGTACCGGATTGCCGTCAATACGGCGAAGAACTACCTTGCGACCCAGGGGCGCCGGGCGCCCACGTCCACCGACGCGGATGCCGAAGAGGCTGAAACTTTCTCCGATGCGGACCAACTAAGGGATATCAACACGCCTGAGTCGATGTTGATGAGCAAGCAGATCGCCCAAACGGTCAACGCCGCGATGGCGCTGTTGCCGGAAGAGCTGCGAACGGCCATCACGCTGCGCGAAATCGAAGGTCTGAGCTACGAAGAGATCGCGGAGATGATGGGATGCCCGATCGGCACCGTTCGCTCGCGGATCTTTCGCGCCCGCGAGGCGATCGCTGCAAAATTGCGGCCGCTGCTCGATACGCCGGAAGGCAAGCGCTGGTGAGCGCCTGAGGCGAATCGAAGCGGCTTGGGGTCTAGTTACGGAGTCGTGTGTTACGACGGGGTGTGCAAGATGGGGAGCATCATGGGGTCGGTCTCTACGCAGTCGCATACGTGTTCGCAACGCGAGCGCGTGTCCGCTCTGGTCGACGGCGAAGCGCCTGAGGGCCTTTCGCTGAAACAGATTCTCGCAGGGCTGGGCGACGCCGAGCGCGCGACATGGGCACAGTATCACGTGATCGGCGACGCGCTTCGGTCCGACGAGCTCACGCTCGAGCCGGCCGAAAGCGGCGCATTCATGGCCCGCTTCTCGGCGAGCCTCGTGGCCGAGCCGCACCTGCTCGCGCCCGCCGCCGCGCCCGTCGCGCGCCGGCTGCTGGGGCTGCGGCGCCGGGTCGTGCCCGCGTTCGCGGTCGCGGCCGCCGCGGCGACGCTGACGTGGATCGTCGTGCCGCAGATGCAGCGCGTCGGCGCGCCGGGTGCTGTCCAGGTTGCGTCGGTGAGCCCCGCGCAGCAAGGCCTGCAACGCGTGTCGGCCGCTCAGCCCGCGCTGCAGGACGCGAACATCATTCGCGATGCGAGCCTCGATCAATATCTCGAAGCGCATCAACAGTTCGCGCAGCAGCCCGTCGTGACGGGTTCGATGCCGGTCATTCGCACAGCCGTCACCACGCAAGGCCAATAAATTCGATGCGGACGTTGCAGTTGAATCAAGCCATCCTCGGTTGGAGGCGGCTGCCGGCGCTGTTGCTGTGCGCGGCCGCGCTGTTGTCCGTCCAATCCGCCGCCTTCGCTCAGCAGCCCGACAATCCCGTGGCCACCCGGCGCTCGGCCGCCGAGTGGCTCGATCGCATCCAGCAGGCCGCGCAGCAGCAGAACTACGAAGGCACGTTCGTGTATCAGCGCGGCGCGTACGTGCAGTCGTCCCGGATCGTCCATTTCGCGTCGAAGGGCGACGGCGAATTCGAGCAGGTCGAAAGCCTCGACGGCAAGCCGCGCAAGCTGCTGCGCCACAACGACGATCTCTACACGTTCGTGCCCGAGCGGCGGCTTTGCGTCGTCGAGCGCCGCCAGAACAAGGATTCGTTCCCCGCGCTGCTGGGTGCGGGCGGCGAGCAGGTGCTGTCCGTCTACGAGCCGAAGGCGCTCGGGCGCGACCGCGTCGCGGGCCTCGACGCGCAGGTCGTCGAACTCGTGCCGAAGGACGCGTACCGCTTCGCGTACAAGCTGTGGACCGACGCGAAGACGGGGCTTCTGCTGCGTTCGCAGACGCTCGATGCCGACGATCACGTGCTCGAGCAGATCGCGTTTTCGCAGCTGCAGCTCGGCGCCGCGGCGCCGAACCAGAAGACTGCGATCGCGGCCGGCATGCGCAATCTCGGCGGCTGGACCGTCGTGCGGCCGCCGGTGGCGCCCATCGACATCGAGGCGCAGGGCTGGCAGATCGCGCCGACGGTCGCGGGCTTCCGCAAGATCCGCGAGGTGCGCCGCCCGATGGCCGCGCGCGACGCGAGCGATCCGCCGATTCCGGTCGATCAGGCCGTGTTCACCGACGGTCTCGCGACCATTTCGGTCTTTATCGAGCCAGCCGAAAAGAACAGCCGCAAGGAAGGGGCGGGCAGCACCGGCGCGACGCACGTGCTCGTCAAGCGCCGCGGCGATTTCTGGATCACCGTTCTCGGCGAAGCGCCTCCCGCGACGTTGCAGCAGTTCGCGTCTGCCATAGAATACAAGGCTTCCAAGTAACCTTCCGGTTTCCGACATGATGAATCCCTCGCTGCGCACCAGGCTCGTCGCCGCAGCGGTGGCGGCCTTGGCGCCGCTTGCCGCGCACTCGGCGACGGCGGCTCCGAATGTCACGGCCGCGCCCGCCGCCACGGGCACGGCGCCCGCGCCGCGCGCGGCTTTGCCCGATTTCGCGGACCTCGTCGAGAAAGTCGGCCCGGCGGTCGTCAACATCCGGACGACGGCCAGCGTGCCGGCCGATACGCGCGGCGCGCTGCCGCCCGGCCTCGACAACGGCGACATGTCGGAATTCTTCCGCCGCTTCTTCGGCATCCCGCTGCCGCAGCCGCCGGGCGGGCAGAAGAACGCGCCGAGCACGCCCGACGCGCCCGACACCGAGCAGAACCGCGGCGTCGGCTCGGGCTTCGTCCTGTCGCCTGACGGCTACGTGATGACGAATGCGCACGTCGTCGACGACGCGGACACGATCTACGTGACGCTCACCGACAAGCGCGAATTCAAGGCAAAGCTCATCGGCGTCGACGAGCGCACGGACGTCGCGATCGTGAAGATCAGCGCAACGAACCTGCCGACCGTCGCGATCGGCGATTCGAACCGCGTGCGCGTCGGCGAATGGGTCGTCGCGATCGGCTCGCCGTTCGGCCTCGACAACACGGTCACGGCCGGCATCGTCAGCGCGAAGGGCCGCAACACCGGCGACTACCTGCCGTTCATCCAGACCGACGTCGCCGTCAACCCCGGCAATTCGGGCGGCCCGCTCATCAACATGCAGGGCGAGGTGATCGGCATCAACTCGCAGATTTACAGCCGCACGGGCGGCTTCATGGGCATCTCGTTCGCGATTCCGATCGACGAGGCGATGCGCGTCGCCGAGCAGCTGAAGGCGTCGGGCAAGGTCACGCGCGGCCGAATCGCGGTCGCGATCGGCGAGGTGACGAAGGAAGTCGCCGATTCGATCGGCCTGCCGAAGGCGGAAGGCGCGCTCGTGAGCAGCGTCGAGCCGGGCGGCCCGGCCGACAAGGCCGGCCTGCAGCCGGGCGACATCATCCTGAAGTTCAACGGCCGCCCGGTGGACACGGCGTCGGATCTGCCGCGCATGGTCGGCGACACGAAGCCGGGCGCGAAGGCGACGGTGACGGTGTGGCGCAAGGGGCAGTCGCGCGATTTGCCGATCACGATCGCCGAATTCCCGACCGACAAGGGCGCGAAGACCGAGAGCCGCCAGGCGCCGCAGCAGAAGCCGCGCAGCAATGCGCTCGGTCTGACGGTCAGCGACCTGTCGCCCGAGCAGCTGAAGACGCTCAAGCTGCGCAACGGCGTGCAGATCGATGCGGTCGACGGCCCGGCCGCGCGCGCGGGCCTGCAGCGCGGCGACATCGTGCTGCGCGTCGGCGACGTCGACATCACGAGCGCGAAGCAGTTCGTCGACGTGGCCTCGAAGCTCGATCCGCAGCGCGCGGTCGCGGTGCTCGTGCGGCGCGGCGACAACACGCAGTTCATCCCGATCCGGCCGCGTCAGAAGTGAGCGCCGCCGCGCGATTCACGCTGTACGGCCGAGGCTGGTGCCATTTGTGCGACGACATGCGCGACGCGCTCGCGCCTGTCGCGGCCGAATGCTCGGCGAGCGTCGACTACGTCGACATCGACGCGGAGCCGGCGCTCGTCGCGCGCTACGACGAGGACGTGCCGGTGCTGCTGCTCGACGGCGTCGAGGTGTGCCGGCACCGCTTCGACGAGGCGCGGGTCAGGGAGGCGCTCGCGCGGCGCGGGGCGTGACGCGCGGCGCCGGCGTCGAAGGCGGGCGCCTAAAAGAACGTATGGGGAGAGTGGGTGCGGCCGCACCGTAGCGGCATGCGCCGCGCGGCCAGCAGCGCCCGCCGAACGATCGCGCCGCGCGCCGCTGGCCAGGGGCGCGCGCCCGAGGTCCAAAATGCCGCCCCTAGCGGGCCTTTTCGGCTAAAATAGGCCGTTTTTTCACCGACTTACAAGGCGTGCTCCGCGGTCGTCGAGCGCGCCTTTTTCGCTTGATCGGCACTGAATGGATCATATTCGCAACTTCTCGATCATCGCGCACATCGACCACGGCAAGTCGACGCTCGCGGATCGCATCATCCAGCTTTGCGGCGGCCTGTCCGACCGCGAAATGGAAGCGCAGGTGCTCGACTCGATGGATCTCGAGCGCGAGCGCGGCATCACGATCAAGGCGCAGACCGCCGCGCTCACCTATCGCGCGCGCGACGGCAAGGTCTACAACCTGAACCTCATCGACACGCCGGGGCACGTCGACTTCTCGTACGAAGTGAGCCGCTCGCTGTCCGCGTGCGAGGGCGCGCTCCTCGTCGTCGACGCGAGCCAGGGCGTCGAGGCGCAGACCGTCGCGAACTGCTACACGGCGATCGAGCTCGGCGTCGAAGTGGTGCCCGTGCTCAACAAGATCGATCTGCCGGCTGCCAATCCGGAGAACGCGATCGCCGAAATCGAGGACGTGATCGGCATCGACGCGACGGACGCCGTGCGTTGCAGCGCGAAGACGGGCTTGGGCGTCGAGGACGTGCTCGAGTCGCTGATCGCGAAGGTGCCGCCGCCGAAGGGCGACCCCGACGCGCCGCTGCAGGCGCTCATCATCGATTCGTGGTTCGACAACTACGTCGGCGTCGTGATGCTCGTGCGGATCGTCAACGGCACGCTGCGCCCGAAGGAAAAGATCAAGCTGATGGCCACCGACGCGCAGTACGCGGTCGAGCACGTCGGCGTGTTCACGCCGAAGTCGCGCAACCTCGAATCGCTGTCGGCGGGGCAGGTGGGCTTCATCATCTCCGGCATCAAGGAGCTGACGGCGGCGAAGGTCGGCGATACGGTCACGCACGCGACGAAGTCCGCGCCCGAGCCGCTGCCGGGTTTCAAGGAAGTGAAGCCGCAGGTGTTCGCGGGCCTTTATCCCGTCGAGGCGAACCAGTACGACGCGCTGCGCGAGTCGCTCGAGAAGCTGAAGCTGAACGACGCGTCGTTGCAATACGAGCCGGAAGTGTCGCAGGCGCTCGGCTTCGGTTTCCGCTGCGGCTTTCTCGGCCTCTTGCACATGGAAATCGTCCAGGAGCGGCTCGAGCGCGAGTTCGACATGGACCTCATCACGACCGCGCCGACGGTCGTCTACGAGGTCGTGCAGAGCGACGGCGCGACGATCATGGTCGAGAATCCGGCGAAGATGCCGGAGCCCGCGCGGATCGCCGAGATCCGCGAGCCGATCGTGACGGTCAACCTGTACATGCCGCAGGACTACGTCGGCTCGGTGATCACGCTGTGCGAGCAGAAGCGCGGCATGCAGATCAACATGCAGTATCACGGGCGGCAGGTGCAGCTCACGTACGAAATCCCGATGGCGGAGATCGTGCTCGATTTCTTCGATCGGCTGAAGTCGGTGTCGCGCGGCTACGCGTCGATGGATTACGAGTTCAAGGAATACCGGACGTCGGACGTCGTGAAGGTCGACATGCTGATCAACGGCGACAAGGTCGACGCCCTCTCGATCATCGTCCACCGTTCGCAGTCGCAGTATCGCGGCCGCGAAGTCGCCGCTAAGATGCGCGAGATCATTCCGCGCCAGATGTACGACGTCGCGATCCAGGCGGCGATCGGCGCGCACATCATCGCGCGCGAGAACATCAAGGCGCTGCGCAAGAACGTGCTGGCGAAGTGCTACGGCGGCGACATCACGCGCAAGAAGAAACTGCTCGAGAAGCAGAAAGAAGGCAAGAAACGAATGAAGCAGGTGGGTTCGGTCGAGATCCCGCAGGAGGCGTTCCTGGCGATCTTGCGAGTCGAAGACAAATAAACAGGACTGATCCTCTATGAATTTTGCGTTGATCCTTTTCGTGCTCGTCGTCGTGACGGGCATTGCATGGGTGCTGGACAAGCTGGTTTTCCTGCCGCAACGGAAGAAGGCGGCAGACGCGGCGGTCGCCGAGTTCGACCGCCAGCAGGAGCGGATCGGCGAGCGCTTCGCCGACGAGAACGCGCCGCAAACGCGCGCGCGGCTGCGCGACGAGAAGCTGCGCCAGCCGTGGTGGCTCGAGTACACGGCGAGCTTCTTCCCGGTGATTCTCGTCGTGTTCGTCGTGCGCTCCTTCATCGTCGAGCCGTTCAAGATTCCGTCGGGCTCGATGGTGCCGACGCTCCTCGTCGGCGATTTCATCCTCGTCAACAAGTTCGACTACGGCCTGCGCCTGCCGATCACGAATCAGAAGATCACCGAGGGCCGCCCGCTGCAGCGCGGCGACGTCGTCGTGTTCCGCTATCCGAAGGACGAATCGGTCGACTACATCAAGCGCGCGATCGGCCTGCCGGGCGACACGGTCGCGTACCAGGACAAGAAGCTGACGATCAACGGCCAGCCCGTGCCCGAGGCGCCGCTGCCCGACTACTTCGACGAAGAGCGGATGAACTACGCGAAGCAGTTCGAGGAAACGATCGGCGCGCGCAAGAACGCGATCCTCAATAATCCGGCGGTGCCGCCGTTCGTAATGGGCGCGGACGATTATCCGTATCGAGACAACTGCCAGTACGACAGCCGCGGCGTCGTCTGCAAGGTGCCGCCCGGCCATTACTTCATGATGGGCGACAACCGCGACAACAGCGCGGACAGTCGTTACTGGGGCTTCGTGCCGGACAAGAACATCGTCGGCCGCGCCTTCTTCATCTGGATGAACTTCAGCGAACTGAAACGCGTCGGCTCGTTCAACTGAGCTGTGCGTCGATGTTGCGACACGCCGCGCGAGGGCTGCGCGGCGTGTTGCCGAACGACTTTAAGAACCGGCGGCAACACCGCCTCGCCACGCCTTTTCGCGCCAGGTCGCGTTTGCCGACCGAAGCGGCGCCCGCGTTATACTCCTGTCCATGGCCCTATCCCAGTTGGAAAGCCGGCTGCGCTATGAATTTTGCAATGCGGAATTGTTGCGCCAGGCTTTGACCCATCGCAGTCACAGTGCCACGCATAACGAACGGCTCGAGTTTCTTGGCGACTCCGTTCTGAATTGCGCGGTGGCCGCCCTTTTGTTCCAGCGTTTCGGCAAGCTGGACGAGGGCGACTTGTCGCGCGTGCGGGCGAACCTCGTCAAGCAGCAGTCGCTCTACGAAATCGCTCAGGCCCTCAATATCTCGGACGGCCTGCGGCTCGGCGAGGGCGAGCTGCGCAGCGGCGGGTTCCGAAGACCGTCGATCCTCGCGGACGCGTTCGAAGCCATCATCGGGGCGGTGTTTCTCGATGGCGGCTTCGAAGCCGCCCAAGGGGTCATCAAGCGCCTGTACGTGCCGATTCTCGATCACATCGATCCGCGCACGCTCGGCAAGGACGCGAAGACGCTGCTGCAGGAGTATCTGCAGGGCCACAAGATCGCGTTGCCGACCTACACCGTCGTCGCGACGCATGGTGCGGCGCACAATCAGCAATTCGAAGTCGAATGCACGGTGCCGAAGCTGGACGTGAAGGTGTCCGGCTCGGGCGCGAGCCGCCGCGCGGCCGAGCAGGCCGCCGCGAAGAAGGCGCTCGACGAGGTGATGGCGGCCGCGCCGATGCTCGCCGCGAAGCCGAAGCGCTCGAAGAGCGCGCGCGGCGCGAAGCACGTGGAGCCGGAGATCGTGCCGGGCGTGAAGGGCGTGCAGGAGGCGCTCGACCTGCGCTCGCCGGATCGCAAGGAGCGTGGCGTGAATCACGCGGCGGGCGTCGATCCGAAGGCTGCCGACGCGAAGGCGGTTGACGTGAGGGCCGCGCTCGAAGCCGTGCCGATCGACGCGAAGGCGGCTGAGCCGAAGCACGCCGACCCGAAGATCGCGGAGTTCCGAGCCGACGATCCGAAGGCGGCCGACGCGAAAGCCTCGGCCGACGCGAAGCCCGTCGAGGCGAAATCCGCCGACGCGAAGGCGGGCGCGCAGGCTCATGCGGCGGCGTCGTTCGCTGCGCCCGCGCAGGCCGACGATGCGTCCGTGCGTTCGCACGCCGCCACGCCCGTCGCGGTGATCCGCGCGGCGCACGTCGAACATGGTGTCGACAAGGCCGAGCCGCGCGCGGCGAAGCCGGCGGACAAGCCTGCTTCGGCGGCCGACAAGTTGCCGGAGAAGCCGGCGGAGAAGGCGACGGAACCCGTGTCCGACAAGGGGCTCGACAAAGGACACGACAAGGGGCTCGAGAAGCCGCATGACAAGCCGTCCGATCATGCCCCGGAAAAAGCGTCCGACAAGACGGCCGAGAAAACCGACGCCGCCGCGCGCGGCGCCGCGGGGGCGTCCGACCGTCCGCCGCGCGCCCGCGATGCGTCGCCGTCCGCCGCCGAGCCCGATCTGGCCGCCGCGCCCGTGCGCGTCGCCGATGCAGGTCATTGACATCGTCCCAATCGACATTGCGGTCGCGCACGGTCGCGCGGCCGCTTCCGAACCCAGCAGCAACCTGATATGAACGCACCCGCTCCCACCGGTTTCCGTTGCGGCATGATCGCGATCGTCGGTCGTCCGAACGTCGGCAAATCCACGCTGATGAACGCGCTCGTCGGCCAGAAGATCAGCATCACGTCGCGCAAGGCGCAGACGACCCGCCACCGGATCACCGGCATCCGCACGCTCGACGACGCGCAGTACATCTTCGTCGACACGCCCGGCTTCCAGACGCGCCACAGCACCGCGCTCAACCGGTCGCTGAACCGCGCGGTGACGTCGACGCTGACATCGGTCGACGCGATCCTGTTCGTGATCGAGGCGGGCCGCTTCGGCCCCGACGACCAGAAGGTGCTCGACCTGATTCCGCCCGGCACGCCGACGCTGCTCGTCGCGAACAAGCTCGACCGCGTGTCGGACAAGGACACGCTGTACCCGTTCTTCCAGAAGATGGGCGAGCTGCGCGAGTTCGCGGAGATCGTGCCGCTGTCGGCGAAGCATTCGGAGGACATCCAGCGGCTGATGAACACGATCAAGCCGTACTTGCCGCAGGGCGACGCGATCTACGGCGAAGACGATCTGACCGATCGCAGCTCGCGCTTTCTCGCGGCCGAGATCCTGCGCGAAAAGGTGTTTCGCTGGACGGGCGACGAGCTGCCGTACACGAGCACCGTCGTCATCGACAAGTTCGAGGAGGAGGGGCGGCTCACGCGCGTGTTCGCGACGATCCTCGTCGAGCGCGACTCGCACAAGGCGATGGTGATCGGCAAGAAGGGCGCGAAGCTCAAGCAGATCAGCACCGAGGCGCGACAGGACATGGAGAAGCTGTTCGACGGCCCCGTCTATCTCGAAACCTTCGTCAAGGTGAGGAGCGGCTGGGCCGACAACGAAGCGGGGCTGCGCGCCTATGGGTACGAATGACGGGACGTCCGATGTCGGGATGACCGACGAGGCCGACGCCGACCCGCAACCTTCGATCGCGCCGTCTACGCAGCCCGCGCTGTCTGCACCGCCCGCGCCGGACGCCGAGAAGCCGGCGCGCAAGCCGCGCCGCGCCGCCGCGCGCACATCCGAATTCCGGATCGCGGAGCAGCCGGGGTTCGTGCTGCACGGCTATCCGTATCGCGAGACGAGCCTCGTCGTCGACGTGCTGACGCGCGATCACGGCCGCATCGCGCTCGTCGCGAAGGGCGCGAAACGCCCGCATTCGGCGCTGCGCGGCGTGCTGCAGACGTTCCAGCCGCTGTCGTTGTCGTGGACCGGCAAGTCCGAGCTGCGCACGCTGACGGGCGCCGAATGGGTGGGCGGCATGCTGCCGCTCGCGGGCGACGCGCTCCTGTGCGGCTTCTACGTGAACGAGCTGCTCGTCAAGTTCTGCGCGCGCGAGGACCCGCACCCGCCGCTCTTCAAGCACTATCTCGTCACGCTCACGCGCCTCGCGCACGGCGAGCCGCCCGTGCAGGTGCTGCGCTCGTTCGAGCGCGTGCTGTTGCGCGAGACGGGCTATGCGATGTCGCTCAAGCGCACGGTCGCGCGGCGCGCGGTCGAGCCCGACAAGCTCTATGTGTTCGATCCGGAGCGCGGCGTGCGCGACGCGGGCGGCGACGTACCGTCGCACTGGCCGGTGATCGCCGGCCAGACGTTGCTCGACATGGAAGAGGACGATTACCATCGGGCGCAGACCGTCGCGCAAAGCAAGACGCTGATGCGCTTCCTGCTCAACACCTATCTGGGCGGCACGCCGCTCGCCACGCGTCAGATCCTGATCGACCTGCAAAACCTATGAGCTTTTTCCTGACATCGCCCACCGCCATCGAACTGGGCGTCAATATCGACCACGTCGCGACGCTGCGCAACGCGCGCGGCACAGCGTATCCGGACCCCGTGCGCGCGGCGCTCGCCGCCGAGGACGCGGGCGCCGACGCGATTACGCTGCATTTGCGCGAAGACCGCCGGCACATCGTCGACGCGGACGTGCGCACGCTGCGTCCGTTGCTGAAAACGCGGATGAATCTCGAATGCGCGGTGACGGCGGAGATGCTCGACATCGCGTGCGAGATCGGTCCGCACGACGCGTGCCTCGTGCCGGAGAAGCGCTCGGAGCTGACGACGGAAGGCGGCCTCGACGTTGCCGGCCATTTCGACGCGGTGCGCGCCGCATGCAGGCAGCTCGCGGACGCCGGCGTGCGCGTGTCGCTCTTCATCGATCCGGACGACGCGCAGATCCGCGCCGCGCACGAGACGGGCGCGCCCGTGATCGAGCTGCACACGGGCCGCTACGCGGATGCGCACGGCGAAGCCGAGCAGCGGCGCGAGTTCGAGCGGATCGCGGCGGGCGTCGACGCGGGCATCGCGCTCGGGCTCAAGGTGAACGCGGGGCACGGGCTGCACTATACGAACGTGCAGGCGATCGCCGCGCTGCCCGGCATCGCCGAGCTGAACATCGGCCACGCGATCGTCGCGCACGCGGTGTTCGTCGGCTGGGACAACGCGGTGCGCGAGATGAAGGCGATCATGGTCGCGGCGCGCGTCGCCGCGCTGCACGGCGGCCGCTGATACGCATGGCGATCTACGGCATCGGCACCGATCTCGTCCAGGTGAGCCGCATCGCCGCCGTGCTCGCGCGCACGGACGGCCGCTTCGCGGAGAAGGTGCTCGGCCCCGACGAGCTGCGCGTGTTCCGCGCGCGGCGCGCGCGCTCGGAGGCGCGCGGCATCGCGTTCCTCGCGACGCGCTTTTCGGCGAAGGAAGCGTTCTCGAAGGCGATCGGCCTCGGCATGCACTGGCCGATGACGTGGCGCGCGCTGCAAACGCTCAACCGGCCGAGCGGCGAGCCGTACGTCGTCGCGTCGGGCGAGCTCGCCGCATGGCTCGATGCGCGCCGCATCACCGCGCGCGTGACGGTGAGCGACGAGCGCGATTACGCGGTGACGTTCGTCGTCGCCGAGGCGCCCGACGACGTCGCCGCCGCGCGCTCGGCCGCCGCTTCCTGATTCCTTCTCCGCAAGGGCTGATTCGATGAAACTGACTCCCGGCCCGGTGATGCTCGACGTCGCCGGCACGACGCTCACGCGCGACGACGCGCGCCGTCTCGCACATCCGCAGACGGGCGGCGTGATCCTGTTCGCGCGCCACTTCGAGAGCCGCGCGCAGCTCGTCGCGCTCACCGACGCGATCCGCGCGATTCGCGACGACATCCTGATCGCGGTCGACCACGAAGGCGGCCGCGTGCAGCGCTTTCGCACCGACGGCTTCACGGTGCTGCCCGCGATGCGCCGGCTCGGCGAGCTGTGGGACAAGGACGTGCTGCACGCGACGAAGGCGGCGACCGCGGCCGGCTACGTGCTCGCGTCCGAGCTGCGCGCGTGCGGCGTCGACATGAGCTTCACGCCCGTGCTCGATCTCGATTACGGCCGCTCGAAGGTGATCGGCGATCGCGCGTTCCATCGCGATCCGCGCGTCGTCGCGCTGCTCGCGAAGAGCTTGAACCACGGGCTCGCGCTCGCCGGGATGGCGAACTGCGGCAAGCATTTTCCCGGTCACGGTTTCGCGCGAGCCGATTCGCACGTCGCGCTGCCGACCGACGACCGTCCGCTCGACGAGATCCTCGCGAACGACGCCGCGCCGTACGACTGGCTCGGGCTGTCGCTTTCGGCGGTCATTCCGGCGCACGTGATCTACACGCAAGTCGATGCGAGGCCGGCGGGCTTCTCGCGCGTGTGGCTGCAAGACGTGCTGCGCGGCCGGCTGGGCTTTCCGGGCGCGGTGTTCAGCGACGATCTGTCGATGGAGGCGGCGCGCGAAGGCGGCACGCTCGCGCAGGCGGCGCAGGCCGCGCTCGACGCGGGCTGCGACATGGTGCTGATCTGCAATCAGCCGGATGCGGCGGAGCGGGTGCTCGACGCGCTGCGCGCGACGACGTCGCGCGAATCGCTGCGGCGAATCAAGCAGATGCGGCCGCGCGGCAAGGCGCTCAAATGGAACAAGCTGATGCGCGAGCCGCGCTATCTGCGCGCGCAGGCGCTCCTGCGCAGTACGTTCGCCTGATGCGAAACGGGCGAGGGCGGCGCGCGGCCGCCCTCGCGTCGACGTCGATCGGGCGTCAGCCGATCTTCATGCGTTGCAGCTTGTTGTAGAGCGTCTTCGGGCTGATGCCGAGGAGCGTCGCCGCGCGGTGGCGCGTGCCGCCGACCGCGTCGAGCGTCGCGCGGATCAGCAGGTCTTCGACGTCGGCGAGCGGCGTGCCGACGCGCACCTGCACGCTGCTGCCGTTCAGCGCCGCGCCGGGCTGCGGATACGCGTCGCCCGCGCGCAGCGTTTCGATGAAGTCGCCCGACTGGTCGTATGCGAGCCGCACGCGCTCCAGCAGCTCGCGCACGTTGCCGGGCCAGTCGTAAGCGAGACATTCGCGGATGAAGCCCGGCGCGGCGCGCTTGTCGGTGATGTTCAGGCCCGCGGCGCGCGCGTCGCGGTTCAGGTCGTCGACGAACGCTTCCGCGATTTCGATCACGTCGTTGTCGCGCTCGCGCAGCGGCGGCAGGCCGATCGACGCGGCGTCGAGGCGCAGCCACAGATCCTCGCGCAGCGTGCCGTTCGCGACCGCCTCGCGGGCCGGGCGGCGCGTCGTCGCGATCAGCCGGAAGTCGCTCGCGATCTCGATCGTGCCGCCGACGCGCATGAAGTTCTGCGAATCGAGCGCGCGCAGCAGCGCCTCCTGCAGCGAAAGCGGCAACGCGGTGATTTCCTCGAGAAACAGCGTGCCGCCGCTCGCCTGCTCGAAGACGCCCGGGTCGCGCCGCTCGACGCCCGTGTACGCGCCGCGCTCGCGGCCGAGCAGCATGCTCTCGACCGCGCGGCCGTTGGTTTCGATGTTGCGCGGCGACTGAACGGCGGCGCGGCAGTCGAACGCGACGAACGGGCCCTTGCGGCGGCGGCTCAGGTCGTGCAGCGTGCGCGCGGCCGCCTCCTTGCCCGTGCCGGGCTCGCCCCACAGCAGCACCGCGGTTTCGGTCCGCGCGTTGTGCTCGATCATGTCGTAGACGTGCTGGATCGCGTCGCTGCGCCCGACGAGCGAGCCGAAGCGGCCGAGGCGGCGCAGCGTCGCGCGCAGCGCCTGCACTTCCTCGATCAACTCGTACGGGCGGGGAATCCGCGCGAGCAGGCTGCGCAGCCGCGGGATGTTGACGGGCTTCAGCAGGTAATCCCAGACGCCGTGCCGCAGCCCTTCGATCGCGCTCTCGACGGTCGCGTTGCCCGTCAGCACGATCACCGGCAGCGAGCCGTTCGGCTGCTGCTGCGGCAGGTTCTGCAACAGATCGAAGCCGCTGCCGTCGGGCAGGTTCAGGTCGACGAGCACGACGTCGGGAATCGAGCGGGCGAGTGCGCCGCGCGCCTCGGCGAGCGACGTCGCCGTATCGACCGAGAATCCGTCCGCCGCGAGCAGCGCGGTCAGGCCGGACAAGCTATTGGGATCGTCTTCGACAATCAGGGCGTGTGGCATGGTGTGCGCGAGTTGAAAGACCGATCCGTCGGCCGGACCGGCGTACAGCCCCCATTTCGGGATGAGAAATGAATTTTATGCCCCATCGCGCACTTGGCGTACGGTATTTGTTATCGACTATAAAACAGTTACGGATGATACAAATTGAATCCCGTCACGGTTTCTGCAAAGCATTGTTTATGATGTGGCGCCTTTATGCAATAAGCGGCGCCGAATAAACAAAAAGCGCCCCGAAGGGCGCTTTGTTCGACCTGATCGCGCAAACGGCGCTTATGCGCGGCTGCGGTATTCGTTCGTGCGCGTGTCGATTTCGATCTTGTCGCCGGTATTGCAGAAGAGCGGCACCTGCAGCTCGAAGCCCGTCGAGAGTTTCGCGTTCTTGAGCACCTTGCCCGACGACGTGTCGCCCTTGACGGCCGGCTCCGTGTACGTGATCTCGCGAACGAGGATCGTCGGCAGTTCGACCGAGATCGCCTTTTCGTTGTAGAACACGACTTCGCACGTCATGCCGTCTTCGAGGTAGTTGAGCGCGTCGCCCATCATTTCCGCTTCGACTTCGTACTGGTTGTAGTCGGCGTCCATGAACACGTACATCGGGTCCGCGAAGTACGAGTACGTCACTTCCTTGCGGTCGAGCACGACGATGTCGAATTTGTCGTCCGCCTTGTAGACCGATTCCTGGCCCGCGTTCGTCAGCAGATTCTTCAGCTTCATTTTGACGACGGCGGCGTTGCGGCCCGATTTGTTGTATTCCGTCTTCGACACGACCCAAGCGTCGTTGCCGACCATCACGACGTTGCCTACGCGGAGTTCCTGTGCGGTTTTCATAACTAAAACTATCCTGAACGAGAGAAGTTGCCTGAGCGTTGCTCAACGGCCAACGGCGCAAGCGGGCTCGAACCGGCAGCCGAGCGGCCGCGTCTGTGATCGGTCGCGGCCGGACGGCCCCCTTTATCCTGGCGCGTCGCGCCGATAACGGACGCGCTTGCGTGGTCAGCCATTGGATAACCGCTTATTTTAACTGAGTTTTTGCAAAATTCGCCAGATTTCCGGCGAGGCCGCCGACGGCCGCGAGTTCGTCCGCCCAGCTCGCCGCGCGCGCGGCGAGCGCCGCGCGGTGCCGCCAGAAATCGGCCCAGTCGGGCGCGCCCGCGCCGTTCCATGCGTGCCAGAAGCGCTCGGTGGCCGCGCGCGTTGCGTGATCGACGCGCGCGTTGAAGTGCGCGAGCGCCGCGTCGAGCTTCGGCAGATGCGCGGCGTCGGCCTGCGGGTAGATCTGCCAGACGAACGGCCGGCGCGCCCATTGCGCGCGGACGAACGAATCCTCGCCGCGCACGAAGTTCACGTCGCTCGCCCACAGCAGCAGGTCGTAGTCGGGCTGCGCGACGAACGCGAGCCCGTGCGCGGCGACGCTGCCGCGCGCCGCGTGCGCGCCGGCGCCGAACGAGCCGACCCCGAAAAAGCGCGCGATGCTCGCGGAGATCCGGCCCTCCGGCACGAGCAGCGCGATCGGCTCGCCGCCGTCGCGCCATTGCTCGAGGAGCGCGTCGAGCGCCGGGTTTTCGTATGCGAAGAGCGACACGACGGTCGCGTCCGGGCCGGGCATCGGCGCGCGTGCGACGCTTTGCCACCACGCGCGGCGCGCGTCGCCGCTCGCTTCGAACGCGGCGCGGCGCGCGTCGAGGTCGCGCTCCTTCAGCACGCCGCCCGTGCCGGGGCCGAGGCCGGGGAAGAAGAAGGTTTTCGTGAGCGGGTAGCGCGGGTGCGGCGACGGCCGCAGATGGAAGTCGCAGACCCAGTCCTCGGCGCTCAGGTATTCGAGATTGATCCACACGGGCGGCCGCGCGCGGCGCGCCATCGCGGCGACGTACGCGCCCGGCAGCTCGCATGCGAACGCTTCGATCACGACGTCGGCGATCTCGAGCGTGTCGCCGGCGTGCGCGGGCGCGCGCCAGTGCTCGACGACGATGCCGTCGACGGTCTGGCGCGCGGCGTCGGGCCTGGCGGCCGGCTGAAGGCGCGCGAACGTCGCGAGGTCGTCGACGAAGATCCGCACCTGCCAGCCGTGCTCGGCCGCGAGCTGGCGCGCGAGACGCCAGCACACGCCGATGTCGCCGAAGTTGTCGACGACCGCGCAGAAGATGTCGCATGCGATCGCGCTTGCGGCGGCGTCCGTGGGGCGAATGTCGGCGAGGGCGGAGGCGGGGGGCGTGAGGGGAGCGGACGACGTCATCTGATCTGTGCCAAGCGAAGCGAGTGGGGCGCCGACCGGCCGATCGGCGCGCAAGCCGGCACGCAAACCGGCAGGCAAACCGGCGAACCGGCAAGCCGAACGCCGAGCGGGCGCGTGCCGCGGCGAGCCGGCCGCGATCGCGCGCGGCGAATGCTCTAAACTGGCGATTCTAAATGACCTTGTTCGCGCGCGCCGCTCGCGCCCGCATTGAGCATGACATCCCCCGACGCACCCGAATCCCGTTTCGAACCCAAGCCGATCCTCGCCCAATTGCCGCATCTGCCGGGCGTCTACCGTTATTACGACGTGCAGGACGCGGTGCTGTACGTCGGCAAGGCGCGCGACCTGAAAAAGCGCGTGTCGAGCTACTTCACGAAGACGCAGCTCTCGCCGCGGATCGCGATGATGGTCACGCGCATCGCGCGTATCGAGACTACCGTCACGCGCTCGGAGGCCGAGGCGCTGCTGCTCGAGAACAACCTGATCAAGGCGCTCGCGCCGCGCTACAACATCCTGTTTCGCGACGACAAGTCGTACCCGTACCTGAAGCTCACGGGGCACGAGTTTCCGCGGATGGCGTACTACCGAGGCGCGGTCGACAAGAAGAACCAGTACTTCGGGCCGTTTCCGAGCGCGTGGGCGGTGCGCGAGAGCATCCAGATCCTGCAGCGCGTGTTCCAGCTGCGCACCTGCGAGGACTCGGTGTTCAACAACCGCACGCGTCCTTGCCTGCTGCACCAGATCGGCCGCTGCTCGGCGCCGTGCGTCGGCGCGATCGGCGAAGAGGACTACGCGCGCGACGTCGACAACGCGTCGCGCTTCCTGCTCGGCCGGCAAAACGAGGTGATGGGCGAGCTGGAGCGGAAGATGCATGCGTTCGCGGCCGAGCTGAAGTTCGAGCAGGCGGCGGCCGTGCGCAACCAGATGAGCTCGCTCGCGAAGGTGCTGCATCAGCAGGCGATCGACGTCGGCGGCGACAGCGACGTCGACATTCTCGCCGTCGTCGCGCAAGGCGGCCGCGTGTGCGTGAATCTGGCGATGGTGCGCGGCGGCCGGCATCTCGGCGACAAGGCGTACTTCCCGACGCACGTCGAAAGCGCGCTCGCGCTTGCCGGCGATCCGGGCGCGCAAGCGGGCGACGAGGCGGGCGACGACGTGGGTGACGAGGCGGGTGACGAGGCGGGTGCCGGAGCGGATGCGCAGGCGCGGCTCGCCGGCGATGCGGCAACGGACGCGGCGGATGCGGCGGATGCGGCGGATGCGGCGGGCGCGAGCGAGAACGGCGGCGCGGCACGCCATGTCGAGGCGAGCGCGCAAGCGTGTGCCGACGAAAGCGTCGAACGAAGCGCCGACGCGATGGCCGAAGCGATCACCGAAGCGTCGCGGGCAGCCGCAATTGCCGAAGCCGGCGAAGCCGCGCAAGCAACTGAAGCAACCGCGCCGTCCGACATCGGCGACGACGCCGCGCCGCAGGAGGCCGACGCCGCGCCGCTCGAAACCGAAGTGCTCGAAGCGTTCGTCGCGCAGCACTATCTCGGCAATCGCGTGCCGCCGATTCTCGTCGCGAGCCACGCGATCGCGAATCGCGAGCTGATCGATCTGCTCGTCGAGCAGGCGGGGCACAAGGTGTCGGTCGTGCGGCAGCCGCAGGGCCAGAAGCGCGCGTGGCTCGCGATGGCCGAGCAGAACGCGCGCCTCGCGCTCGCGCGGCTGTTGTCCGAGCAGGGCTCGCAGCAGGCGCGCACGCGCGCGCTCGCCGGCGTGCTCGGCTACGAGAGCGACGATCTCGCGCCGCTGCGGATCGAGTGCTTCGACATCAGCCACACGATGGGCGAGGCGACGCAGGCGTCGTGCGTCGTCTATCACCATCACAAGATGCAGTCGTCCGAGTACCGCCGCTACAACATCACGGGGATCACGCCCGGCGACGACTACGCCGCGATGCGCCAGGTGCTCACGCGCCGCTACGAGAAGATGGTCGAGGAAGCGGCCGCCGAGGCGTCGGCGGACGAGGCGGCCGGCATCGACGGCAACG
This sequence comes from Burkholderia savannae, assembly GCF_001524445.2. NCBI lineage: Bacteria > Pseudomonadati > Pseudomonadota > Betaproteobacteria > Burkholderiales > Burkholderiaceae > Burkholderia > Burkholderia savannae. The sequence continues at coordinate 1,091,116 of NZ_CP013417.1, forward strand.
CGGTGCACGCGGCCGCGTCGGCCGGCCGGTTGCCGAACATCGTGCTGATCGACGGCGGCCGCGGCCAGGTCGAGATCGCGCGCCAGGTGTTCTCCGAGCTCGGGCTCGACATCGCGATGCTCGTCGGCGTCGCGAAGGGCGAGGGGCGCAAGGTCGGGCTCGAGACGCTGATCTTCGCCGACGGCCGCGCGCCGCTCGAGCTCGGCAAGGAGAGCGCGGCGCTGATGCTCGTCGCGCAGATCCGCGACGAGGCGCACCGGTTCGCGATCACCGGCATGCGCGCGAAGCGCGCGAAGACGCGCCAGACGTCGAGGCTCGAGGAGCTCGAAGGCGTCGGCGCGAAGCGTCGGCAGCGGCTGCTCGCGCGCTTCGGCGGCTTGCGCGGCGTGGTCGCGGCGAGCGTCGACGAGCTCGCGAGCGTCGAAGGCATCTCGCGCGCGCTCGCCGAGCAGATCTACCGGCAACTGCACTGAGGGCGGGCCGCGCCGGCCGGCGAGCCAGGCGGCGCGGCCCGCGCCGGGCGCGTTGCTTGTGGCGGCGCGGGTGACGCGGCACAATGGCAAATCCTTCAACCGTGTCGCGTGCCATGCCGTTCAACTTCCCGATTTTCCTGACGTGGGTGCGAATCGTGCTGATTCCGCTCGTCGTCGGCGTGTTCTATCTGCCGGATACGGTGCTGAGCGCCGACCACCGCAATCTGGCGGCGGCGGCGATCTTCATCCTGGCCGCGCTGACCGACTGGTTCGACGGCTATCTCGCGCGCAAGTGGAACCAGACGTCGGCGTTCGGCGCGTTTCTCGATCCCGTCGCCGACAAGCTGATGGTGACGGCGGCGCTCCTCGTGCTCGTGCAGCTCGCGCGCCTCGACGCGGCGATCGCGCTCGTGATCGTCGGCCGCGAGATCGCGATCTCGGCGCTGCGCGAATGGATGGCGCACATCGGCGCGTCGAAGAGCGTCGCGGTGAATTCGCTCGGCAAATTCAAGACCGCGTGCCAGATGATTGCGATTCCGATGCTGCTGTACTACGGCCGGCTGCCGTTCGGCGGCGGCATCGCGATCGACACGCGCGTGTGGGGCGAGTGGCTCATCTATCTCGCGGCCGTGCTGACGATCTGGTCGATGCTCTACTACATGAAGCTGGCGTGGCCGCAGATTCGCGAACGCGGGGGCGCCGCATAAGCATTCGGCGCGCATGCCCGATTGCGCGTCAACGAGCGCGAGGATGCGGTCGAAGAAAAAGGGCGCGAAAAACGCTTGACACATAATTCGAGTTTCACCATAATCTCGTTTCTCCACTGAACGGTGCCTGGCGCAGTGCGGTGGATGAAGTAAAACGCGGGAGTAGCTCAGTTGGTAGAGCGCAACCTTGCCAAGGTTGAGGTCGCGAGTTCGAGACTCGTCTCCCGCTCCAGGTTTGAAAGCAGCGTTTTGCTTGGCGTGTTGTTCGGCAAAGCATGCAGTGCAGGACGATGCGGGAGTAGCTCAGTTGGTAGAGCGCAACCTTGCCAAGGTTGAGGTCGCGAGTTCGAGACTCGTCTCCCGCTCCAGAACAAGGGGAAGCCGAGCTTCCCTTTTTGTTTGATGGGCCCGATGGCCTTCAATCAAAAAACTGTCGATCGTTGCAGGCCAACTGGTTTTCGCGATGTTCGGCAGACCGCTTACGGCGCGATAGCAAAGCGGTTATGCAGCGGCCTGCAAAGCCGTGTAGGCCGGTTCGACTCCGGCTCGCGCCTCCAGAAAAAGCCCCGTTGATCGGGGCTTTTCTTTTTTCCGCGCCGCTCAAATTTCCGCGCCGCTCAATTGGGCACCAGCGAGCGGGCAGGTATGCGAATGGCTCAGGCATACGGTCCCGGGCGTCTTCATCGATATCCGGCGCACGGCGCGCATCGGCCGCCTTCGGGAACATGGCTTCGGCGGCAAGCTGGAAGGGGAGCCGTTCGGAACGGCGACGACTGCGTTGCGGCGGCTGGTTCTGCCGCGCATTGAGGAAGCGCTGTCGGCTGCGCAAATTCGCCTTGCGAATGCCTACATTGAGCGGCTCGAATGGGCGGTGACGTGCATTGATCGATGCGATCGGCCGCACGCGTTGTTCTGCCTCGGCCCGCCATATTTCGAGACGGAAGGATACGGCGTACCGTTTCCGTTCGCGCAGTACGAGAAGATGGCCGATTGATTGCGGTCGATCGTGGGCCGCGCGATCGTCAGCCTCAATGTCCACCCGGAGATCCGGTGTGTGTTTGCCGGCTCCTGCATCGAGAGCGTGCCGATTCAATACACGGTGAGCGGTGGAAAGGGCGTCGACCGCCGCGAACGGATCATTCTCGGTTGAGGCGATTCAGCGGAGCCGGCCGGGTTGTTTTGTCGAGTGCGGCCGGCGCGGTAATCGCGCCGGCTGGCTCAGATATCGACGTAGGCGGGGAGCAGGTCTTGATCGACGAGCCGGATCTCGATGCGGTTCGCGATCGCCACGTGCTCGGGATTGTCGACTGAGAACGGGGCGTCGGTGACGCTGACGATGATCGTGCCGGTCTGTTTGCCTTTGGCGGGTACGGGAATCAGCGCTCGGGCCTCGGGAACCTGCTGTTGCGTAATGACCTTCGGCAAGTAGAGCATCCAGCCGACGCCGGGCTTGTCGTCGAAAACCTGCTTTACAGCGTACTCGTCGAAACTCACCTCGACGAGTGCTGGGCTGAATACAGCGACCATTGTCGATACGATTCCGGAAATGGCCGCGTAGGCGCTCCACCGTTCACCCTCGATGCGAAGGGTCAATGTGTCAGGGAGGGATTTATCCCCGACGTGGCACGATATGGACGCGCCGTCGTCGCTAGTAAGATTGCCATCCCACATCGCTACGTAGGTGAAGTCTTTGCTGTTGCGAAACTCCTCGCGAAGTACGGCGAGCGCCGCTGGCGTGGCGATGCCGGCAGCGTCATAGACGTGGTACCTAGTTGCGTCTTCCTGGCTGTCTCCTTTGAGCATCCAGTTCTCATATCGTAAAGAGTCATCGTGCGCCTTCAGCGCGTCGATGATCTTCGATACCCGCGCCAAGATTTCAGGAAAATCGAATGCAGTGAGCGACGAATCGCGGAAACTGGCGGTGATGTTCATGGAGGTTCTCAGGGCTGAACGACGGAGGTAATACCCGACCGTCTCAATATAATGAGCATGCGTTGGTGGGCGAGCGGTGTTTGGAAGTACCACATCAATCGCGCTGGAGGGTTGGCCCGCACGGCTGCGCCCTGTCGTACGGCAGTGGCTTCCATCGAGTCGAATCCTTTGAAAAATTTGTCGGCCTTCGGGATCGAACCATCGAGGAACTGATCGTAATTGCCCTTGGTTTCCTGTAGCAAGCACTCGCCGGGCTGGAAGCCGTCGAAGTCGATGCCGAGCCAATTCCACTCATCGCTCCAGCGACATTCCTTAGTGTCGAACGCAAAGCCAGTAATGCGTGCCTGATATCGGTACGCATTCCAGTTGACACCATGATTGCGGCGAATTTTCGCTCCACCCTCTGGCGGACATTTCTTGCAGCTTTCGCCAGTGCGCGGCAAAGCCCGCACATCCGGCGTCGCCTTGCTGTCTTCCTTCGGCGTGTCACCCGACAGGCTCGCCGTTCCCGCCACCGTCGCCCCGCCCAACAAGGCGACGCCAGCGCGCGCCAAGACGGGACCAAGCTCCGTTATCGCCGCTTCCAAGAGCGTCAACGCCAATGTCGCCATGCTCCAGCCCTCCGTCCGGATGTTCGATGCGCCATTTGATGACGCGCAGATAGTCATGAAAACGCGCGTCGGCCGAGCGGCCGGGGCGCGTGAGCCAAGCCTTCGTCGCGGGCTTCTCGTAGAAGCTCGGCGCGTACGCCTCGAGCCTCAGGAACGCGACGATGTTCTCGTCCTGCTCGATGCCGAATGCGCGCGCGGCGCGATATGCGGTCCATAGTCGGGACGACAGGCCGCCGTCGTCGGCAAACGCCGGATTCTCCTTCACGAGATCCTGCCGAACGCGTTCGACGAAGCCGCGCTCGTCGATCTCCGCCAGTCCGGCGACCTGTTCCGTGGTCAGTTCAAGCATGCGGATGCACTCCGGTCAGCCGCCCGTCGACCTCGACGAGCCAGTCGTACGTCGCGACGAAGAATTGCGTGCGCTGCGCGTCGCTCATCACGCGCGCGATGTCGGGCAGGATGCGCGCGTCGTAGAAGCGGAACAGCGCCGTGCGGCCGTCCGGGAGCAGCACGTCGAGGCGCTCGCGCAATTCGGCGGCCAGCCGCTCGAACGGATACGCGCTGACAAGCCACGACATGCCGACCGGCCCGGCCGCCAGCTCGGCGAGCACGCGCCGGATCGGCCCCGGCGCGAGCGCGTAATCGATCAGCCAAGGGCCGTTATCGGCGAGCGACGCGTCGGGCGTGCCGTCGAAAAGCGCGATCGAGTAGTTCGCGCGGCGCAGCGGCGGGGCGTCCGAGGCTTCGGCGAAGAGCAGCGCGTCGATCACCGCGAAGAGTCGCACGGGCAGCGTGATTGGCGAACGGCGCGCGTCGAAATGAGCTTCGATGGTCGGTGGCGTCATGGTCATCCGCGCGCGACCATCGTCGCGGCGTTCTTGGCCGCCGCCTTCAGGCATTCGAGGCAAAGGGTGGGGGATGGGGCGACAGCAGCAACCGCTGCGACGGCCGATCCGCCGGGCGAGCCGCCGTCCCCGCGTTCACCCGCGCCGATATCGTCGATTGTTCCGGTTCCCTGCGACGCGACCAGCTCCGCGCCGCACGCCGTGCGCATGCCTTCGACGGCGGTGTCGCGACCGGCGATCGTGTGCGGGTAGCGGCGGCCGAGCAGATCGGGGAGGATCGGGAAAATACCCTTGCAGCGAGGGCAAAGTACCTTGTGACCGACGCCGGCGACGCCGCGCCCGTCGAGCGTGAAGGTCGGCGAGCCTTCGATTACCTTGCCGCCGTGCGTCGTCGTGTCGCCGACGCGGATGATCGCGCGCTTTGCCACTTGGCCCTCTCGTGTCAATTTGCGTGCGAATTTACCATCGAGCGCGCGAGGTATGGGATTTGCGGTTGTGCAGCCACGACACCTGTCAGGTTCGACAGTGGCGCGGCGTCGAGGTCGATCGCGCCGATCGGTGACGCGCTGCGCCCGGCCGCCGGATGCGCGCTTTCGATCGTTCGTTCATTCGAACCGTCGTGGCGTCTTCGCCGGGCCGGCGTCCGTTTGAGTTCGCGTATCGCATCGCGCTTGCCGTCGGCGCGTGAGCGGCGGCGACGAGTGCTTGCGAATCGAGCGCGTTTTCGCCGTTCGGCGGCTCCGTCAATTGGACGCCGCGAGCGAACGGTACAAATGCAGCAGATCACCGCTAGTCGCGAATCCGTCGATTCGGAGCCAGGGTTTTCCCGGCGCGGCGCGCAGCAGCAGAACCGGGTTGTGGTCCATCTTGTCCTGCCGGTAAACGTTGAATGCCTTCTGCGCAGCCACGCTTGCGGCCGTCGTACCCGTGTAATGCTGCCACTGCGGCCCCGCGCCGAATTTCGCGGCATATTCGCGCAGGCGCGCCGGCGTGTCGTTTTCCGGATCGATCGAGATCGACACGATATGTACCTTGTCGCGATCGGCGCCGAGCGCCTGTTGAAGCTGCGACAGCGTCTGGCTGATGACGGGGCAGATCGACGTGCAGGTGGTATAGATGAACGTCAGCACGACCGGACGTCCGTCGTCCAGTTCGTCTTTCAGCGCGACGGTCTTGCCGTCGTCGCGCACCAGCATGACGGCCGGCACGGCATAGGCGGCCGTGGACGTTTTCATCCCGGCCATCATCATGTGATGCTGCGCGTGGTGATCCATCTCCATCGGTTCCTGCGCCCGCGCGGTGTGTCCGGCGAACAAGGCGCCCGCGATCACGAGATCGGCGAGCAGGGGAAGCTTCGGGAACGTGTTCATTTTCGTCTCCTCATGGTGTGGGCCGCATGGCGCGTCCCCGGGGCGGGAAGCCCGCTTGCGGCGCGGCAGAGCCGTCGTCCTGCGAATGCGGCAGGGCGGCGTCTACGTCTATGGAACGGTCCAGGCCCCGTCGGCCACGATGCGCGTACCGCTCATATCGGCAAAGTGGACCATGTAGCCGCCTTTCGATGCGAGGCGCTGCCCCGGCGCGAGCGTCAGGCGCGGGTAGTAGCCCGTGATCACGCGCTGCTCGAGCGTGTCTTCGATGCGCTCGACGAGATAGTCGCGCACGTAGGCGCCCGTGACATGACCCAGCGCTTCCTCGAGCAGCACGCAAGCGAGGAACGTGTCCGCCTGCACCTGCTGGTCGACGATGGCGACGTGCCGCGCCGCGGCCCAGTCCAGCATGTAGTCGACGCGACGCCGGACGCGATCGGGCAGATCGAACGGATACGCGATGTGCGTGATCGCGCGCCAGCGCTCGGGCAGCGGCGCATGATCGAGGCCGCCCATCAGTCCGGACATGTAGACGGTTCGCGCACGCGCGTCGCGGCCCAGCGACGCGATATCGGCGGGGCGCAGCCACAACACGAGCGCATCGTCGCCGGAGAGGCCGCTCAACGCCTGCTCGACGCGATCGCCCGGCATCAGCGCATCGCGCGACACGTCGAGCCCGCGTGCGCGCAACGCAGCGGCGAGCGCTTGCGCGCCCGCTTCGCCGCTGTCGCCGACCCGGTACACTTCGCGAATCGCGCGCGGGGCGCGTTCGCGATCGCCGCTCTCGATTTCCGCGGCGATCAGCGCGGCCTCGAGCAGCACGCCTTTCGAGAAGTAGATCGAATAAAAGTCGCCGTCGCGGACGTCCGGCACGTCGACGTTCGGAAACAGACACGGAATCCGCGCGTGCTCGCAGAACGCGCGAACGGGCGCCCAGTTTCGCCCGCCCATTCCGGATATCACCGCGAACACCGGTTCGGCGGCCAGGTGGCGCGCGAGTTGCGCTTCCCATGTCGACGCCGCGCCGTTCAGCTCCCAGACGTGCAGCCGCCAGCGGCGTGCAGCGGAGCCCGGGTCCGCCGTCTGCAATCCCTGCGGGGCCGCGCTCGTCGGAAACGCTTCCTTGTCGGCGAAGTAGTGCCGCAAGACGTCGAGCGTTGCGCGGCGCTTCACGGGATCGGCGTCCGGGGTGACGATCGTCGCGAAATGCAACGCGGTGTCGGTGACGCCCGGCGCGGGTAGCGGATCGAGCTGTTTCAGATAGCGGATCAATGCGGCCATGTCGTCGTCGGCCATCACGAAGTGCGGCATCAGGTAACCGAGCTGCCTGCCTTGCGCGTCGATTCCGCTTCGAATCGCGCGGGCGAGAGTCTCGTCGGAATAGGCGGCCCGCTCGCTTCGCATGCTTTCGACGTACGGCATGCCGGGATTCTCGCCGCCGAGCGTGCTTGCGTGGAGCAGGTAGGTTCCGGCGATCGGCGGGATCGTCGTGCGTCCCGACTTGGCGCCGAGCCCGCTGCGCCGATGGCAATTGACGCATGCGGCCGCGGCGCCTTCCATGCGCAGGCCGCCTTCGCGCAGCGCGCGCAGCGGGGCGCCGGAAGCGAGCACGCCGTGGCGGTAGATGGCTTCGCCGGGGACGTCGTCGGGCGATGCGGCGGCCCGTAGCGTCGCGATGGCCGACAGCGCGAACGTCAGCACGAGCAGCGAGGCGAGCCGCTCCAGCGCGCGCGCCGCAACGGCAGGCGAGCCGGCGGCGCACGGCTCGGCCGTCTGCATCGAAGCGCGCGGGCGAGCGTCTGAGCGCGCGCGCGCCGGGGGCGGCGGAGGCGAGCCGCCGCCGTGCGTCGTCGACGCCCGCACGGGCAAATCGTCGTTACGGCGCATCGATCAGCGCTTGAACCAGACTGCCGGCGATCGGGCGTCCGAGTCCGGTTACGTAGTCGTAGCCGCGCATCGCATCGCACAGCGAGCCGCAAGTGCCGTTCGAGCCGCTCGTGACGTCGTAAAAGGCCGTCTGGTACGAAGCCGACGCGATGCCGTACAGGAGCGCTTCGACGGCGCTGAGCGCACTCAGCGTGGATTTGCCTCGTTCGACGCGCACGCTGTTCGCGATCGCCAGCAACGCCGACCATTGCGGCGCGCCCGCGCTCGTTCCGCCGACCACGAACCAGCCGCGCTGACCGCCGTATCCGTACGAATCGTATATCGCGAAGCCGGACGCGGGATCGCCGTCGTAGGCGACGTCCGGCACGCCGCGTGCGCCGGGCGTGTCGAACGGTATCCCGAAGCGCGTCTGATAAGGCGGCTCCGATTCGATCACGCTCTGGCCGCCGCCGCTTCCCGGCCATGCGGTTTCGCCGGCGTAGCGTCCGCTCGCGTCGGTGGCGATCGTCGTCGCGCCGACACCGAGTACGTACGGCGACGCGGCGGGATAGTCAACGGCGTTGCCGCCGTCGCCCGACGCGGCGACGAACGACACGCCGTTCGCGCTCATGAACAGCCCGTCGTACTGCGTTTCCGACAGGAATTCGCTGCCGCCCCAGCTCATCGACACGACCTTCGCGCCGACGCCTTTGGGCGGCGCGGCGACCGCGAGCGCCACGGCGCCCATCATGTCGCCGAATGCGTCGGATGCGGCTTCGATCAGCACGATTTTTGCGTCGGGCGCGATGGCGTGCGCCCACTGCACGTCGAGCGAGCTTTCCAGCGCCCAACCCGCATCCGCCGGCGGGCGGCTGCGGTCGGCGCTCGCGTAGACCTTGGCGAAGCATCTGTTCGCGGCGTTGCAGGGGGGGAGGGCGAATCGACGGCTGAACACGTCGAGATCGGCCTCGGCGGAAGGGTTGTCGAATGCGTCGATGATCGCGATGATCTGCTTGCCGCCCCGAAAATCACTCGGCAACTGATCGAAGCCGTAGAAGTGCCGGATCTGCGCCGGCGACATGCCGGCCGGGGCCGCAGCCGCGCGTCCTTGCGCGTGCAGATGGAACGGCGGGCGAACGAAGCCCTGAAGCGGCCGGCCGGCTTGCTGCGCGAATGGCGCCGCCGGCGAGAGCGCGAGCGCGGCCGATCCGGCGAGAATGCACATCGCGTGTCGCAACGTGTGTCGTTTCATGTCGTCCCTCCGACGTGAGCGATCCGGATGGCGCGGCCGACTTCCGATCGCCCGATCGGGAATCGGCCGCGCCTATCCTGCGTCGCGGTCGCGCCATTACAGCTTGGCGCTCGTGAACGTCAGGGCCGTTCCCGCGCCCGCGATCACCAGCCAGTTGGTCGGATCGGTCGTCACGACGGTGGCGCTTCCCCCGGTCACGACCGGCAACTGGAAGGCGTTCTTCGGCAGCAGCCACGTCACGTCCTGCAGGCTCGTCGGCTGGGAAGCGGCGAACGACCAGCTGCTGCCCGTGTCCGTCGCCGTCCACGTGACGAGCAAGCGCTTTCTGTCGAACTGGGTCAGCTGATCCATCGTGTACCACTTGTATTGCCCCGTCGCGATCAACGTGTTCGCATAGGTGAAGATCGTCGAGAGCACGCCCGGATACCACGACGCGCCGAGCGGATGCATGTAGATGAGCCGGGTCGTGCGGTTGGCCACGACGAAGTTCATCAGCGCTTCGTACCAGTTCGTGACGTCCGTCGTCGACACGCCGAACTCCTGGAATTCCTCGAAAGTCGCGTACTTGCCGAACGGCATCACCGGGAATGCCCAGATGCCGGGGTTCAACAGCGCGCCGTTCCGGTAGGCGCGCGTTTGCGCCATGCCGGTGTGGCCGGTGAAGTAGTAGCCCGAATAGCCGTTGCTTTCGAGCCAGGTGACGGCCCAGGTCGGCGTATTGCCTTCAGGCGCGGCCCATTCGACATCCGGCTTGCCGGTCACCGTCTGCACCGCCTGGTGATTCAGCACGAGGTATTGCTGGAACGTGCTCTGATCGGTCTCGCTGGCATTGGCGCCCCAGTAGTCGTGATCCCAGCCGCCGTGGCTGCCGATGTTGTGCCCCTTGCTCAACAGGTACGTCATCAGCTGCTTCGCCTGCGTGTTGTTGGTCAGATTGATGCCGAGCCCGTCGCCGATCGCCGCGTCGTCCGGGCCGGCCGTCACGACGATCGAGAACGGCCCGTTGTTCCAGATGCCGAGCGACTTCAGATACTGGGCCGGCTGAATCATCTCTTCCGCGCAGAAATGCCAGTTGAGCACCATGCCCGCTTGCGCCCTCGGTTCGAGCGACAGGTGCGGCATCGACAGCACGTTCGTCGTGAAGTAGTGCAGGAAGCCGTGCAGCGGCATGCCGTCGGTCTGCCCTTCGAGGTAGCTGAGCGGCATGTTCACGAACAGCACGCCGCCGCTGCCGTACGGGTTATAGCCGGCGACGAGGCCGAAGTTCGGCGAGGTCAGCAGGGCCGTGCCGCTGTACGTGCCCTGCGTGACGAAGCTCGGGTAAGTGAGGAAGCCGTACACGTAGCCCGAGATGCCTTCGAGCGTGTCGGTGGTCGCGGCGGGCGACGTCGTGGCGAGCGCGGTCGCGCCCGTCGTCTTCTTCGTCGACGAAGACGTGCTCTTGGTCGACGTTGCCGTGTACGTGCCCGCCTTGACTTGCTGGCCCTTGGAAATCCGGCCGAGATCCAGACTGATATTCGACGCGAGCCCGTTCTCAGTCTTGTAGTTGAAGTATGCGTTGTGGTTGTAGCCGGACAATCCGCCGGGGTTGGACGGGCTCGGTTGCAGGTACAGAACCTGGCCGGGCGACGCGGACACCGACACCAGCGCCGACGTCTTGACGGCGGTCGTCGTGGTGGAGCCGCTCGTCGACCACGCCATCGACTTTCCGGGCGGAATCTGCAGCGCGCGCAGCGTGCTTCCCATGCCGGTCACGGGGCCGAGCCCGATCATGTTGCCGCCGAGCGAGTCGTACAGCACGTAGCTCACGCCCACCATCGAGCTGAATCTCGACTGAGGAACGGGATAGAAGCCGGTCGACGTGAGCGCGCCGAAATCGTAGACCATCATCACGCGCCCGCCGTTGAGCGCGTAGTTCTGGATCGCCGTCACGAGCGCATCGGCCGCGACGGTGTGAACCTGATCGGGAAGGATGAGGCCTTGATACTGTTGCAACGACGCGCCGGCCTGTTCGAACTGGCTGTCGTAGATGATCGAGATCTGCAGGCCTTCCTCGGAAGCCGCGTCGAGCCACGCCGACACGCGCGGATCGGGCAGCGTGAAATTGTCCGGCAACAGCAGCAGCAACTGATTCGAAACTGCATGGGCCCGTCCGGGAAGAATCGCGAAGCATAGCGAAAGTAGGATCAGGCACGTCCTGAAGAACCGAAATGACTTGACCAACATGGTGCTCTCCGTCGGGATGGACGATTGGTGATTTCCAACATTCCGAGTACGCGCCTCGTCCTGATGAACTCGTCCGCGACGCGTGCGAAGCATCGACGGGGAGGAGGATTTTGAATGTTCGGACAACCGGCGCACTGTCAGCCCGTGGCGTCGAGACGAATCGGACATGCCCCGGCAGGGCTTCCGTGAGGAAGCGCCGGATGACACGTCGTTCTTGAATGCGCGTCGAGCCCGCCGTTGGCAGCGTGAGGAGACAAGCTAGCGGCGTGCCAAGCCGGTCGGACGCCGGACGTATCGGGGCGCGGGGCGCAAGCGGGCGGCCGCTCCATAGGGAAATCGACGAGAAACGTCGCAGCATTGATACGTGGCGCGTCCGGCGCGAGGCGTGCCGGATCGGGTGGACGACGCAGCCCAGCGGGCCAACGACGAGCCGATGCGGCGCGGCGGCGCGACGCGATGCCGGCGTGCCGCCGGTGCGGCGACGGACGCCGGCATCGTGTGACGAATGCGTCCGCGCTAACCGGAGGATCGGGCGACTACATTGAGGCCGCGCGCAGCGCGGTGAAAGTGACGAAAATGCTGCGGATGTGCAACGTCGGTTCGCGTCATTTCACCTTGAACGAATAGTCACCCTGTGTCCGGTGGCCGTCGGAGGCCACGGCCACCCAGTGGACGACGTATTTGCCGGGCGCCAGCGCGGGCAACGCGACGCTGATCGTCTTCGCGTCGTTCGGCGCGACGGTCGCCTTCGCGCGGCTCACCGGCTTGCCGGTCGCGTCGCTGACCGTCAGCGCGCTGAACGCGGGCTCGAGCGGTCCGTCGAACACGATCGTCACGTTCGCGGGCGGCGGCACTTCGGCGCCCGCCGACGGAGTTTGCGATTGCGGGAAGACATGCGCGAACGCCGCCGGCGAAGCGACGACGCCCGCGACGATCGCCGCCGCGGCGCACGCAGGGTGAATTGGGCGAATTACGGTCACGTTCATTCTCCTTTGCCGAAGAGCGGCTTGCCGAGCGAGTTGGGGAGCACGTCGTCCAGATAGAGATGGGCTTGCAGCAAGACTCCGACGCCTTTTCCGCTGGCGCGATTGACGGGAATCTGCGCCTCGACGCCGAATTGCCCCCAGCGATTCAGCCAGAGCAGGCCGGGGTTGACGGTGCCGGTCGTATGGCCGGCGCACGGTCCGCCGGTGCAGGTGTTCATCGGAAATTCGACGACCGGAATCAGGTTGCTGAACGGGGCTTTGAGCCCGACGTCCTGCACGAAGTTCTGCAGGTACGGCAAGCTGTACTGCAACGTCACGCCCCAGTTCAGCGAGTCGGGATCGGCGCTGCTCGTCGTCAGCCGCGGCCCGACGGTGGCCGTGACCGCGAACGGGCGCAAGTATTTCAGGGCGTCGGGCAAATCGCCGAAACCCTTGCCGACGTACAGCGTCGGAGTCAGCGCGGAATGCGGGTCGGCGATCGCTTTTGAGCCGGTTCCGCCAAGCTCGGCGATCACGCCGACGGACGCCATGAATTCGTGTGCGGCGCTCACGTAGAAACGATACTTGGCGCCGAGCGCGAAGTTGTCGAACCCGCGCGCCGAGCCGCCGTTCGGCGCGTTCACGTTCACGTAGGTGCCGGTCAGGGACAGCGCGAAGCTCGGCGTGATCAGCTTGTCCCATTCGAGCGACGTCGTATTGGTGCCTTGGGCGTCGCCGTCGCCCGTTTGCGATTTGAGGTGGCCAAACTCGAGATTGAGTTCGTCGCCGACGCCGGGATCGTCGACCGCCATCGTCGCCGGGAACACGCGATTGCCCGCAATCGCATGGGCGGCGGCAACGCAGGGCGCGAAAAGCGTCGCGGCTACGGCAGCCGGGGCGACGAGCGTCGAGAGCGCGGGCAAACCGCCGCGAGGGGTAATGGTGCGCATGACTTATCCGTGTCGAAGGGTTGCATGGGGGCGATCGCGCGTCCGTTGGCGGACGCGCGACACCGCGGCGACGCAATGACGCGTTCGTCGCGGCAAGACTGCTTCAGTCAGGACAGGGCGGGCGGCGCGCGCGGCTGCGCCGTGGTGAACGGGACGCGGCGACGTATCGGCTGAACCGGTGCGGCCGATGACGTATGGCGCGCCCCGTTCTCGGGGGCGAATTCGGCGGTCGCGCTCGGTACCACGGGCACGTGGGCGAGCAATCCGCAATATGCGCACGCTTGCTCGTGAATCGCCTTTTCGGACGACGAGGATGTGTCGGACGGCGTCGCGTTTGAGCCGTCCCGCGCCGAGCAGACGGCGCCCGGCAGCGTGCCGGAATGACGGCTGTTCGACAGCGAGTGCGAGACCGTCGGCGCGAGCGTCGCCATCAGGATTGCGAACAATCCGAGAAGGCTGCCGATCTTGCGGTGGAGAAGGCGACGCATGGCCTTGAAAGGATGACGAACGAGCCCGAATGCTGCGGCGAATTATGGCATGCAACGATGATCCTTCCGATAGGAACATCTCTTTAAAAGGCAGGGCGAGATCAAGACGGATCGCTTCGAGCGTATATCGGAGCGGTGATGCGTGAGTTTGTCTTTCCATGAGCTTTCAGCGGTGGGTTGTCGTTGCCGCCTTTGCCCGTTCGTCGTCGGATGCCTGGGCGCTTGGCGCCGAGCCGCTTTCTCTCCGGTTGCCGAGCTTTCAAGCGCGGGCGCGTTTTCCTCGCGTGTTTCGGCCAAGGCGGGGCACGCGCATGGACGCGCTCATGATTGGCGGTAAGTAGAGGCGTCGTGCGCGGGTTGCGTCGGCGCTCGATCTTGACTGGTTGACGGCTTGTCGAGCGCGATGGTTGCCGAGGCGGATGTGCGCGCCGATGAACCGTGGATAACGCGGCCGCTTCGCGTGCGTGCCCGCATGACGACCACGTGCAAGGTCGGCCGCTGCAGATTCGTTGGATATCGTCGCGCGAATCGACGTTGGGATGCCCGGCTGCCCGTGCCGGTCGGGGATTTTTCCGGCGTTCACGCGCCGGCGCAGCAGCAATGGGGCGCCGGCAGCCGCTTGCCGTATGCGCGACGGCGGGCCGTATGCGTGGCGTTCGACGCGAGAGCGTCTTGTGGCGGTACGGCAAGAAGTACGGCCGACCGGTGATCGCCGATCGGCCACGATCTGATTGACGATGTGAACGCTGCTGCTGGGCTATCGAATGGCGAAGTGGCTTGCCGGCGCTCCGTTGTAGCACGTATTTCCGTAGATGTAGAAATCCCTATTTTCGGAGAACGCCGAGTATATGAGCGGGAAGACTTCTCTTTCGCTAAATGAGTACGAGGCGTCGAGAATCGTGGCCACGAGATTGCCGTTCGAGTCGGTTTCGATTTTGTTGATTTTTCCTGATTTGCAAACGATGTCTGCGGAGGCATAGGAGGAAAAAAGCATCATGACTGAAAAAATGATGGTCGAGAATATTTTCATGGTCTTCCTCTCGTTGAGCGCGTTGATGGCGTGAAAAAAGGAGCTGCTGGGCGGCACTGCATTGCCTCCGGGCAGGAAGCGATCGACGTCCGGATTGGCAATCTTTTTTAATGTCTGGTTCTGAGATATTGATGGAATGAGTTGTAATTATTTATCGGAATTAAGCGTGGTTTATGGGTGGTGCTGCGGCGCAGAATGGAGATTATGATTCGCACCTGGGTAGTTCAAATGGTATTAATTTATCATTGTTGATTTTCGATAGAGCGCGCCGGATGGTTTTGATTTTAAAAACCTCGGGCGTGATTGTTTTCGGTAAATGGGCGAAATGCGGCTGCGTATTGAATGTCGGATGTCGACGTTGCGCTCGGTGAAGGATGACGATGCTCGGAGCGGTCGATAGAGGCGGAAGCGAACGTGCGCCGATGCGGCGATGCGCCGATGCGCCGATGCGGCGATGCGGCGGAGCGTCGGGCGTCGCGTGCGCATGCGCACAAATGGTTTCGGTCTCCGTGACGAGGGGCTACGTCGAGGCGGACGTTGCAGGCAGCGGCAAGACTAGAAGGCGGGCAAGCGGCGGTCGGGAGCGGATATCGATTCGGTGGTGCGAGTGAATTGCAATCGTGCAGCCGCTTTTGACGCATGCGGATTCATGCCGCCCGGCAAAGTCGCGCAGATCGGCGTGACTCCGGCTCGCGCCTCCGCACCAAGCCCCCGATGCGCGGCGCTTTTCTTTTTTTGTTTTCCTGTTCGTTTTCTCGCCTTCCGGTGTGACAATCGCGTTCGGTTTGCATTCGCGGCACGCCGCGCGCGACGATCTGCTTCGATCGCGCGAGCGGCCGTCCGTTTGACGTTCGACCGGGAGCGCTCTTGGAACCGATTCATTCGAATTCGCCCGCGCCGTCGGGCCGCGTGTCGACGTCGGCGTCGATGTCGACGCAAACGGAACCGCGCGGCGGCCGCCTGCGTCGATTCTTCTTCGGCCGCGACGGCTTGCGCGCGCCGTGGGGCGCCGCGTTGTTCGTCGCGATCTTCGTCGGCGCGATCGCGGCATTCGCGTTCGTCTCGCACCGGTTGGTGCCGATGCCCGTGGGCGACGAGGCGCTGCCCGTCGCGAACGGCGCCGCCATGGAAGCGATGCAGCTCGCATCGGTTGCGCTCGCCACCTTTTTGCTCGCGTGGATCGAGCGTCGCTCGCCGTTTTCGTACGGACTGCAAGGCAGCGCACGCGCGTCGCGCTTCGCGGGCGGCGTGGTGTGCGGCTTCGCGGCGATATCGGCGCTGGTATTCGCGTTATGGCAAGCGGGGCTGCTGCGCTTCGACGCGCCGGCGATCCACGGCGCGCGCGCATGGGAATACGCGGCCGTCTGGGCCGCGATGTTCGTGATGACCGGGATTTTCGAGGAATCGCTGCTGCGCGGCTACCTGCTCCACAAGCTCGCGCGCTGGCTCGGCTTCTGGTGGGGCGCGGTGCTGCTGTCGGCGCTGTTCGGCGTGCTGCACGCGATGAGCCCGGACGAATCGATCATGGGGCTCGCGTCGGCGATGCTGTTCGGGCTCGTCTTCTGTCTGTCGCTTTGGTACACGGGATCGCTCTGGTGGGCGATCGGCTTTCATGCGGCGTGGGACTGGGGCGAATCGTACTTTTACGGCGCGCCGGACAGCGGCCGGCTCGTCGAAGGCGTGCGGCTGACCGCGCACCCCGTCGGCCATGCGCTGCTGAGCGGCGGCGCGGCCGGGCCCGAGGGCAGCGTGCTGGTTTTACCGTTGCTTGCGATCATCGCGCTCGCGATGTGGGGCTGGTGGGGGCGCGGCGCACGCGCGTCGCGGGTTGCGCTGCGCGGCCAAGGCGGCGGAATCGTGCGATAGGCGCGGACGACCGAAACGCGTGGCGCGAAGCCGGCCGCTTTCGGCCGGTTCGATGAAAGGGCGGCTGGGCAACCGGTGCGCGGCCACCGCGATCGGGGCGACGTGGGTGTGTCGGTCGCGCCTTCTGCGTGAGGAGGGCTATGCCGACGCGCGTGCGCGGCATGGCGGTCCGCCAGCAGACGGTTCATACCGCGCATGCAAAAAAGTCTCGGTTAGGCTCGGGCGGCGCGAGGAACGCATTGGCCGCATCCTCCGTGACGAAGGCCATGTCGATGCCGGGAAGCGCATGACATGGCAGCGGCCTTCGCCGCACGCTGACGCATCGCGCGTGACGTTGCGGATAGCTTCGCGCAAGGCAAGTTCGCCGCCGCGGCGTCCGCGTGCGAAGGCCATGCCCGTAGCCAATGAGTCGCGTCGTTGTATGCGGCCGGCGCGGCCGACGCGGCCGACGCGGCCGGCGCGGCGCAGCATGCATCGGTCGACGCCGCGCGCGCAGTCGAAAGACGGGCCGAACGGTTCACCGGCGATGGTGTCCGCCGTGCGCGTCGGCATCGCCGGGATACCCGAGTTACTCGCCGCGCCGCACCGCGTTTTCCCACGCGAGCTCGACGAACACCCGGCACAGCGCCTCCATCCCTTTCGCATCGTCGTCGTCGAAGCGGCCGATCAGCGGGCTGTCCACGTCCCATACGCCGATCAGTGTGCCGTCGCGCGCGACGAGCGGCACGACGATCTCCGATTGCGACGCCGAATCGCACGCGATGTGGCCGGCAAACGCGTGCACGTCGCGCACGACCTGCGTGCTGCGCGTCTGCGCGGCCGTGCCGCATACGCCTTTGCCGAGCGCGATGCGCACGCACGCGGGCTTGCCCTGGAACGGCCCGACGACGAGCTCGCGGCCATCGTAGAAATAGAAGCCAGCCCAGTTGAGGCCGTCGAGCGAGTGGTAGACGAGCGACGAGAAATTCGCCGCGTTGGCGACGACGTCGGTTTCCGTCTCGACGAGCGCACGCGCCTGCGCGGCGAGCGTTTCGTAGAGCGCGGGCTTCGACGACGGAAGGGTTTCGGAGAGCGCGAACATGAGCGATTGACGTGACGATTGAACGGCGGCCGCGCGCGGCCGTGGCTTGCGCAGTCTACGGGAATTCGGCGTGACGCGCGGCGTGGCCGTGCCGTCGACGGGGGGCGATCGGGCGCTCGAACAGGCGCTCGAACGAACGCACGCTTGGACGCCCATCGAGCGGCGCGCCGAGCGTCCGGGCGCACGTCTAGTCGGGCTCGAGCGCGGCGAAGCGCTGCGCGAGAAAGTCGAGCAGCGCGCGCACGGACGGCAGCAGCCCGCGGCGCGACGCGAACACCGCGTGCACGATCTCGCGCCGCGGCGCCCAGCCGGGCAGCAGTTGCCGCAGCTCGCCGCGGGCGAGCTGGTCGCGGACCATCATCGTCGGCAACTGGACGACGCCGACGCCCGCGACGGCCGCCGCGCGCAGCGCGGGCATGCCGCGCGTGACGAGCCGCGGCCGGTGACGGATCGCCGCGTGCGCGCCGTCGGGACCGTGCAGATTCCACACGTGCTCGTCTTGCGGCAGACCGAGCGCGAGGCTCGGCAGCGCGGCGAGATCGGCGGGCACGCGCGGCGCGCCGGCGCGCTCTAGCAGCCGCGGGCTCGCGACGAGGCATTGCCCGCGCTCCGCGAGCACGCGCAGCACGAGATCGCTGTCCTCGAGCGGCGGCGGCCGCACGCGCAGCGCGACGTCGATGCCTTCGCCGACGACATCGACGCGCCGGTTCGTTTCCTCAAGATGAATCTCGACGAGCGGACATTCGGCCATGAACGCCGCGACCATGTCGCCGACGAGCGCATCGAGGAGCACGACGGGGCAGGTCACCCGGACGATGCCGCGCGGCTCCGCGCGCATCAGCGCGACCGCCTCGTCGGCCGCATCCGCCTCGACGAGCATCGCGCGGCAATGCGCGTAATAGGTCTGGCCGGTGTCCGTGACCGCGAAGCGCCGCGTCGAGCGCTGAATGAGGCGCATGCCGAGCCGCTCCTCGAGCAGCGCGATCCGGCGGCTCAGCTTCGACTTCGGCATGTTGAGCGCGCGCCCGGCGGGTGCGAAGCCGCCGTGATCGACGACCTGGACGAAGTAATAGAGATCGTTCAGATCCCGCATGATTCATCGTTCTCCATATGGAACGCTGAGTGCGATTTTCGCGCACTACCGAAGGTATCGTTCAGATTCTATCTTCTATCCATTGATCGAAGCGATCGCTTCGGCCAGGAACGAAAGGAGAGGAACATGAAGCAAATCGTCGGGGTGTACAGCGCGCCTCGCTCGCATTGGGTCGGCGACGGCTTTCCGGCGCGGTCCCTGTTCAGCTACGACAGCCACGGCGCGCATCTGAGCCCGTTCTTGCTGCTCGACTACGCCGGCCCCGCGCGCTTCGAGCCGACGGCCCGCCGGCGCGGCGTCGGCCAGCATCCGCACCGCGGGTTCGAGACGGTGACGATCGTCTATCAGGGCGAAGTCGACCATCGCGACTCGACGGGCGCGGGCGGCCATATCGGCCCGGGCGACGTCCAGTGGATGACGGCGGCGGGCGGCATCCTGCACGAGGAGTTCCATTCGGAGCAGTTCGCGCGCAACGGCGGCACGCTCGAGATGGTGCAGCTCTGGGTGAACCTGCCCGCGAAGGACAAGCTGTCCGAGCCCGGCTACCAGACGCTGCTGAGCGACAGCATCCCGAGCGTCGAGTTGCCCGACGGCGCGGGGCGCGTGCGGGTGATCGCGGGCGAGTTCGACGGCCGCCGCGGGCCGGCGCGCACGCACACGCCGCTCGACGTGTGGGACGTGCGCCTCGAGCAGGGCGGCCGTGCGCGGTTTCGCGCCGAGGCGGGCCGCACGCTCGCGCTCGTCGTGCTGCGCGGCACGGCGCTCGTGAACGGCGAGGAAGTCGTGCGCGAGGCGCAGTTCGTGCAGTTCGCGCGGGACGGGAGCGACGTCGAAATCGAAGCGAACAACGACGTGACGCTGCTGTGGCTGAGCGGCGAACCGATCGACGAGCCGATCGTCGGCTACGGTCCGTTCGTGATGAACAGCGAAGCGCAGATCCGTCAGGCGGTCGACGATTTCAACGCCGGCCGCTTCGGCAAGATGAGCGCTTAGCGAAGGAAGACGGCCCCGCGACGAGCGGGGCTTCTTTCGTGCGTCGTGCGTGCGGGGCCGCGTGCGGACGCGAATGGCCGGCCTGCGTCGAGCTCGCGGGCGCGCGGCCGCTGCCGTGCGGCGCGCGCGTCGGCCTTGCATTCGCGAAGCGGCCGCGCGCCCGTTCGAGGCATAATCGATCGTTCCGCGCTTTGCAGCAGCGCCGCCAATCATTCGGAATATCGATCATGTCCACATCCACGACGGCGGCTTCGTCCGCCACCGCCGCGCCGCCGCCCGTCGCGCTCGACTGGCGCTGGAAGCCGTTCGACGCGCTGACGCCGCGGGAAATCTACGCGATCCTCTCCGCGCGCAGCGACGCGTTCGTCGTCGAGCAGAACTGCGTGTACCGCGACATCGATCACGCGGATTTTGACGCGTGGCACCTCGGCGCATACGACGCGCAGGGCCGTCTCGCATGCTACCTGCGGGTGCTGCCGCCCGACGCGGCGGAGCCGGACGTGCGGATCGGACGCGTGCTGACGACGCAGCCGTTTCGCGGCATGGGCCTCGGCAACGCGATGCTCGCGGCCGCGCTCGAGCGCGTGCGCGTGCAGTGGCCCGGCACGCCGATCAGCCTGCACGCGCAGGCGCATTTGCAGAAGTTCTACGGCGCGTTCGGCTTCGCGCCGAGCTCGGACGTGCACGACGAAGACGGCATTGCGCACGTCTGGATGCGCTCGATCGCGTGAGGCCCGCCGCGAGCGGCCGCGCCGAACTCGCCGACTAAGCGCAGATTAAGTGCCGATCGAGCGTCGATCGAGAACCGATCGAGAACCGACTAAGCGCCGACTAAGCGCGGGATCTGCATGGGTTCGGCGCGCGACGCGCGATCGTCAGGGCGTCGAGCGGGCGGCGCGGATGCGCGCGAGCTCGGCGCGCGCCGCGCGCTCGTCGGACAGCCGGCCGCGCGCGGACAGGCGCATCCAGTGTCGCAGCGCGATCAGCGCGCCGATCACGCTCATCATCGAGCCGGGAATCCACAGCAGCAGCCCGCCGATCTGCTGGTCGCGCAGCGGGCTCAGCCACGTGAACGCGCGCCCGCAGATCGAATAGATCGGATAGAGCTCGTGCGGCGTGAAGAAGATCAGCGCGCCGAGCACGATCTGCGGCGGGATCGCCGCGACGACCATCAGGATGCGCCGCCCCGGCGCGAGCCGCGCGGGCGGCGCGGGCCGCGGATCGACGACGAGCCACCAGAACAGCAGCCCGTCGATCACCATGCTCCAGTTCATCACGCGATAGAGCCGCCAGTCGAGCATCGCGACGAAGTGGATCGGCGAGAGCAGCCAGAAATAGATCAGGCCGACGAACAGCACGACCGCGACGACCGGATTGAACAGCACGTCGAGCGTTGCGCGCACGAACGGCTGCGCGAGCGCTGGGCGCACGTAGCGCTGCCGCCACGAGAACGGGACGCCGGCGCGGATCGCCGCGCCCGGATACGACAGCGCGATGAAGAACGGCCCGAGGTGATGCAGCACCAGATGCTGCGCGCGGTGCATGAAGAACTCGTGCTCGAAGAAGTAGTCGAGGCGCGTGTGCAGCGCGACGTACAGCGCGGCGAGTCCGAACCAGAACGCGACGCGCCGCGACGTCGACACCTTCGCCTTGCGCGCGCCGCGCGCGAACAGCACGCCGGCCGCGAGCACCGCGATCACGACGGTGGGCGACGGCTCCCACGGCTCGAGCCAGTACAGCAGGTTCATCGCGCGACGCTTACTTGGCGGCGGGCGACTTCACGACGAACGGCGCGTCGAGCTTCTCGCCGTCGGAGAACTGCATGCGCAGATGCACGGTGTCGCCCGGCTTGATCGCGCGCTTCGGCTCCTCGAGCATGAAGTGATAGCCGCCCGGCGCGATGTCGACCTTGCCGCGCGCGGGGATCGTCAGCTTGTCGACCATCTCCATCTTTTGCGTCGAGCCGTTCGACACGGTCTGGTGCAGCATCGTCATCCCGTATTCGGGGCTGTCGACGTCGACGAGATCGATCGGCTTGTCGCTCGCGTTGACGAGCGTCACGTAGCCGGCGGCGGGCAGCTTGTTCGGCAGCCAGCGCACCCACGCGTTCTGCGCGCTGATCGAAGCGGCGCCGGCGGCGTACGCGTGCAGGCTGAGCGAGAGGGCGGCGAGCGCGGCGAGGGATTTCGGTTTGAGCGTCATCGGCTTGTCGGTAAGTGAGTTCCGGTTCAGGAACGGTTGGCGATGATCCGGCGCAGATCGGCGGCGATCGCGTCGGGGGAATCCTGGTCGGTGGCGAGCAGGCGCGCGCGGCCTTGCGCGTCGAACACGTAGACGGCGGAGCTGTGCGTGACCTCGTAGTTGCCGTTCGGATCGCGCTTTTCCATCTGATACGCGACGCGGTAGCGCTTCGCGAGCGATTCGATCTGCTGCTCGCTGCCCGTGAGCCCGTATGCGTGCTCGGCGTCGAACGCGCCGACATAGTCGCGCATCGCGGCCGGCGTGTCGCGCGCCGGATCGACCGACACGAACAGGATGCGCACGCCGCCGCGCGCGTCGGGGCCGAGCAGCGCGAGCACCTGCATCAGGCGCGCCATCGTCTCGGGGCACACGTCCGGGCAATGCGTGTAGCCGAAGTAGACGAGCGCGATGCGGCCGCGGAACGCGGACGCGTCGATCGGCTTGCCGTCCTCGCCCGTGAGCGAGAACGTCAGGTCGGGCAGATGGCTCGTCACGTTCGTGAGCCGCCACGGCTCGCCGCGCGGCGAGCAGCCGGCGAGCGCGGCCGCCGCCGCGCAGGCGGCGGCGAAGCGGATCACGCGCGTTGTGCGGGCGCAAGCGGGCGAGGCGGCACGCGCGCGCGCCGCGAAAAGGGGAAGCGGCATCGGCGAATTCGGTTCGAAGCAATCTTGCGCGACGGCGAAGCGCGGCGGTTTCGGGGGCGATCGAGGCGTCGTCCGCGATGGCGTCGTCCGCGATGGCGGACGCATCGATCATGCCGCGCCTCTGGCGCGCGGCCGCGTCCCGGCTCGTGCGTCGGGCCCGGCCGCGAGGGCCTCGGATCTCGGCTCCTCGGCTCCTCGGATCGAGGATCGAGGATCGAGGATCGAGGATCGAGGATCGCGGCGCATCGGCGTCTCGCTGTTTCTATCGGCGGTTGCGACTGTAGCGCAATTTGATCGAGATCGTCTTTTCGAAACGCGCACCGCGCATCGAACCGGGGCAAAATGTCGCAGCGATGCGCATGCCGGCCGCGCGTCGCAGGCCCGCGCTTTTGTTCATCGTGCACGAGGCGCGGTAAGATGCGCACATTCGCCCGGCGGGCGCGCCCGCCGGCAGCCATTCTCATCAGCGAATCGATGCAATCCGTCCCGCTTTCCCTTCCCCTTGCCCGCACCGCGTTCTTTCTCGACTTCGACGGCACGCTCGTCGACCTCGCGCCGACGCCCGACGCGATCCAGGTGCCGCCCGACGTGCCCGCGCTCGTCGACGAACTGCGGCGGCTCTCGCACGGCGCGGTCGCGATCGTGTCGGGGCGCGGCATCGGCAGCATCGACGCGTACCTGAACCTGCCCGATCTGCCGGTGGCGGGCCTGCACGGCGCCGAGCGGCGCGACGCGAACGGCGACACGCAGCGGATCGGCTTCGACGATCCGCGCCTCTTGCGCATCGAGCGCGAGCTCGCGGCGGTCGTCGAGCGGCATCCCGGCATGCTGCTCGAGATCAAGGGCGCGGCGCTCGCGCTGCACTTTCGCAACGCGCCCGAGCGCGAGGGCGTCGCGCGCGCGGCGGCCGAGCGGCTCGTCGCCGACTATCCGGACGCGTACGTGCTGCAGCCGGGCAAGATGGTGTTCGAGATCAAGCCGAAGGGCGTCGACAAGGGGCGCGCGGTCGCCGCGTTCCTGAACGAGCCGCCGTTCGCCGGCCGCATGCCGGTGTTCGCCGGCGACGATCTGACCGACGAGCTGGGCTTCGCCGTCGTCAACGCGAACGGCGGGCTGTCGATCAAGGTCGGCGCGGGCGACACGTCGGCGCGCGCGCGCGTCGAATCGGTCGCCGCGTTCCGCGAGCAGCTCGCGCGCTGGATCGACGCGGGGCGCGCGCTCGCATGAGTCGTCTCATCATCGTCTCGAACCGGGTCGCGCCGATCTCGGAAGGGGAGCCGGCTGCGGGCGGCCTCGCGATCGGCGTCTACGACGCGTTGAAGGAAACGGGCGGCATGTGGTTCGGCTGGAGCGGCGAGGTCGTCGCGTCGGGCGCGCCGCAGATTCGCGTCGAGGAGCACGGCCCCGTCACGTTCGCGACGATCGGCCTGTCGCGGCGCGATTACGATCAGTACTACCGGGGCTTCTCGAACGCGACGCTGTGGCCCGCGTTCCATTACCGCGCGGACCTGATCCAGTTCGACCGCCACGAGTTCGAAGGCTACTCGCGCGTGAACGTGTGGCTCGCGCAGCAGCTCGTGCCGCTCTTGCGCGACGACGACGTGATCTGGGTGCACGACTATCACCTGATCCCGTTCGCGAAGGCGCTGCGCGCGGCGGGCGTGAAGAACCGGATCGGCTTCTTCCTGCACATTCCGTTTCCGGCCGCGCAGGTGCTCGTGAACGTGCCGCCGCATCGCGAGCTCGTCGACGCGCTGTGCGCGTTCGACCTGCTCGGCTTCCAGACCGACACCGATCTGCGCGCGTTCTTCGAATACGTCGAATACGAGGCGGGCGGCGCGGTCGATCGCACCGCGCATCCGGCGCGCGTCGACGCGTTCGGGCGCTCGCTGCGCGCGGCCGCCTATCCGATCGGCGTCTATCCGGACGAGATCGCCGCGCTCGCGAAGGCGGGCGAGAACGGCCGCGCGGTGAAATCGCTCGCGGCGTCGCTGCGCGGGCGGCAGCTCGTGATGAGCGTCGACCGGCTCGATTACTCGAAGGGGCTCGTCGAGCGCTTTCGCGCGTTCGAGAAGCTGCTCGAGCACGAGACGTCGTTCCGCAACCACGTGTCGTTCCTGCAGATCGCGCCGTCGACGCGCGCCGACCTGCGCGCGTACCAGGACATCCGCCGGCAGCTCGAAGGCGAGTCGGGGCGCATCAACGGGCGCTTCGCGGAGCTCGACTGGGCGCCGATCCTCTACATCCACCGGCAATACGAGCGGCCGGTGCTCGCCGCGCTGTACCGGCTCGCGCGCGTGGGCTACGTGACGCCGCTGCGCGACGGGATGAACCTTGTCGCGAAGGAGTACGTGTCCGCGCAGAACCCGGACGATCCGGGCGTGCTCGTGCTGTCGCGCTTCGCGGGCGCCGCGTGCGAGCTCACGGGCGCGCTGATCGTCAACCCGATCGACATCGGCGGAATGGCCGACGCGTTGTCACGCGCGCTGTCGATGCCGCTCGCCGAGCGGCGCGCGCGCCACGCCGACATGCTCGCGCGGCTGCGCGAGAACAACGTGTCGGTGTGGCGCGACAACTTCTTGCGCGATCTCGGGAAATAGCGCGCCGCGCTCGCGGGAGCGGCTGAGGATTCGCGGGTTGGGCGCGGCGCGTTCGTGCCGGTCATGCGGGCGATGCGTGCCGAATGCCGAATCGCGCGGAGTCGAATCGTGTGGAATCGGCGAGATTCGCGACGCGAGCGTCGAAAGTCGAAAGTCGAAAGTCGCGAATGCTTGGAGGCCGCATCGACCGAACGCCTTCCCGATCGTCGCCGACGAGCGCAACGAAAAGGCCCGGCCGGCATATGCCGGCCGGGCCTTTTTTCTGGCGGGGCGAGGATTGCGTACAGGCGGCAGCCGGGCGACGATCGGCTCGACACCGCCGCACTGCCGCCCAACGCCCAACGCCCAACGCCCAACGCCCAACGCCCAACGCCCAACGCCCAACGCCCACCGCGCGGCGCGGTACACGCCGCACACGCGGAGCACCCCGCTAGGCGACGCGCTCGTCGTCGTCGGACGCGGACGAATCGTCGTCGCCGTTGCCGTCCGCGGGCGCCGGCGCGGGCGCGGGCAGATGCCGGCCGTGCTGCTTCGCGAGCAGGTCGCGATAGAGGCCCGGGCGCTCGCGCAACGCGTCGGGGCTGCCGTCGTCGATCACCTTGCCCGCGCTCATCACGATGATCCGGTCGAAGTTGCGCAGCGTCGACAGCCGGTGCGCGATCGCGATCACCGTGCGGCCCGTCATCAGCCGGTCGAGTGCCGCCTGGATCGCTTCCTCGGACGCGCTGTCGAGCGCCGACGTCGCCTCGTCGAGCAGCAGGATCGGCGCGTCCTTCAGGATCGCGCGCGCGATCGCGATCCGCTGCCGCTGGCCGCCCGACAGCTTCACGCCGCGATCGCCGACGATCGTCTCGAAGCCCTCCGGCATCGCCTCGATGAACTCGGTGCAGCGCGCCTCGCGCGCGGCGGCGAGCACTTCCTCGTGCGTCGCCTCGGGGCGGCCGTACGCGATGTTCTCGTAGATCGAACGGTGAAAGAGCGAGATGTCCTGCGGCACGAGCGCGATCGACTGGCGCAGGCTTTCCTGCGTGATCGAGCCGAGGTCCTGGCCGTCGATCCGGATCGAGCCTTGCTGAATGTCGTAGAAGCGCTGCAGCAGCGCGAGCACGGTCGATTTGCCCGCGCCCGACTTGCCGATCAGCCCGACGCGCTGGCCGGGCTCGATGTGCAGGTCGAAGTGGTCGAGGATCGGCCGGCGGTGCGGATACGCGAACGTCACGCGCTCGAAGTCGACGCGGCCGCCGCGCGGCGCGAGCGCAATCGCGTCCGAGCGGTCGGGCATGCCGTGCGGCTCGAGAAGCGTCTTCACCGCTTCGGCGAGGCGCGCGACGTGCTGCGTGACGTCGACGAGCGCGACGGCGAGGTCGCGCGTGCCGTGCAGGATCGTGAAGCCGAGCGAGCTGACGAGCACGATGTCGCCCGATGTCGCGCGGCCCTGGTCCCACAGCCACAGCGCCCAGCCGAGGAGGCCCGCGGACAGCATCGCGGTGATCACCGCGTGCAGCAGGCGCAGCTTCTCCAGATAGAGCAGGCTCTGCTGCCGCGCGTCCATTTCGGCCTTGACGGTCGCGCCGAAGCGCTTCTGCTCGCGCAGCGTCATCCCGAATGCGCGCACGAGCCCCATGTTGCCGATCACGTCGACGAGCTCGCCGTCGACGGCCGCCGCCCTCGCGGCGAAGCGGTGATGGCGTACCGAGCCGCGCTTGGCGAGCTTGAACAGCACGATCGCGAGCACGCCCGAGCACGACAGCAGGCCGAGCGCCATCAGCGGATTGACGACGATGATCATCAGGATCGCGCCCATCACCGCGATGCACGGCGGCAGCACGTTCCACGCCATCGTGTTCTCGGCCGTGTAGATCGCGTTCGACGTCGCGGTGATCCGGCTCGCGAGCGTGCCGGGCTGCTTCTCCGCGTAGTAGGTCTGCGAATGGCCGCTCAGATATTGAAACAGGTCGCGGCGCAGGTCGCCCGTCACCGCGACGAACGTGTGCGCGGCGACCCAGCCGCCGACGCGCCATAGCAGGTTGTCCGCGGCGATGAGGCCGACGAGGAGCGCGAACGCGCCCCAGAGCGGGCCCGGATGATGGCGGCCGGCCGCGAGCACGTCGATCAGGTGCTTGATCGCGTATTGCGAGCCGAGCGCGCAGCCGACCGCCGCGAGCACGCTGGCGAGCACGATGACGTGCGCGACAGGGTGCATCCGGATGTAGCGGAACAGGAACGCGAGCGGCCGGTCGGCGTAGCTCGCGAGCTTCGCGTTGTAGACGTTGCGCTGGGCAGGGGTGAGAGCTTCCAAAATCAGTGCGTGTGGGTGAAACGAGGGTTGAACGCCGCGTCCGAACGTCGCGCCGAGAAGCAGGCGAAAGCCGGCATTGTAATCAAGCCGGTGTGTCGCGCTGCCGCCGAGTTGCGTAACGCCGGGGTATGCGACTCATTTTGGGATAAAATTTTGCGCTTCGTGGCGTGTTCCGCTCGCCGATCGACGAAAAACCGTCGCGCGCACGGCCTGTCGCCGCAGGGAGCGGGGCAGACGCGACTACTCTAAAACGGTCTTCCTGTCAGAAGATTGGCAAAGTGTTGCGTCTTTGTAACAACGTAAAGACTTTGAAATGTTGTGCGCCGCACTGATCGCGACCCCCGATAATCGACTTCGGGTTTGTCCTTAGGTGTTTTACTGGAACCTGTCAACGGATTTCCCGCTGAAACGTTAACTGCCCGTGCGGTGCGGCCTGCGAGGCGACGCAGCCTCAGTGTCGCGAGCCGGCTCGCCTAGCGTCCAACCGACGTCGCGGCGGCGTTCGGCAGGCGGGCGATCGTCCCGCTGTCTTATTGTTTGCCGATTTTTTAGGAGTTACGCATGCGAATCGCTCAAATCGCTCCGTTGCACGAAGCGGTTCCCCCGAAACTGTACGGCGGTACCGAACGGGTGGTGTCCTATCTGACCGAGGCGCTCGTCGAGATGGGGCATGACGTCACGCTCTTCGCGAGCGGCGATTCGCAGACCTCCGCGAAGCTCGAGGCCGTGTGGCCGCAGGCGCTGCGCCTCGATCCGACGATTCGCGACGTGATGGCGCCGCACATGCTGCTGCTCGAGGAAGTGCGCCGCCGCGCGGACGAGTTCGACGTGCTGCACTTCCACATCGACTACTACCCGTTCCCGCTGTTCTCGCGCCAGCCGGTGCCGCATCTGACGACGCTGCACGGCCGCCTCGACCTGCCGGAACTGCAGCCGATCTTCAACACGTTCAGCGACGTGCCCGTCGTGTCGATTTCCGACAACCAGCGCATTCCGCTTTCGCAGGCGAACTGGCTGCAGACGACCTACCACGGCCTGCCCGAGAACCTGCTGAAGCCGATCCCGGACGTGAAGCCGGGCTACCTCGCGTTCCTCGGCCGCATCTCGCCCGAGAAGCGCGTCGACACGGCGATCCGCATCGCCGAGCAGGCCGGCATGCCGATCAAGATCGCGGCGAAGCTCGACAAGGCAGACCGCGCGTACTACGAGGAAAAGATCAAGCCGCTCTTCTCGCTGCCGCACGTCGAATACATCGGCGAGATCAGCGAGGCGGAGAAGGCCGAGTTCCTCGGCAACGCGCACGCGCTGCTGTTCCCGATCGACTGGCCGGAGCCGTTCGGCCTCGTGATGATCGAAGCGATGGCGTGCGGCACGCCGGTCATCGCGTTCAAGCGCGGCTCGGTGCCCGAAGTGATCGAAAACGGCGTGTCCGGCTTCGTCGTCGAAGACGAGCTGTCGGCCGTCGCCGCCGTCAAGCGCCTGGCCACGCTGCCGCGCGAGCGCGTGCGCGCCGCGTTCGACGCGCGCTTCACGTCGAAGGTGATGGCGCGGAACTACGTGAAGGGCTACGAAGAGTTGCTGCGCCAGAAGCGCCGCACGGTGCTGCGCGAAGTCAACGCGGGCTGACGCGCTTCATGTGCGCCGCGCGCGACGTTGCGCGGCGCAGCGCCGTCGAGCGCCGGAAGTTTGATCGATGCCCCGCCCGGGTCGACCGGGCGGGGCATTTTGCATTCGGGGCCGGTTTTCCGGCCGGCCCGGGGGGCGCACCGCGCGCGCCATCTGTTGTATTCACGCCGCGCCACTGTGTCCGGAAACGACGCAATCCGGCGATTTGCGGCGCACGGGCATCAGTCGACCTAGTAATGTCCCTATAATGGCCGTGCCGTAAAATCGGGCCCCGGCAAGGCCGTCAAGAGGAGAGCGTTTTGGCGAGAACGAAACCCACGCGTGCGAATCCGGCTCCCGGCTCGGGCGTCATTTTCGCGTTGCGAGCCATCGGTCTCGTGTTGCTCGCCCGCTGGCTCTTCTCGATGTCGCTGATGGGCTATCGCGCGTCGCTGTCGGCGATGGCGTCGTCGCCGTGGGCGTGCATCAACGTCGTCCTCATGTTCCTGCTGCTGGTGCTCCCGGGCGCGCAGGCGCGCGCCGAGCGCCCGTTCCATCCGCTTCCGCAGTGGCTGCGCCAGGCGCTGCGCTTCTTCGCGCTGCTCGGCTTCCTGTTTGCCGTGTGGTCGGTCGGCGTGTTCACGTGGGCGGCCGGCTGGCGCCGCGCGCTGCATGCGCTGACGCTCAGCAACGGCTGGCTGCTCGCCGCGCCCGCGCTCTATGCGGCCGTCGTCTGGATGTGCCGGCCGCGCGCGCTGTGGCGCACCAACGTCGCCGCGCGCCGCTATGCGATCGGCCGCTACGCGATCTCGCTCGATACGCTCACGCGCACCGTCGTCGTCTGGATGGAAAGCCGCAAGGTCGGGCAATACGACGCGCGCGAGCTGTCGGTCCGCTGGCCGAACGGGGCCGAGCCGCAGCCGTCCGCTGCGTCTTGTTCCGCCGTGGCGGGCGCCGATGCGCCGGGCGCCGATGTGCCGGTGATCGATGCGCCGGCCGCCGTTCCGGGCAGTGACGCCCCGGTCGCCGCCGCGCAACCGGATCTCGCCGCGCAGCCGGGGGCCGCCGCGCCCGCCGCGCCGCCTGCGTCGACGAAAACGCCGTCGTCGGCGCGGCCCGCGCCGCCCACGGGCGGACGGTTCGCGCGGCCGAAGCTCGAGCTGCTGTGGGATTCGCCCGCCGCAGTCGGCCATAACCGCCAGATCGTGATGCGCACGCCGCTCGCGACGGAAGGAGACCGCGTCGCGGCGCGTGCGCTTGACGCATCGCTCAAGCAGGTCGCGTGACGCCGGCGGGCCGGCTCGCGCCGCCGCGTCCGCCTGGCCGACACAAGGAGGACCGATGCTGACCGTTCGATGGTTGCTCGCCGCCGTCCATTTGCTCGCATTCGGTTTCGCGCTCGCGTCGATCGCCGCGCGCAGCCGTGCGCTCAAGCGCGTCGCCGCGTCGCCGCGTCGCGGCAGTCCGCCGATTTGCCCGACGTGTTCAGAGCCGACGCGATCTGGGGCGTGTCCGCGCTCGTGCTGATCACGACGGGCATCGTCCGCGCGTTCGGCGGCTTCGAGAAGGGCGGCGAATACTATCTGCACGCGCCGCTCTTTCATCTGAAAATGGGCGCGCTCGCGCTGATCCTCGTGCTCGAACTGATTCCGATGACGGGCCTCATCCGCTGGCGCGTGACCGCGCGGCGCGGGATGCTGCCGGATCTCGCGCGCGCGCCCGCGTACGCGCGGATCGGTCACGTGCAGGCGATGCTCGTCGTCGTGATCGTGTTCGCGGCGGCCGGGATGGCGCGCGGCGTCGGATTCTGACGCGCCGCAGGCGACGCATGGGGGGGTGTGTGCCTGCGCAAATGAGGGCGCGGGCGCCGCTGCATCGCGGCACGCATCGCCGCCGAGCTCGTTCGCGGCTTGCGCATGCGTCGCGCGCGCGGCGCCTCGGGCGCGTCTTCCGTCAAACGACGTTCTTCTCGACGATCGGCCGGCCTTCCAGCACGCGCTCGAAGCCGAGCGGCGACAAATCGAGCGAATCGTACCGTCCGAGCGCGATCAGCTCCGCGACGCCGCGCCCCGTCGCCGGCCCCTGCTGCAGCCCGTGCCCCGAGAAGCCGTTCGCGAAGATGCAGTTGTCGACGTCCGGATGCGGCCCGATGATCGCGTTCTGGTCGAGCACGTTGTACTCGTAATAGCCGGACCAGCTGCGCGCGACCCGCAGCGCCTCGAACTGCGGCACGCGGTGCGCGAGGGTCGGCCAGATCAGCTCGTCGAAGAGCGCGTGGTCGACGTCGTCGAGCGGCAGATCGTCGAAGTCGCGCTCGGGCGGCGGCGCCGCGCCGCAGATGAACGACGCGCCTTCCGGCCGGAAATAGACGCCGCTCGGATCGATGACGAGCGGGCAGCGCGGCAGCACGGCGGGCGACGTCACGTTGAAGATGCTGCGGCGGCGCGCGTGAACGGGCAGGTCGACGCCGACGAGCGCCGCGATCGAGCGCGCCCACGGGCCGGCCGCGTTGACCATCGCGTCGCAGTCGAACGCGCGGCCGTCGGCCGTCAGCAATTGCGTGACGCGCCGCCCGTCGACGCGCGCGCCCGTCACGTCGGCTCTCACGTATTGCGCGCCGAGCGCGCGCGCCTTCCGGCGCAGCGCCTGCACGAGCCCGTAGCCGTCGAACCATCCTTCGCCGCGCTCGCCGTAGCAGCCGGCGGCGAGATCGTCGGCGTGCAGCCATGGAAACGTCGCGGCGAGCGCGTCGCGCGGCAGATAGCGGATTTGCGCGCCGAGCGACGTCTGCAGCGCGTGGTTCTCGCGCAGCGTCGCGTCGCCCGCGGGCGTCGCGAGAAACAGGTAGCCGCCTTCGTGCAGATCGATCGATGGGCGCTCGCCGTCCACCGCGAGCCGCTCGCCGAGCGAGCGCAGGAATTCGATTCCGAAGAGCGACATCCGGATCGACAGCGGCGTCGAGAACTGCTGGCGGATCGACGCCGCGGACAGCGCGGACGACGCGCGCGCATACGTTGGATCGCGCTCGATCACGGTCACGGAGATGCCCGGATCGAGCGTGCGCAGGAAATAGGCGGTCGCGCTGCCGATGACGCCGCCGCCGACGATGACGACATTCGAATGCATCGAAACTCCAAGGCAAAGGCGCGATGCGCGCCGGTCGGGAAAAAGGCCGCGCGCGTGCAGCGCGTCGCGTGCGGCCCGCCGAATTCAGGGGCGGCCGATCAGCCCCCCTTCGTGACGATCGTCTGCCATGCGCCGTTTTTCACCTGATAGAGCGTCGACATCCCGCTCTTGAGCGATCCGTCGCCGCCGAACGCGATGCGCCCGGTGATGCCCTCGAAGTCGATCTTCTTCAGCGCGGGCTGATACGCGCCCGGCTCGGTCGAGCCCGCCGCCTGCATCGCCCTGATCGCGGCCCACGTCGCGTCGTAGCCGAATTGCGCGTACGACAGCACGTCGACGCCGAAGCGCTTCTTGAAGCGCGCCTCGAAATCCTTGCCCTGCGGCAGCTGGTCGAGCGGCCGGCCGTATTCCCACGCCATCGCGCCTTCGGCCGCCGGGCCCGCGATCTTGATGAATTCGGCGTCCTTCACGCCGCCGCCGCCGACGAATTGCGCGGCGAGGCCGAGCTGCTTCATCTGCTTGATGAAATTCGCCGCGAGCGAATCGAGGCCGCCGAAGAAGATCAGATCGACGTTCTTGCTCTTGAGGCTGGTGATCTGCGCGCGGAAGTCGACTGCCTGGTTGCTCGTGTATTCGCGCGCGACGATCGCGCCGCCTGCGGCCTTCACCGCCTTGTCGAATTCGTCGGCTTCGCCCTGGCCGAACGCGGTGCGGTCGTCGACGATCGCGATCCGCTTGGCCTTCGACACGTCGATCGCGTAGCGGCCCGCGTTGCCCGCGTTCTGGCCGTCGGTCGCGATCACCATGAACACGTTCGCGAGCCCGCGCGACGTGATGACGGGATTCGTCGCGGCCGGATCGATGACGGGGACGCCCGCCTTGTCGTAGACGACCGATGCGGGAATCGTCGTGCCCGAATTGAAGTGGCCGACGACGACCGACACCTTCTTGTCGACGAGGCTCTGCGCGGCCTGCACGCCGATCCGCGGATCGGCCTGATCGTCCTCGACGACGAGCTCGAAGCGCGCGGGCTTGCCGGCGATCTTGATCTTCTGCGCGCGGGCGTCGTCGATCGCGAGCTGCACGCCGTTTTGCAGATCCTTGCCGTAGCCCGCGTTGACGCCCGTGAGCGGCGCGGCGAAACCGATCTTGACGGGCGTGTCGTCGGCGGCGCGCGCGGCGCCGGTTGCGCCGCACGCGAGCGCGGCGGCGAGGGCGAGGGAGGACAGGGGCGAGCGGAGTCTCATGTTCTTTCCTTGTAGGCGATGCGCGAACGGGACGCGAGTGGCGCGGATGCACGAAGCCCGCGTCGCGGCCGGCGGGTCGGCTCGGCGCGGCGAAGCTGGCTTTCCGATTTATAGAAGGCCAAATTGGGCGAGTCTTGTCGATTTGCGGCGCATCGGATGCGGATTTGCGCATAGCCGCGCGACGGCGGGCGAGGGTGGGAAATGGCGGGGCGGCCTCGATTCTGCAGACTGTTGGCGATTGGCGCCGCGCTTGCGTGCGTGCGGGTGAGCGGCGCATTGCGGCAGAAGGCGGCGCCCGGCGGCCGTGAGCGGGCGGAGGGGAGGGTGATCGAAAGAACGGCGGATGGGCCGCTCGCAGGTTGCGCTTCGCGCAAACGGGGCGATGCTCGATGCCGGCAAACGGCAAACGGCAAACGGCAAACGGCAAACGGCAAACGGCAAACGGCAAACGGCAAACGGCAAACGGCAAACGGCAAACGGCAAACGGCAAACGGCAAACGGCAAACGGCAAACGGCAAACGGCAAACGGCGAACGGCAAACGGCGAACGGCGAACGGCGAACGATGAGCAGCACGCAGAGAGCGGAAAACGGAAGGCGAGAGAAACAGAAAGACGGGAGCGGAAGTGCGGCAAGCGGAAACCGATGTGATCGCGGATGCAGCGAGTGCGCGCCGTCGACGAAGAAGGTACGGCCCACCGTTCTCGCCGCTCGATGCGATTCCGATTTCGTGCGACGGTTCGCCTGCGCGCAACCGATCGGTCGTCACGCAACGCAACCCAACGCGACGCGACGCAACGCAACGCAACGCAATCAGGTGCGACGCGCCGTGCCGCGCGCGTCGCGCCCCGTGTTTCTCGTAACCGTTCGGCCGCCGCCGCGCGATCACGCCGCCGTGCGAGCGCCCGTCGCGCAACGGCGCGATCGCCGGCGCGCGTTGCGCTCGCCGCGCGCACCGCCGAAGCGGCGCGCGCGAGCGTGCGCGTCGACGCTCAGACCGTCGCGATCAGCGGATCGCTCGTGCTCGGCCGGCCCGTCTCGACGTGCCCCGCGAAGCGGCGCAGGAAGCCGTTCGGCGCGCCGTCGGAGACGGTGAGGTCGTACCAGCTGTGGCTGTCGCGCAGATCCCAGTAGTCGTTGATCCGCTGGCCGGGCTTGAGCTCGTAGACGCGCGGGCTGTCGTTGCCGTACGCGTTCGTCACCGTGAGCCGCACCGTCGCGCGGCCGCGGTTCGACAGGCGCAGCGTGACGTTGCCGTTCGCGACGTCGTAGCCGTAGATCACTTCCGGGTTCGCGGCGAGGCCGAGCGCCGCGGCGGTCGAGCCGCGGAACTGGCACAGGAAGCCGTTCGGGCCGTAGACGGTCAGGTCGTAGATGCTCAGCGTGAGCGCCGTGCTCCACTCATCGGACAGGCGCTTGTGCGCGTCGACCGTGTACGCCCACGGGCCGTCGGGGCGATTGCCGGCCGTCACCTGGAACGACGCGCCCGCGCGGCCCGTGTTCGCGAAGGTCAGCTTGAACTTGCCGGTCGACTTGTCGATGCGGCCGAGCACGAAGAGCTCGTACGGCAGCGCGCGCGCGGCGCGCAGGCCCGCTTCCTGTTTCGGCATCGATTGCGCGACGGGCGGCACCGGCACGTAGCTCGGATGGCGATTGCGATCGGGCGGCGCGTAGGCGCTCGTGTCGGGCAACTGCGGCCAGCTGTCGTCGGGGCTCGCGAAGTTGAACGCGGACGTGAGGTCGCCGCACACCGTGCGGCGCCACGGCGTCACGTTCGGCGCGCGCACCGAATAGCGATCGTTGAAGCGCGCCTCGACGAATTGCAGCAGCGACGTGTGATCGAACGTCTGCGAGCAGACCCAGCCGCCCTTCGTCCACGGCGACACGACGAGCATCGGCACGCGCGGCCCGAGCCCGTACGGCCCGGCCATGTGCGTCGCGTCGCCCGGGAAGATCTCGCCCGCCGCCGACACCGTCGACAGCCCGTTGTCGCGCGATTGCGGCGCGAACGGCGGCGCGACGTGATCGAAGAAGCCGTCGTTTTCGTCGTACGTGATGAAGAGCGCGGTCTTGCTCCACACGTCCGGATTCGACGTCAGCGCCTTCAGCACCTGCTCGACGTACCATGCGCCGTAGTTCGCCGGCCAGTTCGGGTGTTCGGAATACGCTTCCGGCGCGCAGATCCACGACACCTGCGGCAGCGTGCCGTTCTTCACGTCCTGCTGCAGCACGTCGAAGAGGGTGCCGCCCGCGCTGACGTTGGTGCCCGTGCGGGCCTTGTCGTACAGCGGCGTGCCCGGCTGCGCGTTGCGGTACTGGTTGAAGTAGAGGAGCGAGTTGTCGCCGTAGTTGCCGATGTACGGATTCTGCGTCCAGCCCCACGAGCCCGCCGCGTCGAGGCCCGTGCCGACGTCCTGATAGATTTTCCACGACACGCCCGCCTGCTCGAGCGTCTCCGGATACGTGCTCCAGCCGTAGCCTTTCTCCTCGTTGCCGAGCACGGGGCCGCCGCCCGCGCCGTCGTTGCCGACGTAGCCGGTCCACATGTAGTAGCGGTTCGGATCGGTCGAGCTCGGGATCGAGCAGTGGTACGCGTCGCAGATCGTGAACGCGTCGGCGAGCTGGTAGTGGAACGGGATGTCGTCGCGCTCGAGGTACGCCATCGTCGTCGTCCCCTTGTTCGCGATCCAGCGGTCGTAGCGGCCCTTGTTCCAGGCGCCGTGCATGTCCTGCCAGCCGTGCGGCAGATCCTGCAGGAACTGCATGCCGAGATTCGACGCGTCCGGATGGAACGGCGGCAGCTCGGCCGGGCCGAGGAGCACCGGTTGATGGAACACCGACTTGCCGTTCTGCATCACGAGCGGGCGCGGATCGCCGAAGCCGCGCACGCCGCGCAGCTTGCCGAAGTAATGGTCGAACGAGCGGTTTTCCTGCATCAGGATCACGATGTGCTCGATGTCGCGGATCGTGCCGGTGCGGCGGTTCGCGGGAATCGCGAGCGCTTCGCGGATCACGGGCGGAAAGAGCTGCAAGGCGGCGGCGCCCGCCGTGCCGGCGGCGAGGCGCAGAAAGTCGCGGCGATTCTGATTGGTCATGTTGTCGCTTCCTTGTCTGGAGTGGGGCGAGACCGCCGGAGCGGCAGCGGCCGAAGGGGAGTTGGTCGCGATGCGTGATGCCGTCTTGCGCGGCAGCGCCGCCGCGCAACGCCGCCGGGAGGATATCGGGGAAACGGTGTCATCCGGATGAACGTGCGCCGGTGCGCATGCGGATGCCGTGTCGCGCGCGCGAGCGCGACGGCGCTCGCCGGCGCGGCGAGACGGGCGCAGGGGGGCCGGCGAGATTTCGTCGTGTGGCGCGAGCGGGCCCGCGACGCGCGCGGCCGACGTCTCGACGAAGGCGCGCGCGCCGATTGCAGCGGTGGCCGCGAGGAAGGTGGTTGCGGTGAGGTTGAGGGTGAAGGCGACGGCAACTGCGACAGCGGAGACGGCGGAGACGGCGGAGACAGCGGAGACAGCGGAGACAGCGGAGACAGCGGAGACAGCGGAGACAGCGGAGACAGCGGAGACGGCGGAGACAGCGGAGACGGCAGAGACGGCAGAGACGGCGGAGACAGCGAGGACAGCGAGGACAGCGAGGACAGCGAGGACAGCGAGAGCGGCGAGAACCCCCCACGCGGCGGCGTCCGGTGCAAAAGCGCGCGACGGAGCGTGCGGGTCAACACGCGGACGGGTGCGCGCGCCGCATCAATCCGCGCCCGTGACCCAGGCGCCGAACCACTCGCTCGGCTGCGCGATTTCGTCCTGCGCGGCGACGAGCTCGAGCTCGTAGCGCCGCGCGTCGTAGGTCGCCTTCACGACCGCATGCACGGCGGCGAGCGTGTGCTCGAACGCGGCGCGCACGCTGTCGCCGCGCAGCCGCCGCGCGACGAAGACCGCGCTCGTCAGGTCGCCGACGCCGACCGGATGCCGCGGAAACGCATACAGCGGGCGCTGGCCGATCCACGCTTCGGTTTCGGTGACGACGAGCATGTTGAAACGGTCGGCAGGGCTGTTGCGGTCGTGCAGATGCTTGACGAGGATCACCTGCGGGCCGCGGCGAATGATCGAGCGGCACGCGTCGACCGCCTCCGCGACCGTCTCGACGCGCTTTCCGGCGAGCTTCTGCAGTTCGCCGTGATTGGGCGCCATGCCGTCCGCGAGCTCGGGCAACTCGGCGACGATGAACTCCTCGACGCCGGGCTCCGGGCGGATGCCGCCCGTCTGGCCCATCGCGGGATCGCAGAAGTACCACGCATTCGGGTTCGTCGCCTTCACGGTGCGCACGATCTCGACGGCCGCGCGCGCCTGCGCGGGCGAGCCGAGGAAGCCCGAGAGGACCGCGTCGCAGCGCTTGAGCGCGCCGATCGCCGCGATGCCGTCGACGAGCTGCTCCATCTTCGCCGCGTCGATCGCGCTGCCCGCCCAATGACCGTACTGCATGTGGTTCGACAACTGCACGGTGTTGAGCGGCCACACGTTGACGCCGAGCCGTTGCATCGGAAACACCGCGGCGCTGTTGCCCGCATGGCCGTAGATGACGTGCGACTGAATGCTGAGGACGTTTTTCATGATCGAGTGTGCCTGCGCGCGGCGGGCTCGTCGGACTACGTCGAACGATACATGACTTTTCCGCATTCGCGGAAACATCTGGTAATACAGTAACGAGGGTGTCGTCAGCCCGTCGAAAGTAAAATTGCGTGCGGCCCGCGCGAATGTCCGGCCGGCCGTTTCCTTCTCTCTTCTCGGCTTCGATGATGTTCCAGATTCGCATAATGCGGTTCGCGCGGCTCGCCGCGATGTCCGCGGCCGCCGCGGTGACGGCGATGCCGCAAGCGCCGGCGTGCGCAAGCACGCCGGTCGTCGCGGGCGCGCCGTCGGCACGCGCATCCGCGCCGTCGGCGGCCGTTGCGGGCGTCGTCCCGGGCGCTGCTTTGGCCACGGCTTCGGGCGCCGCATCGGCCACGACCTCGGCCGCGACCTCGGCTACGCCGCAAGCCGGCGCGGCGTCCGCCGTCGCCGCGCCGGCGAGCGCCGCCGCGCGCGCGAAGGGCGACGGCCCGGCGTACGGCGCGGAGCTCGAGGGCTTCGCGTATGCGTATCCGGTGCATCGCTACGCGTTCACGTCGCAGCGCGAAACGCTGCAGATGGCGTACCTCGACGTGCTCCCCAGGCGCCCGAATGGCCGCACCGTCGTGCTGCTGCACGGGAAGAACTTCTGCGCGGGCACCTGGGAGCAGACGATCGACGTGCTCGCGAAGGCGGGCTACCGCGTCGTCGCGCCCGACCAGATCGGCTTTTGCAAGTCGACGAAACCCGCGCGCTATCAGTACAGCTTCCAGCAGCTCGCGCACAACACGCACGCGTTGCTCGAATCGATCGGCGTGAAGGAGGCGACGATCGTCGGTCACTCGACGGGCGGCATGCTCGCGGTGCGCTACGCGCTGATGTACCCGAAGGACACGCAGCAGCTCGTGCTCGTCAACCCGATCGGCCTCGAGGACTGGAAGGCGCTCGGCGTGCCGCCGCTGTCAGTCGACTACTGGTACGCGCGCGAGCTGAAAACGACCGCGGACGGCATTCGCCGCTACGAGCAGCGCACGTACTACGCGGGCGGGTGGTCGCCCGCCTACGAGCGCTGGGTGCAGATGCTTGCTGGCATGTATCGCGGGCCGGGGCGCGACGCCGTCGCGTGGAACTCGGCGCTCGTCTACGACATGATCCTCACGCAGCCGGTCGTCTACGAATTCGGCGCGATCACGGTGCCGACGCTGCTCCTCATCGGCGACAAGGACACGACCGCGATCGGCAAGGACGTCGCGCCGCCCGACGTGCACGCGAGGCTCGGCCATTATCCGGCGCTCGCGAAGCGCGCGCAGGCGGCGATTCCGGGCGCGGTGCTCTACGAATTTCCGGCGCTCGGCCACGCGCCGCAGATCCAGGACCCGGCGACTTTCCACAAGGCGCTGCTCGACGGGCTCGCGGACGCGAGGCCCGCGCACGCGGCGCGCGCGCCAAGCGAATAGGCGCGACCGCCGGAAGGCGGCGTGGCAGGGCGGGGCGGACGGCGGACCGGGGGGCGCGCGTGGCTCGTCCTGTTCGCGTTCGCGGCGGATTCGGCGGTCGTTCGTCGGCCGCTTTGTTGGCACTTTCGTGCACGAAGATACGCGCGTTGCCGACAGATGTATCGTCGTTGCCGCATCCGCATCCGCATCCGCATCCGCATCCGCATCCGCATCCGCATCCGCATCCGCATCCGCATCCGCATCCGCATCCGTGGGCGTAGCCGGAGCAAGATCCGCAGCAATAGCGGCATCTGCGTCAGCGGCGACGTTACCGATGACGACGCCGACGCCGGCGCTGATATCGCATCTAGATCTATACCGCCACCGCCACCGCCACCGCTGCCATCGCCATCGCCATCGACATCGCCATCGACATCGACATCGACATCGACATCGACATCGACATCGACATCGCGCCGCCGCGCCTCCCCATCAACCCGCGACCTCGTCGCGAAGCGCGTCGCGCACCTGCGCGGCGATCTCGTACGAGCGCACCCGCGCGCCGTGATCGTAGATCTGCGCGGCGACGATCAACTCGTCCGCGCCCGTCTGCGCGATCAGCCGGCGCAGCCGCTCGCGCACCGTATCGCGCGAACCGACCGCCGCGAACGACAGCGCCTGCGCGACGCTCGCGAGCTCCTGCTCGGTCGCGCCGAGCGCATCGAGCGACTCGACGGGC
This sequence comes from Burkholderia savannae, assembly GCF_001524445.2. NCBI lineage: Bacteria > Pseudomonadati > Pseudomonadota > Betaproteobacteria > Burkholderiales > Burkholderiaceae > Burkholderia > Burkholderia savannae. The sequence goes on from NZ_CP013417.1 coordinate 1,131,400, forward strand.
GGCGGCAACTGCCCGGGCGTGCCGCGCCGCAGCTTCAGGAACTGCTGCTGCAGAGACGTGAACAGGCGCCGCGCGTCGTCGTCGGTGTCGGCGGCGAACACGTTCACGCCGACCATCGCATACGGCTTCGCGAGCGCCGCGGACGGCCGGAACTGCGCGCGGTACACGTCGAGCGCGCGCATCAGGTAGTCGGGCGCGAAGTGCGACGCGAACGCGAACGGCAAGCCGAGCATCGCGGCGAGCTGCGCGCTGAAGAGGCTCGAGCCGAGCAGCCAGATCGGCACGTTCAGGCCGGCGCCCGGCACCGCGCGCACGCGCTGGCCCGGGGCGGGCGCGGCGAAGTAGCGCTGCAGCTCGACGACGTCGTCCGGGAACGCATCCGCGCTGCCGATGAGGTCGCGCCGCAGCGCGCGGGCCGTCGTCTGATCGGTGCCGGGCGCGCGCCCGAGGCCGAGATCGATGCGCCCGGGGTACAGCGACGCGAGGGTGCCGAACTGCTCGGCGATCACGAGCGGCGCGTGGTTCGGCAGCATCACGCCGCCCGAGCCGACGCGGATCGTCTGCGTCGCGCCCGCGACGTGGCCGATCACGACCGCGGTCGCGGCGCTCGCGATGCCGGGCATGTTGTGGTGCTCGGCGAGCCAGTAGCGGCGATAGCCGAGGCGCTCGGCGTGGCGGGCGAGGTCGACGGAATGGCGAAACGCCTGTGCGGCGTCGGCGCCGGCGGGAATCGGCGCGAGGTCGAGAACGGAGAACGGGATCATGGCGACGGCGGAACCGATGGCGTAGGGGGACGGAACATGGGCCGACGCGCGTGCGGCGCGGCCCACCGGTGATGCGTGCACACAACAGTTGCCGCTGATTGTGCCAAAGCGCTCCGGATCGCGTCGGCGGCCGAAAGATATCCCTGCCGTCGTCAGGGGCGAGCCGCGGCGTCAACTTGACGCGGAGCGGCGCGAAAGATTGTTCTGTAATAGACTGTAATCGCAAGAAATTTGATGAAATCCGGGACGATTTGGCTCGAATATTTCATCTGGTACAAAAATCCACAGAAACCCTTACGTTTTGGACAGCGTGCTTCCTGCAAAGCGCTTACGCTAAGAGGAGGGCAATTGCGCGGAAATTGATTGCATCTGCGTGGATTTGCCGTTCAGAAACAGTGCTTTTCGGTACGCGCGGCAAGCGCTGCCCGCGCGTCGCTGCTAAAATTCGCGGCCTACACACCAATCGCGCTCACGGATTCCGTTCAATTCTCCCTGCGCTTGCCGCGAAAAGCCGCACGAGGAGCCTCGGGATTGCGGCCGTACGGCCGGTTCCGGTGCGTTGCGCGTCGTTGAAAGTGCAAGTAAGAGGAGTTGGGATCGTGTTCGAATTCGTCCCCGCCGAAGCATCGTGTCCCCGTTTCGCCCGCCGTCCGATCGTTCGGAGGCGAGCGGCATGACGGAATCGCTTTCCATCGTCGGGTGGGTGCTGCTCGCGCTCACCTGCGCATCGTGCGGCTATGCGGTGCTCGCGGCGTTCGCGCCGGCGCCGCGCACGCCGCGCACGGCCGTGCGCGACGGCTTCGAGCCCGTCAGCGTGCTGAAGCCGCTGTGCGGGGCGGAGCCGCATCTGTACGAAAATCTCGCGACCTTCTGCGAGCAGCGGCATCCGCGCTACCAGTTGCTGTTCGGCGTCGCGTCGGCGGCCGATCCGGCCATCGCCGTCGTGCGGCGGCTGCAGGCCGATTATCCCGACTGCGACATCGAGCTCGTGATCGACGCGCGCGTGTACGGCTCGAACCTGAAGGTCAGCAACCTCGTCAATCTCGCCGAGCGCGCGCGCCACGGCCGCATCGTGATCGCCGACAGCGACATCGCGGTCGAACCCGATTATCTGACGCGCGTGACCGCGCCGCTCGCCGATGCGTCGGTGGGCGTCGTCACTTGCCTGTATCATGCGCGCAGCGTCGGCGGCTTCTGGACGCGGATCGGCGCGCAATTCGTCGATGCGTGGTTCGCGCCGTCGGTGCGGATCACCCACCTCGGCGGGTCGAGCCGCTTCGGATTCGGCGCGACGCTCGCGTTGACGCGCGCGACGCTCGATACGATCGGCGGCTTCAAGGCGCTGAAGGACGAACTCGCGGACGACTACTGGCTCGCCGAGCTGCCGCGTCGGCTCGGGCTGCGCACGGTGCTCTCCGAGGTGAACGTGGCGACCGACGTCGCGGAGCCGTCGTTCGCGCCGCTCTGGCTGCGCGAGACGCGCTGGCTGCGCACGATCCGCTCGCTGAATCCGGCGGGTTTCGCTTTCCTGTTCATCACGTTCACCGCGCCGTGGCTCGCGGCCGGCGCGGCGCTCGCGGCGTGGCTCGGCCCGGCGTCGGCGGCGGGTGCCACGGCCGGCGCGGCCGCCGCGATCGGCACGCTCGCGCGGCTCGCGCTGCATGCGCGCGGCTCGGCCGGCTGGCGTGCGTTCTGGCACGATTTGCCGCTCGTGCCGGTGCGCGACGCGCTGCTCGCGCTCGAGTGGCTCGTCGCCGCGTTCGGCACGCAGGTCGTGTGGCGGGGCGCCAGGATGACGGTCGTCGGCGGCGACGCGCGCGCGACCGTCGTCGAAGCGGGCGACGGGCGCTGAAGGGCGCGCGACACGGCGCGACACATATACGGGATGCGCGGGCGGCCACGGGCCGCCCGCGGTTTTCGAAACATTTGTACTGGAACGAATTGATATCTATGCAGCAGGCTACCGGAGCATTCATGAAAACGCTGTTCTTGCAGGCACCGTCGTACGACGGCTTCGACGGCGGCGCGGGCTCCCGCTATCAGGCAAAGCGCGAGATCCGGTCCTTCTGGTATCCGACGTGGCTCGCGCAGCCGGCCGCGCTCGTGCCGGGCAGCCGCGTGCTCGACGCGCCGGCCGACAGCCTGTCGGTCGAAGACACGCTCAAGATCGCGAAGGACTATGATCTCGTGATCATCCACACGAGCACGCCGTCGTTCCCGACCGACGCGATGTTCGCGGAAGACCTGAAGAAGATGAAGCCGTCGATGCTCGTCGGCATGGTCGGTGCGAAGGTCGCGGTCGATCCGCACAACTCGCTCACCGCGACGGAAGCGATCGATTTCGTGTGCCGCGAGGAGTTCGACTACACCTGCAAGGATATCGCCGAAGGCAAGCCCTTCGCCGAGATTCTCGGCATGAGCTACCGCGCGAAGGACGGCTCGATCGAGCACAACGGAGCGCGTCCGATGATCGAGAACATGGACGAGCTGCCGTTCGTCGCGCCCGTCTACAAGCGCGACCTGAAGATCGACAACTATTTCATCGGCTATCTGAACTACCCGTACGTGTCGATCTACACGGGCCGCGGCTGCCGCTCGAAGTGCACGTTCTGCCTGTGGCCGCAGACGGTGGGCGGCCACCGCTACCGCGTGCGCTCGGTCGAGAGCGTGCTCGCGGAAGTGAAGTGGATTCGCGACAACATGCCGGAAGTGAAGGAAATCATGTTCGACGACGACACCTTCACCGACTTCAAGCCGCGCGTCGAGGAGATCGCGCGCGGGCTCGGCAAGCTCGGCGTCACGTGGTCGTGCAACGCGAAGGCGAACGTGCCGTATTCGACGCTGAAGATCATGAAGGAAAACGGGCTGCGCCTGCTGCTCGTCGGCTACGAGTCGGGCGACGACCAGATCCTCTTGAACATCAAGAAGGGCTTGCGCACCGACATCGCGCGCCGCTTCAACGAGGATTGCAAGAAGCTCGGCATCAAGATCCACGGCACCTTCATCCTCGGCCTGCCGGGCGAGACGAAGGAAACGATCAAGAAGACGATCGAGTACGCGAAGGAAATCAATCCGCACACGATCCAGGTGTCGCTCGCCGCGCCGTATCCGGGCACGCGCCTGTACAACCAGGCGATCGAGAACGGCTGGATGGAGGAGAACAAGACGATCAACCTCGTCAGCAAGGAAGGCGTGCAGCTCGCGGCGATCGGCTATCCGCACCTGTCGAAGGAAGACATCTACCACGAGCTCGAGCATTTCTACCGCGAGTTCTACTTCCGCCCGTCGAAGATCTGGGAGATCCTGCGCGAAATGCTGACGAGCTGGGACATGATGAAGCGCCGTCTGCGCGAGGGCGTCGAATTCTTCCGCTTCCTGCGCGCGCACGAGGCGTAATCGGTGGCTGCCTCCGACGCGGCGCGGCGCGCGCTGATCTTCACGGCGGACGATTTCGGCCTGCATGAGCGGGTCAATGCCGCCGTCGAGCGTGCGCACCGCGACGGCGTGCTCGCGGCCGCGAGCCTGATGGTCGGCGCGCCGGCCGCGCGCGACGCGATCGAGCGCGCGAAGCGCCTGCCGTCGCTCGCGGTCGGCCTGCACGTCGTGCTCGCCGACGGGCCGGCGACGCTGCCCGCAAGCGAGATTCCCGCGCTCGTCGGCCCCGACGGCCGTTTCGGCGACGCGATGGCGAAGGACGGCTGCCGCTTTTTCTTCCTGCCGCACGTGCGAGCGCAACTGCGCCGCGAGATCCGCGCGCAGTTCGAGGCGTTCGCGGCGACCGGGCTCGCGCTCGATCACGTGAACACGCACAAGCATTTCCATCTGCATCCGACCGTGCTGTCGATGCTCGTCGAGATCGGCCGCGAATTCGGGCTTTCCGCGATGCGGCTGCCGTACGAGCCGTCGACGCCGTTCTGGCTGAAGCCGTGGATCGGGCTCGTGCGCGCGCGGCTCGACCGCGCGGGCATCGCGCACAACGACTACGTGGTCGGCATCGAGCACACGGGCGCGATGGACGAGGCCGTGCTGCTCGACGCGCTCGCGAAGCTGCCGCCGGGCGTCGGCGAGATCTACTCGCATCCGGCGGAGGCGGGCGACGGCCCGATCACGCCGTCGATGCGCGATTACCGGCCGGCCGACGAGCTCGCCGCGCTCCTGTCGCCGCGCGTCGCGGCCGCGGTGCAGGCGGCGGGCGTCGCGTGCGGCGGCTTCGCCGACGTGTTCGGCGATCGCGCGCGTGCGCGCCTGCCGCGCGGCGCGCGGATCACCGGGGCGCAGCCGTCATGATCCGCTGGATCAAATGGCTCGGCTGGCCGATCGGGATCGCGATCCTGCTCGCGCTCGTCGTGCACGAGGGCGTCGGCGACGCCGTCCGCGTGATCGGCCAGGCCGGCTTCGCGCTGCTGTGGCTCGTGCCGTTTCACGGCCTGCCGCTGCTGCTCGACGCGCACGCCTGGCGTTTGCTGCTCGACAAGCGCGCGTCGCTGCCGTTCCTCTGGTGGATCGCGACCGTGCGCGAGGCGGTGAACCGCCTGCTGCCCGTCGTCGGCGTCGGCGGCGAGATCGTCGGCATCCGGCTCGCGCGCTGGCGCGTGCCCGATGCGAGCCGCGTGACGGCGTCGGTGATCGTCGAGGTGCTGGTGACGATCGCCGTTCAGTACGCGTTCGCCGCGCTCGGCCTCGTGCTGCTGCTCGCCGCGACGCAGGAGAGCGTCGGCGCGAAGACGATCGGCGTCGCGCTCGTGCTGTCGCTGCCGATGCCGGTGCTCGCGTTCGCGCTGATGCGGCGCGGCGGTGTCTTCCATGCGATCGAGCGCTTCGCGAGCCGGCTGCTCGGCGATTCGCACAGGCTGCTGCAAGGCGTCGACGGCAAGCGCCTCGACGCCGACATCGACGCGCTGATGTCGCGCGCGGGCCTCTTGTTTCGCGCATTCTTCTGGCAGCTCGCCGGCTACGTGGTCGGCGCGCTCGAAATTTACTGGGCGCTCGCGCTGCTCGGCCATCCGGTGTCGATCGGCGGCGCGATCGCGATCGAGGCGATGACGCAGGCCGTGCGCCATGCGGCGTTCATGGTGCCGGGCGGGCTGGGTGTCCAGGAGGCGACCGTCGTGCTGCTCGCGCAGATGTTCGGCGTCGATCGCGAGGCGGCGCTGTCGCTCGCGCTCGTCAAGCGCGTGCGCGAGCTGCTGTTCGGCGCGCTGGCGCTCGGGTCGTGGCAGCTCGTCGAGCTGTCGCGCACGCGACGGCGGATTCGCAGCCACGCGCGGCGCGCGGCCCGCGTCGCAGCCGCCGAGGCGCGGCGCGAGCGCGAGGTCGAGACGCTGCTGTGAGCGCGTGGTCGGGCGACGCGGCGCTTCCTTTCGGCTGTTGACTCGCCGGGCTGCCGAATCGATCGTCCGAAGGCACGAAGGCACGAAGGCACGAAGGCACGAAGGCACGAAGGCACGAAGGCACGAAGGCTCAAAGGCTCAAAGGCTCAAAGGCTCAAAGGCTCAAAGGCTCAAAGGCTCAAAGGCTCAAAGGCTCAAAGGCTCAAAGGCTCAAAGGCTCAAAGGCTCAAAGGCTCAAAGGCTCAAAGGCTCAAAGGCTCAAAGGCTCAAAGGGGAGCCGACCGCGCGCACGCTCGGCGGTTCCGCCGGCGATCGTCCGGCCGTGCGGCTAGGGGCGTTGCGATTGTCCTCCTTTCGCGTCGCGAAGCCGGGGCGATTGCCAACCGCGGCTCGCCGCCGAGTGCCGTCTCGACACGGCGCGACACGATGAGAAGCCACGAGAAGCCGTGAGCAGCCGCGAGAAGCGACGCGTCGCGGTGAAACGGACCACACTTCGAGCGCTTCATCGAGTCGCGCTTTCCGCGCACGATGATCGCGGTGCGGTATGCTTGCGCGCGTGTTCGATGTCACGCGCAAGTCGCGCCATTTCCCGATGACGATGTTCCGATTCCGTGTCCTTCCCGTGGCAATGCTCGGCGCGGCGCTCGTGCTCGCCGGCTGCGACGACCAGCAAAGCGAGCAGACCGTGCAGCGATTCAAGGATTTTTTCAACGCGGTCAAGCCCGCGCCGCTGTTCCTCAAGGGCCTCACGCCCGGCGTGACGACGGAGGCCGAGATCCGCGGCCAGATGGGCCGGCCCGAAACCGAGCGCGTCTATACCGACGGCTCGAAGCGTCTCGAATATCCGCGCGGCCCGATGGGCAACGAGACCTACATGGTCGACATCGACGCGAACGGCCGCTTCGTCGCCGCGACGCAGGTGCTGACGGCCGCGAACTTCGCGAAGGTTCGCCCGGGCATGTCGGAGGACGAGGTGCGGCGGCTGCTCGGCAAGCCGACCGAGGTTGCGCGCTATCCGCTCAAGCCGGAGACGGTGTGGAGCTGGCGCTGGCTCGAGGACGGCGTCAATCAGGATGCGTTCTTCAACGCTCATTTCGGGCCGGACGGGCTCGTCTATACGACGTCGCGCTCGGACATCCTGAAGGGGCACTGAGCGTCGAGGCGGGGCGGGGCTGCGTCGAGGGCGGCCGGCCCCGTGGGGCGTCGGCGCGTGGCCCAATCGGTTCGTATTCGTCCGTCGCGACTGCGCGTACGCGAACGCAGGCATGTGCGCCGCGTGCGCCCGAGCGCCTGCCGCGCCTTGCCGGTTCTTTGCGGCGCAATGGCCGGTTCGTCGTCATGAGCGGCTTGGCCGATCGCGGACGCTCGCGAGCGCGCTCGCAAAATCTGTCGGCGCTCGGGGTGACTCGCTGGCCGTCGGATTTCTCCTCGGCGCCGGCAGGCACTCGCTGACGCCGGCTTCTCACGGCGTCCTCGCTTCGTCGTCGCGTCCTCGAGTCATCTCATCATCTCGTCATCTCGTCATCTCGCGGCTTTCGCCGCGCGTGCCGGTCAATGCCGCGCAGCGCGGCCGACGACCACTGGCGCCGTCGGCGTGCGTCATTCACGCCTTTCGAGGCCATCCGGAGCCGTTCCAGGCGCTCAGACTCGCTTCGAGGCGCTGCCGACAGTGCCCGACTGGTTGCGAGCGGTGCGAGCGGCTCGAACGCCCGCGAACCCGCTGCCGATCATCGTGCGTCGCCGCGAACCGTCCGCTGCGGCCGCTCGTCCGCGCCCGTCGTCCCTATCGCAAAAGCGACTCGAAACTTGCAAAAAAGCTGCGCACGACGCGCGGCCGGCAATGCCCGCCGCCGACGTTTACCCCGCTAAAACAGTGCTGTGCGCGTGCCGCGCGCCGGCGTCGCCGTGATATTGCGGCGCAGCATTGCGCGCCACCGCCATTTGAGCCGATTTTTTTCGCTTGCGACTATCCGCGTCAAACCGGCGCAGCCGTCCGTGCGCCACTCCCATCACGATCACGGAGACAAGCGTGTTTCTATACGGCTTTGGCCCGCTCATCTGGGCCGGCACCGTGCAGACGATCGAGCTGTCGGTGCTGTCGCTCGCGGCCGCAATCGTGCTCGGCCTCGTCGGCGCGGTGGCGAAGCTCTCGCACAATCGCGCGCTGCGCGCGATGGCGACGGGCTACACGACGCTCATCCGCTCGGTGCCCGATCTCGTGCTGATGCTGCTGCTGTTCTACAGCATTCAGATCTGGCTGAACCAGTTCACCGATCTGATGAACTGGGATCAGATCGACATCGATCCGTTCGTCGCGGGCGTGCTGACGCTCGGCTTCATCTACGGCGCGTACTTCACCGAGACGTTTCGCGGCGCGTTCCTCTCGGTGCCGCGCGGCCAGCTCGAGGCGGGCAGCGCGTACGGGATGAGCGGCATGCGCGTGTTCGTGAGGATCATGTTTCCGCAGATGATGCGCTTCGCGCTGCCCGGCATCGGCAACAACTGGCAGGTGCTCGTGAAGGCGACCGCGCTCGTGTCGATCATCGGCCTGGCCGACGTCGTGAAAGCCGCGCAGGACGCGGGCAAGAGCACGTTCAACATGTTCTTCTTCATCCTCGTCGCGGCGCTCGTGTATCTCGCGATCACGACGGTCTCCAATCTCGTGCTCAGGCAGCTCGAGAAGCGTTATTCCATCGGCGTGAGGCACGCGGAACTATGATCGAGATTCTCCAGGAATTCGGGCGCGCGTTCTTCTACTGGGACGGCCAGCGCATGTCGGGGCTTGCCGTCACGCTGTGGCTGCTCGTCGCGTCGCTCGCGATCGGCTTTGCCTGCGCGGTGCCGCTCGCGGTCGCGCGGGTGTCGAAGAACCGCTGGCTGTCGACGCCCGTGCGCTTCTACACGTACGTGTTTCGCGGCACGCCGCTCTACGTGCAATTGCTCCTCATCTACACCGGGATGTACAGCCTCGCGTTCGTTCGCGATCATGCGTTCCTCGACGCGTTCTTCAGGAGCGGCTTCAACTGCGCGATCCTCGCGTTCGCGCTCAACACCTGTGCGTACACGACCGAGATCTTCGCGGGCGCGATCCGCGCGATCCCGCACGGCGAGGTCGAGGCGGCGCGCGCGTACGGGATGAGCCCGCTCACGATGTACCGCCGGGTGATCCTGCCGTCGTCGCTGCGCCGCGCGCTGCCGCTTTACAGCAACGAAGTGATCCTGATGCTGCATGCGACGACGGTTGCGTTCACGGCGACCGTGCCCGATATCCTGAAGGTCGCGCGCGACGCGAATTCGGCGACGTACATGGCGTTCCAGTCGTTCGGAATCGCCGCGCTGATCTATCTTGCGGTATCGTTCGCACTCGTCGCGGCCTTTCGTCGGGCCGAGCGCCACTGGCTCGCGTATCTCGCGGCCGGCCGTCATTGATTTCACTCCAGGGAGAGCCAGTTGGCAGAGACCACGACCACGACCGCCGCGTGCAAGCTCGAGGCGCGGGACATCCACAAGCGCTACGGCGACAACGAGGTGCTCAAGGGCGTGTCGCTGAACGCGAAGGCGGGCGACGTCATCAGCATCATCGGCGCGAGCGGCTCCGGCAAGAGCACGTTCCTGCGCTGCATCAATTTTCTTGAGCGGCCGAACGCGGGTCAGATCGTCGTCGACGGCGAGACGGTGCGCACGAAGGCCGATCGCGCGGGCAGCCTCGAAGTCGCCGATCACAAGCAGCTGCAGCGGATTCGCACGAAGCTTGCGATGGTGTTCCAGCACTTCAACCTGTGGGCGCACATGAACGTGCTCGAGAACGTGATGGAGGCGCCGGTGCACGTGCTCGGCCTTCCGAAGCGCGAGGCCGAGGAGCGCGCGCGCGAATATCTGGAGAAGGTGGGCCTCGCGCCGCGCGTGGAAAAGCAGTATCCGTCGCATCTGTCGGGCGGTCAGCAGCAGCGCGTCGCAATTGCGCGCGCGCTCGCGATGCATCCGGACGTGATGCTGTTCGACGAGCCGACGTCGGCGCTCGACCCGGAGCTCGTCGGCGAAGTGCTGAAGGTGATGCAGAAGCTCGCGGAGGAAGGGCGCACGATGATCGTCGTCACGCACGAGATGGGCTTCGCGCGCAACGTGTCGAACCACGTGATGTTCCTGCACCAGGGGCGCACCGAGGAAGAGGGCGATCCGGCCGACGTGCTCGGGCGTCCGCAAAGCGAGCGCCTGAGGCAGTTCCTGTCGGGCAGCCTCAAGTAACGGTCGACGCGGCAGGTCGTGACGTCCGTGAATCGTCCAGCGAATCCCGCCCGCACGATACAGGTGGCGATCGTCGCGTTGCCGCCCGTGTCGATGTCGGGCGTGGGGCCGATCGTCGACGCGTTGAATCTCGCGAACGAGATCGACGCGCGCCTGTTGTACCGCTGGCAGGTGTGCTCGTGGGACGGCCGCGCGGTGCCGCTCGCGGGCGGCGCGCAGTGGCACGCGGACGCCGCGTTCAACGATGCGATCGTCTGCGACTGGCTGATCGTCGTCAGCGAGCGGTTCCAGCAGTTCGCCGATTACCGGCTCTTTCTCGCGAGCCTCGCGCGGGTCGGCCAGCGCACGCCGCTCGTGACGGGCATTCATCACGGCGTGTGGTGGCTCGCGATGGCGGGGCAGTTGTCGGGCTACCGGGTGAGCGTGAACTGGGAGACTTACCAGCAGTTCGCGGAGCAATTCGAGCGTTCGATCGTCACGCAGCAGATCTTCGAGATCGACCGCGATCGCGCGACGTGCGCGGGCGGCCAGGCGAGCGTTGATTTCATGCTGGCGATGATCGGCCGCGATCAGGGGCCGGAGCTGGCGGAGCGGGTTGCGGACGCGCTCGGCACGGGGCCGCTTCGCAGCGGCGAGGAGCGCCAGCGGATTCCGTTCGTGACGGCGCCGGGCGAGCGGCACCCGCGATTGAACGATGCGCTGCTGCTGATGGAGGCGAATGTCGAGGACCCGCTGACGACGGACGAGATCGCGGGGCTCGTCGGCGTGTCGCGGCGGCAGCTCGAGCGACTCTTCAGACAGTATCTCGGCGCGATGCCGTCGAAGTATTACCTGAATTTGCGGTTGCTGAAGGCGCGCACGCAGTTGCAGCGCACGAGCAAGTCGGTCGTGCAGGTGAGTCTCGCGTGCGGGTTTTCTTCGGCGGCGCATTTTTCGAATGCCTATCGGGAACGCTTCGGCGTCACGCCGCGCGAGGATCGGCGCGCGTGGCTCGAGAAGCAGCACGGGAAGGGGGGCGCCGAGCCGCCTCGCGCGGGGGCCTTGGTGGAGCGGCCGCCGGCTCGGGACTGAGCGTGAGCAGTCCTTGGGGGCGCTTTCTTCGTTGCGTTTTTTTTGTCGGTTGTTTGGCGTATGTGTGTGTGTCGTGAATGGCCTGTGATGTTTGCGGTCTGTGAGCGTCGCCCCTCCCCGGGGCGGGGGTCACTTTTCTTTGTCTTGCCAAAGAAAAGTAACCAAAAGAAAGGCGCGTCCTTCGGCGGACAGCAAAGGGAGCTGCGTTCGCTCTTCTCGCCAGCTTCACCGCTCACTTCGCTGCAAACCACTCTTTCATGTCACGGCTCGCCCCGCACGACGCATGCCGCCAATCTCAAGGTATGCCAATTATTCAAATCCGAGGCTCGCGCCTTGATGTGCCCATCGTCCGAGCGCAGCGAAAAAGGAGCCGGCGGGCGATGCGACGACACGGCCCCCGCGCGATCCGCTCCGCGTTCCGGTGCGACGCGACACGTTGGGGCCGTGCCGACACGAACGAGCATGTCGCCTTAGGCCTGGGCCGAAAAAGCGCCTTTCTTTAGGTTACTTTTCTTTGGCAAGACAAAGAAAAGTGACCCCCGCCCCGGGGAGGGGCGACGCTGACAGACCGCAAACATCACAGGCCATTCACGACACACACATACGCCAAACAACCGACAAAAAATCGTCGCCCGCCGAAAAGGGCAAAAGAACCCCATCCGACAAATCGCGTCGCAATTGCGCAAGACGCATCGCGCGGCGTTGCCTAAACTTGAATCTGTTACCTCTTACGAAACGAAAGGAATCGTCATGAAGAGCCCGAACGTGTCCCGTCAGACTTTCGATGAAGTGATGGTGCCGGTGTTCGCCCCCGCGCCGTTCGTGCCTGAGCGCGGCGAAGGCTCGCGCGTGTGGGACACGGAAGGCCGCGACTACGTCGATTTCGCGGGCGGCATCGCCGTCACCGCGCTCGGCCACGGTCATCCGGAGCTCCTCAAGGTCCTCGACGAGCAAGGCCGCAAGCTCTGGCACATCGGCAACGGCTACACGAACGAGCCCGTCCTGCGCCTCGCGAAGCGCCTCGAATCGCTCACGTTCGCCGATCGCGCGTTCTTCGCGAACTCCGGCGCCGAAGCCAACGAGGCCGCCCTCAAGCTCGCGCGCCGAGTCGCGTTCGAGCGACACGGCGCCGACAAGTACGAGATCGTGTCGTTCCTCCAGTCGTTCCACGGCCGCACGTTCTTCACCGTCAGCGTCGGCGGACAATCGAAGTATTCGGAAGGCTTCGGCCCCGTGCCCGAAGGCATCCGGCACCTGCCGTACAACGACATCGCCGCCGCAAAGGCCGCGATCGGCCCGAAGACCTGCGCCGTGATCGTCGAGCCGATCCAGGGCGAGGGCGGCGTGATCCCCGCCGATCCCGCGTTCCTCGAGGCGCTGCGCGAAGCATGCGACGCGCACGGCGCGCTCCTCATCTTCGACGAGGTGCAAACGGGCGTCGGCCGCACCGGCCATTTCTACGCGTACATGGACACGGGCGTCACGCCCGACATCCTGACCACCGCGAAGGCGCTCGGCAACGGCTTCCCGATCGGCGCGATGCTCACGACGAAAGAGCTCGCCGCGCACTTCAAGGTCGGCGTGCACGGCACGACGTACGGCGGCAATCCGCTCGCGTCGGCGATCGCCGAGAAGGTCGTCGAGCTCGTCAGCGATCCGGCGCTCCTCGAAGGCGTCAAGGAGCGCAGCGCGCGCCTCACGGCCACGCTCGAGAAAATCGACGCGCGCTTCAAGCTCTTCAAGGAAGTTCGCGGCAAGGGCCTGCTGATCGGCGCGGAGCTCGTCGACGCGTTCGACGGCCGCGCGAAGGATTTCGTGTCGGCCGCGGCCGACCATGGCGTGATCATGCTGATCGCCGGCCCGAACGTGCTGCGCTTCGCGCCGTCGCTCGTGATTCCGCTCGACGTGCTCGACGAAGGCCTCGCGCGCTTCGAGAAGGCGGTCGAGCAGGTGCTCGCCGCGCAGGCCGAAGCTACGCCGCGCTGAGCAGCCCCTAAGCAGCCCCTAAGCAGCCCCTAAGCAGCGCCCAAGCGGCCCATATCGCTGACGTAGTAATGCTGACGTAGACAGGAACGACGATGCTCTTCGTACGCCCCGGCAGACTCGCCGATCTCGACGCGCTCGCGCAGATGGCGCGCACCGCGCAACCCGTGCTGCACTCGCTGCCGCACGACCGCGCGGCGCTCGAAGCGCGCGTCGCGCTTTCCGAGGACTCGTTTCGCGCGGAAGTCGACTTCCCCGGCGAGGAGTTCTATCTGTTCGTGCTCGAGGACAGCGCGACGGGCAAGCTGCTCGGCACCGCGAGCATCGTCGCCGCGGCCGGCTATTCGGAGCCGTTCTACGCGTTCCGCAACGACGCGCTGATCCACGCGTCGCGCGAGCTGCACGTGAACCGCAAGATCCATGCGCTCACGATGTCGCACGAATTGACGGGCAAGAGCCGGCTCGCCGGCTTCTACGTCGATCCGTCGCTGCGCGGCGACGCCGCCGCGCATCTGATCTCGCGCGCACGGATGATGTACATCGCCGCGAACCGCAGCCGCTTCACGCCCGAGGTGTTCTCGCTGTTGCTCGGCGTCACCGACGAGACGGGCGCGTCGCCGTTCTGGGAGGCGGTCGGCCGCAAGTTCTTCGGGCGCGACTTCGCCGCGGTCGAGATCGAGTCGGGCGGCCGCAGCCGCACGTTCATCGCCGAAGTGATGCCGACCTATCCGCTTTACGTGCCGCTGCTGCCCGAGGCCGCGCAGCGCGTGCTCGGCGAGCCGAACGAGCACGCGCTCCTCGCGTACGACATCCACCTCGAGGAGGGCTTCGAGCCGGACCGCTACGTCGACATCTTCGACGCCGGCCCCGTGCTGACCGCGCAGGTCGACCGCACCGCGTGCGTGACGAAGCACGCCGAGCGCACGGTGCGCGAGGCGGCGCGCGCGCAGGGCGACACCACGTATCTGCTCTCGAGCGGGCGCGGCGACGCGTTTCGCTGCGTGCTCGCCGATCTGCCCGCCGACAGCGCCGACGCGCCGCTGCCCGCCGACGCGCGCGCGGCGCTCGGCGTCGCCGACGGCGACACGGTGCGCTGCGTGCCGCTGCATCAGCGCGACGGCCAACCGTCGGACCAACCAGGAGACGCAGCATGATCGTCGTTCGGGTCGTACAAACGGGCGACGTGGATGCGCTCGTCTCGCTCGCGCAGGAAACCGGACCGGGGCTCACCACGTTCAAGCCGGACCGCGACGCGCTCGCCGCGCGAATCGAGCGCACGCGCCGCACGCTCGAGAATTGCGCGACGCCCGCCGAGGCCGGCTATTTCTTCGTGATGGAAGATTCGCAGTCGGGCGACATCGCCGGCGTGTGCGGAATCGAAACCGAAGTCGGCCTCGCGCAGCCGTTCTACAACTATCGCGTGAGCACGGTCGTCCACGCGAGCCAGGATCTCGGCGTGTGGACGAAGATGTCGCTGCTGAACATCTCGCACGACCTGACGGGCTACGCGGAAGTGTGCTCGCTGTTCCTGAGCCCGCGCTACCGGACGGGCGGCGTAGGCGGCCTGCTGTCGCGCTCGCGCTTCATGTTCATCGCGCAGTTCCGCGAACGCTTTCCGGAGCGCATCTGCGCGGAGCTGCGCGGGCACTTCGACGACGACGGCACGTCGCCGTTCTGGCGCGCGGTCGGATCGCACTTCTATCAGATCGATTTCAACGCCGCCGATTATCTGAGCTCGCACGGCCGCAAGTCGTTCCTCGCGGAACTGATGCCGCGCTTTCCAGTCTACGTCGACCTGCTGCCGCGGGACGCGCAGGACGTGATCGGGCTCACGCATCGCGACACGCTGCCCGCGCGCAAGATGCTCGAAGCGGAAGGGCTGCGCTATCAGAACCACGTCGACATCTTCGATGCGGGCCCCGTGCTCGAATGCCACGTCTCGGATCTGCGCACGGTGCGCGAGAGCGTCGTCGTGCCGGTCGCGATCGGCGCGAGCGCCGGGCGCGACCGGCGTGATGGGGGCGACGGACGCGACGAAGCACCGCGCTCGCTCGTGTCGAACACGTCGCTCACCGATTTTCGCGTCGGCGTCGCGCCGGGACTCGTCGAGGACGGCGCGTTCATGCTGTCGGCCGACGATGCCGCCGCGCTGCGCGTGAGCGCGGGCGATCTCGTGCGCGTATTGCCGCTCAAACCCAAACAGAGATAACGGACATGACTGAACTCTTCATCGACGGCGCCTGGGTCGACGGCGCGGGAGCCGTCTTCGCGTCGCGCAACCCCGGCACGAACGAGCGCGTGTGGGAAGGCGCGAGCGCGTCGGCGCACGACGTCGACCGCGCGGTCGCGAGCGCGCGGCGCGCATTCGCTTCGTGGTCGGCGCTCGATCTCGACGCGCGTTGCGCGATCGTCAAGCGCTTCGCCGCGCTTCTCGTCGAGCGCAAGGAAGCGCTCGCGACGATGATCGGCCGCGAGACCGGCAAGCCGCTGTGGGAGGCGCGCACCGAGGTCGCGTCGATGGCCGCGAAGGTCGACATCTCGATCGCCGCGTACCACGAGCGCACGGGCGAAAGGCGCACGCCGATGGGCGACGGCGTCGCGGTGCTGCGGCATCGTCCGCACGGGGTCGTCGCGGTGTTCGGTCCATACAACTTCCCCGGCCACTTGCCGAACGGGCATATCGTGCCGGCGCTCATCGCGGGCAATGCCGTCGTGTTCAAGCCGTCTGAGCTCGCGCCCGGCGTCGCGCGCGCCACCGTCGAGATCTGGCACGACGCGGGGCTGCCCGCCGGCGTGCTCAATCTCGTGCAGGGCAAGAAGGACACGGGCGTCGCGCTCGCGAACCATCGGCAGATCGATGGGCTCTTCTTCACCGGCAGCTCCGACACGGGCACGGTGCTGCACCGGCAGTTCGGCGGCCGGCCGGAGATCGTGCTCGCGCTCGAGATGGGCGGCAACAATCCGCTCGTCGTCGCCGACGTCGAGGATATCGACGCGGCGGTGCATCACGCGATCCAGTCGGCGTTCCTGTCGGCGGGGCAGCGCTGCACGTGCGCGCGCCGGATTCTCGTGCCGCACGGCGCGTTCGGCGATCGCTTCCTCGCGCGCTTCGCGGACGTCACGTCGAAGATCACGGCCGACGTCTACGACGCCGATCCGCAGCCGTTCATGGGCGCGGTGATCTCGGCGCGCGCGGCGTCGCGTCTCGTCGCCGCGCAGGCGAGGCTCGTCGAGCTGGGCGCTGCGCCCATCGTCGAGATGAAGCAGCGCGATTCCGCGCTCGGCTTCGTCAACGCGTCGATTCTCGACGTGACGAACGTGCGCGAGCTGCCCGACGAAGAGCATTTCGGCCCGCTCGCGCAGATCATTCGCTATACGGATCTCGACGACGCGATAGCGCGCGCGAACGACACCGCGTTCGGCCTGTCGGCGGGCCTGCTCGCCGACGACGAAAAAGCCTGGGACACGTTCCGCCGCGCGATCCGCGCCGGCATCGTGAACTGGAACCGGCCGACCAACGGCGCGTCGTCGGCGGCGCCGTTCGGCGGCGCGGGCCGCTCCGGCAACCATCGCCCGAGCGCGTACTACGCGGCCGATTACTGCGCGTATCCGATGGCGTCGGTCGAGAGCGCGCAATTGCAGATGCCCGCGAGCCTCTCGCCGGGCCTTCATTTCTGAGCAGGATACGACGATGAACGCTAAAGAAGCCAATTTCGACGGGCTCGTCGGCCCGACCCATAACTATGCGGGGCTGTCGTTCGGCAACGTCGCGTCGCTGTCGAACGAGAAATCCGACGCGAACCCGAAGGCGGCCGCGAAGCAGGGGCTGCGCAAGATGAAGCAGCTCGCCGAGCTCGGCTTCGCGCAGGGCGTGCTGCCGCCGCAGGAGCGGCCGTCGCTGCGCCTCTTGCGCGAGCTCGGCTTCTCCGGCAAGGACGCCGACGTGATCGCGAAGGCCGCGAAGCAGGCGCCCGAGATGCTCGCCGCCGCGAGCTCGGCGTCCGCGATGTGGACCGCGAACGCGGCGACGGTGAGCCCGTCCGCCGACACGAGCGACGGCCGAGTGCACTTCACGCCGGCGAATCTGTGCAGCAAGCTGCATCGCGCGATCGAGCACGAATCGACGCGTCGCACGCTCGCCGCGATCTTCGCGGACGAAGCGCGCTTCGCGGTGCACGACGCGCTGCCCGGCACGCCCGCGCTCGGCGACGAGGGCGCGGCGAATCACACGCGCTTTTGCGCGGAATACGGCGCGCCCGGCGTCGAATTCTTCGTGTACGGCCGCGCCGAATTCCGCCGCGGGCCGGAGCCGACGCGCTTTCCCGCGCGCCAGACGTTCGAGGCGAGCCGCGCGGTCGCGCATCGCCACGGCCTGCGCGAGGAGGCGACGATCTACGCGCAGCAGAGCCCGGACGTGATCGACGCGGGCGTGTTCCACAACGACGTGATCGCGGTCGGCAATCGCGACACGCTGTTCTGCCACGAGCGCGCGTTCGTCGACAGGCAGGCGGTGTACGACGCGCTCACCGCATCGCTCGGCGCGCTCGGCGCGCAGCTGAACGTGATCGAGGTGCCGGATCGCGCGGTGAGCGTCGCCGACGCGGTCGGCTCGTACCTGTTCAACAGCCAGCTGCTGACGCGCGACGACGGCCGGCAGTTGCTCGTCGTGCCGCAGGAATGCCGCGAGAACGCGAACGTGTCCGCGTATCTCGACGCGCTCGTCGCCGGTAACGGGCCGATTCGCGACGTGCGCGTGTTCGATCTGCGCGAGAGCATGAAGAACGGCGGCGGGCCCGCGTGCCTGCGGCTGCGCGTCGTGCTGACCGATGCGGAGCGCGCGGCGGTGAAGTCGAACGTGTGGATCAACGACGCGCTGTTCGCGTCGCTCGACGCGTGGATCGACAAGCACTACCGCGACCGGCTGTCGCCCGTCGATCTCGCCGATCCCGCGCTGCTCGACGAATCGCGCACCGCGCTCGATGCGCTGACGCAGATCCTCGGCCTCGGCTCGCTCTATGACTTCCAGCGCTGATCGCGGCGGCGACGCCGCGTGGCTCGACGATTTCCTCGCGCTGACGCTCGCGGGCGAAAAGCCGCGCGCGGAAGCGGGCGAATGCGCGGCGCGTGCGGCGGTGCGCTGGCGCTGGCTCGGCGACGGGCTGCTGCAGCTCGAGCCCGCCGACGCGGCGCTGGCGAGGCAAAGCGTGTTCGTATCGGCGGGCGTGCACGGCGACGAGACGGCGCCGATCGAGCTGCTGTCGATGCTCGTGCGCGATCTCGCGCGCGGCGCGCTGCCGCTGCGCTGTCGCCTCCTCGTCGCGCTCGGCAATCCGGGCGCGATGCGCGCGGGCGAGCGCTATCTCGACGATGACCTGAACCGGCTCTTCGGCGCTCGCCACGCGCAGCTCGCGGCGAGCCGCGAGGCGCCGCGCGCGGCGCAGCTGGAGGCGGCCACGTCGGCCTTCTTCGCGACGGCGGGCCGCGCGAGGGGCGCGCGCTGGCACATCGACATGCACACGGCGATTCGCGCGTCGGTGTTCGAGCAGTTCGCGCTGCTGCCGCACACGGGCGAGCCGCCGACGCGCACGATGTTCGAGTGGCTCGGCGAAGCGGGGATCGCCGCGGTGCTGCTGCATACGGCGAAGGGCAGCACGTTTTCGCACTTCACCGCGGCGACGTGCGGCGCGCTCGCGTGCACGCTCGAACTCGGCAAGGTGATGCCGTTCGGCGCGAACGATCTCGCGCGCTTCGCGCTCGCCGACGCGGCGGTGCGCGGCCTCGTCTCCGGCCGCCGGGACGCGCCGCGCGGGCCGCTGCCGCGCGTGTTCACGGTCGTCGACCAGATCACGAAGCAAAGCGACGCGCTCGAGCTTCTCGTCGCGAAGGACGTGCCGAACTTCACGCCGTTCGCGCAGGGCACGCTGCTCGCGCGCGACGGCGACTACCGCTACGCGGTGCGTCATGCCGAGGAGCGCATCGTGTTCCCGAATCCGGCCGTGAAGCCCGGCCTGCGAGCGGGGCTTCTCGTCATCGAGACGACGCGCGACACGCACGCGTCGCTCGCGTGAAGCGCGGGCCGGGCCCGATGCGGTCCGGCCGGACCTTGGCCCGGCTCGGCCCGGCGCAACCCGGCGCCTCGCGCATTCAGCGGTCGAGCCCTTCCGCCGCCAGCGCTTCCTTGACCTTCGGCCGCGCGGCGATCCGCTCCATCAGTGCGACGAGATGCGGATACGGCGCGAGCGGAATGCGCAGAAAGTTCGACCAGTTCGCGACCGCGAACAAATACGCGTCGGCGACCGTGAAGCCGCTCGCGCTCAGATATTCGCGCGTCGCGAGATGCGCGTCGACTTCGTTCAGGCGTCGATCGAGCTTGTCGAGGCATTGACGCCGCGTCGACTCGGCGGTGTCGTCGTGAAAGAGCCACGGACTGTACGTCTTGTGCAGCTCGGAGCTGACGAACGTCAACCATTCGATCACCTCGTAGCGCGCCGGCGTGCCGTGCGCGGGAATCAGCGCGCCGGCGGGCGCGAGATCGCCGACGCGCTGCAGCAGCGCGGCCGCTTCGGTGTGGCGCGTGCCGTCGTCGAGCTCGAGGAGCGGCACGTAGCCGCGCGGCGATACCGCGTGGAAGTCGCCGCCGTCGCCGGCGATCCGATGTTTGGACAGATCGACCCTGACGGCTTCGAACGGCAGGCCGGCTTCCGTGAGCGCGATGCGAATGGCGAGCGAACAGGCGCCGGGCGTGTAATAGAGCTTCATGAGCGAGCGTTTCCTCGTGTTGACGATAGGTCGAAGGCGGCGGGCGGCGCTCGAAGGCGCGCCCGGGATACGTCGCTCGAATAGCGGCGACGCACTCGACGATAACGGAAAAGGCGCGAAACGATGCGTGTGGAAACGCGATATGAACCGACGGCCATCGACACGCAGGCGGCGCTCGCTCGCGCTCGTGCGCGCGGGCACGCTCGCGCAAGCGGCGCGCCGGATGAACCTCGACGCGCCCACCGTGTTCCGCGCGGTGCGGCGCATCGAGCGGAGCCCGGGCGGCGGCTGTGCGCGCGCTCGACGCGCGGCTATCGGCCGACGTCGCGCGGCGGGCGGCTCGCGCGGCACGGCGAGCGCATCGAGGCGAAACGCGCCGCCGACGCCTGCGCCGCGTAGCCGGGCGCGATCGCCGCGCGTTCCGGCACATGCCTTGCGCGATTGCGACATCGTCTTGCAACTTCCGTTCGACGCGCCCCCCATTCGATGCGGCGCCGCGCGAGCGAGCGTTCGACGGCTCGGGGCGCGCGAGACGGTACAATCGCGACCTTGCGGCTGTTGCGCCGCATCACGGCCGACCCGCGCGATTGTCCGGAAATTTCGGCGCTGCAATGATGCGGCGGTCCGGTCGTTGACTGACATTGTTCGTTCAAAGCGAGGAGAACACCTGATGAAGTTGAACTGGCGGAAGATGGCCGTGTTCGCGGTCGCGACGGCCGCGGCGCTGGAGGCGGGCAGCGCGTTTGGCGCCGACCTGAAGGAAATCCGCTTCGGCGTCGAGGCGTCGTATGCGCCGTTCGAATACAAGATGCCGGACGGCAAGCTGGCGGGCTTCGACATCGACATCGGCAACGCGGTGTGCGCGAAGCTGAAGGTCAAGTGCGTGTGGGTCGAGAACGCGTTCGACGGGCTGATCCCGGCGTTGCAGGCGCGCAAGTTCGACGCGATCAACTCCGACATGACGATCACCGAGCAGCGTCGCAAGGCGATCGACTTCACCGATCCGATCTACACGATTCCGAACCAGCTGATCGCGAAGAAGGGCAGCGGCCTGCTGCCGACGACCGCGTCGCTGAAGGGCAAGCGCATCGGCGTGCTGCAGGGCACGATCCAGGAAGCGTACGCGAAGAAGCGCTGGGCGCCGGCGGGCGTCGAAGTCGTGCCGTACCAGACGCAGGATCTCGCGTACGAAGACCTGAAGTCGGGCCGCCTCGACGCGACGTTCCAGGATTCGGAAGCGGGCGCGAAGGGCTTCCTGTCGAAGCCGCAGGGCGCGGGCTTCGCGTTCGCGGGCGATCACGTGAGCGACGCCGAGATCCTCGGCACGGGCGTCGGCTTCGGTCTGCGCAAGGGCGACGCGCAGTTGAAGAACGCGGTCAATCAGGCGCTGAAGGACCTGAAGGCCGACGGCACGATCGACGGCTTCGCGAAGAAATACTTCAGCGTGCCCGTGACGCTCAAGTAACGCATTCGACGGGCGGCTCGCCGCTCGTCGCGATGTGCTCGAATCGACCGGCCGCGCAAGCGGCCGGTTTCGTTTTGAGGCGCGCCGGTGCCGCTCGGCGCAAGGGCGACCGGCGCCGCTTCGCGATAGCGGCGCGCGCGGCGGATGCGACCGGCCGCGCGCGCCGCGCGCATCATGCGCCGTTCGGTCGGGCCGAGCCGCCCGCGCCGCCTTGCGCGCCGCCCGGCCGCTGATCCGCCATCGGCGCGTCTGCGCGCAGATGCGCGTCGCTCGTCGCGCGGCCGCGATAATCGGTCCAGCACTTGCGCTCGGTGTCGTAGAGCTTGCAGCGCCGCGCGGTGTCGAAATACCAGCGCCAGCCGAAGCGCTGCACGACGATGCGCCCCGGCAGCATTGCTTCGAGCTTCGCCTGCGCGCCCTTCAGCCCGTACAGCGGGATGCTCATGTCGACGTGATGCGCGGTGTGCTCCATGATGTGATGCAGCAGCCCGCCGATGCCGAACGGAAACGTCAGGTGCAGCGTCGTCGACACGAACGGCGCCGCGCGCGACCATTCGGCGCGGTTCGCGTGCCACGAGATCCGCGGATCGGTGTGGTGGACGTAGACGACGAAGCCGATCATCGAGCACCAGAACAGGAACGGCACGGCAAAGCCGGTGACGAGCAGCAGGAGCGTCGACTGATGCGTCGCCGCGGCGATCCAGACGACCGCGCCGATCCACAGCGCGGCGAAGCCCGTGACGAGCAGGCAGTCGCGCCGGAATATCGGCCGCGACGCGCCGAGGTAGGCCTTCGCCGGAAAGTACATTCGCAGCCACCAGATTTCGACGAGATAGTAGAGCCCCGGCGCCCAGCCGCTGCGATAGATGCGGTCGAGAAAACGCCGCGTCGGCGACAGCGCGGCGAACTCGTCCGGCGTATGCGGCGCCCACACGAAATCGAAGCCCTTCAGGTTCGTGTAGCCGTGATGGACGACGTTGTGGCCGACTTCCCACAGGCTGTATGGCGTGAGCGACGGCAGGAACGCGATGCGGCCGAGCCAGCGGTTGAGCCGGTGATTCGGCGTGAGGCTCTGATGGCACGCGTCGTGGCCGATGATGAAGAGGCGGCCGGTGACGAAGCCGGCCGCCATGCCGCAGACGATCTTCGCGACGCTGGACGGCGCGAGCAGCGCGCCTGCGAGCGCGGCGAGGAGCAGCAGATAATCGACGACGAGCAGCGCGATCGAGCGGACGATCACACGCTCGCCGAACGGCGTGATCCACGAGCGGATGACCTTGCGGTGCGGCATCGGCTCGTCGACGCGAATGGGGTTGGAGGAGTCGTTCATGGAGTCGATAGCACAAAAAGACATCGAGGCGCCGGTGCCGGTATCCCGCGCTTCGCCCGCCGAACGGCGGCGCGGATACCGGTCGCCGGATCGCAGGCGCCGCGCCCGAGGCCCGCGCGACGACGCGAGCGTGAGCACGTGCGCATGCGGTTGCAATGGCGTCGGCGAAGCGACGGACGATGCGAATGTCGATCGTCGCTCATGTTCGCCGACGCTTCGGAACACGAATCGAAAACGAATCGAAATCGGCTCGCGCGGCGCCGTCGAATCCGGTAACGCGTGCACCACGTGCAGACGGCCGGATCGGCGCGTGCGCCCGGCGCGGCGAGAGCAACGAACAAGCAAAGCGGCAAACATGCAACAAGAGCGATGCCGTCCAGCGCGGGACGGCATCGCCGACGCGCGGCAAGACCCGTCGCGAGGCTTGTCGCAAGGCTTGTCTATCGGGACATCATGTTCATGCCGACGTTGTGCATGACCCAGACCGTGCCGAAGATCAGGATCAGCGCGGTCAGCACCGTGTAGCTGAACGCCATCACGTTCCAGCGCTGACTCGACGACGTGTTCATGTGCAGGAAATAAACGAGATGCACGACGATCTGCACGGTGGCGAGCACGGCGAGCGACACGAGCGTCTCGCGCGGCGGCAGCACGCCGCCCATCACGAGGCCGAACGACGCGGCCGTCAGCAGCACCGACAGCACGAAACCCGCGATGTAGCCGCCGATGGTGCCGTGCGCTTCATCGCCGTGAGAAAGATGCGTATGTGCCATTCAGATCACGCTCGCAAGATAGACAAAGGAGAACACGCAGATCCAGACGATGTCGAGGAAGTGCCAGAAGAGGCTCAGGCAGGTGAGCCTGCGGATGTCCCGCTCGGTCAGCTCGGGGCGGCGCAGCGCCTGCGCGGCGAGCACGATCATCCACGCGAGGCCGGCCGTCACGTGCAGCCCGTGCGTGCCGACGAGCGTGAAGAACGACGACAGGAACGCGCTGCGCTGCGGCCCCGCGCCTTCGGCGATCAGGTGCGAGAACTCGCGCAGCTCCATCGCGAGGAACGCCGCGCCGAGCACGAACGTCACCGCGAGCCAGCCGAACACCGCGCCACGCCGCCGCTTGTGCGCGCCGATCATCGCGAAGCCGTACGTGATGCTGGAAAGCAGCAGCGCGGCGGTCTCGAGCGCGACGCCTGGAATGTCGAACAGGTCCTTGCCGGTCGGGCCGCCCGCGAACTGATTGCCGAGCACCGCGAACGTCGCGAACAGCGCCGCGAAGAGCACGCAGTCGGTCATCAGGTACAGCCAGAAGCCGAACACCGAATGCGACGGCGGATGATCGTGCGATGCCGCGTGGTCGAGCATCATCGTGTTGTGCGACATCAGTTGACCTCCAGTTCGACTTCGGCCGGCTGCGCCGGCATGCGCGCGCCGGTGCGCTTTTCCTCGATCTTGCGGACCGTTTCGGCCGGAATGTAATAGCCGTCGTTGTCGCCCGCGCTATACAGGATCACCGTCGCGACGATGCCGACGAGCGACGCGATCGCGAGCCACCAGATGTGCCACACGAGCGCGAAGCCGAGCACGAGGCTGAACATGCCGATGATGAAGCCCGCACCCGTGTTCGACGGCATGTGGATGTCCTGATAGACGATCTTCTTGCCGGCGCCGACACCGAGGCCATGTTCCTTGCGGTACGCGAGCTCGTCGAGCGCGTGCACGGTCGGGATCACCGCGAAGTTGTAGACGGGCGGCGGCGACGTCGTCGCCCATTCGAGCGTGCGGCCGTCCCACGGGTCGCCCGTCGTGTCGCGGTAGGCGGGCTGGTTGCGGTTGCGTACCGCGACCCACACCTGCGCGACCTGATGCAGCACGCCGATCGCGATCAACGCGACGCCGCACGCGGCGACGATGAGCCACGGATGCCATGCGGGGTTGTCGTAATGATTCAGGCGGCGCGTCATGCCCATGAAGCCGAGCACGTAAAGCGGCACGAACGACACGTAGAAGCCGATGAACCAGCACCAGAACGCGCGCTTGCCGAGCTTCTCGTCGAGCTTGAAGCCGAACGCCTTCGGGAACCAGTAATGGAAGCCCGCGAGATAGCCGAACACGACGCCGCCGATGATCGCGTTGTGGAAGTGCGCGATCAGGAACAGGCTGTTGTGCAGCACGAAGTCCGCGCCGGGGATCGCCATCATCACGCCCGTCATCCCGCCGAGCGTGAACGTCACCATGAAGCCGATCGTCCACAGCACGGGCGCGGTGAACTCGATGCGGCCGCGGTACATCGTAAACAGCCAGTTGAAGATCTTCACGCCGGTCGGAATCGCGATCACCATCGTCATGATCCCGAAGAACGCGTTCACGTTCGCGCCCGAGCCCATCGTGAAGAAGTGGTGCAGCCACACGAGGAACGCGAGCACCATGATCACGCACGACGCGTAGACCATCGTCTTGTAGCCGAAGAGCGGCTTCTTCGAGAACGTCGAGATCACTTCCGAATAGATGCCGAACGCGGGCAGCA
Organism: Burkholderia savannae; assembly: GCF_001524445.2. NCBI lineage: Bacteria > Pseudomonadati > Pseudomonadota > Betaproteobacteria > Burkholderiales > Burkholderiaceae > Burkholderia > Burkholderia savannae. The sequence continues at coordinate 1,156,870 of NZ_CP013417.1, forward strand.
CGAGGATGTACACCTCGGGATGGCCCCACGCCCAAATCAGGTTCAGGTAGACCATCGCGTTGCCGCCGGCGTCGTTCGTGAAGAAGTGCATGCCGAGGTAGCGGTCGAGCGCGAGGAGGGCGAGCGCGACCGTCAGGATCGGGAACGTCGCCATGATGAGGACGTTCGAGCAGAGCGCGGTCCACGTGAACACGGGCATCTTCATCAGCGTCATGCCGGGCGCGCGCATCCGGATGATCGTCACGAAGAAGTTGATCGCGGTGATCAGCGTGCCGACGCCGGATATCTGCAACGCCCACAAGTAGTAATCGACGCCGACGCCCGGACTGAACTGCAGCTCCGACAGCGGCGGATACGCGAGCCAGCCTGTTTGCGCGAATTCGCCGACGATGAGCGAGACGTTCATCAGCAGCGCGGCGACGGCCGTCATCCAGAAGCTCAGCGAATTGAGGAACGGGAACGCGACGTCGCGCGCGCCGATCTGCAACGGCACGATCAGGTTGAAGAGCCCGACGAGGAGCGCCATCGCCATGAAGAAGATCATGATGACGCCGTGCGCGGTGAAGATCTGATCGTAATGATGCGGCGGCAGGTAGCCCGGGCCGTTGTATGCGAGCGCGAGCTGCAGGCGCATCATCACGGCGTCGGCGAATCCGCGCAGCAGCATCAGTACCGCGACGATGATGTACATCACACCGATCTTCTTGTGGTCGACCGACGTGAGCCACTCGGACCACAGCCATTTCCAGCGCTTCGTGTAGGTCAGCGTGCCGACGACCGAGAGCGCGACGAGCGCCATGAACACGGCCGCGCCCATGACGATCGGCTGATCGAACGGGATGGCAGAAAGCGTCAATTTACCGAACATGCGTTACCCCTTCGTCCGACAGGCGGCGTCCGTCAGATCGAGGACGTGGCCGTTGTTGTACTTCGCGATGATGTTGTGAAAGAGCCGCGGGTCGATCGTCGAGTAGTAGCGCACGGGCTGCTTCTCGCTCGGCTGCGCGAGCTGGCCGTACGCGCTCATGTCGAGCCGGTCGGCCGACGCGCGCACCTTCGCGACCCACGCGTCGAACGCGTCGCGCGACGTCGCGAGCGTGCGGAACTTCATGTCGGAGAAGCCGCGGCCGCTGTAGTTCGCGGAGATGCCGGCGAAGTCGCCCGGCTCGTCGGCGATCAGGTGCAGGCGCGTCTGCATGCCGGCCATCGCGTAGACCTGCGTGCCGAGCTGCGGAATGAAGAACGAGTTCATCACCGAATCGGACGTGATCCGGAAATTGATCGGCGTGCCGACAGGCACCGCCAGTTGGTTCACCGAAGCAATGCCGAGGTCCGGATAGACGAAGAGCCACTTCCAGTCGAGCGCGACGACCTCGACGTCAATCGGCTTCACCGACGATTGGATCGGCCGATACGGATCGAGCTCGTGCGTGGTCTTCCACGTGAGGATGCCGAGGAACAGGATGATCAGCGACGGCACCGTCCAGATCACGATCTCGATCGCGGTGGAATGCGCCCACTTCGGCGAGTAGGTCGCGTTGCGGTTCGACGCGCGGTAGCGCCACGCAAAGAGCAGCGTGAGGAGGATCACCGGCACGACGACGATCAGCATCGCCCACGTCGACGTGGCGATCAACGCCTTCTCCGCGGCGCCGATCGCGCCCTTCGGATCGAGCACGTGCAGCTCGCTGCATCCGGAAAGATCCGCGACGAGTCCTAATCGCAGGATCGCGGACGCTCTACTCGTTATTCTTCGGACCATTGAATTTGCCTAAGTTTGTTTGTGATGAAGCAGGCCTAGCGAGACGCCGAAACGCATTCGTCGCACTCGATGCGACAACCAGTCGCTTTGGCGGCGGAATGTAGCGGAATTTCGCGGATTGCATGTTGACGATTCGCAAACAACGCATGGGGCGAGGTCTTGATGCATGTTCAGGCGAGCCCGATGCACGGCCCAAAATGGGTTGGAAAGACAGTGGCGGAAAAATGAAAGCCGACACGCCGCGCGCCGGCTTTGCGCGCATGGGCGAGCCCGTATGCTCCGAAAAGCTTGTGTTGAATCAACGTGAACGAAGATCGGCGAGCGAAGGGCGAGGGCGGCATGTACCTTCGAAGACGCGATCCGTCAGGTCGCCTATCGAATCACGAACTACACCGCCTTTCCGATGCAAGATCCTTCACCCAACCTGAAGCCCGAGCTGAAGCTCGACGATCCGTTCGTCGATGCCGTTCACACGGAATTCGTCCAGTTGCTCGACGCAGCCGCGCGCGCGGACGACGCGCACTTCCTGCAGGCGTTCGACGTCTGGATCGATCACTGCCGTCAGCACTTCGAACGAGAAGAGCGCTGGATGGCGAGCACGAAGTTCGGGCCGCAGTACTGCCATGCGGCCGATCACGACGAAGTGCTGAAAGTGGCGGCGTCCGTGCGCGACAAGATCGCGCGCGACGCGCAGTTCGAACTGGGCCGCCGGCTGCTGGCGGAAGTATCGGATTGGTTCGATCATCACGTCCGGACGATGGACTCGATGATGGTCGCCCACCTGAAGATGCTCAACTTCGCGATGCTCGACGAGCGGACCGAAGTCTGACGCGGCTTCGCCGCTGTCGGCCGGGCGCCGGCGGCGGCGCGGTAGCGGCGACGGAAGAGGGCGCGGCCGATTCAGCCGCGCGACGATCGACTGCCGCATTCGTGAGAAGCGGGCGCGCGGCGGCGCCCGTTCGCGTTCGAACGCGAACCCGTCATCGCGTTCGCGCGGTCGCTTTCGCCGGCATCGCGATCGCGAATTCGTGCATCTTCTCGGCCGCGCTCAATCCATTCTTCGGTGGCGGGCCGACGAGATCCGCGAGCGTCGCGCCGTCCAGTTCCTTGAAATATGCGCGCAAGGCGCGGTCGAGCAGCCGCTCGAGCCGGCACTTCGCCGCGAGCATGCACGTATTCGTGTTCCGGTCGAAGCACTCGACGAGCCGAAAGTCCGTTTCGGATGCGCGAATCACGTCGCCGATGCCGATACGCTCGGGCGGCAGCGCGAGACGCACGCCGCCGCCCCGGCCGCGCGTCGTCTCGAGCGTGCCTTGGCGCGCGAGGCTGTTGACGATCTTCGTCAGGTGATTCTTCGACACGTGGTGGCGCTCGGCGAGCTCCGCGATCGTGATGAGGCGATCCGGATTCGACGCGCAATACATCAGCACGCGCAGCGTGTAGTCCGTGTATTCAGAGAGTCGCATACGTGGCAAAAAGATGCATATTCAATGTTGCTATCTAGGGTGGCGCGCTATAAGATGCGCAATACATGCACTTTATATAGCTAACGGCTGCATGTTGCAAGCCGGGCAATCGCCGACGGCACTTCCCGGCGGGTGGCGGGCGTTCCACACGGGTCGCGCGCCGCGTCTTTCTCCTTTTCAAGGGCTATGCCATGAGCGAGCAGTACGCATCCATCATCGACGTTCGTAGGATTCCTCATCACAAGCGCCATGCACTGATCTTCGGCACCTTCGATGCGTTGCCCGGCGGCGAAGCGCTGCAACTGATCAACGATCACGATCCGAAGCCGCTCTATTACCAGTTGGAGCAACTCGCGGCCGATTCGTTCGAATGGACGTACCTGGAGGCGGGACCGTCGCAGTGGCGCGTGCAGATCGCGAAGCGCGACGGCGCGCTCGGGCACGATGCGGGCGACAGCTGCTGCTCGGGCGGCGGCTGCGGCGGTTGAATCGCACGGCTTGACGCGGCGCGACGCAACATGGCGCGGTGTCCGCGCTTGGCGTCGCGTCGCTCCGCATGAACGGCGGCGGGCGGGAATGCGCGGCGGGCGTCGTTCGCCGGATGTCCGCACGGATGTTCGCACGGATGTTCGGCGCGTCGCGTCATGTCGCGCCGCGTTACGTCGGCGCGGACAGCGTCCGCGAAAGGAAGCGCCCGCAAGCGCGGGCGTCACGGCGCTTTCGGCCGGCTTTGACGGCTCATGCTTCGCCGCGTCGCAGCGCCGTTTCTTCAAAGACCGAGCGCGAGCATCGCCGTCTCCGACATCCGCGACCGATCCCACGGCGGATCGAACACCATGTCCACGTTGACCTCGCCGACGAACGGCAGCGCGAGCACCTTGTCGGCGACTTCGTCGGCGAGCGCTTCTCCCATTCCGCAGCCGGGCGCGGTCAGCGTCATCCTGATCGATACCTTCAAGCGATCGTGCTCGGCGGGCTCGATCATGCAGGCGTAGATGAGGCCGAGCTCGACGATGTCGACTGGAATCTCCGGGTCGTAACAGGTCTTCAGGGTCCGCCAGACGAACGCTTGCGCCTCGTCGTGCGAGACGGGGCCGTCCGGCGCTTCGATCTCGTCGGGCGGTGGCCGGCCGATCGCGTCCGCATCCGCGCCGCGCAGCCGCACCATTTGGCCGCCGACGACGAGCGTGAAGTTCGTGCCGAGCGCCTGCGTGACGTCGGCGATCGTGCCCGCGGGCAGGTCGAGCGGCGCGCCGGACGGCACGCATTCGACGGCAACCGGCCGTTGCAGGACGACCGTTTCTTTCGGATGTCTCATGATGCGTGCGCCTCGTGTTCGGACGCATCGGTCGCGTGTGTGTCGAGCGCGTGTGCGAGCGCGTGCCAACCGAGCAGCGCGCATTTGATCCGGCTGGGATAGCGCTGCACGGCGACGAGGCTCGCGAGCTTGCCGAGATGGGCCTCGTCGTGCTCGGCCTGGCCGGTGAGCACCGCGCGGAATCGCTGCTGGAGCTGCCGTGCGGCTTCGACGTCGCGGCCGATCACGGCCTCGGTCATCATCGACGCGGACGCGATGCAGATCGCGCAGCCGTGGCCTTCGAAGCGGATGTCGCCGATCCGGCCGCCTTCGATGCGCAACTGCACCTTCAGATCGTCGCCGCATTGCGGATTGTGCCCACGCGCCTCGTGCGTCGGATCGACGAGCTTGCCGAAGTGACGCGGCGCGCGCTTGTGCTCGACCACGAGTTCCTGATAGAGCGTGTTTCGCGCGTCGGCGGGCGCAGCGAGGGAGAGTGTCGAATTCATCGCAATACCTCGAGTGCATGCGCGACGCCGGCCACGAGTCGTTCGACCTCGTCGTGCGTGTTGTACAGCGCAAACGATGCGCGTGTCGTCGGCCCGCAGCCGAGCCGCTCGAGGAGCGGCTGCGCGCAGTGATAGCCCGTGCGCAACGCGACGCCGCGCTCGTCGAGCAACGTGCCGATGTCGTGCGGATGCGCGCCGTCGGCGACGAACGACACGATCGCCGACGACGTGTGCGCGGCGAGCACGGTCACGCCGTCGAGCGCCGCGAGGCCCGCTGCCGCGTGGTCGCGCAGCGCGCGCACGTGAGCGTCGATCGCCTCTCGGCCGATTTCGTCGATATAGTCGGCGGCGGCCGCCATTCCGATCGCGCCCGCGACGTTCGGCGTGCCGCCTTCGAGCCTCGCGGGCAATGCGTCGAACGTCGCGTCGGTTTCGCCGACCCAGCTCACCATGTCGCCGCCGAAGCGCAGCGGCACGAGCCGATCGAGCGCCTCCCGGCGGCCGACGAGCGCGCCGGTGCCCATCGGCCCGTACATCTTGTGGCCGGAAAATGCGGCGAAGTCGCACGCGAGCGTCGACAGGTCCGGCACTTCGTGACTCATTGCCTGCGCGGCGTCGAGCACCGTCAGCGCGCCTGCCGCGTGCGCGGCGGCGAGCAGCGCTTCGTAGGGCGGCCGCTCGCCGGTCGCGTTCGAGCAGGCCGTGACCGAGAACACGCGCGTGCGCGGCGTCAGCAATCGTTCGAGATCCTTCACGTGCAGGCGGCCCTCAGGGTCCGGGGGCAGGATTCGCAGCCGCGCGCCGCAGCGGCGCGCGGCCATCTGCCACGGCACGAGATTCGCATGATGCTCGAGAGCGCTGACGACGATCTCGTCGCCTTCCTGCAGCACGGCCCGCGTATGGCCCGCGAGCGACAGGCCGTGCGCGACGAGATTCAGCGCGTCGGTCGCGCCCGACGTGAAGACGAGCAGATGATCGGCGCGCCCGCCGACGAAACGCGTCAGCGTGTCGCGCGCCCGCTCGTAGGCGTCGGTCGCGCGCTGGCTCAGCGTGTGGACGCCGCGGTGAATGTTGGCGCGATCGCGCTCGTCGAAGCGGCGCATCGCGTCGAGAACGGGCCGTGGCATGTGCGTCGTCGCCGCGTTGTCGAGATAGGCGAGCGGCGCGCCGTTGACGCGCTGCGCGAGTGCGGGAAACGCGTTCACCATCGTCGCCGAGCGCAGCATGTCACCCATGGCGAACCTCCGTTGCCGCCGTTGTTTCCGCCTGTTCGGCCAGATGCCGCTCGACCTCGCGTGCGACGAGCGTATCGCCGCCGAGCGTCTCCAGCATGCCGGGCGCGTCGATGCCGCGCGCGAGCGCCGAGCGCGCCATGCCCGCGATGATCAACGCCCGCGCATCGCGTCGATCGAGGCCGCGCTGGCATGCGTAGAAGAGCGCGTCTTCGGGCAATGCGCCCCACGTCGCGCCGTGCGCCGCCTGCACGTCGTCGTGATGGATCTCGAGATGCGGCCGCAGCACGACGCGCGGTTCGCCGCTCGTCGGAATGCCGCTCAGGCGCTGCCGGAGATCGGCACCCGATGCGCCCGCCGCAATCGACGAGAACGCGTTTGCGACGATCTGCGCGTTGCCGCTCGCGAGCGCGAGCGAATCGATCGCGCTCTTCGTGCGCGGCGCCGCGTGCGTTGCGCGCATCTGCTGTTCGAGCTTCGCGTGCGCGGATGCGAACAGCACGCCGGAGGCGCGGGCGAGCGCATGCTCGCCGCGCAGATCGAGCACCGTGCGTTGCAGGTGGTACTCGCTGCCCGCCGCGAGCAGCGATTGCCGATATTGCGCGCCGCACTCGAGCTGCACGTGCACGTGATGCGCGATGCGGTCGAGCGCGCGAGGCGTCGCGACGCGCAAATGATAGAGCGACGCGCCGGCGCCGAGCCGGATATGCGCCCGCAGGTTCTGCGTGATCGGGCCGTTGCGGCCCGCGGCTTCGTGCCCGTGCGATTCGATCAGCACGCAGCGCGCGCCGGGCATCACGTCGATCACGACGAGCGGCGCTTCGACGCTCGCGTGCGGCTGCAACCGCAACTGAAGCATCACGGGCGGGCATTGCGCCGAACCGCTGCCGATGCGCAGACGCAGGCCGGATTCGCACAGCGCGCGATGTGCCCAGAAGAACGGCGCGGCGTCGCCTTCGCCGGACGTCGGCAGATCCGCGAACAATGCGGCGCGCTCGGCGGGATCGGCCGTGCCCAGCCGGCGTGCGTCGACATGCCCGAGCGAGCCGGAGCCGACGGGCGCAAGCAGCCAGCCGGCGCGCGCCGGCGCGCTCGGCGCGGCCGATCGCGTGCGGCGAGCGTCGTCGCCGAGCCAGGCGTCGGCGGCGGGCGGCGGAAGATGGCGAAACGATTCGGCGCGGCGCGGGACCCAGCCGCGTTCAGAGAGCCGCGCTCGCGCGGCGATCCGTTCGGTGTCGGTGGTCGTCATCGCGTCAGGCCTCCGCGAGTGCGTTCGTGCGAACGAAGCCCTTCGCCGCGATATCCCGCGCCAGACCGAGATCGCCGGATTCGACGATGCGCCCGCGATCGAGCAGCAACACGGTATCGGGCGCGAGCGATTCGATCATCTGCAGGTAATGCGACACGATCACGAACGCGGTGCCTTGCTCACGCAGCCGGCCGATCAGGTCGATCGCCGCGCGCACGCCGTCGACGTCCATGCCCGAGTCGATCTCGTCGAGCATCGCGAGCCGAGGGCGCAGCAGCGCGAGTTGCAGCAGCTCGTTGCGCTTGCGCTCGCCGCCCGAGAAACCTTCGTTCATCGAACGGTTGAGCATCGAATCGGACAGGCCGACGCGCGTAGCGGCCGCGCGCGCGTCGCCGAGAAAATCGACGGCGTCGAGCGCCGTGTCGCCGCGCGCTTCGCGCACCGCATTGAGCGCGGTGCGCACGAAGAGATTGTTCTTCACGCCGGGAATATCGGGCGGCGCCTGGAACGACAGGAACAGGCCGGCGCGCGCGCGCTGCTGCACCGTCATCGCGAGCAGGTCATGCCCGTCGAAGCGCACGTGGCCGCGCGCGACGCGATAGGCCGGGTGGCCCGCGAGCGTCATGCCGAGCGTGCTCTTGCCGCTGCCGTTCGCGCCCATCAGCACGACGAGCGCGCCCGCCGGCACGGTAAGCGACACCGACTCCAGCACGCGGCGCTCCGCGACGTCGACGCTCAGATCGAATACCTGCAGCAAGGGTTCGGATCGATTCATGGTGGTTCCTCGGTTCTTCATGTGTGGGATCAGCCGACGGCGCCTTCGAGCGATACCGCGAGCAGCGCTTTCGCTTCGAGCGCGAATTCCATCGGCAGCGCTTCGAGCACGGCCTGACAGAAACCGCCGACGATGAGCGCCGTGGCCTCCTGCGGATCGATGCCGCGTTGCTGGCAATAGAAGAGACGGTCTTCGGAGATGCGCGTCGTCGTCGCTTCGTGCTCGACGACGGCGTCGCCGCGCGCGCTCTCGACGTACGGGAACGTGTGCGCGCCGCACTGCGGTCCGATCAGCAGCGAATCGCACTGCGTGTGATTGCGTGCGCCTTCGGCCGTGCGCGCCACGCGCACGAGGCCGCGGTAGCTGTTCTGCGCGCGGCCGGCGCTGATGCCCTTCGACACGATTCGGCTGCGCGTATTGCGGCCGAGATGGATCATCTTCGTGCCGGTGTCGGCCTGCTGGCAGTGATTCGACACGGCGATCGAATGGAATTCGCCGCTCGATTCGTCTCCGCGCAGCACGACGCTTGGATATTTCCACGTGATCGCGGACCCGGTTTCGATCTGCGTCCACGCGATGCGCGAGCGCGCGCCCGCACACAGCCCGCGCTTCGTCACGAAGTTGTAGATGCCGCCGACGCCGTTCGCGTCGCCCGGATACCAGTTCTGCACGGTCGAATATTTGATGGACGCGTCGTCGTGCGCGACGAGTTCGACGACGGCCGCGTGCAGTTGATGCTCGTCGCGCTGAGGCGCGGTGCAGCCTTCGAGATAGCTGACGTGGCTGCCGGGCTCGGCGATGATCAACGTTCGCTCGAACTGACCGGTGTTCCGCGCATTGATCCGGAAGTACGACGACAGCTCCATCGGGCAGCGCACGCCCTGCGGCACATAGACGAACGAGCCGTCGGAGAACACGGCCGAATTCAGCGCCGCGTAGAAGTTGTCGGCGGGCGGCACGACGGTGCCGAGATAGCGCTCGATCAGCTCCGGATGGTGTTCGACCGCATGCGAGAACGAGCAGAAAATCACGCCCGCTTCGGCGAGCTGTTCGCGAAAGGTCGTGCCGACCGACACGGAATCGAACACCGCGTCGACCGCGACGCCGGCGAGCCGGGCGCGCTCGTGCAGCGGCACGTTGAGCTTCTCGTAAGTCTCGAGCAGCTTCGGATCGACGTCGTCGAGGCTCTTCAGCCGGTCTTTCAGCGATTTCGGCGCCGAATAGTACGACTGCGCCTGGAAATCGATCGGCGCGATGCGCAGCTTGCCCCAGTCGGGCGGCGTCATCGCGAGCCAGCGCTCGAATGCGGCGAGCCGCCACTCCAGCAGGAACGCCGGCTCGCGCTTGCGGCGCGAAATCTCGCGAACGACGTTTTCGTCGAGGCCGGGCGGCAGCGCATCGGATTCGATGTCGGTCACGAATCCTTGCCGGTAGGGTTGTTCGAGCGCTCGGGCGAGCGGCGTGGGTGGGGCGACGTTGAGCATGGGCGAATCCGTGTGGAGCAGGGCGGTCACGACGGTGCGATGCGAAGCGCTGCGCATCGCGCGACTCGCGATCGGTCGATCATCCTAATTGTTGTACATGGTATGCATCTATTTGGCGGGCCGCAAGCGAAGGCACGGAGACCCTGCTTCGAGTCGTGTCTTTGCGAGCTGTGCGCGCGAACGCGAAGGCAGCGGCGTGTCCGCGCGTGCCGCGAGCCGAGCCGATGTGATGGTGCGGCGCGCGATGGCAAGCAACGAAATACGCGTTCGAGTGACGAGGCGATTCGCCGGATGCCGCGATGCAAGCGGATAGCGAAAAAGTATTTCGGAGTCCGTCTCGATCCGGGCACGCGTTCCGCGATGATCTGTCGAGGCGCGACGCGGCGGTCGTCGCGGTATTTTCCGAAAACGTGCAGTCTTGCCCGCGTCTCACGTGCGCCGCGAACCCAACGGTGACGCGCGTCCGGTTCAGCCCGCCTTGCCGTCGATGCGCGGCGAAGTCAGGTAGCCCGTGTAGCGCATTGCATAGACGGCGAACGCCGCCACCCAGCACGCGCCCGCCGCATCGATCCAGACGCTCGTCATGTCGGGCGCGACCCAGGGCCCGAACACGCGCACGAGCGTCGCGGCGATCAGCAGCCAATAGCATGCGATTTCGTTCGGTCCCGCACGCAGCGGCCGGCCGGTATGGCCGAGCGCGGTGCGCGTGATCATCGCAACGATCGCGCAGCCGATTACGCCGACCGTCAGCGCGTGAATCGCGAGCGAGTGCGGCGCGACGTCGAGCGCGGCGAGCGCGAGCATCGCGAAGCCGAGCGGCACCCACGCATACGCGACGTGCAAGATCCACAGGATCGGCCGCGCGCCGACGCGCCACGAGCGCCAGCCGACGATGCGCGTCGCGTGCAGCGCGGCCGCCGCGAACGCGACGGCGGCGACGAGCGCGCCGGGCAGCGCAATCGCATCCGCGCAGAGCGCGAGCACGGTGACCGGCGCGGCGAGCGTCTCGACGAATTTCCAGCGCTTGACCGCGAACCCGGGAATCGCGTTCATCGTGAACGTCGGCACGATGCGGCCGGCAATCACGACGACGAACAGCAACACGAGACCGATGGCCGAATACGCGGCTTGCAGCGCGAGATCGAGGCGTCCGTGGGTGGCCCACCAGTGAAAGAGCGCGTTGAGCGCGCCGAGCAGAAAGAGCGCGACAGTCAGGAACACGTTGCGATGGTTGCGTGCGGCGAGCAGCACGCGCAGCAGGATGAGCGCGGTGATCGGCAGGAACGCGGAGTCGACGGCGGCGGCGAGCGGTTCGGGGCCCGCCCAGACGAGCAGGCGTCCCGCCGCCCATAGCAGCCAAAGGGCGGCGAGCTGCGCGCCGTGCGGCGTATCGCGCGAGGTCCATGCTCGGATCGCCGTCAGCAGAAAGCCGACGACGATCGCGGCCGAGAACCCGAACACCATCTCGTGGACATGCCACGCAAGGCCGCTCATCGCGGGCGACCGGCCGGCCACTGGAAACCCGTGCAGCGACGCGAGCCAGAGCGCGATCGACACGATCCCGAAATAAGCGCCGCCGAGATAAAACGGCCTGAACCCGAGCCGCAGCACCGGCAGGCCGGTGGGCTGCCGAGAAGGTTGATGGGTCGCGAGCGGGATCTTCACGTTGGCTCTCCTGTTAAGATGCATACATTATGTATCTTAATGCGTGAATCGATGCGGGTCCAACGCTCGTGCGCGACCGCGGGTCGCGATGCCGCGGCGGCGGCGAACGAGCCGGCCGGTCCACCGACGAACGGCCGCGTGGCGCGGTGCTCCCGCATGGATGATGCGTCGCGCGCGTACGGAGATTCTTGATCGAACGCGTTGCGGGTATCCGTCATCGGGCGTGATTTTGATCTGCGTCAGGAAATGTTCAGGAAAGCCGAGCGTTGCCGAGCATGCGGCACAGCGACGCACGAATTCGGAGGCGCCGCGTTCGATGCGTACAAATGACGCAGCGTGCGCGAACGTCGAATCATGCGTGCGCGAGCTGCACGTATTGCGCAAACGGCTGCGTCGATGTGCGCAATACGTGCAGCTCGCGCAATTTGGGCGATGTGGCGAAGATTTTGATGGCGATGTCTGACGATTGATTTTGCTTAAGTTCGCTTAAGTGTCGGGTCGAACGATCCGTATACGGCGGAAACGAGGCCGAAACGGTCGTCTCATCACATCGAAAAGGGGCAGGAATGAGCAAGCAAATATTTGGACCTGGAATGCGCTTGATGGCGCGCATGAAGTTGCCCAGGAAGCTCGCGATTCTCGCCGCGCTGTTCATCGTGCCGCTCGTTGCGGCGCTCTACGCGACGCTCGCCGTCGCGTTGCATGCCTATGCGACGACGCAAAGCGAGCGCGACGGCATCTCGATCCTCGAAACGACGCAGGATCTGTTGAAGGCCGTGCAGGTGCGGCGCGGCGCGGGCGCTTCGGTGCTCGCGGGCAACGAAGCGATGCGCGGGAAATTCGACGCGGCGAGCGCGAGCGCGGAGCGTCTCGTCGCGGCATTGAAGCAGCAGGTGCGCGACACCGGCCGATTCGATGTCGTTGCGCCGGTCGACGCGCTCGCGAGCCAGTACGCGAAGGCGGCGACGGGCGGGCTCGGCACATCCGCCGCGGCGCTGTTCGATTCGCACACCGACGTCATCCATTCGATCTTTCTGTTCGAGAAGGATCTGGCGGTCGCCTCGCAGCTCGGTGTCGATCCGGACGCATCGAACTATCACCTGATCGACTCGGTGCTGTTCGTGCTGCCGGGTACGGCCGAGACCGTCGGCGTGTTGCGCGGCAAGGGCTCGGCCGCGCTGAGCAGCGGCGCGCTCGGCGACGCCGACAAGCGCGAGCTCGCGGTGCGCGCGAGCGGCTTGGCCGAGCAGATGAACGTGATTCGGCATCACCTCGAACGCGTGAACGGCACGCGCGGCGCCGGCGGCGGCGCGCAGACGCCGGGCGGCATCGATCTCGGCGCGGTCGCGGCATTTCAGCGCACGGTGGCCTCGCTCGCGGGTGGCGATGCGTCGATCGACGCGAAGACGTACTTCGGCCAAGGCAGCGATGCGATCGACGCGCTGTACCGCGCGCATGGCGCGCTCGCGCAGCAGTTGCGCGAGCGGCTCGCGGCGCGCGCGCACGCCGAGCAGATGAAGGTGACCGCGATCATGACGCTGAGCGTCGCGCTCGTCGCGTGCGCGCTCTATCTGTTCGTCGCGTTCGCGATGTCGACGCACGACAACGTCGCGCAATTGTCTTCCTGCATGCATGCGGTGGGCGACGGAGATCTGCGCCGGCGCCTCGCGGTGAGCGGCAAGGACGAGTTCGCGTTCATCAAGCGCGGCTTCAACGCGCTGCTCGACGTATGGGCGCAGACGCTGACCGAGACGCGGCGCGTCGCCGATTCGGTGATGGTCGGCAGCCAGCAGATCGCGGCCGGCAATCTCGATCTGTCGGGCCGCACCGAAACGCAGGCGGCGTCGCTCGAGGAAACGGCGGCGAGCATGGAGGAACTGACGTCGACGGTGCGCCACAACGCATCGAACGCTTCGCACGCGAGCACGCTGAGCGCGCAGGCGTCCGAGCGCGCGGCCGACACAGGCCGGATCGTGGGGCATGCGGTGTCGCTGATGACGCAGATCCACGACAGCTCGAACAAGATGGCGGACATCGTGTCGGTGATCGAGGGCATTGCGTTCCAGACCAACATCCTCGCGCTGAACGCGGCCGTCGAGGCGGCGCGAGCGGGCGAGCAGGGCAAGGGGTTCGCGGTGGTCGCGGGCGAAGTGCGCGCGCTCGCGCATCGCAGCGCGAGCGCCGCGAAGGACGTGAAGGAACTGATTCACGAATCGATCCGGCACGTGACCGACGGCTCGTCGCTGTTCAGGCGCGCGGACGACGCGATTCGCAGCGTGAACGCATCGATTCGCAGCGTGGATACCGTCGTGAGCGAAATCGCGAAGGCATCCGAGCAGCAAAGCGAAGGGATCGAACAGGTCAACGCGGCGATCACGCAGATGGACGAAGTGACGCAGCGTAACGCGGCGCTCGTCGAGGAATCGGCGGCGGCGAGCGCGTCGCTGCGCGAGCAGGCCGAGCACATGGGACAACTCGTCGGGCGCTTCGTGCTCGCGTAGCGGGCGAACAGCCCTTCAGCGTATACGCGCGCCGCGCCGCGAGCGGCACGTGCGCGACGTCGGAGGTTGACTTGCATCAAGTCCGTTCGCACTGCACGCCCGACAATGAAACGCCGGCATTTTGCGCGGCATGCCAGGGTATAAGCAGATGGACATCACGAAGCATACGAACGAAGGCGCGGATACCGCCGCGCCCGCTCCCCAACACGCCGCGCCCGCGTTCGCGGACGTTCAGATCTCCGAAGCGCTGATCCGGCGCTTCGACCGCCAGGGGCCGCGCTATACGTCGTACCCGACGGCCGACCGGTTCTCCGACGCATTCGACGAAGACGCCTACCGCGAATATCTGTCGCGACGCGCGACGGCCGAGCGCAATCCGCCGCTGTCCGTCTATCTGCACCTGCCGTTTTGCGAATCGCTCTGTTACTTCTGCGCGTGCAACAAGATCATCACGCAGGACCATAGCCGGACGAACGCGTACGTCGACTATCTGATCCGCGAGATGGACCTCGTCGCTCGGCATCTCGGCCGCGATCGCCTGACGACGCAGTTGCATCTCGGCGGCGGCACGCCGACGTTCTTCGCGACCGACGAGCTCGCGCGCCTGATGCGCGCGCTGCGCGGCCACTTCGAATTCGCGCCGCAAGCGGAGCTCGGCGTCGAGATCGATCCGCGCACGGTCAATGAGCGGACGCTGCAGTCGCTCGCGTCGCTCGGCTTCAACCGGACGAGCTTCGGCGTTCAGGATTTCGACCCGTCCGTCCAGGAGGCGGTGCACCGGGTCCAGCCGCTGCCGATGGTCGAGCGCGCGCTCGCCGCGAGCCGCGAGGCCGGCTTCGAATCGGTCAACATCGACCTGATTTACGGGTTGCCGCGGCAGACGCCCGCGAGTTTCGCGCGCACGCTCGACGAGGTGATCCGGCTGTCGCCCGATCGCATCGCGGTGTACAACTACGCGCATCTGCCGAGCCGTTTCAAGGCGCAGCGCCTGATCGTCGAATCGGAGCTGCCGCCCGCCGAAGACCGGCTGAGCATCTTCATCGAATCGACGCAACGGCTGCTCGACGCCGGATACGTGTACATCGGGCTCGATCACTTCGCGAAACCCGGCGACGAGCTTAGCAACGCATTGCGCGAGGGCAGCCTCCATCGCAATTTCCAGGGCTACACGACGCAGGCCGAATGCGACCTGATCGGCTTCGGCGTTTCCGCGATCGGCAAGGTCGGCGCGTCGTACAGCCAGTCCACGCGCTCGCTGAAGACGTATTACCGCCATCTCGACGCGGGACGCCTGCCGATCGAGCGCGGCTTCGCGCTGACGCCCGACGATCTGCTGCGGCGCGAAGTCATCATGACGGTGATGTGCAGCACGCCCGTCGATTTCGCGGCGATCGGCCGCAGGCACGGCATCGATTTCACGCAGTATTTCGCGCCCGAGCTGGCGCGGCTCGAGCCCTATCGCGACGCCGGCCTGCTGGCGATCGAAGCGGACCGGATCGCCGTTACGCCGAAGGGGCGCATGTTCGTGCGCGCGATCGGCATGGTGTTCGACGGCTATCTCGGCCGGCCGGCCGCTGCGTCCTATTCGAAGCTGATCTAGAAGGTGGCGTGATGAAAGAAAGCAAGATCCCGGTGCAGGACTTCCTTGCACGGTTGCCGCTCTTCAGCGGGCTTTCGCGCGGCGAGCTCGACAATCTCGCGCGGGGCACGATGCGCGCGCAGGTGTCGCGCGGGCAGACAGTGTTCAGCCGCGGTGACCCGTGCGGCGGCTTTCATATGATCGTCTACGGGCAGATCAAGCTGAGCTCGTTTTCGCCGCTCGGCATCGAGAAGATCGTGCGTCTGCTCGGGCCGGGAGACAGCTTCGGCGAAGCGGTGATGTTCATGGACAAGCCGTACGCGGTGACGGCGAAGACGCTCTCCGACGCGCTACTCCTGCACGTGACGAAGGCCGCCGTGACCGACGAGCTCGATCACAACCCGGCGTTCGCGCGCAGGATGCTCGCGAGCCTCAGCATGCGGCTGCATCAGCTCGTCGTCGACGTCGAGACGTATTCGCTGCGCTCGGGCACGCAGCGCGTGATCAGCTATCTGCTCGAGCAGAACGACGCACCCGCGGAATCCGGCCTGCAGATCCGGCTCGAGACGGGCAAGAAGGCGATCGCGTCGCGGCTGAATCTCACGCCCGAGCACTTCTCGCGCGTGCTGCGCGATCTCTGCATGCGCGAGCTTGTCGTCGTCAACGGCCGCGACATCTTCATCCCCGACGTCGATCGGCTACGCTCCGAGATGCAGTACTGACGACGCGACGCGTCGCTTGACCTGTGCGTAGCGCCGCCATGCGCCGAGCATGTTGACGGCGAGCCAGCCTGCCGACACGCCGAGCGCGACGGCGGCCGGCCGCGCGAATGCGCCCGGCGCGACGCTCGCGGCGACGAGCAGCAGCAAGGCGGCGACATGCGCGAAGAACTGCCTGCGGGCGATGCGCTCCGGCAGCATGTCCTTGACCTTCGGCATGGCGGGGATCGCCGTGTCGCTCGCCTTTTGCGCGTGATACCACAGCAGGAACGGAATGATCTTGTAGAGCATGCCGTTGATCGCCGACCATGCGCCGCCGATCGTCAGCAACACGCCCGTCGTGATTGCAACGTCGCGGCCGCCGACGCTTGCGTTCACGATCCAGAGCACGCTCGCGCCTGCGACGCTCGCTGTCGCGGTGCGCCAGAATAGCGTCGTGGTGTCGGCTTCGGGGCGCTTGCGGGTCCACAGCAGGTAAAACGTGAGCGTGGCGTACGCCGCGTATGTCACGTATAGCGCGACGCGAATCACGCCGGCCACGAAACCGAAGCGGCCGGCCGATCCGACGGCGACGATCGACGCCGCAACGAGCCAAGCGAACACGCATGGACCCAGCCAGCGCGTGACGATGCGCGGATAGGGCTCGGTGGCCTGAAACATCGGAATCAACTGAAATGAGATGCCGATCGTCAGTAGCCCGACCCATCCGGCCAGCCCCCAGGCCGCGTGCAGATCGACGAGATCGATCGAGAAGAAGGGTAGATGCCCGCCGAGCGCGAACGCAAGCGATGTGCCGAGCGCGACGGTGGCCGCAAGCGCGAGCAGCGCGATGCGCACGGTGCGCAGCACGCTCGCGGCGCCGGCGGGCATGCGTCGCCGGTGCCGCGCGAAGCCGATCGCGCAGACGAGCAGGAACCCCAGGAACGCGGCGCCGAGCAGCAGCGCGGCAGGGGCGAACAGCGCGGGGGCCCGGCACGCGAACGCGGCCGCGAGCAGCAGCGTGCCGAGCACCAGGCACGCGTGGATCGCGGTCGCGCTTGCGACGGGCGACGCAATCCGAATGCCCGCCGCGACCGACATGATCTGGATCATCGCGCCGATCATCGTCGACGCGAGCATGCCGAGTGCGACGAGGTGCGTGAGCGCGAGCGCATACGGCGACCAGCGCGACGCGAACGCGTCCGGTCCCGCCCACAGCAGCACGCCGGCCGCGGCGATCGCGAAGAGCGGCGCGCTTGCGAAAAAGCGCAGCGGCGCGCTCAGCGCGGGAGAATTGTCGAGTTCGAGTTTGCGCTGCATGGCGGGAAGCATGTCGGCTGAGAAAGGCGTCGCGAATGCGCACGAAGGGCGCGCTCGGCGCCGCCGCAATGGCACGGCGCGGCGCCGCGCCGCAGCCATGTTTCGGTATTCTGATCATAACCCCGGATTGGTCGTCGACCCGGGCAGAGACCTTGACGCGGATTAAGGCGACGGAAACGGGTTCGGCCGCACACTTACGCACCGGGCGTAAGCCGCCCCTTTCAGGAATTTGCCGTGTCCGTCGCCAAAACCGTATTCAAGAATCTCGTAATCAAGGGCAGGTCGCTGCTGCCGATTGTGCAAGGCGGGATGGGCGTCGGCGTGTCCGCGCACCGGCTTGCCGGCACCGTCGCGTCGCTCGGCGCGTGCGGCACGATCTCGAGCGTCGACCTGCGTCGGCATCATCCGGACCTGATGGCGCGCACCGGCCGCTCGCGCGATCGCGCGCTCATCGATGCGGCGAATCTCGAGGCGCTCGATCGCGAGATTCGCGCGGCGAAGTCGCTCGCGAACGGCTGCGGGCTCGTCGCCGTCAACGTGATGCGCGCGTTGTCCGAATACGCGTCCTACGTGCGCCAGTCGTGCGAGAGCGGCGCGGATGCGGTCGTCGTCGGCGCGGGCCTGCCGCTCGATTTGCCCGAGCTCGCCGCTGGTTTTCCCGATGTCGCGCTGATTCCGATCCTGTCGGACGCGCGCGGCATCGGGCTCGTGCTGAAGAAGTGGATGCGCAAGAATCGCCTGCCCGACGCCGTCGTCATCGAGAACCCGCGCTACGCGGCGGGCCATCTCGGCGCGCCGACGACCGACAGCCTGAACAATCCGAATTTCGCGTTTCCCGCAGTGCTCGAAGGTACGTTCGATCTGTTCAAGGAGCTCGGCATCGAGCGCGAGCGCATTCCGCTCATCGCGGCGGGCGGCATTCACAGCCACGAGCAAGTGCGGCAATTGTTCGCGCTCGGCGCGAGCGCGGTGCAGCTCGGCACGCCGTTCGCGGTGACGGAAGAGGGCGATGCGCATCCGAACTTCAAGAAAGTGCTCTTGGAAGCGAGGCCCGACGACATCGTCACGTTCATGAGCGTCGCGGGCCTGCCGGCGCGCGCGGTGCGCACGCCGTGGCTCGCGAACTATCTGGAGCGGGAAAAGAAGCTGCAGCGCGCGGCGAAGCCGCGCAAATGCCTCGTCGGCTTCGATTGCCTGCAGCAATGCGGGCTGCGCGACGGCATCGCGAAGCACGGCCAGTTCTGCATCGATACGCGGCTCGCGTTCGCGCTCGCGGGCGACATCAAGCGCGGCCTGTTCTTCCGCGGCTCCGAGATTTTGCCGTTCGGCCACGAGATCCGTTCGGTGCGCGAGCTGATCGACTATCTGTTGACGGGCGTGAAGCGCGCGGCCGCCGCGGTCGTCTCGCCTGAGCCGGCTTGCGTGCCGCTGCCCGCGCTCGGCTGAAGGCGCTTCGCTTCGGGCGACGCCCGTTCTCGCCGCTCGACGGCATGCCGCGAGCGGTTTTTCGTTTCCTTGATGGAGCCGTCATGCCATGACGCAAAGCAGTCACATCGCGACAGGCGCCGTGCCGATCGAACTCGTGTGTCCGGCGGGCAGCCTGCCCGCGCTGAAGGCCGCGGTCGACAACGGTGCGAACTGCGTGTATCTCGGTTTTCGCGACGCGACGAACGCGCGCAACTTCGCC
Organism: Burkholderia savannae; assembly: GCF_001524445.2. Taxonomy (NCBI): domain Bacteria; kingdom Pseudomonadati; phylum Pseudomonadota; class Betaproteobacteria; order Burkholderiales; family Burkholderiaceae; genus Burkholderia; species Burkholderia savannae. The sequence continues at coordinate 1,176,094 of NZ_CP013417.1, forward strand.
GGCCTGAACTTCGACGCGCAGGCGATCGACGCCGGCATTCGCTACGCGCACGAGCGCGGTTGCAAGGTGCTCGTCGCGCTCAACACGTATCCGCAGCCGGACGGCTGGACGGCCTGGCGTGAAGCGGTGGGCCGCGCGGCCGACGCGGGCGTCGACGCGATCATCGTCGCCGATCCGGGGCTCATGCGCTTCGCGCACGAACGCTATCCGGCGCTGCGGCTGCACCTGTCGGTGCAGGGCTCTGCGACGAACTACGAGGCGATCAATTTCTATCACGAGCATTTCGGCATCGCGCGCGCGGTGCTGCCGCGCGTGCTGTCGCTCACGCAGGTCGAGCAGGTGGCCGAGAACACGCCGGTCGAAATCGAAGTGTTCGGCTTCGGCAGCCTGTGCGTGATGGTCGAGGGGCGCTGCGCGCTGTCGTCGTACGCGACGGGCGAATCGCCGAACACGCGCGGCGTGTGCTCGCCGGCGAAGGCGGTGCGCTGGCAGAAAACGCCGGACGGCCTCGAATCGCGGCTCAACGGCGTGCTGATCGATCGCTACGAAGACGGCGAGAACGCCGGATATCCGACGCTCTGCAAGGGCCGCTTCACCGTCGCGGACGAAAGCTACTACGCGATCGAGGAGCCGACGAGCCTGAATACGCTGGAGCTGCTGCCGAAGCTGATGCAGATCGGCATACGCGCGATCAAGATCGAGGGGCGCCAGCGCAGCCCCGCATACGTCGCGCAGGTGACGCGCGTGTGGCGCGACGCGATCGATCAGTGCGCGGCGAACCTTGCGCGCTACTACGTGAAGCCCGCATGGATGACGGAATTGAACAAGGTCGCGGAAGGGCAGCAGCATACGCTCGGCGCTTATCACCGGCCGTGGAAATGACACGCACGACGGCGCACGCCTGAATGCGGGAGCGAGGATCATGAAAATTGCTTTGGGGCCGGTGCAGTACTACTGGCCGCGCGTCGCGACGATGCAGTTCTATCAGGCGATGTCGGAGACGCCCGTCGACATCGTCTATCTCGGCGAAACCGTTTGCTCGCGCCGCCACGAACTGCGCGCAGCGGACTGGCTCGAGATTGCCGACATGCTGGCCGAGGCGGGCAAGGAGGTCGTGCTGTCGACGCAGGTGCTGCTCGAATCGGGCCGCGATCTGAAGGCGATGCGCGAGATCGTCGAGAACGGCCGCTATCTGGTCGAGGCGAACGACATGGGCGCCGTGCGCTGCAGCGCGCGGCGCGCGTTCGTCGCCGGGCCGTGGCTCAACGTCTACAACCCGCCGACGCTCGCGATGCTCGCGGAACTCGGCGCGCGGCGCTGGGTGATGCCGCCCGAGATGAGCGAGGCGGGCCTCGCGAGCATGCAGGCCGAGCGTGCCGAGCATCTGGAAACCGAAGTGTTCGCGTACGGGCGCATTCCGCTCGCGTTTTCCGCGCGCTGCTTCACCGCGCGGAACCGCAATTTTCCGAAGGACAACTGCCAGTACGTATGCATGGAGCATCCGGACGGCTTGCCGCTGCACACGCGCGAAGGCGAGCCGTTTCTCGTGCTCAACGGCATCTCGACGCAATCCGCGCGCGTCTACAACCTGATCGACGAGATCGACGCGCTGCGTGCGCTGAACGTCGACGTCGTGAGGCTCAGCCCGCAATCGCAGCACATGGGCGACGTGATCGATGCGTTCCACGGCGTGCTGAGCGGCCGCACGAATGCGCGCGACGCGCTCGCGGCGCTGCACGAGCGGATGCCGGAAGCGTCGTGCAACGGCTATTGGCACGGCAAGCCGGGCCTCGAGCGCGTCGTGCGCTGAAGCCGTCGGCGCGGCCTGTGCCGCGCCGCTTCCGATTGGTTTGTGAGGATTCCGTGATGAATGCCGCGATCTATCAATTGCCGCCCATGGTCGGCAAGCTGCTGTCGAAACTGCCCGCGTATCCGGGGGCGTTGCTGTTCGCGGGCGGGATCAATCTCGTGCTGCGCAAGCATTTGCCCGCGGAGACGCTCGCGCTGCTGGAGGATCGCCCGCTGCGCATCGAAGTGAAGGACGCGGGCGTCGCGTTCGATTTCGTCTGCCGGCGCGGCGCGTTTTCCGCGCTGTCCGGCCGACGCGACGTCGACTTGACGATCGGCGCGACCGCATACGATTTCTATCTGCTGTCGCAACGCCGCGAAGATCCGGACACGCTGTTCTTCAGCCGGCGCCTGACGATGGAAGGCGACACCGAGCTCGGGTTGCTCGTGAAGAATTCGCTCGACGCGATCGATCTGTCGGCGTTCTCGTTCGATCAGTGGCTGCCGGCGCGGCTGTTCCGTTCGCGGCCGATCGAGCGCGGCGGAATGCCGGACTGATAGGCGCGCAATCCGGGGAGCGCTCGTTCAGGAGAGCGGAATGAAGAACGAAACGAAGACGCTGCCGATCGTCTATTCGTGCTCGGGATGTTCGAACGTCGCGCAACTCGCGAATCACGTCGCGGTGCGGCTCGACCGTAGCGGCGACGCGGAGATGTCGTGCATCGTGGGCGTCGGCGGCGACGTGCCGTCGCTGTTGAAGCTCGCGCATTCGGGCCGGCCGATTATCGCGATCGACGGTTGCCCGCTCGTGTGCGCGAAAAAAAGCCTCGGGCGGCACGGGATCGCGCCGGACGCGCATGTGCAACTCGGCGAGCACGGCGTCAGGAAGCGCTTTCACGAGGACTTCGACCCGGCCGACGCGAAGCGCATTCTTGCGCTCGCGCGCGACGAAGCGTTGCGGCTCGCGCGATGCGGGCGCGAGCACGCGCATGACGGCGCCGCGCGCGTCGACGAGCGCGCAGATGCCGCACTGCAAGACAAGGTGTGATTTCGTTCGGGAGAATCGCGGGCGGCTTGTCGGCGTCTGGCTTGCTCGGCACTCGAGCGGTGGGATCGACGCATGCGTCGCATGCGGCGAAAGCGCCCTCGGAGTCGTCGTTGCAGAGTGCATCTTGCGCTCGGGGGCATCTTTGATTTCACCGCTCGCGCGCACGCGATCGCATGGACGCAGAGCGCATGCGCGCCGATTCAACCGCGTCGAACCGCGAAATTCGCGAACAGGCGATCGAGCCTGCCGAGCAATGCATCGCTCGGATAGCCGATGACCGGCGTGGCATTCAGCGTGCTGTCGCCGCATCCCTGCGCGCGAAACACTTGCAGCACGTAATTCTCGACGCCGAGATCGGCGAGTTCATGGGCAAGCCGCAGCAGCGCGGGCTCCGGCAGCAGGTCGGGATGCGCGGTCGTCCGGCATTCGTACGCGACGCCGCTTGCGAGCACCGCTTCGAGGCTCCGCCGCGCGTGGCCGCCGCTCGTACGCACGTGCGTCGTGTGCGCGTAGTCGTCGAACGGTGCCTTCACGTCGAGCCCGATCCAGTCGAGCGACGGCAGCAGGTGCGCGAGCCGCCGCGGATGCGTTCCCGCGCTGTGCATGCCGACCTTGAAGCCGAGCCGCCTCACGTCGTCGATCGACGCGGCGAGCGCCGGATCGATCGACGGCTCGCCGCCGCTGAACACCACGGCGTCGATCAGGCCGACGCGGCGCGCGAGGAACGCGAGCAGCGCGTCCCATTCGATCGCGGCGGGTTGCGAGCGCGCTTGCAGATGCGGGTTGTGACAATATCCGCATCGCCATGGGCAGCCCTGCACGAACACGACCGCGGCGAACCGGCCGGGATAATCGGTCGCGGTGAACGGGACGAGCCCGCCCACCTTGAGCGGATGACGCCGGGCGAGGGCGAGGTTCATCGCGCGGGCCGTGCGCTTACGCCGCGGCGCGCAACGCGACGTCGCTCGACTCGCGTTCGCGGAAGTACTTGCGCTCGTGGAATTCGCCTTTCTTGCCGACGTTGAACGACGACATGGGGCGGTGGTAGCCCATCACGCGAGTCCAGATCTCGCACGGCTGGCGCTCGTCGTCGGACAGCGCGATCGCGGCGAGGGCGGCTTGGTCGTTGGTTTTCAGTGTCGTCATGATGTTCAGGCTTCCATCGGTTGGGATTGAGACAACTTGCGACGCAGCAGCGCTTCGTCGCACTTCGGGCAAAACGGGTGGCTGCCGGCGAGATAGCCGTGCGTCGGGCAGATCGAGAACGTCGGCGTGACGGTCAGATACGGCAGCGAGAAACGGGTGAGCGCGCGCTTGACGAGCGTGCGGCACGCGTCGGCCGACGAAAGCGGCTCGGTCATGTACAAATGCAGCACCGTGCCGCCCGTGTATTTGCGCTGCAGGTCGTCCTGCCGCTCGAGCGCCTCGAACGGATCGTCGGTGAAGCCGACCGGCAGTTGCGACGAGTTCGTGTAGTACGGCATCTGCGGCGTGCCCGCCTGCAGAATGTCCGGATAGCGGCGGCGGTCTTCCTTCGCGAAGCGATACGTCGTGCCTTCGGCGGGCGTCGCCTCGAGGTTGTACATGTGGCCGGTTTCCTCCTGGTACTCGACGATGCGCGCGCGCACGTGATCGAGCAGGCGCAGCGCGAACGCGTGGCCCCAGTCGGTCGTCAGGTCATGCGCATCGTGGGTGAAATTGCGGATCATCTCGTTGATGCCGTTGACGCCGAGCGTCGAGAAATGATTGCGCAGCGTGCCGAGATAGCGCTTCGTATACGGGAAGAGGCCGTTGTCCATGTGACGCTGGATCACCTCGCGCTTGATCTCGAGGCTGTCCTTGCCGTAGTCGAGCAGCTCGTCGAGCCGCGCGAGCAGCGCGCGCTCGTCGCCCGCGTGCAGATGGCCGAGCCGCGCGCAATTCACGGTGACGACGCCGATCGAGCCCGTCTGCTCGGCCGAGCCGAAGAGCCCGTTGCCGCGCTTCATCAGCTCGCGCAGGTCGAGCTGAAGACGGCAGCACATCGAGCGGATCATGTTCGGCTTCAACTCCGAATTGATGAAGTTCTGGAAGTACGGCAGGCCGTAGCGCGCGGTCATCTCGAACAGGCGCTCGGCGTTCGGGCTGTGCCAGTCGAAATCGGCCGTGATGTTGTAGGTCGGAATCGGGAACGTGAACACGCGGCCCGCCGCATCGCCTGCCTGCATCACTTCGATGTACGCACGGTTGATCATGTCCATTTCGGCCTGTAGATCGCCGTAAGCGAACGGCGTCTCCTCGCCGGCGATCACAGGCACCTGCTCGCGCAGGTCCTCCGGGCAGATCCAGTCGAACGTCAGGTTCGTGAACGGCGTCTGCGTGCCCCAGCGCGACGGCACGTTCAGGTTGTAGATCAGTTCCTGGACGTACTGCCGGACTTCGGCGTAGGTGAGCGCGTCGCGGCGCACGAACGGCGCCATGTACGTGTCGAACGAGCTGAACGCCTGCGCGCCCGCCCATTCGTTTTGCAAGGTGCCGAGAAAATTCACGATCTGGCCGACCGCGCTCGACATGTGCTTCGGCGGGCCCGACTCGACCTTGCCGGGCACGCCGTTCAGGCCTTCGGCGAGCAGCGTGCGCAGCGACCAGCCCGCGCAATAGCCGGACAGCATGTCGAGATCGTGGATGTGCAGGTCCGCGTTGCGGTGCGCTTCGCCGATCTCGCCCGGATACACGTGGCTCAGCCAGTAATTCGCGATCACCTTGCCGGACACGTTCAGGATCAGGCCGCCGAGCGAATAGCCCTGGTTCGCGTTTGCGTTGACGCGCCAGTCCTGCCGTTGCAGGTATTCGTTGATCGACGATTCGACGTCGATCAGCGGCTTGTCGCGCGACGCCGGATTCGACGCGGCGTGGGGGAGCATGGTCTCGGACAACGTGGGCCTCTCTCGTTGGTGGCACAAAATCTGGTGACGGGATGAATGCTAAATACCAGATGTTGTATGGGTCAACGGCGATTCCGCGAAGTTTGGTGTGTGCTTGACGGCGATTAAGCCGGGGTGAATTAGGGGTGCGACATGGGCGGTCGGGCCGCGCGGATTGCCGGCGCGACGGGCGAGCGCGTGGCGGGATGCGTCGCGCTGAGGTGAACGACGGACACGAGCGGGCGCGCGGCGCAAGCATGCCGTGAAGATCGGGCGCGCGCGATGTGCGATGGCTCCGCATCCGGATGCGTGCGGAGCGCGAACTGCGAATCGCGGGTGTTTCGCGCGCGTCATTGCCGGCGTGCGTGACGATTCGTCCGCGACGGCGCGCCATGTTCGGGCATGGTGTGCGTTTCGCGCGCGCGGGGCGAACGCGTCACTGCATCATTGCCGACGTCGGATCGCTGCATGCGCGACGGCGGCGCGACGACCAACCCGTCGGTCCTTATTCGATCGAACGTGCGTGCTTCGCATGACGACTGCCGGCGAGAGCCTTCGCCGGAAGCAACCGCGTACGACGCGCGTCGCCGCGCGGCAACGCTTGGCTTAGCTGCCGGAGCTCGTGTCCGATCCGGGCGCGGCCATGGCCGGCGACATCAAGAACACGGCATAGCGGGCGAGATAGACGAGCAGCGCGGCGCTCCAGCCGATTCCCGCGACGACGAGCCACTGCGCCGTCGCGGCGGGAACGAGCCAGGGGCCGAGGACGCGCGCGAGCGTCGCGACGATCAGGAGCCCGTAGCAGATGCGTTCGACGGCGCTTGCGGCAAGCTCGCGTCCGGTATGCTCGAGCGCGGTGCGCGTGATCATCCCGACGATCGCGCAGCCGATCGCGCCCGTCGTGAACGTATGCAGCGCGAGCGAATGCGCGACGAGCCCATGCGCGCTCAAAGCCGTCAGCGCGAAGCCGGCGGCGATCGACGCATAGGCGACATGCAGGATCGACAGCATCGGCCGTCGCCCGGTCGCCCAGAAGCGCCAGCCGGCGAGCCGCGCCGCATGCAGCGCGGCGGCCGTCCACGCGAGCGCGGCGATCGCCGGCGCCGGCGCGCCGGCCGCATCGGCGACGAGCGCGGCGAGCGTGACCGACATCACCGACGATTCGACGATCCGCCACTGCCTGACGGGCAGTTCCGGCAGCGCGGCCGTCGTGATCGACGGGATGATGCGTCCGCCGATGATGACGATGAAGAGCACGAGCAGCCCCGCGGCGAGATCGGCGCAGCGCAGCGCCCAGTCGGCGTGTCCGAGCCGAATCCACAGGTGAAAGAGTGCGTTGAGCGCGGCGAGCATGCCGAGCGCGACGGGCAGGAAGATGCCATGCCGATTTTTCGCGCCGATCAACGCACGGATGAGCGCATACGCGATCGCCGGCAGAAACGCGACGTCGACGGCGGCCGCGAGCCAGCCGGGCCCCGTCCACATCAGCACGCGGCCGGCGAGCCACAGCAGCCACAGCGCGACGAGCGACGGGCCTTGCGCGGGATTCGTCGACGTCCACGTGCGCACCGACGTCAGCAGGAAGCCGGACACGATCGCGCCGCCGAAGCCGAAGATCATTTCGTGCGCATGCCAGAAGAGGCCGCTCGTCGGCGGCGTGTGGCCCGCCCAGTCGTGGCCCGCGAGCGCGCCTAGCCACGCGAGCATCGCGATCGCGCCGAAGCATGCGCCGCCTAGGTAGAAGGGCCGGAAGCCGGTCGACCACAGCGAGGCGCGGCGGCCGTCGGGCTGCGAGCGCGCGTTGCGCTCGGTCGAGCGGGCGAGCAGCATGACGTTCCCCTTTTCGATATGTTGCTTTCTACATGCATCATAAAGAAGAAACGCGCGCATGCGCTGCGACAAGATTGCACGGTCGCGGCCTTGTTCGCGCGCAAGGCTGCGGCGTCGGGCCGTTGACGCCGCGCGCGCGGCGGGCTAGATGGAGCGCTCGGCGCCGTCGCGGCGCGTCTTCGCGCGCGAGCGGCGCGCGAGCGCGACGCCGATCGCGAGTGTCGCAGCGAAGCTTGCGATCGCGACGGCGGCGGCTTCGCCGCCCGCGCGCCGCAATGCGAACGCATCGAGGAGCCCGCCCGCGACGCGCAGTGCGACGGCCGCGTGCAGCAGCGCGAGCGGCGCATAGAAGAACGGCCGGTACGCGACGCGCAGCCGCGCGACGGCCGGCACGATGATCGGCATGTGCCCGAGGATCATCGAGAACACGAAGCCGAGCGTGAGCGCGTGCAGCGCGGCGTCGTGCGCCGGATGGCCGGGGGCGAGCGCGCCGTCCAGGCCGAGCGCGCCGCTCACGGCGAGCCAGCCGTAGCCCGATAGCAGGCAGACGGCGATGAAGCGCGTGAGGCCGCGCCGGCGCACCGTGCGGCGCGCGATGTCGTAGCGGATCAGCCACAGGGCGAGCAGCAGTTCGCCCGCGCCGAACAGCCGCAGTGCGGGCAGCGGCTGCCAGGGCGTGAGCGCGGCGGCCGCGGGCAGCAGCGCGGCGATGCCGCAGAAGCACGCGCTCGCGCCGCGCGGCAGCGGGCGTACGCGCGTGAGTTCGAGCCGCTCGGCGGCGATCGTCAGGATCAGGAACGCGAGCCACCAGGCGACGGCCGAAAACGGATCGCCCGTCAGCAGCCAGACGACGTTGCCCGCCCACCAGCATGCGACGCTCGCGGCGAGCACCCACAGGAACAGCGCGGCTTGCCGTCGCAGCACCGCGGCGCCGACGGCGAGCGCGACGCTCGCCGCGCCGACCAGCAGCATGGCGGCGAACGCAGGCGGCGCGCCCGCGAGCAATGCGACGCCGGCCGCGACGGCCGCCGCCGGCGCGAGATACGCCCAGCGCGTGCCGAGCGCGACCGCGCGCTCGATGCCGATGACCGCGCCGAAAAACACGGGGATCATCAGCACGCCGTGCCACGCGAGCTTCGACACGGCGTGCGCGGGGGCGGCCGCGCCGAGCCGCGCGAGGCCCGTCGCGACGCCGCACGCGAGCAACGCGACGATGACGGCGCCCGCAGCGGCGCGAACGATCGGGCGGGCGGGCGAAGCGGTCGGCAGCATGGCGGTCGGCATCGCGTCGGGATCGCGTCGAAGTCGTCGGGCGCGCTAGGCGATCGGCCAGCCCATCTGCTCGCGGGCGGCGTCGCTCATCATCTTGGGCGCCCATGGCGGCTCCCAGACGAGATCGACGTCCACTGCCAGCACATCGGACGTGATCTCGCCGAGCGTCGCCTGCACGTCGTCGATCACGACGCCCGCCATCGGACAGGCGGGCGACGTCATCGTCATCGTCACGACGATGCGCTCGCCGGTACGCTCGATCCGGTAGACGAGACCGAGGTCGACGATGTTGACGCCGATCTCCGGATCGATGACGGCCCGCAGCGCGTCGCGCAGCGCGAGCTCGTCCGGCGTTTCGTTTCGGGTTGCTGAGGAATCGGACATGGTAGTCCTCGAACGGAGAGGGGAGGGGAGCGGGCCGGCCGCGCGTCGTGCGCGGCCGGCCCGAGGTTGCGATGCTTACGTGCGTTGCGCGGCCTGACCGACTGTGCGCTCGTCGGGCTGCGACGGCGCGGGACGGCGCAGCAGGCGAAGCGCGAACCAGCCGAGATACAGCACGCCGAACGCGAACACGACGTCGCCCGGCACGCGCAGCCATACGAGCGCGTTCATGATCGGCGCGTGCACGACCTCCGGCGAGCGCGCGTACCAGAGGCCCTTCGTCACGCTCGCGTACGCTTCATAGATGCCCGACGGCAGGATCGACATGAACACCATCATGAAGAGGCCGACGTTCAGCAGCCAGAACGCGGGCTTGAGCAGGCCGTCGCTCCACGCGTTGCGGGCGGACATGCCGCGCAGGCAGAACAGCATCAGGCCGATGCCGAGCATCCCGTACACGCCGAACAGCGCGGCGTGGCCGTGCGCGGGCGTCATGTTCAGGCCTTGCACGTAGTAGAGCGAGATCGGCGGGTTGATCGAGAAGCCGAGCAGCCCCGCGCCGACGGTGTTCCACACGCCGACGGCAACGAAGCAGAGGATCGCCCACTTGTACGACTGGACCCACGGCGCGGCTTGCGACTTGCGATACGTCTGCCAGCCTTCGAGGCCGATGAGCGCGAGCGGCACCACTTCGCATGCGGAGAACACGGCGCCCACGGCGATGATCGACGTCGTCGTGCCGGTGAAGTACAGATGGTGCAGCGTGCCGAGAATGCCGCCGAACAGGAACACGATCGTTTCCATCACGATCGCGCGATTCGCGCTTTCGAAGCGGATGAGGCCGAGGCGCGCGAAGATGAGGGCGATCACCGCGGTCGCGAACACTTCGAAGAAGCCCTCGACCCACAGGTGCACGAGCCACCATCTCCAGTACTCGATCATCGAGTAGTGCGTGTTTTGCCCCCACGCGAGCGACGACGCATAGAAGAGCCCGATGCACGCGGCGGACAGGAACACCATGCCGATCAGGCCGCGGCCTTCGGTCGCCTTGTTCCGCAGCGCGGGCATCAGCGCGCGCCCCATCAGGAACAGCCAGAACAGCAGGCCGACGAAGAGCAGGATCTGCCAGACGCGGCCCATGCTCGTGTACGCGAGCCCCTGGTTGCCGATCCAGAACGAGAAGTTGGTGCCGAGATGCTTGAGCGTGCCGAGCCAGCCCGTGACGGTCGAGCCGACGACGATGAAGATCAGCGCCCAGAACAGCACGTCGACGCCGAGCTTCTGCAGCTTCGGCTCCTGGCCCGAGAGCAACGGCGAGATGTAGAGGCCCGTCGCGAGCCAAGCGGTCGCGATCCAGAGCACGCCGAACTGCGTATGGATCGTGCGGCTCACGATCCACGGCATCACGTCCGCGAGCGGAATGCCGAAGAAGCTGTGGCCTTCGACCGCGTAGTGCGCGGTGATCGCGCCCATGAAGACCTGCGTGAGCAGCAGGCCGATCACGACGTAGAAATACTTCTTCGTCGCACGCATCGACGGCGTCGCCTTCACGTTGAAGAGCGGATCGTTCGTCGGCACGGCGAGCGGCGCGTCGTGTTCGCCGTGCGCGGTGTGATACCAGATCATGCCGGCGATCGCGCCGAGCAGGATGACCACGCTCGCGATCGACCACATGCCGTTCGCGGCCGTCGGCGTGTTGCCGACGAGCGGCTCGTGCGGCCAGTTGTTCGTGTACGTGACGTTCGTTTCGCCCGGGCGGTCGGTCGTCGCCGACCACGCGGACCAGAAGAAGAACGACGCGAGCGCGGTGCGATCGGCTGCGCCCGGCACCGAGCCCGATGTCATCGCGTATTGCTCGCGCAGCGTGTCGAGCGACGGATCGGCGCCGAACAATGCTTCGTAGTGCTCGGCAACGCGCAGCACCGCGGCCGCGCGTGCGTCCGACAGCGTGATGCGATCGCTCGCGGCGTCGTAGCGGTTCGCGCGCATTTCATGCTTCAGGCGTGCATCGAGCAGCCCTTGCTGTTCGACGGACAGCTTCGCGTAAGGCGCGCCGAATTGCTGGCGCGCCCATGCGTCGCGCAGCTCGAGCGCCTCGCGGTGCAGCCAGTCCGCCGACCAGTCCGGCGCGACATAGCTGCCGTGGCCCCAGACGGTGCCGAGCTGCTGGCCGCCCGACGCGAGCCATACTTGTTGACCGCGCCTGATCTGCTCGCCAGTGAAAATGACGCGCCCATTTTCGCTGACGACCGCGTTCGGAATCGGCGGTGCGGTGAGATAGATGTCTCTGCCGAGCCATAGCAGGACGGCGAATGACGTGAGGCAGACGAGCCCGAGCCATGTCCATAGACGACGTGTGGAGCGCATGACCTCTCTCCTTTCAAGAGGGTGGGATGTGGAGAAAACGTTCAATGCGACGGCGGCGCAACGGGCCGTCGATTAAACATGTACAAAGAATGTATGTTTAAGGGGATGGTATGAGACGGCCACGCGCTTGTAAAGGCTCGATGCCGCGACAGGGCGGCGCGACGGCGTTACGCCACGCGCGCGGCCGGTCGCGAAGGCGCGCCGATATTGGGTCGCGGGGCGTGGCGGGAAAGACGGCGTGTCAATTGGTCGCGGCCCGGCGCGATGCCGCCGCGCGGGTTGGGCACGGCTCGGCGAGCGCGCGCGACGCCGGCAATATGCGGCGCGGATGAGCCGCGCGTCGCGCAGTTCGGAAGACGCGATTCAGTCGGAACGGGCGCGACGCGATCCGATCATAGTCGGCGCGATGCGATGGGCTAGATGTGTTGCCGGATGCCGGCGAAGAAGCGGCAGCCGGCTATGCGAAGAAGGGGGAAAAGCGCAGGAGCGATGCGATGGCGCGCGAACGAAAGCGCCGCAGCGTGATGTCCGCTTGACGAAAATCAAGCGATATCCGATTCGGGCGACGGGCACGCGGCCGCGCATGTGATCCATCTTGCAGCCGCACGCCGCACGCCGCACGCCACACGACACACGACACACGACACACGACACTCACCGCTCACCGCTCACCGCTCGACGCTCGACGCTCGACGCTCACCGCACGACGCTCACCGCACGACGCTCACCGCACGACGCTCACCGCTCGACGGGCCGCCGTGCGTGACGGCGGCCCGAGTCGTCGCGGAATCGTCATGTGTTCGCGATCGCGAGATCCGCGAGCACCTTCTGCCGGATCGACGGCTTGATGTTCGATTGCGCCATGTTCGCGCCGTAATGCGCGACCACGCGCGGATTCATCACGCTGAACCACAGCGGCGGCACGTAGGCGAGCAGGATCATCGCCGCGTAGCCGGCGGGCAGTTGCGGCGAATCGTCGAAGTGCCGCAGCGCCTGATACGAGCGCGTCGGATTCGCGTGATGATCGGCGTGGCGCTGCAACTGATAGAGGAACAGATTCGTCACGACGTGATTGCTGTTCCACGAATGCTGCGGCGTGCAACGTTCGTAGCGCCCGGTCGGCAACTGCTTGCGGCCGAGCCCGTAGTGCTCGACGTAGTTCACGACCTCGAGCAGGGACGCGCCGTAGGCCGCCTGGATCAGCAGGAACGGAATCACCTTCGCGCCGCCGAACGCGATCGCGGCGCCCCACAGCGCGACCGTCATCGCCCACGCCTGCAGCACTTCGTTGCGCCATGTCCAGACCGAGCGGCCGCCGCGTGCGAGACGCTCCCGTTCGAGCCGCCACGCGGATGCGACGCTGCCGGTCACGGTGCGCGGCAGGAACACCCAGAACGATTCGCCGTAGCGCGCGCTCGCCGGATCGTTCGGCGTCGCGACGCGCACGTGATGGCCGCGATTGTGCTCGACGAAGAAGTGGCCGTACGCAACGGGCGCGAGCGTGATCTTCGCGAGCCAGCGCTCGAAGGGGCTCGTCTTGTGGCCGAGCTCGTGCGCGGTGTTGATCGAGATGCCCGTCGCCGCGCCGAGCGACAGCGCGAAGCCGAGATAGTCGTACCACGCGAGCGATTTCGTCGCGACGATCCATATCGCGCCCGCGAAGGCGACGTAGACGATGAAGGTCGCGAGATAGACGACGTAGCGGTAGTAGCGATCGCTTTCGAGCTGCGACACGACGGATTCGGGCGGATTCTCGCTGTCGACGCCGATCAGCAGGTCGAGCACCGGGATGACGCCGAACGCGAACAGCGGCCCGAACCACCAGAAGATGTGCCAGCCGGTCGACAGCGCGAGGAGCGCGGCGAGGAGCGGCAGCGTGATCGTCAGCGCGCCGAGCAGCCACCCATAGCGTTTCGTGTCGGTCCAGGCCGCCGAAGCCGGTTGCGGAATTGCCATTGTCTCCCTCCAAGTTGGGTACCGATTTTGTTGTGCTCCGATTTAATACGTGCGCAAGCGATTACCATTCGCGCCGACGAGTTCATGCCCGTTGCGCTGATTTATACGTGCTCAATTATCGTTCAGCCAAACATTCGGATTAGGGCGCGACCTCCAAACGACGGCTCGGCCGGCGCGCGCCGCCGCGTCGCTAGCGTCGGGCCGTGATTCAAACGTCCGCGTATTCCGCAATTGCTGAACAAATAACGGATAAAACCGAGGGTAATTCCGTATATTGAGGGGCGACGCAGGGATCATGAAAGATCGATACTGAACGAGATTGCCCCGCAAGGCGAGCGGGATTCGCCGATTCCGCGCCGCGAGGGGCTCGATGCGATTCGAGTTGACGATCTTTCGTTTTTCTTTCTGCGGGCCTATCCATTGTCAGCATTCGCTCCGAGCGCTTGCGCCGTCGTCTGGTTTCGCGACGATCTGCGCGTGTCCGATCATCCCGCGCTCGCGTGCGCCGCCGAGTCGGGACGTCCGGTGATCGGCGTCTACGTGTTCGACGAGCGCGCCGGCGCGCGACCGCTGGGCGGCGCGGCGCGCTGGTGGCTGCACGGATCGCTGCGCGCGCTCGACGCCGCGCTCGCCGAGCTGGGTAGCCGGCTCGTGCTGCTGCGCGGCGACGCGGCCGACGCGATCGCTTCGTTCGTCGCGGCGCTCGGCGCGAGCGCGGTCTATTGGAACCGCCGTTATGCGCTCGCCGAGCGCGCGCTCGACAATGCGGTGCAGACGTTGCTCGAAGCGCGCGGCGTCACGGTCGAGACGTTCAACGCGAGCCTGCTGTTCGAGCCGGGCGACGTCGTCGCCGAGTCAGGCCATCCGTATCAGGTGTTCGGCGCATACTGGCGCGCGGCGCTGCGGCGCGGCGTGCATGCGGCGCCGCTCGCCGCGCCGCTGCGCTTGAGCGGCTGCGCGCCGCCGCACGGGATCGCGCAGCGGCAGGTCACGCTCGATGCGCTCGCGCTTTTGCCGACGCGCCCGGATTGGACGGGCGGCTTGCGCGACGCGTGGCGCTGCGGCGAGGACGCCGCGCACCGCCTGCTGCGCGCGTTCGTCGACAGCCGGCTCGGCGGCTACGCGACCGAGCGCGACCGGCCGGGCATCGCGTCGACGAGCCGCCTGTCGCCGTACGTGCGCTTCGGCAACCTGTCCGTGCGGCAGATCTGGCATGCGGCGGTCGATGCGCACGCGTACGGCGCGGCGACGCAGGCGGATCTCGACAAGTTTCTCGGCGAGCTCGGCTGGCGGGAGTTCTGCTACGGACAACTGTACCGCTTCCCGGATCTGCCGCGCCGCAACCTGCGCCACAATCTCGACGGGATGCCGTGGCGCGACGATCCCGCGGCGCTCGCCGCATGGCGGCGCGGCGCCACGGGCTATCCGTTCGTCGACGCGGGCATGCGCGAGCTATGGACGACGGGCTGGATGCATAACCGCGCGCGAATGGTGTGCGCGTCGTTCCTCGTCAAGCATCTGCTGATCGACTGGCGGGAAGGCGAAGCGTGGTTCTGGGACACGCTCGTCGATGCGGACGCCGCGTCGAACGCGGCGAACTGGCAGTGGGTTGCGGGCTGCGGCGCGGACGCCGCGCCTTATTTCCGGATCTTCAATCCGGTCGTGCAGGGCAAGAAGTTCGACCCGGACGGCGCGTACGTGCGGCGCTGGGTGCCCGAGCTCGCCGGCTTGCCGTCGAGCGCGATCCACGAGCCTTGGCTCGCGCCGCCCGCGCAGCTCGAGGCGGCGCGCGTGCGGCTCGGCGACACCTATGCGCTGCCGATCGTCGCGCACCACGCCGCGCGTCGGCGCGCGCTCGACGCGATTGGGGCGACCCGATGAATCCTGCGGTGGTACGTTTAATTTTTCGTAATTAATATGGCGGAAATATTACAGAAAGTTCACTTTTTTGATCCTTATCAGTTGTTAAACTCTTCGAGAGTGTCAGGAAGAGTTTGACAGAGGCTAGCGCATGGATATGAATGGCGGCTTTCCGCCGGAGGCGGTCGCCCCGGTCGTTTGGATGACGGGCTTGCCGGGGGCCGGCAAGACGACGACGGCGAACGTGTTGCTGAACCGGCTGCTCGAGAGCGGCGCGAAGGCGATCGTGCTCGACGGCGATGCGCTGCGCACCGGCCTGTGCTCCGATCTCGGTTTTTCGGACGCCGACCGGATGGAGAACATCCGCCGCTTCGCGCACGTCGCGAAGCTGTTTCAGCACGAGGGCTATATCGTGATCGTCGCGACGATTTCGCCGCTGCAGGCGCATCGCGATCTCGCCCGCTCGATCGTCGGGACGGGCTTTTTCGAGACTTACGTGTCGACGCCGCTCGAAGTGTGCCGCGCGCGCGATCCGAAGGGCATGTACGCGCGCGCCGAGCAAGGGCGGCTGATGCAGTTCACGGGCGTGTCGGGCGCTTACGAGCCGCCCGTCGCACCCGATATCTCGATCGACACGTCGAACTGCAGCGTCGCGCTTTCGCTCGCCGACGTCATGGCGCAACTCATGCGGGTGACCGTGCTGCCCGCGAAGCTCGGCGCGTCCGCTCAAGTGTCCGCTGCACTCGCTGTACCCGCTGCACTCGCCGCGCCGGCTATCGTCGGCAGCCAACTGATCGATTAACGACGCGTCGAGCTTGCTCGCCGTCGCGCAATGGGCGGTGTGGGGCATGCGTCGCGTGCCCGCGTAGGTAGCCGCGCGCTCGCGCGTTGTTCTTCCGATTTGTCTCTGCATATTGCGCTTGCGGCATGCCGCAAGCGCGGCTTCGCTCTTCGCGCGCTCGGCCGCATCGCACCGCGGCGCGCGCTGCGTATCGCGACGAGGGCGCCGTCGCGCGCAGGAGCGCCGCTTGCGCGGATCGCCGGGCCCGGATGGGCGTTCATCGTCGGTCGCGCGGCAAGCGGCGTGCGTCATTTATCCGATGACGCACGCCGGTCACTCATTGCATTGCATTGCATCGCGATGCGCGCATCGTTTCCTTTCTTTCGACATGGGCGGTGTCGTGCGCGCAATGCGTCCGTCGCGCTCGTGGATTTGAAGAACGAGATATCGGGCAAGCCTCGCGCAACGCATGCATCGCCGCATTCCGACGAGGCTCCGTCATTCATCCGTCATTCGCTTCGCAGCGGCTCCAGCAAGGGCTTTTTTTGAGATGCGCGCGCAACGCGCGTGAATAATCCACACAAGCATTGAGCGATCCCTTCGTCTATTCGAGCAGCGTATGGCCCCGTTTTGGCGAATGAAAAAATCTCATTTGCCCGAAGGTTGCCGCGCATGTGTAATTCGAATCGAATTGCACCAAAACGCAAACCGCACAAGCACAAATAAATACACGCTGATCATTCGGGCCGGTTGATCTTGCCTCGCATTGCCGCACCGGATGCGGCGCGTCGCACCGCTGCGCGAGAAACTTCGGCCTGTCCGAACATGGAGATCCGATGAGGGCGGCGATGGGGAATTGGGCAGAGGATCTGCTCGCGGGGCTGGACGGAGCGCGATCCGAGGAAGAGGCGTTTCGAAGCATCGAAATCGCCGCCACGGCCCTCGATTTCGAATACTGCGCGTATGGGCTGCGCGTGCCGTGGCCGGTGTCCAGGCCGCGAATCGAGACGCGCAGCAATTTTCCCGAGCAATGGAAGCGCCGCTATGCGGAGGCGGGCTTTCTCGATGTCGATCCGATCCTTGCGCACGGGCGCCGGTCGCAGCAGCCGATCGTCCTGAACGAGACGCTGTTTGCGTCCGCGCATCAAATGTGGGTCGAGGCGCAGTCGTTCGGGCTGAAGTTCGGCTGGGCGCAGTCGAACTTCGACGCGTATGGCGGCATGGGCATGCTCGCGCTCGTGCGCACGCGCGAGCCGGTGACGGAGGCGGAGCTCGATGCGAAGGAATACCGGATGCGCTGGCTCGTGCGCACCGCGCACGCCGCGCTCGGCCACCTGATGCTGCCGAAGCTGATGGCCGATCCGGAGCGCGGGCTGACCGAGCGCGAGGTCGAGGTGCTCAAGTGGGCGGCGGACGGCAAGACGTCGGGCGAAATCTCGAAGATTCTCGCGATCTCCGTCGATACGGTGAACTTCCACGTAAAGAACGCGATCCTGAAGCTCAGGACCGCGAACAAGACGGCCGCCGTCGTGCGCGCGGCGATGCTCGGGTTGCTGAGCTGAACCCGGCTCGGCCGAACCGGGCTCGGCGGCTCGGGCGGGTGACGCCGGGGGCCGGATTCTTCGAGTCGCGCGGCGGCACATGAGGGCGGCGAGAAGCGGGGGCGTCGAGAAGCAAGGGGGCAGCCGCATCGCCGGCCGATTTCCGTTGCGGCGAGTGGGCGGCGGTTGGCGCAATGCGGGCGCGCCGGCGTCGACGCGCGCATGATGGACTACCGCGAACGCTTAGCCGGAACGTCGCGAATCGCCGTGGCGCGGCGCTACATTTTCACTTGCTCGCGCATCGCGGCGTCGGTCCTCGCATTCGCCTGACGGGCATCGATGCGACGACGTCGTTTCGCGCGCCGTCGCGCCGTCTTCATCGCCGTTTCCCCGGAGAGCGTGCGCCGACGGATCGATGCGCCGCCGCGGCGCGGAATCGGGCGCGATTCCGGCGATCATCTTCGATGCAAGCTAAGTGTTGAACGGCGAGCCGGCGCGTTCGCACGGCGTCGCCGTCGCTTGTGCTCGACCGGGGCAGGATGCACCGCTTCATGGCGTGTCGTGTCACGTCACGTCACGTCGAGTTGCGTTGCATCGCGCCGCACTTCGCGTGTGGGCCGCTCGCCATCATTTTCCGGCGCGGCGTGTGTCCGCTGCCGCTTTTTCGTAAATCGAGTAACGTATCGTTGCTGTTTCGCCGTGTCATTCGGCCGCGCGCGTGTCGCCCGCACGCCGCGCCGATGTGAATCGGACGGCGTATCCGTGCGATGTTCGCGCGGCCGCATGCGAGGCGGCGAAACGCGGAACCTGAGTAGAAGCTGAGCGGAACCCGAGCAGACGGCGGCGCACGCGCCGCGCCGACGCGCGCCGATCCTGCGCGACGTCGTCGCGCCGCCGCCCGATTTCGGCGAGCGATCTCCCGGACGTTCGTCCGCCGACCCTGCGAAAGCCGAGAAAAAATGGCCGCCGCAGGCGAGCTTCGCGCCGCGGCGGCGCACGGTTCCGAATCGACGAAAACGACCATGACAGGAGACGACATGCCGGACCAGCAGCGGCCCGACGCCATTCCGCCTGAACCCTTCGTCGCGCCGGCCGCCGACGGCTTCCTCGTGCGCGGCTTTGCGTGGCGGCACCGTGGCCCCGCAGCCGGCCGGCCGGTGACGGTCGTCAATTGCGCGACCTCGGTGCGCTGCCGCTATTACTTCCGCTTTGCCGCGTATCTGTTCAGCCACGGCAGCGACGTGCTCGTCTACGACTATCGCGGCATCGGCGAGTCGCGGCCCGCGTCGCTCGCCGGCTTTCGTGCGACCTGGCTCGACTGGGGGCGTCTCGATTGCGACGCGGTCCTGCAATACGCGTCGCGCGCGTTTGGGGGCCAGCCGGTCGACGTCGTCGCGCACAGCGTCGGCGGTGTCACGCTCGGGCTCGCCAATTCGAATGCGCTCGTGCGCCGCGTGCTCACGGTCGGCTCGCAATATGCGTACTGGCGTGATTACGCGGGCTCGCATCGGCTGCGGATGCTGATCAAATGGCATGTCGCGATGCCGATTCTCGCGCGCCTGTTCGGCTACGTTCCCGCGAAGCGGCTCGGCTGGATGGAGGACACGCCGCGCGGCGTCGCGCTGTCGTGGAGCCGCAGCCGGCCGCGCTTCGAGGACGCGTTCGCGCGCGCGCCGATCGCGGAGACGGCCGACGCGCGGCGCGATCTCGTCGAGCGTTTCGCGCGGCTGACCGCGCCGACGCTCGCCATCGGCCTGTCGGACGACGAGTTCGGCAGCGTCGAGGCGGTCGAGCGCCTGCTCGGCTATTACGCGCACAGCGCGGTCACGCATCTGCGGATCGCGCCCGAGCAGATCGGCGCGGCGTCGGTCGGGCATTTCGCGTTCTTCCACAGCCGCTTCGAAAAGACGCTCTGGCCGATCGCGCTCGGCTGGCTCCAGACGGGCGAACTCGCGCCCGATACGCCGGGCGACGTCTATCGGCAACCGTCCGCGCCCGAGCGCGGCCGCGCGGCGCGCGACGAGGACAAGGGCAAGGACGAGGACGAGGACGTGAAGGGCGGGCGGACGGCCACCGGCTGAGCGGCGCGCGCCGGCTGCGGCCGGCGCGGCTCGGCGCACGAAGATCCGTTACCATCGAACGCATTCCATTGTCTGCACGACGTGCCCCGCCGCCGATGCGCCAGCCGACAGATGCCGCCTTGCCATTCACGACCGACGCCGCCTTGCCTTTCACGCTCGACGACGCCTGCCGCGCCGTCGAGCTGTCGCCGCCCGCGGCGGCGCAACGCGCCGGCGTGCGGCTCGTGCGGCTCGACTTCGATTTCGATGCGCCGCGCGGCGCGCGCACGATGGATTGGCTGAGCGACGACGAGCGTGAGCGCGCCAGCCGCTTCGTTCGCGCGGACGACGCGCTGCGCAGCGCGTCGACGCGCGCCGCGTTGCGCGGCGTGATCGGCGCGGCGCTCGGCGTGCCGCCCGCCGAGTTGCGGATCGTCGCCGATGCATGGGGACGGCCGCGGCTCGCGCCGGCGCACGCGGCGCTCGCGCCGACGCTCGACTTCAACGTGTCGCATTCCGGCGCGCATGCGCTGATCGCGTGGAGCCGCGCCGCGCGCGTCGGCGTCGACATCGAGGCGGGGCGGGCGGGCGTCGACTGGAGCTCGCTCGGCCGCGCGGTGTTCGCGCCCGCGGACGCGGCGGCGATCGCCATGTTGCCCGCTGGCGAGCGCGAAGCGGCGTTCTATCGCGTGTGGGCGGCGAAGGAGGCGTTCCTGAAAGCGCTCGGCACGGGGATCGGCGGCGGCCTGACCGCGTTTTCGGTGCTCGGCGGCGCGTCGCCGCCGCGGGGCGGGAACGGCGGCGCGCCCGTCGTCGGCATCGTCGAGCCGAACTCGCCCGCGAGCGGCGTGGCGGCGTTCGAGGCGGCATGGCTCGACGCGCCCGCGGGCTATGCCGCGTGCGTCGCCTGGCGGCGTGCGGGCGGCGGCACGTTTTAGCGGCGGGCGAGCCGTTTCGAGGCGGCGCGTCAGTCACGCCGCGCGGCGCTTCGTTTCGTTCGAGGCGTTCGGAACGGACGGCCGCCGGCGCTCGAGCGTCCGTGCATCGACGCGATCGGCTGATCGTCTTGCCGCCTGATCGACTCATCTCGTCGGCGCTTCATGGCCTCATCGCTGCTCCGCGCCCGCCGATTCCCCCTTGAGGCTTCACATGTCCGTCGCAGCGGCGGCAATGCGGGTTTCGGCGGCTGCGCGCGATCGTCGCCAGCGGAGCCGATCTCCGCGCGGCTGGGCGCGGGCGTCGCGCGAACGTGCGTCGCCCACGCCCGGCCACCGGAGCGATCGCAACGCCGGACGATCGGAAGCCGACGGAAATCGAGATCCATCCGAGGAGTCGGGGCCGCCAAATCCGGGAGGCGATGATTCGGGATCGGAACTTGGCGAAACGCCTTCGAAATCCTGCTTCGCGTGGTGAAAGGCGCGGCGCGCGACGCCATCGTCGTTCGAGCGCGCGCCCAAAGCGCGAAGCGCTGCGAAATCCGGCCGGCCACTTCCATTGTCGCGCTCGTCGACCCGCCCGGGCGGCCTCCGCCGCTGCGCCCCGATCCGGCTTCGCCCGCCCGCCGGACTAGGGGAAACTCCTAGCCCGGATTTTTGAAAAACAAGTTGTCTATACAACATCGAGTCACTACACTCAACTCATCCCGAAACTTGTATAGACAGGACCCCTTCATGATCACGCTGACCCCAGGCCGCCTGACTCTCCCGCAACTGCGCCGGATCGCCCGCGAGAACGTGCAGATCACGCTCGATCCCGCGAGTTTCGCCGCGATCGACCGGGGCGCGCAAGCCGTCGCCGACATCGCCGCGAAGGGCGAGCCGGCCTACGGCATCAATACGGGCTTCGGACGCCTCGCGAGCACGCACATCCCGCACGATCAGCTCGAGCTGCTGCAGAGGAATCTGGTGCTCTCGCATGCGGTCGGCGTCGGCGAGCCGATGTCGCGTCCCGTCGTGCGCCTCCTGATGGCGCTCAAGCTGTCGAGCCTCGGCCGCGGTCACTCGGGCATCCGCCGCGTCGTGATGGACGCGCTCGTCAAGCTGTTCAACGCCGACGTGCTGCCGCTCATCCCGGTCAAGGGCTCGGTCGGCGCGTCGGGCGATCTCTCGCCGCTCGCGCACATGTCGGCGGCGCTGCTCGGCATCGGCGAAGTGTTCATCCGCGGCGAGCGCGCGAGCGCCGTCGACGGGCTGCGCGTCGCGGGCCTCGCGCCGCTCACGCTCGAAGCGAAGGAGGGCCTCGCGCTGCTGAACGGCACGCAGGCGTCCACCGCGCTCGCGCTCGACAACCTGTTCGCGATCGAAGACCTGTACCGCACGGCGCTCGTGTCGGGCGCGCTGTCGGTCGACGCGGCGGCGGGCTCGGTGAAGCCGTTCGACGCGCGCATTCACGAGCTGCGCGGCCATCGCGGCCAGGTCGACGCGGCGGCCGCGTACCGGTCGCTGCTCGACGGCTCGGCGATCAACGTGTCGCACCGCGACTGCGGCAAGGTGCAGGACCCGTACAGCCTGCGCTGCCAGCCGCAGGTGATGGGCGCGTGCCTCGACCAGATTCGCCACGCGGCCGGCGTGCTGCTCATCGAAGCGA
Source organism: Burkholderia savannae (assembly GCF_001524445.2). Taxonomy (NCBI): domain Bacteria; kingdom Pseudomonadati; phylum Pseudomonadota; class Betaproteobacteria; order Burkholderiales; family Burkholderiaceae; genus Burkholderia; species Burkholderia savannae. The sequence continues at coordinate 1,198,467 of NZ_CP013417.1, forward strand.
ACGCGGTGTCGGACAACCCGCTGATCTTCCCGGATACGGGCGAAGTGCTGTCGGGCGGCAACTTCCACGCGGAGCCCGTCGCGTTCGCGGCCGACAACCTCGCGATCGCCGCGGCCGAGATCGGCGCGCTCGCCGAGCGCCGCATCGCGCTGCTCATCGACGCGACGCTCTCCGGCCTGCCGCCTTTCCTCGTGAAGGACGGCGGCGTGAACTCGGGCTTCATGATCGCGCACGTGACGGCCGCCGCGCTCGCGTCGGAGAACAAGACGCTCGCGCATCCGGCATCGGTCGATTCGCTGCCGACCTCGGCGAACCAGGAGGACCACGTGTCGATGGCGACGTTCGCCGCGCGCAAGCTCGCGGACATCGCGGAGAACGTCGCGAACATCCTCGCGATCGAGCTGCTCGCCGCCGCGCAGGGCGTCGATCTGCGCGCGCCGCACGAAACGAGCCCGGCGCTGCAGCACGCGATGAAGACGATCCGCGCGGACGTCGCGCACTACGATCTCGACCATTACTTCGCGCCGGACATCGCGGTGGTCGCGCAGCGCGTGCGCGAGCGCGCGTTCGCGACGCTGAGCCCGCTCGCGTTCGAATCGGAACAATAAGACGATGAGCACGCCCGCCTATCAGGAAATCAAGGACTTCATCCTCGATCGCATTCACGCCGGCGAATGGGCGGAAGGCGATCAGGTGCCGTCCGAGAACGAGCTCGCGCGCGAGTTCAAGGTTGCGCGAATGACGGTCAACCGCGCGCTGCGCGAGCTCACGGCCGAGCAGGTGCTCACGCGCATCCAGGGGGCGGGCACCTTCGTCGCGCGGCCGAAGTACGAGTCGACGCTCGTCGCGATCCGCAGCATCTCCGACGAAATCGCCGCGCGCGGCCACCGGCACCATGCGCGCGTGCTCGATCTCGTCACGATGAAGGCCGACGACGCGCTCGCCGACGAAATGCAGGTGCCGCTCAACACGAAGCTTTTCCGCTCGGTGATGCTGCATTACGAGAACGACGAGCCGGTGCAGCTCGAAGAGCGCTGGGTCAATCCGGCCGTCGCCGCGGATTACGCGGAGCAGGATTTCTCGGCGATCACGCCGAACCAGTACCTGATGCGCGTCGCGCCGCTGCAGCGCGTCGAGTACCGGATCGAGGCGGCGATGCCCGATCGCGTGATGCGCGAGGAGCTCGAGATGAGCGAGACCGAGCCGTGCCTCGTGCTGCATCGGCGCACGTGGTCGCAAGGCGTCGTCGCGTCGGTCGTGAACCTCTGGCATCCGGGCAGCCGCTATCGCTTCACCGGCCATTTCTGAACGCTTAACGAAACTCACTTTCCTTTCCGGGAGCAGTCGTCATGAACCACCCGAAACACATCGATCCGCGTCTCGATCCGACCCGCGTGATCCGTGCGCCGCGCGGCAGCGAGAAGGTCTGCAAGAACTGGCTCGCCGAAGCCGCGTACCGGATGATCCAGAACAACCTCGATCCGGAGGTCGCCGAGCATCCGCACGCGCTCGTCGTGTACGGCGGCATCGGCCGCGCGGCGCGCAACTGGGATTGCTACGATCAGATCCTCGCGTCGCTTGCGGACCTGAACGACGACGAGACGCTGCTCGTGCAGTCGGGCAAGCCGGTCGGCGTGTTCCGCACGCACGAGAACGCGCCGCGCGTGCTGATCGCGAATTCGAACCTCGTGCCGCACTGGGCGACGTGGGATCACTTCAACGAGCTCGACCGCAAGGGCCTGATGATGTACGGCCAGATGACGGCGGGCAGCTGGATCTACATCGGCAGCCAGGGCATCGTGCAGGGCACGTACGAGACGTTCTTCGCGGTCGCGAACCAGCACTTCAACGGCGATCCCAAGGGCCGCTGGGTCCTGACGGGCGGCCTGGGCGGCATGGGCGGCGCGCAGCCGCTCGCCGCGACGATGGCGGGCTTCTCGATGATCGCGGTCGAATGCGATGAATCGCGAATCGACTTTCGCCTGAAGACGCGCTACGTCGACAAGAAGGCGAAGACGCTCGACGAAGCGCTCGCGATGATCGACGAGGCGAAGCGCGCGGGCAAGCCGGTATCGGTGGGCCTGCTCGGCAACGCGGCCGACGTGTTCTCGGAGATGGTCGCGCGCGGCATCACGCCGGACTGCGTGACCGACCAGACGAGCGCGCACGATCCGATCAACGGCTATCTGCCGCAGGGCTGGAGCGTCGAGCAGTGGCGCGAAGCGCAGAAGGTCGATCCGCAGAGCATCGTGCGCGCGGCGAAGCAGTCGATGGCCGTGCAGGTGCGCGCGATGCTCGCGCTGCAGGAGCGCGGCGCGGCGACGCTCGACTACGGCAACAACATCCGCCAGATGGCGCTGGAGATGGGCGTCGAGAACGCGTTCGATTTCCCGGGCTTCGTGCCCGCGTACATCCGGCCGCTCTTCTGCGAAGGCAAGGGGCCGTTCCGCTGGGTCGCGCTGTCGGGCGATCCCGAGGACATCTACAAGACCGATGCGAAGGTCAAGGAACTCATTCCCGACGATCCGCACCTGCACAACTGGCTCGACATGGCGCGCGAGCGGATCGCGTTCCAGGGGCTGCCCGCGCGGATCTGCTGGGTCGGCGTGAAGGATCGCTACCGTCTCGGCCAGGCGTTCAACGAGATGGTGAGGACGGGCGAGCTGAAGGCGCCGATCGTGATCGGGCGCGACCACCTCGACACCGGCTCGGTCGCGAGCCCGAACCGCGAGACGGAAGCGATGAAGGACGGCTCGGACGCGGTCAGCGACTGGCCGCTGCTGAACGCGCTGCTGAACACGGCGGGCGGCGCGTCGTGGGTGTCGCTGCATCACGGCGGCGGCGTCGGCATGGGCTTCTCGCAGCATGCGGGCGTCGTGATCGTCGCCGACGGCACCGACGCCGCGCACGAGCGCCTCGGCCGCGTGCTGTTCAACGATCCGGCCACGGGCGTGATGCGCCATGCGGACGCCGGCTACGAGCTCGCGCAGCGCACCGCGACGGAAGCGGGCCTGAAGCTGCCGATGCTCGGCCGCTGATGCGGATGGTGTCGTCTACGATGCAAGCGACGCTGATACGTGCGGACTCGCTCGTCGCGTCGCCGTGGAAGAACGGCGGCGGCGTGACGCGCGAGATCGCCGCGCATCCGTCGGGCGAGCGCGCCGCGGGCGGCGCGTTCGATGCGTTCGCGTGGCGCGTGAGCGTCGCGGACGTCGCGCAGGCGGGGCCGTTCTCGCGCTTCGCCGGCGTCGACCGGACGCTCGTGCTGCTCGCGGGCGCGGGCATGACGCTCGTCGACGCCGACGGCGCGCGGCACGAGCTGCGCGCGCCGCTCGAGCGCGCCGCGTTCGCGGGGGAAGCCGAGCTCGCGGCCGAGCTGCACGATGGCCCGACGCGCGACTTCAACCTGATGACGCGGCGCGACGCCGCGCGCGGCAGCGTCGACGTCTGGCACGCCGGCGCGGCGCATGCGCTGCATGCGGACACCGTGCTGCTGTTCTGCGCGAGCGGCGCGAGCGTCGTCGATCTCGGCGACGGCGCGCCGATCGCGCTGCACCCGTTCGACACGCTGCGCATCGACGATCCCGCGAACGGCGAGCTGCGATGCGCGATTCGCGGCGGCGGCGCGTTGCTCGCGGTCGGCGTGACGCTTCTTCACGACAAGGCTTGAGCGGATGAAATCGATTCTCTGGCACAACTTGAAGCTGTGCGCGCACGGCGACCCGAACGACACGATCGCGGACGCCGCGATCGCGGTGAACGGCGACGGCACGGTCGCATGGATCGGGCGCGCGAGCGACGTGCCGGCCGGCTACGTGCACTGGCCGCGAGAGGACTTGCGCAGCGCGTGGGTGACGCCCGGCCTCGTCGATTGCCACACGCATCTCGTCTACGGCGGCCAGCGCGCGGACGAGTTCGCGCAGCGCCTCGCGGGCGCGAGCTACGAAGAGATCGCGCGGCGCGGCGGCGGGATCGTGTCGACGGTGCGCGCGACGCGCGAAGCGAGCGAGGCGACGCTCTTCGAGCAGGCGGCCGCGCGGCTGCGGCCGCTGCTCGCGGAAGGCGTCACCGCGATCGAGATCAAGTCCGGCTACGGGCTCGAGTTCGCGAGCGAGCGCCGAATGCTGCGCGTCGCGCGGCAGCTCGGCGAGCGCTTCCCGGTGAGCGTCTACACGACCTTCCTCGGCGCGCACGCGCTGCCGCCCGAGTACACCGGCCGCGCCGACGAATACATCGACGAGGTCTGCGAGCGGATGCTGCCCGAGCTCGCCGACGAGGGGCTCGTCGACGCGGTCGACGTGTTCTGCGAGCGGATCGGCTTCACGCTCGCGCAGAGCGAGCGGGTGTTCGAAGCGGCCGTGCGGCGCGGGCTGCCCGTCAAGATGCACGCGGAGCAACTGTCGAACGGCGGCGGCACCGCGCTCGCCGCACGCTATCGCGCGCTGTCCGCGGATCATCTCGAATATCTGGACGAGGCGGGCGTCGCGGCGATGCGCGCATCCGGCACGACCGCCGTGCTGCTGCCGGGCGCCTATTACTTCATTCGCGAGACGAAACTGCCGCCGATCGATCTGCTGCGCCGCCACGGCGTGCCGATCGCGCTCGCGACCGATCACAACCCGGGCACGTCGCCGCTCACGTCGCTGCTGCTCACGGTGAACATGGGCTGCACGCTCTTCAAGCTGACAGTGCAAGAGGCGCTGCTCGGCGTCACGCGCCACGCGGCGTCGGCGCTCGGCGCAGGCGATCTGCACGGCTCGCTCGCGCCCGGGCGGCAGGCGGATTTCGCGGTGTGGTCGGTGTCGACGCTCGCGGAGCTCGCGTACTGGTTCGGCCGGCCGTTGTGCGAGCGTGTCGTGAAGGGCGGGGTGACGGTGTTCGCGCGCGATGCGCGCTGACGGAAGACAGGCATGACGATGACCGATTCGATGTTGTTTGCCGAGCACGCATACCTGCCCGGCGGCTGGCAGCGCGACGTGCTGCTGCGCTGGGACGCGACGGGCGCGCTCGTCGACGTGAGCGCGAACGCGCCGGCGCCCGCGGGCGTCGCGCACGCGAACGGGCCGCTCTTGCCCGGCATGCCGAACCTGCATTCGCACGCGTTCCAGCGCGCGATGGCGGGGCTCACCGAATATCGCGCGAATCCGTCCGACACGTTCTGGAGCTGGCGCGACCTGATGTACCGCTTCGCGCTGAAGATCACGCCCGACGCGCTCGCTGCGGTCGCGCGCTGGCTCTATGTCGAGATGCTGAAGAGCGGCTATACGTCGGTGTGCGAGTTTCATTACGTTCACCATGCGCCGGACGGCGCGCGCTATCCGCGGCTCGCGGAGCTGGCGGCGCGCGTCGTCGGCGCGGCACGGGATGCGGGCATCGGCATCACGATGCTGCCCGTCGCGTACCAGTACAGCGGCTTCGGCGAACGCGCGCCGCGCGACGACCAGCGCCGCTTCATCAACACGCCCGATGCGCTTCTCGCGCTCCTCGATGCGCTGCGCGGCGAGCTGCCCGAGCACGGGGGGCTGCGCTACGGGATCGCGCCGCATTCGCTGCGCGCGGTATCGGAGGGTGGCCTGCGCGAATTGCTCGGCGCACTGCCGGCCGATGCGCCGGTGCACATCCACATCGCCGAGCAGACCGCGGAAGTCGACGATTGCGTGCGCGCATACGGCGCGCGGCCGGTGCAATGGCTGCTCGATCGCTTCGACGTAAACGCGCGCTGGTGCCTCGTCCATGCGACGCATCTCGACGCGGTGGAGACGCGTGCGCTCGCGCGCAGCGGCGCGATCGCGGGCCTGTGTCCGACGACCGAGGCCAACCTCGGCGACGGCATCTTTCCGGCGCTCGACTATCTCGCGGCGGGCGGCGCGATCGGCATCGGTTCGGACAGCCACGCGAGCGTCGACTGGCGCGCCGAGCTGCGGCTCTTCGAATACGGGCAGCGTCTCGTGCGGCGCGAGCGCAACGTGCTCGCCGATTCGGCGCATACTCACGTGGCTGACCGTCTGTTCGCGGCGTCGCTCGCGGGCGGCGCGCGCGCGGCCGGCCGGCCGGTCGGCGCGCTCGAGGCGGGCCGGCGCGCCGACTGGATCGTGCTCGATCCCACGCATCCGTCGATCGCCGAGCATGGCAGCGACACGTGGCTGTCGGGTGCGGTGTTCGCCGAGCACGGCGACACGCCGGTGCTCGACGTGTATGTCGGCGGCGAGCAGGTGGTGAGTGCGCGGCGTCATCGTGACGAGGCATCCGCGTACGCCGGGTATCGCGCGGCGCTCGCGCAACTGCTGCGCTGAAGCGCGACCGGCTTGCGCAAGCGACGGATGATACGAAGATGCGCCGGCGCGGCCGCCGCGCGATGCGGTCAGCATGCCTGCGGCATCCGGCATCCGGCATCCGGCATCCGGCATCCGGCGCGAGGGCGGGGTGCCGCGCGCGCCGCAATGAAAATCATGCAAGCCGAGCGCTTCGCGCGCGCAGCGGCGCAGCCGGCCGCCACGTGCGAGCCGCGCGGCGCGCGGCGGGGAGCGCGCCGCACGAAGCGCGGCATCATCAACGAGGTCGAACGATCATGAACACCGCATCGTATCCGCCGGTATTCACGCTGCATCGCGGCACGCTGCCGCTGCTCGTGTCGATACCGCACGCGGGCACCCGCATTCCCGACGAAATCGCCGAGACGATGACGCCCGTCGCGCGCCACGTCGACGATTGCGACTGGCATCTCGAGCGTCTGTACGATTTCGCGAAGACGCTCGGCGCGTCGGTGATCGTGCCGTTGCACGCGCGCTATGTCGTCGATCTGAACCGTCCGCCCGACGACGCGAATCTCTATCCGGGCCAGGATACGACGGGCCTCGTGCCCGTCGATACGTTCGACAAGTCGCCGCTCTACGCGGAAGGCGACGAGCCGACCGTCACCGAGATCGCACGCCGTCGCGAGCGCTACTGGAGGCCGTATCACGATGCGCTCGCAGGCGAGCTCGAGCGCCTGAAGGGCGCGCACGGCCGCGTGCTGCTGTGGGAAGCGCATTCGATCCGCTCGCAGGTGCCGCGCTTTTTCGAAGGCCGGCTGCCGGACTTCAACTTCGGCACGTCGAACGGCGCGAGCGCGGCGCCGGGTCTTGCCGACAAGCTGGCCGCGCTCGTCGACAAGCACGGCGGCTACACGTCGATCGCGAACGGGCGCTTCAAGGGCGGCTACATCACGCGTCACTACGGCGCGCCGGAGCACGGCGTGCAGGCGGTGCAGCTCGAGCTCGTGCAAGCGACCTACATGGACGAAACGCGGCCTTATTCGTACGACGAAGCAAAGGCGCGGCGGATCGTGCCGCTGCTCGAGGCGCTCGCGAGGGCCGCACTCGAGCATCGCTGACCTCGTTGTAGGGCAGCCTCCATTCGCGGCGCTTCGCGCTGGGCGATGCGCGGCGGATTGCGTCGCGCATTCGTTTGCGATGCGAAACGAATGCGGGTTTCGCTCGTGGTTCGCTCGTTCGCCGCGCGAAGCGAGCATGGGAGGCGGGAATCGTTCGGATACCGATCCGACTACGAGCCGACGCCGCGCAATGCGCGCGTCCATCGACGGTTATCGTCGAATATTTTAAGCAATGCATCCGCCGTGAATTAAGGGAAAACCCTAGATCCGTATTTTTGAAACGGAATTGACGGCATTTCCAGATACGATAAGCTGATTGTCAGCTAGCCGTCACATCGATCACGGTGGCGTTTTCCCGCGCCGCCGCCACTCGCGAACGGGCTGCAGCGACGTTCGCGACGATCGACCGGCTGGCCGGGCGGCGGCGCATGCCGAGTCGCATCGCCGCTTGCCGCGTTCAATACTTTAAACAGTCAGTCGAGTGTAATCGTGAGAGTCCAAGGCCCCTTGGTCAGGCGGGATCGAAGTCGGCGCGCGAGCCTTCCGCACGCCGTCGACGCCGCCGACGTTGGCTGCGGCAAGTATCTCGCTAGCCCAAGCCTGTCCATCTTCGCCACCGTGTCCCGGCGCTCCGTGCGCCGTCACAACGCGGTCGCCGCGCGCGCCTACACGGCGGTTCACGACGACGGCGTCGCATCGCTGTTGCCCTAGCGCCTCTTCTCGTCGCTCCTCGTCGCTCGCCGGTTCGTCGTCGCTGCGCATTGCCGTCGCGTTGCCGAGCCGCATGCGAACGGGCGGCGCGCGCATCGCATCGCGCGCGGGCCGCGCGTTGCGTGACCGCGCCGCGCGCGAATCCGTCGAGCCCACGCCACGCACGCCGCCGCGCATCGGGCGCGCGCGTACGTGCATGCATGCCGCTGTGCGCGGCGTCGTTTCCGTTTTTCTCGACGAACGCGATGCGTCGCGCGTGCTGCGCGCGCGTTCGTCGCGCCTGTCGAATCGGAGGAAGCGCGATGGATGAACATTTCGTCGCCGGGCGGCGGCCCGTCGTCGGCGTTTGCGCGGATCGCAAGACGGTCGGCCTGCATGTCGCGCATGTCGCCGGCGAGAAATACCTGAGCGCCGTCGTCGCCGGCGCGGACGCGCTCGCGATCGTGCTGCCCGCGCTCGGCGCGCGGCAGCGCGCGGACGAACTGCTCGCGCTCATCGACGGCTTGCTGCTGACGGGCAGCTATTCGAACGTCGAGCCCGAGCGCTACGGCGGCCCGGCGAGCGCGCCCGGCACGCTGCACGACGCGGCGCGCGACGCGACGACGCTGCCGCTCGTGCGCGCGGCGATCGACGCCGGCGTGCCGGTGCTCGCGATCTGCCGCGGCATGCAGGAGCTGAACGTCGCGTACGGCGGCACGCTGCATCAGGCCGTGCACGCGCAAAGCGGCCGCGCCGATCATCGCGAGAACCTGTCCGCTCCGGTCGACGTGCAATACGGCTCCGCGCATCCGGTCCGGCTCGAGCCGGGCGGATTGCTGCATCGGCTTGCGCACGGCGCGGAAAGCGTCGACGTCAACTCGCTGCACGCGCAGGGGATCGAGCGGCTCGGCGGCGGGCTGACCGTCGAAGCGCGCGCGCCCGACGGGCTCGTCGAGGCGATCGGCGTGCGCGACGCGCGCGCGTTCGCGCTCGGCGTGCAGTGGCATCCGGAATGGCGGTTCGACGGCAATCCGCTGTCGCGAGAAATCTTTGCGGCGTTCGGCGCGGCGTGCCGCGCCCGAATGCGCAGGACGGCCGAACGCGCGACGCGCGCGTGAAGGCCGTCGACGCTTATCGAAGAGAGGCTCACATGCAAGACATCGATGATTTTTTGAGGCAACACCGGATCACCGAAGTGGAAGCGATCATTCCCGACATGGCGGGGATCGCGCGCGGCAAGATCATCCCGCGCAACAAGTTCGAAACGGGCGAATCGATGCGGCTGCCGCAAGCGGTGATGGTGCAGACCGTCACCGGCGACTACCCGGAAGACGGCACGCTCACCGGCGTGACCGATCCCGACATGGTGTGCGTGCCCGACGCGTCGACGATCTGCCTGATTCCGTGGGCGGTCGATCCGACCGCGCAGGTGATTCACGATTGCGTGCATTTCGACGGCTCGCCCGTCGAGATCTCGCCGCGCTACGTGTTGCGGCGCGTGCTCGACCTGTATCGCGCGAAGGGATGGAAGCCCGTCGTCGCGCCGGAGCTCGAGTTCTATCTCGTCGACATGAACAAGGACCCGGATCTGCCGCTGCGTCCGCCCGTCGGACGCACGGGGCGCGCGGAGACGGGGCGGCAGTCGTATTCGATCGAAGCGGTCAACGAGTTCGATCCGCTCTTCGAGGACATCTACGAATACTGCGAGCTGCAGGGGCTCGACATCGACACGCTGATTCACGAAGTCGGCGCCGCGCAGATGGAGATCAACTTTCTGCACGGCGATGCGCTGTCGCTCGCCGACCAGGTGTTCCTGTTCAAGCGCACGGTGCGCGAAGCGGCGCTGCGCCACAACATGTACGCGACGTTCATGGCGAAGCCGATGGAGAACGAGCCGGGCTCGGCGATGCACATCCATCAGAGCGTCGTCGACCTCGAGACGGGCCGCAATCTCTTCATCGGCGCGGGCGGCGAAGTGATGCCGATGTTTCGCGCGTACCTTGCCGGGCTGCAGAAGTACACGCCCGCGCTGATGCCGATCTTCGCGCCGTACATCAACTCGTATCGCCGGCTGTCGCGCTTCATGGCCGCGCCGATCAACGTGCAGTGGGGCTACGACAACCGCACGGTCGGCTTCCGGATTCCGCATTCGGCGGCCGCCGCGCGACGGATCGAGAACCGGATTCCGGGCGTCGACTGCAACCCGTACCTCGCGATCGCGGGCACGCTCGCGGCGGGCTACCTCGGCGTCACGCAGGCGCTCGAGCCGACCGAGCCGCTCGCGAGCGACGGCTACAGCCTGCCGTACCAGTTGCCGCGCAATCTCGAGGAAGGGCTCACGCTGATGAGCGCGTGCGCGCCGCTTGCCGAGATGCTCGGCGAGAAGTTCGTGAAGGCCTATCTCGCGTTGAAGGAAACGGAGTACGAAGCATTTTTCCGCGTGATCAGCTCGTGGGAGCGCAAGCACCTGCTGCTGCACGTTTGAGCGTGCGTATGTACGACGCATTCAGGAGATCGAAGTGACGTATCGAACCGAAGACATCGCCCTCGTTCAGCCGCTGCGCGCGAGTGCGCAGCAGCGCAGCACCGCGCAGTACCGCGCGCTCGACGCGGCGCACCATATCCATCCGTTCTCGGACATGGGCTCGCTCAATCGCACGGGCAGCCGCGTGATCGTGAAGGCCGAGGGCGTGTATCTGTGGGATTCCGACGGCAACAAGATCATCGACGGGATGGCCGGGCTCTGGTGCGTGAACGTCGGCTACGGGCGCGAGGAGCTGATCGAGGCCGGCAGCCGGCAGCTGCGCGAACTGCCGTTCTACAACACGTTCTTCAAGACCACGCACCCGCCGATCATCGAGCTGTCCGCGCTGCTCGCCCAGATCGCGCCGCCGTCGTTCAACCGCTTCTTCTATTGCAACAGCGGCTCCGAGGGCAACGATACGGTGCTGCGCGTCGCGCATCAGTACTGGCGCACGCAGAACCGCCCGCAGAAGAAGTTCGTGATCTCGCGCAAGAACGGCTATCACGGTTCGACGATCGCGGGCGCGACGCTCGGCGGCATGGGCTACATGCACGAGCAGATGCCGTCGAAGGTCGAGCACATCGTGCACATCGATCAGCCTTATTACTTCGGCGAAGCGAGCGAAGGGCAAACGCCGGAGGCGTTCGGGCTCGAGCGCGCGCGGCAGCTCGAGGCGAAGATTCTCGAGCTCGGCGCGGACAACGTCGCGGCGTTCATCGGCGAGCCGTTCCAGGGCGCGGGCGGCGTGATCTTCCCGCCGTCGACGTACTGGCCCGAGATCGAGCGAATCTGCCGCAAGTACGACGTGCTGCTCGTCGCCGACGAGGTGATCGGCGGATTCGGGCGCACCGGCGAATGGTTCGCGCATCGGCACTTCGGCTTCGAGCCGGATCTGATGACGCTCGCGAAGGGGCTGACGAGCGGCTACGTGCCGATGGGCGCGGTCGCGCTGTCGGACCGGATCGCCGACGCGCTGATCGCGCACGGCGAGTTCAATCACGGGATGACGTACTCCGGGCATCCGGTCGCGGCGGCGGTGGCGGTGGCGAACCTGACATTGCTGCGCGACGCGAAGATCGTCGAGCGCGTGAAGACCGATACGGGCCCCTACTTCCAGAAACTGCTGCGCGAGACGTTTTCGCATCATCCGATCGTCGGCGAGATCTCGGGCGCGGGGCTCGTCGCGGGCCTGCAGCTCGCGCGCGAGCCGGGCGCGCGCAAGCGCTTCGAGAACGGCGGCGAGGTCGGCACGATCTGCCGCGACTACTGCTTCAACGGCAACCTGATCATGCGCGCGACGGGCGACCGGATGCTGCTGTCGCCGCCGCTCGTGGTCTCGAAGACTGAGATCGACGAGATCGTGGAGAAGGCGAAGCGGGCGATCGATGCGACCGCGAAGCAGCTGGGCATCGCGTGACACGGCGCGGGCGGCGCGCGGCCAAGCGCACCGTGCGCCGCGCGCCGCGCATCGCACGGAGAGACGCCGCGCTCCGGTCGTCGGGTAAGCGCCGGAATCGGCACGCGCTCAGCGGCCGCGCGCTTCACGGGCCGACGGCTCCCACTCGTGCGGCAGCGACTCGGGATCGAGCCAGCGCACGCGTCTTAGCGCGCGGAATATGACGACGTATAGCGGAATCTGCACGACGGCGAATGCGAAGATGACCCATGCAAGGCCCGCGTCGAGCGGGTGGGTGCCCATCGTGAGGAACGCGCCGAACGCGAGCACCGCGGCGAGCGCCGCCATGCCCGCATAGGATAGCCAACGAAACAGCCGCACGGCCCAGCGCTTCCCCTTGCCGAATCCGATGCCCACCGTCAGCATGATCGCCGCGGCCACGGCGATCTCCTCGAATCGGTAGTTTTCCGAAGCAAATCCCACCACGTCGCCGAGACAGTCGAAGAGTTCCATGAAGGTCGTGCCGACCGCGACGAAGAACGCCATGCCCGCGGGAATCGCCTGGGGCGGCGCGCCGGCGGGGCGATTTCCGGGGCGCGCCGCGGCGCCGGAGGCACGACGCGCGGCCGTCGCGTCAGCGGAATGATCGAAGTTCGTCAATGCGCGGCTCCCGGACGATGGCCGACGCCGACTTGAAATTGCAGGACGGGCGCGGGCGCGCCGGGTTGAGACGTCATCGGGCGATCGGGGACGAGGAGGCGAGCGGGGTGGTCAGGGTCTTGCCGAGGCTCGCCGCCGAGGCGCTGCTGAAGCCGGTCGATCCCGTGCGTGACGCTATCGGGCGGATCGATGCCGTACACGCTGGCTCCGTAGATGGATGCCATGTAGGCGGGCGCTTCGATCGTCCGCAACAGCAGCAGTTCGCGACGAGCCTGCATCAGTTTCCGTTGCGCTTCGCGCACGGCGTCGGCGAAGCGGCTCGCCTGTTCCTCCACCTGCCGGGCCTGCGCCTGAGCCGCGGCCCGATTGGGATTGTCGAGCGACGCGCTCTTGATCGCGTCGAGCGCGTTGCGTTGCGACGCGAGCCGCTTCGTCGCCTGGACGGCCTCTTCGGAAATTTCGCCGGCTTCCCGCGCGACGCGGGGCAGCGAAGCCAGCGTGCGCGGACCGCTCGCGACGAGGTCCGGCAGGATGAGGATCGGCCCCACGGTTTCGAGTACCTTGTAGTGCCACGCGTTGCCGAGTGGCTTCTTGCGAACCTCGTCGCCCGTCAGCTCGTACTTCAACATCCGGCTGTCTTCGAGCAGCAGCAATGCCGACGTCATGCCGGCCACGAGGCCCAGCACGGGCAGAAGCGTCACGCCGCCGGCAAGTATCGCGGCGAACGACACGGCGCCCGCCAGGATGCCGAACGTGTCGCCGACGACGGCTGCGCCGTCGAATGCGCTCTTGTGTTCCTCGATGAAGTCGCGGGCCTTCGAGATGCCTGGCCCGAGCAGCGCGGGGCCGGGCGCCGATCGCCTGGCCGCGGACACGCTCTGCGCCCACTGCATCGACAATTGATCGATGGTTTGAGGTGTCGCGGAGTTGGGCGGATCGGCCGGCATCAGCGGCGGGCGGGACACGGCGACCACCAAATCGAGCGCATTGCCGTTGGCGTCGGGCGTCGCCGATTTCAGGCGCGACGCGCCAATGCCGTCGAAAAACACGACGCCCGCCTTTGGGCCGAGCACCTTGCCGGCGAAGTTCGACAGATGGAATTCCGCTTCCGATCGATGGCAGTACGGCTCCCACAAGGCAGGTGCGTTCGGCATGGCAGTGGAATGGCAATGGATGGAACGGGTTTCAGGCCGATCACGTCGCGACGCTTGCCGGAAGGCATTCGGAAAATCGTCGATAAACCGTCAATATAATCGGCGGTCCGATTTAATGCGAGTCTGTCGAATGATGCGGCCGATCGATCTTCTTCACGAATACGCCGGAACCGATTCGATAATGTAAGTGTTACCGTCCGATTATGATTTTTTCGAGGTGTGCGAAATAATTTCCGAGTTTTGTCGAGGGCAATTAGGGCTGGCTTTAAAACCCGGAAAAAACGCAGTGACTTTCCAAGTTAATGCGTTATATTTTCGTCCTGCTATGTCGTCAAAAAGAACGAGGGCGCGCCGGGGGCAAACATGCAATTATCCGACCTTGCGGGTTTTCTGAACCTGCAGAATAGTCGCCTGCTGAGCATTCGGACACCGCTTTCCGGTCAGTCGGCGCTCGTCGTCAGCGATTTTCAATGCAGCGAAGGCTTGTCCGTTCTGTTCGACATGCGCATCGGCCTCGCGTCGCGCGATCCGACGATCGAGCTCAAGCAGATGATTGGGCAGCCGGTCACCGTATCGCTGAAGCTGGCGACCCCGTCGAGCGGCGGCTCGGAGCGCCATTTCCACGGTTATGTGACGCAGTTCAGCCATACCGGCGCGGACGGCGGCCTCGCGACGTATGCGGCCACCGTCCGGCCGTGGCTGTGGATGCTGTCGCGGCGCGTCGATTCGCGCATTTTCCAGGACAAGAGCGTTCGCGACATTCTCGACGGCGTGTTCTCGCAGTACGCGAAACTGGCGTCCTACGCGTTTCGTCTGTCCCGCGCGCTCAAGCCATATAGCTATTGCACGCAGTATCGCGAAACCGATCTGAACTTCGTGCTCCGCTTGATAGAGCAGGAAGGGCTCTTCTACTATTTCGAGCATGCGAACGACGGCCACAAGCTGATCGTCACCGACGATTCGACTCACGCCAAGCCGATCGACGGCGCGCTGGCGCTGCGATATTCGGCGGGCGAAGTCGTCGACGACGAAGCGATCGTGTCGCAGTTCGCCGCGCATCGACAACTGACGTCCAGCACCGTCAGCCTCAAGACGTTCGACTACAAGGTGCCGGGCGCGCGGCGCTACGTGTCGGGCGACACGAAGGCCGAGCAGGGCAGCGTCGAGCCGTACGAGGTGTACGACTACGTCGGGCTGCACGGCTTCGATTCGACGGACCGCGGCGAGGAGCTCGCGCGCTTCCGGCTCGAAGCGCTGGCGGCGGGCAGCAAGGCGTTCACCGGCGCGGGCAACTGCCGCACGCTCGCGCCCGGCCGCTATTTCGAGCTCACCGATCATTACGATCACGGCGGCGCGCGGCCCGAGGACCGGCAATTCCTGCTGACCGCGGTGCACCATCACGGCCTGAACAACTATCAGTCGAACGAAGGCGCCGCATCGTACACGGCGAGCTTCCAGTGCATCCGCAAGAAGATCCCTTTCCGTGCGTCGCTCGCGATGCCGCGCCCGGTCATCGCCGGCCCGCAGACGGCGATCGTGGTCGGCCCGAAGGGCGAGGAGATCTACACCGATTCGCTCGGGCGCGTGAAGGTGCAGTTCCATTGGGACCGGCTCGGGCAGCGCAATCAGGGCAGCTCGTGCTGGGTGCGCGTCGGCCAGCCGTGGGCGGGAGGCGGTTTCGGCGGCGTGACGATTCCGCGCATCGGCGACGAGGTGGTCGTGTCGTTCCTCGACGGCGATCCGGATCGGCCGATCATCATTTCGCGCGTCTACAACGCGCAGAACATGCCGCCCTGGAAGCTGCCGGAGAACGCGACGCAAAGCGGCATCCTGTCGCGCTCGATGAAAGGGCACGCGGGCACCGCGAACGCGATCCGCTTCGACGACAAGCAGGGCGAAGAGGAGCTGTGGCTGCAGGCCGAGCGCGACATGCGCACGGAGGTGGAGCACGACGAGCTGCGCAGCGTCGGGAACGATCATCGCTCGGCGGTGGGGCGCAATCACACGCTCAACGTGAAGCAGGATCACGTTTCGAATACCGGCAACAACCAGACTGTGGGCGTCGGCAGCGCGTTCGCGATGACCGTGGGCGCGCTGCCCGCGCAGGACGCCGCGCCGCCGCCCGCCGGGACCTACGTGCTCGACGTCACCGATCAGGTCGTCATCCGGTGCGGCAAGTCGAGCATCACGATGACGAAGGACGGCCTCATCAAGCTCGAGGGCGTGCAGATCGTCGAACATGCTTCGGATTACTTCCTGATGCAGGGCAAGAAGATCGATCTGAATCCTTGACGCGCTCGCCCGTCTGCCTGCGCGCGGTCCGCGCGCGAGTTCTTTGCCAACGAGCCGAACATGAAATATCTCACGCAAGAGTGCAGTTTCGAGATTCCTTCGCTTGGCGACGATCGCACGGTCAACGTGCTCGCGCTCACGCATCCCGACACGAGCGGCACGTTCCAGATCGTCGTGAGCCGCGATCAACTGATCGGCGGCGAGGATCTGGGCCGATGCATGCAGCGGCAGATCGGACTGATGACGCGCCACGTGACGGGTTTCAAGGAAATCTCGCGTAGGCCGGTGGAAATCGGCGAGCGGCGCGCGCCGGCGCTGGAGCTCGAAAGCACGTTCCGTCAGTCGGGATCGGCGTTCTACCAGATCCAGGCGATGACCGTGACCGACGCGCCGCGTCTGCTCGTCATCACGCTGTCGAGCCAGACGCCGCTGACGGACGCGCACCGCGCGACGTGGCGGACGCTGCTCGCCAGTTACAGCGCCCACGCTTGACGCGTGCGGGTTCGCGCGCGCCTCGTACACATGCCGCTCGCGCCACGGCCCCGGTTGCTCCCGTGAACCAGAACTGATCCCGCCATGTCGCTCCTCGCCGCCGCTCGCGCGCAAGACACCTTCACGCACACATCGCTGCTCGCGCAGATGCTGAAAGTGGCGGCGACGATCGGCGCGGGCCTGCTGGTCGGCGCGGCGATCGGGGCGGCGGCGGCTTTCGTCGTCGGGACGGGCGGGCTCGGAGCGGTGGTGCTCGGCGCCGTCGTCGGCGCGGTGATGTCGCAGGTCGTCAATGCGGCGGCGTCGCATTTTCTCGGCTCGGATTCGCTGGAGGGCTATTTATCGGACAAAGCGGGCGAGCTGATCGACAGCTTCATTCCCGGCGACGTGAAGGGCGCGATCTCGACGGGCTCGACCGACGTCTTCGTGAACGGGCGCGGCGCCGCGCGCGCGGCGGGCATGCCGGCGCCGCCGCTGCCGCCCGGCGTCGAGCCGCAGTCGGTCGCCGATCTGTTCGTGCCGGTCGATCAGGATTTCGTCGCCTGCTCGAATCATCCGAATCCGGCGGGCGAGCATCTCGCCGAAGGCTCGTCGAGCGTGTTCGTCAACGGTCGGCCCGCATCGCGCATCAAGGATGCGACCACCTGCGACGGCAAGATCAACACCGGGTCGACGAACGTGAGCATCGGCGGCGATCGCGTGCGCGTGCGCGACGTCACGAGCGAGATGCCGCCGTGGCTCGCGACGATCGCGAAATACGCGGGGCTCGCGATCGCGCTCTGCCAGGCGATACGCGGCAAGGGGCCGCTTGCCAGCAAGCTCGCGTGCTTCGCGATGAACTTCGCGATCAACGTGGCGGCCGACAAGCTCGTCGGCAGCGTGATGTCGGGGCGCATCGGGCATCCGGTCCATCTGCCGACGGGCGCGAAGATTCTCGACGGCGAAGAAGACCTCGATTTCGTGCTGAGCGCACCGGTGCCGATCGTCTGGCAGCGCTTCTACAGCAGCCTCGATCCGCGTGACGATCGCCCGCTCGGGCGCGGCTGGAACCTGCCGTACGCGGTCGAGCTGCGGCTCGGCGCCGGCGGCGAGAATCCGCATCGCTGGATCGACGCGCAAGGACGCAGCACCCCGGTGCCCGATCTGCAGCCGGGCCGGAAGTACTTCAATCGCAGCGAGGGGCTGACCTTCGCGTGTACGCCGGGCGGACACTGGATGGTCGAGCAGGACGACGGCATGTGCTTCGATTTCGGGCTGCCGCGCTCCGGTCTCGCGACGCAAACGCTGCGTCCCGTCGTGTTCGAGGATCGCAACGCGAACCAGCTGCACTTTCACTATGACGCGCACGGCCGGCTGGACGAGCTCGCGACGATGGCGGGCCATCGCGTGCGGATCGAATACGATGCGTCGCGCCGCGAGCGGATGTCGCGCGTGATCCTGCACGCGGGCGGCGCGAGCGAATGCCTGGTGAGCTACACGTACACGTCCGACGGGCTGCTCGCGAGCGTGTCCGACGCACAAGGGCGCGAACGACGCCGCTTCGGCTACGATCCGGCCGGGCGCATGACGATGCACCGGTTGCCGGGCGGCAAGACCGCGCGTTACGCGTGGGAGGAGTTCGAGCGCAAGGCGCTCGCGGAAGAGAACGGTCTGGCGGATCGCGAGGCGCGCATCGTCGAACATTGGACCGACGACGGCGAGCGCTATCGCATCACGTACGATTTCGAGCGTCAGGCGGCGCGCGTGACGGACCAGCTCGGGCGCACGCAGCTATGCGAATGGAACGCCGATTATCTCGTGACCGCGCACACCGACGCGCTCGGGCGGAACTGGCGTTTCGATTGGAGTCCGAACCGGGAGCTGCTCGGGTTCGTGGAGCCGAACGGCGCGACGACGCGGCTTCGCTACGACGACGAGCGCGGCTTGCCCACCGAGCTGACGAATGCGCTCGGCGAGAAAACGCAATTCGCATGGCATCCGCTATGGATGGCGCTCGAACAGCAGACGCTCGCCGACGGGCGGCAATGGAAATATGAATTCGACATGCGCGGCAACCGCGTCGGCGAGACCGATCCGCTCGGGCAGCGCATCGAATTTCGGCTCAACCGCCAAGGGCGGCCGGCGGCGATCGTCGACGAGCGCGGCGGCATCACGCACTTCGGATGGGACGGGCAGCACCGGCTGATTGCGCGCACCGACTGCTCGGGCATCACGACGCGGTTCGAACACGACGCGCGCGGCCGGATGGTGGCGCTGACCGATGCGCTCGGCAATACGACGCGCTATCGCCATGACGGCCGCGACCGGATCGTCGAGACGCGATTGCCGACCGGCGGAGATGAACAATATCGCTGGTCGCTCGCGGACGAACTGGCCGCGTTCGTCGACGGAAACGGACATGCGACCGCATTCGCGTACGACGCGGCCGGGCGCCTTGCGTCGAGAACGGATGCGAACGGGCATCGGGTCAGCTTCGAATACGATGCGGCCGGCAATCTGCGCACGCTCCGCAACGAATTGCGCGACAGCTACCGGTTTGCCTATGACGCGGGCGATCGCCTGATCGAACAGATCGGTCCGGACGGATTGCGCGTCGAATACGAGCGCGATGCGAGAGGTGCGCCGATCGTCGTACGGCAGGCGGCGGGCACGCCCGAGCAGATCACGATCGAGCTGGAGCGCGATGCGCTGGGGCGTCTCGTTCGCAGGCGCACCCCGGAAACCGTGACGACATACGATTACGACGCGACCGGGCGCCTCGAACGGATTGCGCGCAAGCATCTCGACGGCCGCCCGATGAACACCGTCACGTTTGCATATGACGAACTGGATCGGCTCGTTGCGGAGACGTCGGATGTGGCCGGCGACGACGGGCAGGTCGCGACGACGCGTCTCGCGCATGAATACGACGCGCTCGGCAATCGCACCGGCACGACGTTGCCGGACGGCCGCACGCTGAGCTGGCTGTATTACGGCAGCGGCCATCTGCACCGGATTGCATCGAACGGCGAGACCGTCTGCGATTTCGAGCGCGATCGTCTGCATCGCGAGGTGAGCCGGACGCAGGGCGCGCAGACGCTGGCGACGGCGTATGACGGCTTGTCGCGAAAGATCGGGCAATGGATCGGTGACTGGCAGCGCACGCCGGGTTCATGGGCTGCTTTCGGCACTCGACAGAGCCGGGATCTGCTGCGCAAGGCGTTCGCGTATGACCGCGGCGGCGAGCTGACGGCGCGGATCGATCCGTTGGGCGGCGAGCTGAACTACCACTACGACCCGGCCGGCCGATTGCTCGGCGGCACGGCCGCCGGCGCGGGCGCAGGCGGGCGGCCGGATGCGGCAGGCGTCCTGACCGAGGCGTTTGCGTACGATGCGGCGTCGAACCTGCGGCCGGTGGGGCAGCCTGGGCGGGTGGAGGGCAATCGTCTGCTAATGAGCGGAGATCGCCGCTATCGGTACGATGCGCATGGGCGGCTCGTCGAGAAGCTGACGGGCGGGCACACGGAGCAGCATCTGAAGTACGACGTCGAGCATCGGCTCGTCGAGGTGAGGACGGTGCGGCGCGGCGTCGAGCAGACAGTGCGCTTTAGCTACGACGCGTTGGGCCGACGGATCGCGAAGCACGATGCGTTCGGCACGACGCGCTTCGTGTGGGACGGGATGCGGCTTGCGCAGGAGTATCGCGGCCATCAGGCGGTGACCTACCTGTACGAGGGCGACGGCTATGTGCCGCTGGCGCGGATCGACGCGGTCAGCGACGACAGCCATTGGCTGTGGCGGCTGTATCACGGCGACGAGCACGACAAGCCGGAGGCCGAAGCCAAGCCCGAGGCGAAGATCTATTATTTCCACGCGAACGCGGGCGGCGCGCCGGAGGAACTGACGGACCGAGGCGGCCGGGTGGTGTGGCGGACGCGATATCGAGCGTGGGGGAATACGGTGCTGCAAGCGTACGCACCGGAATTCCAGGCGAATCCGTCGGGGGACGTGATGCAGCCGCTGCCGCAGGCGTTGCGGTTTCAGGGGCAGTACGAGGATCTGGAGACGGGATTCTGTTACAGCACGTTCCGATACTATGATCCGGACGTGGGGCGGTTCATTACGCCGGACCCGATCGGGTTGGCGGGCGGGTTGAATCAGTATCAGTATGCGCCGAATCCTATTGGCTGGATCGATCCGTGGGGATTGTCTTGCGTAAGTGATCTAAAAAATATAAAGGAGCAATTGAATTCGGGTAAGAGGGCTCAAATAACCGTTAATTCAAGGGCGGAGGCCGAGGAATTGTTGATCGCGCTAACCACGGGCAAGGGCATGCCTCGAGCATATAGGAATACAACAGGGCAGGCGCTTCCGAAGGGAAAGATCTCTGAAAGCGGCTCGGACTGGTTGCCCGGTGGGCGTGGTGCGTATGAGCGGGAAGGTACTTACCATTGGGATGCTGCGGATGCGAATGCAAAACCGGGGGATCACGCCTTGCAGGGCGATCACCTCCAGATCCATAATTTTGATGGAAAGATAATAAGAATATTTTATTAGAGTTCGATCGTAAGGATGATTGGCGATGGATAAAGAGTCCAGGTTTTATTACAGCCCATTCCCTTCCGGAGTTCGAGGTGATGAGAATGGCATGTTTTATGAGGAAATATTGCCTGATGGCGGGTCTAAGTATGTGATAGTCAGAGCCGTTCGATATATGGATGAACGGGCGCGAGAGTTGATCGAGGAAGGTGTTTCCGTGGAAGATTTGTATCCGGAAATCGAGGTGTTTGGCAGGATGCCGAGGCGCGACGCCTTATGGCTTTATAAAGTAGAGAGCTTTACTGTCGAGCGGCAATATCATGAGGATCAGGAGGTTTTTTCGGATCATTCGGAAAATTACGCTTACCATGTTTTTGATGATTATTATGATGCAATGGATTTTTGTCGGGAGAGGCATGGAATCTCTCAGGGGGATTTTAGGAAGAAATGGGAGACTAACTATCCGGATTTTTGAAGAGGCGTGTGAGAGGGGCGTTTTGCGTGACGCTTGGGTGGAGGAGGCTTGTACACGTTTTTGAGATGTATCGTGTTGCGATGTTGGTGCGTTATCGATGCGGAAATTCCATGCTCATGATCAGTTGCCGTGCCAATCTAAATTGATGGTGATGGTTTCGTAGGTACAGGTTTAGCTTCGCGTCATGGGCGGACAAATCCAGGGAATGCTGAAACGTACAACGTGAGCGATATTTAGACGGTGAGCGGGGCAAAGTGGGGGGGCAACGATTTTTCATCGGCCGTGATGGACGGGTAAATGAGCGCTAGACAAAAAGACTTAACCTTTCGGGGCAAAGGGGGAAGTCGAGAAGAAAGAGCGCGAATGGCGATTGTCTCTGTCGTTTCATGGCGACTATCTCGAACTGACGGGAGTGGCTGGGGCTTCCCGGTGTCCCCACATACTTGTGCGAAGTGACGGGCTAGTCGGCGTTGAGATGGCGGAACTGCACTTCATCGACGGCAATTCGCCGAAAAGCGAGAGGCAACAGAGATCGCGTCGGGAGCGTCTCGTATGCCGCGCTCAGGAACTTCATATTGGTGGGGGCGGCAAGCCTATGGCGTGACATGTCGGATTTGATTCCGAGTGGCCGTTGAAAAAATAGTGCGGACATTGAGGCGTTGACAGCCGGGTGGCTGAGAGAGGTGGCCGCGCAAATTCGGACAGTCGGGTAAGTGGAATGCCCGGGGCCTGAGCCAGCGATAATGCAGGCAAAGGAACCGGAAAGATGACGAAGAGAACCCGACGGACGCACTCAGCGGCGTTCAAAGCGAAAGTGGCCCTGGCGGCGGTCAAGGGCGAGCGCACGCTGGCCGAACTGGCGCAGCAGTTCGATGTGCACCCGAACCAGATCACGGAGTGGAAGCGGCAACTGCAGGAGCGTGCGGCGGATGTGTTCGGCGCGGCCGCTCCACCGTCGAACGAGCCGCCGGTGGACGTGAAAACGCTGCACGCGAAAATCGGACAGTTGACGCTGGAGAACGATTTTTTGTCAGGAGCGCTCGGCAAAGCCGGACTGCTGAGCGCAAAGCGATGATTGACCGTACGCATGCGCTGCCGGTTTCGCGACAGACGCGACTGGTTGGCATCGCGAGATCGAGCGCGTATTACCGGGCGCAGCCAGTGAGCGAGGCGGACCAGTTGCTGATGCGGCGGATCGACGAACTGCACATGGAGTTTCCGTTTGCCGGAGCGCGGATGCTGGCGCGTCTGTTGCGCCGGGAAGGCTATGAGGTCGGCCGCCGCCGCGTGCGCACGCTGATGAAACGCATGGGCGTGGAAGCGCTGTACTGCAAGCCGAACACGAGCCGACGCAATGCGCAGCACAAGATCTGGCCGTACCTGCTGCGCGGCATGAAAATCGCCCGGGCCAATCAGGCGTGGGCACTGGACACGACATACATTCCGATGGCGCGAGGCTTCGTGTACCTGACGGCAGTAGTGGATTGGTCAAGTCGCAAGGTGCTCTCGCACCGGGTGGCGATCACGCTGGAAGCAGTGCACGCCGTCGAGGCGCTCGAGGAAGCGTTCGCGCGCTACGGGCTGCCGGACATTGTGAACACCGATCAGGGCAGCCAGTTCACGGCGGGCGCGTTCACCGAGGCCGTACTGGGTCGAGGCGTGCGGCTGTCGATGGACGGTAAAGGGGCCTGGCGCGACAACGTGTTCGTCGAACGCGTGTGGCGCAGCGTCAAGTACGAAGAGGTTTACCTGCGAGCTTACGAGTCGGTCAGCCATGCCCGGCGCTCCATCGGCGACTACATCGAGCTGTACAACCGAAAACGGCCCCATTCGAGCCTGGCGGATCGGACGCCGGATGAGGCATACTTCGCGACGCTGCCTGCGATCAAATCGGCAGCATGATTGCCTCGGACGTTCCACTTAAAAATCTCAGAAAACTGTCCGAACGAGTGAGGCCACCTCTATCTGCCCGTGCTGCAGCAAGGCAATGCATCGGATGGGCGAGGAAATCAGCGAACAGTTGCACATGCAGGTCAAGGTCTCGGTGCTGCAGCACGCGCGTTTCAAGTACGCGTGTCGGCACTGCGAGCGTCACGGCACGCACACACCGATCGTGGTCGCGCCGATGCCGGCGCAGCCCTTGCCGGGTAGTCACGCCAGTGCATCGATGATCGCCGCCGTCACGGCCGGCAAGTATGTCGACGGCACGCCGCTGTACCGGATGGAAGACGTGCTCGCACGCTCGAATATCGCAGTCAGCCGCGGTACGCTGGCGAACTGGATCATCCGCCCCGCCGAGCTTCACTACACGCGCCTGTTCAAGGCGCTCAAGAAGATTCTGCTCAGCCAGTGGCTGATTCACGGCGACGAGACCACCGTCCAGGTCCTGAAGGAGAACGGCCGAAACGCGCAGGACAAGTCATACATGTGGGTCTACCGAAGCGCGGAGGATAGCGAGCAGCCGGTGGTGCTGTTTGAGTACCAGCCGGGGCGTGGCCAGCAGTACCCGAAGGAGTTCCTCGGAGACTACGCGGGCACGCTGATGACGGACGGCTGGCCTGCGTGGCGGACGGTCAAATCGGCCACGCACCTCGGATGCCTTGCGCATGGACGCCGGATGTTCACGGATGCGCTCAAGGGGCAGAAGAACAAACCGAGCCCCCGCATCACGAAGGCGCTCGAATTCTTCCAGGCGCTGTACCAGGTCGAGACGCTCGCCAAACAGACGTTGCCCGAAGGCGAGACGCTGGCCGATTACCGGTACCGCTTGCGCCAACAGCACAGCGTGCCGTTGCTAAACGCCTTCAAGAGTTGGCTCGACGAGCTCGCGCCGAAGGTTCTGCCCAAGAGCCTGCTAGGCGAGGCGATCGGCTACTGTCTCCGGCAATGGCCTTACCTGAGTCGCTATGTGGACGATGGCCGGTTTGCAATAGACAACAACGTCATCGAACGCGACATCAGGCCGTTTGCCACGGCGAGAAAGTCGTGGCTCTTCAGCGATACGGTCGACGGCGCGAAAGCGAGCGCGATGGTCTACAGCCTGATGCTCACGTGTCGAGCCTGTGGCGTCGATCCCCATGCCTATCTGCTGCACGTGCTGACCGAATTGCCGCAGCGCGCACCGGATGCCGATATTAGCGACCTGCTACCGTTCAACTTCGCTCGACAGCAAGCCGTTACCGGGTAACTCCGATCGCTACCGCGCTGGGCCGAAGTATTGGTCCCACTGTTCCGAATCGGGATCGAGTCGGCGCACAATCGCGTCGTCTGCCCGCGCGATCAACCGTTCCAGCATCTGGCGCTTCGTTACCGAGTAACGGCGAGCTAACCGCGTCAGAGCAAGATACGCTTCCGTGCTCATCCACATATCCAGACGTCGATCACCGTTGCCGTCCTTGCCTGCCGTCTCGCGCCTTGCCCGATAAGCCGCCTGCCGCTGCGCCGTCGTTTGCGTCATCTCGCATCTCCTTCGTTACCCGGTAACTATCGATTCGAAACATGTTACCCGGTAACACGTCACCTAACGACGTGTGGCGGATTTAGCGCTTACATAGGAGCGAAGATTTTCTCGGTAGCAAGCGCCTGGATGACTACTACGATGCTTGGGTGCAAGCCGCTGCCGAAGCGAGGAAGTGGGAAAGTCGCTTCTACGAGTTGCTGGGCGTCTTGGTCGTGTTCGGTCTTGCCATCAGTCCCAAGCTGACGCTGGCAATCGCGGGGATTGTCCTGGTCATCGATATTGTGCGAGGCAAGCTACAAGATCGCAGGACCATGCGCTGGCTTGAGGACGAGCGGCAGCGCGCTGAGCGGCAACAACAAGAGGACGATGGCTCGACGTAGTGTTGAGTAACGGTCTTGTTTGACCTACTCACGGGGGCGGGTTGAGAAGTCGTCATTGCTTCCCAGTGAATCTGGGGGCGAAGAAAAAAAGCCCTGCGAGTGCAGGGCTTTTTCTTTGCCGAATGGCTTTACGCTAGCGCCGGAGAAAACTGCTCGATCCAGCGTTTGACGCGTCGCCACAAGCGGCGAATCTTTGGTGGGCGGTACTGGGATCGAACCAGTGACCCCTGCCGTGTGAAGGGCTTCTTCAGACCCGCTCCGCCTTGCTGCGCGGGCCTTCCAGTGCTCTACCTACCCGCGAATTCATGCCTAATTTGCCCTCCGAGTGTCCCCGGAGTGTCCCCATAAAAGGGACGGTTATGGCGAAGTGCCAGCCGAGAGAATATCAGTTCTGACCGGGTGCTGTAAGGGCAACGGTCGCAAACTGCCGAGCCGAAATTCGATAGAGATTTCTGCGCGGACTTACGCCGCCCGCCCGCGCCTGCGCTCCCCCGTGCGCGGCTGTGCGCGTTTCTCTAGTGAGGATCGGTCGCGGGTGGATAGTTGCGCGGTTCATTCCGTGCCCGGTGGTCGATCTTCGTCCGCCACTCTGCCCTTGGCCCGTAGCAGTTTCAACACGGACTCGCGATCATCGTAGAAGTCTTCGAGGATGCGTTGTGCGTATTGTCGAGCGGCGGCTGCGTCGTCTGCGCTGACAGGCTCCCACGCCTCATGCAAAACATCGTTGCCAAGCACGCGAATCTCATCGTGTGCGCGCCGTTGGCGAGCTGCAGTAATCACGCCGTCGGCAGCCGCTGTATCAATTTGCTGCTCAAGATTCGTGCCGCGCTTTTCCTTGTATCCGTTTGCACGCAGAGTCTTATCGAGTACCGAGCGGAACATTGCCGCAGCCGCCCGGAAACAGCCAGCTTCGCGACACCTTTCACCCTCGCGAAACTCCTTTGCAATGCCGTCCGGTACGCCAGCCGGGAGGGAGAGTCTGTCTTGGGCTTCAGGATAGAAATCGAGCAACCCTACTTGCCCGTGGCGACGGAAAGATTGCAGTGTCAGTAACGCGCCGGACCCGCATCCTGTGCAGCGAACGAGTTGATAGACCTGCGCTGTCTGCTCTGAGACCTGTCGAGTTATTTGCCCGAATCCTTGCCCGATCCGTGGATCGCCAGCCAAGAACACTGTGAGCGCGCCATTGCATTCGATGCAATGCGCAATGACTTGCCCATTTTCGTTAAGCGTCGCCATCGATCTTTGAAACGGAGTTGGATTGTCCAAGCATTGTCCGCTATTTGCCCTGCTCGCGGATGTACCCATTCTGGTTCGAAATGGTGTACCTCATCGACCTAGGTAGAGGAGTGCGCTAGCTTGGATCGAAATAGTTGACCCTAGATTCGATCCATGTCATTATTCGAGCTATGAACAATTTCGATCCAGCGAGCTAGCCATGAGAACCCTGTATTACGGACGTATCAGCACGACGGATGGGCAGTCGAGCGCGAGCCAGCACGCAGACGCAGCAGCGCACGGTGTCGAGCCTGACGACGTGTTCATAGATGAAGGCGTGAGCGGGTATCACGTCGCGCCACTGGATCGGGAGCAGTGGGCGATTGTCGAGCGGGACTTACGCAAGGGTGGTGTGCTGTACGTGCGTTGGCTGGATCGGATCAGTCGCCGGTACGACGAGCTACACGAGACTATGCAGCGGCTCATGAAAGCCAAGGTGCGGGTTATCTGCACACTGAACAACATGGTGTTCGATGGGGGCGCTACGGACGCGATTAGCAAGGCTACGCGGGATGCCGTGCTCGCATTCATGGCTGCACAGGGCGAGGCGGACTATCTGAACCGTCGCGAGATGCAGGCTCGGGGTATCGCCATTGCGAAGACAGACGGCAGCTACGCCAATGTCGGACGGAGGCGGAAAGCAGACTATTCTGAAGTTCGTGCATGGCGTGCAGAACACGGCGCGAGTATCAGCCAAACAGCCGAGCATTTCGCCATCAGTACAGCAGCTGTTAAACGAGCCATCGCAGAAGCTAAGGACCAGCAGGCATGAGAACCGTAGCCATCGTCGTGGTTGCCGCTGTGACCGCCCTCTATGTAGCCGAGGGCCACGCTGAGAGCCGTCAGGCAACCCGCCAGCAGACTATGCAGTGCATCTACGAAACCGAAACGCTGGCGGGCTTCTGGATTCAGTTAGAACGCGGCGAGCAATTGAAGTCCATCGCCAAGTCATTCGAAAGCGCAGCAGATCGAGAGCTACAGATGAAGCTCCTAATGCGCGCCATGTCGTACCAGATGACGAAGACGCCGCCGAGCGTGCTGCATACCGAACAGGCTCAGTGCGAGTACGAAGTAGGAAAGCCAGTCAGTCCAGGAGGTGGTGCTGACTGAGGCGCTGGCACCGCACGTACCGCAGTAACGCTCGGTTCAGTCTTGGCGGATCGACCGGGCATCACCTAACCGATGCGGGCCAGCGCGCCCGCAGAGTACCGCAAAATGACCATGAATCAAACGAGCATCAGCATCGCGAACATCGACATCGACGCAGCACAGGCCGAGGCGTACGACCAAGGTGCAGAATTCGCCGAGAAGGATTGGCCGCGCTGGCTGGATGAGCCGTGGGGACCGGCGAGCATGGCCGAGCATTGCGAGGTCATGTGGGAAGTCATGTTCGAGAAGGTTTGCCCGGAGTGGGCCGGGAATGATGACGTGCGCGGCGCGTTCTTCGCTGGTTACGAAGACAGGGCGGGAGAGCTTGCGAATGCTGGCGAGCCGGGCTATGAAATGCTCGCCGAGGCTGGGACGGTGGCGGATACCGAAGGATGGGTGTTGCAGTCCGAGCCGTGGACGAAGAAGGCGGGCAGCGCTGAGCGGGCGGCGAGGGTGCTGCGTGCCGCTGATGCTGGCGCGACGGCGTGGCGTGAGCGAGCAGCGCTGAGTGGCAGCAAGGGCGACCGATACCGGGCGGAAGAAGCGGAGATTGCGGCGCACGCGTTGGCTTTGACTGTCGCTGAGCTGACGGTTCACTGATTAAATGCTTTCAGGTTGTTGACGGGCGGGCTTTTTCAGGGTACGATCGCGTCATCGGTAGAAATGCCGATGCGGTAGTAGTGAGGTCATGGCGGCTTTTAGCCCCGAGTTGAACAGCGGTTGATCCGCGAGGGTTCAGCTAACGTGCCCGCCTCATGAGGCCGCTCCGGTGATGGACATAACCCTCCATCGCACGGGAATCCAAGGGCGCGTAGTTGCATTGGGTAGGCTGGCCTATGGTCCGCTTGCTCGGTGTCGCTACGCGCCCTTTTTTGCGTTTACGGCCCTGTGCTGGACGCTGACGGGAACGAGTGGGCGGCGCATTGGCGCTGCTGGCTCGGTGGAAGGTGGACAGAAGGGCAGGATGTGAGCGCGCGCCTTAGCGCTGCGAGCGGATGCCCGGTAACAGTTTGCCGGATGCGAAGCGTTCTTTAACAATGTGCTGGTGGGACTGCGCCTAGCTACGGCCTCATGCGAGGCAGAGAAGCGGCAGCGAACCCACCGCTGAGGTTGCCGTCTGCGTGGTGGACGGACGGCAAGCCGAGACACCCGGCAACGCAGTACTTCACCAGCGAGCCATGCCATGCCCGGCTGGGCGGCGCTCGTCTACGTAGCCATCCGCAGGCCTGCGCGCCGGCGCGGCAGCATCGTGGGGCTTTAACGATCCGATGATCTGGATAGAGCTTCGGCATCGTGTGGACTCACCGAGGTGTTTGCCTCACTTCAACAAGGGGAATTCTATTATTAATCAATGGCTTGTGTTGTATTTGTCTAAGAATGCACTTGCTCGAAGCTGATGCCGACCCCGGCAGGCACCGAGGATATCCGGCATGGGCGGCGCTCTCGGTAAGGTCTGTTTGGAGGAAGCTGATGCCGCCAGTCATGGTCGCCGGCGAGCTAAGCAGCCGATACCAATCGGTCGAGGTTAATGATTACGTGAACCTTGATACCGGGGAGGTCATACAGGCGGCGGACTCAGAGAAATACGGTATCCGTATCGCTGGAGCGGTTGGACATCGAGCATTGCAACGGGATGCCGCTATGTCGAGCTTAAAGCCTGAGTCGCGAGCTTTCGCTAGGTTCTGTCTACAGTTCCGCAATAGGCGACGCGGCGTTACGCCGGGGTTCCACGAGCTTTGCCGATGGTACTCGGAACTGACTGGCAAGCGGGTCGACAATGTGCGCCGGTATCTTCCATCGCTGAAGCGGGCGGGGATCATGGCGGGAGAGTCATTGCTTGGGCCACTGTTCCAGTTCGCGGGTAAGTCCATCAAGGCGCATGAGCACGCCGGGGAAGATAGGCGGGGTGAGTTGACGTTCCGCACGCTTCTTGCGAAGGCGCGCAATGAGGCAGTAGCAAAGCGCCTCAGAATGGAGATTGAAGCCTCCGGGCGTCTGCCGTATGTACCGGAATGGGACGCTGTTCGATTCGCTGAGCATGCAGTTCGGGTCGCGTTCGATAGATATGTCGCGACACGGGATGAACTGCGCCAGTCTAAAACCACGGGCAATCCGGGATAACTTTTAATTTAATCGATAAGGAATGCGAATGAAAAATGGCCGAGGCATAGTGGCGTTTGCTGGCGGCGCACCGAAACTGTCCGACCGAGAAATGAAGTCGCGAGGTGTGCCCGAGTTCGGTAACGGGAGGCCGGCGGAGACGCTTGCTGCGGAGCTGACGGCGTGACGGAAGCCGAGAAGCGCACCGTACGGCTGCTGCGGGACTTGATACTCACCGAGGTATCCGACTGTGGGCGCATCGCCGTAGCGCTCGATCTGGACGCTCGCAGGACGGCTGGGGACATCGAGGCGGCGTTGAGGCGAACGTTCGCCGATTTGGCCGGGAGGCAGCGATGAGCCACGTACTAGAGCAGAACGCTTCCGAGCGGGAATACTTCGAGCGGGCGAACAAGCACGGCAAGGCGGTATGGCGGCGCATTGTTCGGGTTACAACCGGGGGCGTTCCATCGTGGGCTGAGGTTACAACCCGAGCGAAGGTTGTAACTCCGGTTGAGGTTGTAACCGGCTTGCCGCTCCCCGATCCGACCGACGCCGAGTTGAACGCTTTGTTCGAGACAGCATGAAGCCCAAGGGAGCGAAGCACAACCGAACCCGTGGCATGTGGCAGGTTCCGCCGTTCGCGGCGAAGCTGACGCGCCGACACCGGGAAGCGGCGCGGGCTGACGAGACATTCGAACAGGCGCTCCGGAAGCAGACGATGTATCCGCAGCGGATTGATGCCCTTATCGCCGGGCAGACATGGTACGGCGGTAAGCCGTGTGTGAAGTGTGACAGCGTGAAGCGGCGGGTCTATGACAACTCGTGCTGGACGTGCCACACATTGCGCACGGGGTTCGCATTGGATGCACGTAACCGCTGTGTCTCGCTCGGTTTGCGTAAGCAAAGCCGGGACGGCTACTTGGACCGGCTTGAGAGGAAACGCCGCGAGGCTGCGGGCGAGGTTTGGGCGTTCGTGATTGGTGACTGGCGAGCGCGGGTGTACCCGACCGGGCGGTTAGCCGTGAATTGTGACCGGCTCGGCGTCCACTCTGAGGACTGGCGCAACGCCCATCCAACGCGCATCTTCGAGATCGGTAGCAAAGAGCCTGACCTAGTGGAAGTGATGCGGCTGGCGGGCTGGTCGGTGTGACGATCCGGCATGGCCCGAATCGGTAATTTAAACGACTAGTAAATAAGGATTGCGTATGAAAAGTGATTTGAAAATGACCGAGAATGCACGTCTGACGAATGAGCAGGCATACAACCGGGCGATGGAAGTCTTGCTCAGCACGGCAGGGCTGGCCCGTACACAGGCGATCTTGTCGGAGGTGATTGTGGAGTTCCGTAAGCGCGAGCCGGACAACGCGCATGTTACTGATGACCCCGAGCGCGCCTTTGCATTCGGTCCCGATCTACTCGCACGAGCGCGGGCGATAGAGCAGAGTGAAACGTCGGAACGCGCTGAGCAGCACTGAAACTGCCCGGTCGAAAACGGCTGTCGTGTGGCGCACGCGGTTTTGTGTGCGGCGCGTAGCATGTCCCGCAGTCAGCCGAACGTAGAAGACCGACCAATCAGCCCAGCCGCGCTTAGTGGTGTGGTATTAAATAAGGAGTACAGATGTACATATCATTCTCTTTCGAACCTGACGGCGGGACAGTCTAATGTGCGCGCTGTTTCAGATGATTGCTGGCGCGGGCGTTGGCATGATGCAGGCCCGCATCCAGAACGCGCAGAACGACGCGCAATACAAGGTGGACTCCGCGAAGACTGAAGCAGCGAA
The DNA here is from genome assembly GCF_001524445.2 of Burkholderia savannae. Lineage (NCBI taxonomy): Bacteria > Pseudomonadati > Pseudomonadota > Betaproteobacteria > Burkholderiales > Burkholderiaceae > Burkholderia > Burkholderia savannae. The sequence goes on from NZ_CP013417.1 coordinate 1,230,188, forward strand.
CATGCTGTCGAAGGACTCGGCGGACAACAACAACATGATCCGCGAAGCGGGGAACGCGTTCCTCGCGGCGCAGGCGGCGCTGTCGAACACCCAGCGCTCGATTGGCAACCAGAACCGTGCTATCGCCATCGGCTCGCAGACGAACGCGGAGGCGGTGAACATGGCGCGCGCAACTGACGCGATGGTGCGCGGTAGCGTGGAGCAACAGATCGCGGCTGCGGGCCAACTCGGCGCGCTGCGAGCCGATGCGGCCGCTAGTGGGGTTGGTGGCACGTCCGCCGACATCATGCGCGCGACTATGCAGACCACAACATCACGGCTCACGACGATGCAGGCTACGAAGGGCGCGCAGATGTCCTTCGATCAGGTGATGGCAGCGGCGGGCCTGCGCTCGAACCTCATCACCTCGCAGGACTACGGGCAGACCGTCGCGGGCATGAACTACCAGAAGGACATCGCACAGACGTTCCTCGCCCCGGAGAAGTCGCCGGACATCACGCCCGCACAGGGGGCGCTCATGGGCGCTGCTGGCGGGGCGGGGTTTCAGCAATTCCGAAACACTGGCGGCGGGAGCGTCGGTGGCTTCAGCGGCAGTGTCGGCAATACGGCGAACTACGCGTCACAGTCGATCCTGGGCGGTGTGAGCAGTTTCAGCGGTGCATGGGGTGGCGGTAGCAGCGGCACATCCGGTAACAACGCGTACGGGTTCACGGTAGGCGGCGGCGACTCGGGCGGCAATGCGAGGGGCAACAATTCATTCAATTTCAGGCTGGATTAAGGAGAGGTTATGGCAAACGTGAGCTTTTCGCTGTCGGGTGATGGCGGCGTTGTAACTCAACAAAGTACGCTCGGCATTGGGGGCTCAAATAGCTTCTCTGGAGGTCCGGGTAGCGGCGGACAGTCGAGCGGGCCGCTGGCCGCAGGCGGCACGGACATCGCCGCATACTCGGGCGCAGTGGTCCGGCAAGGCGTGCTCGGCTCCGGCGTGACGCTCGATGCACTGAACAAGCTGGCGGGCGGGATGCTTCAGCCGTACATCGACCGCACGAAGAAGCGACAGTACGCCGAGGGCATGGCCCAAGCGGCGCAGGGCAAGAGCCTGATCGACATCGAGAACGAACAGCCGTGGTACACGAAGCTGTACGGCCCGGACGCTACAGTGCAAGGCGCGCAGGCGTTCAACGTCGCAGCGGCAATGCAGGACGCACAGTCGCAGTTCATGCAGGCGATGCCCCTGCTTCGTGAGAAGTCGCCGGACCAAGTGCGGGCGTACATCGTGGACAAGATGAATCAGGTTCAGAGTACCGGTGACCCCGCGTTCGATTCTCTGGTACAGCAAGGGTTCGCCGAGCAACTTCCGCGAATGCTCGACACGCACATGGGCCAGTACATGCAGTTCACGCAGGAACAGGCGTACAACGGCTTTACGAACCTTGGAACGGTCGGCGGCAAAGCGTTACAGGACACACTCACGGCGAACAACAACCCCCAGCAAGCAGACGTGGACCGCGCTTACGCTGACTTTACGAACCAGCTCATTCGACCCGCGAACATGACCACGGAGGCGTATCAGCGCGGGCTCCGCGACATCACGCTCAGCAATGCGCGTAGCGGACACTGGCAGGCGGTGCGCGCTGTTAGGGCGATGCCTGAATACCAGTCCATGCCGACTGACATGAAGGACAACCTCGAAGTACAGATTCCGCGACTGGAGCACGAGTCCTCATTGAAGAACCCGGCAGCGAGGAACCTGTTCACATCGCGAGCGGATCTCCGGTGGAGTCTGCAACATGGCACGACAGGAATGGACTCGTCTCCGGAAGGGCACGCGAAACTTGATGCCGCGATGGACTCGATGGAGGACTCGAACCGGAAGCTAAACGGCGATGCTACCGCGATGTACGACAACGAACAGCGGGCGCAGATGCACAAGATGCTCGACGCGGGGAACGCCAATATTCTGGCGCAGTACCAGAAGGCGCAGTTGAAGCAGTTGAACTACGATCAGTCGATTGAGCTTGTGATGAAGGCTGTTAACGGCTCGTCGCCAGCGGCCCTGACGGGCTTGCCGCTCCCGGATGGTGCGAAGGCGCAAGCTGTAGACACCATGTTCCAACAGGCTACCGGCACGCAGTTCGCGAATCATCCGGACGCACAGGCTAACCTGTTCGATAAGCTGAGCACGGTTGCCTATGATTCGTCGCTCCAATCCCCGATGCTCAAGCAAGTGTTGACCCAGCAAATGAACCTCATGCTGAATGGAGACGCGCCGCTTACCCCGGACATGGCGCAGGCATTGCAGTACGCGGACGCGTTGCGGCGAGGGACCGGGGGCGAAGGGGCAGTGATGGCGTACATGGGCGACTCGATGGGGCCGAAGGTGATTGCGTTGTTGAACAGCGGGTACAAGCTGGATGATCCTTTGCAACTCAAGACAGCCCGGCACCTAATCAGCCGGGGCGCAGGGGCAGTCGCTACGGCGCAGGAGGTACAGGATGCGAAGCGCGCTGTGGCGAGCGCTTCGCCGGGGTGGTTCAAACGCATGATTCCGCTGTGGGGCGGGGATGGTGAGCTAACACCATACAACCTGACGGACGGCAACAAGCGGCAGCTTGCCGCACATATCGCGCCACTCATCGCGCAGTACAAGAAAGCATACGCATACGACGACGACACAGCGGCACGTACCGCGCTGTTGCAAGTGGTGGCGAATGCGGACCTTGTGCCCGGCGCAGTTGTCTTGAACAACCGAGCCTTCGGCGCGCGCCCGTTCTACGAGATGGTGAATCGGGAGTTCCCCGGCGCAGTGGGGCGGCAGGGGCAGGAGAACTATCAGGCGGCGTTGAAGTGGGCGATCGTGACGCAGGCGGGGCCGCTGGAGCCGGAGATTACCGGGGATGCTACTGATGTAGGCATGGCGCTGACGCCGTTCAGTTCACGCAGTAAAGCGGCCGCGATGGAGTACCCGTATTGGCAAGTAACGTCCGGCGAGAACCTTGGTAACGGCTTCATGTCCTTGTTCCTGACGAATCGACAAGGGCATCAGCAAATGATTAACATCGACGCGAAGGTGGTCGCCCAACGTATGCGGGATACCTTTGGCAACAAGCCGGAACACGTCGACCCGGACATTGGGCTTTCGAGCAAGAACGCTTGGGGCTGGGCTTACTAAGCGTGCAGCAGCGCGGTAGCAGGCAGGTGGCACCCGTGAGGGTGTCGCTTGTCGCACCGGTCACTCGTTTCTGTATCTGTTGGCGCGGGCGTCAGCCGAGCGAGGCGAAGCCGACGCGAGCCGCGCTTGCTATCCGTCGGTACGCTGGATACCCTATCGGACCCGACTTTACGCTGCGCGGCAGTGGGAACCCGATTCGAAACTGGAGAATGAGTGGTGCTCGTAAGGAGTACGTGGCGACGGAAGCGCCCGAGATTCGGATTGACAACCGCCTCGGCGATTAGGTGGGCGGCGCTATGTCGCAATCGGGTTGGCGATGGCTCGGCTTCGCGCAACGGCAAACTGACCTCTAGCGCTATTCAACACAAGGCAGCTGGACTTCCTCGGCTGAGCTGCTCAAGGTTGGTGCGGGCGATCCGGTAGCAGTCTATCCGCGCTTGCCACAAGCCGCCGTAGCTCGTGCGTTAATTGCTCGATGGTCAGCGGCGTTACAGCCGGATCGGCTGGGCCGTCCAGCCGCCGTGCTACGTCGTCAAGTTGCAGGTGAGTGTACCGTTCGAGCATCGCCCATGTTTTATGACCGGTAATGCGGGCTACTTCCGGCACGGTCAGCCCGCGCTCGAAGAATCGCGAGGTCGCCTCATGACGCAGATCGTGGAAGCGGAAGTTGTCGAGGCATGCGCGCCGTGTGGCGCGGATGAAGGCGCGCTTCACTGCCTCCGCCGTTACGCCCGCAAACACTGCGCCGGCACCGTTCCCGCGTCTGTTGAGAGTTGCAAGTATCTCGATGGCACGCGAAGACAGGGGCACGCCGCGAGCTGTTCTGTTCTTCGTCATGGGCAGATAGGCGCAGCGTCCGGACAAGCGGATGCGCTGCCAATCGAGGCTGACAAGCTCGGATTGCCGCATTGCTGTTTCGAGGGCAAGTTCAACTACCGGGCGCAGGTACGGAGCGCGGGCATCATCACACGCGGAGAGTAGTGCGGCTTGTTCCCCCAGCTTCAAGCGTCGATCCCGTGGCGGTGCCTCTGCGGGACGACGTACTGCGCGGAACGGATTCTCTGTCAGCGGTGCAGACCATTCCTCAATACCGATTTTGACGACGTGCGCGAGCAACGTCATATCCCGCCTGACTGTCGATCCGCTGACCGTCAGCAGGCGAGTGTCGCGCCATTCTGCTACGCGTGGGCGGTCGAGGTTGAGGATCGGGCAGTCCGCTATCGCATGCTTGAGAAGGCCGTTCATGCGGATTGCTTCTTGGTCGGCGGCGCGCTTGCCGGGCGTAACGGTCGTGAGGTAGCGTCGCATCAGATCGCCCAGCGTGCGGTACTGGACTTCACACTCAGCGGCGATTCGCTGGCGCTCGGTTTCCATCTTCGACGCGTGGATGCGGTGGTGGATGAATGCCTCTTGCTCGGCAATCCATGTCTCGGCGTCTGTCCTGTCTTGGAACGCGCGGGAGAGCGTCGGGAAACCCTTGACGCGGATTGTTGCTTGAAGGCGTATGCCGCTGCGGCGGGAGCGTGATTGGATAGTGCCCATGCCTGTTCTCCATTTGAGGTTGTAGGCGCGGGCAGTCATGCTGACTTTGCTCGGGACGACCACTATGCCGCCCGAGTGTTGCTGTTTCGTGGCAGGGCTAACCCAGTTTCTTCGCCAAGTCCTCGGCCCGGAGGTGCGTGTACCGCTGTAGCATGCTCAGAGTTTTATGGCCCGTGATGCTGGCTACCTCCATCGGATTGAGACCTTTCTCGAATAGGCGGCTTGTCGCTTCGTGCCGGAGGTCGTGGAAGCGCAGGCCGTCAATGTTCGCCCTGCTACGGGCTCGGCGGTATGCGCACTTGATTGCATCAACCGTCAGGCCGGGGAATACTGGGCCAATTCGGTCGGCAGTGACCTGAGCAAGCGCGTCCACAGCGCGGGAGGATAGGGCTACGGTTCGCTCTTCGTCGTTCTTGGAATCGGGTAGCCAGAGGACTCGGCGGTCAAGATTGATGTTCGCCCACTCGATGCCTACGATTTCACTTCGTCGCATCCCGGTTTCGATTGCGAGGAGTACGGCGGGGTAGAGATGCTTATTGCGGGCTCGCTTGCATTCATACAGAAGCAGCGATTCTTCGCCGCCCTCGGTGCGTCGGTTGCGTGGCTTGTTGTGCTTCGGTCGTCGGATGCGGCTTACCGGATTGGCAGGCAGGTGGATCGCCCATTCGATCATCGCCGTCGAGAACACATGCGACAGCAGATTTAGCTCCCGGTTGACCGTGCTTCCGCTGACCGACTGTAGGCGCTCGTCGCGCCATTCAGCCAGCACGGCGGGCGATACGTTAGCGGCTGCGTACTGGCATAGAGGCCACGCCAGCATGGACCGGATGCGCTTGACTTCCTGCTCGCCGCTTTTCTTGGTCGGGGATACGCGCTCAGCGTAGCGCTGTAGGAGGTCGCCTAGGGTAGTTGCTCGCGCAGCGGCGGTGTCCACGAACGTCCCTCGGCGCATTTCGGCTTCAATGGACTGCGCCCAGTTCTCCGCTTCTGCCTTGGTCGGGAATGATTTGGATTGGACGGGGAACCCCTTGAGCCGTACCTTTGCTTGCCAACGATGCTCGGGGGAGTGGGTGTCGCGACGAGTGATGGTCGCCATGTGAAAACGCCTCCTAGGTGTCCCCGGAGTGTCCCGAGAGCAAACTAGGAGGCGTTTAAGCACTGGCTAAGTGCTTGAATTCTTTGGTGGGCGGTACTGGGATCGAACCAGTGACCCCTGCCGTGTGAAGGCAGTGGGCTGTTGCTGCTTGGGCGTTGTTCGGTACGGTGCCGCCAAAGCCCGTCCAGACCAACAGGGCCAGTGCGCCGCCAACGCTCACTGCCCGCAAATTCGCGAGGGCGGTTTTCCAAATGTGCGCATATCGCCCGTTAAGTTGGCCCTCGATTTCCGCAACAGTTTCTAGGACCGGGAGCCCGGCTTGTTCCGCGAGATATGCGATCTCGCTCGCTTCTGGTTTGCGGCGGCCTGCTTTCCAGTCTGTTAGGCGGTTCGGATGCATGCCAAGCCCCTCGGCTAACGTTGCCGACGAACCGGCTTTTTCGCGTGCAGCGTCGATCAATTGCGAGATATTCATACAAATCCCTTGCGTCTACCAAAATTGGTTGCTATTCTTTGGCTACCAATTTTGGTTGCGACCAGAAATGGTTGATTGGCGAAGTCTAACAGGCTGTCAGGAAAGGTAAACCCCACACTAACGGGGTCATATCACAACCAAACGGGGGGGGAGGTAGTGCCGAAATACCAAGTCCATGCCTACACGCAATGCGGTCACAACCGTGTTGCCGTCGTCGCTGTCACAGCCCGCAATGCCGAAAGTGCGCGGGGAAAGGCCCGCTCGGAGCTGTCGCGCCGTGGTCGCCGTGCCGATTCCCTCACGTTGATTTCCGTTCAAGTCAGTGCGCCGTCATGCGTCATCGCTCGCATGGCGTAGGGGGGGGCAAGTTGAGCGAAATCTACCTTTATCGCCTCGTGTTCTGCGTTTTGCTGGCGTTCGTGTCCTCGACAGTGCTCGCTATCCAGTTGGAGCGCATCCTCGAGAGCTTCATCCGACGTGTGCGGGTCCGATTGAGTCGCCGTCGGAACCGTTAAGTGATTTCCCCCGTAGTACGCCGCGTTATTTCGGCCCTCGGATAGCGCGGCGCTTTGTGGACGGCTGACCTAGCGTCCACCTTTTTCGATTCGCGCGTACGTCGCGCATGTAGCCGGAGCGGCTCTAGTCATTACGTATAGCAGTCCTAACAGGGAGTTTTCATGAGCAAGCAAAAGTTGACCATTCTGCAAGTGATCCAGCGCGGCGGCATTTCGAAGCGCACCGGCCAGCCGTGGGAGATTCACACGGCGCAATGCGTGCTGGAGCAAGAGAGCAGCGAGGGTAAGCAAATCCTCGTCGGCACGATCAATCTGCCGGCCGCGCTGAAGGATTCCCCGACCGGCGACTATCTCGCGGAGTTCGCGCTTCAACAGTCGATGGAGGGCAAGCTCGAACCCCGCATCGTGTCGCTGGTGCCGTTTGGTCGACCGACCGCTAAGGCTGCGGCTGCATCGTCGTAATCCGTCAAGGAAACCGGATCGCTCGAAGCTGGCCCACACGGGCGGTTCTCTCACTACCGGGCCTGAACCTGAGAGGAAAAAATCAAATGAAGAAGTTGGTTGCAGTTGCGGCGCTCGCTACGGCAAGCATGGGTGCATTCGCGGCGGACGTGCCGGTCGTGGCGATGGACGTTGGCCCGGTCGTGAGCTCGATTACCGGTATCGGCCCGAACATCGCACTCGTCGGCGGTGCGGTGCTCGCGGTGTCGGCGGCGATGTTCGGCTATCGCGCGGTGAAGAGCTTCCTCGGTCGCTGATCGCGTGAACTCCTGAGCCCCTGGTATGTGCGCGCGTACCGGGGGCTTTTTCTTGGGTGAAAGCCAATGAAAAGGTGGGTGGTTGCTTCGTTGTTCGGCATTGCATTCGGCGCACGCGCGGCGCAAGGCATCGACGTGATGGTGTGCGGCAGCGCGGCCGGTGAGCCGGTGGGCACGGGGCAAACGCCCTGCGCGTTGTCCGATGGCTCGATGGGCGTGCAACAGGTCGTGCATCTGACGCTTGTGAACGGCGGTGCGGCGGGTGATGCACCGATGCATGGCGGGGCGGCTGCGGGCCTGAAAGTGGGGGCGGCGATGCTGCTTGTGTTTGCGATCGCGTACGGGCTGCGTGCGATGCGTCGCTTTCTCGAATCTGCTTCGGAGAGTTAGTCATGCTTTGGTTCTGCGTCGAGTTTTGCGTGACGGTCGGCACGATCGGCGGTGCCGCGCTGATCTTGATGGGGTGAGCATGCGCAAGAGAATTCGCGGCGTCTGGTTGGCGCTGTTCGCGGCGTTCGCGATGTTGTGCAATCAGCAGGCGCATGCACAGGCAGCGCTCGCGCCGATTGAAACCTTCGTGATCAATCGCGCTCAGGCGGCGATCTTGACGCGCCTCGCGATCGCACGCGGCATCGCCGCATCCGATCCGCGCATTGCGGCGACGCTGGCGGGCATGGGGCAGGCGTCGACCATGCTCAATGTCGTCGGGACCGGGGCCGCTGCTGCGCTCGCCTTCGCGGGGGCGCCGGTTTGGCTGACGATTCTGGCGGGCATGGGCATTCTTGCGCTGGGCTCGGCTCTTCAGTTGGGCGATGCGAGCTTCTTATGGAACGAAGATCAAGTCGCGCTTGGCGTGAACGCGTTGCCCGCCAGTGTCGGGGACAACTATGCACCGATTCAGCCGCCCGCGATCGCTATCGATCCGACGCGCCAAAAGATGTTGCTGCCGGAAGTGTGGGCTGCGCGGGCCGGCATTCCGATCTATCGGAACGGGACGTGTGCGGCAAACAACACGTTCTGTAACGGTTATCCGTTTTCGCCGGGATTCGGCACGTCGAATTTCTACGCGACGCGCGGACCGTTCGATATCCTGCCGAGCACGCTCGAACAGGCTCAGCAATTCGCGTGGTATCTGTATCAATACCTTGGGCACTGCGGCCTGAATTCAGGTTGTGTTGAGGAAAACGACACAAACGTCCACTCGCACGTGCTGTATTTCGCGCCGATGCAGAACGTGCCCGGGAACCCGATCGCGTTGCATTACACGGAGTCGCGAACGGTCGCGATCAAAGGCAGAAACGGGCGCGTCACCTATCGCAGCGTCGTGCAAAGCGGGAAGGATTCGCTGTTTCAATACAAGCCGGAAGTCGTGCCGCTCGTGGCCGACGATCTGTCGAAGCTGTGGCCGCGCATGCCGTCGAAGGTCGCGGCGACGCGATTGCCTACTTCGACGATTACGAACCTCGTCAACGAGACGTGGAAGAACGCGGCATCGCAGCCCGGCTACGAGGGCCTGCCGTATCAGCCGATCAGCGAGCGCGATATTGCCGAGTGGGCGAAAGAGAATCCGGGGCAGGTGCCGACCGTCGCCGATCTGTTCTCGTCCGCCGCGCCGAAGGGCAAAGACGTTCTGATAACGCCGTTCGTGCCGCCGCGGCCGATCCCGATTCCCGTGCCGAAGCCGGTGCCGGTGCCCGTGCCGATTCCGGAACCGCGCCCGGCATCCGAAGCGGAACCCCAGCCGCGCCCCGCTCCCGCGCCGGTGCCGGTGCCGGGGACGAATCCGCAGCCGCGCCCGGTGCCTGAACCGCTGCCTCAACCGCAGCCCGTACCGGTGCCGCGCCCGATTCCTCAACCGGTGCCGCAGCCCGTGCCGGTTCCGCTGCCGGAGCCGGTGCCTGTGCCGCGCCCGGTGCCCGAGCCCGTGCCGAGTCCGGTTCCGCAGCCGGCGCCGATTCCAGTGCCCGAACCCGTGCCCGGCCCGGTGCCCATGCCGATCCCGGAGCCGGTGCCGAGTCCGGTTCCCGAACCCATACCGCAACCGATCCCGCAGCCGCTGCCGCAACCCGTTCCCGTGCCGACGCCGGCGCCGGGCACCAATCCGGGAAACGGCCGGCCGTCGCGCGACGACATTTGCGCGATGCATCCCGATGCGTCGGCATGCGCGCCGCTCGGCAGCGCGTCGGATGTGGCCGTGAACAGCAATACGAAGCGCATTTCGCTGTCGCCCCTCTCGATCGGATTGACCAAGGGCGTGTGCCCGGAACCGAAGCGGGTCGTCGTGTTCGGCAGCGAGCTTTCGTTCAGCTATGAGCCGCTGTGCGAGTTCGCCTTGAAGCTGCGCCCGTTGGTGCTGTTGCTGGGCGCGCTGCTCGCCGGCGTCATCTTCGTGACGGGGTTGGCGGCATGAGCTGGGCAAGCCTACTGGTGTCGCTGGTCGGACCGATCGTCACGCGCGTACTGGTCGCGCTCGGCATCGGCTTCGTGACGGTCACGGGAATCGATCTGGTGTTCGCTCAGGTTGTGCAATGGATGTCGGCGAGCGTCGGCGGCTTGAGCTCCGATATCGCGAACGTGCTCGCGCTTGGTGGCGTGGGCGACGGCATCGCGTACGTGCTCGGCGGGCTTTCGGCGCGCGTGTCGTTCTACATGCTCACGTCTACAACGAAAATGGTGTTCGGCAAATGATCACGTTGATCACAGGGGTTCCGGGGAGCGGCAAGACGCTGCACGCGGTCTGGTTGCTGACGAAGATTGCGAAGGGGCGTCGCGTGCTGGTCGACGGCATTCGCGATCTGGCAATCGAGCACGTCGAGATTGACGAGCCTTGGTTGCGCCAGTGGCACGAAAAGGCCGAAGCGCACGACTTGATCGTGATCGATGAGGCGCAACGCATCTACCCGCCGACGACGGTCAGCCAAAAGCCGACGCCGGACGTGGAGCAACTGCACGTGCATCGCCACAAGGGCGTCGACTTCATCCTCATCACGCAGCATCCGCAGCGGATCAGCAAGACGGTGCGCGATCTGGTCGGGCGGCATATCCACGTGCGGAACCTGTTCGGGCTCAAGCGCGCGATGCTCTACGAGTGGGACCACTGCCACAACCCGAGCAGCCTGAAAGACGCGGTGAAACGGCAATGGGCGTATCCGCGCGAGGTGTTCAGGCTCTACACGAGCGCCGAAGTCCACACGAAGAAGCAGGCGGTCGTTCCCAAGGCGTTGTTCGTCGTGCCGATCGCGTTGGGCGTGTTGCTCTACTGCTCGGTGAAGTTCTTCTACAGCGCGCGCGACGGCTTCGGGGTGACGCCGGGTATGTCGGAGTCGGCACACGAAACAGCCGGTGCGCCTGCACCGTCGTCGCAATCCGCGAAGGTCGAGCGCGCGCCGGCCGTGCCCCTGTCGTCTGACTGGCGCATTGCCGGGCGCTACGTGACGGAAGGCGCCGGTTACGTGGTGCTCGTCGCGGCGGACGGCCGATTGCGCCCGGTGTCGCTGGCGGGATTCAGCGGCGAAGGGATGCTGCTGACGGGTGAGGTTGACGGAAAGACCGTTGGTGCATGGTCCGGCGCACAAGCCGGAAAAACAGAACAAGGCGGGGGGATGCAATGACGCGATACGGAGTGCTGATTGGGGCGTTGATCGCGTATTCGGTGGCGGCGGTTGGCGCGGTGCCGCCGTTGCCGACGCTCCCGGTTGACGCGAGCTTGTCGGCCGCCGCGCCGGCGCCAGTCGCCGCACCGACGTTGACGCCGTTGAAGCACGTCGCCGGCACGTCGTTCGATCTGCGGTTCGTGACGGTGGCGCAGATTGTCGACCTGATCTATCAGGAGGCGATGCATACGCCTTACGTGCTCGGCCCGGATGTGCTGAGCGACGGACGGCTCGTGTCGTTCCGCCTGGACGATCGGAATCGCGACGTGCGCACGGTCATGGGCGACTTCCTCGAATCGCTCGGCTTTCAGGTCGTGACGAAGAACGGCGTCGACTACGTGATGAAGAAGCCCGGCGCCGCGCGCGAAAAAGCCGATCAAGACGTGTTCGTCTACAAGCCGCTCTATCGCCGCGTCGACTATCTGCGCTCGCTCATCGAGCCGATGATTGGCGCGCGCGCGATGCCTTTGATGTCGCCCGTCAGCATGCCGCCGCAACCTGTCGGCGCGGTACAGGTGCCCGGCGAATCCGCAACGCCGGCCGGCGACGTGCCCGCGATGCCCGTTGAAACGAGCGTGCAGGCGCGCGGCGACGATCTCGTGATCGTGGGCTCGCATGATGAAGTCGCGCTGTTGCGCAAGGTCGTGCCGGAACTCGACACGGTGCCGAGCGAGGTGGTCGTTCGCGGTTGGGTGTACGAAGTGGCGAACACCGATTCGACCAACACGGCGTGGAGCATCGCGGTTCGCATGCTGAGCGGTCAGCTTCGCGTTTCGAGCGGCGACACGTCGTCGGATACGAGCGCGGTTCGCTTCACGGGGCCGGGCGTCGACGCGGCGATATCGGCACTGAATGCCGATTCGCGATTCAAGGTCGTCAGCGCGCCGCACGTGCGGATCGTATCGGGCGAACGCGTGCGCCTGAACGTCGGGCAGCAGGTGCCGACGCAATCGAGCGTGAGCTACCAAGGCTCGACCGGCACGCCGGTTCAGTCGATCACCTATCAGGATGCGGGTTTGATTTTCGACGTCGAGCCGACCGTGATGCGCGAGGTGATCGAGCTCAAGGTGCGTGAGGAGATTTCCGATTTCGTCGCGACGAAAACCGGCGTCGATACGTCGCCGACGAAGAACACGCGGCAGCTACAGACGGTGACGCGATTGAAGGACGGTGAGGTCGTCGTGTTGGGCGGCTTGATTCAGGATCGCAACGCGACGGCGCGCAGCGGTTATGCGTGGCTGCCGAGCTTTCTCGATGGTCGATCCAGCTCGAAGCAGCGCACGGAGGTTTTGTTGGTTTTGCAGGTTCAGCGGATCTGAGCGGGTTAGCGAATTATATTTATCGTTACGAGTGACGAATATTAATTTATCGTTACAAGTAACGTAAAATAAGGTCAATGCCGATATGGAGCGTTCGCCATGATTCATCCCGAAGACACGAAAACAATTCCGTTACCACTTGAGGTCGTAACGAAAAAGCGTGGTCGCGGTCGTCCTCGCAAGGAAGACGGAGCGTTGACGAATGCGCAACGTCAGGCGGCATACCGCGAGCGGCGCAAGGCGTCAGGCAATCCCGTTACGGTAACGAAAAATATTCCACCTGCTGTCGACGCTTATGACGAGCTAGTAATGGAGAACGAGCGGCTTCGCGAAGAATTGGCGCAACTCCGTCGCGATTTAGAGGCGTCGAAGCGCAAGGCTATCGATCCGCAACGTTCGCGTGCGTCAGTCGTGCATGAGGTTGATTGGGTTCGGCGAGTGGTGCGATTGCCGATTCATGCGAGCAAGGATTACGAGCGTCGCCGATTCAGTTTTACCGTCGACCAACGGGCACATTTCGCGCTTGATCGGCTGGCGGTTGATGCGGGGCTATCAAAGGCAGAAGTGGTCGAGCGCTTGGCGTATTGGGCTGACGAGTTGATGCGCGGGGCGTTTGAGTACGACATGGACGGATTTAATCGTTATCTCGATCGCGGGCGTAACGAAAAATCGGGCGTCTAGCGTCGGGAGTGTCCGGCCGAGGCCGAAGCGGCGTAGGGCGACGGCGGCAATGCGAAGTCCTGGCCTTTGTCGCGCGGCTCAGCGCGGCCCGCCGGACCGAGTAGCGGGTAATCGCGGGGGCGGGGAGCGGAGGCGCTGCGGCGATGGCCCCTCCATTCTGCAAGGCACTGCCGCGCGGGGCGCTTCCGGCGCGATAGGGGCGGGCGTAGGCGGTTCGGTGGCGAGGGGTTGGGGGTTGAAGTGCGCGGGGCTCGCCCAGCGCAGCAGAGCGCGCCGGGCGGGCCGCGCGCAGCGCGGCCCCTAAACTTGTACCTCTAACACTTAACGGAAATAGCTCACGTTGACGCCTGGAACAGGCGTGAGAAAAAGAAAAGCCCGACGATCGTTCGCAGCGATCCCGGGCCGTGATCAACATCGGATATACGAGGTATCCAACGTGGATGCAGCCATTGTAGGTCAGGAAACACGTTCGTTCCAAAGTCTGGTGAACGATGTCGGTTCGATGCAGGCGCTGAATCGCTCGCGTTGCGACAGTGCGTCGGCGTTCCAGTGCTCGGACTATTCGCCGTTCAGCGACGAATACATCGTGCGCACGCAGCGATTCGAGGATGGACAGCAGGAGGTCGTAGCGTTCAGCGTGGCCGTGCAACGCCATTTTCATGAGCTGCGTTTGCGTCCGCGCGGTCTTCGGGGAAAGCGTGTGGCTCTGGAGGGGGAGACGGAAGACGATGTTGCAACGAAGTCCAACAAGTCGCTTCGCACGTCGATCGAGCGATCGAAGCGGATGATTCGGAAGCGCTGCAAGGCGATCCGGGCCGATCGCATGCTGACGCTCTCGACGCGTGCGAATGAGGCGCGCATTGAAGTATGGGCGAAGTGGTGGGACGAGTTCCGGCGACGGCTGAACAAGTTGCAAGACTTCCATTACGTGGCGGTGCTCGAACGACAGCAGCGCGGCGCATGGCATATCCACGTGGCCGTGAGCGGTCGGCAGAACTGGAAACTGTTGCGCTCGATCTGGCTGTCGGTGATCAGCAAGGCGGGAACCGATGGTGCGGTGAACGACAGCACGCGTGGATTCGGCAAAAACGGCTTTTTTAGGCGGATCGGCGGCAAGGGGCGGGCGATGCGGCATCGGATTGCGACGTACATCGCAAAGTATGTCGGCAAGGATGCGGACGCGTCGACGTTCAATAAGAAGCGATATTGGACGAGCAAGGGCATTGTCGTGCCGGAGACGACGACCTATGCGCACTTGGGCTCGGAGGCGGGCGCGATGGATGCGGTTGTGGCTGCGCATCGGTGCGTGCTTGAGAACGGCGCGACGTGCGACGGGGCGCAGTTCTATTGGAATCAGGGGGTGGGGGTGTTCTGGATGGCGACAGGAAACGTTGACAGCTAATTGATTCGTTGGGCTGGCTTGACGCGGAATAGATTGTTGGTGTCTTGGCAAACTTCCACGATTAAGGTGATTATTCACGTTTCCGAGTTTATTGATAATCGATGGCGCGTGAGACGTTAAGAAAAATGACTTTCGAGGAAGTTGTCGGAATTTACCTGTCTGCCAAGACGCACCGTAGTCGGCAGAGGGATTTATATTCGTTGAAGCGATTGCAGCCTTACTTTGGTGGCCGCGATCTTGTCGCGTTGAAACGGGCCGATGTGCGGGGCTATATCAGTGCTCGACGGGATGAAGGGGTGCTTGAAACGACCATTCAACGCGAACTGCGCTTTTTTTCTGCCGCAATCAATTTCGTACGAATCGAGTACGATCGATCGGATCTGCCTAATCCGGTCGTTAGACTTGCGATAACGTCCGGGGCGTCGCGGGTACGTTGGATTAGTCGCAGTGAGGCGGAATCGTTGGTTGAGAGTGCGGGGCGCTTTGCGCGTCGGCCGCACTTGTCGAATTTCATTCGGCTGGCGTTACATACGGGGTGCCGTAAAAACGAGTTGTTGATGTTGGAATGGGCGCGTGTCGATTTTGATCGGCGGGTGTTGCAGTTGGACCCGGAAAACACCAAGAACGGTAAGCGGCGTGTTGTGCCGTTGAACGATGAGGCGGTGACGGCGTTACGCGATCAGCGCGATTGGGTAAAGCGCCATGCATCGAGATCGCGATGGGTGTTCGCGGTGGCTTCGGGCGATCGGTTGACGACGATCCAGAAAGGATTTCGGGCCGCATGTGGGCGCGTGGGAATCGAGGATTTTCGCGTCCACGATCTGCGCCACACGTTCGCATCATGGCTGGTCATGGCGGGAGTCTCCTTGTATGTCGTCAAAGACCTACTTGGGCACTCGTCGATCACGGTCACGGAGCGCTACGCGCACTTAGCGCCGCACGTCGGGGTTGCTGCGGTTCAGTTGTTGCTGCCTGCCCGTGAGTAAGGGGAGCCCAATGATGCATAGTGTTCTGGTTCTGGCGTTGTGTCGGTCTGGCAGAATTGAGCCTGTCGGTTGCCGCCTATATCCGGTTTTCATGTAATTGTTTTTGTCTTGTCTAATAACAACTGTGACGTCAACTCGGACAATTTTTCACGCTAACGTGCAGGTGGCGCTAGATCAGGCGGAGCCCATGATTGCAACGCTCTGGGGGACAGAGCCTGCGCCGACATTATCGATTGTGCGGTGGGATGCGGTGAGGGGGATCATCGCTGGTTGGCCGCAAGACGCAGTGCTTGATTGGGGGGAGGCGATCAAAAAATGCCGGAACATGCCGCGTAGTTGCTTCATTGGCGTACAGACGGATACGGGCGTACCAATCCTCGCGCTGATACGGGTTAGCGATGCGCATCTGCATACGAATCTGCTGTTTCTGGAGAAGGACGAGAACGAAGTCCCATCGGGTCTCGCTATGACGATGGTGGACGCAGTCCTCGAGGTGGTGGCGGCAGTTTTCGGGTCGAATCGAATTGTGCTGGATAACCCCCTGTCGGGTTTGCAAGCTTATTACGAACAATTCGGGTACGAACGGATGAAGAAGCGTGGGCGAGAGACGCATGCCATGTTCAAAACCGCTTCAGTCCAGTAAGATAGGCTACGGAGGTAAGCAAAATGTCCGCTTTGAAAACGTTCAAGTCGCCCAGGGGGCGCACTTCGGGCAAGCAAAGAGTCGGCGGTAAAGCTGTGGCTAAGGCGTCGAAGATATCTCGCAAGAAGGGAGCGATGTTCATCACGCGCAGTGAGGTGCGGGCTTCCGCCGAGCAGTTGAACGACGAACAGCAGGCCCAATTGCGAGAGGCACGGGCACGCGCTAAGGCGGTCGTGTCCAAGCCGAGTTTGAGCCTTGATGCACTTCGTGCTCGTGTGCGGCGAGCGGCACAGTGGGAAAAGGATCACGGTGTGTTATCGGTGTTCGCTGGCACTCGACGGTAGGTTGGTTGCCGCATCACAATAAGCCCCGCTCAGGCGGGGTTTGTTATTTGTGCTGGGTGCGCAAGCAAGCCGGTGAGGTTGTTTGGGCGCTGGCGGCAAGACTGCCCTGTTGAGATCGGATGCGATGGTCGGCGTCGTTCCTCGGGAAGACCGGGAGAGCCCCAAAAAAAAGCCCCGCAAGTGCGGGGCTCTTTTGCTTATTAGCTGAGCGCTGGTTCGGGGTGTCCGTTGAGGATCTGCCTGAACCAGTCTTTGAAGCGCCGCCAGAGGTTACGCTTGGTGTCTTTGGTGGGCGGTACTGGGATCGAACCAGTGACCCCTGCCGTGTGAAGGCAGTGCTCTACCGCTGAGCTAACCGCCCAAAGAGCCTTGAATTATGTCAGAGCTTTTTCGTTTCGTAAAGCACTTTTTCCAACATAACCCATCTGACGGGTGCGGACCGCGCATCGCGCGGCCCGGGACCGGATTCTACCGGCAATCGGGCACTTTTATCCAGTACTTTTTCAGCGCCGCGTGCGCCGTCACTTCGTCGCGCCGCGAAGGCGCCGGATCTCGTCGTCTAGATACTCCTCGAGCCGCTCGGCGACGGGTTCCCGCTCGTTCGCGCGCCGCAGCCGCAACGTGTGCGATTCGAGCGCATCGCCGCCAAGCGGCAGGTAGCGCAGCCGCTCGCTGCGCACCTGGCGCAGCACGCTCGGCACCAGCGCGACGCCCATCTCGAATTCGACCATCGTCAGCACCGTTTGCCACAAGCGCGCCTCGTGCCGGATCTGCGGGCTGAAGCCGGCGCTCACGCACTGCGCGATGATGAGGTCGTGGTAGTGGGGCGCCGCGTCGCGCGGGAACAGGATGAACGGCTCGTGCGCAAGCGTCGCGAGATCGATGCGCTTGCGCCGTGCAAGCCGGTGCGACGCGGGCAGGCAGCAAAGGAACGGCTCGGAGAAGATCGTGTCGGCGTCGATTTCGGGCGGGAACGTGCCCCAATGCGCGTAGCCGACGTCGATCTGCGCGCGCAGGATCGCCTGCACCTGCTCGTGCGTGTTCATCTCCTTCAGCACGACTTCGACGTTCGGATAGTCCGCCTCGAAGCGCCGCACCGCGGGCGGCAGTCCGCGGTACAGCATCGAATTGACGAAGCCGATCCTGAGCCGTCCCGCGAGCCCCGACGCCGACCGAATCGTCAGACGTCGCGCTTCCTGCGCCTGCAGCAGCAGCCGGCGCGCCTCGCCGAGCAGCACTTCGCCGGCATTCGTCAGCGCGACCGACTTGCTCGTGCGCGCGAACAGCTGCACGCCGAGTTCGTCCTCGAACTTGCGGATGTCGAAGCTGAGGGCCGGCTGCGAGATGAACAACCGTTTCGCCGCGCGGCCGAAATGCAGTTCCTCCGCGACGGCGACGAAGTAGCGCAATTGCTTCAGGTCCATCACGTCTCCGTTCGGCTCGATCGATAAATACAGCTTATCGTACTGGATAAATCCTGTATTGGACGATTATCGATCGGGGTTCTACGCTCGTCGAACCAGGAGACATGCGCCAGGAGACAAGCGATGAACATGATGAAGGAAATCGTCGACGCGAGCGCGCCCGCGGCGGGCGCCGCCAACATCCCCGACTCGCGGGGCATCAACTTCTTCACGAGCGACCCCGATTGCGCGGCGCTGTTGCGGCTGCATCTCGGCGACGCGCGCTATCGCGGGCTCGAGCCCGAGCTGCGCGCGCTCGGGCTGCGCGCGTCGGACGAGCTCGACCGTCTCGCGTCGCGCGCCGACAAGAATCCGCCCGCGCTTCATCCGCGCACGCGCCGCGGCGAGCCCCTCGAATCGATCGACAAGCATCCGGACTACGTCGCGCTCGAGCGCGTCGCGTATGCGGAGCTCGGGCTGGCGGCGATGAGCCATCGCGCCGATGCGCCGCCGCCGCTCGTCAAGTACGCGCTGACGTTCCTGTTCGTCCAGGCCGAGTTCGGTCTCTGCTGTCCCGTCAGCATGACCGATTCGCTGACGCGCACGCTGCGCCGTTACGGTTCGCGCGAGCTCGTCGAGCGCTTCCTGCCGCGGCTCGCGTCGCGCGATTTCGACGTGCTGTATCAAGGCGCGATGTTCATGACCGAGCAGGCGGCGGGTTCCGACGTCGGCCGGATCGCGACGCGCGCGGTGCGCGAGACGGCCGCCGACGGCTCGACGGCCTGGCGTCTGTACGGCGACAAATGGTTCTGCTCGAACGCGGACGCCGATCTCGCGATGGTGCTTGCGCGGCCCGAGGGCGCGCCCGAGGGCGTCAAGGGGCTCGCGTTGTTCCTGTTGCCGAAGACGCTCGCCGACGGTTCGCGCAACCGCTATCGGATCGTGCGGCTGAAGGACAAGCTCGGCAGCCGCTCGATGGCGAGCGGCGAGATCACGCTCGAGGGCGCGCAAGCGTATCTGATCGGCGAGATCGGGCGCGGCTTTCATCAGATGGCGGACATGATCAACATGTCGAGGCTGTCGAACGGCGTGCGCGCGGCGGGGCTGATGCGCCGCGCGGCGACGGAGGCGCTGCACGTCGCGCGCCATCGCGAGGCGTTCGGCCGCAAGCTGATCGACATGCCGCTGATGCAGCGGCAGCTCGTCAAGATGCTCGTGCCGACCGAGCAGGCGCGGTCGCTCTTCATGCAGATCGCGCTGCTGCTCACGAAGGCGGACGCGGGCGATGCGCAGGCGGCCGGCTGCGTGCGGCTCCTCACGCCGCTCATCAAGTTCCGCGCGTGCCGCGATGCGCGGCGCGTCGCCGGCGACGCGATGGAGGTGCGCGGCGGCACCGGCTACATCGAGGAGTGGAGCGACGCGCGCGTGCTGCGCGACGCGCATCTCGGCTCGATCTGGGAGGGCACGAGCAACATCGTCGCGCTCGACGTCGCGCGGGCGGTCAAGCGCGAAGGCGCGCTCGCGCCGCTGCGCGCGTTCCTGTGCGCCACGCTCGACGCGGCGCGGCTGCCCGACGCGAGTGCGACGCGTTTGCGCCGCGCGCTCGATCGCGCGAGCGACGCGATCGAGCATGTCGCGCGGACGGGGGAAGACGCGCTCGTGCGGCAGGCGGCGTCCTCGCTCTATCACGCGACGACCGCGATCCTGCTCGCGAGCGAAGGGATGCGGCTTGCGCCCGATCACCGGCGGCTCGCGCTCGCGCATCTCGTGTTGCGCTACAGGCTTTCGCCCGTCGATCCGCTCGCGTTGCCGCGCGCCGATGCGCAGGCCGGCGTGCTCGCGGCGCTGCTGAACGATCGGCCGATCGCGCTCGACGATGCGCTGCGGCTGCTCGGCGATGGGTCGGGAGAGGCGGCATGAGCGGCGATGTCTCGAAGCGGTTCCCGCCGTCGAGCGGGCTTGTGGTCGATGCGGCGGCTGCGCGGGCGATCGGTTCGGCGCAGGCATCCGGTGGCGCCGGCGCGGCGGGGCATGCAGCGCACGCATCGTGTTCGGCGTTCGCGCCGCGCGAATCGCTCGTGCCGTCTAGCGAGCCGGGGATGAGAATCGTATCCATCGCGAACACCGAGAACACCGCGAACACACCGAACCCAACCATCCCAAAAAACGCGACGACGACTACGACCGCGCCACCCAGTGCGCTCGCCGGCCTCAAGGTGATCGACCTGAGCCGCGTCCTCGGCGGCCCGTATTGCACGCAGGCGCTCGCGGACCACGGCGCGCGCGTGATCAAGATCGAGCCGCCGACGGGCGACGAAACGCGCGGCTGGGGCCCGCCGTTCTTCGACGACGACGCGTGGTACTTCATCGGCGTGAACCGCAACAAGGAGGGCATCGCGCTCGACCTGTCGCGCGACGAAGGCCGCGCGATTCTCTGGCGTCTGCTCGAGGACGCGGACGTGCTCGTCGAGAACTTCAAACCCGGCACGCTCGCGCGCTGGGGGATGGATTACGAACGCGACCTGCGCGCGCGCTTTCCGCGCCTGATTCACTGCGCGATCACCGGTTTCGGCGCCGACGGCCCGCTCGGCGGGCTGCCGGGCTACGACGCGGTGATTCAGGCGATGGCGGGCCTGATGAGCGTCAACGGCGACGCCGACGGCGACGCGACGCGCATCGGCCTGCCGATCGTCGACATGGTGACGGGCCTGAACGCGCTCGCCGGCATCCTGCTCGCGCTCGCCGAGCGCGAGAAGAGCGGCGCCGGCCAGTCGATCGACATCGCGCTGTACGACTGCGGCGTGTCGCTCCTGCATCCGCATCTGCCGAACTGGTTCGGCTCGGGGCGCACGCCCGCGCGCAGCGGCAACGCGCATCCGAACATCGCGCCGTACGACAGCTATCGCACCGCGAGCGCGCCGATTTTTCTCGCGGTCGGCAACGACCGTCAGTTCGCGCGGCTATGCGCGCATCTCGGCGTGCCGTCGCTCGCGAGCGATCCGCGTTTCGTCGACAACCGCAGCCGCTGCGCGCACCGCGCCGAGCTGAAGGCGCGCCTCGAAGCGCGGCTCGCCGAGCACGACTGCGAGACGCTCGCGCGCGAGCTGATGGGCGAGGGCGTGCCGTGCGGGCCGGTGCGCACGGTCGACGCCGTCGCGCGCGATCCGCACACGCTGCATCGCGCGCTCGTCGTCGAGATGGGCCGCTATCGCGGGGCGGCGTCGCCGATCAAGCTGTCGCGCACGCCCGCGACGTACCGCGTCGCGCCGCCGTCGCTCGGCCGCGACACGCGCGCGGTGCTCGATGCGCTCGGCATCGACGCGGCGACGCAGGCGCGGCTCGCCGAGGCGGGCGTGCTGAAGGAGGCGACGTGAGCGAATGGACGCGGCCGCCGGCTTGACGCGGCGGCCGCGGCTCGATGGTCGGCGCGGGGCGAGCGCGCGGCCGGGCGTCCGAGGGCGATCGATGCGCCCGTCGGCCGAACCGCCCGCGACGCCCGCTTCGCACGGCCGAACCCGGAGCGATCCGGCCCGAACGGTGAAGGCGCGCGCGAGTCGCGCCACCGATGAAAGACATGGAGACAACGATGACATCCCTGCACGATGACCGCGCCGACCGCGCGCCGGTCGGCCAGCCCGCGCGCGCCGCGCTCGCGGCGTTCGTCGGCACGACGATCGAGTGGTACGACTTTTACATCTACGCGACCGCGTCCGCGCTCATCTTCGGCAAGCTGTTCTTTCCGTCGAGCGAGCCGTTCTTCAGCACGCTCGCGTCGTTCGGCACGTTCGCGGTCGGCTTTTTCGCGCGGCCGTTCGGCGGCCTCTTGTTCGGCCATCTCGGCGATCGGATCGGCCGTAAGAAGGCGCTCGTCGCGACGCTCGTGATCATGGCGCTCGGCACGGTCGGCATCGGGCTCTTGCCCGCGTATGCGCAGGCGGGCGTCGTCGCGCCGCTCGCGCTCGTCGTGCTGCGGATCGCGCAGGGCATCGCGATCGGCGGCGAATGGGGCGGCGCGGTGCTGATGGCGAGCGAGCACGCGGGCGCGGACAGGCGCACGTTCTTCGCGTCGTTCGCGCAGCTCGGCAGCCCGGCCGGCTTGATTCTCGCGCTCCTCGCGTTTCGTCTCGCGGCCGGGATTGAGCGCGACGCGTTCCTGTCGTGGGGCTGGCGGCTGCCGTTTCTCGCGAGCGCGGCGCTTCTCGTCGTCGGGCTCGCGATTCGCGCGGGCGTCGCCGAATCGCCGGAGTTCGCGCGCGTGAAGGCGCAGCGGCTCACGTCGGCGCTGCCCGTCGCAGAAGTGGTGTGCAACGCGTGGCGCACGGTGCTGCTCTGTCTCGGCGCGAACGTGATCGGCGTCGCCGGCGCGTGGTTCGTCAATACGTTCATGCTGAACTACACGACGCAAACGCTCGGGCTCGATCGCGCGATGATCCTCGATTGCCTGTTCGTCGTCGCGTTCATCCAGCTCGGCACGCAGCTCGCGTCCGGCTGGTTCGCGCAGCGCATCGGCACGGGGCGCTTCCTGAAGACGGCCGCCGCGCTCGCGATCGCTTC
Source organism: Burkholderia savannae (assembly GCF_001524445.2). NCBI lineage: Bacteria > Pseudomonadati > Pseudomonadota > Betaproteobacteria > Burkholderiales > Burkholderiaceae > Burkholderia > Burkholderia savannae. The sequence goes on from NZ_CP013417.1 coordinate 1,252,731, forward strand.
GCCGTATCCGATGTTCGCGCTCGTGTCGACGGGGCGGCCCGTCGCGATCGTCGCCGGCATCGCGATCGCGGTGATGTGCATGTCGAGCTCGTACGCGGTGATGGCGGGCTTCATGTCCACTGCATTCGACGTGCGCGTGCGCTACTCGGCGATCTCGCTGTCGTATCAGCTGTGCGCGGCGCTCGCGGGCGGGCTCACGCCGCTCGCGGGCACGCTGCTCGCGCACCGTTTCGCCGGCCAGTGGTGGCCGCTCGCCGCGTTCTACAGCGCGCTCGCGGCGGTGTCGCTCGTGTGCATCGCGACGCTCGAGCGCGGCAGGCGCGCCGACGTCGGGGCGGCGCGCGCGGCGCTCGCGAAGCCGTGACGGCGTGGCGCGGCGGGCCGGCGCGCGATCGCTCGGCGCACGGAGCATGTCCGTAAAAAAACCTCGGGCAGCGATAGCTGCCCGAGGTTTTCATCCGACGTGCGGAACGTGGAACGTGGAGCGCGGAAGCGGCCGCGCGCGTCAGCCCTGCGTCGGCGGCACGTAGCCGGACGCCTGGTCCGCGCCTTCGCCGAAGAAATACTTCTCGGTCTGTTTCATCAGATACTGCCGCGCGCGCGGATCGGCCATGTTCAGCCGGTTCTCGTTGATGAGCATCGTCTGCTGCTTGAGCCAGCCTTGCCATGCTTCCTTCGACACGCTCTCGTACAACCGCTTGCCGAGCTCGCCGGGCAGCGGCGGGAAGTCGAGTCCCTCGGCTTCCTTGCCGAGCTTCGCGCAGTGAATCATCCGGGCCATCGTGTACCTCTCCTGTAATCGTAATCTGGGGGGAAGGGCGCGCCGCGCCGCTCAGAGCTGCTTCATCAGCACGAGCGACTTGCGCTGCCAGTTATAGAGCTTGCGGCGGTCTTCGGGCAGGTCGTCGACGCTCGCCTTCACGAAGCCGCGCTTCAGGAACCAGTGCTCGGTGCGGGTCGTGAGCACGAAGATCCGCGTGAGGCCGCGTGCGCGGGCGCGCTGCTCGACCCGCTTGAGGAGCCGCTCGCCGTCGCCGGAGCCTTGCGCTTCGGGCGCGACCGTCAGGCACGCCATCTCGCCGATCTTCTCCGTCGAGTACGGATAGAGCGCCGCGCAGCCGAACAGCACGCCGTCGTGCTCGATGACCGAGAAATGATCGATGTCGCGTTCGATCTGGTGGCGGCCGCGCCGCACGAGCGTGCCGTCCGTCTCGAGCGGCTCGATGAGGGTCAGGATGCCGCCGACGTCGTCCGGCGTCGCCTCGCGCAGGCTCTCGAGGTTCTCGTACGAGATCATCGTGCCGACGCCGTCGTGCAGGAACAGCTCGAGCAGCACGCTGCCGTCGAGCGACTGCGGAATCAGGTGCGCGCGCGCGACGCCGCCGCGGCACGCGCGGATCGCGTGCTTCAGGTAGAACGCGTCGTCGCCTTGCAGGTCGCCCGAGTCGAGCAGCTCGGCCGCGACGTCGAGCGACATCTCGCGCACGAGTTCGCCCGCTTCGTCGACGATGCCGGGCGACTCGGTGAGGAAGATGATCTTGTCCGCGCGCAGCGCGATCGCGGCCGCCGACGCGACGTCTTCCATCGACAGGTTGAACGCCTCGCCCGTCGGCGAGAAGCCGAGCGGCGAGAGCAGCACGAGCTTGCGGCTCGCGAGCGAATGGCGGATCGATTCCGCGTCGATCTTGCGCACGACGCCCGTGTGCGCGAAGTCGACGCCGTCGAGAATCCCGACCGGCCGCGCGGTGACGAAGTTGCCCGACACGACGCTGATGTGCGCGTGCGCCATCGGCGTGTTCGGCAAGCCCTGGCTGATCGCCGCCTCGATGTCGAGGCGCACTTCGCCCGCCGCCTCCTTCGCCGATTCGAGCGCGCGCGCGTCGGTGATCCGCAGGCCGTGCGAGAACGCCGATTCGACGCCGTGCAGGCTCAACTGCTCCTCGACCTGCGGCCGCGAGCCGTGCACGAGCACGATCTGGATGCCCATCGCCTGCAGCAGCGCGATGTCGGACACGAGCGCGCTCAGCAGCCCGCGCTGCACGACCTCGCCGCCGAAGCCGACGACGAACGTGCTGTTGCGGAACTTGTGGATATAGGGCGCGACGGAGCGCATCCAGTCGACGAACTGCGCGTGATGGACGGCTTCGTCGGCGGATTGCTGGGGCGCGACGCCCGATTGGGCGGCGGGAAGGTCGGTTTGGGAATTCATGGGCGGGATTATAATGCGCCCCCATGTCGAATGTACCTAAAAGTCCCGCTCAAAAAAGCGCGGGCACGCCGGGCGAGCCGCGCCCCGCCGGCGCGTCGGCGCAACGGCCGCCGCGCCCCCGGCAGACGGCCCCCGAGCCGGATCGCGCGCCGAGCGCCGAGCGCCGCGATTGCGGCCCTCGCGCCACCCGGCCGCCGCGCGCGCGCATCGCGCCGAATCCCGTTCCGCCGATCACGTTTCCCGAGAGCCTGCCCGTGTCGGGCAAGCGCGACGAGATCGCGCGCGCGATCGCCGCTCACCAGGTCGTGATCGTCTGCGGCGAGACGGGCTCGGGCAAGACGACCCAGTTGCCGAAGATCTGCCTCGCGCTCGGTCGCGGCCTCGGCGCGGGCGGCTCGGGCCTGATCGGCCACACGCAGCCGCGCCGGCTCGCGGCGTCGTCGACGGGCCGGCGGATCGCGGAGGAGCTCGGCACGCCGTTCGGCGAGGTGGTCGGCTACAAGGTGCGCTTCACCGACAATCTCGCGCCGGGCGCGTCCGTCAAGCTGATGACGGACGGCATCCTGCTTGCCGAGACGCAGACCGATCCGCTGCTGAAGGCGTACGACACGCTCATCATCGACGAGGCGCACGAGCGCAGCCTGAACATCGATTTCCTGCTCGGCTACCTGAAGCAGATCCTGCCGAAGCGGCCGGAATTGAAGCTGATCGTCACGTCGGCGACGATCGACGCGGACCGCTTCGCGCGCCATTTCGGCAGCGACGAGCGGCCCGCGCCGGTGATCGAGGTGAGCGGGCGGCTGTATCCGGTCGAACTGCGCTACCGGCCGATCGCCGACGACCGGCCGGCCGCCGTGCGCCACGCGGAGGGCGCGGGCTCGGGCCGCGACCGCGCGAAGACCGCGCGCGAGGCGGAGCGCGACCTGATGGACGGCATCGTCGACGCGGTCGACGAGCTGTGCCGCGAAGGCCCGGGCGACGTGCTCGTGTTCCTCGCCGGCGAGCGCGAGATCCGCGACGCGGCCGAGGCGCTGCGCAAGCACCATCCGCCGCACACCGAGATCCTGCCGCTCTTCGCGCGGCTGTCGGCGGCCGAGCAGGAGCGCGTGTTCAAGCCGTCGAACGCGCGCCGGATCGTGCTCGCGACGAACGTCGCCGAGACGTCGCTCACGGTGCCGGGCATCCGCTACGTCGTCGATACGGGCCTCGCGCGCGTGAAGCGCTATTCGTACCGGAACAAGGTCGAGCAGTTGCAGATCGAGTCGGTTTCGCAGGCGGCCGCGAACCAGCGCGCGGGCCGCTGCGGCCGCGTCGCCGACGGCATCTGCATCCGCCTCTACGAAGAGAGCGATTTCGCCGGCCGCGCGCGCTTCACCGATCCGGAAATCCTGCGCTCGTCGCTCGCCTCGGTGATTCTGCGGATGAAATCGCTGCATCTGTCGGCGATCGAATCGTTCCCGTTCATCGAGCCGCCGCCCGGCCGAGCGATCGCGGACGGCTATCAGTTGCTCAACGAGCTCGGCGCGGTCGACGACGACAACGCGCTCACGCCGCTCGGCCGCGAGCTCGCGCGCCTGCCGCTCGATCCGCGGGTCGGGCGGATGATCCTCGCCGCGCGCGACCAGCAGGCTCTGCGGGAAGTGCTCGTGATCGCGAGCGCGCTGTCGGTGCAGGACCCGCGCGACCGCCCGCTCGACGCGCAGGAGCAGGCCGACCAGGCGCACCGGCGCTTCGCCGACGAGCGCTCCGAATTCGTCCAGTGGCTCAGGATCTGGGCGTGGTTCGAGGAGGCCGTCGCGCACAAGAAGTCCAACCGGCAGCTCGTCGACGCATGCCGGCAGAATTTCCTGTCGCACCTGCGGCTGCGCGAGTGGCGCGACGTCCACTCGCAGCTCTTGACCGTCGTGCGCGAGCACGGCTGGCGGCTGAACGAGGCCGAAGCGACGTTCGAGCAGATCCACCTGTCGCTGCTGACGGGCCTGCTCGGCAATATCGGCTTCAAGGCCGACGACGAGCCGCACTATCTCGGCGCGCGCGGGATCAAGTTCCATCTGTGGCCCGGTTCCGCGCTCGTGAAGAAGGCGGGGCGCTGGGTGATGGCGGCCGAACTCGTCGAGACGAGCCGCCTGTACGCGCGCTGCATCGCGAAGATCGAGCCCGAATGGATCGAGCGGATCGGCGCGCACCTGCTGAAGAAATCGCTGTCGGAGCCGCACTGGGAGAAGCGCCCGGCGCAGGTCAGCGCGTACGAGCGCGCGACGCTGTACGGGCTCACCGTCTATCACCGGCGGCGCGTCGCGTTCGGCCGGCAGGACCCGGCGCGCGCGCGCGAGCTCTTCATTCGCGGCGCGCTCGTCGACGGCGAATTCGACACGAAGCTCGCGTTCTTCGCGCACAACCGCAAGCTGCTCGCCGACATCGAGCAGCTCGAGCACAAGTCGCGCCGGCAGGACGTGCTCGTCGACGACGCACTGATCCACGCGTTCTACGATCAGGCGATTGCGCAGGGCGTCCATACGGGCGCCGCGTTCGAGCGCTGGTATCGCGACGAGGTGAGGAAGAGCGGGCAGCCGGAGGACAAGCTGCGCCTGCTGTATCTGTCGCGCGACGACCTGATGCGCCACGAGGCCGCCGGCGTGACGACCGACCTGTTCCCGAAGCGCGCGACGATGGCGGGCGTCGAGATGGCGCTCTCGTATCACTTCGAGCCCGGCGCGCCGCGCGACGGCGTGACGCTCGCGGTGCCGCTGTTCGCGCTGAACCAGGTCGACGCGCGCCGCGCCGAGTGGCTCGTGCCGGGGATGCTGAAGGAGAAGGTGCAACTGCTGCTGAAGTCGCTGCCGCAGAAGCTGCGCCGCCATTGCGTGCCGCTGCCCGAGTACGCGGCGGGCTTCGTCGAGCGCGCCGGCGCCGAGCGCTTCGGCGCGGCCGGCGTAGGCGTGGGCGGCCTCGTCGAGGCGCTGATCGCCGACATCCGCGCAGAGACGCAGGTCGCGACGAAGACGTCCGACTTCAAGCTCGAGACGCTGCCCGCGCACCTGTTCATGAACTTCAAGGTGATCGACGAGCACGGCCGGCAGCTCGCGATGGGCCGCAATCTCGCGCAGTTGCGCGCGGAGCTGGGCGCGCAGGCGCAGCAGCACTTCCAGAAGATCGCCGCCGCGGCCACGCTCGCGCCGGCGGGCGACGGCGCGGGCACGGCCGCCGCCGCGATTGCGGCGGGCGGCGCGCGGCCCGCCGCCCGCGCCGGTGCAGGTGCAGGTGCAGGTGCAGGTGCAGGTGCAGGTGCAGGTGCGCGCGCCGGCGCGTCGTCGCAGGCCGCGGCGCCGTCGGCGGCGCAAGCGGGCGCGGCCGACGCCGGCGCGACGGCGCTCTACGAGAACCTCACGACGTGGAACTTCGGCAAGCTGCCGGAGCTGCTCGAGATCCGCCGGCGCGGCGAGACGCTGTTCGGCTATCCGGCGCTCGTCGATCGCGGCACGCATTGCGACGTCGAGGTGTTCGATTCGCCCGAGGAGGCGGCGCGGATTCACCGCGCGGGCCTCAGACGCCTGTTCGCGCTGCAGCTCAAGGAGCCGATCAAGTATCTGGAGAAGAACCTGCCGGGGCTGCGCGAGATGGCGATGCAGTACATGTCGCTCGGCACGCAGGACGAGCTGCGCGACCAGCTGATCGTGACGGCGCTCGATCGCGCGTGCCTGCAGGAGCCGCTGCCCGCCGACGACGCGAGCTTCCACGCGCGCCGCGACGAGGGCCGGAGCCGCCTGAACCTGCTCGCGCAGGAGATCGCGCGGCTCGTCGGGCAGATCCTCGCCGAATACGCGGGGCTCGCGAAGAAGCTCGCGCAGGCGAAGCCGTTCCCGGCCGCGCACGCGGACATGCAGGGCCAGCTCGCGGCGCTCGCCGGCAAGCGCTTCGTCGTCGACACGCCTTACGCACAGCTTGCGCACTTCCCGCGCTACCTGAAGGGAGTCGCGCTGCGGATCGACAAGCTGAAGGCCGATCCCGCCCGCGACGCGCGCCAGTTCGCCGAGCTGCAGCCGCTCGCGCAGCACTATCAGCGCTCGGTCGCGCAGCGCGGCGGCGTGGCGGACGCGCGGCTCGCCGAGTTCCGGTGGCTCCTCGAGGAGCTGCGGATCTCGCTTTTCGCACAGGAGTTGCGCACGCCGATGCCGGTATCGGTCAAGCGGCTCTACAAAGTGTGGGAGTCGATGCAGCGCTGAACGCGGTTCAGAGTATGCGGGTTCACACACGGGCGCGGGACGTCAACCGGAGGCGCTCTCGCGCGTTTTACAATCACGCCAGTCCACGACGTGAGTCTTCATGCGCAATTTCCTTTCCCTCGGCCGCACGCTCGCGCTTGCCGCCGCCGTGCTGGCGCCCGTCGCCGCCTTCGCGAACAACGTGATCGTGCTGAATTCGGCCGAAGCGACGCTTTCCCTGATCGACGAGGGCTCCCGCCAGGTCGTCGGTCAGTATCCGACCGGCAAGGAGCCGCACCACCTGATGGCGACGCCCGACAATTCGTCGCTGATCGTCGCGAACTCGGTGTCCAACAGCCTGATGTTCCTCGATCCGAAGACGGGCAAGCCGCAGCGCACGCTCGAAGGAATCGACGATCCGTACCAGCTCGGCTTCTCGCCCGACCGCAAGTGGTTCGTCGCGGCGGGCCTGCGGCTCGACCGCGTCGACATCTACAGCTATGACGGCCGCGATCTGAAGCTCGCCAAGCGCGTGCCGCTCGAGGTGATGCCGAGCCACCTCGCGTTCACGAAGGACAGCAAGACGGTGCTCGTGTCGCTGCAGGTGTCGGGCGAGCTCGCCGCGATCGATCTGGCGACGCAGACGGTCAAGTGGAAGATGAAGGTCGGCAAGGTGCCGGCGGGCCTCTGGCTCACGCCCGGCGACAAGTACGTGCTGATCGGGATGACGGGCGCCGATTACGTCGCCGTCGTCGACTGGCGCAACCAGAAGATCGTGAAAACGATTCCGACCGGCAAGGGCGCGCACAACTTCCGCTCGCTCGCGGACGGCACGCACGTCGCCGTGACGAACCGGGTCGCGAACACGATCAGCATCATCGACGAGAACGCGCTCGTGAACGTCGGCGACATCACGGGCCTTTTGCCCGGCCCGGACGACATGGAGCTGTCCGCCGACAAGAAGACGCTGTGGGTGACGTTCCGCTTCGCGAAGAAGGTCGGCGTGATCGACCTGCCGAGCCGCAAGCTGATCCAGACGATTTCGGTCGGCCGCTCGCCGCACGGGATCTATTTCTACGACCGGGCACCGTGGACGGCGCCGAACGGCGCGTGACGAGGCGGGGGAGCGGTTCATGCTGCATATGATCGTCGCCGCGCTCGACGGCTTCGTGTCCGATCTGCAGACCTGGCTGTACGTCGATGTCGTGCAGCCGGTGATGTTCAAGGTCGGCCTGATGGATTACGACGAGGACACGTACGACGCGCTCTACTGGGTGATCGTCGGCGCGCTGCAAGTCGTCGCGATGTACGTGCTGCTGCGCCCGCTCGAGGCGCTGCGCCCGGTCGAGCAATGGGCGAACCGCAAGGAGGCGCGGGTCGACGTGATCTACACGCTGATCGCGAAGCTCGGGATCTTCAACCTGTTCTTCTTTTTCGCGTTGCAGCCGCTTTTCGACAACTTCCAGGCGCGGCTGCGCCTCCACGGCGTCTCGAACTTCAATCTCGACTACCTGTGGCCGGGCGTCACGTCGAAGCCGGTCGTCGCGTTCGCGATCTACCTGATCGTGCTCGATTTCGCCGGCTACTGGTATCACCGCTGGCAGCACCGGATCGGCGTGTGGTGGGAGCTGCACGCGGTGCATCACAGCCAGCGCCAGATGTCGCTCTGGTGCGACGACCGCAATCACCTGCTCGACGACGTGATCCAGGCGTGCTTTTTCGCGGCGATCGCGCTCGTGATCGGCGTGTCGCCGTCGCAATTCGTCGTGCTGACCGCGCTCACGAACTTCGTGCAGAGTGTCCAGCATACGAACGCTCGGCTGCCGTTCGGCTGGCTCGGCGAACGCCTGTTCGTCAGCCCGACGTTCCACCGCCGCCATCATGCGGTCGGCTATGGCCACGAGGGCACGAAATACGGCTGCAACTTCGGCGTGCTGTTCCCGTGGTGGGACATGCTGTTTCGCACCGCGTCGTGGAACCGCACGCCGGAGCCGACGGGAATCCGCGAGCAGTACGAAGGGGTGTCGTATGGCGACGGCTTCTGGGCGCAGCACTGGCTCGCGTTCGTGCGGATCGCACGGCGGCTCGCGCCGAAGAAGGCGCGCGGCGCTGCTTCGGCGTAAGCGGGGCGCGGCGGGGGCGGGGCGAGCGGCGTTTCGGGCCGGCTCGGGCGGGGGGGCGCGGCGGCGTGCGGCGCCGGCTGGAAATCGCGCGCGCCGCGCCGTGCGTTTCGTCCGCGAAGCGGGTCTTTCGAATGGGCCGCCCGGGGCCGTCGTCCCCGGCGAGTCTGTCGCTTCTTTCTCGGCGTCGCGTCGAGCGGCGCTTTCAGCGGCGCTTTGTGTTCGTTTCCGGGCGATTTCCGTCGCTGCCCATCTGTGTTTTCACGCGTTTTCGGGCCGCGTCCGGACTTTTGCCGACGCCCGACGCCCGGCGGACGGCATGCGAGCGCGGCGGCGGTTTCCCGGGCGATGCCGGGCGGCTTTTCGCTTCGGGTTTCATTCGCCGTTGATACCGTATTTCGGCGGCCGGCCATTGCCATATTGGTCGCGCGACGCCGCGATCGCTGCCCAACCGCCCAACTGCCCGCTGCCCTTTGTTCGTCACCCGTTGCCTGTCACGCCCGCTCTCGTTTCCGTTGCCCATCGCGCATCGCCCGACGCTCGCCGGCCATCGCCCGCGGCGCATGCACGCGATTCTCGCGTTCGCCATCCGACGCCGTGCTACCGCCCCGTTTTGCCGCGCGCATGCCGCGTGGTTTATCCTTTCCGAGCCTTTCCCAATTCTCGATCGATGATCCGTCCCGCATGAACGATCTGCTGCGCTCCTTCGGCCGGGCGCTCGCGAGTGCGCTGCACCCGCGGATGCTCTGGCTCACCTTCATGCCGTTTATCGTCGCCGCGGTGGTCTGGGGCGTCGTGCTGTGGTTCGCGTGGCAGCCGCTCGTCGACGCCGCGCGCGCCGCGCTCGACGGCTTCGCGCTGACGGCGCTCCTCTATAAGTTTTTCAACGCGATCGGCGCGTCGCAGTTGCATGCGGTCGTCGCGCCGTTCGTCGTCGTGTCGCTCACGATCCCGCTCATCGTGCTGACCGTGCTGCTGCTGATCGCGACGCTGTCGATGCCGGCCGTCGTCACCCATCTGTCGAAGCGGCAGTTCGCATCGCTCGAGATGAAGCGCGGCGGCAACTGGTTCGGCAGCGTGTTCAATTCGCTGTGGGCCGCGCTCGCGAGCATCGTGCTGCTGATCGTCACGGTGCCGCTGTGGCTGATTCCGCCGTTCTTCGCGCTGCTGCCGCCCGTGATCTGGGGCTGGCTCACGTACCGCGTGATGACCTACGACGCGCTCGCGCTGCACGCGAGCGCGGACGAGCGCCGCATGCTCGTCCGCAAGCATCGCTGGCCGCTCTTCGGGATCGGCGTCGCGAGCGGGCTGCTCGGCACCGTGCCGACTTTCATCTGGGTGTCGTCGATCTGGATGATGGTGCTGTTTCCGTTCGTCGCCGCCGCGATGATCTGGGTCTACGCGTTCATCTTGGTGTTTTCGGCGCTGTGGTTCGGCTTCTATTGCCTGCGCGCGCTGCAGGATCAACGCGCGGCGGCGGCGAGCGCGACTTCCACGGATTTGACGAGGCAAGCATGACCATCGGCATCATCATCATCGGCGACGAGATCCTGTCCGGCCGCCGCCAAGACAAGCACCTCGCAAAGGTGATCGAGCTCCTGAGCGCGCGGGGGCTCGCGCTAGGCTGGGCCGAGTACGTCGGCGACGATCCCGCGCGGATCACGGCGACGCTCGCGCGCACGTTCGCGTCGGGCGACATCGTGTTCTCGACGGGCGGCATCGGCGCGACGCCCGACGACCACACGCGCCAGTGCGCGGCCGCCGCGCTCGGCGTGCCGCTCGAGCTGCACCCGCAGGCGAAGGCGCTGATCGAGGAGCGGATTCGCGAGACGCACACGGACCCGGCGACGCCCGTCGATCTCGATTCGCCCGAGAACCGCCATCGCCTCAACATGGGCGTGTTTCCGCGCGGCGCGACGATCATTCCGAACGGCTACAACCGGATTCCGGGTTTTTCGTGCGCCGACCACCACTTCGTGCCGGGTTTTCCGGTCATGGCGTGGCCGATGATCGAATGGGTGCTCGACACGAAGTACGCGCACCTGCACCACGCGACGCCGCACGCGGAGCGTTCGCTTTATGTGTTCGAGCTGCCCGAATCGACGCTGACGCCGCTGATGGAGAAGATCGAGCGCGACTTTCCGGGCGTGCGGGTGTTCAGCCTGCCGAGCGTGGGCGATGCGGAAAAGGGCGGGATCTATGCGCGCCGGCACATCGATCTCGGCGTGAAGGGCGAGCCGGAAGCGGTCGCGGCCGCGTTCGTGAAGCTGCGCGAAGGCGTGCATCTGCTCGGCGGCGATATCGTCGAGCCGCAACGCGGCTGAGCCGGGCGGGCGGCGCAGGCCATCGCCGCGCCGATGCAAGATTGCCAGGCGATAGAAGAAAAGAGGAAGGGCGCTTGATCGCGCCCGGGCCGCATGCCCGTCGACGCCGACGGGCGTCGCATCTTGCGTGACCGACCCGACCCGACCCGACCGACCCGACCCGACCCGACCCGACCGACTGCCTCGCCCCACACCGGGCCGCCCGACGCCGGCGCCCCGGCGCCGCCGTGGCGCGTCACGTCATCGCCGTGTCATCGGCCGGCCCGACGATGGCGGGCGGCAGTGCGCGTTACGCGCCGATCCAGGGCAGGCCGCGATGGCACCAGCCTTCGACGGTCTTGCGGTGTCCTTGCGCGTCCTTTGCGCCTTCGAACCCTTCAAGCAGATCGAACGCCTTCGTGAAGCCGGCCTGCGCGGCGGCCACCGCGGCAAGCTTCGAGCGCGCGGCGCTGCGGCACAGGAACAGAATCGGCTGATCGGGCTGCGCGGCCATGCGCAGCTGATCGATGAATTCCGCGTTCGGCACGCCGCCCGGATAGCGGGTCCATTCGATGTGCGCGTACTGGCCGTCGCCGACGAGCGGGCGGCCGACCCAGTCGAGCTCCGCGCGGGTGCGCACGTCGACGAGGCGCGCGGTCGGATCGAGTTGCAGCAGTTCGAAGGCCTCGGCGGGCGAGAGCGCGCCCGCGTAGTTCAGGTTGCCTTGCGTGCGGCGCGTGTCGGCTTGCGCGTAAAGCTGTTCAAGCGTACTCATGGCGGGAGGTCTCCTGCGGATCAAAAAAGCATTCTAGCGCGCCGGGTGCGCGGCGACGGCCGGCGATTTCCGGCAGGCGATCGCTTCGATGTGCGGTTGTCACCGAAAAGGTGCAAAATGCTCGATCGGCACCAAAATAGGGATTTTCGTGTGTGCGGAACCATACATTGCACAACCGAGGTGCGCGCTGGGCGGCGTCCGGGCGCATCGAAGCCCCGAAAGGGCGCGCCCCGGCCCTGACGGGGCGAGCCCTCGCGCGTTTCGCGCCGATCTGGCGCATGCATGGCATGGAAGCTGCTACAAAGATCCCGTTCGAATCGGTTGTACGCGGCAAAGAACGCTGCGCTCAGCAGCTCGCTTAACGAGGCGGTCCCAGTCCGCCGGATTTGTTCAATCAGGAGAAGAGGTTATGAGTAAAACCGTCGCCGACGTCATGCAGCTCGTGAAGGACGAGGACGTCAAGTTTGTCGATTTCCGCTTCACGGACACGCGCGGCAAGGAGCAACACGTGTCGGTGCCGGTGTCGGCCTTCGGCGAGGACAAGTTCGAAAGCGGCCACGCGTTCGACGGCTCGTCGATCGCGGGCTGGAAGGGCATCGAGGCGTCGGACATGCTGCTCATGCCGGACCCGAACGCCGCCTTCATCGACCCGTTCTACGAAGAGTCGACCCTCGTTCTGACCTGCGACGTCGTCGAGCCCGCGGACGGCAAGGGCTACGAGCGCGATCCGCGCTCGCTCGCGAAGCGCGCCGAAGCGTACCTGAAGAGCACGGGCATCGGCGACACCGCGTACTTCGGTCCGGAGCCGGAATTCTTCATCTTCGACTCGGTGCAATGGAACACCGACATGTCGGGCTGCTTCGTGAAGATCAACTCGGAAGAAGCGCCGTGGTCGTCGGGCAAGGAATTCGAAGGCGGCAACACGGGCCACCGCCCGGGCGTGAAGGGCGGCTACTTCCCGGTCGCGCCGGTTGACCAGTTCCAGGACATGCGCTCGGAAATGTGCCTGCTGCTCGAGCAGATCGGCATTCCGGTGGAAGTGCACCACCACGAAGTGGCGGGCCAGGGCCAGAACGAAATCGGCACGAAGTTCTCGACGCTCGTCGAGCGCGCGGACTGGACGCAATGGGCGAAGTACATCATCCATAACGTCGCGCACTCGTACGGCAAGACGGCGACGTTCATGCCGAAGCCCGTCGTCGGCGACAACGGCTCGGGCATGCACGTTCACCAGTCGATCTGGAAGGACGGCCAGAACCTGTTCGCGGGCAACGGCTACGCGGGCCTGTCCGAAACGGCGCTCTTCTACATCGGCGGCATCATCAAGCACGCGCGCGCGCTGAACGCGATCACGAACCCGACGACGAACTCCTACAAGCGTCTCGTGCCGCACTTCGAAGCGCCCGTGAAGCTCGCGTACTCGGCGCGCAACCGCTCGGCGTCGATCCGCATTCCGCACGTGTCGAACCCGAAGGGCCGCCGCATCGAAACGCGCTTCCCGGACCCGATGGCGAACCCGTACCTGTGCTTCACCGCGCTGATGATGGCGGGTCTCGACGGCATCCAGAACAAGATCCATCCGGGCGAGGCCGCGGACAAGAACCTGTACGACCTGCCGCCGGAAGAGGATGCAAAGATCCCGACCGTGTGCGCGGGCCTCGACCAGGCGCTCGAAGCACTCGACAACGACCGCGAGTTCTTGACGCGCGGCGGCGTGTTTACGGACGCGATGATCGATGCGTACCTCGGCCTCAAGGAGCAGGAGCTCGCGAAGTTCCGCATGACGACGCACCCGATCGAGTTCGAGATGTACTACTCGCTGTAAGCGGCGATGGCGCTTCGTCTCGTCGGCGGACGAAGCGCCGCGGCGCCCACCGGCCTTCGCGCGGCAACTGCGCGCGAAGGCATCGGGCCTTGAAAGGGGACGGCGGGACGCCGTCCCCTTTTTGCTCCGCCCGCGACGGCGGTTTTTGACACGGCATCCACGCAAGATGGTTCTGAAGAATCTGATCAAGGCCAGGGCCGGCCACCCGGAGCGCTTGTCGGACGACGACCGGCTCGTGCGCTCGGGGCTCCTCACGGGGCTGGAAGCGTTGCCGACGGTCGTGCTCGTGCTCGACCGGCGCACGCTCACGATCGCGTTCGCCAATCCGTCGGCGGAGGCGATGCTCGACATCTCGCGCCGGCAGCTGTCGCAGATGCCGTGGGGCGAGATCTTCCCGAACGCGAGCGAGCTCGCGACGACGATCACCGCGATCGGCGAGGAGCGCTTTCATGCGACGCATCTCGACACCGTGCTCGACCGCCCGGGCCGCGAGCCGCTGCACGTGCACGCGATCGTCGGCTTTCTCGAGGGCGCGCAGGATTTCGTGCTCGTCGAGCTGTTCGAGAACGAGCGGCAGTCGCGCACCGACCGCGAGGAGCGCATCCACGACCTCACGGCCGTCAACAAGCAGCTGATCCGCAATCTCGCGCACGAGATCAAGAACCCGCTCGGCGGGATTCGAGGCGCCGCGCAGTTGCTCGAGTTCGAGCTCGGCGAGCGCGAGCGCGGCGAGCTGCGCGAATACACGCAGGTGATCATCAAGGAATCGGACCGGCTGCAGACGCTCGTCGACCGGCTGCTCGAGCCGCATCGCCATCCGCACATCGTCGGCGATGTGAACATCCACGAAGTGTGCGAACGGGTGCGCGCGGTGATGCTCGCGGAATTTCCGCGCGGCTTGACGATCGAGCGCGATTACGACGTGAGCGTGCCCGATCTGCGCGGCGACAAGGAGCAGCTGATCCAGGCGCTCCTGAACATCGTGCGCAACGCGGCGCAGGCGCTGCGCGAGCGGATCGCGCAGGGCGACGCGAAGATCGAGCTGCGCACGCGCATCGCGCGCAAGGTGACGATCGCCAAGCGCCTGTACAAGCTGGCACTGGACTTGCACGTGATCGACAACGGCCCCGGCATTCCGGACGACATCCGCGACCGGATCTTCTATCCGCTCGTGTCGGGCCGCGACGACGGCAGCGGGCTCGGGCTCACGCTCGCGCAGACGTTCATCCAGCAGCACGACGGGATGATCGAAGTGGACAGCCGGCCGGGCCGAACCGAATTTCAGATTCTGCTGCCGCTCGATCATTGAGCGGCGGCGCAGCGATTCTCCATACCTCTGACCGACTATGAAGCCGATCTGGATAGTAGACGACGACCAATCGATCCGCTGGGTGCTCGAGAAGGCGCTCGCACGCGAGAGCTTCGCGACGAGGAGCTTCGCGAACGTACGCGACGCGCTCGCCGCGCTCGACCAGGAAACGCCGCAGGTGCTCGTATCCGACATCCGGATGCCGGGCGGCTCGGGGCTCGAACTGCTGCAGGCGATGCACGACCGGCTGCCGGGGCTGCCCGTCATCATCATGACGGCGTTCTCGGATCTGGACAGCGCGGTCGCGGCGTTTCAGGGCGGCGCGTTCGAGTATCTCGCCAAGCCGTTCGACGTCGACAAGGCGGTCGAGCTGATCCGGCGCGCGGTCGAAGAGAGCCTGCGCGGCGGCGTGCCCGAGGACGACAAGCTCGCCGAAGCGCCCGAGATGCTCGGCCAGGCGCCCGCGATGCAGGACATGTTTCGCGCGATCGGGCGGCTGTCGCATTCGGCCGCGACCGTGCTGATCACGGGCGAATCGGGCACGGGCAAGGAGCTCGTCGCGCGCGCGCTGCATCGGCACAGCCCGCGCGCGAACGGCCCGTTCATCGCGCTGAACACGGCGGCGATCCCGAAGGATCTGCTCGAATCCGAGCTGTTCGGCCACGAGCGCGGCGCGTTCACGGGCGCGCAGACGACGCGCCAGGGCCGCTTCGAGCAGGCCGAGAACGGCACGCTGTTCCTCGACGAAATCGGCGACATGCCGTTCGACCTGCAAACGCGCCTGTTGCGCGTGCTGTCGGACGGGCAGTTCTATCGCGTCGGCGGCCACAGCCCGCTGCGCGCGAACGTGCGCGTGATCGCGGCGACCCACCAGAACCTCGAGGCGCGCGTGCGGCAGGGGCTCTTCCGGGAAGATCTGTATCACCGGCTCAACGTGATCCGGCTGAGGCTGCCGCCGCTGCGCGAACGCAGCGAGGACATCGCGCTCCTCACGCGGCATTTCCTGCAGAAGAGCGCGCGCGATCTCGGCGTCGAGCCGAAGCGCGTGTCGGACGAGGCGCTCGCGTACCTCACGTCGCTGCCGTTTCCGGGCAACGTCCGGCAGCTCGAGAACCTCGCGAACTGGCTGACGGTGATGGCGCCCGCGCAGACGGTCGAGATCAAGGATCTGCCGCCTGATCTCGTCGCGACGCAGACGGCGTCGGGCAGCGCCGCGCCGGTGGAGGCGGCGGCGAATGCGGACGCATCGGTCGCCGGCAACGGCGCGGCGGAGCCGCACGCGGCGAGCGCGGTGCTCGCCGCACCCGTCGTCGCGAGCGCGCACGCGGCCGTGGGCACGATAGCCGGGCATCCGCTGTGGGAGCACGGGCTGCGGACCGAGGTCGCGCGCCTGCTGCGCGAGAATTCGGCGGACGTGATGGACGCGCTCGCGCGCCGCTTCGAGGCCGCGGTGATTCGCGAGGCGCTCGACTTCACGCGCGGCCGCAAGGTCGAGGCGGCGGAGCGGCTCGGCATCGGCCGCAACACGATCACGCGCAAGATTCAGGAACTGCATCTCGAATCGTGATCCGGCGCGAGGCGATGCGGGCTGCGCGGATGGCGCCCGCATCGGTAGGCTGACGCAAACGGGGCGCTTCGAGCGCCCCGTTTGCATCGGGCGGCGTGGCGATGCGTTCGCAGATGCGCGCGGCGCGGCGCTTGCGTCGCGTTCGGCGCGACGTTCGGCATCGGCGTGGCGTCCGCCGCGGCGCGCCGCCGCCTCGCTTGCGGCGAACGCCGCGCGTCGCCGAGCGGCGGCGGCGGGGGCCGCGCGCAGCGGGCTCAGCCGATCTGCGCGACGACGGGCGTGTGATCGGACGGCTGCTCCCACGTGCGCGGCACGCGATCGACCGTGCAGCTCGTGCAGGTCTCGGCGAGCGCGGGCGACAGCAGGATGTGATCGATCCGCAGCCCCGCGTTGCGGCGGAACGCGAGCATCCGGTAGTCCCACCACGTGAAAGTCTTCTCGGGCTGATCGAAGCGGCGGAACGCATCGGCGAAACCGAGCCCGATCAGTTGCGCGAAGTGCGCGCGCTCCTGCGGCGACACGAGGTTCTGGCCTTCCCATTTCGCGGGATCGTGCACGTCGCGATCCTCGGGCGCGATGTTGTAGTCGCCGAGCAGCGCGAGCTTCGGGTAGCGCTGCAACTCGTCCTTCAGCCACGCCTGCAGCGCGTCGAGCCATTGCATCTTGTAGACGAACTTGTCGGAGTCGAGCGCCTGGCCGTTCGGGAAATACGCGGACACGATCCGCACGCCGCCGACCGTCGCGGCGATGAGGCGCTGCTGTGCATCTTCGAAGCCGGGGATGTTGCGCACGACGTCCGTTTCGTCGAACGGCAGGCTCGCGCGCGCGAGGATCGCGACGCCGTTGTAGGTCTTCTGGCCCGCGAACCAGCTGCGGTAGCCGGCGGCTTCGAGCTCGTCGCTCGGGAATTTCTCGTCGGGGATCTTGAGCTCCTGCAGGCACAGCACGTCGGCGCCGCTCTGTGCGAGCCAGTCGAGCACGTGCTGCTTGCGCACGTTCAGGGAGTTGACGTTCCAGGTGGCGATTTTCATGGGAGGATCGGCAGGATGCGTGAGGCCGTCATCTTACCGCGAGCCATGGACATCCATGACAACGCCGGGGCGAGGCCGGACCGCCGGAGCGCGGAACGCTCGGCGCCGCAGCGGCCGCGGCCGCGGATATCACGGATCGCGCGATGCGCGCCGGCGTACGGTGGCGTGCCCCGATCGCCGCCGCCGCGTCACACCTCGGCCGGATGCTGCGCGGTCAATCCGCGCTCGACCGCATACACCGCGATCTGCACGCGGCTCGTCAGGTTCAGCTTCTTCAGGATGTTCTGCACGTGGATTTTCACCGTGCTCTCGGCGACGTCGAACTCGCGCGCGATCTCCTTGTTGCTCGTGCCGCGCGCGAGCGCGCGCACGATGTCGTGCTCGCGCGGCGTCAACTGGTCGGGATCGACCGACGCGTGCGCGGCGGCGGGCGCGGCGGCCGGCGCGGGCCGTGCGGCGGGCTGCGGCGCGCGCAGGCTCGCGATCCACTTCGCCGTCATGCTCTCGGCGATCACCGGCTCGCCCGCGGCCGCCTTGCGGATGCCCGCGACGAGCGTCTCCGCGTCGATGTTCTTCACGAGAAAGCCGCATGCGCCGTCGCGCAGCGCGGTCGTCAGCTCTTCGGCGTCCTCCGACACCGTGAGGATCACGACGTGCGCGGACGGCACGTCCTGCACGAGCAGTTGCAGCGTTTCGAGCCCCGACAGCCCCGGCATGTTCAGATCGAGCAGGATCACGTCGGGCTGATGCCGCTTCGCGCGCTTCACGCCCTCCACGCCGTCGGACGCTTCGTCGACGACTTCGAAATCCGGCTGGCGTTGCAGCAGCAGCTTGACGCCGCTGCGAAAGAGCGTGTGGTCGTCGATCAACAGTACGCGTATGGTCATGATGCTGGTCCTCGTTCTTGTTCCTATGCCGCCTGTCGCGCGTCGGCGGGCAGCACCAGCTCGACGCGCGCGCCGCGTTGCGGCGCGCCTGTCAACGTGAGCGTCGCGCGCAGGCGGGCGGCGCGCTCGCGCATGATCGTGAGTCCGACGTGCGTGTCCGCGCGCGCGGCGAGCGCGGCCGGATCGTAGCCGCAGCCGTCGTCGGCGACGGACAGCCGGAACGCGGCGCCGTTGTCGACTTCGACGGCGACGTGCCGTGCGTGCGCGTGCTTGCGCACGTTCGACAACGCTTCCTGCAGGATGAACAGCACCTGCAGCTGCTCGTCGGGCGGCAGCGGCGCGCCGCTTGTCTCGCGATAGTCGAGCGCGCACGCGATGCGCGTCTGCTTCTCGAAGCGCGCGATCGTTTCCTCGATCGCCGCCTTCAGCTCGCCTTGCGCGAGGCGCGTGCGGAAGTTCAGCAGCAGCTCGCGCACGTCCGCGTAGCTTTGCTCGACGCCATGCTTGAGCATCGGCACGATGTCGCGCGCATCGGCGAGATTGTCGTGCGCGATCGCGTCGCCGAGCATCTGCGTCTGCAGGTTCACGAAATTCAGGCTCTGCGCGATGCTGTCGTGCAGCCCCTGCGCGACGAGATTGCGCTCTTCGGCGACCGCGAGCTGCCGGGCGCTCGCCGACAGCCGCACGTGATCGAGCGCGATCCCGAGATGGCGGCCTAGCGTCTCGAGCACGCGCCGCTCGTCGGCGGGCAGCCGCGACGCATCGCGATAATGCAGCGAGAACGAGCCGAGCACCGCGTCCTGCGTCATCACCCTGAACACCGCGACGGCCGCGAAGCCTTCGCGCGAGCACGGCGTCGGCGAGTGCGCGGCGCCGCCGCGCAGGTCGTGCAGCACGGCCGTCTCGGCGCGCGTCGCGGTGCCGCAGAAGCAGTCGTCGACGGGCATGCAGCGCTCGAGATCGGTGAGCTCGGTCGACAGCCCCTCGGCGATCACGAGGTGCAGCTTCTCGCCCGTCGGATCGGTGACGCGGATGCTGCCCGCGTCGGCGTCGAATTGCGCGATCGTGCGCGACAGGAAGCCCGCGCACATCTCGTCGACGGCCTGCGGGCGGTTCAGGAACGCGGTGATCTCGTAGAGCGCGCTCAACTCGCGGTTCTGCGCGGCGAGCTGCGCGGTTTTCTGCTGCACGCGTTCCTCGAGCCCCGCGTAGACCTCCTGCAGCTCGCTCGCCATCCGGTTGAAGCCGCGCGCGAGATCGCCGAACTCGTCGCGCGTCTGCACGGGCAGCCGCACCGCGAATTCGCGCGCGGCCATCCGCTTCAGGCCGTCGCGCAGCTGCATCACGGGCAGGATGATCCACAGGAACAGCAGATAGATGACGGCGACCGCGCCCGAGCAGGCGAGCAGGCCGAGCACGATCTGCGACAGGCGCAGCCACGTCGTCTTGCGCGCGTTGTCCGATTCGATCTCGCGCACGAGCAGATCGGCTTCGTCGACGAAGCCCGGCAGTGCGACGAGATAGGCGGCGGCCGCGTCAGGCTGAGGCGCGCCCGGCAGCGCCGCGGCGGCGAGCGGGCGCAGCGTGCCGCTCCAGCGGTCGGTGACGATGTCGAGCTGATGCTGGATGACGGACGTCTTCGGCAGGAAGAGGGGGCGCGACGGATCGCCGCGGCGCAGCCGCGCGAGCGTGCCGTCGATCGTGTCGACCTCGGCCGCGAGCTGGCGGCGCGGCTCGACGCCCGCGCCCGTCATCTCGACGTACGTGCGCGTCGCGCGCATCCGCAGGCTGCCGGCGTCGTTGATCGCCGCGCCCGCGCCTTCGAGCTGCCACGACAGCCACAGCGTGCCGCCCACCATCGCGAGGACGAGCGCCCACGCGATCGCCGAGAGCGCGACGATCCGCGTCGACAGGCGGTGCCGCCACGGGGCGGGGGAGTCGGGGAGGGCGGGGGTCATAGCACGTCATGATTTTTTTGAACATGACAATTGTCCTGCCGAATGTTGCGCTCCCGATGCGACATTCCGGCGCGTGAGGCATCGCGGCGCACCCGCCCGGCGCGCCGCGATGCGTTTGCTCCGACCCCGCTCGAACCGCGCCTAGCGGCGTGTGCGCACGAGCTGCCACGCGCGGCCGACGTACGTGACCGACGCGAAGCCGCTCCACACATGAACGAGCCGCGTGAACGGGAAGATCGCGAAAAGCGAGATGCCCATGAACAGGTGCGCCTTGAAGAGCAACGGCGCGTCGGCGACGTAGCTCGCCGCGTCGCCGCGGAACGTGACGATGTGCTGCGCCCAGGTCATCAGTTGCACCATCAGATGGCCGTCGGTGTGGCTCGCCGATTCGAAGATCGTCGACAGGCCGAGCACCAGCGTGACGAGGAGCCACGCGAGCAGCACCTTGTCGCCGCGGCGCGTGACGGCCGCGATGCGGGCGTTCGTCAGGCGCCGGTGCAGCAGGATCGCGAGGCCCGCGAGCGCGAGCGAGCCCATCACGCCGCCCGCCGTCATCGCGACGAGCTGCTTGAAGTGATGCGTGACGCCGAGCGCGTCCCACACCGCCACGGGCGTGAGCAGCCCGACGAGGTGCCCGAAGAAGAGCCCGAGCACGCCGACGTGAAAGAGGATGTTGCCCGTGCGCAGCGCGCCGCGATGCAAGAGCTGCGAGCTGTCGGACTTCCACGTGTACTGCTCGCGCTCGAAGCGCGCGAGGCTGCCGAACAGGAAGATGGCGGCGGCGATATACGGATAGATGCCGTAGACGAACGTATTCAGATAATCCATGACGTGACCTCGAAACGGGTTCGCGACGCCCCCGCGTCACGCGCGGGGAGCGGGCGTCGCCGCGCGGCGCGGCGGATGAAAGCGGATCGGCTGCGCGTTCGACGCGTTCGCCGCGGGCGCGAGGAGCGGCTCGACGCCGTCGTGGCCGGGGCCGAAGCGCTCGAGCGCTTCGTCCATCGTGCGCGGCGGCGGCTCGGCGACGGGCCGCGGCTCGACGGGCGAGCGCGCGCGCAGCGCCGCGAACGCGGCCGCATACGGGCTCTGCGCGCGCGCGAGGCGCTCGCCGAGCGCGGCGAGCACGTCGATCGCGTCGCCGAGAAGCCGCGCCGCGTGATCGGCGTCGCCGTCGTCCTCGATCGCGCCGAGGAACTCGACGAAGAGCGGCACGTAGTCGGGCAGCTCGCTGCCGACGGGCTCGAAGCCGCGGCGGCGGTATTCGTCGAGCAGATCGACCATCGCCTGGCCGCGGTCGCGGCTCTCGCCGTGCACGTGCTCGAACAGATGCAGCGAGTGCGACGGCGTGCGGTCGAACGTCGCGACGTAACGCTCCTGCAGCTCGATGAGCGGCGCGGCGCGCAGCGATTCGACGAGCGGCGCGAGCGTCGCGCGCGCGTCGGGGAACGCGTCGAGCGCGCGCTCGACGTCGGGCAGCGCGTCGAGCAGCTCCTGCTCGGGATAGGTCAGGAGGGCGGACAGAATCGGATAGATCGACATGACGTTTTCCTCGTGCGATGCGCTCATGCGGCGCTCGCTTTCTTGCGCGTGACGCTCGGCAGCGCCGCGTACGACACCGCCGTTTCCTTCTTGCGGCCGAACAGCGTGCCGTCCGACGTGCCGCCGGAGCAGCCGTTGCCGAACGAGAAGCCGCAACTGCCTTTCTCGTCGAAGCTGTCCTCGGCCATTTCCTTGTGCGACGACGGAATCACGAAGCGGTCCTCGTAGTTCGCGATCGCCATCAGCTGATACATGTCCTCGACCTGCTCGGCGGTGAGCCCGACCTGTTCGAGCACCTGCGCGTCGTGCTCGCCGTGCACGGTCTGCGCGCGCTTGTACGCGCGCATCGCGAGCATCCGGTCGAGCGCGGCGGCGATCGGCGCTTCGTCGCCGGCCGTCAAGAGGTTCGCGAGATAGCGCAGCGGAATCCGCAGGCTGCGCACGTCGGGAATCACGCCGTTCATCCCCATGTGCCCCGACTGCGCGGCGCCCTGGATCGGCGAGAGCGGCGGCACATACCAGACCATCGGCAGCGTCCGGTATTCCGGATGCAGCGGGAACGCGACCTTCCATTCGCACGCCATCCGGTACACGGGCGAGCGTTTCGCCGCGTCGATCCAGCTTTGCGGGACGCCGTCGGCGAGCGCCTGGCGCTCGATCGCCGGATCGTGCGGATCGACGAACACCGCGAGCTGCTCTTCGTAGAGCTGTTGCGGATCGGCGACGGATGCGGCCTGCTCGATGCGGTCCGCGTCATAGAGCATCACGCCGAGATAGCGGATGCGGCCGACACAGGTTTCCGAGCACACGGTCGGCTGGCCGGCCTCGATGCGCGGGAAGCAGAACACGCACTTCTCGGCCTTGCCCGTCTGCCAGTTGAAGTAGATCTTCTTGTACGGGCACCCGGAGATGCACATGCGCCAGCCGCGGCACTTGTCCTGGTCGACGAGCACGATGCCGTCGTCCTCGCGCTTGTAGACGGAGCCGGACGGGCACGACGCGACGCAGGCCGGGTTCAGGCAATGCTCGCAAAGGCGCGGCAGGTACATCATGAAGGTGCTCTCGAACGTCGAGTACATCTCCTTCTGCACGGCCTCGAACAGCTTGTCGCGGCTGCGCGACTTGAACTCGCCGCCGAGATCGTCTTCCCAGTTCGGCCCCCATTCGATCTTCTCCATCTTCTGGCCGGTGATCGCGGAGACCGGGCGTGCGGTCGGCGGCGTCTGCGAGAGCGGCGCGTTCTGCAGATGCGCGTAGTCGTACGTGAACGGCTCGTAGTAATCGTCGATCGCGGGCAGGTTCGGATTCGCGAAGATGTTCGCGAGGATCTTCAGCTTGCCGCCCTGGCGCGGCTCGAGCTTGCCGGCGTCGTTGCGCTTCCAGCCGCCTTGCCACTTGTCCTGGTTCTCCCACTCGCGCGGGTAGCCGACGCCCGGCTTCGTCTCGACGTTGTTGAACCACGCATACTCGACGCCGTCGCGCGAGGTCCACACGTTCTTGCAGGTGACGGAGCAGGTGTGGCAACCGATGCATTTGTCGAGATTGAGCACCATCGCCACTTGTGCGCGGATCTTCATTGTTCTGCTCCTTCGTTAAGCGGCTCTTCGAGCCAGTCCACCCGGTTCATCTTGCGCACGATCACGTATTCGTCGCGGTTGCTGCCGACGGTGCCGTAGTAGTTGAAGCCGTACGCGAGCTGCGCGTAGCCGCCGATCATGTGCGTCGGCTTCGTCACGGTGCGCGTGACCGAGTTGTGAATGCCGCCGCGCTTGCCGCTCGTCTCCGCGCCGGGCACGTTCACGATCTTTTCCTGCGCGTGATACATGAGGCACATGCCGGCCGGCACGCGCTGCGACACGACCGCGCGCGCGGTCAGCGTGCCGTTCACGTTGAACACCTCGACCCAGTCGTTGTCGCGGATGCCGGCCTGCTGCGCCTCGGCCTCCGAGATCCACACGTGCGGGCCGCCGCGCGAGAGCGTCAGCATCCGCAGGTTGTCCGAGTAGGTCGAGTGGATGCCCCATTTCTGGTGCGGCGTGATCCAGTTCAGCACGAGCTCGGGCTGGCCGTTCGACATCCGCTTGTGCAGCGGCGCGACGGTCTTCGTGTCGATCGCCGGCCGGTACGCGCACGAGCCTTCGCCGAAGTCGAGCATCCAGCGGTGATCCTGATAGAACTGCTGGCGGCCCGTGAGCGTGCGCCACGGAATCAGCTCGTGAACGTTCGTGTAGCCGGCGTTGTAGCTCACTTCCTCCGATTCGAGGCCCGACCACGTCGGCGCGGAGATGATCTTGCGCGGCTGCGCCTGCACGTCGCGAAAGCGGATCTTGTCGTGCTCGCGGCCGATCGCGAGGTGCGTGTGATCGCGGCCCGTGATCTTCGAGAGCGCGTCCCATGCCTTCACCGCGACGTGGCCGTTCGTCTCCGGCGCGAACGTGAGGATCATCTCGGCCGCGTCGATCGCGGTGTCGAGGCGAGGGCGGCCGCGGCTCACGCCGGGTTCGGCGACCGTGTCCGACAGCGCGCCGATCTCCTTCACCTCATGCTCGGTGTTCCACGTGATGCCCTTGCCGCCGTTGCCGAGCTTGTCGAGGAGCGGCCCGATCGACGTGAACTTCTTGTGGATGTCGCCGTAGTTGCGCTCGACGACGGTCATCGACGGCGCGGTCTTGCCGGGGATCAGGTCGCATTCGCCGCGGCGCCAGTCCTTCGGCTCGAACGGCTGGCCGAGCTCGCCGGGCGTGTCGTGCATGAGCGGCGTGCAAACGAGGTCGCGCCGCGTGCCGAGGTACGGCCCCGCGATCTCGCTGAACTTCTTCGCGATCGCCTTGTAGATCTCCCAGTCGGTCTTGCTTTCCCACAGCGGCTGCACGGCTTCGGACAGCGGATGGATGAACGGGTGCATGTCCGACGTGTTGAGGTCGTCCTTCTCGTACCAGGTCGCGGTCGGCAGCACGATGTCGCCGTACAGGCACGTGGTGCTCATCCGGAAGTCGAGCACCGTGAGCAGGTCGAGCTTGCCAACGGCGGCGTCGCGCACGTGCACCTCGGACGGCTTGAGCGCATCCGCCTCGTCGCTGAAGAGCGCGTTCTGCGTGCCGAGCAGGTATTTGAGGAAATACTCGTGGCCCTTGCCCGAGCTGCCCAGAATGTTCGAGCGCCACACGAACATGTTGCGCGGGAAGTTCGCGGGGTTGTCGGGATCGTCGCACGCGAACGCGAGCTTGCCGCTCTTGAGCATCTCGATTGCGTACGCGACGGGCTCCTTGCCCGCGCGCTCGGCTTCGTCGACGACGTCGAGCGGATTCTTGCCGAGCTGCGGCGCGGACGGCAGCCAGCCCATCCGCTCGGACTTCGCGTTCAGGTCGAGCAGCGTCATGCCTTCGTACTTCGAACGATCGGCGGTCGGCCCGAGGATCTCGTCCACCGCGAGCTTTTCGTGGCGCCACTGGCTCGTGTGGTTGTAGAAGAACGACGTGCCGTTCATCTGGCGCGGCGGGCGCGACCAGTCGAGCGCGAACGCGAGCGGCGCCCAGCCGAACTGCGGACGCAGCTTCTCCTGGCCGACATAGTGCGCCCAGCCGCCGCCGCTCTGGCCGATGCAGCCGCACATCATCAGCAGGTTGATGATGCCGCGGTAGATCATGTCGTTGTGATACCAGTGGTTGAGCGCCGCGCCGACGATCACCATGCTCTTGCCGCGCGTGCGGTCCGCGTTGTCGGCGAACTCGCGCGCGACCTGGATCACGAGGTGGCGCGCGACGCCCGTGTGCTTTTCCTGCCACGCGGGCGTGTAGGGCACGTCGTCGTCGAAGCTCGCCGCGACGTTCGGGCCGCCGAGGCCCTGGTCGACGCCGTAGTTCGCCATCTGCAGGTCGTACACGGTCGCGACGAGCGCGCTCGTGCCGTCGGCGAGCGCGACGCGCTTCGCGGCCACGCGGCGCGCGAGCAGCGATTCGTGCTCGCCGCCGAAGTACGGGAAGCCGACGTCGACGATTTCGTCGTGCGCATCGACGAGCGAAAGCTTCGGATCGATCGCGCGGCCGCTGCCGCCGTCCTTCATTTCGAGATTCCAGTGGCCGACCTTCTCGCCGCCGTTGTGCGCGGCCTCGCCCCAGCGAAAGCCGATCGAGCCGTTCGGCGCGACGATGTCGCCCGTCGAGGCGTCGATCGCGAGCGTCTTCCATTCCGGATGGTTCGCTTCGTTCAGCGAATCGGCGAGGTGCGACGCGCGCAGGAAGTGGTCGGGCACGAGCACGCCGTCGCGCTCGCGCAGCAGCACGAGCATCGGCATGTCGGTGTATTGCTTCACGTAGTCGCGGAAGTACGCGGATTTGTTCGCCGCGTGGAATTCCTTCAGCACGACGTGGCCCATCGCCATCGCGAGCGCGGCGTCGGTGCCTTGCTTCGGCGCGAGCCAGATGTCGCCGAACTTGACCATCTCGCCGTAGTCGGACGAGATCGCGACCGTCTTCGTCCCCTTGTAGCGGACCTCGGTGTAGAAGTGCGCGTCGGGCGTGCGCGTCTGCGGCACGTTCGAGCCCCAGACGAGCAGGTAGCTCGAGTTGTACCAGTCGGCCGATTCGGGCACGTCGGTCTGCTCGCCCCACACCTGCGGGCTCGCGGGCGGCAGGTCGCAGTACCAGTCGTAGAACGACAGGCATGCGCCGCCGATCAGGCTCAGGTAGCGCGCGCCCGCCGCGTACGACACCATCGACATCGCCGGAATCGGCGAGAAGCCGACCACGCGGTCCGGGCCGTAGCGCTTGATCGTGTACGCGTTCGCGGCGGCGATGAGCTCGGTCGCGGTGTTCCAGTCGGCGCGCACGAAGCCGCCCAGTCCGCGCACGCTCTTGTAGCGGCGCGCCTTCTCCGGATTCTGGCTGATCGATTCCCACGCGGCGATCGGGTCCATCGTCTTGCGCGCCTCGCGCCACATTTCCATCAGGCGGCCGCGGATCATCGGGTACTTGACGCGCTGCGCGGAGTAGACGTACCAGCTGTAGGACGCGCCGCGCGGGCAGCCGCGCGGCTCGTGGTTCGGCAGATCGGCTCGGGTGCGCGGATAGTCGGTCTGCTGGGTTTCCCACGTGATGAGGCCGTTCTTCACGTAGACCTTCCACGAGCAGGAGCCGGTGCAGTTCACGCCGTGCGTCGAGCGGACGATCTTGTCGTGCTGCCAGCGGCTGCGGTAGCCGTTTTCCCAGCGCCGGTCCTCGTCGACGACGGCGCCGTGGCCGTCGGAGAACGTGGATTTCACGCGCGACATGAACTTCAGCCGATCCAGAAAGTGACTCATCGTGTGTTTCTCCAAGGGCATCCGCGGTCGCCCTCGGGTGCTGCGAATGCTTGTGTCAGGGGACACTCCGAGATTACGGCGCGTGCGCTCGCGCGCCCATTCGCCGATGGAGCGGGACAGGGGAGGGAGAAGAACTAGTTCGAAAGAACTAGAGGGCGCGGCGCGCCCTGGCGGAATGCATGTCCGGTGCGGCGGCGTGTCGCAGCGCGCCGCGTCCGGAAAGGGGCTGCGTCAGCGCGCGTTCAGCACGGCATCGACGCGTTGCGGCGCGCATAGAACCACCAGGTGATCGCGACGCACGACACGTAGAACGCGATGAAGCACGCGAGCGCCGGCACGGCCGAGCCCGTGATGTCGAGCGACGTGCCGAAGCTCTTCGGAATGAAGAAGCCGCCGTACGCGCCGATCGCGCCCGAAAAGCCGAGCACCGCGGCCGATTCCTTGCCGGCGTCGAGCACCGCCTGCTTCTGCGCGGCTTCGTCCTGGCCCTGCGCCGCACGCTGCCGCTCGGTGAGGAAGATCACGGGAATCATCCGGAACGTCGAGCCGTTGCCGACGCCCGTCAGCGCGAACAGCACGATGAACATCGCGAGGAAGCCCGCGAAATTGCCCGCGTCGCTGCCCGACGGCAGGAACGCGATCACGCCCGCGACCGCCGCGATCATCGCGGCGAAGGTCCAGAAGGTCACGCGCGCGCCGCCGATCCGGTCGGACACCCAGCCGCCGACGGGCCGCATCAGCGCGCCCGCGAGCGGGCCGATGAACGCGTACGCGGTCGGATTCACGCTCGGGAAGAGCGCCTTCGTGAGGAGCGCGAAGCCCGCGGAGAAACCGATGAACGAGCCGAAGGTGCCGACGTACAGCCAGCACATGAGCCAGTTGTGCAGCCGGCGGAAGATCACTGCCTGCTCGGCGAACGACGCCTTCGCGTCGGCGATGTCGTTCATCCCGAACCACGCGGCGAGCGTCGCGACGACGATGAACGGCACCCACACGAAGCCCGCGTTCTGCAGCCACAGGCTCGTCGTCGTGCCGTGCGCGGAGACGGTCTGCGGATCGCCCGCGAGTGCGCCGAAGAGGCCGGCCGAGATCACGAGCGGCGTGACGAACTGCACGACGGACACCCCCAAATTGCCGATCCCCGCATTGAGCCCCGTGGCGAGCCCTTTCTTCGCCTTCGGGAAGAAGAAGCTGATGTTCGCCATCGACGAGCTGAAGTTCGCGCCGCCGAAGCCGCAGAGGAGCGCGAGGATGAGGAGCGTCGGATAGCCCGTGCCCGGATCGCGCAGCGCGAACCCCATCCCGAGCGCGGGGATCAGGAGCGTCGCGGTCGAGATCGCGGTGAAGCGGCGGCCGCCGAAGATCGGCACGAGGAACGAATAGAAGATGCGCAGCGTCGCGCCCGAGAGCGCGGGCAGCGCGGTGAGCCAGAACAGTTGGTTCTTGCTGAAGTGAAAGCCGGCGCGATCGAGATTGACGACGACGACGCTCCAGAGCGACCAGACGACGAACGCGAGCATCAGCGCGGGAATCGAGATCGCGAGATTGCGCCACGCGACGGGGCGCCCCTTGGCTTGCCAGAAGGCCGGGTTTTCGGGGTCCCAGCGCACGAGTAGAGAAGTGGACATGATCGAATCCGTTGAGTGAACGAAGATGACGAAGGAACTGCTCACGCGGAGCGGGCGGCGAGCACGCGCTGGTCGTGCGCCGCGCGCTCGGCGCGGAAGCTGAAGTACATCCAGACGAGGCTCACGCTGACGGCGCCGTAGAGCAGCATGAAGCAGGTCGAGCGCACGCCCGTCAGATCGACGAGTGCGCCGAACAGGATCGGCAGCGCGAAGCCGGCGAGGCCGCCCGCGAGACCGACGATGCCCGACACCGCGCCGATGTCGTCCGAGAACTCGTCGGCGATGAACTTGAAGACCGACGCCTTGCCGACCGCCATCGCGATGCCGACCGCGAACAGCAGCACGGTGAACATGACGGGCGTGAGCGACAGATGGAAGCCGAGCGGGCCGTGCGCGGCGCGGATCGTGAAGTCGGTCGGCGGATAGCTGAGCAGGAAGAACATCACCCAGCACACCCACATCACCCACCAGGTGGTGCGATACGCGCCGTAGCGGTCGGACAGCCAGCCGCCGATCGCGCGCAGCACGCCGCCCGGCAGCGAGAAGCACGCGGCGAGGAACGCGGCCGACTGGATGCCGAAGCCGTATTCGCCGACGTAGTACTGCGTGAGCCACAGCGACAGCCCCACATAGCCGCCGAACACGACCGAGTAGTACTGCGAGTAGCGCCACACGCGCGGGTCCTTCAGCACGCGCAGCTGCGCGCGCAGCGACGTCGCGTTTGTCGAGCGGTGCGCGGGATCGGTCGCGGAGAACACCCAGAAGATGAGCGCCATCGCGAGCATCGCGATCGAATAGACGCGCGGCACGATGGTCCACGTGCCGGCCGCGGCGATGAGCGCGGGCGCGACGAACTTGTTGACGGCCGCGCCCGAGTTGCCGGCGCCGAACACGCCCATCGCGAGGCCCTGGCGCGCCTTCGGGAACCAGCGCGCGACGTACGGCGTGCCGACCGAGAACGAGCCGCCCGCGAGCCCGACGAAGAGGCCGAGCACGAGGAACTGCCAGAGCTCGGTCGCGTACGCGATCAGCCAGATCGGCGCGACGGTGACGAGCATCAGGATGAAGAACACGATGCGCCCGCCGTAGCGATCGGTCCAGATGCCGAGCGGCACGCGGATCAGCGAGCCGGTGAGCACGGGCATCGCGGCGATGAGGCCGAATTCGGTGTCGTTCAGGCCGAGCGTTTTCTTGAGCGGAATGCCGAGGATCGCGAACATCATCCAGACGGCGAAGCACAGCGTGAACGCAATCGTGCTCGACGCGAGCACGGGCATCGCGCGCTTGTCGAGCGATGCGGGAGGAGCGGAGATTGAAGCCATGACGATTCTCTCGGGACGAGGAGGAGCGTCTCAAGAGTAGGGACGGGCGGCGCGCTTGCCTATTCGCCGGGAGAACGGGCGCGTGCGTGCCGATGGGTCGACCGGACTAGTTCGATCGGCGGGTGCGCGGCGGCGTGTGTGACGATTGTTTGAAATAAAGTTTGACGTACCTGCTTAAAACCCATATACTTTTATTTCTCTGACGCGGGGTGGAGCAGTCTGGCAGCTCGTCGGGCTCATAACCCGAAGGTCGTAGGTTCAAATCCTACCCCCGCAACCAAATTCGGCGATGTCCCACGCGCAAGTGACCGATGCGCGAATCGCCAAGACAAAAACCCGGCTCTCGAGCCGGGTTTTTGTTTTTCCGCGTCCGGTTTTCTCCCGTTTTCGGCTTCATTCGACTTCGATCGGGCGGCGTGCTCGTCTCGTCCGGTCTTGACGGTTGCGCGAGCGACGCGTGCGCGCGATGCTTGGCATGCCTGTTTCTTCTCGCTCGATGCATATGCATCGAGCGACCGTCGTCGCGATCGCGGCGCGGCGCTTGCCGTGTGTTCGAACCGCTGCAGCCGGCGTTCCTGTTTCTTTTCGGGCGCTTGGCGTCACGCCCCGCCGCACAGTTGAAACACGCACTGTGTTTTTGTACAGTATCGGCACCTTGGACAAGCCGACGCCTTCCTCCGACACGTCTTCGCCGCCTTCGGGCGACGCGGCCCCGTTCGCGCGCAAGATCATTCATTGCGACTGCGACTGCTTCTACGCGTCGGTCGAGATGCGCGACGATCCGTCGCTGCGCGGCCGCCCGCTCGCGGTCGGCGGCCGCCCCGATCAGCGCGGCGTGATCGCGACCTGCAACTACGAGGCCCGCCGCTTCGGCGTGCATTCGGCGATGTCGTCGGCGCTTGCGATGCGCAAGTGTCCGGATCTCCTGATTCTGCCGTCCGCGATGGACAAGTACCGCGCGGCGTCGCGGCTCATCATGGCGATCTATCGCGACTACACGCCCGACGTCGAGCCGCTGTCGCTCGACGAGGCGTATCTCGACGTGAGCCGCGCGACGCGCTGTCACGGCAGCGGCACGCTGATCGCGCGCGAGATCCGCGAGCGCGTGCGCGACACGGTGGGCGTCACGGTGTCGGCGGGCGTCGCGCCGAACAAGTTCATCGCGAAAATCGCGTCCGACTGGAACAAGCCCGACGGGCTTTTCGTCGTGCGGCCGCACGAAGTGGACGCGTTCGTCGCCGCGCTGCCCGTGCGCAAGCTGCACGGCGTCGGCAAGGTGACGGCGGCGCGGCTCGACAAGCTCGGCATCCGCACCTGCGACGAGCTGCGCGGCTGGTCGCTGTTCGATCTGCATCACGAGTTCGGCGCGTTCGGCCGGCGGCTCCACGAGCTCGCGCGCGGCATCGACGAGCGGCCGGTGCGCGCGGACCAGGAGCGCAAGTCGGTGAGCGTCGAGACGACCTACGTCCAGGATCTCGCCACGCTCGACCAATGCGCGGCCGAGATCCGGCGGTTGACGGTGCTGCTCGATGCGCGGATCGAGCGGGCGGGCGCCGCGCGCTCGATCAGAAAGCTGTACGTGAAGATCCGCTTCGCGGATTTCCAGCGCACGACGGTCGAATGCGTCGCCGATGCGACCGATGCCGAGACCGCCGTCGCGCTGCTCGCGAAAGGGCTCGCGCGCCGCAAGCAGGCGGTGCGGCTGTTGGGCGTCGGCGTGCGGATCGACGAGGATACCGCCGAGCGGCACGGGCAGATCGCGCTGTTCGACGACGAGGACGAAAGTCTCGACGACGACGCGTCGCCCGAAGCGTGATCGAGCGGCCGGCACTTGCCGTGTCGACGGGCGATAAAAAAAACGGCAACCCATGCCAACAGGTTGCCGTCTTTTGCGGATCGCGGATCGCGGATCGCGGAGCAGCGGAGCAGCGGAGCAGCGGTGGGGCGTCGCGTGCTCGGCCGATCGTCGGGCTCGAGCGCGCCGCGCCGGCGCGTGCGTTGCGTTACGCGCGCGCCGGCGCGGCGTCCGCCATGCCGCTGTGGCGCAGCAGCGCGTCGATGTTCGGCTCGCGGCCGCGGAACGCCTTGAACGAATCCATCGCCGCGCGGCTGCCGCCGACTTCGAGGATCTCGCGCCGGTAGCGCGCGCCCGTCGTCGCGTCGAGCACGCTGCCCGCCGAGCCGGCCGCTTCCTCGAACGCCGCATACGCGTCGGCGGACAGCACTTCGGCCCACTTGTAGCTGTAGTAGCCGGCCGCATAGCCGCCCGCGAAGATGTGGCTGAACGTGTTCGGCCAGCGCGAGAACGGCGCTTGCGGGATCACGTGGAAGCGCTCGTTGATCTCGCGCGCGAAATCGTTGACGCTCGCGTTGTCCGCCGTGGGATCGAAGTCGACGTGCAGCAGCATGTCGAACATCGAGAACACGATCTGGCGCAGCGTGCCGAGGCCGCTCTGGAAGTTCTTCGCGGCGAGCATCTTGTCGAACAGCGCGCGCGGCAGCGGCTCGCCGGTGTCGACGTGCGACGACATCGACGACAGCACGTCCCACTCCCAGCAGAAGTTCTCCATGAACTGCGACGGCAGCTCGACCGCATCCCATTCGACGCCGTTGATGCCCGATACGCCGATCTCGTCGACGCGCGTGAGCATGTGATGCAGCCCGTGGCCGAACTCGTGGAACAGCGTGATCACTTCGTCGTGCGTGAAGCACGCGGGCTTGCCGCCGATCGGCGCCGAAAAGTTGCACGTCAGATAGGCGACGGGCGTCTGCACGCTGCCGTCGCCGCGCTTCGCGCGCGAGCGCGCGTCGTCCATCCACGCGCCGCCGCGCTTGCCTTCGCGCGCGTAGAGGTCGAGATAGAACTGCGCGACGAGCGAGCCGTCGCGATTCTCGACGCGGAAAAAGCGCACGTCCTCATGCCAGACGGGCGCTTCGTCGCGCGCGATCTTCACGCCGAACAGCGTCTCGGCGACGGTGAAGAGGCCCTTCAGCACCGCGGGCTCGGGGAAATACTGCTTCACCTCGTTCTCGGAGAACGCGTAGCGCTGCTCGCGCAGCTTCTCGGCCGCGTACGCGACGTCCCACGGCTCGAGCGCCGCGAGGCCGAGCTCGCTCGACGCGAACGCGCGCAGCTCGTCCCAGTCCTTCTCGGCGAACGGGCGCGCGCGCTTCGCGAGATCCTCGAGGAACGCGATCACCTGTTGCGGCGATTCCGCCATCTTCGGCGCGAGCGACACCTCGGCGAAGTCGTGATAGCCGAGCATCTGCGCTTCCTCGCGGCGCAGCGCGAGCTGGTCGGCGACGATCGTCGTGTTGTCCCAGTCGGCCTTGCCGTCGCCGTATTGCGGGCCGAGCTCGGACGCGCGCGTCACGTAGGCGCGGTACATCGCCTCGCGCATCGCGCGGTTCCGAGCGTATTGCAGCACCGGGAAATACGATGGGAAGTGCAGCGTGAATTTCCAGCCGGCCTTCTCTTCCTTCTGCGCGGCCTCGCGTGCGGCTGCGATCGCATCGGCGGGCAGGCCGGCGAGCTCGTCTTCGCCCTGCGCGAAGTATGCGTAGCCGTTCGTCGCGTCGAGCACGTGATCGGAGAACGATTTCGACAGCGCCGCCTGCTGCTCCTGCAGCTCCGCGAAGCGCGGCTTCTGGTCCTCGGGCAGTTCGGCGCCCGACAGGCGGAAGTCGCGCAGCGCGTTGTCGAGGATCTTCTTGCGCTCGACGGACAGCGTCGGATATTCGGCGCTCGCGGCGATCGCCTTGTACTTCTCGTAGAGCGCGAGATTCTGGCCGACGCTCGACCAGAATTCGGTCACGCGCGGCAGGTTCTCGCCGTAGACGGCGCGCAGCTCGGGCGTGTCGGCGACCGCGTTCAGGTGGCCGACGACACCCCACGCGCGGCCGAGCGGCTCGGTCGCATGCTCGATGATCTCGACGACGGCCGCCCAGGTCGCGGGCGTGTCGGGCCGCGCGGCGCGCTCGACGGCGTCGTTCGCGTTCGCGAGCAGCGTGTCGAGCGCGGGCGTCGCGTGCTCGGGGCGAATTTCGCCGAAGCGGGGGAGGCCTGAGAAATCGAGAAGCGGGTTGGCGTTTGCGCTGACGGACATAGTGCTCCCTGGCGGTTTCGGTTTCGGGTTAGGCGAATGACGGCGGCGCACGGCGCCGATCGTCGCTTCATGTCGACATTATTGGGGCGCATCGCGCGCTTTCCAATCGATAGTTTCTAACGAAGCGATTGGGGCGGGAACGCCGGGCGCCGATGGGTGACCGAGCGTACGCAGCGGGGAAAGCCGGACGGCGCGCGCGGGCGGCGCGTCGAAGCGGGCGTGCGCAAGGCCGTTCGATTCGCGCAGGCGGCGCGGGTGCGGCATGTGTGCGGCGAGGGCGGAGGGGGTGGCGCGCGAGATCCGCCATTGCGCCTCTTCTTCGGGCCGTCGGTCGCCCGCGCGGCGCGCCTTGCTCGGGGTGCCCCGCGAGACGAGGGCCGCCGCATGCGTGGCGGCACTGGGGGCGCGGCCATGGCGTACAGCGCGGCGGCGAACGCTTGGCGGGGCTCAGAGGCGATGGCAGGTTGCGGGCGCCGACGGCGTTCCGGCGCTGGTGCATGGCGCGACCGGCGTCGCGCGGCGGCCATCGGCTACCAGTGGGCGCACCGCGGGCGCACCGTGGGCCAACGGCAGGCATCACCGGCCATCGCCCGCCGATCGCTACTGCGCCGCCGCATCGCCCGGCACGGGCCGCGGGCGGGTGCCGGCGAGCCGTCCGCGCACGGGAATCGCCGATCGAAGCGGCTCGGCGCGTGCGCCGCGAGGTTCCCGGCGCCGTTCGCCGTCAGGCCGCCGCGGCGGCGCGCTCGGCGGCTTCGATCGTATTGATGAGCAGCATCGTGATCGTCATCGGGCCGACACCGCCCGGCACGGGCGTGATGTGGCCCGCGACTTGCAAGACGCCCGCGAAGTCGACGTCGCCGCACAGCTTGCCTTCGTCGTTGCGGTTCATCCCGACGTCGATCACGGTCGCGCCCGGCTTCACCATGTCGGCCGTCAGCACGTTGCGCTTGCCGACCGCCGCGACGACGACGTCCGCCGCGCGCGTATGCGCGGCGAGGTCGCGCGTCTTGCTGTGGCAGATCGTGACGGTCGCGCCCGCTTCGAGCAGCAGCAGCGCCATCGGCTTGCCGACGATGTTCGAGCGGCCGATCACGACCGCGTTCGCGCCTTGCAGCGGGATCTTGTACGCGTCGAACATCTTCATCACGCCGTACGGCGTGCACGGGCGGAAGAGCGGCTTGCCCGTCATCAGCGCGCCCGCGTTCGCGACGTGGAAGCCGTCGACGTCCTTCTCGGGCGCGATCGCCTCGATCACCTTGTGGCTGTCGATGTGCGCGGGCAGCGGCAATTGCACGAGAATGCCGTGGATCTTCGGATCGCGGTTCAGCTCGTCGATGCGCGCGAGGAGTTCGGGCTCGGAGAGCGTCGCAGGATAGCGGTCCTTCAGCGAGAAGAAGCCGTTGTCCTCGCACGCCTTGATCTTGTTGCGCACGTAGACTTCGCTCGCCGGGCTGTCGCCGACGAGGATCACCGCGAGGCCCGGCCGGTGGCCGCGTGCGGCGAGCGCGGCGGCGCGCTCGGCCGCTTGCGCGCGCAGGGTCTTCGAAAGGGCGTTGCCGTCGATCAGGGTGGCTGTCATGGTGGGAATCTGCTTGACAAGGTTGGAGATGCGGGCGTGCGGCGCCAGGTTGCGCTGCAGCGAAGCATCGAATTATACCGCCCGCCTGCCGTCACCCGACATCGATCGAGTCGAATCGCGCCACGCGCGGCGCGCGAGACGAATGGAAAACGGGGCGCGGCGCAACGGAGGATGGGGTGAGCGGGAGCGCAAACCGGTTGGGGCGGGCGGAATGTCGCGCCGCAAAAGAACGCGCTCGCCCGGCGCGCGCCGGGCGGCGGAGGGGGAGAGAAGCGCTTACGCCTGCTTCTTCGACAGCGCGAGCCGCAGCAGATCGGCGACCGTGTTGACGTTGAGCTTTTCCATGATGTTCGCGCGGTGCGCCTCGACCGTCTTGATGCTGATGCCGAGATCGTCGGCGATCTGCTTGTTCAGGCGGCCGGCGATGATCCGCTCGAGCACCTGCTGTTCGCGCGCGGTCAGCTTCGACAGGCGCTCGCTCGCCGCGCGCTGCTCCTGGACGCTCTTGATTTCGCTTCTCGCCTTGTCGAGCATGCGCTCGACGAGCTTGCGCAGCTCGGCTTCGTCGAACGGCTTTTCGATGAAATCCATCGCGCCTTTCTTCATCGTCGACACGGCCATCGGCACGTCGCCGTGGCCGGTCACGAAGATGATGGGGAGCGCCGCGTTCTCGGCGATCAGACGTTCCTGCAACTCGAGGCCGCTCATCCCGGACATCCGCACGTCGAGGATCAGGCACGCGATCTGTCCCGCCTGCTGCGCGGGCTGGTAGGCATCGAGGAACTGCTCGGCGCTCGAGAAGCATTGCACGCGATAGCCGTTTGCCTCCAGCAGCCAGCGCAGCGAATCGCGCACGGCCTCGTCGTCGTCGACGACAAAGACGGTTTCCTGAGAGGTGGTGACAGGGCTATTCATATCTCTCCCGTTACGGTTTGTGATGGCGATGTCTCGGATCGGTGACCGAGATCCTCCGGTTCCCCAATGGGCAGGCTGCAGTGGAACGTCGCGCCCGACACGAAGCCGTCCGGCTCGACGTTGTTGACCACCCACAGACGCCCGCGATGCGATTCGATGATCGAGCGGCAGATATTGAGCCCCATGCCCATCCCGTCCGATTTGGTGCTGTAGAACGGTTCGAACAGGCGTTCGGCCGTCGCCTCGTCGACGCCCGGACCCTGGTCGATCACGCGAATGTCGACGAAGCCCGATTCGAGGTCGGCGACGACGCGGATCACGCCGTTTTCCGCCTGCGGCCGCGCCTCCTGCATCGCCTCGGCCGCGTTCTTCATCAGGTTCACGAGCACCTGCTCGATCAACACGGGGTCGACATAAATAATAGGCATTCTTGCGCGGATTTCGGTGACGATCCGAATCCGGCGCTTTCTCGCCTCGATTTCGGCGAGGCCGACCGCGTCGGCGACGATGTCGGCGACCCGCGACGGCTGCCGCTTCGGCTCGCTGCGCTTGACGAACTCGCGGATTCGCTTGACGATCATCCCGGCCCGCAGCGCCTGCTGCGCGGTTTTCTCGAGCGCGGGCGACAGCGTTTCAGGCGACGCGCGGCCGCTCTTCACGAGCGCGAGCGTGCCCGAGCAGTAGTTGTTGATCGCGGCGAGCGGCTGGTTCAGCTCGTGCGCGATCGACGACGCCATCTCGCCCATCGTCATCAGCCGGCTCGTGAACTGCAGCTTCTCCTCCTGCTGGTGCGCGAGCTCCTGCGCCTTCTTGCGCGTGGTGATGTCGGTCGCGATCTGCATCTGCGCGAGGTGGCCGTCGACCCACTGGATGTACTGGCGGCGCACTTCGAACCACTTCTGGATGCTCTCGACGTACACCTCTTGCGCGTCCGCCGTGCTCTCGGTGAGCGCGGCGGCGGGCAAGCCCGCGTACGCGTCGACCATGTCGATCGAGTCCGACGACGCCTGCGCGCTGTCGAAGCCGCCGCCCGACAGCTCGAGATGGCCGTCCGGACGGATGCCGAACAGATGGCGGTAATAGCGGTTCGCGAACAGGAGCTCCGCTTCGTCCGCGGCGAGCACGGACACGGCCGCGTCGAGGCTCTCGAGCACCGTCGTGAAGCGCTCGTGCGCGGCGGCGAGCTCCTCGCGCGCGCGTTTCGGCTCGGTGATGTCGGTCATCGACGACATCCAGCCCGTCTGGCGGCCGGAACTGTCGATGAGCGGCGACACGTAGAGGCGCGCGTGGAACAGCGATCCATCCTTGCGCCGCACGCGCAGCTCGAAGCCGGAGCTCGGCGCCTTGCCGCGCAGCGTCATGTCGAGCTGGCGCTGCATTTCCGGATACGCGTCACGCGGCCAGTAAGGGAACGGCGCGGTCTTGCCGACGAGGTCGCTCTCGTCCCAGCCCGTCATCCGGCAGAACGCCGGGTTCACGTGAGTGATGCGGCCGTGCATGTCGAGCACGCGCATGCCGATCAGCACGGAATTCTCCATCGCGCGGCGGAAGAACGCCTCCGCGTACAGCGCCTGCTGCGCCTCGAAGCGCTGGCGCGTGTGCTTCCACAGGCTCCAGAGGCTCCACAGCACGAAGCACGACAGGCCGGCGACGAGCCACACGAGCGTGTTGTTGGTCAGGTTCGTCGTCTGCGGGTACGCGTAGACGCGCACCGTGAGGCCCTGGCCGGGCGGATCGAGCGGCAGGTCGTAGTGCGCGTCGCGCGGCAGCCGCGGGCGCGACGACGTCGACGCGAGCTCGCGGTTGTTCGCGTCGGTGATCGAGATCTTGTACTTCGCGGACAGCTCGGGCGGGATGTCGTGCTTCAGTATCCCTTCGACGGAGAACACCGCGGCGATCGAGCCGAGGTATTCGCGCTCGCGGATCACGGGCGTCTGCAGCGTCAGATAGCCGTTGCCGAAGTCGTCGTAGACGAGCGGCGAATACGATTGCCGGCGCGTGCTGCGCGCCTCGCCGTACGCGCCGCGCACGACTTCGTCCATCTGCGCGTCGTTCGGCTTCGCGAGCCGCTGGCCGAGTACCGGCAGTTGCATCGTCGGCCATCGTTTCGTGCCGGGCGCCGTGTACCAGTTCAGATAGAGGATCTCGGGATGCGCCTGCATCACGTCGCCGACCGTGGACTGGAACGCGTGCTCGTCGACGCGGCCCGCGGCGATGTCGCGCGCGAACGCCTGAAGCTGCTCCTGCGCGCCCGTCATCGACAGCCGGATCTGCTGCTGGGCCCACGCGACGTTGCGAAACAGCGTGTCTTCCTGCTGCTGCTCCTCGCGGCGGTTGAGGCTCCACAGAATGAGGCTCATCACCACGAGAAAGACCAGGATCGACAGGAGGGGGGTCAGCAGGTAAGAGTTGGACCACCACGGTCCGTGGTGCCAGCGGGACGGCTGCGACTCCGCCGGCGAGCCCGACGGTCGCGCCGAGCGTGCGAAAAGCCGATCGGTCAACATGGCAGGATTGTAGCTCAGCGCGCCATGCGCAAAAGGCGTACAAGAGAGGTTGAACCGAAAGCGGAATCATCGATGCATGATCAACCGCACACGCCGATCGGATGGGTGCGGCGCAGCAATATTTCGTATTGCGAGAAATGATCTCATAATTCGAAAATTTTGTTGCGCGCTGCGTGTGACGCTCTTTACAATCCGCGGGAGCTTGTTGCAGCCGGCGGCATGCGTCGTCGCGCGAAGGCCATCTTCATATTCCAGGACACCCAGGAGACGAGAATGTCCGCTGTACCTAATGAAGTGATGAAGTACGTTGCGGCCGAACGCGACGACGACGCGCAGGAAACCGTCGAATGGCTCGAAGCGCTCGACGGCGTGATTTCCTCCGTCGGCCCCGGCCGCGCGCACTACCTGATCGAAAAGCAGATCGAATTCGCGCGGATGCACGGCGAGCACCTGCCCTTCTCCGCGAACACCCCGTACATCAACACGATTCCCGTCGAAGCCCAGGCGAAGATTCCGGGCGACCAGGACATCGAGCACCGGATTCGCTCGTACACGCGCTGGAACGCGATCGCGATGGTGCTGCGCGCGGGCAAGGACACGAACGTCGGCGGCCACATCGCGTCGTTCGCGTCGGCCGCCACGCTCTACGACGTCGGCTACAACCACTTCTGGCACGCGCCGTCCGCCGAGCACGGCGGCGATCTCGTGTTCGTGCAGGGCCACTCGTCGCCCGGCGTGTACTCGCGCGCGTTCCTGCTCGGCCGCCTGACCGAGAACCAGCTCGACAACTTCCGCCAGGAAGTTGGCGGCAACGGCATCTCGTCGTATCCGCACCCGTGGCTGATGCCGGACTTCTGGCAGTTCCCGACCGTGTCGATGGGCCTCGGCCCGATCATGGCGATCTACCAGGCGCGCTTCATGAAATACATCGAAGCGCGCGGCATCGCGAAGACGCAGGGCCGCAAGGTGTGGGCGTTCCTCGGCGACGGCGAGACGGACGAGCCGGAATCGCTCGGCGCGATCGGCATGGCGAGCCGCGAGAAGCTCGACAACCTCGTGTTCGTGATCAACTGCAACCTGCAGCGTCTCGACGGCCCGGTGCGCGGCAACGGCAAGATCATCCAGGAGCTGGAATCGGAATTCCGCGGCGCGGGCTGGAACGTGATCAAGGTGATCTGGGGCAGCCGCTGGGATGCGCTGTTCGCGCGCGACAAGACGGGCGCGCTGATGCGCCGCATGATGGAAGTCGTCGACGGCGAGTATCAGACGTACAAGTCGGAGTCGGGCGCGTACGTGCGCGAGCATTTCTTCAACACGCCGGAGCTCAAGGCGCTCGTCGCCGACTGGTCCGACGACGACATCTGGAACCTGAACCGCGGCGGCCACGATCCGCACAAGATCTACGCGGCGTTCCACGAGGCGAGCAACTCGAAGGGCGCGCCGACCGTGATCCTCGCGAAGACCATCAAGGGCTACGGGATGGGCGAGTCGGGCCAGGCGATGAACATCACGCACCAGCAGAAGAAGCTGCCCGTCGAGCAACTGAAGAAGTTCCGCGACCAGTTCCGCCTGCCGATCACCGACGAGCAGATCGCCGACGTGCCGTACGTGAAATTCGAGGAAGGCTCGAAGGAGCTCGAATACATGCGCAAGCAGCGCATGGACCTCGGCGGCTACCTGCCGCAGCGCCGCGAGAAGGCGCAGTCGCTGCCGGTGCCGGCGCTCGAAGCGTTCGAGCCGCTCCTGAAGGGCACGGGCGAAGGCCGCGAGATCTCGACGACGATGGCGTTCGTGCGGATCTTGAACATCCTGTTGAAGGACAAGACGCTCGGCAAGCGCGTCGTGCCGATCGTGCCGGACGAGTCGCGCACGTTCGGCATGGAGGGCCTGTTCCGCCAGATCGGCATCTGGAACCAGGAAGGCCAGAAGTACGTGCCGGAGGATTCCGACCAGCTGATGTTCTACAAGGAATCGGAAACCGGCCAGATCCTGCAGGAAGGCATCAACGAAGCGGGCGGCATGTGCGACTGGATCGCGGCGGCGACGTCGTACTCGACGCACGGCGAGATCATGGTGCCGTTCTACATCTTCTATTCGATGTTCGGCTTCCAGCGGATCGGCGATCTGGCATGGGCGGCGGGCGACATGCGCTCGCGCGGCTTCCTGCTCGGCGGCACGGCGGGCCGCACGACGCTCAACGGCGAAGGCCTGCAGCACGAGGACGGCCATTCGCTGCTGTGGGCCGCATCGGTGCCGAACTGCGTGAGCTACGATCCGACGTTCGGCTACGAGCTCGCCGTCATCATGCAGGACGGCCTGCGCCGGATGGTGCAGGAGCAGGAGGACGTCTACTACTACGTCACCGTGATGAACGAGAACTACGAGCATCCGGCGATTCCGCAGGGCGAGCACGTGGCGGCCGACATCATCAAGGGCATGTACTCGTTCAAGAAAGCCGACGCCGATCAGAAGGCGCCGCGCGTTCAACTGCTCGGCGCGGGCACGATCTTCAACGAAGTGATCGCCGCCGCGGATCTGCTGAAGAACGACTGGGGCGTCGCGGCCGATCTGTGGAGCGTGCCGAGCTTCACCGAGCTCGCCCGTGAAGGCCACGAAGTCGAGCGCTGGAACCTGCTGCATCCGGCCGAGGAGCGCCGCCTGTCGCACGTGCAGAAGTGCCTGAAGGACGCGCAGGGCCCGGTGATCGCGTCGACCGACTACGTGCGCGCGCTCGCCGACCAGATTCGCGGCCAGGTCGATCGCCGCTACGTCGTGCTCGGCACCGACGGCTTCGGCCGCTCGGACACGCGCAAGGCGCTGCGCCATTTCTTCGAAGTGGACCGGTACTGGGTCACGGTCGCGGCGCTCAACGCGCTCGCCGACGAAGGCGCGATCGACCGCAAGGTCGTGGCGGACGCCATCGCGAAGTACGAGCTCGACCCGGCCAAACCCAACCCGATGACGGTTTAACGCACGCGCCGCGTGACGCCGCGCGCCCGTTTCCGCTTTCGTCGACGAGGGCGGGGCGGGCGGCGCGGCTCCGCCTTGCATGGGATCAGAGTCGGCCGCCCGCGCGGCGACGCTGATCGACAGGAGACTGAAACAGATGAGTCAAGCGATCGAAGTCAAGGTGCCGGATATCGGCGATTACAAGGACGTGCCCGTCATCGAAGTGCTCGTGAAGCCGGGCGATGCGGTCGAGGCCGAGCAGTCGCTCGTCACGCTCGAGTCCGACAAGGCGACGATGGACGTGCCGAGCCCCGTCGGCGGCACGGTCAAGGAAGTGAAGGTCAAGGTCGGCGACGCGGTGTCGCAGGGCTCGCTGATCGTGCTGCTCGACGGCGCGCAAGCGGCCGCTAAGCCCGCGCAGGCGAACGGCGCCGCGGCGCCCATCCCGCAGCCGGCGCCCGCCGCTGCCGCGGCGGCGCCCGCGCCGGCCGCCGGCGGCGGCACGGTCGACGTGAAAGTGCCGGACATCGGCGACTACAAGGACGTGCCCGTCATCGAGATATCGGTGAAGGTCGGCGATACGGTCGAGGCCGAGCAGTCGCTCGTCACGCTCGAATCGGACAAGGCGACGATGGACGTGCCGAGCCCGACCGCGGGCGTCGTCAAGGCCATCAAGGTGAAGGTGGGCGATGCGGTGTCGAAGGGCTCGCTGATCGTCGTGCTCGAAGCGGCGGGCGGCGGCGCGGCCGCGCCGCAGGCGGCGCACGCTCAGGCGGCGCCGGCGCCTGCTCAGGCGGCTTCCGCGCCTGCACCCGCCGCCGCACCCGCGCCGCGAGCGGCGCCCGCCGCCGCGCTCGCGCCTGCCGCGAGCGGCGAGTATCGCGCGAGCCACGCGTCGCCGTCGGTGCGCAAGTTCGCGCGCGAGCTCGGCGTCGACGTGTCGCGCGTGCAGGGCACGGGCCCGAAGGCCCGCATCACGAAGGAAGACGTCACCGCGTTCGTGAAGGGCGTGATGACGGGCCAACGCGCGGCGCCCGCCGCGGCAGCCGCACCGGCGGGCGGCGGCGAGCTGAACCTGCTGCCGTGGCCGAAGGTCGATTTCACGAAGTTCGGCCCGATCGAGGCGAAGCCGCTGTCGCGCATCAAGAAGATCTCGGGCGCGAATCTGCATCGCAACTGGGTGATGATCCCGCACGTCACGAACAACGACGAAGCGGACATCACCGAGCTCGAGGCGCTGCGCGTGCAACTGAACAAGGAGCACGAGAAGGCGGGCGTGAAGTTCACGATGCTTGCGTTCGTGATCAAGGCGGTCGTCTCGGCGCTGAAGAAGTTCCCGACGTTCAATGCGAGCCTCGACGGCGACAACCTCGTCTTCAAGCAGTACTACCACGTCGGTTTCGCCGCCGACACGCCGAATGGTCTCGTCGTGCCGGTGATTCGCGACGCGGACAAGAAGGGCCTCGTCGACATCGCGAAGGAAATGAGCGAACTGTCGAAGGCGGCGCGCGAGGGCAAGCTGAAGCCGGACCAGATGCAGGGCGGCTGCTTCTCGATCTCGTCGCTGGGCGGCATCGGCGGCACGCATTTCACGCCGATCATCAACGCGCCGGAGGTGGCGATCCTCGGCCTGTCGCGCAGCGCAACGAAGCCCGTGTGGGACGGCAAGCAGTTCGTGCCGCGCCTCACGCTGCCGATGTCGCTGTCGTACGACCATCGCGTGATCGACGGCGCGGAAGCCGCGCGGTTCAATGCGTATCTCGGCGCGATTCTCGGCGACTTCCGTCGCGTGATTCTTTGATGAGCGGGGAGGCTCGCGGGGGCGTGGGTTTTTTGTCGGTTATCCACGTTTCATCGTTGAACTTGCTTTCCTAACGGTCTGCTGGCGTCGCTCCTGCGCGGGGCGGCGGTCACTTTTCTTTGTCTTCCAAAGAAAAGTAACCAAAAGAAAGGCGCGTCCTTGGGCGGACGGCAAAGGTGGTCCTGCCCATGCTCCCGTTCTCCAGTCAGGCCGTAGTTC
Source organism: Burkholderia savannae (assembly GCF_001524445.2). NCBI lineage: Bacteria > Pseudomonadati > Pseudomonadota > Betaproteobacteria > Burkholderiales > Burkholderiaceae > Burkholderia > Burkholderia savannae. The sequence continues at coordinate 1,296,787 of NZ_CP013417.1, forward strand.
AGGTTCAATTCGCGAGTTTTCCCTCCGTCTGTCAGCAGTTAATCAAGAAGGGGACGGTACATGAGTCTCATCGAAGTCAAGGTTCCGGATATCGGCGATTTCACCGGCGTCGACGTCATCGAAGTCAACGTCCAGCCCGGCGACGTGATCGAAAAGGAGCAGACGCTCCTCACGCTCGAATCGGACAAGGCGTCCATGGAAGTGCCGAGCGACGTCGCCGGCACCGTGAAGGAAATCAAGATCAAGCCGGGCGACAAAGTCTCGCGAGGCACGGTGATCGCGCTCGTCGAGGCGTCGGCCGAGGCCGCGCCGGCCAAGCCCGCCGAACCGGCGAAGCCGGCAGCGGCCGCAGCCGCACCGGCGAGCGCGCCCGCGCCGCAAGCCGGCAGCTTCGGCGGCGCCGCCGACGTCGAGTGCGACATGCTCGTGCTCGGCGCCGGCCCCGGCGGCTATTCGGCCGCGTTCCGCTCGGCCGATCTCGGCATGAAGACGGTGCTCGTCGAGCGCTATTCGACGCTCGGCGGCGTGTGTCTGAACGTCGGCTGCATTCCGTCGAAGGCGCTGCTGCACACCGCGCTCGTCGTCGAGGAGGCGCAGGCGCTCGCCGCGCACGGCATTTCGTTCGGCAAGCCGCAAGTCGATCTCGACAAGCTGCGCGACTTCAAGGGCGGCGTGGTCAAGAAGCTGACGACGGGTCTCGCCGGCATGGCGAAGGCGCGCAAGGTCGACGTGGTGACGGGCGTCGGCGCGTTCGTCGATCCGCACCACATCGAAGTGCAGACGGACGGCGGCAAGAAGATCGTCAAGTTCAAGCAGGCGATCATCGCGGCGGGCTCGCAGGCCGTGAAGCTGCCGTTCATGCCGGAGGACCCGCGCGTCGTCGATTCGACGGGCGCGCTCGAACTGCGCCAGTTGCCGAAGCGCATGCTCGTGATCGGCGGCGGCATCATCGGCCTCGAAATGGCGACGGTGTATTCGACGCTCGGCGCCGAGATCGACGTCGTCGAAATGATGGACGGCCTGATGATGGGCGCGGACCGCGATCTCGTGAAAGTCTGGGAGAAGTACAACGCGAAGCGCTTCGGCAACGTGATGCTGAAGACCAAGACGGTCGGCGCGCAAGCGAAGGACGACGGCATCTACGTGACGTTCGAGGGCGAGAAGGCGCCGGCGGAGCCGCAGCGCTACGACCTCGTGCTGGTCGCGGTCGGCCGCAGCCCGAACGGCAAGAAGATCGGCGCCGACAAGGCAGGCGTTGCGGTGACGGATCGGGGCTTCATCGACGTCGACACGCAGATGCGCACGAATGTCCCGCACATCTTCGCGATCGGCGACATCGTCGGCCAGCCGATGCTCGCGCACAAGGCGGTGCATGAAGGCCACGTGGCGGCGGAAGCCGCGCACGGCGAGAAGGCGTACTTCGACGCGCTGCAGATTCCGTCGGTGGCCTATACCGATCCGGAAGTCGCGTGGGCGGGCAAGACGGAAGATCAGTGCAAGGCCGAAGGCATCAAGTACGGCAAGGCCGTGTTCCCGTGGGCCGCGTCGGGCCGCGCGATCGCGAACGGCCGCGACGAGGGCTTCACGAAGCTGATCTTCGATGAGGAAACCCACCGCGTGATCGGCGGCGGCATCGTCGGCCTGAACGCGGGCGACCTCATCAGCGAAGTGTGTCTCGCGGTGGAGATGGGCGCGGACGCGGAAGACATCGGCAAGACGATCCATCCGCACCCGACGCTCGGCGAATCGGTCGGCATGGCGGCCGAGCTGTACGAAGGCGTCTGCACGGACTTGCCGCCGCAGCGCAAGAAGTAAGCGGCGCGGCCGTCACGCAGCGGCCGCACGAAGAAACGGCGCCTCCCCCAGCAAGGGGAGGCGCCGTTTCATTTTGCGGGGGCGCACAAGACGCCCGGCGCGGCGGACATTCTCGGCCGAGAAAAAAGCCGCGCAGATGCGCGGCTTTCCCCAAACGAGCAGATGATGCCGCCGGCGCTTACGCGGTCTTGCCGCCGGTGGTGCTGCGGCGCGACGCGGCGGCCGCGGTATTCGCCGCCTTCGTGGCGACGGCAGCGGCGGCGTTGAAGTTCGTTTCGGCGATTTCGACCGCTTGCTTCGCGGCCTTCTGCACCGTTTCGTACGTCGTGTTCGCGGCGTTGATCGCCGACTTCAGCGCGGCGACGGCGGTTTCCGAGCCGGCCGGCGCGTTCTTCGCGACGTTGTCGACGAGCGCTTGCACCTTGCGGTTCTGTTCTTCGTACTGCGCCTCAGCGACCTTCGCGAATTCGGCTTGCGTGGCCGACGCGATTTCGTACACGTGGCGGCCGTACGCGAGCACCTTCTCGGCGATCGGCTGCGTGAGGCTCGCCTGCAGCGCGAGCAGTTCCTGCGCGTCCTTCACGGACAGCGCGCGCTGCACGTTTTCCTGACTTTCAGCGAGCGTCGACTTCACCACTTGCAGATTGAGTTCGATCAGCTTTTCGACGCCTTCGAACGCCTTCGTCGTGAGGCCGAAGAGGCTTTCGATGTTAGCTTTCTGGGCAGCGGCGATTTGCTCGGGGGTCAGCAAAGACATGTTCATGCTCCTGAAGTTCGATCGGGGATCGTGAAGGAAAAGGGCACAACTTTGGGGAACAGATACCTGAAACTGCTTTGTGCAACGCAACAATGGATTCTATTTTAGGGCGCCAGAATTGAATGTCAAGTACTTTTGGTGCATTGCACAAACCTGACAATTTCTAGACAAAACAATAGTTTGCAATGTCTCGGTGGGATCGGTTTCAGCGTGTGTCCCGAGCCGGTTCGGAGGCCCGCCGCACGCACGAGAGTGCACCATCGCGACGCGAGTAAACCGATCGGAGTGACGGAACGTTTAACATTCTGGCATGTCGAAGCGGTCGCTGTTTTCGGCACGGCGGCGGGCGTCAACGCCCGCCGCCGTGCCTATCGGCGGGTCGTCCGGCCCGCTTCGCCTGTCGAATTCGTGGTTTCCCCTGCTTCAGCTTGTCCGTCGCGCCGCCGATATTCTGGTCAACCGGTGGGTGATTTGTGTGTCGCGCGCGTCGGGAGCTTCGTTTTCTTCATCGTATTTTTCGATGGAAGAGACGGGGCCGATTGGTCTGGTACGATCGATTCTTACATTTCGGTTTAACGAAGATCGGTAAGTGCCTAATATTGCTTATTTTTCAGCTTTTACTACACTTGCGGAAACCTCCCGCCGTTTTGTTCGGACCCCAATGAAAGCCCAACTGTTTGCACCGCTCAGGATGATGCAGAGCGTGGCGCTCGGCACCGCCGTTTCGGTCGCCGTCTCGCTGATGGTGGCGACGGCCGCCGTCGCGCCCGCGGACGCGTTCGCCGCCACCGCCAAGACCGCGCAGAGCGCGAAAGGCAAGAAGAGCGCGGCGAAGAAGTCACTGCGCGCCGCGTCGTCGAGCGCCGAACCGCGCGCGAAAGGCGCGCGCAAGCGCGTGACCTACGTGTCGAACGGCCGTCACCACAGCGGCGTGCGCCGCGTCGCGTTCCAGCCGCGGCCGCCGTCGGTCGGCCAGGCGTTCGGCCTGCACGACACGCCCGATTCGCTCGCGCTGCGCTCGAGCGTCGCCTACGTCGTCGACCAGAACACGTCCGAGCCGCTCTTCGACAAAAATTCGCACGCGGTCGTGCCGATCGCGTCGATCACGAAGCTGATGACCGCGATGGTCGTCCTCGATTCGAAGTCGCAGCTCACCGACGAGGTCGAAGTGACCGACGAGGATCGCGATTACGAGAAGGGCACGGGTTCGCGCCTGTCGGTGGGCTCGGTGCTGTCGCGCGAGGACATGCTGCACATCGCGCTGATGGCGTCGGAGAACCGCGCGGCGGCCGCGCTGTCGCGCTACTACCAGGGCGGCCGTCCGGCGTTCATCGCCGCGATGAACGCGAAGGCGAAGGCGCTCGGCATGTCCGACACGCATTTCGAGAACTCGACTGGGCTGTCGAGCCAGAACGTGTCGAGCGCGCGCGATCTCGTGAAGATGGTGAACGCGGCGTATCAGTACCCACTCATCCGCAAGTTCTCGACCGACCGCAGCTACGAGGTGAACACCGGCAAGCGGACGCTCGCGTACAACAGCACGAATGCGCTCGTGCGCAATCCTTCGTGGGACATCGGCCTGCAGAAGACTGGTTTCATCAACGAAGCGGGCGAGTGCCTCGTGATGCAGACGACGATTCACAGCCGTCCGATCGTGATGGTGCTGCTCGATTCGTTCGGCAAGTACTCGCGTTTCGCCGATGCGTCGCGCGTGCGCAACTGGCTCGACAACGGCGGCGGCGAGCGCCTGACGGCGGCGAACACGCCGGCGGGCGGGACCTGATCGCGGACGCGGCCGAGCGTCGCATCGCCCAGCAAAAAGCCCCGCGAATGCGGGGCTTTTTTTGTGCGCCGGCCACCGGAGGCGCGGGGCGGCCGAGCGCTGGAGCGCGATGCGCGCGCGCCTACGCCTGCTTTTGCGCCAGCGCGTCCGCTTCCCTCGCGGTTTCCGGGCGATAGCCGAGCGATTCCGAGATCGTGAGCGCCGTGCGGCTCAACTGGCCGAGCCACGCGTCCTGGAGCCGGTCGGCGGGCGCGGACAGCGACAACCCGGCGACGAGCTTGCCGGAATCGTCGTAGATGCCGGCCGCGATGCAGCGCACGCCGAGCTCGAGCTCTTCGTTATCGCGCGCGCACGCCTGCTGGCGCACGAGCGTGAGCTCGCGCTCGAGCTTCGGCAGATCGGTGATGCTGTTTTGCGTATGGCCGGCGAGGCCCGTGCGCGTTGCGTACGCGCGCACCCGCGACGTCTCGTCCGCCGCGAGGAACAGCTTGCCGACCGACGTGAGGTGCAGCGGCGCGCGGCCGCCGATCGCGCGGACGACCTGCATTCCCGAGCGCTCCGAATACGCCCGCTCGATGTAGACGATCTCGTCGCCCTGGCGCACCGACAGGTTCACGGTCTGGCCCGTCAGCCGGTGCAACTCGCGCATCGGCATCAGCGCGGCGTCGCGCACCGACAGGCGCGCCTTCACGAGATTGCCGAGCTCGAGCAGGCGCATGCCGAGCCGGTATGTACCGGGGTCGGAGCGATCGACGAGACGGCAGGTCACCATGTCGTTCAAGATCCGGTGCGCGGTGGAAGGGTGCAGTTCGGTGCGCTGCGCGAGTTCCTTCAGGCTGACCGGATCGCTGTGCGCGGCGAGCGCATCGAGGAGCCGCATCATCCGTTCGATCACCTGGATCGATGTCTTGGAATCCGGGTTCGGGTTGCTCATCGTGAGGAATCGATTGCCGCATCAAGTACCAATGCGGCGATTGTATCTCGTATAGTGAAAAAAGCGAACGGTGTTCGAGGAAGTCCTCGCTCGGCGCCGGGCATTGCGCGATTGCGGCGCAACGTTGGTCTTGCCGCGCAAACGGCGGATAATGAGCGCCGTTTTCTCGAAGGAGCGCCTATGCGAGTCGGTTTGTTCGTCACGTGTCTTGTCGACCTGATGCGGCCCGAGATCGGTTTTTCGGCGCTCAAGCTGCTGAAAGAGGCGGGCTGCGAAGTCGTCGTGCCGCCTTCGCAGACCTGCTGCGGCCAGCCCGCGTACAACTCGGGCGAGCGCGCGATCGCTCGCGATCTGGCGGAAAAGACGCTCGCCGAATTCGAGCAGTTCGACTACGTCGTCGTGCCGTCGGGCTCGTGCGGCGGGATGATCCGCGTCCATTACGGCGACCTCTTTCGCGATGATCCCGAGCTGATGGCGCGCTACGGGCGCCTGCGCACGAAAGTCTACGAACTGACCGACTTCCTCGCCAACGTCGCGCGGGTGAAGCTCGAGCCGGGCGAGTTCAAGGGGCCCGTCACGTACCACGATTCCTGTTCGGGCCTGCGCGAGCTCGGCGTGAAGGCGCAGCCGCGCGCGCTGCTCGCGCAGCGCGGCGTGGCCGTCGACGAGATGAAGGACTGCGAGCACTGTTGCGGCTTCGGCGGTACGTTCGCGGTGAAGTACGGCGACATCTCGAGCGCGATCGTCGACGAGAAATGCGCGAACGTGCGCGCGACGGGCGCGCCCGCGGTTGTGCTCGGCGATCTCGGCTGCATGCTGAACATCGAAGGGCGCCTGCGCCGCACGCGCGACCGCGATACGCGCGTGCTGCACGTCGCGCAGGTGCTCGCGGGCGACGTCTGAGCGCCGCCCCGCCGAACGAACGATCGCGACGAGAACCACGAACCTCACGAGCCGCCATGCAAGTCCAATCGATGCATTTCAAGGCGCGCGCGGGCGAAAAGCTCGCCGATGCGCGCCTGCAGGAAAATCTCAAGAGGCTGTCGACGAAATTCGTGTCGGGACGCGCGCAGGCCGTCACGCAGATCGACTTCGTCGCGACGCGCGCGGAGCTGAAGGCGCGCCGCAACCGTGCGCTCGAGCGGCTCGACGTGTGGCTCGAGATGTTCGAGCGCGAGGCGGCGCGGCGCGGGACGACCGTGCTGTACGCGGAGACGACGGCCGACGCGGCGGCGCTCGTCGCGGACATCGCGCGGCGGCACGATGTGAAGAAGGTCATCAAGACGAAGTCGATGGTGACCGAGGAGGCGAATCTGAACGCTGTGCTCGGCCGGCTGGGCGTGCAGTCGATCGAGACCGACCTCGGCGAGTACATCCTGCAGATCAACGACAACGAGCCGCCGAGCCACATCATCGCGCCCGTGTTGCACCGGGACAAGGAAGAGGTGGCCGAGCTGTTCGCGAGGACGCACGGACGGCCGCGCCTGACCGAGATTCCGGAGATGACCCGCGAGGCGCGCGAGGTGCTGCGCCCCCATTTCCTGTCGGCCGACATGGGCGTGACGGGCGGCAACTTCGTGATCGCAGAGACGGGCTCCGTCGTGCTCGTGACGAACGAGGGCAACGAAGGCATGTGCACGGTGCTGCCGCGCGTGCACGTCGCGGTGACGGGAATCGAAAAGGTGTTGCCGACGCTCGAGGATCTCGCGACCGCGATGCGCCTCCTGCCGCGCTCGGCCACCGGGCAGAAGACGTCGAACTACTTTTCGCTGCTCACGGGCGTGCGGGGAGAGGGCGACGAGGACGGGCCCGAGCATTCGTATGTCGTGCTCGTCGACGGCGGCCGCAGCGGGCTCATCGGCGGCGAGTTCCAGGAGATGCTCCGCTGCATTCGCTGCGGCGCGTGCATGAACCACTGCCCGGTTTATCAGAAGGTCGGCGGGCACGCATACGGCTGGGTGTATCCGGGGCCGATGGGCTCGGTGCTGACGCCGAGCTACGTCGGGCTCGACAAGGCGCTCGATTTGCCGCAGGCCGCGACGCTCTGCGGCGAGTGCGACAGCGTCTGTCCGGTCGGCATCCCGATTTCGGGCCTGCTGCGCAAGCTGCGCGAGAAGCAGGTCGAGCGTCACCTGCGGCCGTGGCGCGAGCGCGCGGCGCTCGCCGCGTGGGGCTTTTTCGCGCGGCGGCCCACGCTGTACGCGTTCGCGACGAAGCTCGTCGTGCGCGTGCTCGAGCGGGCGGGCGGCACGTCGGGCGGCGTCGCTGGCACGCTCGGGCGGTTCCCGTTCGCGCGCGGCTGGACCGCGACGCGCGACATCCCGGCACCAGCCGGCAGGACGTTCCGCGAGCTGTACGCGGCGTCGCGCACGCATCTCGATCCGTCGTCGTCGACACGCTGACTTGACCGTGCGCAAGCGCGGCGCGCGTGGACGGGGAACGCGTTGCGCCGCGACTGTTCATCGAGCGACAACACTGCGTTCGCTATTCGCATATTTATCTCGATAGGTGCGATCTATAGAATCTCGACATGTCAGCATTGGGGAGCGTCCCAATGCGCCAGCCGAGAGAGGTCGCATCATGAGAAAGACAATATCGATGTACTGGCCGCTTGCGATCGTCGTGCCGCTCGCCGCCGCCGCTTACCTGTACCTGTCCGGGGCCGCGCCGCAGCGCGGGCAGGCGGTCGCGCGCGATGCGTCGGCCGAGCTCGCGCGCACGGTGTCGTACGGGCTCGTCGACGACGCGTCGCAGGCGCTGCCCGCCGCGTCGCCCGTCGCGCCGCTCGCCGGCGCAAAGGCTTTGTAAGCTGCCGTGAAGCCGAATCTGGCGCAAGCGGGAATCGGTGCGCCTTTGTATAATGGCGCGCTGTCCATCCGTGCGGTTCGCCGCGATTGTCTGGTTGCGTGATGAAAAGCGTCGCGATCTGTTTCGTCTGCCTCGGCAACATTTGCCGCTCGCCCACCGCCGAAGGGGTGATGCGGCACCAGGTGGCGGCAGCGGGGCTCGACGAGACGATCGCGATCGATTCGGCCGGCACGGGCGACTGGCACGTCGGCGAGGCGCCCGATGCGCGCGCGCAGCAAGCGGCGCGCACACGGGGCTACGATCTGTCGGCGCTGCGCGCGCGGCAGATCGGCGCAGCCGATTTCGAGCGCTTCGATCTCGTGCTCGCAATGGATTCCGCCAACTTCGCCGAACTGCGCAAGCGCTGCCCGCCGCAGCATCAGGGCAAGATCCGGCTGCTGATGGAATATGCAAGCGACGCATCGGCGCGCGAAATCGCCGATCCGTACTTCGGCGGCGCGCGCGGCTTCGAGCGGGTGCTCGATCAGTGCGAGGATGCGTGCCGCGGGCTCCTCGAGCGCTTGCGCGAAACGGCGCGCTGAAGCGCCGCACATACAACCCCCTTTTAGCGGCAGGGATACTTGACTAAATTTGTCAAATATTTATACTTGACCAAAATCGTCAAGATTGCTGCCCATTCAATACCATGAGACTCACCACCAAAGGCCGTTTCGCCGTCACGGCGATGATCGACTTGGCGCTGCGCCAGGAGCAAGGCCCGGTGACGCTTGCAGGCATCAGCCAGCGCCAGCGGATTTCGCTCTCCTACCTCGAGCAGTTGTTCGGCAAGTTGCGCCGGCATGAAATCGTCGAATCGGTCCGCGGACCGGGCGGCGGCTACAACCTCGCGCGCCGCGCGCAGGACGTGACGGTCGCCGACATCATCATTGCGGTCGACGAGCCGCTCGATGCGACCCAATGCGGCGGCAAGGGCGCGTGCGAAGGCACGAAGCAGCCCGACGGCCATTGCATGACGCACGAGCTCTGGTCGACGCTGAACCAGAAGATGGTCGAATACCTCGATTCGGTATCGCTGCAGGATCTCGTCGATCAGCAGCGCGCCCGCGAAGGCACGCCCGCCGTGCTGCGCGACAAGCGCAAGCCGGAGCCCGTTGCGGCGAGCGTCGAGCCCGTGCGCTCGATTCCGCTCGGCCCGAATTCGGTCTTCAACATCGCAAGCTCATGATTGCCGCGCATTGAACGCGGCAGCACAACGAACAGTCCCCGCACGAACGCATACCCGGAGCGATAGATGAATAACGAGATCCCCCACCTGCCCATCTACATGGACTACAGCGCGACGACGCCCGTCGATCCGCGCGTCGTCGACAAGATGGTGCCGTATCTGCGCGAGCAGTTCGGCAATCCGGCGTCCCGCAGCCACGCATACGGCTGGGACGCGGAGCGCGCGGTCGAAGAGGCGCGCGAGCAGGTGGCCGCGCTCGTCAACGCCGATCCGCGAGAAATCATCTGGACCTCCGGCGCGACCGAATCCGACAACCTCGCGATCAAGGGCGCCGCGCACTTCTATCAGGGCAAGGGCAAGCACATCGTCACGATGAAGACCGAGCACAAGGCGGTGCTCGATACGTGCCGCGAGCTCGAGCGCGAAGGCTTCGAGGTGACCTATCTCGACGTGAAGGACGACGGCCTGCTGGAGCTCGACGCGCTGAAGGCCGCGCTGCGCCCGGACACGATCCTCGTGTCGGTGATGCACGTGAACAACGAGATCGGCGTGATCCAGGACATCGAGGCGATCGGCGAGATCTGCCGCGAGAAGGGCATCATCTTCCACGTCGACGCCGCGCAGGCGACGGGCAAGGTCGAGATCGACCTGGCGAAGCTGAAGGTCGACCTGATGTCGTTCTCCGCGCACAAGACCTACGGCCCGAAGGGCATCGGCGCGCTGTACGTGCGCCGCAAGCCGCGCGTGCGCATCGAGGCGCAGATGCACGGCGGCGGCCACGAGCGCGGCATGCGCTCGGGCACGCTGCCGACGCACCAGATCGTCGGCATGGGCGAGGCGTTCCGCATCGCCAAGGAGGAAATGGCGACCGAGAACGAGCGCATCCGGATGCTGCGCGACAAGCTGCTGCGCGGCCTGTCGCAAATCGAGGAGACCTACGTGAACGGCGACCTCGAGCATCGTATCCCGCACAACCTGAATATCAGCTTCAATTTCGTCGAAGGCGAGTCGCTGATCATGGCGATCAAGGACGTCGCGGTGTCGTCGGGTTCCGCGTGCACGTCGGCTTCGCTCGAGCCGTCGTACGTGCTGCGCGCGCTCGGCCGCAACGACGAGCTCGCGCACAGCTCGATCCGCTTCACGGTCGGCCGTTTCACGACGGAGCAGGAAGTCGACTACGTGATCGATCTGCTGAAGAGCAAGATCGCCAAGCTGCGCGACCTGTCGCCGCTTTGGGAAATGCATCAGGACGGCGTCGATCTGTCGACGATCGAATGGGCGGCGCACTGAGCGCAACGATATTTCCGCGGGCGATTGAGTGCCGCGCAGACGAAACGAAGCAAGGAGTTTGAATCATGTCTTACAGCAACAAGGTTCTGGATCACTACGAAAACCCGCGTAACGTCGGCTCGTTCGCGAAGGACGACGACGCGGTCGGCACCGGCATGGTTGGCGCGCCCGCGTGCGGCGACGTGATGAAGCTGCAGATCCGCGTTGGCGAGAACGGCGTGATCGAGGACGCGAAGTTCAAGACCTACGGTTGTGGTTCGGCGATCGCGTCGAGCTCGCTCGTCACCGAATGGGTGAAGGGCAAGACGCTCGACGAGGCGCTCGCGATCAAGAACACGCAGATCGCCGAAGAGCTCGCGCTGCCGCCCGTGAAGATCCACTGTTCGATCCTCGCGGAAGACGCGATCAAGGCGGCCGTTGCCGACTACAAGAAGCGCCACGACCACGAAGGCGCTGGAGACGGCAAGGCCGCCGCGTAAGCGGCGCCGCGGGTTCGACGCAGGGTCGACCGGTTTTGGGTTTAGACGCATGACGCACGAGGCTCGCTTCGTGCGACGAAGGACACTATGGCTATCACACTGACCGAAAAGGCTGCGCAGCACGTGCAGAAGTATCTGACGCGGCGCGGCAAGGGGCTGGGCCTGCGGCTCGGCGTGCGCACGACCGGCTGTTCGGGCCTCGCGTACAAGCTCGAGTATGTCGACGAGTTCGCCTCCGAGGATCAGGTGTTCGAAAGCCATGGCGTGAAGGTCTTCGTCGATCCGAAGAGCCTCGCGTACATCGACGGCACGGAGCTCGACTTCGCGCGCGAGGGATTGAACGAGGGCTTCAAGTTCAACAACCCGAACGTGAAGGACGAGTGCGGCTGCGGCGAATCGTTCCGCGTGTGACGGCATCCGCGCGAGGCGGACGAGAGGCGGCGCGGGCCGCCTTTTTAATGGGCGGCACATCGGTCGACGTCGTGCCGCAGTCGACAACGAGTTGAGCGCTACAGCTATTACGCGATGGTTTCGCTGAAAGACAGCCATTTCGATCTCTTTCACCTGCCGGTGCAATTCGCGCTCGACGAGCCTACGCTCGACGCCGCGTACCGCACCGTGCAGTCGCAGGTGCACCCGGACCGTTTCGCCGCGGCGGGCGACGCGCAAAAGCGCATCGCGATGCAATGGGCGACGCGTGCGAACGAGGCGTACCAGACACTGCGCGATCCGCTCAAGCGGGCGACGTACCTGCTGCACTTGCGCGGCGTCGACGTCGGCGCCGAGAACAACACGGCGATGGAGCCGGCGTTCCTGATGCAGCAGATGGAGTGGCGCGAGCGCATCGAGGATGCGGCGGCCGCGAAGAACGTCGGCGAGCTCGATGCGCTGCTCGCCGAATTGCGCGACGAGCGGCGCGCGCGCCTCGCGAAGCTGGGCGCGCTGCTCGACAGCGGCTCGGATCAGGGCGCGGCCGAGGCCGTGCGGCAACTGATGTTCGTCGAGCGCGTGTCGGCCGAGATCGGCGCTCAGATCGAGCGCCTCGAACACTAACCGCGCGCATTACGCACGCGATGCAAGCGGGGCTTCGGCCCCCATCGAACATACAGATGGCTTTACTGCAAATTTCCGAACCCGGCATGGCGCCCGCGCCGCATCAGCGGCGCCTCGCCGTCGGCATCGACCTCGGCACGACGAATTCGCTCGTCGCCGCGGTGCGCAACAGCATTCCGGAGGCGCTGCCCGATGACGACGGGCGCGTGCTGCTGCCGTCCGTCGTCCGCTATCTCGAGAAGGGCGGCCGCCGCATCGGCCATACCGCGAAGGAAGAGGCGGCGATCGATCCGCGCAACACGATCGTGTCGGTCAAGCGCTTCATGGGGCGCGGCAAGGCGGAGGTCGAAGGCGCGGCGAACGCGCCGTACGAATTCGTCGATGCGCCCGGCATGGTGCAGATCCGTACGGTCGACGGCGTAAAGAGCCCGGTCGAGGTGTCGGCGGAAATTCTCGCGACGCTGCGCCAGCGCGCCGAAGACACGCTCCGCGACGAGCTCGTCGGCGCGGTGATCACGGTGCCCGCGTATTTCGACGACGCGCAGCGCCAGGCGACGAAGGACGCCGCGCGGCTCGCGGGCCTGAACGTGCTGCGCCTGCTGAACGAGCCGACCGCGGCCGCGATCGCGTACGGGCTCGACAACGGCGCGGAAGGCCTCTACGCGGTCTATGACCTCGGCGGCGGCACGTTCGACCTGTCGATCCTGAAGCTCACGAAGGGTGTGTTCGAAGTGCTCGCGGCAGGCGGCGATTCGGCGCTCGGCGGCGACGATTTCGATCACGCGCTGTTCGCGCACGTGCTCGCGCAAGCGGGCATCGAGGCGGCGGCGCTCGCGCCCGAGGACGTGCGCCTGCTGCTCGACCGCGTGCGCGGCGCGAAGGAGGCGCTGTCGTTCGCGCGGGACGCGCATGTCGACGTGAAGCTGTCGACGGGCGAAAAGCTCGCGCAGACGATTACGCGCGACGCGTTCGCCGCGCTCGTCGAGCCGCTCGTGCAGCGCACGCTGACGCCGACGCGCAAGGCGCTGCGCGACGCGCAGGTGAGCGCGGCCGACATCAAGGGCGTCGTGCTCGTCGGCGGCGCGACGCGGATGCCCGTGATCCGCGACGCGGTCGCGAAGCATTTCGGCCAGCCGCCGCTCGTCAACCTCGACCCGGACCAGGTGGTCGCGCTCGGCGCGGCGATCCAGGCGGATCTGCTCGCGGGCAACCGCAGCGGCGGCGACGACTGGCTGCTGCTCGACGTGATTCCGCTGTCGCTCGGCGTGGAGACGATGGGCGGCCTCGTCGAGAAGATCATTCCGCGCAATTCGACGATTCCCGTTGCGCGCGCGCAGGAATTCACGACCTTCAAGGACGGCCAGACCGCGATGGCGATCCACGTCGTGCAGGGCGAGCGCGAGCTCGTCGCCGACTGCCGGTCGCTCGCGCGCTTCGAGCTGCGCGGCATTCCGCCGATGGCGGCGGGCGCCGCGCGAATTCGCGTGACCTATCAGGTCGACGCGGACGGCCTCCTGTCGGTGTTCGCGCGCGAGCAGCACTCCGGCGTCGAGGCGTCGGTCGTCGTGAAGCCGTCGTACGGCTTGGGCGACGACGATATCGCGCGCATGCTCGAAGACAGTTTCAAGACGGCCGAAGTCGACATGCGAGCGCGCGCGCTGCGCGAGGCGCAAGTCGAGGCGCAGCGCCTCGTCGACGCGACGGACGTGGCGCTCGCCGCCGACGGCGATTTGCTCGACGCGCACGAGCGCGCGATGGTCGACGGCCTCGTCGCGTCGCTGCGCGCGGTCGCGACGGGCGACGACGCGAACGCGATCGACGCGGCAACGAAGGCGCTCGCCGAGGGCACCGACGAATTCGCCGCGCGCCGGATGGACAAGAGCATCAAGCGGGCGCTCGCCGGCCGCAAGCTCGACGAGATCTGAATACGAACCGAGCCGCGCGGCCGACCGGCCGCCGGCGCGGCGATGGACGGCGCGGCGGCAAGCCGCGCACTGGCTGAACGAACGGAACGAACATGCCTCAACTCGTAGTACTGCCGCACGTCGAATTGTGCCCGGACGGCGCGGTGATCGACGCCGTGCCCGGCAAGAGCATCTGCGACAACCTGCTCGACAACGGCGTCGAGATCGAGCACGCGTGCGAGAAATCGTGCGCATGCACGACGTGCCATGTGATCATCCGCGAAGGCTTCAACGAGCTCGAGCCGTCCGAAGAGGACGAGGACGACCTGCTCGACAAGGCATGGGGCCTCGAGCCGACGTCGCGCCTGTCGTGCCAGGCGGTCGTGAAGGAGGGCGTGGATCTGGTCGTCGAGATTCCGAAGTACTCGATCAACCACGCGAAGGAAAATCACTGAGGCGAGGAGATTCGGCGATGAAATGGACCGATTCCCGCGAGATCGCGATCGCGCTCGCGGACAAGCATCCGGATGTCGATCCGCAGCGGATCAATTTCGTCGATCTGCGGCAATGGGTGCTGGCGCTGGACGGCTTCGACGACGATCCGAGTCATTCGGGCGAGAAGATTCTCGAGGCGATCCAGGCGCACTGGATCGACGAATCGGACTTCGACGACGAAGACTGACGCGGCGCGGGGGACTGGCGCAAGCGTGGGCCGGGTCGACGCTGGGGCTGGGCGAAAGGCCAGGCGAAGCGGCGCGATGCGGTGTGATGCGGCGCCGTCGCGCCCGGTGCGCGGGGCAGCCGCGCTCGAGGCGGAGCGCGAGATGGCGAGATGACGTGACGGCGTGCGTCTCGGCCCGCTCGATCGGCGTCGCGCGATCGCCAGCCCGGCGGCGTATGAATCGGGATAGCGGATCGGATGACGGCTCGCGGCGACGTGGGCGACGCGGCGGTCGCGAAATTTCCGGCAAGGATTCAAGGAAAAACGGCTCGTGACGCAATCACGAGCCGTTTTTTCATGGCGGGCCGACAGCGCGGCCGCGACGCCGAATCGCTCGGCTGCACGCGCATGCGGCGCGCAGCCGCTCGCGCCGCGCGGCTCGCGTCACGCGCCGACGAGCGTGCCGTTCTCGACCCGCACGCGCTGGCCTTGGCCGAACGGCGGCGGATTGTGGTACGTGAACGTGCGCGTCGAGCCGTCCTGCATCTGCACCTGGACCTGATAATCGGTTTCGCTGCGCACCTGCTTTTCGACCGCATTGCCCGCGAGGCCGCCGCCGAGCGCGCCGATGATCGTCATCGCGGTGCGGCCGTTGCCGTGGCCGAACTGGTTGCCGACCAGGCCGCCCGCGGCAGCGCCGCCGATCGCGCCGATCCCCGAGCTCGTGCCCGCCGTGCGCACCGGCACGATCGAGGCGACGGTGCCGCAAGTCGCGCAGTACGACGATTGCGGCTGCTGCGACGATTGCTGCGCATATTGCGGCGGTTGCGGCGCGGCCGCCGTGTGGTGATGGCGCGCCGGACGCGGCGCGGGCTTCGGCGCCGCTTGCGCGACCGCCTGACGTTGCGCCGCCTGCTGCTGCGCTGCTTGCGCGGCGAGGGCGGCGCTCGCGGCGGCGGCCGTGTCGACGGCCGGCTGCGACGCGATCAGCGCGGCTTGCGTCTGCGGGTTCTGCGCATCGGTGCTGCTCGCCTTCGGGAACAGCCCGGTGACGGCGGCCGTTGCGGCGAGGCTCGCGATGATGACGGCGCCCGCGGCTGTCGCGACGAGCGGATGGATGCGCTGGCGTTGTTGCGTGGTGGTGTTCTGGTTATCCATTTTCGACTCTCCGGTGTCGATCGGAGTTAGTGCTTCAGCACTTACTCCGATCCCATGCAAAGCACGTCGATCGGAGTTAGTGCTTCAGCACTTACTCCGATCCCATGCAAAGCACGTCGATCGGAGTTAGTGCTTCAGCACTTACTCCGATCCCATGCAAAGCACGTCGATCGGAGTTAGTGCTTCAGCGGTTACTCCGATCCGATGCAAAGTACGTCGATCGGAGTTAGTGCTTCAGCGGTTACTCCGATCCGATGCAAAGCACGTCGATCGGAGTTAGTGCTTCAGCAGTCACTCCGATCTCATGCAAAGTACGTCGATCGAGGTTGGTGCTTCAGCGGTCACCCCGATCTCATGCAAAGCGAGCCGCACACGGTGGTGCGTCATTTTCCGAAGCGAAGTGTCGATCAAACGCCGCGGGTACGCCGTTTCAAGTTGTAACGATTCGCTGCGCAAACTTGCATGTCAAACACTGTCAAACGCCCGCTCGCGCAAGCGGCGCAAAGGCAGCGTGAAGAAGGGGACGGAAGAAGACGGCGGCGCGGCGGCCGGGATTTACTGGCGGTTACAAAGCAGGCGGGCCTGCCGCCGCCCGCCGCCGCGTTTTGCCCCGGGGAATCGGGCGGGAAAACGGGCGGCGGGCGGCGGGCGGCTCGCGAGGCGCTCAGTCCTCGCGGCGCAGATGCGGGAACAGCAGCACGTCGCGGATCGTCGGGCTGTCGGTGAGCAGCATCACGAGACGGTCGATGCCGATTCCGCAGCCGCCTGTCGGAGGCATCCCGTATTCGAGCGCGCGGATGTAGTCGGCGTCGAAGAACATCGCTTCCTCGTCGCCCGCGTCCTTTTGCTCGACCTGCTTCCTGAAGCGCGCGGCCTGATCCTCCGGATCGTTCAGCTCCGAGAAGCCGTTCGCGATCTCGCGGCCGGTGACGAAGAGCTCGAAGCGCTCGGTGATGCCGGCCACCGTGTCCGATTCGCGCGCGAGCGGCGACACTTCGATCGGGTAGTCGATGATGAAGGTCGGCTCCCACAGTTGCGCTTCCGCAGTTTCCTCGAACAGCGCGAGCTGCAGCGCGCCGATGCCGGCGTTCAGGAACGCCGGCTGCGCGACGTCGACGCCGAGGCGCTTCAGTTCGCTGCGCAGGTAGGCGTCGTCCGACAACTGGCCGTCGGTGTACTGCGGCGCATACTTCTGGATGGCCTGCGTGATCGTCAGACGATGGAACGGCTTCGCGAGATCGAGCTCGCGGCCCTGATACTGGATCGTCGCGGTGCCGAGCGCGTCGACGGCCGCCTGGCGGATCAACTGCTCGGTGAAGTCCATCAGCCAGCGGTAGTCGGTGTACGCGGCGTAGAACTCCATCATCGTGAATTCCGGGTTGTGGCGCGGCGACACGCCCTCGTTGCGGAAATTCCGGTTGATCTCGAACACGCGCTCGAAACCGCCGACGATGAGCCGCTTCAGGTACAACTCCGGCGCGATGCGCAGGAACATCTGCATGTCGAGCGCGTTGTGGTGCGTGACGAACGGTTTCGCGGCCGCGCCGCCCGGGATCGGGTGCAGCATCGGCGTCTCGACTTCCATGAAGTCGGCGTCGCTCATGAACTTACGGATCGACGCGATCGCCTTGGTGCGCGCGCGGAACGTCGCGCGCGTCTCGGGCGTCACGATGAGGTCGACGTAGCGCTGGCGATAGCGCGTTTCCTGGTCGGCGAGGCCGTGGAACTTGTCGGGCAGCGGGCGCAGCGCCTTCGCGAGCAGCCGCAGCTCCGTGCACTTCACCGACAGCTCGCCCTTGTTCGTGCGGAACAGCACGCCGCGCGCGGCGACGATGTCGCCCAGGTCCCACTTCTTGAACGCGTCGTAGGTCTCGGCGCCGACGTCGGCGGGCGTCACGAAGAACTGGATCTGACCCGAGCCGTCCTGCACCGTCGCGAAGCTCGCCTTGCCCATCACGCGCTTGAGCATCATCCGGCCGGCGACCGACACTTCGAGCGGCTTCGCCTCGAGCGCTTCCTTGTCGGCGTCCGCGAATTCGGTCTGCAGATCGGCCGCATGGTGGGCTGGCTGGAAGTCGTTCGGATAGGCGATGCCTTGGTCGCGCAGCGTGCGCAGCTTGTCGCGGCGCTCCGCGATGATCTGGTTTTCGTCCGCTGCGACAGCGGCCTGCGGTTGGGTCGATTCGGTCATGGTGGTCGGGTTCGATGGTAATGCGGCAGCGGGGCGCGGCGCCGACGCGGCCGGCGCGCGGGCCGGCCGGACCGCGCCCGCGCGGGGGCGCTTACACGCCCTGTTTGAGGCTCGCGCTGATGAAGTCGTCGAGGTCGCCGTCGAGGACGGCCTTCGTGTTGCTCATTTCGACGCTCGTGCGCAGATCCTTCACGCGGCTCTGGTCGAGCACGTACGAGCGGATCTGGTGGCCCCAGCCCACGTCCGTCTTGCTCGATTCGAGCTTGTCCTGCTCGGCCTGGCGCTTGCGCAGCTCGGCTTCGTACAGGCGCGACTTCAGCATCGCCATCGCTTCCGCGCGGTTGCGGTGCTGCGAGCGGTCGTTTTGGCACTGGACGACGATGCCCGTCGGCATGTGCGTGATCCGCACGGCCGAGTCGGTCTTGTTGATGTGCTGACCGCCCGCGCCCGAAGCGCGGTACGTGTCGATGCGCAGGTCGGCCGGGTTGATCTCCACTTCGATCGAGTCGTCGATCTCGGGATACACGAACACCGACGAGAACGACGTGTGGCGGCCGCCCGACGAATCGAACGGCGACTTGCGCACGAGGCGGTGAATGCCCGTTTCGGTGCGCAGATAGCCGTATGCGTATTCGCCCGAGACCTTGATCGTCGCGTTCTTGATGCCGGCGACGTCGCCGTCGGACTCTTCGAGCACTTCCGCCTTGAAGCCCTTGCGCTCGCAGTAGCGCAGGTACTGGCGCAGCAGCATCGATGCCCAATCGCACGCCTCGGTGCCGCCCGCGCCCGCCTGGATGTCGATGAAGCAATTGTTCGGATCGGCCGGGTTCGAGAACATCCGGCGGAATTCGATGTCGGCGACGCGCGCCTCGAGCTTCGCCGCATCGCCTTCGGTCGCGACGAGCGTGTCCTCGTCGCTTTCTTCGCGGGCGAGATCGAACAGGTCCTGCGCGTCGCGCAGGTCGTTATCGAGCCCGGTGAGCGTCATCACGACGCTCTCGAGCGATTTCTTCTCGCGGCCGAGCGCCTGGGCGTTCTTCGAGTCGCTCCAGACGTTCGGATCTTCGAGTTGCTTGTTGACTTCGGCTAGACGTTCGGACTTGACGTCGTAGTCAAAGATACCCCCGTAGCTCGCCCGCGCGCCGGCGCAGGTCCGCGAGGGAGCTTTCGATCGCGTTCAGACGTTCCGCTTCCATGATCTTGTTCGCTTTTGACGCTTCGTGAAAAGGGGAAATTATAGCCGATCGAGGGCCTCGGCCGGTACCGCGCCGCCCGCACGGCCGCGCGCGGCGAGGGGCGCGGCGAGGGGCGCGGGAGGCGCCGATCGGGCGGGGCGTGGCGGGGGGCGCCGGGCGGCGGCGGGCGCCGCGGGATTCGGCGTCGTGCTCGGGCGCCGCGATGGCGTGCGGACGCGCGGACTGCGGGCTGCGCGGATCGTCCGAGCGGTGCCGGCGGTCCGGGACGCGCGGAATCGATTCGCGAGGCAGCCGCGACGGATCGGCGCGCGGGCGTTCGAGCGTGCGACCGCGGCGCGAGCGAAGCGCGATGGAGCGGCGGGCGGGCCGGTGCGACCGCCGAGCGAGGCGTTCGCATGCGCGGCGAACGCGGCACGATGTCGCGTGACCTCGCGTGATGCCGCGCAATGCCTCGCGACGCCGTGTACGCTCGGCATGCGTTCCATGCGTCGCCTGTCGTTGCGCCGAATTTCGTTCGGCCGGTTGCGTATCGCGGCGCGCGCTGCCGCCGCCCGTCGATCGGAAACGCGCGTGGCGTTACGCCGCGTGCTCGACGATCAGCTGCACGCGCGTCATGCCGTTCCACGTGTCGCTCGCGAGCCGGAACGCGACCGTCGCGCGCGCGGGCAGCGGCTGCGCGTGGTTGAACCAGATCGCGTTGAAGCGCTGGCGGCCGCGCATCAATTGCAGCTTCAGGTGCTTGTCCTTGACGAGCGCCTGAGATGCCACGTCGAATTCGCCCGAGAAGAGCGGCGCCGGAAAGCCCTGGCCCCAGACGGCCGAATCGAGCAGCTCGACGATCTGCGGCGTGAAGTACGCATCCTCGAGGTCGCCGTCCGTCTCGATCACGCGCGCGAGCGCGTCGTCGGACAGCCATTCGCGCGCGACCGCCTCGAACGCGGCGGCGAAGCGCGGCACGTTTCCGGTATCGAGCGTGACGCCCGCCGCCATCGCGTGGCCGCCGAACGTGACGATCAGATCGGGCTCGCGCTTCGAGATCAGGTCGATCGCGTCGCGCAGATGGAAGCCCGGGATCGAGCGGCCCGAGCCTTTCACGCGCGCGCCGCTGTCGTCCGCGTGCGCGAACGTGAACGACGGCCGGTGGAAGCGCTCCTTCAGCCGCCCGGCGACGATCCCGATCACGCCCTGGTGCCATTGCGGGTTGAAGAGCGTGATCGTCGCCGCGTCGGCCGGGTCGACCGACGCGAGATCGGCGAGCGCCTGCTGCTGCATGCCCGCCTCGATTTCGCGCCGCTCGCGGTTCATCGCGTCGAGTTGCTGCGCGAGCTCCCACGCGCGGCCGACGTCGTCGGTCGTCAGGCATTCGATGCCGAGCGACATGTCCGACAGGCGGCCCGCCGCGTTCAGGCGCGGGCCGAGGCCGAAGCCGAGATCGAAGCCGGACGCGCTGCGCGCATCGCGCGCCGCCGCCCGAAAGAGCGCGGCGATGCCGGGCTGCATCCGGCCGTTGCGGATTCGCTGCAGGCCCTGCGCGACGAGCACGCGGTTGTTGCCGTCGAGGCGCACGACGTCGGCGACGGTGCCGAGCGCGACGAGGTCGAGCAGGCCGTCGAGACGCGGCTCGGGGCGGTCGTCGCCGAACGCGCCGCGTGCGCGCAGCTCGGCGCGCAGCGCGAGCAGCACGTAGAACATCACGCCGACGCCCGCGACGTGCTTGCTCGGAAACGTGCAGCCCGGCTGGTTCGGGTTGACGATCGCGCGTGCGGCGGGGAGCGTGTCGCCCGGCAGGTGGTGATCGGTGACGAGCACGTCGATGCCGCGCGCGTTCGCGGCCGCGACGCCGTCGACGCTCGCGATCCCGTTGTCGACGGTGATGAGCAGATCGGGCTCGCGCGCGGCGGCGAGCTCGACGATCTCGGGCGTCAATCCGTAGCCGTATTCGAAGCGGTTCGGCACCAGGTAGTCGATCTTCGCGCCGAACATCCGCAGGCCGCGCACGGCCACCGCGCATGCGGTCGCGCCGTCGCAGTCGTAATCGGCGACGACGAGCATCTTGCGGCCGGCTTCGAGCGCGTCGGCGAGCAGCGCGGCGGCGGCGGTGCAGCCTTTCAGCTGGGCGGGCGGCACGAGGCGCGAGAGCGCGGTTTCGACGTCGGCAGGCGACGTGATCCCGCGCGCCGCGTACAGGCGGGCGAGCACGGGATGCATTCCGTGGCGGGCGAGCGCGTCGAGCGCGGCGGGGGCGGCTATGCGGGTGACGATGCGGGTCATGCGAAATGGTTGTCGTTATTCGAACAGGGAGGCGAGCGCGCGGCGGCGCCAGAACTTGCGCAGGTCGCCGCGCGTCGCGGCGAGCGTCGCGGCGCTCGTGTCGCCGCACAGCGTGAGCGCGAGCTCGCCGATGCGGCCTTGCGCGAGCGCGTCGAGAGCGGGCGCGAACCAGTCGCGCTCGAGCGCGGCGAGCGCGTCGTGCCAGCGCGCCCAGTCGTGCTCGAGGAACGGCGTCGTCAGCGTGTCGAGCTCGACGAGCGTCGCGCCGTCGGGCTGCGGCGCGGCGCCGGCGGCGAGCGCGTCGAACGTGGCGGGCGGCTCGCCCGCGGCCGCGCCCGCGACGAGCGCGAGCCCGCGCGCGCCGGGCGAGCGCGACAGCACGCGCGCGAACGGGCTCGTCACGGGCTTCAGCGCGCCTTGCGCATGAAACCAGATCGAATTGACGGCCGGGTAGCCGCGCGCTTCGCGCGCCTCGTTCACGGGATGCCGGAACCACGCCATCTGCACCTCGTTCTGCAGCTTCATCCATGCGCGCGAGCGTTCGCCCGTCTGCGTCTCGTGCGGCAGCCAGATCTCGATGTTGCGGCCGCTCGCGCGCAGCGGCGCGGCGCCCGCGAGTCCGGCGAGCTGCGGGCTCGACAGGTACCAGCGCGCGGCGCGCGGCGCCTGCACCTTCACGCCGAGTTCCTCGATCAGCGGGCGCGCGGTGTCGAGCAGCGCGGCGGCTTCATCGTCGCCGATCTCGAGCGACGCGGGATCGATCAGCACGAGGTGATCGGTCGCGATCTGCACGTGCACGGGTTCGACGCACGCCCACGTGTCGTCGCCGGGCGTGCCGCCGTCGGCGACGAGCATGTACGGCGCGAGCGGCGCATCGTCGGCATCCTCGGGAATCGCGCCGAAGCGGCGCGCGAGCCAGCGCTCGTGCGGCAGCGTGCGCTGGAAGTCTTCGCCGACCGTGTGTTCGACGAGGCGCGCGCGAGCGAGAAGCCGGGCGAGCGCGGGGCTGTCGAGCGTGTGGAGGGAAGACGCGGCGTCGGCGGCCGACGGCAGCGCGAAGGGCACGAGGAAATGAAGACGTTGGGCACGCATGATGGTGCGCATTGTAGGCCAAACGGCAAAGCCGGTCGCCGGTGTCGCGCCGCGCGTCGCATGTGCGGCGCGCGCGGCCGAGTTGGTAAAATTGCGGATCGGCGCGCCGTGCGCTTCGGGCCTGCCGCGCGCTCGCGCGCCGGTGGCGCGGCCGCATTCGCGGCTCGATCGGGGCCGAATCGGTCGTGCCGGATTCGGTGGAGGCGCCGGATGGCAGGATGCGGCCGAATCGACCGACCCGATCGACCCGATCGACCCGATCGACCCGATTGATCCGATTGATCCGATTGATCCGATTGATCCGATTGATCCGATCTACCCGTTCGAATCGTTCGAATCGTTCGAATCGTTCGGATCGGCCGCGTCGCCGCTGTCCGACTGGCCGGCCGCCGGGCCGCCGTAGCGCGGATCGCTCGATCGCCAGCCGCCCCGGCGCGGGCTGTCACGGCGTGTGCCGCCCTGACGTGGGCCGCCCGATCCGGAACGTTTTCAGGGGCGATTAAGCATTGTGTGGCACACTGCGCGCGTAACCGGGTCCGCCCGGTTCCTGCGCGCGAATTCGCGCAGCGCGCGGCGTTCCAACCAGCAGAAAGGATAGGCTTGAAACTTCCGTACGAATGGCAGATCGGCTGGCGCTACACTCGCGCCGGCAAACGCACGACCGGCAACGGCTTCATTTCGTTCATCGCGCTCGTGTCGATGCTCGGGATCGCGCTCGGCGTCGCGGCGCTCATCGTCGTGCTGTCCGTGATGAACGGCTTCCAGAAAGAGGTTCGCGACCGGATGCTGTCGGTGCTCGCGCACGTCGAGGTCTTCTCGCCGACGGGCTCGATGCCCGACTGGCAACTGAGCGCGAAGGAAGCGCGCCTGAACAAGTCCGTGACCGGCGCGGCGCCGTACGTCGACGCGCAGGCGCTGCTCACGCGGCAGGACGCGGTGAGCGGCGTGATGCTGCGCGGCGTCGAGCCGTCGCTCGAGCCGCAGGTGTCCGATATCGGCAAGGACATGAAGGCGGGCTCGCTCACGGCGCTCGCGCCCGGCCAGTTCGGGATCGTGCTCGGCGACGCGCTCGCGGGCAACCTCGGCGTGGGCGTGGGCGACAAGGTCACGCTCGTCGCGCCGGAAGGCACGATCACGCCGGCCGGGATGATGCCGCGCCTGAAGCAGTTCACGGTGGTCGGCATCTTCGAATCGGGCCATTACGAATACGACAGCACGCTCGCGATGATCGACATCCAGGACGCGCAGGCGCTCTTCAGGCTGCCCGCGCCGACGGGCGTGCGGCTGCGCCTCGTCGACATGCAGAAGGCGCCGCAGGTCGCGCGCGAGCTCGCGCACACGCTGTCGGGCGACCTGTACATCCGCGACTGGACGCAGCAGAACAAGACGTGGTTCTCGGCGGTGCAGATCGAGAAGCGGATGATGTTCATCATCCTCACGCTCATCATCGCGGTTGCGGCGTTCAACCTCGTGTCGTCGCTCGTGATGACCGTGACGAACAAGCAGGCGGACATCGCGATCCTGCGCACGCTCGGCGCGCAGCCGAGCTCGATCATGAAGATCTTCGTCGTGCAGGGCGTGACGATCGGCTTCGTCGGCACCGCGACGGGCGTCGCGCTCGGCTGCCTGATCGCGTGGAGCATTCCGTGGCTCATCCCGATGATCGAGCACGCGTTCGGCGTGCAGTTCCTGCCGCCGTCGGTGTACTTCATCAGCGAGCTGCCGTCCGAGCTCGTCGCGAGCGACGTGATCCGGATCGGCGTGATCGCGTTCGCGCTGTCCGCGCTCGCGACGCTCTATCCGAGCTGGCGCGGCGCGAAGGTGCGCCCCGCGGAGGCGCTGCGCTATGAATGACCGGGTCTTCGAACAGACGATGAATCAGAACCATCAAGGTGGCGCCGCGCGCGAATACGTGCTCGAGGCGCGCGGCGTCACGAAGACGTTCGTGCAGGGCGGCTTCAACGTACAGGTGCTCGACAACGCCGAGGTGTCGGTGCGGCGCGGCGAGAAGCTCGCGATCGTCGGCGCGTCGGGTTCGGGCAAGAGCACGCTGCTGCACGTGCTGGGCGGCCTCGACGAGCCGAGCGCGGGGCAGGTGTCGCTGCTCGGCAAGCCGTTTACGCAGCTCGCCGAGCGCGAGCGCAACGACTTGCGCAATCGCGCGCTCGGCTTCGTCTATCAGTTCCACCATCTGCTGCCCGAGTTCACCGCGCTCGACAACGTCGCGATGCCGCTCAGGATTCGCCGGATGTCGACCGAGGAGGCGCGCCACCACGCGCGCGAGATGCTCGAACAGGTGGGGCTCGGCGCGCGCGCGAAGCACCGGCCGGGCGAGCTGTCGGGCGGCGAGCGGCAGCGCGTCGCGATCGCGCGCGCGCTCGTCACGAAGCCCGCGTGCGTGCTCGCCGACGAGCCGACCGGCAACCTCGACGGCTCGACTGCCGATCACGTGTTCCATCTGATGCTCGATTTGTCGCGCACGCTCGACACGAGCTTCGTGATCGTCACGCACGATCCCGATCTCGCCGCGCGCTGCGACCGTATCCTGCGGCTGCGCGACGGTGTGCTGCACGAGGAGCCGGCCGTGCCGGTGTGACGCGATGTGGATCGACACGCACTGCCATCTCGACGCGCCGGAGTTCGACGCCGACCGCGAGATCGTCGCTGGCGCGGCGCGGGCGGCGGGCGTGTCGCGCATCGTGATCCCGAGCGTCGGGCGAATGAATTTCGCGACGGTGCGCGAGCTCGCGCATGCGACGCAAGGCGCGGTGTACGCGCTCGGCATTCATCCGATGTACACGCCGCAGGCGCGCGACGAGGATCTCGATCGGCTGCGGATGGAGGTCGACGCGAGCCTCGACGATCCGCGCTTCGTCGGCATCGGCGAGATCGGCCTCGACTACTTCGTGCCGGGTCTCGACGACAACCGGCAGCAATTCATCTACGACGCGCAATTGCGGCTCGCGCGCGACTTCGATCTGCCCGTCGTGTGCCACGTGCGCAAGTCGCAGGATCGCGTGCTGGCCGGGCTGCGGCGCGCGGGCGTGCGGCGCGGCATCGCGCACGCGTTCAACGGCAGCTTCCAGCAGGCCGACGCGTATCTCGCGCAAGGGCTCAAGCTCGGCTTCGGCGGCAACGTGACATTCGGCCGCGCGCTGCAGATCCGGCGGCTCGCCGCGCAACTGCCGCTCGACGCGCTCGTCGTCGAGACCGACGCGCCCGACATTCCCCCCGAATGGCGCTACAAGCAGCGCAATACGCCCGACCAGGTGCCGCTCATCGGCGCGGCGATCGCCGCGCTGCGTGGCATCGACGCCGACGCGCTTTCGCTATCCACTTCGGCCAACGCGCTCGCCGCGCTGCCGCGTCTCGCGCTTTCGTCCGCATAATCGATTCGTGACGGACGTGCGTCGCTCTCGCGGCGCGAAAGACGGAGGCGCGATGCGGGCGATGTGCGGTGCGTTCGCGCTCGGCATCGTCGCGCTGCAGCAGCAGGCGGCGCTGCCGGGTGCGGCGGAATGGGCGGGCGGCGCGCTCGCGCTCGGCTGGTGCGCGTGGCTCGCGGTCACGCTGCGCGGCGATGCGCGCGCGAGCGTGCGACGGGCCGGGTTGTGCGCATGCTGTTGCGCGGCGGCGCTCGCGGGCTTCGGCTACGCGGCGGCGCGCGCGCAGTGGCGGCTCGCCGATGCGCTGCCCAAGCAATGGGAGGGGCGCGACATCGTCGTGACGGGCGCGGTGCGCGGGCTGCCGTCGCGCGACGCGAAAGGCGTGCGTTTCCTGTTCGACGTCGACGCCAACGATGCGGGCATCGCCCGATTTCCCGCGACGCTGTCGCTTGCGTGGTACGCGTTCGGCCGCGCGGCCACGCCGCCGCCCGAATTCGCGCCGGGCGACCGGTGGCGGCTGCGCGTGCGTCTCAAGCGCCCGCACGGCAACGCGAACTTCGGCGTGCGCGACGCGGAGGCGGCGTGGCTCGCGCGCGGCATCCGTGCGCTCGGCTACGTGTCCGCGACGCACGATGCGCGGCGGCTGGCCGGCAGGGCGCCCGGCATCGTCGCCACGGTCGACCGGCTGCGCGCGCGCCTGCGCGGGCGAATCGCCGACGCGCTCGGCGACGCCGCGCATCGCGGGATCGTGGTCGCGCTCGCGATCGGCGCGCAGGACGGCATCGACGACGGCGACCGGCGCATCCTGCGCGATACCGGCACGAGCCATCTCGTCGCGATCTCCGGGCTGCACGTCGGGATGGTCGGCGGCCTGTGCGCGTGGCTCGCGGGCGGGTTCTGGCGGCGCTCGGGCTACGTCGGGCGGAACTGGCCGCTCGTCGTGCCCGCGCAGAAGATCGCGGCGCTCGCCGCGATCGCGGGCAGTGCAGGCTATGCGGCGCTCGCGGGCTTCAACGTGCCCGCGCAGCGCGCGTGGTGGATGCTCGCCGCCGCGGGCGTCGCGTATCTGAGCGGGCGTTCGCTCGCGCCGTCGTCGGTGCTCGCGGCGGCGCTCGGTTGCGTGCTGCTCGCCGATCCGTGGGCGGTGACGTCGCCCGGCTTCTGGCTGTCGTTCGGCGCGGTGGCGGCGATCCTGTTCGTGTCGTCGGGGCGAAGCGCGGCGCGCGACGCACGCGAGACCGACGACGCGCGCGGCGTGCCGGGCGTGATCGACGGCGCGGTGGGCGAGGGAGTGTCGCCGTCGCGCGCGTCGCGGCTGCGCGCCGCGTGCGCGTGGTCGGCGCGGTCGATGAGGCGGCTCTTTCGGCGCTCGAGCGACGCCGCGCGAGCGCAGTACGCGGTGACGATCGCGCTTGCGCCGCTCACCGTGCTGTGGTTCGCGCAGATCCCGCTCGCCGGGCCGCTCGCGAACGCGTTCGC
Organism: Burkholderia savannae; assembly: GCF_001524445.2. Taxonomy (NCBI): domain Bacteria; kingdom Pseudomonadati; phylum Pseudomonadota; class Betaproteobacteria; order Burkholderiales; family Burkholderiaceae; genus Burkholderia; species Burkholderia savannae. The sequence continues at coordinate 1,324,269 of NZ_CP013417.1, forward strand.
GATTCCCTGGGTCGGCTCGCTCGTCACGCCGATCGTGCTTGCGGGCGTCGTGCTGCCCGCGCCGCTCGATGCATTCGCCTATACGCTCGCGCATGCGCTCGTCGCGATGCTGATGCGGCTACTCGAGGCGACGGCCGGCGCGGGGCGCACGGTCTGGATGCTGCCGACGCCGGACGGTTTCGCGCTCGCGGCGGCGGCGGCGGGTGTCGTCTGGGCGCTGACGCCGCGCGGCTGGCCGCTGCGCCGCGCCGCGCCGCTCGCGTGGCTCCCGCTCGTTGTTCCCGCGCCGCTCGCGCCGCCCGAAGGCGCGTTCCGGCTGACGGCGCTCGATGTCGGGCAGGGCTCCGCGGTGCTGATCGAAACCGCGCGGCACGCGCTGCTGTTCGACGCGGGGCCGGGGCCGGAGGCGTCGAACGCGGGCGAGCGGATCGTCGTGCCGTTCCTGCGAGCACGGGGCGTGCGCGTGCTCGACGCGCTCGTCGTGAGCCACGCGGATTCGGACCACGCGGGCGGCGCGCCCGCCGTGCTCGATTCGGTCGCGGTCGCGCAGATGACGGGCGGGCTGCCGCCGTCGAACCGCTTGTGGCGCGCCGCGCGCGCGGCCGGCGTGACGGATGCGCTACCGTGCGCGGCGGGCCAGCGCTGGCGCTGGGACGGCGTCGAGTTCGCGACGCTTTGGCCCGACGGCGGCCCGCGCGCGGGCGGCGCGACGAACGCGCAGTCGTGCGTGCTGCGCGTGTCGGCGGGCGAGGGCTCGGCGCTTCTGACAGGCGACGTCGACGCGCGCTCGGAGCGTGCGCTCGTCGCCGGATCGCGCGATGCGCTCGCCGCGCAGGTGCTCGTCGTCCCGCATCACGGCAGCCGCACGTCGTCGACCGAACCTTTCCTCGATTCGGTCGAACCGCGCATTGCCATATTTCAGGTAGGCTACGCCAACAGGTTTCAGCATCCGCATCCGACCGTCTGGGCGCGCTATGCCGGGCGCGGCATCGAACTGCCGCGCACGGATCGCGACGGCGCGGTGCGCATCGACGTGGCGTCGAGCGGCGCGGTTCCCGCTCCGATACGATACCGGGACGCGCAGCGGCGCTACTGGATGGACCGGTGACGTGACGCGGAGGCTACGACAGGGAGACAGCGGCGTTTGAAGGACATCATCCATTTTTCGCATGCGAACGGCTTTCCGGCTTCCACTTACCGGACGATCTTCGCCGAGCTCGCGGACGACTACGAGTGGCGCTACATCGAGCGGATCGGCCACGACCGGCGCTTTCCGGTGACGCGCGATTGGCCGCACCTCGTCGAGCAACTGCTCGACGACATCGGCCGCGCGTACGAGCGGCCCGTATGGCTCGTCGGCCATTCGCTCGGCGGTTACCTGTCGCTGATGGCGGCGCTCAAGCGCCCGCAATGGGTGCGCGGCGTCGTGATGCTCGATTCGCCGGTGATTGCAGGCTGGCGCAGCAGCGCGCTGCGCGTGAGCCAATGGACGGGGCTCGACGAGCGCCTGTCGCCCGCCGCCGCGACGCGCAACCGCCGCGTCCATTGGGCGAGCCGCGACGACGCGTGGCGCCACTTCCGCGCGAAGCCGTCGTTCGCGCGCTGGGACGAGCGGATGCTGTCCGATTACATCGACTACGGCATTCCGCAGACGAGTGCGGCGGGCGAGCGCGCGCTCGCGTTCGATCGGCAGATCGAATACATGATCTACCGGACACTGCCGCACACGCTCGGCCCGCGCCTCGCGCGCGGCGCGCCCGTGCCGGTCGGCTTTCTCGCCGGCACGCGCTCGCGCGAGATCCGCCAGATCGGGCTCGCGGCGACGCAGCGCGCGGCGCACGGCCGGATCGAATGGCTCGAGGGCAGCCACCTCTTCCCGATGGAGCGCCCGCTCGAGACCGCGCGAGCGCTGCAGCGCATGCTCAACATGCTGCGTGCCGCGGAGGGCGGCGGCGCCGACGCGCGGCGCGGGTGATCGCGGCGGCGCGCGGCACGCATATGTCGCATATGCCGCGGCGCGCACCGACGGTCGATTGCGACGCCGGATGAGCCGCTGGGGCGGCGCACCGGATTCGCGTGGCGTGCGGTGCGACGCGCGGTGATACGCGGCATGCGGCGTGCGCGCCCTGCACGACGGCCGGGCGGCTGCCGGCAAGCTCGGAAAGGAGAAGGAAAGGGTGCGATCGAGCGTCGATTGCTGAGTGGCGCGCGGCCTTTACGGTATAATCCGTTTTTCCCGCGAGCATCCAGCGATGACCAAATATGTTTTCGTCACCGGCGGCGTAGTTTCTTCCCTCGGCAAGGGCATTGCCGCCGCTTCTCTCGCCGCGATCCTCGAATCGCGCGGCCTCAAAGTCACCCTCCTCAAACTCGATCCCTACATCAACGTCGACCCCGGCACGATGAGCCCGTTTCAGCACGGCGAAGTGTTCGTGACGGAAGACGGCGCGGAAACCGATCTGGACCTCGGCCACTATGAGCGCTTCATCAGCACGAAGATGCGCAAGGCCAACAATTTCACGACCGGTCAGATCTACGAATCGGTGATCCGCAAGGAGCGTCGCGGCGATTACCTCGGCAAGACCGTGCAGGTGATCCCGCACATCACGAACGAGATCCAGGCGTTCATCGAGCGCGGCGCCGCGTCGGCCACGTGCGGCGAGCCGGACGTCGCGATCGTCGAGATCGGCGGCACGGTGGGCGACATCGAGTCGCTGCCGTTCCTCGAGGCGGCGCGCCAGATGAGCCTGCGCCTCGGGCGCAACAGCGCATGCTTCGTTCACCTGACGCTCGTGCCTTTCATCGCGACGGCGGGCGAGCTGAAGACGAAACCGACCCAGCACAGCGTGCAGAAGCTGCGCGAGATCGGCATTTCGCCGCACGTGCTGCTTTGCCGCGCCGATCGCCCGATCCCCGACGACGAATCGAAGAAGATCTCGCTCTTCTCGAACGTGCCGGAAGACGCGGTGATCTCGGTGTGGGACGTCGACAGCATCTACAAGATCCCGCAGATGCTGCACGACCAAGGCCTCGACAAGATCATCTGCGAAGAGCTCAAGCTCGATCCGAAGCCGGCCGACCTGAGCATGTGGTCGGAGCTCGTCGATAAGCTTCAGAACCCGAAGCACGAGGTGACGATCGGAATGGTCGGCAAGTACGTCGACCTGACGGAGTCGTACAAGTCGCTGATCGAGGCGCTGCGCCATGCGTCGATCCACACGTCGACCAAGGTCAACATCGAGTACATCGATTCGGAAGAGCTCGAGACGAACGGCGCCGCGAGCCTCGCGCATCTGGACGCCGTGCTCGTGCCGGGCGGCTTCGGCCGGCGCGGCACCGAAGGCAAGATCGCCGCGATCCGCCATGCGCGCGAGGCGAAGGTGCCGTATCTCGGCATCTGCCTCGGGATGCAGCTCGCTGTCATCGAATTCGCGCGCGACGTCGTCGGCCTCGCGCGGGCGAACAGCACCGAGTTCGATCAGAACACGCCGGAGCGCGTCGTCGCGCTGATCACCGAGTGGTACGACCGCGAAGGCAAGGTCGAGAAGCGCACCGAGGATTCGGATCTCGGTGGCACGATGCGGCTCGGCTCGCAGCGCTGCCCGATCAAGGTGGGCACGCTCGCCGAGGAGATCTACGGCAAGGACGTGAACGAGCGCCACCGCCACCGCTACGAGGTCAACAATCGCTTCGTGCCGCAGCTCGAGGCGGGCGGCCTCGTGATCAGCGCGCGCACGCCGAGCGAGGATCTGCCGGAAATGATGGAGCTGCCGCGCACGATGCACCCGTGGTTCGTCGGCGTCCAGTTCCACCCGGAATTCACGTCGACGCCGCGTGACGGCCATCCGCTCTTCAAGTCGTTCGTCCAAGCCGCGCTCGCGTATCAGCAGTCGCGCGCCGGAGCGAAAGCATGAATCTCGCAGGGTTCGAAGTCGGGCTCGACAAGCCGTTCTTCCTGATCGCCGGCACGTGCGTCGTGGAATCGGAGCAGATGACGATCGACACGGCGGGCCGGCTGAAGGAAATCTGCGCGAAGCTCGGCGTGCCGTTCATCTACAAGTCGTCGTACGACAAAGCCAATCGCAGCTCGGGCAAGTCGTTTCGCGGGCTCGGGATGGACGAGGGCCTGCGGATTCTCGCCGAGGTGAAGCGGCAGCTGAACGTGCCGGTGCTGACCGACGTGCACGAGATCGACGAGATCGCGCAGGTGGCGGCCGCAGTCGATGTTCTTCAGACGCCCGCGTTCCTGTGCCGCCAGACCGACTTCATCCGCGCGTGCGCGCAATCGGGCAAGCCCGTGAACATCAAGAAGGGCCAGTTTCTCGCGCCGCACGACATGAAGAACGTGATCGACAAGGCGCGCGACGCCGCCCGCGAGGCGGGGCTGTCGGACGACCGCTTCATGGCGTGCGAGCGGGGCGTGTCGTTCGGCTACAACAACCTGGTGTCGGACATGCGTTCGCTCGCGATCATGCGCGAGACGGGCGCGCCCGTCGTGTTCGACGCGACCCACTCGGTGCAGTTGCCGGGCGGGCAGGGCACGAGCTCGGGCGGCCAGCGCGAGTTCGTGCCGGTGCTCGCGCGCGCGGCGGTGGCGACGGGCGTCGCGGGCCTGTTCATGGAGACGCATCCGAACCCGGCCGAGGCGAAGTCGGACGGCCCGAACGCGGTGCCGCTCGGCAGGATGGCCGCGCTGCTGGAGACGCTCGTCACGCTCGATCAGGCGGTGAAGCGCGCGCCGTTCCTGGAAAACGATTTCAATTGATGAACTCGGCGGCCGCGGCGCGCGTCAGTAGCAGGAGCGGCTGCCGCGCACGCATCGGCAGCCGTCGCTGAAGACAGAATCCGTCGTTATTTTCAGAGGAAACCATGAGTGCAATCGTAGACATCATCGGCCGCGAAATTCTGGATTCGCGCGGCAACCCCACCGTCGAATGCGACGTGCTGCTCGAATCGGGCACGATGGGCCGCGCGGCGGTGCCGTCGGGCGCATCGACCGGCTCGCGCGAGGCGATCGAGCTGCGCGACGGCGAAGCCGGCCGCTACAACGGCAAGGGCGTGCTGAAGGCGGTCGAGCACATCAACACCGAGATCTCCGAAGCGATCATGGGCCTCGATGCGTCCGAGCAGGCGTTCCTCGACAAGACGCTGCTCGAGCTCGACGGCACCGACAACAAGTCGCGCCTCGGCGCGAACGCGATGCTGGCCGTGTCGATGGCCGTCGCGAAGGCGGCCGCCGAGGAAGCCGGCCTGCCGCTGTACCGCTACTTCGGCGGCTCGGGCGCGATGCAGCTGCCGGTGCCGATGATGAACATCGTCAACGGCGGCGCGCACGCGAACAACAGCCTCGACATCCAGGAATTCATGATCGTCCCGGTGAGCCAGCCGACGTTCCGTGAAGCCCTGCGCTGCGGCGCGGAAGTGTTCCACGCGCTGAAGAAGATCCTCAGCGACCGCGGCATGAGCACGGCAGTCGGCGACGAAGGCGGCTTCGCGCCGAACTTCGGCAGCAACGACGAATGCCTGTCGACGATCCTGCAGGCGATCGAGAAGGCCGGCTACCGCGCGGGCGAAGACGTGCTGCTCGCGCTCGACTGCGCGGCCTCCGAGTTCTACCACGACGGCAAGTACCAGCTCGCGGGCGAAGGCCTGCAGCTGTCGTCGGCCGAGTTCACCGACTACCTCGCGACGCTCGCCGACAAGTTCCCGATCGTGTCGATCGAGGACGGCATGCACGAAAGCGACTGGGACGGCTGGAAGCTGCTGACCGACCGTCTCGGCAAGAAGGTGCAGCTGGTCGGTGACGACCTGTTCGTCACGAACACGCGCATCCTGAAGGAAGGCATCGAGAAGGGCATCGCGAACTCGATCCTCATCAAGATCAACCAGATCGGCACGCTCACCGAAACGTTCGCGGCCATCGAGATGGCAAAGCGCGCCGGCTACACGGCCGTGATCTCGCACCGCTCGGGCGAAACGGAAGATTCGACGATCGCCGACATCGCAGTCGGCCTGAACGCCGGCCAGATCAAGACGGGCTCGCTGTCGCGCAGCGATCGCATTTCGAAGTACAACCAGCTGCTTCGCATCGAAGAGGATCTGGGCGACATCGCGAGCTACCCGGGCAAATCGGCGTTCTACAACCTGCGCTGACGTGCGCTGACGCGTTACTATCGCTCTTGTTCATCGATGATGACGCCGCTTCGCGATATCGTGAAGCGGCGCTTCTTATATCTGCGGCTTATTCATGCGGCTCGTTACCGTCGTTCTGATCGCTTTGCTGGTCGTGATTCAGTACCCGTTGTGGTGGGGGCATGGCGGCTGGCTGCGGGTGCATGAACTGCGGCAGCAGTTGAACGACCAGTTGCAGAAGAACGCCGACGCGAAGCTGCGCAACGAGCGGATCGCGGGCGAAGTGCAGGATTTGCAGAACGGCACGTCGGCGATCGAGGAACGCGCGCGCTACGAGATGGGCATGGTGAAGGACAGCGAGGTGTTCGTGCAGTTCGTGTCGCCGAATTCGCCGGCGCCAGCGGCGCAGGGCAACGCGCAGCCGGCGGCGTCGACGCGCGGCGAGGTGTCGGCCGCGCCGGTGCGCGTCGTGCCGAATCCCGTGTCGCGCGCGAAGCCTGAAAAGCGGCACGGCGGCGACAAGGCCCACAAGCCCGCGCACGGCTGACGGGCGCGCCGTCGGGCTGCACGCCGAGCGCGCCGGATCGCGGTGCGGGCGATGCCGGCTCGGAGGTGCGGAGCGGTACGGTTTTCACGCAATCGAGATGCTTCGGAAAGCCTAGTAAAAAAGCGCGGTCTTGCGGCCGCGCTTTTTTGTTTCTCGTGGGTTCTTAATTCGCCGGAACTGCCGGAATTCGGCGTTTCACCACCACCAGCCCGGGTAGCCGTAGCTGAAGCCCGTGCCCCAGCCATGCCCCCAGCCGCCGCCGTAGTAGCCGCCGTAATAGGTGATGGGCGGCGGATAGTAGTACGACCACGCGCGCGCCGCTTCGTCGGCCGCGATCGCCGCGTTCTGCTCGCGCAGCACTTGCCGGTCGATCTCGTCGTAGCGCTTGCGCTCGTCGGGCGTGAGCGTGTGCGTCGTCGTGCCCGCCTGCTCGGGCAGACGGCTCAAGACGGTCATCGACGGCGGCGCGACGCATCCGCTCAGCGACGCGGCCGCAACGAGCGCCGCGAGCGGCGCGGCGCGAACGAGTATCGGTTTCATGCTACTGCCTCCTGGCTTGTGCCGGCGCCGTGCCCGCCGCACGGCGCGCGCGGCGCGTTGCCCGTGCGCGGGCGCCTCAGTGCTTCTGCGCAGCGGCGGGCGCGACGCCCGCACCGAGTTCGGATGTCGAGAATAGCTGCGTGACATCGACCGGATCAAATTCGTAACGCTGGTTGCAGAATTCGCAGTGAATTTCGACGTGGCCGCGCTCCTCGATCACGCCGTCGATTTCGACGCGCCCGAGCATGCGCAGCATCCCGCCGACCTTCTCGCGCGAGCACGTGCACTGGAAGCGCGTGGCGGTCGGTTCGAAGTGCTGCACATTCTCCTGCCAGAACAGACGCCGAAACACGGTCGCGGGTTCCACTTCGAGCAGTTCTTTCGGCGACAGCGTGCCGCCGAGCGTGCAGACGCGCTCCCACGTGTCCTCGTCGGTTTCCTCCACGCGCGGCACGATGCCGCCGTCGCCCGGCAGCTTCTGCAGCAGCACGCCGACCGCGCGATCGTGATCGGCCGCGAGCCAGAGGCGCGTGTCGAGCTGCTCGGAGTGCCGCATGTAATGCTCGAGCACGTCGGCGATCGACGCGAGCGGGCCGTCCTCGCCGTTCAGCGGCACGATGCCCTGATACGGCTGCTGGCCCGGCCGCTTGTCGGCCGGATCGAGCGTGATCACGCAGCGGCCGTGGCCGCTCGCGTTGATCAGCTCGGCGAACGAAGTGCCGTCGCCGACGCTCTGCGCGGCGTTGCCCGAGAACTTCGCGGTCGCGCGCATCGCGAGATCCGAGCTGCACTGCACGACGAGCATCTTCACCGGGCCGTCGCCGAAGATCTGCATGATGAGCGTGCCGTCGAACTTCAGGTTCGCCGACAGCAGCGCGCACGCCGCCATCATTTCGCCGAGCACGTTGCGCACGGGCATCGGATAATCGCGGCGCGTGAGCACCTCCTGCCACGTGTTGCGCAGCGAGACGATCTCGCCGCGCACCGGGGCCGCGTTGAACATGAATTTCTGTAACTGGTCGCTCACTTTTTTCCCTTGACGATCAAACGGCTCGCGCGCGGCGGATCAGCCGATCCGCACGAGCTGCTCCTTGAAATACGCGCGCCGCATCGCGTAGCTCTTCGTGTTCATGTGCATCCGCGCGATGTCCTCGTCGGACAGCGTACGCACGACCTTCGCCGGCGCGCCGAGAATCAGCGAATTGTCCGGAAACGTCTTGCCCTCGGTGATCACCGCGCCGGCGCCGACGAGACAGTTGCGGCCGATCACCGCGCGATTCAAGATCACCGCCTGGATGCCGATCAGCGAGCCTTCGCCGATCGTGCAGCCGTGCAGCATCGCCTGATGGCCGACCGTCACGTTCGGCGCGATCGTGAGCGGGCATCCCGGGTCGGTGTGCAGCACCGCGCCTTCCTGAACGTTGCTGCCCACGCCGACCGTGATCGGCTCGTTGTCGCCGCGGATCGTCGCGCCGAACCACACGCTCGCGTTCTCTTCGAGCACGACCTTGCCGACGATCGACGCGCTGTCCGCGACGAACACGCTTTCGTGGATGGACGGGGCGTTGTCGCCGAGCTTGTAGATGGTCACGATGTCTCCCTTGGGGCTTGTCTGGGCGGCCGGTACAATGGCGCGCGGTTGTGTCGCGCTTGGATGCGGCGCGATCGAATCCTTTATTGTAAACGGTTGTCCCGGCCGTTCGCGCGCGTGCCGCGCGGGCGCGTCGCCTTCTCATGCCACACGTGCCGATTTCGTCGCCCGAACCCTTGCGCTGCGCGCGCAGCGACGCGCTTACCGCGCTTTGCGAGCCCGATCCCGTGCGCAAGGCCGCGCTCGTCGCCGAGTTGCGCGCGGCGCTCGCCGACGGCCGCGCGGCGGCCTGGCCCGAGCGCGAGCTGAGCGCACCCGGGGGCGGCCTGCCCGGGCGGCCCGCGCGCCCGGCGCTCGTCGAGCCGCGCCGGCTCGAGCGGCGCAGCATGCGTTCGCCGCAAGGGCGCGCGGTGCTGTTGCATGCGCTCGCGCATATCGAGTTCAACGCGATCAATCTCGCGCTTGACGCAGTGTGGCGCTTCGCGCAGATGCCCGCGGCGTTCTATGCGGACTGGCTGAAGGTCGCGGCCGAGGAGGCGCATCACTATTCGCTGCTCGCCGCGCGCCTTGCCGAATTCGGCCATGCGTACGGCGATTTTCCCGCGCACGACGGCCTGTGGGAGATGTGCGAGCGCACGGCGGGCGACGTGCTCGCGCGAATGGCGCTCGTGCCGCGCACGCTCGAGGCGCGCGGGCTCGATGCGTCGCCGCCGATCCGCGCACGGCTTCAGCAAGCGGGCGACGATGCGTCTGCGGCGATTCTCGACGTGATCCTGCGCGACGAGATCGGCCACGTGTGGATCGGCAATCGGTGGTTTCGCCATCTGTGCGACGAGGCGGGGCTCGATCCGCGTGCGACCTACGAACGGCTCGCTGCGCAGTACCGTGCGCCGCGGTTGCGCGGCCCGTTCAATTTCGATGCCCGCCGCGCCGCGGGATTCGACGACGACGAATTGAACGCGCTCGTCGCGCAGGACATCGAGCCGAAGGCATGATGGGCTCGCGCTGCGTGTGCGGCCGTGGTCCGGCGGCCGCGCGTGCGCCGTGCGCGGGACGGCAGGTCGACAGGACCGGCGGGCGGATCGGGAGGGGCGGTCGCCGGGTGACGCGGTGACGCGGTGATCGGCGCGTCGAAGCTGTCGTGCGATCTGTGCGCCTCGCTCGCCAAACCGGGGCGTGAGCGCGCCACGATCGGTATCCGCCGATCAACGTTGGCGGTCGGAGATGCCGCCGTTGCTCAACCCGGCGAGTCGCGACGAATTCGAATTGCGGCGAATCGCGGTGAATCGCGACGGTTTTCGACGATTGGTGCCGATTCGGGCCGATTCGTGGCGGTTTGCGCGGTTCCTCTGGATCTGCCCCTCAATTGAGCGCCCGCTGCAGCCGCTCGGCTTACCTAGAGAAGTGCCTCGACACGCACGCCGACTTGAAGCCCGGCCGACGCCAGGTGAGCCGGATCGATATAATCGAACGGTCATTCTTTTTTTGGCGGCTGCGATGCATTCCACTCAATCTGTCTCCGATTTCGTCACGGTTCGCGGCGTGAAACTGCATGTGCGCCGCTGGGGGCGGCCCGATGCGCCGACGCTCTACATGTTGCACGGCTGGATGGACGTCGCGGCGTCGTTTCAGTTCGTCGTCGACGCGCTCGCGGGCGACTGGCAGGTGATCGCCCCCGATGCGCGCGGCTTCGGGCTGTCCGATTGGCCGGTCGCCGCGCAGGGCGGCGGCCATTACTGGTTCCACGAATACCTGGCGGACCTCGATGCGCTGATCGACTACTACACGCCCGACGGCGAAGTCAATCTGATCGGCCACAGCATGGGGGCGAACGTCGTTTGCCTGTACGCGGGTGCGCGGCCGCAGCGGGTGCGGCGGGTCGTCGATCTGGAGGGATTCGGGCTCGCGCCCGCGCGCGTCGAGCAGGCGCCGCGGCGCGTCGGGCAATGGCTCGACGAGCTACGCACGCCGCCGACGCTCAAGCGCTACGCGTCGCTCGAGGACGTCGCCGCGCGCCTCGTCAAGACCAATCCGCGCCTCGAGCCGCGCCGCGCGGCGTTTCTTGCCGAGCATTGGTCGATGCGCGATGCGCACGGTCAATACCAGCTGCTCGCCGATCCCGCGCACAAGCTGCGCGGCCCGCTGCTGTACCGGCTCGACGAGGTGATGGCGATCTGGTCGAAGGTGCGCGCGAAGGTGCTGCACGTCGAGGCGGTCGATTCGCCGACGCTGGCGTTTCTCGCGGGCGAGATTCCGATTCCCGAATTCAAGGCGCGTTTTGCGGCGTTCGCCGACTGGCGCGAAAAACTCGTCGAGGATGCGGGGCACATGGTCCATCACGACCAGCCGGAACAGATCGCGGCGCTGATCGAGGCGTTTTGCGCGTGAGCTGACATCGGGATCGCCGCTCCGGCTCGGCGACAAGTCGACCAATCAGCCAATCAGCCAATCAGCCAATCGGCCAATCGGCGAAAGGAGATACGCGAAACGCGAGAGAGCACCGAGGCAAGGCCCCGGAATCGGCCGCGGCCCCGTCCATTGGCATCGGGGGCGCATTCGGCGAATTTGCGCATTGCAGTAGAATGAACGCTTAGTCTCCGATGCCCACGATGAACGCCGATCTCCACTGCCATTCGAACGTCTCCGACGGTCAGCTTTCTCCCGCCGACGTCGCGCGTCGCGCGCATGCGGGCGGCGTCACGCTGTGGGCGCTGACGGATCACGACGAGGTCGGCGGCCAGCGCGCCGCGCGCGAAACCGCCGAGGCGCTCGGCATGCGCTATCTGCACGGTGTCGAGATTTCGGTGACGTGGGCGTCGCGCACCGTGCACATCGTCGGCCTGAACATCGATCCGGAGAACCGCACGCTCGTCGATGGCCTTTACCGCACGCGCAACGGCCGCGCGGCGCGCGCAATGGCGATCGGCGACGCGCTCGCGGCGCTCGGCATCGAAGGCGCTTACGAAGGCGCGCTCGCATACGCGTCGAATCCCGATCTGATCTCGCGCACCCACTTCGCACGCTTTCTCGTCGACAACGGGCATGCGGCGTCGATTCCCGACGTGTTCGACCGCTATCTCGGCGACGGCAAGCCAGGCTACGTCGCGCACCGCTGGGCGAAGCTGTCCGACGCCGTCACGTGGATTCGGCAGGCGGGCGGCGAGGCGGTCGTCGCGCATCCGGGCCGCTATGCGTATACGCCCATCGAATTCGACGCGTTCTTCGCCGAATTCATCGATTTGGGCGGCGTCGCGATCGAGGTCGTGACGGGCAGCCACACGCCCGACCAGTACCGCGAATACGCCGACGTCGCGCGGCGCTTCGGCTTCGAGGCGTCGCGCGGCTCCGATTTCCACGCGCCGGGCGAAGGGCGCACCGAGCTCGGCAGCCTGCCGCCGCTGCCGTCCGATCTCAAACCCGTCTGGGAGCGCTGGCTGTAGCGGCGTCCGCCGGCGGCGCGTCCGGCCGCGGGCCGGCGTGCGCGCCGAACCATACTCTTTGTCCCCATGTCCCAATTCTTCAGGATTCATCCGGATAATCCGCAGCCGCGCCTCGTCAAGCAGGCGGCCGAAATCGTGCGGGGCGGCGGCGTGATCGCGCTGCCGACCGATTCGAGCTATGCGCTCGCGTGCCATCTCGACGACAAGGACGCGGTCGAGCGCGTGCGCCGCATCCGCGGGCTCGACGAGAAGCAGCATCTGTCGCTGCTCGTGCGCGATCTGTCCGAGCTCGCGACGTTCGCGATGGTCGACAACCGGCAATACCGGCTGATCAAGTCGGTGACGCCGGGGCCGTACGTGTTCATCCTGCAGGCGACGAAGGAAGTGCCGCGGCGGCTGTCGCACCCGTCGCGCAAGACGATCGGGCTGCGCGTGCCCGCGCATGCGATCACGCTCGCGCTGCTCGAGACGCTCGGCCAGCCGCTCCTCGGCACGACGCTGATCCTGCCGCCCGACGACGAGCCGCTCAACGAGCCCGAAGAAATCCGCGTGCGCCTCGAAAAGCAGGTCGACCTCGTGATCGACGGCGGCGCGTGTCCGCGCGAGCCGTCGACGGTGATCGACCTGACGGGCGACGCGCCGCAGCTCGTGCGGGCCGGCCGCGGGCCGCTCGAGCCGTTCGGCCTCGCCGCGTGAGCGCAGCCGCGCCGCCCCGGCGCACCGGAGCGGCCGCCGTTGCGGTCCGCATGCACGCGCGTCGTTCGCGCGTTTCCCGCTTGTTACAATAGCGCGCTATGAATGCTTCTTCCCTGATACAGACAATCGCCGTCTATGCGCTGCCCGTGATCTTCGCGATCACGCTGCACGAGGCCGCCCACGGCTACGTCGCTCGCCTGCTCGGCGACAACACCGCTTACATGATGGGCCGCGTGTCGTTCAACCCGATGCGCCACATCGATCCGTTCGGCACGATCGTGATTCCGCTCGTGCTGTACTTCCTGACGAGCGGGGCGTTCCTGTTCGGCTACGCGAAGCCCGTGCCCGTCACGTTCCGCAATCTGCGCAACCCGCGCTGGGGCAGCCTGTGGGTCGCGCTCGCGGGGCCGGGCTGCAACTTCGTCCAGGCGCTGATCTGGGGCTTCGTGAGCATCGGCCTCGCCGCGCTCGCGATCGACGAGCCGTTCTTCACGCGCATGGCGGGCGCGGGCGTCGGCGTCAATCTGGTGCTCGCGGTGCTGAACCTCTTTCCGCTGCCGCCCCTCGACGGCGGGCGCGTGCTCGCGGCGCTGCTGCCGCCGAAGCAATCGATCGCGCTGTCGCGGCTCGAGCCGTACGGCTTTTTCATCGTGCTCGCGCTCGTCGCGACGGGCCTTCTGACGAAATTGTGGCTCAGGCCGCTGGTGGGCGCCGGCTACGCCGTCGTGACGGCCATCCTGACTCCTTTCGCCTCGCTTTTCTAACGACAATCATGTTCCCAGACCGTATCTTTTCCGGCATGCGACCCACCGGGTCGCTCCACCTCGGCCACTATCACGGCGTGCTGAAGAACTGGGTCAAGCTGCAGTCCGAGTACCCGTGTTTCTTCTGCGTCGTCGATTGGCATGCGCTGACGACGCACTACGAAACGCCCGAGGTGATCGAGAAGAACGTCTGGGACGTGCTGATCGACTGGCTCGCGTCCGGCATCGATCCGGCGCAGGCGACGCTCTTCATCCAGAGCAAGGTGCCCGAGCATGCCGAGCTCGCGCTGCTGCTCGGGATGAGCACGCCGCTCGGCTGGCTCGAGCGCGTGCCGACCTACAAGGAGCAGATCGAGAAGCTGAAGGACAAGGATCTGTCGACGTACGGCTTCCTCGGCTACCCGGTGCTGATGGCGGCCGACATCCTGCTTTATCGCGGCTCGCTCGTGCCGGTCGGCGAGGATCAGGTGCCGCATGTCGAGATGACGCGCGAGATCGCGCGCCGCTTCAATTACCTGTACGGCCGCGAGCCGGGCTTCGAGGAGAAGGCGCTCGAAGCGGCGAAGAAGTTGGGCGGCAAGCGCGCGAAGCTCTATCACGAGCTGCGCAACGCCTATCAGCAGGAAGGCGACGACGAGGCGCTCGAACAGGCGCGCGCGATGCTGCAGGAATCGCAGAGCCTGTCGATGAGCGACCGCGAGCGCCTGTTCGGCTATCTCGAAGGCGCACGCAAGATCATCCTCGTCGAGCCGCAGGCGCTCCTCACCGCGGCGTCTCGGATGCCCGGCCTCGACGGGCAGAAGATGTCGAAGTCGTACGGCAACACGATCGGCCTGCGCGAGGACGCGGCGACGATCACGAAGAAAGTCCGCACGATGCCGACCGATCCGGCGCGCGTGCGCCGCACCGATCCGGGCGATCCGGACAAGTGCCCGGTGTGGCAACTGCACCAGGTCTATACGGACGAAGCAACGCACGAGTGGGTGCAGAATGGCTGCCGCTCGGCGGGCATCGGCTGTCTCGACTGCAAGCAACCGGTGGTCGAAGGGATTTTGCGCGAACAGCAGCCGATGCTCGAGCGCGCTCAGAAGTACATGGACGATCCGTCGCTGCTGCGCGCGATTGTCGCGGACGGCTGCGACAAGGCGCGCAAGCACGCGGTCGAGACGATGCGCGACGTGCGCGAGGCGATGGGGCTCGCGTACAGTTGAAGACGCTGACGATCGCGGTAGACGGCGCGCCGAGCGCGGCGGCGCACGGCGCGTCGGCCGAGGCGTCCGCGTGGATACGCAAGTGGTCGCATCTCGTGCCGGCGGGCGGCACGGTGCTCGATGTCGCCGCGGGCCACGGCCGCCACGCGCGCTGGTTCGCCGAACGCGGCCATCCGGTGTGCGCGCTCGAGCGGGAGCCGGCCGCACTCGCGTCGCTCGGCGCACTGCCGGGCGTCGCCGAGCAGGCGGCCGATCTCGAAGCCGCGCCGTGGCCGCTTGCCGACGACGCGCGCTTCGCCGCGGTCGTCGTGACGAATTATCTGCATCGTCCGCTGCTGCCGCGTCTCGTCGCCGCAGTCGCGCCGGGCGGCGTGCTGTTGTACGAGACGTTCGCGCAAGGCAACCAAACGGTCGGCAAACCGTCCAATCCGGCGTTTCTGCTCGCGCCGGGCGAGTTGCTCGGCGCGGTGCGCGGGCAGTTGCGCGTCGTCGCGTTCGAGGACGGGTTCGCCGCCACGCCGCGCGACGCATTCGTCCAACGAATCTGCGCGGTGCGCGAGCGCGCCGCGGCGGAAGAAGGGGCGGGATATCCGCGTTACGGACTGGCAGGCTAATCCGCTACAATCGACTTTTACCGATTTTTCATCGCGTTTGTTTCATGGCTAACGGCACTCAAGACGGCATTCAAATCCGCGGCAGCGTCCCCGCGATCGTCACCCCGATGCTCGAGGACGGCGGCCTCGATCTGGCGGCCTTCCGCAAGCTGGTCGACTGGCATATCGAAGAGGGGACGGATGCCCTCGTCGTGGTCGGCACGAGCGGCGAATCGGCGACGCTTTCCGTCGACGAGCACGTCCTCATGATCGAAACCGCGGTCAAGCATGCGGCGAAGCGGATTCCGATCGTCGCGGGCGCGGGCGGCAATTCGACGGCCGAGGCGATCGAGCTGTCGAAGCACGCGAAGGCGGTGGGCGCCGACGCGACGCTGCAGGTGGTGCCGTATTACAACAAGCCGACGCAGGAAGGGATGTACCGCCACTTCAAGGCGATCGCTGAAGCGGTCGACTTGCCGGTGATCCTCTACAACGTGCCGGGGCGCACGGTCGCGGACATGTCGAACGAGACGATCCTGCGGCTCGCGCAGGTGCCGGGCATCATCGGCGTGAAGGACGCGACGGGCAACATCGATCGCGCCGCGCAGCTGATCAACGCGGCGCCCGCGAACTTCTCGATCTACAGCGGCGACGATCCGACCGCGATCGCGCTGATGCTCCTCGGCGGCCACGGCAACATCTCGGTGACGGCGAACGTCGCGCCGCGCGCAATGAGCGAACTGTGCCGCGCGGCGCTTGCCGCCGACGCGAAGGCGGCGCGCGAGATTCATATGAAGCTCCTGTCGCTGCACAAGAATCTGTTCATCGAGGCGAACCCGATTCCGGTGAAGTGGGCGCTGCAGCAGATGGGCAAGATCGCAGGCGGCATCCGCCTGCCGCTTACGCCGCTTGACGAGCGCTGCCACGAAGCCGTGCGCGGCGCGCTTCGCGAGGCCGGCCTCCTGTGAGGCCCAACGCGGCCGCCCGTGCGGCCGCGCCGCATCCCGATCGATCCGACCCGACCCGGCCGCTCCCGGCGTCGTGCGTGACACGCGTTCTAGCAAGACGAAGGACTTCATGAAACATTCCGCCTTTTCCTCCCGTGCGATCCAGGTTTCGGTGCTGGCGCTCGCGCTGGGCGCGCTCGCCGGCTGCGACACGCTGAACGACTATCTCGCGCCCGACCGGGTCAACTACAAGTCGACCGGCTCGGCGCCTCCGCTGCAAGTGCCGCAGGATCTGACGGCGATGCCGCTCAGCCCGTCGTACGTCGCGCCGCCGACGAACTCGGGCCTCGGCTCCGCACCGACGCGCGCCGTGACGGCCGCGGGCAACGCGACGGAAGGGCAGCCGAGCGCGCAGGACCCGTTCGGCATGCACGTCGAGCGCGACGGCGACCGCCGCTGGCTCGTCGTCGACGGCCGCACGCCCGAGCAGCTCTGGCCGCAATTGAAGGAATTCTGGCAGGACAACGGCTTCGTGCTGAAGACGGACGCGCCTTCGACCGGCATCATGGCGACCGACTGGGCGGAAAACCGCGCGAACATCCCGGACGACTGGTTCCGCCGCACGATCGGCCGAGTGATCGATTTCGCCTATTCGTCGGGCACGCGCGATCGGTTCCGCACGCTCGTCACGCGTACGTCCGGCGGCAACACCGACATCTCGATCACGCATAGCGCGATGGAGGAGAAGCTGACGGGCGCGCAGGGCGGCACGTCGTCGCGCTGGGAAGAGCGTCCGCGCAATCCGGTGCTCGAAGCGGTGTTCCTCGCGAAGCTGATGGAAAAATTCGGCCTGACCGACGCGCAGGCGAAGCAACTGCTCGCCGATGCGCGTCCGGCGACGGCGCCCGCGACGGTCGTCGGCGCCAACGGCGGCGCGTCGACGCTCGATCTGGCCGAATCGTTCGACCGTGCGTGGCTGCGTGTCGGCCTCGCGCTCGACCGGACGAACTTCACGGTCGACAATCGAGATCGCTCGAAGGGCATCTACTACGTCCGTTACGCGAATTCGATGGAAGAGCTCAAGCGCGACGGCCTGTTCGGCAAGCTGTTCTACGGTGGCCCGACGGCCGCGAAGCCGGGCAAGGAATTCCTCGTCAACGTGCGCGCGCAGGGCGACTCGAATACGCAAGTGGCCGTCCTCGACACGAACGGCCAGATCGACAACTCGTCCGACGCGCAGCGGATCATCTCGCTGCTGCACGCGCAGCTGAACTAAGCTCGTGCGATTCGCGAGCCTCGGAAGCGGCAGCGAAGGCAACGCGCTCGTCGTCGAAGCATCGGATGGCGTGACGACGACGCGCCTTCTGCTCGACTGCGGCTTCTCGGCGAAAGAACTCGAACGCCGGCTCGCGCGCCTCGATTTGCGCGTCGACGATCTCGACGCGATCCTCGTCACCCACGAACACGGCGACCACGTCGGCTGCGCGCTGACGCTCGCGCGCCGTGCGTCGCTGCCGTTGTACATGAGCTGGGGCACCGCGCGCGCGGTCGGCGCGGACGAAGCCGACGTCGACCTCCACGTGCTCTGGAGCGACGAGGAGGCCGCGCTGGGCGACGTGTGCGTGCGGCCCTACACCGTCCCGCACGACGCGCGCGAGCCGCTCCAGTTCGTCTTCAGCGACGGCGCGGCGCGTCTTGGCGTGCTGACCGACGTCGGCATGTCGACGCCGCACATCGGCGCCGTGCTGAGCGGCTGCGACGGCCTCGTGCTGGAGGCGAACCACGATGTCGCGATGCTTGCGGCAAGCCGCTATCCGGCGTCGCTGAAGGCGCGCATCGGGGGCTCGCACGGCCATCTGAGCAACGAGGCGGCGGCCGCCATCCTCGCCGAGCTCGATCGCAGCCGGCTGCGGCACCTGGTGGCCGCGCACCTGAGCCAGCAGAACAATACGCCGGCGCACGCGCAGGCGGCGCTGGCGGCGGCTTTGGGGGGTGGGGCGGGCGACGTGCTCGTCGCGTCGCAGGAGGAGGGTTTCGGCTGGCTCAGCCTGCGTTGATGCGTCGGCGCCGTCGGCGGGCGTGCACGCGCCCGAGCGCGTGCCTGCGGGCGCCGCAACGATTCGTCGGCGTCCGCGAAACCGCGGAACAGATGCACGGGGACCGTGCGAAGGACGTAAAAAAAACCGGCCCACGGGCCGGTTTTTTTTTCAGCTGATGCTGGTGCGACTTACTGGCTTGCGCCCGAAGCCGGAGCAGCCGTCGCTGCCGAAGCAGCCGACGCCACAGCAGCAGCTGCATCGCTCGCAGCAGCGGCAACGCTCGAAGCCGCTTCCGAAGCAGCAGCGGCAACGCCCGAAGCAGCCGAAGCAGCAGCGGCGGTAGCGTCGCTAGCAGCCGACGAAGCAGCTTGCTCGGAGCTCTTGTTGCACGCAGCCAGCGCAACGGCAGCCAACAGGGAAGCTACGAGGAGGGATTTCTTCATGATCACGTCCTTTTATGGTTAAAGGTAAGCAACAGCGCGAAACAATACCGGTAATGTGCTCCAACACCGACCTGGGCCGCTGGTGGAGATGCACTTCTAGAGCGTGAATCTTCCCTACGGCTTGGGCGGAAATTATATGCACTTTCCTATCGACCGTCGACAAATGCGGGGTCAATACGTTGTCTTTCCCATACAAAACATGCGTTCGTATGGGCGTACGGCCGGGCAACTCTACTCCATCTCACCCACCCGTATCCAGCCCGCACAATACCACTCGTGCAGCAGGCCTGTCATGGCGGGGTCCCGGGAGAGTGTTACAAACCGTTTCGCCCCCATCCGGCGCGAATCGGCCAGTTCCGGCAGCCATTTCGCCGCCGTCGCGAGCGAATACGCGTCGCCGTTGATGAAGTACGAGCGCGCGTTATACAACAACGCCGCTTTCCTGTCGAGCCGGACGCCCCGGCGCGCGGCCTGGGCCGCGAACGCGGTTTCGCCGAGCCGGCGGGCAGGAGGATCGAAAACGACGTTCGATTTGGGCTCGCTCAAATAGCAGCCAAGAAAATCGCCAATATCGTGCTCGTCCCATTTGATGCCGGCGAGCGTCCTGGCGACGCGCTCGGTCATCTCCGGGGGCAGCCTCGCGGGGGTGTCGACCGCGGGCTGCGCGGGATCGCGATACGGCGCGTCGTCGCGTGCGCCCGTGCGCAAGCCGCCGCGCTCGGCCAGGTGATAGAGGAACTGCGTGCGCAACTCGCCCGCGGACGGAGCTCTGAAGCCGATCGAGCACGTCATGCATTCGCCGATCGCGACGCCGTCGTGCGCGACGTGCGGGGGCAGATACAGCATGTCGCCGGGCTCGAGCACCCATTCGTCGGTCGGCTCGAAATGCTCGAGGATCTTGAGCGGCAATCCTTCCTGCAGCGACAAGTCCTGCTGCGCGCCGATTCGCCAGCGACGCTTGCCGTGCACCTGCAGCAGGAACACGTCGTACGAGTCGAAATGCGAGCCGACGCCGCCGCCGTCCGTCGCGTACGAGATCATCAGATCGTCGAGGCGCGCATCCGGAACGAACCGGAACCGTTCGAGCAACGAGCGGGCGCTGTCATCATGCAAATCGAGACCCTGCACGAGGAGGGTCCATTCGCGCCGTTTCACGGGCGGCAGATGCTCGAGCGAGAACGGACCATGCTCCAGTTGCCATCTGTTACGAAAATGGGTGATGAGACGCGATTCGACGTCATAGTCGCCCGCGAGCTCGAACAGCGCGTCGCGCGAGAGCGGCGGCGCGACGTCGGGAATCGCCTGCCGGATCAGAAGTGGCTTTTTCTGCCAATATCGGCGCATGAAATGCGCGGGCGTGAGGTTGCCGAGAAGCTGGGTCGGCGCCTCGGACAGCGGCGCGCGAGTGCGCTCGCGCACACGGCCGGACGGTTCGGGTAGTGGCCGTTTGGGCATCGTATAATGACTGTTGTACTTGGGAGAATTGGATGAAAATCGCAAAAAATACTGTCGTGTCGGTCGCTTACAAGCTGTCGGATGCGCAAGGCAATCTGATCGAGGAGAGCGATGAGCCGATGGTCTATCTGCACGGCGGCTATGATGGCACGTTCCCCAAGATCGAGGAACAACTCGACGGCCAGGAACCCGGCTATCAAGCGCAAATCCAGCTGGAGCCGCAGGATGCGTTCGGCGATTACGATCCTGAACTCGTGAAGATCGAGCCGCGCGACCGCTTCCCCGAGCCGCTCGAAGTCGGCATGCAATTCGAAGGCACGCCGGAAGACGGCGACGAGGAAATCGACTCGCTGATCTACACGGTGACCGACATCGCGGAAGACAAGGTCGTCCTCGACGGCAATCACCCGCTCGCCGGCATGGCGCTGCGCTTTTCGCTGACCGTCAAGGACGTGCGCGAAGCGACCGAGGACGAGATCGAGCACGAGCACGCGCACGGCGCGGAAGGGCTCGAAATCGTCGACGAAGACGAGGACGACGATAACGACAACGAAGACAACAGCTCAGTGCGCACCCTGCATTGAGCGGGGCGCGGCGACGCCCGGAGTCTCGCCGGATGTCGCGCTCGACGGCGCGCGGTGATCGAATGGGTCGTCGCGCGCGCCATGCCAATCATCATAGCCGGGCGGTTGCGCGCCGCTCGCGCCCGAATCGGGCAGCGTCGGCGACGCCGGGATTTCCGGCATTTCGGGCAGCGGCGTGTCGTCATGCGGCACGACGGGCAGGGCAGGCGGTTGAGGCAGATGCTTCGGCACGGTCTGCATGCTCACGTTGAACATCGGCTGCTTCGCCGGATCGACGCCGATTCGCACCCATTGAGCCAGGCGCGCATGCGGCGCGATCGCGATGCGCGTCAGGTTGCCGACCAGATCCCCTTTGTCGTCGCGTAACGGACGGTCGATCCTGAAGCCGTTCGCGAGCGTCTCGCCGTTCGGATGGACGACGACGATCGAGCCGCGAAAAACCGTGGCCGCTCTCACCAATGCGCGTTTGAATTCGCGAAAGCCGTCGCGCGTGCGAGGGCGGTTGAAGCGCAGCCATCCGAAGCGCTCCGAACGTTCGTAGCGGTCGAACTGCGGATCGCCCTCGAGAAAGATCACAAGCGCACGCGCCTTGCGGCGCTTCGCGTACTCGGCCGCGTGATCGATCCAGAACGCATTCGCGATGACACGATCCTCGAACTCGCCGTTGCGGCCGCCCGCCGTCAGGTAGCGGTTGTTCGGCGCGGGCGCGTTCAGGCCGATGAACACCGTGTCGTCGCGCACCCAGCGAACGTTTTCCCGATAGGGATGAAAGCGCGGCACTTCGCTCTCGCGCGTGAGCAGCATCGGATTCGCGGCGGGCAGTGCCGGCTCGGTGAAGACGCTTTGGCGCAGGAAGTCGAGCCGCTCGACGGGGTCGTACGCGCCGGCGTCGCGCGCGCCGCACGCGGCCCAGTCGAACTGGCCCGGCAGCAGCACGATAGGAACGCGGGACGTCGCGAACAGTGCGTTGCGCTGCTCGTACAACTGATCGCGGCATGCTTCCTTCGGCCCCTTCAGGTTACCTTCGTAGACGATGAACGACACCGAGCGGTCGCGTGCGATTGCGTCGAGCAGGCGCCGAGCGGGCGGCTCGTCGTCGGACGACGCGATCACGCCGGACAGAACCCCGAACGTATACGGCTCGCCGCCCGCACGCGACGACGCGGGCGCGGCCAGCATGCCGCCTGCAAGCGCGCACGTGAGCGCGAAAGCGGCGACGCGCGAGCGAAGCGCCGCGTGAGGCGCGATGCCGTCAGCGTTGCGCATCCGTTGCGCCTGTGCGGGCGAGCGCGTGCAGTTCATAGAGCAGGTCGAGTGCGTCGCGCGGCTTCAAGTCGTCCGGATCGAGTGCGAGCAGGCGCTCGAAAGCCGGATGCGGCACGGCCACCGGCGGTTCGTCGTATTCCGGTTCGTCGACGGCCGGCTGCGCGGCGAAGAGATCGAGCTGCGGCGTCGCTTGCGCGGCGGACTGCTGTTCGAGGTGCGCGAGATGCTTGCGGGCGGCGCGAATCACCGGCGCGGGGACGCCTGCAAGCTGCGCGACCTGCAGCCCATAGCTCTGATTCGCCGGGCCTTCCTCGACTGCGTGCAGGAACACGATGCCGTGCCCATGTTCGACCGCCGACAGATGCACGTTCGCCGCTTGCGGGAATTCGGCCGGCAGTTGCGTGAGCTCGAAGTAGTGCGTCGCGAACAGCGTGTAGCAGCGATTGTGCGACAGCAGGTGGCGCGCGATCGCCCACGCGAGCGCGAGGCCGTCGAACGTCGACGTGCCGCGGCCGATTTCATCCATCAGCACGAGGCTTTGCGGCGTGGCGTCGTTCAGGATCGCGGCGGCTTCCGTCATTTCGACCATGAACGTCGAGCGGCCGCCCGCGAGATCGTCCGCCGCGCCGATGCGCGTGAAGATGCGGTCGATCGGACCGAAGCGGGCCGCCTTCGCCGGCACGTAGCTGCCGACGTACGCCATCAGCGCAATGAGCGCTGTTTGCCGCATGAACGTCGATTTACCGCCCATGTTCGGGCCGGTGATGAGGAGTAGCTTGCGATCGGTGTTCAGCGAGCAGTCGTTCGCGATGAACTGCTCGACCTGCGCTTCGACGACCGGATGGCGGCCTTGATCGATTTCGATGCCGATCTCGTCGGTGAATTCCGGTGCAACCCAGTCGAGCGTGCGGGCCCGTTCGGCGAAGGCCGCGAGCAAGTCCAGTTCCGCGAGGCCGCTTGCGACGCGCTGGCATCCTTCGATGTGAGGCAGCAGCGCCTGCAGTACGCTGTCGTAAAGCGCGCGCTCGCGGGCGAGTGCGCGCTCCTGCGCGGACAGTGCCTTGTCCTCGAACGTCTTCAGCTCGGGCGTGATGTAGCGTTCGGCGTTTTTGAGCGTCTGGCGGCGACGGTAGTCGTCGGGCACCTTATCGGTCTGGCCGCGTGTGACCTCGATGTAGAAGCCGTGGACCTTGTTGTATTCGACGCGCAGATTCGAGATGCCCGTGCGCGCGCGCTCGCGCGTTTCGAGGTCGATCAGGAACTGACCGCAGTTCTCCGAGATGTCGCGCAGCTCGTCGAGTTCCGCGTCGTAGCCGCGGGCGATCACGCCGCCGTCGCGGACCATCGCAGCAGGCTCGGGCGCGATCGCGCGCGTCAGCAGATCGAGGCAGCCCGCGGGCGGCTCGAGCGCGGCTTCAAGGCGGCCGAGCGCGGCCGCGTTCGGTGCGATTTCGGCGACGCGCTCGCGCAGCACGGGCAGGGCGGCGAACGTGTCGCGCAGGCTGGACAGATCGCGTGGCCGCGCGGACAGCAGCGCGAGGCGGCCGGTGATCCGTTCGACGTCGGCAATTTGCCGCAGCGCCGAGCGCAGGCTGTCGAGGCTCGCGTTCGCGGCGGCGTCGAGTAGTGCGCCGATCGCCTGGTGGCGCGCTTGCGCCGCGACCGACGCGCGCGGCGGATGATGCAGCCAATGGCGCAGCAGGCGGCTGCCCATTGCGGTGCAGCAGGTGTCGAGCAGCGAATAGAGCGTCGGCGACTCGGTGCCGCGCAGCGTTTCGGTGAGTTCGAGATTGCGTCGCGTCGACGGATCGAGCCCGATGTATTCGGACTCGTTTTCCACCTTGAGACTGCGCACGTGGCGAAGCTGCTGGCCCTGAGTCGACGCCGCGTAGATCAGCAGCGCGCCGGCGGCTCCACAGGCACTCGTGAGCGCCTGCGCGCCGAAGCCGTCGAGACTCGCGATTTCGAGCTGATCGCAAAGGCGCTGTGTGCCCGATGCGATGTCGAAGTGCCAGGCGGGCACGCGCGTGATCGCGCCCATGCCGGCCGGCACCGATTCGATCGTGCCGTCGGCCGCGAGGATTTCCGCGGGCCGGATGCGCTCGAGCGCCGCGGCGATCTGATCCGGCGCGACCTCGGCGAGCCGCAGCGCGCCGCTCGCCAGGTTGAGCCAGGCGAGACCGATGTTCGACGCTACGCCGCGCTTGTTGTGTCCGACGCAAAGCGCGAGCAGGAACACGTCGCTCTTGTCGGACAATAATGCGGCGTCGGTCAGCGTGCCCGGCGTGACGACGCGCACGACCTTGCGCTCGACGGGCCCCTTCGACGTCGCGGGGTCACCGATCTGCTCGCAAATCGCCGCCGATTCGCCGAATTTCACGAGCTTCGCGAGGTATTGCTCGACCGCGTGATGCGGCACGCCCGCCATCTTGATCGGTGTGCCGGCGGACGCGCCGCGCTGCGTGAGCGTCAGATCAAGCAGGCGCGAGGCTTTCTCCGCGTCCTCGAAGAAGAGCTCGTAGAAGTCGCCCATCCGGTAGAACACGAGTGTTCCGGGATGTTCTGCCTTGATGCGTAAGTACTGCTGCATCATCGGCGTGTGGTTGCTAAACGCCCCTTCTGTAAGCTGCTGTTTTGAATCCGTAATTTCTTGCACGTCCTTATCCATCAAGGCTTTCCGTCCATTTCGGGGTGTTCACTGTTGAATATCCCCGCCTATCGACATCTTGCTAAATTTCCATTGTCAGCGTAGCTTTTCGGCTCTTCCAGAACCTACGCCTACGCCGCTGATGTTATGCGCGTGGCGGAAACCTACGCTGAGGTCTGAATGCGGTTTGACGCCCGATCGGCAAAGCAACTTTTGCCCGGTGCACACCTGAAAATCGATGGCTGTCCGGGGCTCAGGCTCGAGGCGACGGCATCGCGTCGCAGTTGGATTTACCGCTACAAGTCGCTCGTCGATGGGCGTATGCGACAAATCAAAATCGGCGAGTGGCCAGCGCTTTCCATCGCGGCGGCCGCCGTTGAGTGGGAGCGTCTGAAACAAGAGCGCAACTCAGGCAACGACCCGGCGCTCGCCAAGCGGCAAGCAAACGATTCTGTCGGCGTTATGGTACAGCAAGGGGATTCGCCGACAGTGCGCGATATCTGTATGGCCTACCTGAAGGGGCACGTCGAGCGCAATCGCCAGCCGAAGGGGGCGGCCGAAGTGGCCCGGATGTTCCGGACGATGTTGGGAGATATTGCAGCGCTGCCGGCCGCCGAGCTGACGCGCGAGCGCGCGTTCAGCAAGATCGACTCGTATCGGCAAATTCCGGTGCAGGCGTCGAAGCTTCGACTCGAACTCGGGGCCGCTTGGGACTATGCTCTGGATGCTGGCCGGCTGCCCGAGTCTGCGTCGAACTGGTGGCGACAAATCATGCGCGGTCGACTACGCAGCAACGGCAGACGGATCCAAGGGCAGCCGGTCGGTACCGCAAAGCGGTTCCTGAGCGACGTCGAGGCGGGTGCATTGATCAACTGGTTGCCGAATTTCAGTCGCAATGTCGAGGATGCGTTGACGCTGTACCTTTGGACCGGGACGCGCGGTGCCGAGATCGGCGCAATGGAAGGGGCGGAGATTACCGACGAACGGGACGGGCTGTGGTGGACGATTCCCAAGGCCAAGACCAAGAACGCCCGGCACGAGCAGGCGACGGATCTTCGTGTGCCGTTAATCGGACGTGCGGATGCTGTTGTGCGTCGACGCCTCGAACGTTACGGCAAGGGGAGGGTGTTCCCGGCTGAGCGAGGCGGGCACATGCAGCAGAAGGTGTTCGGTCAGGCCGTTCATTTCCATATGCCCTATAGCGAGACGCGGCCGGAACAAGCCCGGCCGCGTCTTCCGGTCACGCATTGGGCCCCTCACGATCTGCGTCGAACGGCTCGCACGATGTTGGCTGCGCTCGGCTGTCCGTACGAGATCGGCGAGGCCATCCTTGGGCACATGTTGCCGGGTGTCGGCGGTATCTATAACCGGCACTCGTATGACGCCGAGCGCCGGCTCTGGTTGACGAAGCTCGATGAGAAGCTGGAGGCTGTTACCCGGTCGCATCAATTGTCGCTTTCCGCCGGCCGGTCCCGCAGTTAGGCGGCGGCAGGAACTCGGACGGCGTTCGAGCTTCTGCCCATTCTTCGACTTCCCGCGTGAGCCAACCGACGCGTCGCCCGGAAAGGGCGCGCGGCTTCGGGAACTCCTCTTGCCGGACGAGTTTGTGGATGACCGCGGGCGACAGGGAGACCGCCGCTGATACCGATGCGATGTCGAGATATATGGGCTTCATCGCGACAGTCATGCGTGGTCGCCTCCCCGCGAAAGCAGTGATTCAAGTGCGGCCACATGCTGTTCGCCGGCCGGATGACCGGCACATGCGCCAAGCGCGAACTCGATCGCCGCGTGCTGTTCTTGCGTCATCGTAGCCGGGATCGAGCGAACGGGACTCGCGTTGTCAATTTCCCGTAGCAGCGCGGATCGATACTGCTGCATCGTCTGAAACGAGATCGCGTATTCGTCGGCGGCAATGAGCCTTTTGAGCTTCGTGAGCGCTTCGGGCGAGGTGCCATCGGTTAGCCTATTGGGTCCGAGCCGCTTCAAAGTTTCCCGAAGCTCAGCAGCGCGCGCTGCTCGTGCACGTATGTCCCGCGATCCTTCAGCCAGCGTGACATAGATTTCGTCATGGTTTTGCCGGTGCGTGTCGATCGTGATGCGATAGAGCAAATCGCCTTCCTGCAACCAGTTCGGTGCGGTGTTCTGTTTGTCGTTCATGGTCATCCTCAATTCTGATCGCGTGGTATCGCCCGGCCGAGCTGCATCAAACCCGTTTCGAGCGTGACGCCGGCTGCTGCGGCCCACGTGCGAGCGTCCTGCGCCGCTTTGTGCCGTGCGTAGCTGCCGGCATCGTCGGCCATCAGGTCGAGCAGCACGATGTCGGCCGAGTGCGAGACGTCGCTCACAAGGGCGCGGATCTCGATGCAAAGCGCGTCGAGGCGTGCGTGCATGCCCCTGCGGGCATCCGCAGGGGCTTCGTTTCTCTGGATTGCTTTTCGCCGCGCACGCGGCGTTTCGTTCTTCTGGAGTGCCTTTGCGGGCGTAAGCCCGCGCACACGCTTTGAAACTGCATTGCCGTCGACGCTCGCCAGTGTGATAGCCGGGCGCTTGTCCGCGCGTTCCCGCTTTCGCGGCAGCGGACGTGGGGTAGAAAGGGCCGGACGCGGGGTCATTGGGCCGCCTCCTGTGCCAGTTCGGGCGTCCAGTCCGGGTCCGGCGTCGTGAACAGCTTGTCGAGCCACCGCCGAACGCTTGCCATTTCCTTCGCTTTCGAGGCGCTGCTGTTTTCGAGGGTGCGGGTGAGCACCTGAACCGCAGCTCGGATCGCTTTGACGCGCGTCCTGTAACGGCCGGGCGATTCGCCTTCGATGCGCTTGCATGGCGACGATCCGCCCGCGCTGCTGAAGGTGTACGAGAAACCGAATTCCCAATCGCCCTCGGCGATTTGTGCGAGCCGAATCTCGACGGGCGTGCGCCCGGTGCTCTTTGAGATGGGCGCGGACAGGATTTCAGATGGCTCGTACACGCCGTGCTCGTTTGCCTTGGCGATCGGATACTTCGAGCGACGCGTCGGCACGGCATCGAGCAGGTCTTCGAGACCCGTCAACGCGCGATGTACGCCTTCGATCGTTCCCGGCGACAACTTGCCGAAGCACGGATCGTGCAATACGCTTTGCAGCGCTTGCAAAAGCTGCTTTGCGTGCTGTTCGCCAATCTTCCGTTGGGGCTCGGCGGCGGCAGCCGACGCCACGACGCTCTTGGGCGATGTGGCACGGAGATGCTTTTTCGTGACCTTCGTCTTGCCTGCGTCCTTCGCTTTCGACATGCCCGCGACGATCCGCTCCAGTGCCCGTTCCGCGCCGTGCCGCCGTATCTCCTTGATCACGAGCGAGCCGGAGATGGAGCCGTCGCGGACGAACTGGTGAATCTCCGCCGGCGCATTTTCAAGCAGGCCGACGTCACGAATGGTTTGATCCGTAACGTTCAGGCGCGTGCAGATCGTTTTCGTGTCGAGGCCGTGTACGTCGCGCAGTTCCGCGACGACCGTCGCGAGTTCGAGCGGAGACGCGCGCTTGCTTTCGTTGCTAAGGTAGCCGTCGATCACCATCTCGGAGCGTTCAACCGTCTTCGCATCGCGCACGACGACGGGGATCTTGCCGAGGTTCTT
This sequence comes from Burkholderia savannae, assembly GCF_001524445.2. Lineage (NCBI taxonomy): Bacteria > Pseudomonadati > Pseudomonadota > Betaproteobacteria > Burkholderiales > Burkholderiaceae > Burkholderia > Burkholderia savannae. Next base: position 1,352,771 of record NZ_CP013417.1, read on the forward strand.
TCCTGCGCGGATCGCGTTGCCTGCGGAGAGGTAGCGGTGTTGTCCCTTGTAGACGTAGATGAGGTCGTTCCCGTCGACCTTCCGGATGTAGCAATGGAGCGGTTGACTCTTGTCGTAGCCGTTGGCGATCATCAGCGCAGCGAGGTGCGACACCCACTGTTGATCGACGGGGCGCACGTTGTCGCGTGGATCGTAGTGGAGCTGTTCGTACGGCACCATCCAGAGATCCGCCGACGTCGCGCCCGCCGCCGCAGCAGCGGCCTTCGCATTGCCGGTGACGATCGGCTCGACGAGCGCGAGCGATTGGGTGCGGGCATCCATTACTCGGCCTCCTGCGGTTGGAGACTGCGAGCGAGTTCCATTGAGCCGTCGAGGATCAGGCGAGACTGCGTTTTCGGTCGACGAAGCAGGAGATTCGCGCGATTCGGAGCGATATCAATGCGCTCGACGATCCAGCCGAGCGCGAGAAACGCGCGGACGGCGCGATCGGCCGTCTCGCTGAAAATCCCGGCATAGATTCGGAGAGCCCATTTCGCGCGGCCGTTGTAGCGGTATTCGCCGGGGGCGCGGCAGTCTTCGAGGCGCATCGAATGCTCGTCAACGTCAATGTAAATGCCGGCTTCAGCGACCAACGTGAGGTCGCGCTCGATCGCTCGGATGTGCTTCTCGGCCTTCTTGAGTTGAGCGAGACGACGTGCATGAACGGCATTCGCGTGAGCGACGATCTCGTTGTACGACGTCGGATGCTTGTAGGTCGTCATGCGCTTCACGCGGTCCTCCGGTTCTGGATCATCTGTTCGAGTCGCGACACTTCGAGGTCGATGCTCTGGCGGAACAGGCGCAGGAATCGCAACGTGCGGGTATCCGACCCAAGCAGCGAGTCGACGGAAATCTCAAGCGAGCGGAGATGCGGGAACGAGACGGCGACGTGACGTTCCGCGTCTCGCGTGACGATCGTGTGGAGTTCGGGGCGCGTGTGCGCGGATCCGGCGGGCACGGCGGATCGCGGCGCATGTCGAGGCGCGAGTGCGCCGCCGGCATCGTTCGAATAGGTGCCGTCTGCCTGCTTGCAGGGGACCGACAGCGGCGGGGCTGCGTCCGATCCGGTGAGCCAGTAGAGGAAACGCAGATCGTGCGGACGCGGTTGGCGGCGCAACCATCCGCCCCGCGCGAGCTTATCGATGCATTGCGCAGCCGCGCCCGGCATGTCGGCGAAGTGGGTCGTGCACACCTCGTCGGACGTCATCGCGTGCGTGGCGTGCCTGAACACGGTCAGGATTCGAGCCGTCAGGTCGGCCCGTTGAGCGGGCGTGAGGTCGACGAACGGGTTGAGTCTGCGCGGAGCCGCATTCGGGAGGGCGTTGTCGATCATGATGCCTCCCTGATCCTGAACGCGCGCGGCTTCTTCGGGCAGGAGTGCTTTTCCGGCTCGGCGCTTGTCGCGGCGCGAAGGCGCTTGATCGCGTCCGCACACGTCGGTTCGTCTGGAATCGAGATCTGCTTCGCGGCAATAGTGTTGCCGTCCATGATCAGGTACTCGATATAGACGCCGTCTACGAGCGGTCGGCGCATGACGACGTGCTTGCCGATGAGGAGCGGCGACGTCGGAAGCTGGCGATCGCGTTCGTAACGGGCGACGGTCCGGGGCGACAGCGTGTCCCGGCGCGGGATGCCCGCGTGCTGCGCTGCGTTGATTCTGGGCATGACTTCATCATCTCCTTTACGCCGAGTGCGCAAGCCGTCCTCGGCGCGTGAGCGTCAGACGTTGGCGTGGAAGGTGGCGGGCTTGTCAGCGACGGGGCCGCTATCCAGCACATTCGCGGCGATGATCAGGGCGGCGGCGGCGAAGACGCACTTGAACAGCAGTGACTTTTCCAAGTTGCTTTGGCGTGCGGGCTCGGAAGGTGTAACGCGGGGCGCTTGCTCGTTGCGGAGCCAGTTCCGGCGGGCCTCAGCGTGAAGATCGATCGGTTTCATGGGGTGAATCTCCGGTTGAGCGTCGTACGACGCGACAGCCGGAGTATCCATTAATGGAAAATCTCTTGTCAATCCATATACGGATAATTATCCTCAGATAATCCCCGCCGGGTTTGGCAGCGGGGTTCGTGCTATCGAGGTTTTCGTGGGGTAAACAGTAGTGTTGCGGCGTGGCACGTAAGGACTAGTGCCGCATCAAGCCATGCTGAGGTGTTTAGGTATGCTGCGGCTGCAAGTCCGATCGTCGCAGTCGCGAGGATGCTTGCGGTTCCGCGTTGGCGGACGAACCGAGGTGGGTGTTGATTCCGGGCGTATTCGAGGCGCTCGGCTAGCTGGTGCACGCCGGCCAAGACATCCTCTGCGGTGTCGGCGTCCACGCCTTTGGCGGAGATGGATATTGTGCCGTCCTCGCGTAATAGTACGGCGGCGGCAGCGACCGCCGGCGACCGATCGTGGCGGGCTATTAAATCATGCAGGAATGCGCGAATGGTGGTCTGCCGGGTGCGTCTTCGTATCGTGGGGAGTTCGTAGACGTTATCGGCTGCGCGTTCTGGTCCCTCGGATGCGGGTTTTGTGGTTGTGGTCATCGCTCAACAATTCATTCGATAATGGGCGTTGAGCGGCGGTTGCTGCGCGCTTCTTCGATTCCGGTGAGGCCGGAATGACTTCGTCGATGGTCGTCGATTCATCTTCCTCGACGGTTGTAGCGGCGGCCTGACTCAGAACAAATTCAATGTATCGCTCGATTGCCTTCTTCTCCGCCTCGGGGAGTTGGGCGTAGCGCACACGATCGTAATGAATTACCGACGCGTCGTTCTCGTCGTCGATCAGCAGATCGGTTGGCGATATGCCGATGGCGTTAGCGAGCGATTCTACAACCCGCATCTGCGTATCTACCTTCCCGGACAGGACTCGATTGACCGAGCTTTGGGAAATGCTGGCGCGCTTGGCAACCTTTTCTTGCTTGTCCACGTGCGGGTAGTGATCCATGTACCACCGCAGCTTGCGGGCCAAGATCATTCGAAGCGATGACTTCGTGGGCGGCGTTTTCATGCCGACATCTTGCCGAATTTGGATACCCATTAGCGGATGGTTTGCCCTACTCATCGGTTGAATGAAATTCCTTAAGTGGATAAAATCGCGGCTTGCCATTGTGTTTGGGGGCGTCATGGAGACCGGAAGCGAGCCGATTCTTGCGGCCGTGCTGCGTCAGCTCGATGCAGCAAAGGGGGATTGGCCGGCAATTGCGAAGCAAAGCGGCGTGCCCTATCAAACGCTCGCGAAGATCGGTGGACGGGTGGTCTCTGACCCGCGCGTGTCGACCGTTCAAGCGCTTCTCGACTGCCTTGGCAAGCGGTCGGCCGAACAGAGGTACTGCAATTCCGCGACCAAGTGATCCGATCCGTCGATTGCGGGGGAGGCAGAGCGAATCGTACTTCCCACCCTCGAGCTGCAAAAGATTGAAAACGAGTATCCACCAATAGTTCAATGACCTGCCGATACGACAGTACAGAATGGCTCGACGTGCTCTACACGTCCGTGCGCAACGCGCCGGGTGGCGTGGCCGATGCAGCGAATTACCTGACAAACAGGCGCGGCAAGAACATCACACCGGAGTCGCTCCGGTTGCGCCTGCGCGGTGTGGGCGACAGTCGCCTCTCGATGGAGATGTTCGAGCTGTTGATCGAGTGGATGCAGGAGAAGAGCGAAGCCGAGGCGCACGCGCTCGACGCGCTACATGCGCTCAACGCCCGGTTCGGGCTGGTTGCCGAGCGCGTTGACGATCACCACGCGGTTGACGGCCACGAGCCGGGCACGATGCATCTCGTAACGACGACACTCCGCTTGCAAGCGCATGTGGGGCAGGTCGCCAACGACGTGTCTCGCGCGCTCGAAGATCAGCGAATCGACGATCGCGAAGCCGAGCAGATCATCGCGACGGGCCGCAAAGGGCAACGTCTGTTTCAGCGGCTGATTCAAACCGCCGCGCGCCTCGCTCGGCGCAGGCGTAGTTGACGAAAAAGCCACCTTGGCCGGACTCGGTTCGACCACGGGTCAACGAAATCACACGTCATCATCGACAGGGGAAATATGGGCGCAATGGACCCGATCGACGCACATGAGCCGATCGCCTCGATTGAATCCGAGCAGGCGGTATTGGGCGCGTTGATGTTGGATAGCGATGTATATGACCGGATTGGCGGTCAGATCGCGACGGACGATTTTACGTTGCGTGACCATCGCCTCATCTATACCGCGATCAAGCAACTTGTGCTTGATCAGCGGCGCGCCGATGTCGTCACGGTGTTCGAGCGCCTGCAAGCAACCGGTGCGAAGATCAAGCGGCCATTGCAGTATTTGAACGAGATCGTTCAATCGACTCCGGGTGCGGCCAATGTCGAGCGCTACGCGGAAATCATGCGAAACAGGTCGCTGTTGCGTGGTTGCCTGCGCGCTGCGAAGCATGTGATGGAGCTGTGCCATCACACGGGCGGGCGCGAGCCGGCCGACATCATCGATCAGGCGCAATCTGCGTTTCTCCATTTGTCCGACGCGGATCGGCGCAAGGACGACGGTTTCATGCCCATGCTGCCGACGTTGAGTCGCGTCGTCGAGCGGATCGACATGCTGTATCAGCGCGAAGACAAGGGCGGCGTCACTGGCACGGCGACCGGTTTTGACGATCTGGATCGTCGCCTCGACGGGATGCATGAAGGCGAGTTGATTATCGTCGGCGGTCGGCCGTCGATGGGTAAGACATCCCTCGCGATGAACATCGCTGAAAACGTCGCCACACGGTCCGGTTTGCCGGCTGCCGTTGTATCGATGGAAATGCCTGCCGAGCAGCTTGCGACGCGTATGCTCGCATCGATTTCTCGGGTCAACCAACATCGCCTGAGAACCGGCTCGCTGGAAGACAGCGACTGGTCGCGTATTACGCACGGCGTGCGGGTCATGTCCGAAGCGAATCTCCACATTCTCGAAGGATCGTCGCTGACCCCGTCGATGCTGAGAACCCGATTGCGACGCCTGCATCGCGAACACGGCCAACTTGGTGTCGTCGTCATTGACTACCTCCAACTGATGTCGGGGGATGGTGCCAGCACGGAGATGCGGGCGGTGGAGGTCAGCGGGATCTCACGGGCGCTCAAGCAAATTGCGACCGAATTGCGCGTGCCGGTGATCGCGCTTTCTCAGTTGAATCGAGGGCTGGAGCAGCGCCCGAACAAGCGTCCCGTGATGTCGGATCTTCGGGAGTCAGGCTCGATCGAGCAGGACGCCGACGTGATCCTGTTCATCTACCGCGACGAGGTCTACAACCCGGACAGCCCCGACACGGGGACCGCCGAAATCATCATCGCGAAGCAACGCAACGGGCCGATCGGGACCGTGCGGCTCGCGTTTAAGAACGCTACAACCCGGTTCGAAAATTTCGCCGAGCCGGGCGAAGGATATTGACTATGTCTGCCGTTTCACCATTCTTCACATGGCGTCGAGCCATGACCGGTAGCGATCTGCCGTCCACCACGAAGTTGGTATTGTTTGTGATCGCCGAGTATGCGAACGCAATGGACGATATCTGCTGGCCGTCGATCGGAACGATTGCCGAGAAGGCGAGCCTGTCGGAGCGCAGCGTCAGCACGCATCTCGAAGTCGCCGAGCGTCACGGTTGGTTGGCGCGTTGGCGGTCGCGGCGTCCGGCCCGCCGTTGGGCACATGCGCATTATCGCCTTGCCGTTCCCAAGGATGTCGCACTTCGCCAGCGCGATGCGATCGACTTCGACATCATTGCGAGCGAATCGGAACGTGGTTCCGATGTTGATGAAAAATTGGGCAATTCGGAATCTGGTTCCGATGCTGCTGAAAAATGCGGCACTTCGGAACGACGTTCCGATGAGGTTGCGGCACTACCTGAACGTGGTTCCGATCAGCTGTCTGACGGGGCGTTTTGCGCAGGCGAAGCGGAAAGTTACCTGAACGACGTTCCAACTAGTAAACCAGTAAACAGTAATAGTAAAAAACATACTCTCTCTCAAGCGTCGTTGGTTAACCACAGGGCGGGTGAGCAAAGTGAAAACCGTGACGATCTGTCGTCATCGATGGCGTGCTGGATGTTCGAGCGCCTGCGTGCCCGTGATCCGGGTGGCGATGTGCCGAACTGGTCGAAATGGATCGCCGATGTCGACGCAATGTTGGCCATCGACGGCAGGGATCAGAAGGAGATCGTGCGGCTATACGCATGGGCCGATCGGGACAAGTTCTGGCAACGCATCGTCACATCGCCTGCGCGACTGCGAAAGAACTGGGATGAGGTGAGAAGGCGTCGCAACGCGTCGCTTGAAGCAGGTCGTCCTAGTGCCGTGCCTGCGGCTCAAGCCGCCGCCGACGACCGGCAGTGCGCGCACGTAGAGAACGGGTGCCGCTGCACGCGCGCGGCATCGACCATCATCGGCGCGGGTTCGTCACGGCGGGGTTATTGCGGGGCGCACGTCGGTCGATATGAGGATTGATTCGGGGAACGGTATGACACTGGAAGAGCGTTTGAACAATTGGGCAAGGGCGATGCGCTCGGGCAGCGCGCACGGCGATTCTCTTGTCGCGTCGATCTATTTTCCGGGCACGGGCGGGCGAACGATCAGCGCGACGCTCGACGAAGCGGACGCGCAGAAGATCGAACTCGCGTGCCGTCGATTGATGCCGCAGGATCGCAAGGTTTTGCAGATGCATTACGTGTGGCGTGCGCATCCCGCCTACATCTGCCGTCGCCTTGGTTTGAAGGCGCGACCGACGTCGATTTTCGATTTGGCGCTTACTCATGCGAAGCGCGCGATCGACGAGAAGCTCAGCGAACCCAAGGTTGAGTATGTGTCGATGCAGGCGATCATCGACAAAATGAAAGAGGCAGAGAAAGAAAGTGTTGCTCAACCGTAAGGTCTTCATCTACACTTCGCCCTGACAATTTGATTCCGGTATTCACCGAGTGACGCGGCCTGTTCCGGGTCGTTGCTCGTCCGAAGATTTTGAAGCCCTGAGTGCGAAAGCCCTCAGGGCTTTTTGCATTGGGGCGCTGAAATGCGAAGCGAGTTGGCGAATGGCGGGCCGGGCGAGGTCTGGTCGGCGTGGAATGAGGATCGAAGCACGGGGCGCGTTACCGCGCGTGGCTTCGTATTCGACGATCCAATGGACCGCATCGTGTGGGCGATGGAGCGTGCGGGTGATCACGCGGTCGCGGTGCTTGCGGTCGGGGTCGCCGATGCCTAGAAAATGGGCAGGGGACCCTATGGCGCGGGTGCATGCGGGGGTGCGCACCCGCGTTTTTTCTCTACTGTTGAATCTCTATAGGGGGGCACATTCACATGCTGACTCAGCAGCAGATCGCGGAGCACCTCGACCTTGAGCGGTCGACGGTTTCGCGTCTGGTCGATCGGCTCAACATCGACTATCGAACGGCGTCGATGGATGAGATCCGCATGGCTTACCTTCGGCACTTGCGAGAGATGGCCGCCGGCCGCGCGAGCGAGACCGGCATCGATCTTGTGGCCGAGCGCGCGATGACTGAACGCGTGGATCGCGAAATCAAGCTGCTGACGCTCGCCGAAAAGAAAGGGCAGTTGGTCAACGCCGCGCAGCTTGAGCAGGCATATGGCCAGATGGTCGGTGCCTTTCAGACGGAATTGCTCGCGCTATCCGACAAGCTCGTGCAGGAATTGCGCGCGCTGCATGACGTTGAAATTGACCTCGAATGGTTGAACGAGCATATGTATGGGTGTCTTGAACAGCTTTCTGGATACGACCGAGACGGTTCGGACGGTGATTCGGCGGATCGCGCAGCTGCTGCGTCCGCCGGAGAAGATCGGGACGACGGACTGGGCGCGCAAGCATCGCCGGATGAGCGCGAAGGCGACGGCGAGTCCTGGCCGGTATAACCCGAACATCACGCCTTGGGTGTTCGGCATGCATACGGCGCTCGACGATCCGCGCGTGCAAAAGGTCGTGTGCATGAAGTCGGCGCAGGTCGCGTGGACGGACGGGGTGCTGCTGAACTACATCGGCCGGCGAATCGACGTCGATCCGTGCCCGATGATCGTGATGTTCGCGAAAGAGAAGTCGGCGAAGAAGTTCAACATGGAGAAATTCGAGCCGATGGTCGAGGTGACGCCTCGCTTGTCGGCGAAACTGCCCGTGCATGCGAGCCGCGACAAGAACAACTTGTGGGATCACAAGACATTCCCGCGCGGGTTCCTGAAGTTCATCACGTCGAACGCGCCGGACGACGTGAAGTCGACGCCTGCGCCCGTCGTCGCAGTCGAAGAGCCGGACGACGCGAATCAGAACGTGCGCGAGCAGGGTGATTCGATCACGCTGCTGGAGGAGCGCAACAAGAGCTACTCGGACAGCCGGCGCAAGGTGATCTTCGGCGGCACGCCAACGGTCGACGGCTTCTCGCGCATTCAGCAGGCATACGTGGCGTCCGATCAGCGCGTCTATCTGGTGCCGTGCCCGGACTGCGGCGAGGAACACGAGCTGACGTGGGAGAACGTCACGTGGACGGAAGACGCCGATGTGGCGCACGAGGTGTTCGGCCGCGCCCGGCCGGAGTCGGCGCGATACACGTGCCCGCACTGCGGCACGTTGTGGGACGACCCGATGCGCATCCGCGCGGTGCGACGCGGCCGATGGGTGGCGACCGCGCCGTTTTACGGCGTCGCCGGTTTCCGGCTGAACGAGCTGGTGTCGCCGTTCCCCGGCTCGCGCATGGCCGAGCTGGTGAAGAAGTGGCTCACGGCGGAGAAGGCACTACGTTCCGGCGACGACACGAAGATGCGTTCATTCGTCAACAACTCGCAGGGGCGGCCGTACAAGTACAAGAGCGATCTTCCCGAAATCGACGCGCTCGCCGAACGCGCGATGCCGTATCCACCGTTCACGGTGCCGATGGGCGGCTTGCTGCTCACGCTCGGCGTCGACGTGCAGCATGACCGCCTCGCGATTGTGATGCGCGCGTGGGGGCGGGGCGAGGAGAGCTGGCTGATCGCGTGGGACGAGATCTTCGGCAACGTGATGGACCAACGCGAAGACCCGTTGACGGGCGGCGTATGGGGCGCGCTCACGACGCTGATCACGCACGCGTACCGTCATGAGTCGGGCGGCCTGCTGCGGATCCGGGCGACGTCGATCGACTCGTCGGACGGCTCGACGTCGGACGCGGTTTACAGGTACGTGCGCGCGGCGCAGCGGCAAGGTTTGATCGTCTTGGCGATCAAGGGCAGCACGGATGCCAATGCCGAGATCTTCAGCACGCCGCGCGCGTCGGTCGACTCGACGCGGAACAACAGCAAGGCGGCGAAGTACGGGCTGCGGCCGTTCATGGTCGGCGTCAGCAAGGCCAAGGATCTGATTCTCGACAACCGGCTCAAGCTGGACGGCGACGGCCCCGGACGCATGCACTGGTATCGCGACGTCCGGTCGGACTACCTGTCGCAGTTGACGGCCGAGGTGAAGGTGCCCGCTCGCATCGGGACCAAACGCGTCTGGCAAAAGAAGGCCGGCGCACGTAACGAAGCGCTCGACTGCGAGGTGTACGCGCTGCACGCGGCGCGCAGCGTCAAGACGCATTTGATGACGGAGCCGCACTGGCAGGTCGAGCAGCAGCGCTTGTCGCAGGTGTCGCTGTTCGAGGCGGTGCCGGTGCTCGACGCGTTGCCGTCGGCGCTGCCGGTCGAGGTGCTGCCGGATCAGCCGGAGGATCGCGATGCGGACACGGAGCCACCACCGCAGCAGCAAACCGCAAAACCCAACGAAACCCCGCCACCGAGCGGGGTTTCGCGCATTCAGGGGCGTCGCGTCGGCCGCTCGGCCTACCTGACGCGTCGCTAGGAGAAAGCCGATGGCTTACACAAGACAGGATCTGGATCGCATCCAGTCCGCGATCGCGAAAGGCGAGCTCGAAGTGCAGTATGCGGATCGCCGCGTGAAGTACCGCTCGATCTTGGAGCTTCGCGAGGCGCAAACCGAGATCATTCGCGCGCTCGACGGCGCGAGCGGGCGCTCGCGCATCGTTCGGCTGCGGCACGCCGGCAAGGGGGTTCGATGAGCCGCGCGTATCCGATGCTCGCTCGGCGCGGATTCGTGGTGCCGACGCGGCTGAAGGCGGCGGCGTACGAATCCGCGAGCACGGGCGGCGCTCGCGCACGGTCGTGGAAGGCGTCGAGCGCGGGGCCGAACGCGGCGGCGGCGCAAAACCTGCCGCTGATGCGGCATCGGGCGCGCGACGCGATTCGAAACGACCCTTGGGCGAAAGCCGCGATCACGCGGCTCGTGTCGAACACGATCGGCTCCGGCATACAGGCGCATCCGCGACATCCCGACGAGACGATGCGAAACGCGCAAAAGCTGCTTTGGGAAGACAGCGCAGCGGAGATCGACGCGGACGGGCTGTTCGATATGGCGGGATTGCAGACGTTGGCCGCTCGTGCGTTCTTTAGCGACGGCGAGGTGCTCGTGCGGCGGCGTCTGCGTAGCTGGCACGACGGATTAGCCGTGCCGTTGCAGGTGCAGTTGCTCGAAGCCGATCATCTGCCTGTGAGCAAGAACGAGCGCCTGCCGCACGGCGAGATCGTCAACGGCGTCGAGTTCGACGACGACGGACGGCGCATTGCCTATCACCTGTTGACGCGACATCCCGGCGAGTATGGACGGCAGGCCGGCGACAGCACGCGGACGGTGCGGGTGCCGGCCGACGAGATCGCGCACGTGTTCCTCGCATTGCGGCCGGGACAGGTGCGCGGCGTGCCTGAGCTGTCGACGGTGCTGCTGCGGCTGCATTCGCTCGACAACTTCGACGACGCGGTGTTGTTCCGGCAAGAGGTCAGCAACCTGTTCGCGGGCTTCATCACGAAGCCGCACGCGGAGCTTGGCCCGATGGGCGATCCCGTTTCCGGAGCGCCGATGCGATACGACGACGACGGGTTTTCGCCGGTCGTGTCGCTCGAACCGGGTGGGATGCAGGAGCTTGCGCCCGGCGAGGAAGTGAAGTTCTCGGAGCCGCCGGGCGCGGGCAACGACTATGTGCCGTTCATGCGCCAGCAGCTCATGGCGTCGGCCGCTTCGGTGGGCATGCCTTACGAAGTGCTCACGGGCGATCTGCGGGACGTCAGCGACCGCGTGCTGCGCGTGATCCTCAACGAGTTCCGGCGCAGCGTCGAACAGATTCAGTGGAACGTGTTCATTCACCAGTTCTGCCGCAAGGTGTGGCGCTGGTGGGTCGACGCGTGCGCGCTGTCGGGCGCGATGCCGATGCCCGATTACTTCCGCCGGCGTCGCGACTATCTGCGCGTGCGATGGGTGCCGCAGGGCTGGCCGTACATCCACCCGGTGCAGGACGTCACCGCGAAGCGCATGGAGATCCGCGCGGGCCTCGCGAGCCGCACGGGCGCAGTGCTCGCGCGCGGCGACGATCCCGAGCAGGTCGACGCGGAAAACGCGGCGGATCTCGCGCGCGAGCAACGGCTCGGCCTGCGATACGACACGCAGCTCGCGATAGAAGACGGAAACGGTAGTGATTTGAAAGAGGATGGGGAATGAAGCGAAACCGCAAGTGGTGGGACATCCGCGCACAGGCGCAGGCGGGTGGCGGCAAGGTTGCCGAGATCCGGATCTATAGCGACATCGGATTTTGGGGCACCGACGCGCAGAACTTCGTGTCGCAGCTCGACGCCGTCGCGACCGACGCATCGTCGATCACGGTCGCGATCAACTCGATGGGCGGCGACGTGTTCGACGCATTCGCGATCTACAACGCGTTGCGGCGGTACGCCGGCAAGGTGAAGGGGCGCGTCGACGGCATCGCGGCGTCCGCCGCGTCGCTGGTGCTGATGGCGTGCGACGAGATCGAGATGCCCGAGAACGCGCTGTTGATGATCCACCATCCGCACACGGTCGCGGCCGGCGAATCGAAAGATCTGCGCCGTGTCGCCGAACTGCTCGACAACGCGAGCGCCGGCATTCTGGCGGCGTACGCGCAGCGCAGCGGTCTGTCCGAAGACGACGTGCGGGCCATGATGGACGCGGAGACGTGGCTGACGGCCGCGCAGGCGAAGGAGAAGGGCTTTTGCGACGTGATCGAGGCCCCGGTGAAGCTGGCGGCGTCGGCCGGCGCTGCGCCGCTTCTCGCGCGCTTCTCGGCCGTGCCGGAGCAGGTTCGTGCGTTGCTCGATGCGGCCGGCGAATCGGACGCGGAACCGCCGGCCGATCCAACGCCGGATCCCGAGCCGGAACCGAAACCCCAGACGCCCGACGTCACGGCACTCGCCGCGCACGTGTTCAATTCGCTGCGCGAAGCGAATCTCGCGGCATGCGCCGAAGGCGTGATCGCCGCGACCGGCCTGCGCGACCGCGAGACGGTCGATCGCGCAATCCGCAATGCGACCGACATCGCGGGGATCTGCCTCGCGGCGAACCAGACGGACCTGACCGCGCAATACGTCGCGGACGGCCTGTCGCCGGATCAGGTGCGCGCGCGGCTGTTCGAGCGTCTCACGGCGTCGAGCACCCGCATCAACAGCCGACCCGATCCGGCACAGCAGCAGACGCAAGCGCGTAGCCGCGCATTGCGCACGTCCGACATCTACGCGGCCCGCCGCGTGGCCAAGTAACTTTTCATCGCTGAAAGGAGCGCTGAATGTCCAACATCAAGACTTTGGGCACGTTGCCCGCCGAATTTCTGATTTCGGAAGGCCCCGGCCAGATCTCGCGCGATGCGATCACGGTCGCGGCCGGCCCGGCGCTGCCGTCCGGCTGCGTGCTCGGCACGATCGGGACCGGCGAATACGCGCCGTACGACAACGCGGCGGCGACCGGCGCGGAAGTCGCGGTCGCGATCCTCTACGCGCCGTTGCCGGCGTCCGACACGCCGCGCCCGGCGGTCGCGATCAAGCGGCTCGCCGAAGTCGACGCGCGCCTGCTCGCGGGCCTCGACGCGCCCGCCCGCGACGATCTGGCCGCGCATCACATCGTCATCCGCTGATCCCGGCGAATCCCTTATCCCAAAGCCGCGCCGATGCGCGGCTTTTTCATTTCTGGAGTGCATATGGCAGACATCGCAATCTTCAACGACGACGCGTTCTCGCTGTCGTCCCTGACGGCGTCCATCAACGAGCAGCCGCACTTGCCCGGCCGCCTCGGCGAGACGGGCCTGTTCGACGAGGAAGGCATCACGACGACGACGGTGCAGATCGAGCGCGACGGCGACACGCTCGCACTCGTGGCGGCCGGTGTGCGCGGCTCGCCCGCGCCGAACGTGCTGGGCAGCAAGCCGAGCCTGATTCCGTTCAACACCGTCCACCTGCCGCAACGCGCGGTCATCAAGGCGGACGAGATCCAGAATCTGCGCGCGTTCGGCGACGATTCGGAACTGGAGACGGTGCAGCGCTACGTCGACAAGCGGCTCGCGAAGATGCGTCGTCAGATCGACGCGACGCACGAATACCACCGCCTCGGCGCGGTTCGCGGCGTGATCCTCGACGCGGACGGCAAGCACGTCGTCGCGAACCTGCTCGATCGCTTCGGCATCGAGCAGCAGGTCATCGAATACGAGCTGTCGAACGCGAAGACCGAGATCCGGATCAAGAACGAAGACACGCTCGAAGCGATCGAGGATGCGCTCGGCAACGTGCCGTTTTCGAGCGTGCGCGCGTTCTGCGGGCGCAACTTCTGGCGCAAGCTGCTGACGCTGCCGACCGTCAAAGAGACGTTCCTCAACACGGCGGCGGCTGCGGCGCTGCGCGGCGATCCGCGTGGCGCGATCGAGCTGGACGGCATCGTGTTCGAGCGCTATCGGGGCAAGGTCGGCGGCATCCCGTTCGTCGGCGACGACGAAGCGTATGCGGTGCCGGAAGGCGTGGCGGATCTGTTCATCTCGCGCTTCGCGCCCGGCGATTATGTCGACGCGGTCAACACGATCGGCCTGCCGTACTACGCGCGGCAGGAAGTCATGCCGTTCAACAAGGGCGTCGAGATCGAGGCGCAGTCGAACCCGATCCACCTCTGCACGCGCCCGCGCGCGTGCATCCGTCTGAAGGCGTGACGCGTGGCGTTCCACGATCTGATTGCGGACGTTGACGCGGCCGTGCTGCGAGATCTGGCCGATGACGACGTGGTCGTCGACGGCCGTCCCGTGCGCGGCATGTTCAACGCGCCTTGGCTTGGCCCCGATCTCGGGTCGAAACGCACGAATCTGGTCGCGCCGATGCTGCACGTGATCGACGAAGACGCCGTCGGCATCCGGCCCGGCAGCGTCGTCGTCACGCACAGCGGGCGCTATCGCGTCGTCGAGGCGCAACCGGACGGCACGGGCTGGACGATCCTGATGTTGCAATGACATGAACCCACTGAAAGTCGAAATCGATGTCGGCGCGGTCACGGCCGTCCTGCAGGGCATCTCGCCGTCCGCGATGCAGGCCGCGTGGCGACGCACGCTGCGCAAGACGGCCGCGTGGATCAAGAGCCAGACGGCGAAGGAGGTCAGCGCGGCGACGCGCATTCCTCAGAAAGCGATCCGCCGACGCCTCTACTTTTTCCTGCGGTCGGCCGATACCGGCAAGGTGTGGCTCGGCTTGAACCCGATCGAGGCGCACCGCCTCGGCTCGGTCGTGAAGACGCGCAAAGGCATGCGCGCCGGCCGTTCGTCGTTTCCGGGCGCGTGGCGGCAGTCGAAGCGACAACCGGACGGGCCGATCTTCGAGCGTGTCGGGAAGGCACGGCTGCCGTATCGCGTCGTGACGGTCGATTGGCATGAGACAGGCGACCCGGCGTTTCGCCGCGCGGCGAAGGCGTGCGAGCAGCGGCTCTTGACGATCCTGCGGCAAGAAGTGAACTACGAACTACAAAAGGTGATGGGACGTGCTCGATAACCTCAAATTGCTGCACGACGCGATCGTGAAGGGCCTGCGCGAAGCACTGCCGACGATCGAACGAATCGAAGCGTATCCGGAGATCGGTGCGCAGATTCCGACGCCGTTGATTGCGGTCGAACTGTCCGAAATGGAGCCGGGGCACGACGACGGAACGGGTTGCGTCTCGCTGATCGGTCGCATGCAGGCGCGCATCATCGTCGATCCGTACGGCGCGGGGCACGAGCTGCACGTGCGCGAGATTGCCGCGCGCGTCGCGCTCGCGGTTCACATGCAGACGTGGGGCTTGCCGATCGCGCCCGGCAGGGTGGTTCAGGTTGGCGAAGACCCGTTTCGCCCCCAGCTCGATACGTACCTCGTGTGGCTCGTCGAATGGACGCACGAATTCGGGATCGGCGGTGAGCTGGCGGAGATTCCGGGCGGTAGCACGCTTGTATGGGGTGTCGACCCGGAAACGGGGCCGGGCAACGAAGGCAGCTATTGGGACCCGGCGCAGGACGCGCCGGCCGACTATGCGGAGTAACGATGCTCGAGTATGAAATCGGTGAGATCGACCGGCGGCTTGCGTGCCTCGTGCAGCAAGGCACGGTCGACGCGGTGTCGTACGACCCGCCGCGATGCCGTGTGCGCGTCGGCGATTGGGTCAGTGACTGGTTGCCGTGGTTCACGGTCGCGGCGGGCGCGGTGCGCTTCTGGCGCCCGCCGTCCGAAGGCGAGCAGGCGTCGGTCTTCTCGTCGTCCGGCGAGTTGTCGAGCGCGTACGCGGTGCCGGGCTACTACGCGGAACAGCACGGTGGGGCAGCACGACGAAGCGCGAGCGAAACGGCGTTCGACTTCCCGGATGGGGCGTCGCAGGTCTATGACCACGCGTCGCACGAGTACCGGATCGACGTGCCGGCGGGCGGGCGCATCGTTTTCCGCATCGGCGAGACGGAACTGGAGCTACGCGCGGACGGCGTGACGTTGCGCACCGAGAAACTGCTCGGCGACGTTCCCGATTCGACGTTCACGGGCAACACGACGACCGAGCAGCGCTTGACGTTCAACGGCGGCATGCAGGGCCGGGCAGGCGCGAACGGCGGCCCGGCAGTCGAAGTCGACGGCGGCGCTCGCTATACGGCCGACGTCGAGATCGGCGGCAAGTCGTTCCTTGGGCACAGTCACGTGGAGCAAGGCGACGGAGCTCCAGTGAGCCCGCCTATGTAGATGGCAGAAGTCACGCTGCACCGGTATTTTTACGAGGTCGACGGATGGCTCTAAGGATCTAGAATCGAGCTCTCAAATTCGAATTCGTTCCAAGAGGGGCCAGCATAAATGGATACGAAAGTACTCGATCCAACGAGCGGAGATGACGGTGCGCAGGTGGCGGAGAAAGAAAATATATTCGGATCGCCGGATAAAAAGTTGGAAGCCGAGAAGATAAGACGAAGAAAAGAAGAGTCTGGCGAGATAAAGGTTACTTTGAAGCGCATACTTGGCTTCTATTCTGCCTCTATACCCGTAATAAAGGACTCTCTTGATGTCGCGTGGAAATTCGCGCCAATATTCTTGTTCTTTCCGGCGATGATGCTGTGGAGCTATCTACGAAAGATAGGCTGGGAGCAGCTTTTTTCGGATGCGGTGGTGTCCATTTCTGGCTTCATTGTGATGTTTGTGACGGCATGCCTGTTGATGTTTGCTGTCTTTGTGCAATTCATTTTTCCATCGATGATCATTGGGCCGGTCGTCAGTGCATACGAAGAAATTGCTGCGTCAGGTGATGAAAAATTCAAGGATGATCTGTCCCGTGCGGTCTGGAGGTTGCATCTTTCCACGCCGATTGGATGGCTCTTCATCTTGGCGTTATCCGTTATCGCGCTTGATCAGCCACCTTGGCTTGCCTACACGATGTCCATCGTCGCCGCTTATGTTGTGGCGTTGTATTTCGTGATTAGGAATAGGAATATTTTTTTGAGGCGGATCGGTGGTAGTCCAATGCCCCCTGGTGACCGGGATACATCGAAGAAATGGTATTCGTATCGCTCGTGGATG
This sequence comes from Burkholderia savannae, assembly GCF_001524445.2. Taxonomy (NCBI): domain Bacteria; kingdom Pseudomonadati; phylum Pseudomonadota; class Betaproteobacteria; order Burkholderiales; family Burkholderiaceae; genus Burkholderia; species Burkholderia savannae. The sequence continues at coordinate 1,369,690 of NZ_CP013417.1, forward strand.
AACGAGGTCATAATGCGGGCGTTGCGGTATTGTGGGCGAGCTCTGATGTTTTCATTGTTCGCTACGCTTGGAGCTGTAGCGGTATCTGTTCCGATGCTCCTGTGCTTGGAGTTGTTCAGTGACGCGAAGTTTGGAACCGTTGCTTCTTTGCTGATCTTCTTGCTTTTGGGTGTGTTTAGTATGGCTGGTATGGCACCGGGATTGGCCTACCTGCTTGTGAAGATTAGAGGGAATTCAACAGTCCGTGCTTCAAAGGCGATGATGCTTGTATGTGTATTTGTTGGATATCTATTATTTGTAGGGGTGCTGTACTTTGCGCCTGTGACAACTTTTATTATGAGGGCGAGTGGAGTGCTGGAGGAGCGGCCGCACATATACCAGATTCTCAAACCTGAACTTGTCGCGGCAATGCGGGCTGTGAGGATAAATGTTGTTCCTGTAAAACCCCAGGTTGATGGTCAACCTGCCGCTTACTTCGCCTATGCATTTACTCGTTTCAGCTTCAACAATGTTCTGTTGCTTTGCAGAGGGCAGTTCAATTTTTCATCCGTGGAATCGACGACTTGGAATGAGGAGCAACGGAAGGAAAAAGCGAAATTATGGGCAAAAGGCGGCGATTTTTGCGTAAAAGCAAAGGGCGACGAGATTCGACCTCTTCGGCTTACCCTCCTTCGAGCCGAGTAATAGCGCTGTATCGTCGTGAGATACTGGAATTTTTCAAAGTGACTTTTTTGAGCCCCGCCTTGAGCGGGGCTTTTTCATTCTGAGGGTATCCGATGGCACATGTTGTTTCGCGAGCATTCGCGCCAACGAGCGCAACCTTTCTCGATACGCGTTTCCGTAGTCGTGTCGTCGTGTTTCCTGACGGTTCGGTGCTGCGGGTCATCAAAGGTGAGGCAGTCGCGAGGGAAGCGCAGCACGTCGAGTATCTCGATACCCATCCGGACTTCAACCGGCTTGAGGGGCGCGTATGACCGTCGCGGGCGAACTGGTCGGCATGGACCGGTGGACCGGCGCACCACTCAGGGGCCTCGCGCACCTGAAGCAGAGCATCGGCGACATCCTCGGCACGCGCCGGGGCACGCGTCGCGAGCGGCCGGAGTACGGCTCGGACATCCCGGCGATGGTCGACCTGCCGATCACGCGCGGGTGGATCTCGTCGGCGCAGGCCGAAGCAGCGCGCGCGATCGGGCGATGGGAGCCGCGAATCAAGCTTGAACGTGTCGCCGCGCTTGCGGTCGTCGATGGGCGCGTGACGTTCGAGATTCGCGGCGAGGTTGACGGCAAGGCGGAAATCTTCGAGGTGACGGCATGACGATGATCGATCTGTCGCTGCTCCATCCGCCCGATCTGGTCGAGACGCTCGATTTCGAAACGGCGTATCAGATGAAGCTCGCGTACTTCAAGCGCATCTATCCGGACTGGAGCGCGGCGCTCGAATCCGATCCGGTCGTCAAGCTGATCGAGCTGGCGGCATACGACGAGATCCGATCGCGCGCACGATTCAACGATGCTGCGCGGGCGACCATGCTCGCGTACGCGACCGGCGCGGATCTCGAACACGTCGCGGTTCTGATGGGCGTCGAGAAAGCGCTCGTCGATCCAGGCGATCCGGATGCGACGCCGCCGCGCGCGCCGGTCTACGAACGCGACGAGCGGTTCCGACTGCGCACGCAACTGGCGATCGAGACGTCGACCGACGCGGGGCCGATCGACGCCTATCGTAAGCACGCGCTCGACGTGTCGCCGGAGGTGCTCGACGTGCAAGTCGATCGTCCGGAGCCGGGCACGGTTCGCGTGACGATCATGTCGCAGTCGAACGGGGGTGTCGCGGACGAGGCGTTGCTCGGGAAGGTGCGCGCCGCATTGTCCGCCGAAGACGTGCGGCCGTTGACCGACACGGTGCTCGTCGTGCCGGCCCGGCCGGTTGCATTCGTGATCGAGGCGGACGTCTACGTGGGGCGCGGCCCGGACCCAGCCGTCGTGCTGGCCGAGCGTCGGCGCGATCTCGACGCCGCGATCGACGCGGCACGCCGGCTCAAGCTCGGGATGGCGCGCTCGGCGATCGCGGGCGCGCTTCATCCGCGCGGCAGCAGCGTCGCGCGCGTCGACCTGAAAGCCCCGTTGGGCGACGTCACGTGTAACGGGCAAGAGTTCGCCGATTGCACGTCCGTCGTCCTGAATCTGAAGGTGCTCGATGAGTGAGCGTCTATTGCCGTTGAATCAGACGCCGCTCGAAGCCGCGCTCGCGCGCGTGCTGCGGCCGAGCGTCGATCCGGAGATCCTTCGCACGCTGATGGACGTCGATCGATGCCCGGCCGCGTTCCTGCCGTGGCTCGCGTGGTCCGTCGCCGTCGACGGGTGGGAGCTGGCCGAGTCGGACGATGCGCGGCGTGCGCTGATCAAGGGATCGTTGGCGCTGCACCGAAAGAAGGGCACGCCGTGGGCCGTCCGCGAAATCGTTCGACGGCTCGGCTTCGGCGACATCGAGATACAGGAAGGGCGGGTCGCGAAGCGTCGCGACGGCTCGGCGCTGCGGGACGGCAACTACGTTCACGGGCGCGCGAGCGCGTGGGCCGAGTACATCGTGAAGCTGAAGCGGTCGATCACGCGCGATCAAGGGCAGGCGCTGGTGCGCGCGATCGAGCGCTACGCGCCCGCGCGCAGTCAACTGGTCAAGTTGGATTACTCGGCGGTCGCGATCCGCCACAACGGTACGGCCGTCCGCAACGGCCAATATTCACGGGGAGTGGTGGCAGCATGGCAAACCTGAAGGAACGTGCTCAATGGGAAGAGGGCGTCTATCAGCTGGAGACATCGGACCCGGTGATGGGCGGTCCGGACGGGATCGACAACGTGCAAGCGAAACAACTTGCCAATCGAACGCTCTATCTGAAGGGGGCGATCGAGCAGCAGGACAGCGACAAGGTATCGAAGGCTGGCGACGCGATGACCGGCGCGTTGCTCGGCAAGGTCGGATCGGGTGCCGGCAGCAATGCCGGATTCGGCTTTGACGGCGACCCCGACACGGGGCTCTTCTCGCCGAAGGCGGGCGTGCTCCAAGTGACTTTGAAGGGGGTGCCGGCTGCCGAATGGTCGCTCGACGCGACCGGTCAGCGGAAGATGCGCACGTCGGTCGCGGCGTCGTTCGACAACGGCGTGCGTGCCGGGCTCGATCACGGCGACGGCGGGCAGTTCCGTGCAGTCTGCGACGGCTACGGCGCGTTCATCCGCAACGACGGATGGAGCGTGTATCTCCTGTCGACGCCGAAGGGCGTCCCGGACGGCGGGTTCAACGACTATCGGCCGTTCTCGTGGTCACTGTCGACGGGGCAGGTCATCATCGACGGAAACGGATCGGGCACGGTCTTCGGTGGCACCGTGAACATCGCCCACGATCTCGAAGTGGGACGGAACGCAAACGAAGGGCATATCAAGCTCGGTCCGGCCGACGGGTACCTCTACGCGAACCAGCTCAGCACCGGCTGGTGGTCGTCGACGGGATCGTCGTATCAATACATGTTTGCTGACCACACGTTCCGCATCGATGGCCGGATCGCGTGGCACGAAGGCAACCTCACGCCGCTCGACTTGAACACGGGCGGCACGCTCAAGGGCGACCTGACGTGCGAGCCGGGCACGCGCATCGTATTGGCCGAGGGCAGCGTCACCGCACCATCGCTCGCATTCGGCAACGACGGAGCGCCAGATACTGGTCTCTATCACCTCGCGGACGGCGTATTCGGCGTCACTTGCAATACGAATTCGGTGTTGCGCTTCACGCCGACGCTTGCTGTGTTCGATCAACCCGTGACGGGGCCGACGCCGCCGTCGGGGGATCGTTCGACGCGTCTCGCGACGACGCAATGGGTTGCCGATGCGATTTCAACGGCGTCCGTCGGACAGATCGTCTTCGAGATGCGCACGAGCGCGCGGGCCGGCTATCTGAAGTGCAACGGCGCGGTGCTCAAGCGCGCGGATTATCCGGCGCTGTGGGCGTACGCGCAGGCAAGCGGCGCACTCGTCGCGGAGAAGGACTGGTCGACCGGCAATTGGGGCTGCTATTCGGACGGTGACGGCGCGGCGACGTTCCGGATTCCCGAACTGCGCGGCGAGTTCATGCGCTGTTGGGACGACGGACGCGGATTCGATGTCGATCGCAGAATCGGGACGTCACAGGACAGCCAGAATCGCTCGCACGCGCACGCAGCCTCGACGGATGAGGCACCGGATCACGTTCACACGGCGTGGACCGACGCGCAGGGTAACCACAGTCACGGCGGGGCGACGCAGTGGAGCGGGGATCACGTCCACACTGCGCCGGGCGCGCCCGGTAGCGGGCAGGGCTATCCGGGCCTGAATTCCGTTCAGCAGAGTGCGGGCGAGTCCCGCACGAGCGTTGCCGGCGGGCACAGCCACGCGATCGCGACGGACGGCGGTCACGGCCATAACGTCGGCATCGGCGGCGGCGGCCGTCATCGACACACGGTCAGCGTCACGGCTGACGGCGGTAACGAATCCAGACCGCGCAACGTCGCCGTGATGGCGATGCTTCGCGCCTACTGACAAGGGAGAAAACATGCTCTGCAATCAATACGACAACGCGACGGGCCAATACGTCGTCAGCTTTCTGGCGGACATCGATCCGCTCAATTCGAAGCGCTGGCTCGTGCCGGCGTTCTGCACGGCCGAGCCGCTGCCCGAGCGCCCGCCGCTCACGTGGCCGTTCTGGAAAGACGGCACATGGGTGCTGCTGCCCGACTATCGCGGCGTGCGTCTGTACCGCACCGACAGTGGGTCGCCGGCCGAGATCACGCGCTCAGGCGTGAAGCCGGAAGACGTCGGCCTGACCGAGACACCGCGCCCGTCCGACGAGCACGTCTGGCGCGATGGCGCGTGGCGCGTCGACGAGCAGATCGTCGCGCGCAAGCAGCGCGAGGCGGCGATGAACGACTTCACGTCGCGCATGGAGAAGGCGCGCACGAAGAATCGCGGCAAGGCTGACGCGCTCGCGGCGGGGCAGCTCGATCCGTTCGAGCGCGCGCTCTTCGAGGCGTGGGCCGCGTATCAGATGGCGCTCGTGCGCATTGTCGAGTCGGCCGAGTTCCCGGCGTCGCACGTGTGGCCGGACGAGCCGGACGAGGCGGCGATCCGGATCGCCGTCGAGGAGAAACAGCGGGTCGAAGAGGAGAAGCTGCGGGCGGAAGAACAGGCGGCGGCCAGTCAGGCCGCTGAGGAATCCGCGTCGTCCGACACGTCGCAGTAACCGCCACTCGCTCGTCATCGAAGCCGCTCACCCGAGCGGCTTTTTTTATTTCTGGAGACCTGAATGGGTGCTACCTCGTTTTATCACGGTGTGACGACGACCGTCGTCGACGTCGGCCCGCGCACGATCGCGGTGCCGTCGTCGTCGGTGGTCGGCCTCGTCGACACGTACGCGCCGGGCGCGGATCTCGTGCAACCGAGCGTGCCGGTGCGGCTCACGAACGAGCACGACGCGGCGCAGGCGTTCGGCGAGCACAGCGCCGTCGCGCGAGCCGCACGCGCGATCTTCGCGCAGAGCAAGGCGGCGATCGTCGCGGTCGGCGTCGAGAAGCAGGGCGACGCCGCGCAGCTCGCGTCGGACGTGATTGGCGGCGTCTCGGCGGCCGGCAAGCGAACCGGCCTGCAAGCGCTGCTCGACGGCAAATCGCTGTTCAACCTGCAACCGCGCCTGCTGATCGCGCCGGGCCACACGTCGAAGCAGGCCGTCGCGACGGCCGCTGACGCGCTCGCGAACAAGCTGCGCGCGATCGCGATTCTCGACGGCCCGAACACGGACGACGAGGCGGCGATCGCGTACGCAAAAAACTTCGGCAGCAAGCGGCTGTATCTGGTCGATCCGGGCGTGCGTTACTGGGACACGGGCGCGAACGTCGACACCGACGCGCCGGCGTCCGCGTATGCGGCCGGCATGTTCTGCCAGACGGATGCGGCGATCGGCTTCTGGGCGTCGCCGTCGAACAAGGAAATCGTCGGCATCACGGGCACGAGCCGGCCGATCGAGTTTCTCGACGGCGACGAGACGTGCCGCGCGAACCTGCTGAACAACGCGTTCGTCACGACGATCATCCGCGACGGCGGTTTTAGGCTGTGGGGCAACCGCACGCTGTCGGCCGATCCGAAATGGACGTTCGTCACGCGCGTGCGCACGCTCGACATCGTGATGGACGCGGTGCAGGCGGGCCACAAGTGGGCGGTCGACCGCGGCATCACGGCGACGTACGTGAAGGACGTCACGGAAGGGCTGCGAGCGTTCATGCGCGATCTGCGCACACAGGGCGCGGTCATCAACTTCGAAGTCTACGCGGATGCGCGCCTGAACAGCGCGAGCCAGCTCGAGCAGGGCAAGGTGTACTGGAACATCCGGTTCACCGACGTCCCGCCCGCCGAAAACCCGATCTTCCGTTTCGAGATCACGAATCAGTGGCTCACGGAAGTGCTCGATACCCAACAGTAAGAGGTGACGCGTGATTCCGGAAACCCTATTCAATCTCGCGATGTACGTCGACGGGCGCGGCTTCGTCGGCCGCACGACCGAGGTGACGCCGCCGAAGCTGAAGATCAAGACGGACGACTTTCGTGCGGGCGGCATGGACGCCGCCGTCAAGACGGATCAAGGCATGGAGGCGCTCGAAGCGTCGTTCGCGATGTCGACGCTGGAGCGCGACGTGCTGAAGTTCTTCGGCATCGCGGACGGCACCGCGTTCAACGCCGCGTTTCGCGGGTCGTTTCGCGACATCAAGGGCGGCAGCAAGGCCATCGCGGTTCACATGCGCGGCATGCTGACCGAGGTCGATTCCGGCTCGTGGAAGCCGGGCGAGAAGGCGGAGATCAAATATGCCGTGTCGCTGAACTACTACAAGCTGGAGATCGCCGGCTCGGTCATGCATGAGATCGACGTGTTCGGCTTCGTGCGCGTGATCGACGGTGTCGACCAGCTCGCACAGGTGCGCCGCGATCTCGGCATGTAACGCGCGGCAAAGCAACTTTGAACCCAAGGGGCGCTCAGCGCCCCTTTTTACTTTGAGGAAACACGATGGACACGATCACGATCAAGCTCGACTACCCGATCACGCTCGACGGCGTGCTGCGCGACACGCTGACGATGCGCCGCCCGAAGGTGCGCGACGTGCGCGGCGCGACCAAGCGTGCGCAGGACGACGACGAGCTGCGCGAGATCACGCTGTTCGCGATGCTCGCCGACGTCGCGCCCGACGAGCTGGAACAGATGGACATGGCCGATTACGTCGCGATGCAACGCGCGTACGACTCCTTTCGAACCCCTCGCCCGATTGCACGAAAAGACCGTCAAGGCGATGGCGAAGCGCCTGCTGCGTGAGTGTTCGATCAGTCCGCAAGCGATCGATGACTTGACGCTTGAGGAGCTGGTGTGGTGGTTGACGGATTGACGTGACAGGGAGCGGAGATGGCACGCGAAATCGCGTTGGGGATCGTGATCGGCGGGGCGGTATCCGCGACGTTCGGCAAGGCGATCTCCGACACGCAATCGAAGATCGTCGGGCTGCGCAAGACGGCCGCTGAAAAAGGCATGTGGCAGCGCCAGATCGGCGAGACGATCAAGTTACAGGACGAGTTTCGCCGCCTGCATCGCGCGGGCGACAGCGCGGCCGAGACGATCCGGCGCAAGCTGGATTCGAATCTGCGGACGCTGCGCGACGCCGGCATCGAGGTCGACCGGCTCGATCGCGCGTATGCGCGGCTCGGCCGCACCGCGCGCGGGCTCGAACTGCGCGCAATGGGGCACGAGCGCCTGAGCGGCGGCCGGGAGGCGATGCGCGGCGCGGTCGGCGATTCGATGAAGCTGACCGCCGCGATCGCGGTGCCGACGATGGTGTCGGCACAGTATCAGGCGATCATCCGCGACATCGCGATCAAGGCGGGCATCGCGCGCACGGGAGAAGAGCGCGCGATGTCCGAACGGATTCGGCGCGATGCGTTGGCCAACGGGATGAACCGCAACGAGCTGGCCGAGGCGGTCAATCAGATGGTGGCGGGCGGGATGGATCTCGACCGGGCGCTCGGCTTCGCGCCGGCGGTGGCGAAGTTCTCGATCGGCCAAGGCGCGACGAGCGTCGAGACGGCGAAGATGATCCAGGCGCTGGAGCAGAACGCGGACATCAAGGACCCGGCCGCGATGCTTAAGGCGCTGGAGGCGATCGCGTATCTCGGCAAGGAAGGCTCGTTCGAGTCGGTCGACATGGCTCGCTGGTTCCCGGTGCTGCTCGCGGAAATGAAGAAGATCGGCATCACGGGGCAGGACTCGGTGACGCAGCTGGGCGCGATGCTTCAGGTGCAGATGAAGACGGCGGGCAACCCCGACGAAGCCGCGAACAACCTGAAGAACTGGTTCTCGAAAATCGGCTCGGGCGAGACGAAGCGCAACTACGAGAAAGCCGGCGTCGACTACGAAGCGAAGATGAAGGAGGCGATCGGCAAGGGCTGGTCGACGCTCGAAGCGTCGTTCGTGCTCGCGCGCGCGTACATCGAGCGGGTCGATCCGGCGAAGGCGAAGCAGTTGGCCGAGGCGGCGAAGTCGATCAACGCCGAGCTGGATCCGGCGAAGCGTCAGAAGCAGATTCGCGCGTTCGAAGAGACGATGAAGACGGGCGACCTGTTTACCGACATGCAGGTCAAGGCGGCGCTTACCGCGTACTTGCAGAACGCCGACCTCTACACGAATCTGAAACGCAACGCCGCATCGGCGAGCGGCGAGATTGAGAAGGATCTCAACGACCGCCGCGCTGCGTCCAAGCAGATCTGGAAAGAGGTCGTCGAGCAGTGGGACGAGGCGATGCGCAGCATCGGCGACGCGTTGCGGCCGGTGACGGATCTGGCGGGCGAGCAGGCGAAGAAAGCCGGCGCGAAGGTGCGCGACATCGTCGATGCGTCGCCGCGCGCGGCGGCGGCCGTCATCGGCGTCGCGGGGGCGGCGATCGCGCATCGCGGTGCGCGTGCGGCGTGGTCGATCGGTCGCGGCGTGCTCGACGTCGCGCGTGGCGCGCGGATGGCGCGGGGCGGCGGCGGGAAGGGCGGCAAGGGAGCGAAGCCGGGGCGCGGTGGGCCGGCGCTCGATGCGCTCGGCGCGGCGGCCAGCGGCGTGCAGCGTGTCTTCGTCGTCAACCTGCCGGGCGGCGGCATCGGCGGCGGCTCCGTCGGCGATCTGATCGAGGGCGTGGCGAGCGGCAAGGCGGGCCGGGCCGGACGCTTCGGGCGGCTCGGCCGGGCGCTGGGCGGTATGGCGGGCCGCGTGTTGCCGTACGCGGGCAAGATCGCGCTCGCGGGCACGGTGCTGAAGGTCGGGCTCGCTGCAAAGGACGCTTACGCGGTCGCGGCCGGCGACGATCCACGCGCGCGGAAGGCCGAGAACTTCGCGGGTATCGGCGGCAGTCTCGCGGGCGGTGTGGTCGGTGCGAAGCTCGGCGCGGCGATCGGCGCGTTCGGCGGGCCGATTGGCGCTGCGATCGGCGGCGTCGCGGGCGGGGCGATCGGCACCTTCGCCGGTCAGAAGCTGCTCGGGGCGCTCACGCGATGGGCGTTCCAGCATCGCGGCGACACGCCCGAAGCCGCGCGCGCGGTCGCGAACGCGAAAGCGCTTGTCGAGCCCGGCGTCGCCGAGCGGCGCGCGTTCAAGGTCGAGCAGCAAAACAGCTTTGCGCCGGTCTTCAACATCAAGCTGGAGGGCGGTAGCGATCAGGCGATGGCCGACCGGCTGCTCGCGCGGATCAATCCGCAGATCCAGCGGGCGATGACCCAATCAATGAACAACAACAACCGGTCGGCGCTGTTCGACGCGCCGCACCTGTAGGAGAGGCGATGGATTTCGTGAAGAGCATCACGCAGGCGGCGACGCAGGCCAGCATTGCGGCCGAGCGCGCGCAGCACGTGAACCGCGTCTACGAGCGCAATCGCGCGGCGAGCCGGAACACGGTCGACACGTTGACGAAGCTCGCGACCGGCAACCTGACGTCGGCCGCCGAGCTGCTGAACGGTGCGAGCAGCGCGCTATCGGTCGCAACCGATCTGAGCCCGAAGGTGGGCGAGGTGACGCGCGGGTTTCGCGCGACGGCCGGCGCGGTCGGCAGCGTGCTGCGGATCGCGAACGCCTCGAACCATCCGCAGATTCACGCGGCGGCGCAAACCGTGACGACGGCGCTGAAGGGCGCTGAAACGCAGTTTGCCGCCGTCGTCGGCTCCGATAACGCGAAGGCCGTGAAATCCGTGTTGCAGGCGACCGGACTCGGCGCGGCGTTCGATGCGTTGGGCGGCGACGCTTCGTCGGCGACCCCTCATCTGCTGACGCTGACGACCGACGAGGGGCGGCGCTTTAACTTCGGGCTGTCGACGGCCGCGTTCGACAAGCTGCGGCGCACGACCCGCTACAAGGTCGCCTCGCAAGAGCGCCTGAACCGGCCGGAAGCGTTGCAGGCGGTGAGTCAGGGCGGCGAAACGATCGTGCTGTCCGGCGTCGTGTTCCCGGCGCTCGGGGCGGGCGCGCGCCAGTTGGAGGCATTGCGCGCGATCGGCGGGCAGATGAAGCCGGTGCAACTGACGGGCGGCACGGGCGACGTGTTCGGGCGGTGGTATCTGCAATCGATCGAGGAAGAACAGGAGGCGCTCATGTCGGACGGAGCGCCACGCAAGCAAACCTTCAGTCTGGAGTTTGGCCGCTATGGCGAGGACTTTAAGAACATCTGACGGCGACGTGCTCGACACGCTCTGCTATGCCGCCTACGGCACGCTGAGCGGGACCGTCGAAGCCGTCTACGAGGCGAATCCGGGCCTCGCGCGCGAACCGCAGCCGTTCCGCTCGGGCGTGCTGATCACGCTGCCGGATCTCGACGCGCCGCGCGATGAACCGATTCAGCTTTGGTCGTGAGGGCGGGCGATGCAGGCGATATTCCAGATCATCGCGAACGGCGCGGACATCACGCGCACGATTCAGGACCGCGTGCTGCGGATCCGGACGACGGACAAGCCCGGCCTCGAGGCGGACGAGTGCGAGATCGAGCTCGACGACCGCGACGGCGTGATCCGCTTCCCGCCGAAGGGCGCGACGCTGAAGATCTCGCTCGGTTGGGAAGGGCAAGGGCTGTCGTTGCTCGGCGAGTACGCGATCGACGAGATCGTGTTGCGCGGGCCGCCTGCGACGGTGGCGATCCGGGGGCGGCCGGCGAATCTGCGGGCGACGTCGAAGACGCACCGCTACGGCAGTTGGTCGAACGCGAAGCTCGCCGACGTCGTCGGCGACATCGCCCGGCGCAACAAGTGGGCGGCTGCATGCTCGATCGACGTGGTCGTGCCGCGTGCGGATCAGTTCGGCGAAAGCGACCTGCACTTCGTCACGCGGATCGCGCGGCAGTACGGGGCGACGGCGACCGTGAAGGCCGGCAAGCTGATCGTCACACCGATCGGCGGCGGCAAGAGCACGAGCGGCAAGGTGCTGCCGGCGCTCGTGCTCGCGCCGGAGCAACTGATCGACTACGAGATTGCGTTTCCGGATCGCGCGAGCTTCGCAGCCGTGCGCACGAAGGTGCATGACGCGAAGTCGGGCAAGAAGATCGATCTCGTGATCCCGAATCCGGATGCACCGCCGGGCGCTGCAGCGATCCATACCGAGCGGCACGCATTTGCCAGTCCGCAGGCGGCGAAGGCCGCGGCGTCCGCGCGACTGGCGAAGCTGAACCGGCACACGGCCACGAGCCGCTTGCGGATGCTCGGCCGCGCCGATGTGTCAGCAGAGAAAACCGTGACGCTGAAGGGTTTCAAGCGCGATGCGGACGGCGATTTCCTCGTCGAGTCGGTGACGCACGAGTACGCCGGGCGTAGTTGGGAGACGGAAGTCGTGCTGAACGCCGGCAACAAGGGTAAGGCGAAGGCCGGACACGGCAAGAAGCAGGCGAAGAAGATCAATCTCGTCATCCCCGCGCCGCAGCCGTAACGCGGACGCAGGGCATACAGCAGAGCCGCTCACGGGCAACCGGAGCGGCTCTTTCTATTTGTGGAGTCAATCACTGTGAAAAGCGAAATTGCGGCGAGCGCTGCGAAGAGCGCCCCGCCGGTTGCGTCGTCGCTGTGGCTGTGGGCATCGGGGCACGACGCGAACTGGTGGGCGTCGCTGCTCGTGTCGATTCTGACGGGCGGCTACATCTGCCTTCAGTGCTACTACATGATCAAGAACAAGGGGCGTCGAGGTGGCAAGCATGGTTAAGGTGCCGAAGAAGACGCTTGCCGGCGTCGTCGGCGCGATCTCGGCGGGTGTGCTGACGGTGGTCGTGCCGAAGTTCGAGGGCGTCAAGCTGGTGGGCTATCTCGACCCGGTCGCTATTCCGACGAAGTGCATGGGCGACACGCGCGACGTCGTCGTCGGCAGGGTGTACAGCGAGGCCGAGTGCCGCGCGTCACTCGAAACGCAACTGATTGCGCACGCCGAACCCGTGCTGCGTTGCACGCCGGGGCTGAAGGATCGTCCGTATCAGCTCGCGGCGGCCGTGAGCTTTGCATACAACGTCGGCGCGAACGCCTACTGCGCCAGCACGACGGCGAAGCGCTTCAACGTGGGCGACCTGCGCGGCGCATGCCGCGCGATCAACGAGTCCGACGACGGTCGCCCGCAATGGGTGACGGCGCGGGGCCGGGAGTTGCCCGGCTTGGTGAAGCGGCGCGCGGAAGAGCGCGCGATCTGTGAGCGGGGGCTGTGATGCCGAAAGCAACCCCGTATCTGTTGGCCGCGCTGCTTGGCATGGCGGCTGGCGCTGGGATTGAACACCTGATCGGCGCACGCCGGCTTGCCGACGAGCAGGTCGCGCGAGCGCTCGATGCGCAACGGCACGCCGAGGCGTTGGACGCGATCTCGCACGCGGCGCTCGACGCCGAACAGCGTGCGATCGCCGCGCACGATGCGGCGGCGTCGGCGGTGGCCGCCGTCGACCAACGAACCACGAAGGAGAGGAACGAGCATGAAGCCGAGAATCGCAGCCTGCGGGCTGCTCTTGCCGCTGGCACTGAGCGGCTGCGCGTCGCCGTCCGAAACTGCACGGCAGCCGATCGCGACGGCATGTCCGGCGCTTCCAGCGCCGCCGGCATGGGCGATGGTGCCGCCGCCTTCGCAGACGTCGACGCAGCGGTTGCGGAACGCGTTTTTGCAGTCGCTGGGGACGATCAGCGCGAGATCGACAAACTGACGGCCCTACAGGGCTATGTGTGTGCGGTTCGGCCCGAAACGCCGAGCTGCGAAGACAAGAAGTAACGAGAAACAGGGCGACCGGCGCGCGTGCGGGAACACGCATGCCGGTCGCCTTTCCACTGTCTGTGCCAGTGAATCGGCCAAGGCCCTGCTACCTACCGGTAGGCGGGCCGGATTCTACACCAAGTTTAAAAACGGCTTTCACCATGGCAAATCCGATTATTCCGTGGATCGGCGGCAAGCGTCGCCTTGCAGATCACATCATTCCGCGTTTTCCGAAGCACGATTGCTACGTCGAAGTGTTTGCGGGCGGGGCTGCGCTTTACTTCATGCGACCGCCGGCCAAGGTCGAGGTGATCAACGACATCAACGGCGAGCTGGTGAACCTGTATCGCGTCGTTCAGCACCACCTCGAAGAGTTCGTGCGTCAGTTCAAATGGGCGCTGACGAGCCGGCAGGTGTTCGAATGGCTCAAGCACACGGTCCCGGAAACGCTCACCGATATCCAGCGTGCGGCACGGTTCTACTACCTTCAGAAAAGTTGCTTTGGCGGGAAGCTCGAAGGGCAGACGTTCGGGACACGAACGGAGCATCCGCCTGGGTTGAATCTGCTGCGCATCGAGGAGGAGCTATCGGCGGCGCACATTCGCCTTGCGAATGCATACATCGAGCGGCTCGATTGGGCGACCTGCATCGATCGTTACGACCGGCCGCACACGCTGTTCTATCTCGATCCGCCGTACTTCGAGACGGAAGGGTACGGCGTTGCGTTTCCGTTCGTGGAATACGAGAAGATGGCCGAGCGGCTGCGATCGATCAAGGGGCGCGCGATCGTCAGCCTCAACGACCATCCGGAGATCCGGCGCGTGTTCGCCGGCTTCCACATCGAGAGCGTGCCGATTCAGTACACGATAGGCGGCGGGAAGGGCGTCGAGCGGCGCGAGCTGATCATTTTCAGTTGGGACGATTCAGCCGAGCCGGTCGGATTGTTTTGACGCGTGCAGCCGGCGCGGCAATCGCGCCGGCTTGTTCAGATATCGACGTAGGCGGGGAGCAGGTCTTGATCGACGAGCCGGATCTCAATGCGGTTCGCGATCGCGACGTGCTCGGGATTGTCGATCGAGAACGGGGCGTCCGTGACGCTGACGATGATCGTGCCGGTCTGTTTGCCTTTGGCGGGTACGGGAATCAGCGCTCGGGCCTCGGGAACCTGCTGTTGCGTAATAACCTTCGGCAAGTAGAGCATCCAGCCGACGCCGGGCTTGTCGTCGAAAACCTGCTTGTCGACATATCCGAACGGCTCGACGGTGACGTAAGCCGGGGACGTCAGTTGAGTGATGTCTCTGACGATATCGATTGCTTGGTCGACGCTAAATACGGACTCGTCATTGGAATCTACTTCAATCTTCTTCGGGCGCTCCTTTGTGGCGACGAGAAAGGTCAGAGTTGCGCCGGTACTCTCGTCGTCACCACCATCCCAAAGCGATATGATTTGCGGCTGATGGGGCGCATCCGAAAACTCCGTCCTCAGGACAGCCAGCGCGGGTGTGGTCGGCTTCCAGTTTTCGAAGGCGGGGTAAAGGTGTGCTTCCTCTTTCGTATCGCCGGTCAAGTACCATGTCGATAGAGTAGGTGCATGTAGGTGAATTGCCTTTGCAACTGCTCCGAGTTGTTCGAAAACCACGGGTAAATCAGCCGCGTCGTGCAGAGGATCTCTGAATCGGGACGTAATTTTCATGTTCAACCAGTAACAACGAAAGGAATGCCATTTTCCGCAAGCGTGGTCCGAAAATAGGACATCGTGAGCGGTGTTTGGAAATAGTACTTTAGCTTCGTCGGCGGGTTCGCGTGTATCGCCATCGCTCGTACCTCGATCTCGCGAGTGATCTTACTGAGTCCCTTGAACCACCTGAAAGGC
This sequence comes from Burkholderia savannae, assembly GCF_001524445.2. Classification (NCBI taxonomy): domain Bacteria; kingdom Pseudomonadati; phylum Pseudomonadota; class Betaproteobacteria; order Burkholderiales; family Burkholderiaceae; genus Burkholderia; species Burkholderia savannae. The sequence continues at coordinate 1,384,854 of NZ_CP013417.1, forward strand.
TTCTTTGTACTGCGGCTGAAGAACTGGTCATAGTTCCCCTTTGCTTCCTGTAGCAGACATTCGTCGCTCCGAAAGCCATCGAAGTCGACGCTGCACCAGTTCCATTCTTCGCTCCACCCTTCCTCGATGCTGTAAGGACGGCCAGTGATTCTTCCTTGGTACTCTCGAGGCTCGCGATTCATCCGATAGCGGCGGCGTACAGGAAGGCCCGTTTGTTCGGGAGGACATTTCTTGCAGCTTTCCCCCGTGCGCGGTAATGCCCTGACATCCGGCGTCGCCTTGCTGTCTTCCTTCGGCGTGTCACCCGACAGACTCGCCGTTCCCGCCACCGTCGCCCCGCCCAACAAGGCGACGCCAGCGCGCGCCAAGATCGGTCCAAGCTCCACCGCCGCCGCTTCTATCACCGGAAACACCAATCCCGCCATGTTCCAGCCCTCCGTCCGGATGTTCGATGCGCCATTTGATGACGCGTAGATAATCATGAAAGCGCGCGTCGGCCGAACGGCCGGGGCGCGTGAACCAAGCCTTCGTCGCGGGCTTCTCGTAGAAGCTCGGCGCGTACGCCTCGAGCCTCAGGAACGCGACGATGTTCTCGTCCTGCTCGATGCCGAATGCGCGCGCGGCGCGATACGCGGTCCATAGCCGCGACGACAAGCCGTCGTCATCGGCAAACGCCGGATTCTCCTTCACGAGATCCTGCCGAACGCGTTCGACGAAGCCGCGCTCGTCGATCTCCGCCAGTCCGGCGACCTGTTCCGTGGTCAGTTCAAGCATGCGGATGCACTCCGGTCAGCCGCCCGTCGACCTCGACGAGCCAGTCGTACGTCGCGACGAAGAATTGCGTGCGCTGCGCGTCGCTCATCACGCGCGCGATGTCGGGCAGGATGCGCGCGTCGTAGAAGCGGAACAGCGCCGTGCGGCCGTCCGGGAGCCGCACGTCGAGGCGCTCGCGCAATTCGGCGGCCAGCCGCTCGAACGGATACGCGCTGACAAGCCACGACATGCCGACCGGCCCGGCCGCCAGCTCGGCGAGCACGCGCCGGATCGGCCCCGGCGCGAGTGCGTAATCGATCAGCCAAGGGCCGTGATCGGCGAGCGACGCGTCGGGCGTGCCGTCGAAAAGCGCGATCGAGTAGTTCGCGCGGCGCAGCGGCGGGGCGTCCGAGGCTTCGGCGAAGAGCAGCGCGTCGACCACCGCGAAGAGTCGCACGGGCAGCGTGATTGGCGAACGGCGCGCGTCGAAATGTGCTTCGATGGCCGACGGCGTCATGGTCATCCGCGCGCGACCATCGTCGCGGCGTTCTTGGCCGCCGCCTTCAGGCATTCGAGGCAAAGGGCGGGGGAAGGGGCGACCGCGGCCGCCGCTGCGGCCGCCGATCCGCCGGGCGAGCCGCCGTCCCCGCGTTCGCCCGCGCCGACGTCGTCGATCGTCCCGGTTCCCTGCGACGCGATCAGCTCCGCGCCGCACGCCGTGCGCATGCCCTCGACGGCGGTGTCACGGTCGCCGATCGTGTGCGGGTAGCGGCGGCCGAGCAGATCGGGGAGGATCGGGAAGATGCCCTTGCAGCGCGGGCAAAGTACCTTATGGCCGACGCCGGCGACGCCGCGCCCGTCGAGCGTGAAGGTCGGCGAGCCTTCGATTACCTTGCCGCCGTGTGTCGTCGTATCGCCGACGCAAATAATCGCGCGCTTTGCCACTTGGCCCCCTCGTGCAAATTTGCGTGCAAATTTACCATCGAGTACGGTAGATGCGGTTGTTAAGGTTGTGCAGCCACGACACCTGTCAGAGTTGACAGTTGTGTGACGTCCGAGCCGTCCGTGCCCGGCGCTGACGTGTCGTCTTCGTTATCCTCTATCAGCACGGCATGATGGCTCGTTGCGCTCGGGGATCGTTGTACTTCGTCATCGATCGAATGTGCGTCCCAAAGGATCACCTATCGATCTTTGGTGCGATATACGCCGGCGCAGATTTCGGTGCCTTCGGAAGAATATGTTTGCGACGATGCTTGGGGCAAAGCCCGCGGATAGTGCGCTCTGCGTGCAGTAGCATGGTGCGGAAAGGGTTTGTTGCACATGGTTTTCGGCACTCGTTCCATTCCCCGAACCACGAGACGGGCAGTTAGCTCCGGTACATCGGAGCTGAAAAAAGTGGCCGATGACACTACAAAGTTGCTTAAGGGGGGGGCCACCAGTTGCTCTGTCCCTTCGAACCCCATCGCTGTGTCGATTTGGCATCTGGCACAAGCGCGGCTGGCTTTGTCTAAGAATGCTTGATTGGCGAGCTAACCGGGGCCCTACTTCGATACCAATAGCTGCCTTTGTGGAGCGGAGGAATGGGAACTTGGTCCAATAGACGCTGGCGGGGGCCAGCAAAACGCCGGTCGCCGCTCGATCGTTTTTTTCGTCATCCAGCGATACTTCTCATTATTGGCTTCATTCTAACCGTAGTATTTGGTGGAATTTATTCGCAATGGCGAGAGCATAAAGATCAGCGGGCTGAACTGAAGGCCAGGCAACTAGAAATCTACAGAGTGGGTACTGAGCATCTTATCCAATCAATCTACCTACTTGAGATACGAAGCTATCGTCTATATGACGCGCTGACAAATACAATTTCCACGCAGGAAATCAGAGATAAGAATCGGGAATACGAGCAAGCCGTATCAGATTTCGGGACGAGCCTCTACGCAAACATCCAGCTCGCAAAAGGAGTTGCGCCATACAATGAAAGCCATTCAAACAATTCCGCATCTGATCCAACTATTTTATTGAGAAGGCTTCAGACTCTCTTTATCAGTGCAGACAAGTGTTTGCACGGGATGTACCTAGCTTGGGCTGCACGACCAATTCAAAGACCAATTGGGGGAGTTTGTGCGAATTCTGATGAACATAGGAGCGAAAATCCGATTCGTCGGGTCGAACTCGTGCGGCTTTGTGCTACTGATATTGTCAACGCTTTGATGAGTGCTGAGGCTAATTCGAAGTTTGAGCCGCAGCAGCGTTACGACGCTTTTGTGCATGAACTGCCGAGATCAAGCGCGTGTGCATCACCGGAAGCTAATCCGTAAGAGACGGTTTCAAAAAGGGCCCCTGGGGCTGTTAACTTTCGCGGCGAGCTGTTAACCTCAGGCATCGGAACAACCGAGACCGAGGAGATGGCCAAGCCGATCATCGACGACGAATTGTGGACACTGATCGAACCGCTGCTGCCGCGACCCAAGCCGCGGCGCGAGAAGAACCCAGGGCGCCTGCCGGTTTCGAATCGCGCTGCGTTGACTGGCATCCTGTTTGTCCTCAAGACCGGACTGTGCTGGCGCGACCTGCCTGCCGAGATGGGTTGCGGCTCGGGCGTGACATGTTGGCGACGGTTACGCGACTGGCAGGCCGCAGACGTATGGGATCGCTTGCACGAGCTGCTTCTTGCGAAGCTGCGAGCAGCAGACCAGATCGACTTCTCTCGAGCTGCGATCGATTCATCCTCGATCCGTGCCGTTGGGGCGGGCCAAAAACTGGGCCAAACCCTACCGATCGTGCGCGACCCGGTTCCAAGCACCACATCGTCACCGACGCCAACGGCACCCCGCTCGCCGCGATCCTGACCGGCGCGAACGTCAACGACGTCACGCAGTTGCTGCCGCTGATCGACGCGATTCCGCCGATTCGTGGATTGCGTGGCCACCCATTGCAGAGACCGCGTGTGGTCTACGCCGATCGCGGTTACGACTCCGAGCGACATCGACGCGCGTTGCGCGATCGCAGTATCGAGCCCGTGATCGCCAAGCGCCGTACCGAACATGGCAGCGGCCTTGGCAAATATCGCTGGGTCGTCGAGCGCACGCATGCCTGGCTGCATCACTTCCGTCGCCTCCGTAAACACTGGTAAGGTATCTGACCGAGGGCGGTGGTGTATGCAAATGGCCGCTCCGGGTTGGCATCGGGCGGCCGAATGCGGCCACCTACGGTCGTTCGGCCGAGTTCTCCAGATGACATTCCAGCGTCTCCTTTGCTCGAGCATCAGATTCTCTTTCGCTAGCCGCTGGGCTGCCGGCTCGATGAGATAACATATTCCTCCTCGACCGTCGGAAATGAATCTATATGGGTCCGATTATGTGTGTTCGTATGCGATCTCCGAACGATCGCGAGGTAATACCCACTTCCTTTACCAATCGAGAAGCCCCATGGACATTTACGACATACTTGAGAACGCGCCTCTCTTTGTCACTAGCGAGCCCGCCCGATCCTGTCTGCTTGCTCTTGAACGATTTCTCTCGGAAAACTCCGTAGTTTTGTCGGCGATAGATCAAAAATTTTCTGCGCATAGCGCGATAAGGTGGGGGCTTCCGCTAACCTTCATTGAACCCAATGCCTTTTCTCGAACACCATTCCTTTCCCGCTTCGCAAAACCCTTCTCATTACAGGGCGAATTGAATATAGACGACTTCTCCGAGCTTCAGGCTGCGAGTTTGTTGTTAGGAGTCGGTGCAGCGTCAGTTGAGCCTGTGGGGCGGACTCACGAAAAAACTCATGATCTCAACGTGACTATACTGAATGAACCAATAGAAGTTGAAGTCACTCGCTCTCAAAAAAAGGCCAAACATATCGAGCTATCTCAGCAAGCCACAGAAATTGCGAGCCACCTACATTCCATTGCAAGACCGTTTGATCTAGTGGTGCACTTGCTAGATATTCTCACACCAGAAACAAGAACCCGCCTTTATCATGCTGCGAATACGATTGGGAGCGAGGACATGATAAATGAGGAAAGCTCGTGGCACCTCAGAAGCAAACCTATAGCCCGCGCCCCTCACGAAATCTTCACAGCCGGCGAGAAGGAGGAAACACCCGACTGGTGGCCCACTGATGCGGTTAAATTGTTCACGCTAAGTCAAACACTTGCAGGCCCCGAGGCTAAAGAAGCTCCGCCAAGAGTGAAGGTCTGTTACACAGCTCCCTTTTCGGGGTATTTGAATTCAGCAAAGAAGAAAGCACGGAATTTCCAAGGGACGGTCGGAAATCCATATCTCGTGGTCATTGACGCCAACAACCTTCCGAATCCGTTTGATGCGTTTCAGGAGGGTCTTAATCCGCTCTTTCCGCGATGGAGACATATTTCCGGTGTAATCGTCTTCGAAGATTATCGAACGACTGACGAAATAGGTTGGACATTGCAGCTATATAGAAATCCTTTTGCCAACCGCCCGCTGCCGGCAGGCTTTTTGGGAGGCGCTGCCGCAAGCGGAGCCGGCCCAAGCAGATTAGTCAGAAGCCAATCGAAGACATAACGAACTCCTGTCAGACGTTCGCGGACAGACCCAGCGGATGACCGTGAGATTCTCAGATCGGCCATTGACGTCCCTGTGACCCGAATGGTAGTTCCGGGTCGGGTTCGGCCGACGGAATCAGGCGGCAGTCGGCCATGAACGGCCCTTCGCGGTCGCATGGCGACCGTCTATTGATAAGCTACGCGCTGGGCCCGTCGAAGGAAGACGCGGACACCATCACCCACTTGGCACCAGTGCACTTGGCGAAGTGAACGTAAGCGCTAAATCCGCCACACGTCGTTAGGTGACGTGTTACCGGGTAACATGTTTCGAATCGATAGTTACCGGGTAACGAAGGAGATGCGAGATGACGCAAACGACGGCGCAGCGGCAGGCGGCTTATCGGGCAAGGCGCGAGACGGCAGGCAAGGACGGCAACGGTGATCGACGTCTGGATATGTGGATGAGCACGGAAGCGTATCTTGCTCTGACGCGGTTAGCTCGCCGTTACTCGGTAACGAAGCGCCAGATGCTGGAACGGTTGATCGCGCGGGCAGACGACGCGATTGTGCGCCGACTCGATCCCGATTCGGAACAGTGGGACCAATACTTCGGCCCAGCGCGGTAGCGATCGGAGTTACCCGGTAACGGCTTGCTGTCGAGCGAAGTTGAACGGTAGCAGGTCGCTAATATCGGCATCCGGTGCGCGCTGCGGCAATTCGGTCAGCACGTGCAGCAGATAGGCATGGGGATCGACGCCACAGGCTCGACACGTGAGCATCAGGCTGTAGACCATCGCGCTCGCTTTCGCGCCGTCGACCGTATCGCTGAAGAGCCACGACTTTCTCGCCGTGGCAAACGGCCTGATGTCGCGTTCGATGACGTTGTTGTCTATTGCAAACCGGCCATCGTCCACATAGCGACTCAGGTAAGGCCATTGCCGGAGACAGTAGCCGATCGCCTCGCCTAGCAGGCTCTTGGGCAGAACCTTCGGCGCGAGCTCGTCGAGCCAACTCTTGAAGGCGTTTAGCAACGGCACGCTGTGCTGTTGGCGCAAGCGGTACCGGTAATCGGCCAGCGTCTCGCCTTCGGGCAACGTCTGTTTGGCGAGCGTCTCGACCTGGTACAGCGCCTGGAAGAATTCGAGCGCCTTCGTGATGCGGGGGCTCGGTTTGTTCTTCTGCCCCTTGAGCGCATCCGTGAACATCCGGCGTCCATGCGCAAGGCATCCGAGGTGCGTGGCCGATTTGACCGTCCGCCACGCAGGCCAGCCGTCCGTCATCAGCGTGCCCGCGTAGTCTCCGAGGAACTCCTTCGGGTACTGCTGGCCACGCCCCGGCTGGTACTCAAACAGCACCACCGGCTGCTCGCTATCCTCCGCGCTTCGGTAGACCCACATGTATGACTTGTCCTGCGCGTTTCGGCCGTTCTCCTTCAGGACCTGGACGGTGGTCTCGTCGCCGTGAATCAGCCACTGGCTGAGCAGAATCTTCTTGAGCGCCTTGAACAGGCGCGTGTAGTGAAGCTCGGCGGGGCGGATGATCCAGTTCGCCAGCGTACCGCGGCTGACTGCGATATTCGAGCGTGCGAGCACGTCTTCCATCCGGTACAGCGGCGTGCCGTCGACATACTTGCCGGCCGTGACGGCGGCGATCATCGATGCACTGGCGTGACTACCCGGCAAGGGCTGCGCCGGCATCGGCGCGACCACGATCGGTGTGTGCGTGCCGTGACGCTCGCAGTGCCGACACGCGTACTTGAAACGCGCGTGCTGCAGCACCGAGACCTTGACCTGCATGTGCAACTGTTCGCTGATTTCCTCGCCCATCCGATGCATTGCCTTGCTGCAGCACGGGCAGATCTTCTGGTCTTCGGGCAGGTCGTACTCGATTCGCTCGCGCGGCAGGTCCGCGGGCAGCGGTTTGCGGCCACGCTTGCGCGGTTCAGGCTGGCCGGGTTCCGGCAACCCGGTATCGGGCAACGTCAGCGGCTCGCCGTCGTCCTCCTCGGCCGGCTCAGCGTGGGCTGCCTCTTCGGCCTCGTTGAACACGCGGTCGCGGCGCTTCTCGCTCTTCGGCGCGTACTGTCGGGCCAACGCGAGACGATATTGCTCTTCCAGCGCATCCAGGCGCTTGGTCAATTCGTCGATCCTGGCGTCACGCTCGGCAATGACCTGAGCATCGGCCGCCACCCGCTCCTCCAGCTTGTGGATATAGGCCTTGGCGGTGCGCGGAAGTCGGGGGAGATTGGGAGGGGACATGCGCTCAACGATAGCGAAACGCAGAGCCAAATAGGTTTACGCGAATTTGTAACAGCTAAAGCCGCCGTTGTTTACTGGCAACAGCGGCGATACCCTGCTTCAGTTCGTGTGGCAGTACTGCCGCGCTGGGTGGCGGCGCACGGCGTCGATATCGACGCCGTCGAGCAGCAGGTGAAGCTGCTCGGCCGTCAGTTCGATCACGGCTTGCTGACGGCGGGGCCAAACGAAACGGTCGGCCTCGAGGCGTTTCAATAGGAGCCAGAATCCGGCCCGGTCATACAGCAGAAGCTTCACGCGATCGCGTTTGCGGTTGTGGAACGCGAAGACGGCTCGCGCAAGCGGATCGAGCAGCATCGACTGCTCGACCAGCGCGACGAGGCTGTTGATGCCGGCGCGGAAGTCGATGGGCTCGCGGTGCAGGTAGATCTGCAGGTCCGCGTCGAAGCGGAACATCAGCGTGCCCCCAACGCTTCGATCATCGCCTTCACGAGAGCGCCATCGTGTGCGGCGCATTCGAGCTGTAGCGTTACGCCGTTGGGCAACTGCGCTGATAGTCGCGCCGGCGTCATTGCCTTCGCCGCTTCGTACCTGTGTGACGTTCGCCGTACGTTCACCGGCTCGGGGTTCGTGCGCACCGGTGCCACCTCGTTGATCGGAACGACCGGCACGAATGCCGATGGCAAGGGCTCGACGCACGCCGTCACAGCAGCATTCGCGCGTTCGCGCAATTGAATCCACTTATGCAGCTGGTTCGCGTTCACACCCGCCTTCAACGCCAGTCCGGCAATTGACGCGCCCGGCTGCAGGCAGGCTTCAATCAGCTTGCGCTTACCCTCGGCGTCAAACCTGCGCTTGCCCGTCGCGGTCACGCCGGTCACCCGCAGTGGCAGGAAATCAACTTCGTTCTGTGTCATCGGTTGCGTCCGCAAGTTGTAGTTGCGGACGCAAGCCTGCGCTCGTTCAGCTTTCGATTCTAGGTGGGGTTAAATTCGCGCTTACAAGTGAACGGCAAAGGGGCGTGACTCTATTGACCCGAGATAGCTTTCAGGAATAGATCCGCAGGCGCAGACTGATCGGCTGACGGCTTACCGCTACCGGGTTGATATGTCGCGTACGTGACAGTGCCATCCCCCGGCAATTTCTCGATGACGTACACCGTCCCGTCTGCCAGCGCAGGCAACGTGCCCACCTTAAGGTCGGAGACGGACATTGGAGGCTTGGGTGAGGGGCCCTTGGTCTGATTGCCGAATATATGAACCAAAGCTCGATCTAGCGAGCAATCCTTGTGGAAGGCCTTTATCTTCGCGACCTCGACTGACGGAATGATTTTGATTTCGTCTTGCTGGCTCAGCGTTGCGGCATACGTCGCGTATTGCTTGTAATAAGTGTCATCGACCGCTTGAGCAATCAATTGAGCAGTTTCCTTTGCATAGACGTCGGTGTCGATCGCCAATCGCGTGCCAGACGTAAATGTCGCACCAGCGGTCAATGCATGGATAGTATTGACGGGCGTAAACGCCGTCGCCATCGCATTCAAGGCAGTCGTAACGATGTCGAACGCCGCGTCGTTGGCTCGCTGCCCGGCCGAAAGCGAGCCGATAAACGCATCGCATTTTTGGGCCGAATCAGCCAGCACTGCGCCCACATAGTCCCGTTTGTGATGGTCGGCGATGGGATCATCGAAATGTGCAGGCACCGGGCTCCCCTTAGCGTCATTCGTCGCCGGGATCACCGCTTTTTTTTGCATGTCACTTAGGTCGCCATATACGTTCTTCAGGGAAATTGGCTGAGCGGCAGTCAAAAGCGCACCGTCAGCCTGCGCCTTCCGAATTACCGCATTGATACCGCAGCCCCCGAGTGAACCACAAAGAAAGATAATTGCAAAAACTAAGGAAGCAAATCGAAACATTTCATCCCCCAGTTTTTATTAATGTCCGGTCGAGGTCAAGCGTTCGCTGCTACTTCTCGGTTTGTGCGGTTTCATTATAGGTAACGACTCTTGAGTGCGCGTACAAGAGTAAGCTTCTTGGTCTGACCGCTTTTGGCGCTTCCGACTGACTCAAACGGGTCGGTAACGGCCGATCCAAAAGAGGGCGAGCGTAGGTCTTGGCGTAGTTTTGTGCGCCGAGCCTTGTAAAATAAGTCGCAGGTACTGCTGCATCACTGGCGTATGGCCTGCGAGGACGTCGGTCGACGACGGAGTTTTCATGGGACCGGCAGAAAGTTACTTTGGACGCGCGAGTTTACCAGTGGCCCTTGTGCGCCGGTGCGATCTTAGCCATTCGGTCAGTTCTTGTCCCTTGCTTGGAGTGTTGAGAGTCGTCGCCGCTCCTGCATCGCGATTGGGTCGCAGCGCCGCCGGCCGCATGTTCATTCCCTTTTTATGATCGGCGGATATGAGGGGCACCTACCTTCTGTTTCGGATATTTCGAGTTGGTTGCAGTTTCGAATATTTCGATTTATGATGTCGGCACTTTGCTTGACATCACCGAGATAGATCATGAACACCACTGTCACTCCTGCGGTCCTCCCGTCCGAACACGAGGCCGAGCTCGCGCGCGAGTCTCGGCGGAATTTGGTCACGGTCGTGAACAGCCACGCCGAGACTCAGCAGTTTGATTTCAAGGACGAGAAGGGGGATACGCATACGGTCACGCTCCCGACCTCGGCATTGAGGCTGCTAGACGAGATCCTCCATCAGATCGGAAATGGCAACGCAGTGTCGATCATTCCAATCCATGCCGAATTGACGACCCAGCAAGCCGCCGACCTTCTGAATGTCTCGCGTCCGTACCTAGTTCAACTTCTTGAGCAGGGCGAGATCCCATTCCGGAAGGTAAATACGCATCGACGCGTGATGTATCTGGATCTGATTCAGTACAAAAACAAGATCGATGCGAACCGTCTCGACGCGCTAGCTGAACTGACGGCCCAGGCGCAAGAACTTGGAATGGGATATTGATTGGATGTCGTCGAACTTTACCGTTGTCTACGATGCGTGCGTCCTATATCCGGCTCCGTTGCGCGACTTGTTGATGCATCTCGCGCTGACGGACCTGTACCGCGCGCGTTGGACCGATATGATTCATGACGAGTGGACTAGGAATTTGCTCGCGAAGCGAACCGACCTGAAACCCGAGGCGATCCAGCGTACGCGGGAACTGATGGACATGCATGTTCGCGACGCGAAAGTTGAAAACTATGAGCATCTGATCGAGGTGATCGAGTTGCCCGACCCTGACGACCGTCATGTCGTCGCGGCGGCCATGCATGCTGGGGCGGAACTCATCGTCACGATGAACATCAAGGATTTTCCCAAGGAGCGGGTCGCAAAGTACAACGTGTCGGCGCAGCATCCCGACGACTTTATCGTCGACTTGTGGGACTTGAACAAGCACAAGGTGATGGAGGCGGTCGCGCGACATCGCAAGTCGATGAGGAGTCCGCCGAAGTCAGTGGCAGACTATCTCGACACGATGGCCAGCCAAGGTCTCGTACAGACGGTTGACGCGCTGCGGCCGTATGCGCCTTGGGCTATCTGACCGAGGGCGGTGGTGTATGCAAATGGCCGCTCCGGGGCATCGGACGGCCGAATGCGGCCATCAAGCGTCGTTGACATTCGTAGGAGCTACGACGTTTAGACGTCGGTTCCATCCCGCAACGGGTCATTGGATTGGCAACGACGAACGCTCTTTCGTCACCTCCAGATTGAGGAGGCGGTGTCTCCACACCCGCTGGGTGCGTTCCTAACCCCCGCCGCGCCGCATTGAGAGGTGGCCGCGCAAATTCGGACAGTCGGGTAAGTGGAATGCCCGGGGCCTGAGCCAGCGATAATGCAGGCAAAGGAACCGGAAAGATGACGAAGAGAACCCGACGGACGCACTCAGCGGCGTTCAAAGCGAAAGTGGCCCTGGCGGCGGTCAAGGGCGAGCGCACGCTGGCCGAACTGGCGCAGCAGTTCGATGTGCACCCGAACCAGATCACGGAGTGGAAGCGGCAACTGCAGGAGCGTGCGGCGGATGTGTTCGGCGCGGCCGCTCCACCGTCGAACGAGCCGCCGGTGGACGTGAAAACGCTGCACGCGAAAATCGGACAGTTGACGCTGGAGAACGATTTTTTGTCAGGAGCGCTCGGCAAAGCCGGACTGCTGAGCGCAAAGCGATGATTGACCGTACGCATGCGCTGCCGGTTTCGCGACAGACGCGACTGGTTGGCATCGCGAGATCGAGCGCGTATTACCGGGCGCAGCCAGTGAGCGAGGCGGACCAGTTGCTGATGCGGCGGATCGACGAACTGCACATGGAGTTTCCGTTTGCCGGAGCGCGGATGCTGGCGCGTCTGTTGCGCCGGGAAGGCTATGAGGTCGGCCGCCGCCGCGTGCGCACGCTGATGAAACGCATGGGCGTGGAAGCGCTGTACTGCAAGCCGAACACGAGCCGACGCAATGCGCAGCACAAGATCTGGCCGTACCTGCTGCGCGGCATGAAAATCGCCCGGGCCAATCAGGCGTGGGCACTGGACACGACATACATTCCGATGGCGCGAGGCTTCGTGTACCTGACGGCAGTAGTGGATTGGTCAAGTCGCAAGGTGCTCTCGCACCGGGTGGCGATCACGCTGGAAGCAGTGCACGCCGTCGAGGCGCTCGAGGAAGCGTTCGCGCGCTACGGGCTGCCGGACATTGTGAACACCGATCAGGGCAGCCAGTTCACGGCGGGCGCGTTCACCGAGGCCGTACTGGGTCGAGGCGTGCGGCTGTCGATGGACGGTAAAGGGGCCTGGCGCGACAACGTGTTCGTCGAACGCGTGTGGCGCAGCGTCAAGTACGAAGAGGTTTACCTGCGAGCTTACGAGTCGGTCAGCCATGCCCGGCGCTCCATCGGCGACTACATCGAGCTGTACAACCGAAAACGGCCCCATTCGAGCCTGGCGGATCGGACGCCGGATGAGGCATACTTCGCGACGCTGCCTGCGATCAAATCGGCAGCATGATTGCCTCGGACGTTCCACTTAAAAATCTCAGAAAACTGTCCGAACGAGTGAGGCCACCTCTTCGTCAACGTCCGAGGACCGTTTTGGGGCGGGAACAGTCGATCCCCAAAAAGGGCAGGAGTAGGTTTTGGCGTAGCTTTCTGACCTACGCCTTTTCAGATAAGGCGGAAAGACCTCTGCATCATCGGCGTGTGCTGCGCGGCGGCCGCTGCCGCTGCGTCGGGGGAGGCATCGATTTGGGTGGCCATCTTGCGAATATCTGTCTGCGTATGCGGAATTGGGTGAGAGTTTACCTTGTCGTAGCGCTGCGCGAAGCCGGCCGGATGGCCAACGTGTTCGGGCAGCGCCGATTCGTGCGCATCGTGCGGCTTGATCGCGGGCGAGTGCGGCGTTTCGTGGCGCGCCGGCCGTCGCCTCGAACGAAAGAAAATTCGGTGTTGAACATGCGCGGGTTTGACGAGCATCGTCACGGTTCATTCGCCGGACGCCGTCGACGTTCGAATTCGACGCCGACCCATCGACAATCGAAACCGTTGGGACCGTTTCAGCCGCGCGTCGACGCGGATCGAACCGCGATGTCGAGCGATCGTCGCGCATCCGAGCGTAGGGCGGCGGCAGGCGGGCGACGCGTCGACACCGCGGAGATTCAATGCCCGTATTCGAACGCGATCGCGAACAATAATTGGAACGCGAATTAAAAGGCAAAATTGATGCCGAGCGTGCTGAATTCGGTGCTGCATTGTTTATTGATTCATTCCCGATGTAAGAATATGATTGTATGATGGTGTTTATATTGTCTATTTTGTTATCGATGCATGGCGAATGCTATTGATTGAAGGGGCGGATAAATTAATACCATTGGTTTTGTTGGAGGAGTGGTAATAGTCTCCGTCGAGCGCAGAAATAAAAAGAATCCGGAAATGCGCGATTGCTATCAGGCGTGTGCGACGAAGTGACGAAAACAGCACGTCGACACGCCGGATTGACGATGGCCGTACAGTGTTGACCGAGAAGAAATCAGCATACGGCGTTGTCGGGTATCTCCACCCGAGTATCTCTGCCGGATGATCATTGATTGAAATGCCGATGTCCGCCGATTGACTCGTTCGAGTCGAAACGATGCGGCATCGTGGAAGTCGGGGAAGTAGCGGGAAAATGATTAATCGAACGATGCGGCGATTTCGCGCGCGTCGGCAATATCCCGCGAAAAAAAAGGGGCCATGATGTCTCGTCGAATCTTGTCGGCTTTGCAGCGGGTGGGCTCGATACGAGTGCGCGCGGCGTGGCGCTTCGCACGCGGTCGCGCGACGATGACGGATTCGTGATTTTTCGATTGCCGATGCAGGCCGTGCCGATCGCGGATTCGGCACTGCCATGAATCTCGGCGCTTGAATCCATTGCAATTCACGGTGCGTCCACCGAATCGGGTGGGATGTCATGCCGCGCCCGTTTATTTCGAATTCGACGGATGTGTATCCGGTGCGCGCTGCGGCCGACGCGATGCGATCGAGCGCCCGCGATCCGTACAGGCCGAACTCTGTCGCGCATCGATCCGCGACGAATGCTCGAGTGTTGAAGTGTTGGTGGAGTTGAGTGTGTAGTGCAAGAGTGTATGCATGCAGTCAGTGTTTCAATCGAAGCGTCATTTTTTTATTTAGGAGAATGAAATGAAAAAGACTCTCGCCGCTGTCGTTTCCGCAATGCTTTTGGCTTCGTCGTACGCGCACGCCGATACGTTGTGCACGTCGGGCACGATCAGCAAGCTCTTCATCGACAAGAACGGGGTCATGGAGGTGACGGTCGGCACCCTGTCGTACTTGAACGGAAACAAGGATGTGTATCCGCTCATCACGTCGGCATTTGTGATGGGCAAGCAACTCTACATCTACGCGAGCAATTGCCAGCCGGGCACGTCGATGGGAGGCTTTGCCGTTCGGTAATGGAGGCCGGCGAAGCAGGCGGCGCAAGTGTGATGGCCGTCGTTCGCGTCGCGATGTGGCCCGCCGGCCGCCTTTTTCGTCGCGATGAAGCGCGCTGCGGTACGTTTCACCGCGACGTCGTAAAGCGGAAAGCGTCATCCGCGATGCGAGCCGGCTCGTTCGAGCCGGCCTGAAAGCGAAACGGCCCGCGGCGCTCGAGGCGCCGCGGGCCGCCGATCTCGCCGCCGAAGCGACTTGGCGTCACGCGCCTTCGGTGCGGCCGCTGCTCATTCCTCGGCCGGCCGCGTGTGCGTGTAGCGGCTCAGGATCGGGATCATCTGCGCGTAGATCTTCGGGTTCGCGGCAACGATCTCGCGCCGATGCAGGAAGTCCGAATCGCCCGTGTAGTTGCCGACGAGGCCGCCCGCCTCGGTGACGAGCAAGCTGCCCGCGGCGACGTCCCAGACGTTGATGCCCTGCTCGAAGAATCCGTCGAGGCGGCCCGCCGCGACGTTGGCGAGGTCGAGCGCGGCTGCGCCCGGGCGGCGTAGCCCGGTGCACGCTTGCGTCATCTCGGTGAAAAGGCGTGAATATGCGTCGAGGCCGTCTTTCTCGCGGAACGGGAAGCCTGTGCCGATCAGCGCGTCGGCGAGGCGGTCGCGTCGGCCGACGCGGATGCGCCGATCGTTCAGGAATGCACCGCGGCCGCGCGTCGCCGTGAAGAGGTCGTTGTGGTTCGGATCGTAGACCACGGCCTGCGTGACGACGCCCTTGTGCGCGAGCGCGATCGACACGCAGTAGTACGGAAAGCCGTGAATGAAGTTCGTCGTGCCGTCGAGCGGATCGATGATCCACTGGAATTCGGATTCGTTGCCCGATTCGCCGGATTCCTCGGCGAGGATCGCGTGATCGGGGTAGGCGGTCTTCAGTGTTTCGATGATCGAGTCTTCCGCCGCCTTGTCGACTTCCGTCACGAAATCGTTCTGCTGTTTCTTGCGGATCTCGATCAGGTCGAGGTCGAGCGATGCGCGATTGATGATCTGTCCGGCGCGGCGAGCAGCCTTGACAGCGATGTTGAGCATGGGATGCATGAGCCTGAATCCTGAAGCCGGCGGCGCAAGGCCGCCACGAGTGGTGATCGAACCAGCGAGACGCGCCCGGGCGCGCACGTGGCGGCAGGCGGGCGTTTCGCCGACGAAAGACGAATTGGCAAAGAGCGGGGGCGGGCCGAACAGTGCGGGCGCCGCGGGCAAGGACGTAATTTTACCCGACTCGCGGCGGTTTTTTGTGAAACGATCGCGTGCACGGTTCGGCTGGCCATTCGGACGAGTGGGTTTGTCGGCGAGTTGGCGATACCATACCGGCATCCCGATCAGTCAAATGAAAGTCTTGGAATCTCAGCAGAAACCGTCCGCGCCGTCCGCCGGCGCGGCCACATCCCGTCCGGCGCGCGCCGCACGCGGCGGATTCACGTCGACGCGCTTCGTGCTCGTCGAGCCGAGTCACCCCGGCAACGTCGGCGCGGCGGCGCGCGCGCTGAAGACAATGGGTTTTTCGCGCCTCGTGCTCGTCGCGCCGCGCGTGCCGCACGTGCAGAGCGATCCGGAAGCGCTCGCGATGGCGAGCGGCGCCGACGACGTGCTCGCGTCCGCGCATGTCGTGCCGACGCTTGCCGATGCGCTGAACGGCGTGCAGTGGTCGATCGCGCTCACCGCGCGGTCGCGCGAATACGGGCCGCCGCGGCTCGCGCCCCGCGCGGCCGCCGCGAGTGCCCTCCGGCACGTGCATACCGGCGACATCGCGTTCGTGTTCGGCAACGAGCGCACGGGCCTGTCGAACGAGCAGGTCGAGCGCTGCAGCGCGCTCGCGCATATTCCGGCGAATCCCGCGTACAGCTCGCTCAATCTCGCGCAGGCGGTGCAGGTGCTCGCGTACGAGTTGCGCGTCGCGCTGCTCGAAGGCGACGCATCGGCCGCGCCGCGGGACGCCGCGCTCGGCACGCTCGCGCAGAGCGACGAGATCGAGCGAATGTTCGTGCATCTGGAAAATGCGCTGATCGCGCTCGACTTCCTCGATCCGCGCAATCCGAAGAAGCTGATGCCGCGGCTGCGGCGGCTCTTTGCGCGCACGGGGCTCGAACGCGAGGAGGTGAACATCGTCCGCGGGATCGCGAAGCACATCCTGCTGAATTCGGGCGGCGCGCAAGCGCGTGCGGGCGCCTCGGGCGACGGCGAAGGCGAAGCGGGCGAGGCCGGCGACGCGGTCGACGCGGACGATTCCGGCATCGGCGCCGGGCGAGGCGAGTAGCGGCGTGCGCCGGTCTGCCGCCGGCGCGCTATATCCGTGATCGCGGCAGGGAGAACGCGGCGCCTGCTGCGCACTCGCGGCGGCCGATCTACAATCGTCCGAACGTCATAAGCAAAGCTGTCAAAGCGATAACGGCTCCGCCCGGCGGCCGCGCGCCGGGTTTCCTCCTTCCATCGTCACCATCATGTTCACGAGACTTCGCGAAGACGTCGCCACGATCCGCGAGCGAGATCCCGCCGCCCGCAGCGCCTGGGAAACACTCACGTGCTATCCGGGGCTGCATGCGCTCGTGTTCCACAGGCTCGCGCACGCGTGCTGGCGCTCGGGCTGGCGCTGGCTCGGCCGGTTCGTGTCGCAGGTCGGCCGCTTCCTGACCGGCATCGAGATCCACCCGGGCGCGACGCTCGGCCGGCGCGTGTTCATCGATCATGGGATGGGCGTCGTGATCGGCGAAACGGCCGTCGTCGGCGACGACTGCACGATTTACCAGGGCGTGACGCTCGGCGGCACGTCGCTCACGCGCGGCGCGAAGCGTCACCCGACGCTCGAGCGCGGCGTGATCGTCGGAGCCGGCGCGAAGGTGCTGGGCGGCTTCACGGTCGGCGCGGGCGCGAAGATCGGCTCGAACGCGGTCGTCGTGAAACCGGTGCCGGTGGGCGGCACCGCGGTCGGCAACCCGGCGCGGGTCGTGATGCCGGCCGACGCGAAGCGCGCGCCCGAGCGCGCGGCGTTCTGCGCGTACGGGATCACGCCGAACGCCGACGATCCGATGTCGCTCGCGGTCCACGGCCTCATCGATCATGCGGCGAAGGAGGCGCAGCGCGTCGACGAAATCGTCGCCGCGCTCGAGCGGCTGGGCGCGCATCTGGATGCATTGCAGGGCGCGGACGGCGCGCGGCTCGATTTGCGCCGACTTTCCGCGGCGTTCGAGGGCGGGGCGCTCGACGGGAAGACGGCCGGGCGCTGAGTCGGGCGGGCGCAGGATGCGCTGCGCGCGGCATGCCTCGCATCGGATATCGCCGCGCGCGGTCCGTTTGCGATGCATCGTCATATTCGAGCCGACACCGAGCGGCATCGCGCGAAAGCTGATCAAAGCGACGCGAACCTGCCGTCGCGCGCGGCGCGAAGGTTCGCCGCATCGCTCGTCAGGAATCCAATGAGCGTGGAGCATGGGGGCGCGCCGGGTTCGCTCGGCGCGGCACGACCGAGTTCGCGGGGCAGCCGGAAGCCGCGCTGCCCGCTCGTCCGTCTCGAACGTGCCCGATGCTCAATCGAGCGGCAGCGCGCGTATCCCTTGTGCGTCGACGCACAGGTAGCCGCCGCGGTGCGGCGCGTGGTCGAGTTCCCAGTCGGGCAATACCCAGCGCACGCCGCCCGCCTCGACGTGCCGCGCCGGCTTGTGCGTGTGGCCGTGGATGATCGTGCGCGCGCCGCTGCGTTTGAATAGCGCGGCGATGCCCTTGCGCGTCACGTCATAGCGCGGCGATGCGGGGCGCATCCGGCCGGATTCGCTCGACGCGCGCATCCGCTCGGCGAGCGCGCGGCGCCACGCGAACGGCCACGCGAGAAAGAGCCGCTGCGCGAGGCCGTTGCGCGCGAAGCGGCGAAACCATTGATAGCCGCGGTCGGCCGTGCACTGCGCATCGCCGTGCGCGAGCGCGATGCGGTTGCCGAACGCGACGACGACGGACGGATCTGGAATGAAGAGCGCGCCCGCCGCTTTCATGAAACGCTTGCCGAGCAGGAAGTCGCGATTGCCGCGCATCACGTAAAGCGCGATGCCGCGCTCGGAGAACGTGCGCAGCAGCGCGGCCATTCGCGCGGCGAACGGATCGTGGTCGAGGACGTCGTCGCCGATCCAGTATTCGAACAAGTCGCCGAGGATGAATACCGAATCCGCGCTGTCGGCCGTCACGCGCACGAAGTGCTCGAACGCCGCGACCGTGCGCGGAATCGCTTCGCTCAAATGCAGATCGGAGACGAACAGGAACGGGCGAGCCGCGTGCGCGAGCCCGCGTTCGCCCGGCACGCCCGCAAAGACGCTTCGCGGCGGCGTTTCCTGCAACATTCCGGTGCCTCGTCGCGCCAGGTTCAGACCACGACGGCCTTCTCGATCACGACGTCGTCGTTCGGCACGTCCTGATGGAAGCCCTTGCTGCCCGTCTTGACGGCCTTGATCTTGTCGACGACGTCCTGGCCTTCGACGACCTTGCCGAACACCGCGTAGCCCCAGCCCTGCGGCGTCGGCGACGAGTGGTTCAGGAAGTCGTTGTCGTTCACGTTGATGAAGAACTGCGCGGTCGCCGAGTGCGGATCGTTCGTGCGCGCCATCGCGATCGTGTACGTGTCGTTCTTCAGGCCGTTGTTCGCTTCGTTCGCGATCGGCGCGTCGGTCGGCTTTTGCTTCAGGCCCGGCTCGAAGCCGCCGCCCTGGATCATGAAGCCGTTGATCACGCGGTGGAAGACCGTGCCGTCGTAGTGGCCCTTCTTCACGTAGTTGAGGAAGTTCTCGACCGTCTTCGGCGCCTTCGCCTCGTCGAGTTCGAGCTTGATGACGCCGTGGTTCGTATGCAGTTCGATCATGATGGTTCCTTCGGTGGATGGGGGTTAAACGGCGCGCGGCCGCTCGGGACGACGCGGCCGCGCGGAAGAGTCGGGCGGGCTTATTTCGAGACGATCGTCGCCGATTCGATCACGATCGGCTTTTCCGGCACGTCGCGCATCGGCCCGCGCACCGTCGTCGTCGTGGCTTCGATCTTCTTCACGACGTCCATGCCCGACACGACCTTGCCGAACACCGCGTAGCCGTTGCCGTCCGGGTTCGGATAGTCGAGGCCGGCGTTGTCGACGGTGTTGATGAAGAACTGCGCGGTCGCCGAGTTCGGATCGCTCGTGCGCGCCATCGCGATCGTGCCGGTCGCGTTCTTCAGGCCGTTCTGGCTCTCGAGCGGGATCGGCGCGCGGGTCGGCTTCTCGTCGAAGTTCGTCTTGTAGCCGCCGCCCTGGATCATGAAGCCCTTGATCACGCGATGGAAGATCGTGCCGTTGTACTGGCCCGCCTTCACGTAATCGAGGAAGTTGGCGACGGTCTTCGGCGCCTTCTCCGGGTACAGCTCGACGCGGATGTCGCCCTGCGTGGTCTTCAGCTGCACGACGGGGTGCGTCGCGGCCGATTGCGCGAACGCGGGGGCGGTCGCGAGGAGGGCGGCGCTGCCGAGCGCCAGCAACAGACGTTTCATAACGGTCCTCTGGGTGGGTGAAGGAAAGGCGCGGCGTCGCGGTGTTATTGCGACGGCGCGACGTAGGGCGGCATCGCAAGCGTGCCGCTCGGTCCGCCGAACTGGAACGTCGGGGAAAGCGGCAGGGTGGTCGTCGTCACGTTCGCGGCCGCCCGCGCCGAATAGTCGCGCGTGGCCGACGCCGGCGCGGCCGCCGATTTCGCCTTCGGCGGCGCGATGATCTTCTGCAGGTCCGACAGGCGCTGCGCGGTCGCGCCGCTCGTGCGGCCGAGCGATTGCGCGCGCTTGTACGATTCGGCCGCGAGGCGCAGGTAGAGATCGCCGAGGTTCTCGTAGGCGAGGCCGTAGTTCGGGTTCGCCTGCGTCGCGGTGACGAGCGCGCTGCGCGCTTCGTCGTAGCGGCCGTGTTTCGCGTAGAGCGCCGCCAGGTTGTTGTAGGGTTCCGGCAGCTCCGGGTAGGCCTGTGTCAGCTCGACGAACTGCTTGATCGCTTCGTCGTCGCGGTTCAGGCGCGCGAGTACCGCGCCGCGCTTGAACTGTGCCTGCACGTCGCGCGGGTTCGACGCGATGCGCGCGTCGAGCTGCGCGAGCGCCTGCGTCCAGTTCCGGCTCGCGATCGACGCGTCGATTTCCGGCGTGCCGTCGATGGGGGCGGGCGCTTTCTGCGCAAGGGCCGCCGCGCCCGGAAAGAGCGCGAGCGCGGCGCTCACGGCGGCGGTCGCAACAAGGGTCGCAGCGCTCGGCGCACGGCCGCGGGAAGGTTTCATAGGCTCAAATCGGAATGTTATACTCCGACCCATTCTAACAAAACGTCCGCGCGTTCCGGCGAGCCGCGGATAGTCTTTGCCTCTCGTGGCCGTCACCGCTTCACTTGCGGATCGATCGCCGCATGTCATCCGAGGAAGCGCACGGCACGCGGCCCAGCCAACAGAAGTCCTGTCGGGTGCCGCATGCACGGCGAGCATCGCCAGGCGGTTTCCTTCGGCTCACTTTCGTCTCTATGGAATCACTGCGCATCTACAACACGCTCGCGCGTGACAAGCAAGTTTTCGTGCCGCGGCAGCCCGGCGAAGTGCGGATGTACGTTTGCGGGATCACCGTTTACGACTACTGCCATATCGGTCATGCGCGGATGGTCGTCGTGTTCGACATCGTCCAGCGCTGGCTGCGTGCGATCGGCTATCGCGTGACGTACGTGCGCAACGTCACCGACATCGACGACAAGATCATCCGCCGCGCGGTCGAGAACGGCGAGACGATCAAGTCGCTCACGCGCCGCTTCACCGACGCGATGAACGCGGACTTCGACGCGCTCGGCGTCGAGCGCCCGGACATCGAGCCGCGCGCGACCGATTTCATTGCGCAGATGCTCGGCATGATCGAGAAGCTCGAGGCGAACGGCTACGCGTATCAGGCGAAGGACGGCGACGTCAATTATTCGGTGCGCAAGTTCGCGGACTACGGCAAGCTTTCCGGCAAGTCGCTCGAGGATCTGCGCGCGGGCGAGCGCGTCGCCGCGAACGACGCGAAGGAAGATCCGCTCGATTTCGTGTTGTGGAAGCGCGCGAAGCCGGAGGAGCCGGCGGGCGCGTCGTGGGAATCGAAATACGGCCTGGGCCGTCCGGGCTGGCACATCGAATGCTCGGCGATGGGTTGCACGCTGCTCGGAAATCATTTCGACATCCACGGCGGCGGTCAGGACTTGCAGTTTCCGCACCACGAGAACGAGATCGCGCAAAGCGAGGGTGCGACGGGACAAACTTTCGTCAATTATTGGATGCACAACGGTTTCGTGCAGGTCGATAGTGAGAAGATGTCGAAATCACTCGGCAACTTCTTCACGATCCGCGAGGTGCTCGAGAAGTACGATGCCGAGGTCGTGCGCTTCTTCATCGTTCGCACGCACTACCGTTCGCCGCTCAACTACAGCGACGTTCATCTCGACGACGCGCGCGCGTCGCTCACGCGTCTTTACACGGCGCTGAAGGACGCGACGCCGGATGCGGCGCCGCTCGACTGGAACGAGGCGCACGCGCAGCGTTTCGCGGCCGCGATGAACGACGATTTCAACACGGCCGTCGCGGTCGCCGTGCTGTTCGAGCTCGCGACCGAGGTGAACCGCACGCGCGATCCGGCGCTCACGCGCCAGCTCAAGCGGCTCGCGGGCCTGCTCGGCCTGCTCGGCCGCGAGCCGCGCGAGTTCCTGCAGCAGGCGTCGGGCACGGCGCGCGCGGGCGCGCTCGAGCCGGAAGAGATCGAAGCGAAGATCGCCGCGCGCGTCGCGGCGAAGCAAGCGAAGAACTATGCCGAAGCGGACCGGATTCGGGCGGAACTGCTCGAGGCCGGGGTCGCACTTGAAGACAAACCGGGCGGGTCGACCGAGTGGCGCCGCGTATGAGCGCGCATCGTCTGTCCCACTGATCGATTCGCCAGGTAGGAGGCTAGATGGCAACGGCCAGAAAAGCGCCGGCCAAGCGTGCGGCGACGCAGCCGCCGATTGCGGCCAAGCGGGCCGGCGCGCGTGCGCCGGCGGTGCACGAGGCGAGCGCGAAGCGCGCGGCGCCGAACGGCGCGGCCAATGGCGCCGCGCATAAGCCGAGCTTGCGCGCGGCGGCCACGAAGCCGGCGCGCGCGAAGGTCGACGGCGAGCGGGGCGCCGACGCGCTGCCGCGCGAGGCCGTCGTCGTCGCATCGGCGGAGCCGGCCGCGCGCAAGGCGCGCGTGTCCGAGGCGGCCGTGCCGGTGCAGCTCACCGACGCCGAGGCGGTCGCGCGTCCGCCATATTGGGACAAGGCGTGCGCCGATCTCGTCAAGCGCGACCGAATCCTGAAGAAGCTGATTCCGAAGTTCGGCCCGGCGCATCTCGTCAAGCGCGGCGATTCGTTCGTCACGCTCGCGCGCTCGGTCGTCGGGCAGCAGATCTCGGTCGCGGCCGCGCAGTCGGTCTGGGTCAAGATCGAAACCGCCTGCCCGAAGCTCGCGCCGCCGCAGATCATCAAGCTCGGCCAGGAAAAATTGATCGCGTGCGGTCTGTCGAAGCGCAAGTCGGAATATATTCTGGATCTGGCCCAGCACTTCGTGTCGGGCGCGCTTCACGTCGACAAATGGGCGACGATGGACGACGAGGACGTGATCGCGGAGCTCACGCAGATCCGCGGGATCGGCCGGTGGACGGCCGAGATGTTCCTGATCTTCAACCTGTCGCGGCCGGACGTGCTGCCGCTCGACGATCTGGGGCTCATTCGCGCGATCAGCGTCAATTACTTCAGCGGAGAACCCGTCACGCGCAGCGAGGCGCGCGAGGTGGCGGCGAACTGGGAGCCGTGGCGGACGGTTGCCACCTGGTATATGTGGCGCAGTCTCGATCCGCTGACGGCCAATAGCTGATCGCGGCTATTGCTTTTCGCTAATCGATAGTTGCGACCCGGTCTTGCGCCAGGCGAGCGCGGTTAGAATACGCGCTGCCGCAAGACCCAAGGATTTCAAACACATGAAGACCACATTTCTGGATTTCGAGCAGCCGATCGCCGAGCTCGAGGCGAAGATCGAGGAACTGCGTTTCGTGCAGGACGATTCGGCTGTCGACATCTCGGAAGAGATCGAGCGGCTGTCGAAGAAGAGTCAGCAGCTCACGAAGGATCTGTATGCGAATCTGACGCCGTGGCAGGTGTCGCAGATCGCGCGCCATCCGCAGCGGCCGTACACGCTCGACTACGTGAGCGAGCTTTTCACCGATTTCCACGAACTGCACGGCGACCGCGCGTTCGCGGACGATCAGTCGATCGTAGGCGGCCTCGCCCGCTTCAACGGCCACGCGTGCATGGTGATCGGCCATCAGAAGGGCCGCGACACGAAGGAGCGCGCCGCGCGCAATTTCGGGATGCCGCGCCCGGAAGGCTATCGGAAGGCGGAGCGCCTGATGCGCCTCGCCGAAAAGTTCGGGCTGCCGATCTTCACGTTCGTCGACACGCCGGGCGCCTATCCGGGCATCGGCGCGGAAGAGCGCGGCCAATCGGAGGCGATCGGCCGCAATCTGTACGTGATGGCCGAGCTCAAGACGCCGATCATCGCGACGGTGATCGGCGAGGGCGGCTCGGGCGGCGCGCTCGCGATCGCGGTTGCCGACACGGTGATGATGCTGCAGTTCTCGACGTACTCGGTGATCTCGCCGGAAGGCTGCGCGTCGATCCTATGGAAGAGCGCCGCGAAGGCGCCGGAAGCGGCCGAGGCGCTCGGCCTGACCGCGCATCGCCTGAAGGCGCTCGGCCTCATCGACAAGATCATCAACGAGCCGCTCGGCGGCGCGCACCGCGATCCGAAGGGCATGGCCGCGCTGCTGCGCCGCGCGCTCGCGGATTCGCTGCGCCAGTTCCAGGGCATGAGCATCGATGCGCTGCGCGAGCGCCGCTTCGAGCGCCTGATGGCCTACGGCAAGTTCAAGGAAACGACGCCGGGCGCGTGAGCGCCGGGCCGTCGACTCGCGAGGCGCGACGCGCCTTCCCGCTGTGATTCCCCCACAAGAGTTTTCCGCCGATCGCGTCGTGCTCGATGCGATCGGCGTCGCGCTGTCCGCGCTGCCTGGCGATGCGCGCATC